>CAVVMX010000036.1:0-17145 GCA_963749455.1 uncultured Chloroflexia bacterium
ACCGTTTACCTCTATCGCCAGCGCTACCATCTGCCCGCCGGTTACCAGATCCAGCCGATCGTGGACCTGGCCGGGAAGCTGAACACTCAGAACCGTGACGACGACGCCATCCTGCTGACGCCGCCGGAGCTGGCCGGACCCTTCACGTCCCACTATACCGGCACTGCCGACATCGCCCTGACCCCCGCCGGCGGCGAAGAGATGGAGACCATCGCCGCTGACCACCCGCGTCTTTTCCTGGCGATCGGCGACGCAAAAGCAGGCCGGGCTCAGGGCCTGGCCCGCGATTGGCTCAATGTCAACGGCTTTTACGCCGCCCATGAATGGGTGACCGGCCTGGAGCTCCTCACCTACGGCCTAGTCCCGACGTCATCGTTGCCCATCACCCAGACGACCGACTCGGGCGCAGTGTGGGGCGACCAGATCATGCTGACCGGCTATGACCTGCCGGTCAAAGCCTGGCAGCCCGGCGACATCGTGCCGCTGACCCTCTTCTGGCAAGCGGAGCAGGGGTTGCCCGCCGACTATCCTGACACCCTGGGTCAGGACCTTAACATCTTTCTGCACCTGATCGGCCCCGACGGCCAGATCGTCGCCCAGACCGACTCGGGCCCGGCTGGCGGCTCCCGTCCGACCAGCGGCTGGCAGTCGGGCGAGACCATCGTCGACCGGCATGGGCTCCTGTTGCCTGCTTCCGTCGCGCCCGGAGAGTACCAGCTCCGCCTGGGCCTCTACCTGCCGTCCAGCGGCGCGCGTCTGCCGGCAGTCGGCCCTGCCGGAAAGGAGCTGGGCGACAGCATGCTGCTGAGCCGGATCACCGTCTGCGGCGAGGGGGCCACCTGCGCCGCCTTCACCGGGGACAGCCTGACCCGGGGCGACAACTCGACCGACAGCGTCGGCTTTGCCGGCTTGCTCGCCCAGGAGTTTGGCTGGCAGCCGGTTCGCGGCGTGTGGTTCCACATCTCTGAGGCGACCGCCAAGCTGGAGCGGATCGGCCAGGTCGATCTGGTCGTCATCGAGCATGGCATCCACGCCATCACGGCCTCTGACAAGGAGGTAAGCAAAGATCCGGCCGAGTTCCGGCGTCTCTACGGGGCGTTGCTGGACAGGGCGCTGAGCCTGTCCCCTGAGGTCATCGTGGTGAACATCCCCTGGCTGCTGTGGGACGAACGACACGCCGCCAAGGCCGAGGCCTATAACCAGATAATCCAGGAGGAGGCGGCTGCCAGGGGCATTCCCGTCGCCGATGCCTGGGGGCCGCTCAAGGCGTGCGGCCAGCCCTGCTTCAGCGCCGACAACGTCCATCCCAACGACGAGGGCCACCGCCTGATTGCCGACGCCATCTCCGAGGCCTGGCGCGCCGACCACTAGGCTACTTTACGGCCACCACGCACAATACTCGTCGCTGTACGGGCTGTTGGTGAGGTTCGTCCACTGCCCGGTCGCCAGGTCCAGGACATACACGTCCTTGTCCTTCTTCCGCTCGCTGTACAACACGAGGCGCATCCCATCGGCGGACCAATCGGCCAACCCTTCGATTTCGGGGGTATTCGTCACGTTCACCGGGTTGCTGCCGTCGGCGCTCATGATATAGATCTCCTGGTTGCCGTCCCGATCGGTGTTGAAGGTCAGGCGCGCGCCATCTGGCGACCAGATCGGATACCGATCGCGGGCCGGCGAGTCGGTCAGCCTGGCCAGGCTCGACCCATCAGGATTCGTCGTCCAGATATCATAGCTTCCATCCCGGTCCGAGGCAAAGGCGATCTTGGAGCCGTCCGGGGACCAGGCCGGGAACTTGTCGTCGCCGGGATGGTTGGTAAGGTTGACAGGGTTCGACCCGTCAGAGCCCATCACCCAGATGTCGAAATTGCCACTCCGGTCGCTGTGAAAGGCGATCCGATCTCCCGACGGCGACCAAGCCGGCCAGCCGTCGGCAGCCGGCGAGTCGGTCAGTCGCCTGGCCTCGCCCACCGGCCTGCCGGTCAACGGATCGAAATCGAGCACATAGATCTCGCCCGACTCCAGGTCCAGCTTGCCGCTGAGCGTGTCGCGCACCGACACAAAGGCGATGTGCCGGCCGTCGGGCGACCAGGCCGGCGCCACATCGTCGGCCCACGAGCCGGTCAGGTTGGTCAGACACGATCCGTCGGGCGCCATCACATATATCTCGTAATCGCCAAAACGTCCGCGCTGCGTCTCAAACGCAATCCACTCAGACTGGCACGTCGCCGGACCGGCAGTCGGCGTCGGCGGATTGCCGTACACCAGCCGGGCCACGCCCGGCACCGTCTTGACCAGCAGCCACGCCCCTATCCCGACGGCGAGCAGCACCCCTGCCGCCACACAGACGATGATCCACCGCTTTCTATTCACCGGCCCTCGTTTCATGGGAAGATCATATCACCTATCCTGTCACAGGACAAAGACAAAGGGCCGGCTTGCCGACCGACCCTTTGTTGCTCCCTGGGGGACAGGCGGTTTCTACGGTCGAACTTAGGGGATATACAGCCGCTGGCCAGCGTAGATAAGGTTGATATTGTGGATGCCGTTCCAATTGGCGATGGCCCAGGGCGTAGTGTGATACATCCGGGCGATCGACCACAGGGTATCACCGCACCGGACAATGTACACCCCGCCGTGATGACCACCACCGCCACCACCGCAACCGCTGGTAGATGACCAGCCGCTGGCCGGCATAGATATAGTTGATATTGCCAATGTGGTTCCAACTGGCCAACTGCCACACACTGACGCCGTTGCGCCAGGCAATCCCCGACAGGGTATCGCCGCAGCGGACCCAGTAGTAGTTGGGGCAGCCGCATCCCGAGCATGCCGACACGTCCTTGGCCGGGACCGACCAGAAACAACATCAGCACCAGCGCGACCACGATTGCACCATTGCGCCATAGGGAAGCGATTCTCATCGACCGGGCTCCTTTCTCCTGAGAGAAACCCCTCAGGCTTACAGACTGCCGACCTGGTGAGTGGCCAGCCGGCTTGCCTGCGGCCACTGACCTGGTGGGCTTAACCAACAGACCGCGATACCACTGTCTTTCCCCAGAAAGACAGTTCGATTATAGCATATTCTTATTGGTTAGACAACCCCCCCTGGGGAGGAACTTGGGCGTAGGGTGCGTGCCTAAGACCTATACCCTATGGCGACCATTAACTCAGCCTGCGCCTCATCCGGACTGCCGGAGAGGGAAGGGCAAAAGGTCACACCTGAAAAACCACCGTCTGCCAACAGCGACCGGTACTGCTCGTCGGAATAGGCCTGGACGCTTTCCGCGTGGCGCGTCAAGTCGCCCGTCGCTGCATCGACCACGAAATAGCGCTCGGTCGCCACGGCTCGCTGAGCGTCCCAGAAGCTCTCGGTCAGGACCAGGTGGGGCCGCTCGGAGAAGAGGCCGCTGGGAGCCGAGTACCAGGAACGGGGCTGCTGTCCGATGTCGCGGACCGGCGGCAAAAGTGTGCACTTCGAGGAGCAACAACCCGCCCTCATCGCAGCGCCTGGTGGGCCTGGCGCACGATCGCCTGGGCCTCAGCGGGGCGAAAGACGTTCAACTCGCCAAACAGAAACATGACCAGGTCGTACCCGGCGCCATACTCGGCGGTCCGGATGTCGTGCTGCAGGTAGGTGCAGCTCAGCCCTTCCGTGCGAGCCTGTTCGCGGGCGTAGGCGATCGAGGCCGGCGCAAAGTCGATGCCGGCACATTGGTGGCCCAGCCGGGCCAGGCGGCTGGTGTAGAGGCCGGGCCCGCAGCCCAGGTCAAGGATCCTGGCCGGCCTGGCCTGCAACAGCGCGCCGTGGATCCACGCCACATGCCGGTCGATCACCGCAAAGCGGCGGCTGGCCATGTCGTGCGCCTGAGACAGGTGCTCGGCCAGCATACGCTGGCTGAAATCGGGATCGTTCCACGGGATCTTTTCCCCCTCCGCCCACGGCTCCGGCACGGCCTGCCGCTCGACCAGATCCAGCAATTGACCCATTATTCGTTCTACCCTTTCCCCAGGCAGCATACCACATCTTGCCGACACCCGGCAAATCGCCACTCTGCACCCCCAACTGGGCGACAGCCCTGCTTGCCCTCTGGCCCCACCTGCGGTATACTATACCCACAGGAACCGTACCGTCAATGGAATCACCCAACGATCTGGAACTCCAGGTCGCCGTCGCCAAGGTCAGCAAGTACGCCGTCAGCGAAAGCGGCGACACCGTCGAGACGATCGAGCGGCCGCACGGCGGCCTATCGCTCGTCCTGGTCGACGGCCAGCGCAGCGGCAAGTCGGCCAAGGCGATCAGCAACATCGTCGCCCGCAAGGCCGTCTCGCTCCTGGCCGATGGCGTGCGCGACGGCGCCGCCGCCCGCGCCGCCCACGACTACCTGCGCACCTAGCGCAGCGGCCAGGTGTCGGCCACCCTCAACATCGTCTCGGTCGACCTGGCCACCCGGACCATCGTCGTCTCGCGCAACAGCCACTGCCCGGTCATCGTCGTCACCGGCCCAGACGCTGCCCTGCGCCTGCTCGACGAGCCCAGCGAGGCGATCGGCATCCACGCCCGCACCCGGCCTGTCATCGCCGAGCTGCCGATCGCCCTCGACACCCACCTGATCGTCTTTACCGACGGCCTCCTGACCGCCGGGGAGCGGCACGGCCAGCCGTTCGACCTACCCGCCTTTGTCCGCGACCACCTCCAGGCCCACGAACCGGCCACTAGCTGCCCAGACCCTCCCGATCTGCCAGGCCGGGACTCTGGCCGACGCCCTGCTGGCCCGCGCCGTCGAGCTCGACCAGGGCCGTCCCGGCGACGACGTCAGCGTCGTCGTCCTGTCTGTCGTGGCCCGTCAGGCGCCCGATGCCGTTCGCCGCCTGACCGTCAGGTTTCCAATCTTAGGAGTTGCGGCGCTCGCGCCGCATACCCATGACTGCAAGCAAAAGACCGGCCGTTGCCAAGAAACCGAACCACACTTCCTGGAAACGGTACCTGCTGGCCACCTGGCGCGATACCCGCGTCCTGCTGCGCCAGTTCCGCATACCGCTGCTGCTGTTCGCCGCCAGCATCCTGGTCGGCGGCTTTCTCTTCGACCGGCTCTACACCCACAGCCAGGTCCAGAGTCTCAGCTACAGCGAAGCGGTGTACGCCGTCTTTTCCATGATCTTTTTCAACCCAAACATCCCGCTGCCCCACCAGTGGTACTTGCAGGTCTTTTTCTTCGTCATGCCGCTCGTCGGCCTGGGGTTGATCACCCAGGGCGTCGTCAACTTTGGAGTGATGCTCTTCAACAAGACGGGCAAGGGAGGAGCAAGTGGCAGGTGGCTATCGCATCGACCTATAAAGATCACGTCATCGTCGCCGGACTGGGCCGGCTGGGCTTTCGCATCGTCCAGCAACTGCTCAACTTTGGCGAAGAGGTGGTCGGCATCGAGATCGACCCCAACACCGAGTTCGTCCAGCGCGTCATGGACCTCCACGTGCCGGTCGTCAGCGGCGATGCGACCCGGCCCAACATCCTGGAGCAGGCCGGGATCAAGCGCGCCTGCTCGATCGTCACCTGCACCGAGAACGACCTGACCAATCTGGAGATTGCCCTGGTCGCCCGCGAGCTCAAGCCCGACATCCGCGTGGTATTGAGAATGTTCGACGACGACATGGCCCCCAAGGTCGCCGACCGGTTTCAACATCTCGGTCGCTTTTAGCACCTCGGCCCTGTCGGCGCCCGCCTTTGCCGCTGCCGCCATGCGCGGCGACATCCAGAACGCCTTCTACATCGGCGACCAGGTCCTGAACGTCAGCGAGCTGACCATCAATCCCCAGTCGACCCTGGCCGGCCAAAAGATCGGCGACCTGGAGCAGAGCCTCGACCTGTCGGTCATCGCCCACCGCCGCGCCGCCAGTGTCGACCTCCACCCCAAGCCCGACGTCACCATCCAGCCCGGCGACCAGATCTGCGTCTTTGCCTCGCTCGACGTCCTGAACCGTCTCGGCCACATGAACCTGGCAAATCAGCAGCCGATCGATCCTGACTGTGAACGTGCCAAGGCCGTCACGGTGATGGCAGAAAGCTGACCACCATGCGCATCAAAGTCGCCGGTCCGTGCGCCTCAGGCAAGAGCACCCTCGCCGCCCGGCTGCGCGCCCTGGGCTATGACGCCTCCTCCACCGCCCAGGATCACTCCTACGTGCCCGACATGTGGCAGCGGCTCAACCCTCCCGATCTGCTCGTCTACCTCGACCTGTCCCTGCCGACCGCCCACCGGCGCGGCCGCACCGACTGGGACCAGGCCTACCTGGACGAGCAGAAACACCGCCTGCGCCACGCCCGCGCCCACTGCGACCTCTACCTCGCCACCGACGACCTGACCGAGGAGCAGGTCCTGGCCCTCGTCCTCGACTTTCTGCAGAGTCCGGGCCAGACAGGCCGGGATCGACTCCCGGCGGTCAGAGGCCGGCAAATGAATGACAAGGCGGAGTACCGGAGCCGTCCCGGTGCAAGCCGCAGCGCCTGGCCCATCAGCGCCACCCTGTCGGCCACCGTCCTGTCCGGCTTTGCCCCCATCCTGGGCAAATTCGCCTACCGCGCCGGCGTCACCCCCTTCACCCTCGTCGCCCTGCGCACCGCCCTGGCCGCCGGCCTGCTGTGGGCCTTTTACGCTTCTCGTCTGGCGGCGTTACATCCGCATCCCGTGGCGCCTCCTGCCCGGCTGCATCGGCATGGGCGTCGCCAACGGCCTCGGCTCCCTTCTCTACTACTCCGGCCTGTCGCGCATGGACGCCTCACTGGCCCACCTGCTGTACGCCATGTACCCCTTCTGGGTCTTTATCTTTCTGTCCGCAGCCGGCCACCTCGTGTCACGCCTGGCCGTCGTCCGCCTGGCCCTGGCCCTGCTGAGCGTCGTTCTCCTCACCTGGCAGGGTGCCGGCCTGGTCGATCTGCTGGGCGTGACCCTGATGATCGGCGCCGGCGCCCTGTACGGCTGGCACCTGGTGCTCGGCCAGTGGAGCCTGGCCGACGTCGATTCGCGCACCGTCACCCTGTACAGCCTCACCACCATGGCCGTCGTCGTCGGCGTCGCCTGGCTGTTCCAGCCCCGCCCCACCGCGCCGGATCACCATGGCCCAAGGCTGGACGGCCATCGTCCTGCTCGCCATCTTTCCCACCGCCCTGGCCCGCCTCCTCGTCTTTGCCGGCCTCAAGCGCCTGGGCGGCTTTCAGACCTCCCTGCTCAGCATCGCCGAAGTGCTGGTCGCCGTGGCCGCCGCCTTTCTCCTTCTGGGCGAGAGCTTTACCGTGCAGCAGTGGATCGGCGCCGCCTGTTTGCCGTCAGCATCCTCCTCATCGGCCGCGACACCGGCCTGGAGGTCGCCGACGAGGAGGCCTGGTGGCGCACCCTCTTCCCGACCAAGACTGAGGTACAACTTCGGAGGGCAGTCGGCATCAACCTGGATGACATCGGCTACCACAGGGAGCTGCATTCACTGTAGATTGTCTGACGGTCATGGCCGATTCGATACGCAGGCGTTTTCTGCCACCAGGGCCTGATCGAAGGGGAGCCCTGGTACCGGGGGATCACGGCCTCTTTCTGATAAACCACACGCCCTGGCAGTTACGTCAGAGGCTGACAGAGCTGATGGCGGGAATAACCCACACCCCCAAGGACACCCTGGAGATCGTGGACCCGGCGCTCGCCACTGCTGCCCTTGCCCTCCGGGATCGCTCTTCATGGATCGGTCGGCGGAGTAGACAGACAGAAAAGGGCTATTTTTCCTTCAGCGTCGCCAGGATCTCTTCCACAGCTCGTCGTCCAGGAACGACCCCTTTTGCAGCAGCAGCTCGATCTGCCCGCTCGAGCCGGCGCCGCTCGCCGGCGGACAAGGTCTTGGCCGTGATAACGATGATCCGCGTGTCGGCCAGCTCCTTGTCGGCCTTGATCGCCTCCAACACCTGGAACCCGTCCACCTCCGGCATCATCAGGTCCAGCAGCACCAGGTCCGGCCGCTCGCGGCGCACCATCTCGATCCCTTCCCGGCCGCCGGCCGCCTCGAAAATCTGATACTCGCCCCGCGCCTGCAGGATCCGCCGCAGCAGCCGCCGCGCGTCGGGATCGTCGTCGATGATCGCGATCGCTTCACCCGGCTGTCCAGCCGGTCCAGCGAGGTCAGCAGCCCTTCTTCCGTCTCTCCCACCGGGACCGGAGCTCGTCGCATCCACGCTCTGCGCCCAGGCGTCGCCCAGCAGGAACTTTTCCACCGGGAAGGTATGGCCGGAGCAGTTGACCACCACCACGTCGTCGGGCTGGATCGTCCCGTTGCTGACCAGCTTGAACAGCCCGGCAAAGGCCAGGCCGGCCGCCGGCTCCATCGAGATGCCGTCCATCTTGGCCATCACGTGCATCGCGCGGAAAGCCTCTTCGTCGCTGACCGCCTCCATCACGCCGCCGTGCTCCAGGATCGTCGCCGCAGCCAGGTAGTAGGCGATGCCCGGGGTGCCGGTGGCCACCGTCGTGATCACCGTCTGCGGATTGGTCACCGGCTCGGCCACCGCCAGGCCCTTCTTGAACGATTTGACCATCGGCGCGCAGCCGGTCGCCTGGATGCAGGCCAGCTTGGGCAGGCGGTCCACCAGCCCCATGTCGTACAGCTCCTCGAACCCCTTCCACACCCCCACCGGCCCCATGCCCCCGCTCACCGCCTGGATGTACCAGTCTGGTGTGCCACGAATTTCGGTCCTGGCTCGGGGAACCTGCGCCGATGTTTGGATTCCCGATCCCGACAGCTGCCAAGTTGCTCCGCGACCTCGAAACGCGACCGTCTTCATGCTCTCGCTGGCTGCCATGCTCTCGGATCCCCGGATCCAGGTACAGCCCCCGCCGCTCGGCGAAATCGGCCGCCACCTGCTTCGTCTGATCGTAAGTGCCGGTCACCTTGATCACCTCGCGTGCCGTAAAGCGCCACCTCGCGCATCTTCTCCGCCGGCACCAGGCTCGTCAGGAACGCCCACATCTTGATCCCGGCCAGCGCCGAGTAGGCCGAGTAGGAGATGGCCACGTTGCCGGTCGAGGCCACCACCGCCTCGGTGATCCCATGCTCTTTCATCACCGAGATGGCCAGCGCTGCCTGCCGGTCCTTGAACGACCCGGTCGGGCCCTGGCGCTCGTCTTTCACGTACAGTGGGGCAGCCCAGCATCAGCCCCAGGTTGCCGCCGCAGCAGCGGCGTGCCGCCCTCGCCCATCGTCAGCTTGTTGGCGTCGTCGCGCAGGGCAGCAGCTCCCGATAGCGCCACATCCCCCTCGTACGAGGGGAGCAGCAGCTCTCCCAGCCGGTCCTTCAGGCCCTGATAATCATAGCGCGCGTCCAGCCACTCCCCCCGGCAACGCGGGCACGCCGTCAGAGGCCGCACCAGCAGCTCTCGATAGCCACATGCCGGACATTCGATCCATACCGATTTTGCCATGATCTCTTACTTTCTGCGCAATCGTGGCCCTTCGTAGCAGCGACTCTAGTCGCCCCTACCACAAGGTCGCAGCGGCTAGAGTCGTTGCTACAAGTCAGGCATCACGTCTGGTTGTTACTTGAATCCGCTCCAGGGGGACGCGCGACTCGCTCCAGCGCAGACAACATCTCGTCACGGGTGACCGGCTTGCTCAGGCAGACCGCTGCGCCCATGCCCAGGGCCCGCTCCAGGCCTTCCACGATGCTGCACATGATCACCGGCACGTCCCGAGTGACCGGATCCTCCTTCAGAGCCTGCAACACCTGCCAGCCGTCCATCTGCGCCATGACCACGTCCAGTGTGATCGCCGTCAGGTCCGGCGCCAACCGCTGAGCCATCTCCAGCGCTCGCCGCGGCTGTGTCACCCCGATTACCTGGTAACCGTCGTGCTCCAGATAACGCTTGAACAGCGTGATTACCCCCGTGTCGTCGTCGATGGCCAACAACGTCTTTTTCCGTTCATCGGGGGTCGCCTCGGCCTCGCCCTCCATCTTTTGGCGCATGACCTGGTAGATCGGCAGGGTAAAGTAGAAGGTCGAGCCTTTGCCCAGCTCGCTTTCCACCCAGATCCTGCCGCCGTGCATCTCGACAAAGCTGCGGCAGATCGACAAGCCCAGTCCGGTACCGCCCGCCCTCCGGGTTGTGGAGGCATCCACCTGCTGGAACGGGATAAACAGCTTTTTCTGGGCTTCGCAGTCGATGCCGATCCCGGTGTCGTTGACACTGACGGTGACAAACTCTGGCCCTGCTTCCGCGCTTAGCGTGATCAGGCCCTCCTCGGTGAACTTGGCCGCGTTCGACAGCAGGTTTATCAGCACTTGGCGCACCCGCTGCCCGTCGGCCCACACCGTCGGCAGGTCCTCGGGACTGGTCGCCTTCATCTCGATCGGTTTGTCCTTGATCAGCGCCCGCGCCGTCGACATCACGGTCTGGGAAATCTCGTCCAGCGACATCTCGTCGAACGACAGTTCCATCTGGCCGGCCTCGATCTTGGACATGTCCAGGATGTCGTTGATCAGGCGCAGCAGATGTTGGCCGCTGTTGTAGATCGAAGTCAGGTCCGCTGCTGCAGATCGGTCAGCGGGCCATCGATCCCCTTGAGCATCACCCGCGAAAAGCCAATGATCGAGTTGAGCGGCGTACGCAGCTCGTGCGACATGTTGGCCAGGAACTGGGTTTTCATCCGGTCCAGGTCGCGGAGCTCTTCGGCGGTCTGGACCAGCCGCTGGTAGGCCCGTGCGTTCTCAATCGCGATCGAGGTTTGGGTGGCAATCGTCGTCAGCAGCTCCATGTCCGACTTGGCGTAGGCATTGGGCTGGAGGCTTTGCACGGCGATGACACCGGTCGCCTGCCCACGAAAGATCATCGGCACACCAAGGTAGGAGCGGAGCTCTCATCTTCACTGAACTTGAGAACGCGATACGGTGCGTCCGCAGGAAGCGCCATCACGTCCGGGATATAGAGCGGTTGGCCTGTCTTGATAATGTAACCGGTCAGACCTGCCGACTCGTCTTCAGGGCGGCGCCGGCTGCGGCGGTCCCGATTCAGTACCCACACCCCGCAGGAAAGAAAAGTCGAACACCCCGGTACTTGCGTCGTGCAACGCCACGTAGAAGGAGTCGGTGGCAAAAGTCCGTTGGCACTGCTCGTAGAGCGTCTCGAGCACCCGTTCCATCTCAAGGCCCGAGGTCAGGGACAGCCCGATGCGGTTCAGGCTGGCCATCTGCTCCGCACGCCGCTGCGTTTCGTCCATCAGCCGAGCGTTTTGCAGGGCAATGGCCGACTGCGAGGCAAAGGCCGCCAACTGGTCGGCGTGCTCCTGGGAAAAGAAACCGGCCAGCGAGCTGTCCACGTTCAGCACGCCGATGAACTGCCCGGCAATCACCACGGGCGCACCGATGTAGGAGTGGAGCCACTCCTGCCCCGGTGTAACCATCCACTTTGGATGGTCGGTCGTATCGGCTACGAGCACCGGCCGACCCGTCGCCGCCATCTCCTGCACCGTCCACATCTCCGCCAGCGGTATGTGCAGATCACGATAGCTCTCAGCGGCGCCAAACTGCTCATATCCGCGGCTGGCCACAACCCGCACGTGATCGCCTTCGACCAGCATCAGATTGCTGGCGTCGCCCGGCACCACTCGCTCCACCTGCTCCAGGATGCGCCCGATCAGCTCGTCAAAGGCCAGCGTGCCGCTCAGCGTCACCGCTGCCTCGCGCAACGCCTCGGCCACCCTCCGCTGCTCGTGTTCCGCTTCCAGCAGCCGGAACATTTTCGAGCGCAAGCGCCACCTGGTCGCTCACCGCCTTGACCAGGGTGATCTCGTCCTCGCTCCAGTAGCGGGGCCCACCGATCTCTTGCAGGTCCACCACGCCGATCGTCTGCTCTCGTAGCTTGATCGGGGCGGCCAGTGCTGCGATCGAGGAGGGCGCGGCTCGGCGGCTACCATCGCCTGGCTGAGGTCGAGTACCACTGCCGTCTCGCCAAGGCTCGCGTCCTGAGTCAGACACACTCACCACCTCGCCCGTGCTCAGCGCCTGCTCTATCTCAACCAGGCTGAAATCGGTCAGGGGCGGCGTCCCCGCGTCTCGGTACTCTTAGGCCAACTGTCCCTGGCGGCTGACCACGCGACTCCACTCTCGCTGCAGGTACTGGCGGTGCACCGCCTGCACCTCGCGCAGCGCCAGTCTCGACTCTTCCAGCAGCCGGGCGTTCTCGATGGCGATGGCAACCTGATCGGCCAATGCGCTCAACAGCGCCACGTCTTCCTGATTTGTAGGCCGCCGCTTCGGTGCTCTGCACGTCCAGGGCGCCGATCACCGCCCCGCCCACCTTCAGCGGCAACGCCATCTCCGACCGGGTTGCCGGCAGATCAGGATTGTCGAAATAGGCTGCATCCTGGCCCACATCCAGCGCGATACGCGGCTGGCCCGCGCCGGTCACATGGCCGACAACTCCAACCTCGCCGACCTTCAAGCGGTGTCCCCGCTCCAGCATCCGCCGCCCGCCCTCGCTGTTGGCTGCCCGCAGCACCGCATACTCGCCGGCCTCGTCGACCAGGAAGATGCCGACGTGGTACCAGCCAAACCGCTCGTTGATCAACTGCGCCACCTGCGGCAGCAGCCGGTCCAGATCGCGCACCGAGGTGATGGTCCGCGCCACATCGGCGCTCGTCTCGAGCTGAACTGTGCGGCGGCGCATCTCCTCTGGTCGCTGTTGTCAATTGTACCGCCCGCCGCTCCAGATCAGCGGTGCGCTCCGCCACCCGGTGCTTCCAGCCCGGCAATCAACTCGCGGAATTGGTTGGTCATGCTGTTGAAAGCATTGGCCAAAACGCCCAACTCGTCTTGACGTGTAACCCGTATCTGTTGCGACAGGTCGCCTGTGCTGATCGCCTGGGCGGCTCTCGCCATCGTCTGAATGGGCTGAACGATCTGGCGTACGATGGGCAGACCCAGCGCGATGGCGATGCCAGAGCAGCTAGTACAAGTCCTGCAATGATCAAGAGTACGTATTGAAGGCCAATGCCAACGCTTCCGAGACGGTTTGCTCGGCAACGATGCTAAACTGTTGCTGACCCAGGCTCATCGTGTCAAAAGCCAAGACAACCCTCTCGCCGTTTAGGCCGGGCTGGATACCATTCTGCTTGGGCACAGCTAAAATTGGTGTCCCGCAACACGACCGAGGGATTGCGGTGGGCCACCACTTTCCCATGCGGCGTCTACTATGTAGATGCTTTGACCCTGGCTGACTTCGATTCCTGCGATGAGATCCCAGACTTTCTTGATGCGGGCAACGGAGACGAGCACGCCGTCCACCGAACCGGTGCGCAAATTGACCATGGGGATGGCAATGGTCATGAGCGGTTCACTGGTGGTCTGGTCGTAACACGACGGGGCCGTAGTAGACCTGGCCAGTGGTTTTGGGAATGACAAACTCATCGGCCTGTGAGCGATCCACCGGTGGCAGTGGAAGCGAGGCTCGTGCGGTAAACGGCCAACCTGTTCCTGTCCCTGGCCGTTGAGCAGGTGGAGCTCGTCAAAAGCGCTCTCGTAGGCGAGCAAATTGGACAAAACACTGCGCTGGCGATCCTGATCCAGCCCAAGCAGCCGCTGCGTCTGAATGGTAAAGCGCAACTCATTTTCCATCTTCTGGAAGAATGCCGCCACCTGGCTGGTAACGCGCTTGGCCGCTTCCTGCTGCAAAGTGAGAGCCTGCTGCTCTAGGATAGTGAAGCTTTGCCAGGCCAGGATGATCCCGACTACCAACAGGGGACCAACAGCCAGACCGATAAAGACCAGGATCAATCGCGCACGAATACTATTGCGCATGTCGCATACCTTTCTGAGTGGCCCATAACCTGAAAGCTTCAATCACCTCAGGATCCGCTGCCGAGGCAGAGGTTTAGCGGAAGATCGTGTCCGCCTGGCTCAGAATATCGTCCGGCACAGTGAGGCCGATGGCCTGCGCCGTCTTCAGGTTGATCGCTAAAAAGAACTCGGTCGTTTCTACCGGCAGGTCAGCCGGCTTGGTGCCTTTCAGAATTTGATCGGCCAGACGAGCTGCTTGTCGTCCTACCGGAAGTTGTTTCATCGCATAGCTGTACAGCGGGCCATCTTTGACGCGATCAACATTGGCCACGGATGTAGGCAGGCGACGGGCAGTGGCAACCGCTAGAATATCCGCCAGTTTTGCCTCCGTCTGGCTATCCGGCAGCAGGTAGAGGGCGTCTATGTTCTCCGGGAAATCGGACAGTGCAGCTGCGATTTCATCAGGGTTGCGTGCCTCACGCGAGACGATTTCAAGGCCCAGGTTGGCAGCGTTGTCATTTACAGTCTTCAAGGCCAGCTTGGCGCTGGTGTCATTGGAGTTGTAAATGATATAGACCCGTTTGACCGCCGGGGCTATTCTCGTCAACCATTCCAGGCGTCGTACCTCCTGGGGACCGAAGGTGACACCGGTAATGTTGCCACCTGGCTGAGCGAGGCTGGTGACCACGCCGGCTCCTACCGGGTCAGTCAAGGATCCCAAAGACCACAGGGATATTGTTGTCAGCCGTGGCCTTCTTCGCCGCCTGGGCCGCAGGGGTGGAGATGGAGAAGATTAAATCAACCTTTGCCTTCACCAGGTCCTGCGCTTTCCCGTCAAGTTCGTCGATACTGCCAGCCGGTCCCGCGTAGATATAGGTAACGTTTTCGCCCTCGATGTAGCCCAGCTCGGTCATGCCCTGCTTGAAACCTGTGATTGTATCTTCCAGAGTTGGCGCAAGGTTAATTACGCCGATGGTATAGGTTTTGGGCTTTGCCGGGCCTCCGCAGGCGGCTAACAGCAAGCTCAACACGACGACCCCGACCAGAATCGTCCATCCCTTTTTTGTTTTGTTCTGAGCACGATTATGACCTGCCATTTTATTCTCCTATGCTGCCTTTACCGCCGCCCCATCCGCACCTCGACCTCGTCGAGATCCAAAACGCCGCGCATCTCGCGAGCAGCGGTCTGCAAGATGGCATTCACATCCAACGTCTGCCGCATCCGCGCCGTCACCTCACCCACTAGCCGCTCCTGGGCGGCGCGGCGCTGTGTCTCGTCCAGCAGCCGCAGGTTCTCCGCCGCCAGCGCCAACCGGCTCGTGACCGTCTGCACCAGCGCCACCTCCTCCGCAGTCCACTGCCGCGTGCCGCTGTCGTCCTGGACCCCCAGCGCCCCGATCTCCTCGCCACGCAGCGTGATCGGCGCTACCAATGCCGCCCTCCTTTCCCGCCTGCGGAGTGCCGGTGCTGCCCCGGTAAGGGCTGCCTCCGACGCCAGGCCAACGGCGCAGTCTCGTAGTAGGTCGCGCCGGCAGTCGGTGCGTACGCCGCCCACGCCTCGCGCAGGTACTGGCGATGGACCGCTTCCATCTCTTTCAACGCCGCCTGCGTCTCCACAAACAACCGGGAGTTGTCGAGCGCGACCGCCACCTGGTCGGCCATCGTCTGCATCACGGCAATATCCGCCTCGTCGAACGCCGCCTCGACCACGCTCTGCACCGTCATGGCCCCGATCACCTGCCCTCGCGAGTGCAGCGGCAGCGCCATCTCTGAGCGCGTCTCGGGCAGCAGCGGATTGTCAAAGCGAGCCGGCTCCTGGCCCACGTCGAGGGCAATCCGCGCCTGATCATCGGCCACGCACCGGCCGATCATCGACTCGCCGGCGACAGCCAGCTTGTGCCCCTGGGCGATCATCGTCTGGCCCGCCTCGCCCGTGCCGGCTCGCAGCATCGCCCACTGTTTCGCCTCGTCGACCAGGAACAACCCGACGTAATACAGGTTGAACCGCTCCTGCACCAGATCTACCACCTGGCGCAGCAGCTCGTCGGGATCGCGCAGCAACGTCGTCGCCCGCGACACCTCGGCCGCCGCTTGCAGGCTGCGCGTTCGCTCGGCCACCCGCTCCTCCAGGCTGCCGATCAACTCCCGTAACCGGCCGGCCATGATGTTGAATGCCTGGGCCAACGTCACCAGCTCGGTCGCCCCGCCGACCTTGACCGGCTGTGTCAGGTCGCCGCTGCCCATCCGCTGCGCCGCCTGGCTGAGCTGGCCCAGCGGCCCGGCGATGCGGCGGGCCACCGTCACCGCCGCCAACACCCCCAACCCCAACGCCAGCGCCGTCGTCAGTGACCAGCGCGATCGTGCTCCGCTGGCCGATCTGCTGCAACTGGCTCCTGGGCCTGGACCAGGCCTGCTTCGCTCTTTTGCCGGATCGCCGCCGTCGTATTGCTGATATCGGTCGTCACCTCGCGAAAGATCCCGGTGTTGACCTTGATGTCTCGGTCCACGTTTACCAGCCGGGTGAACTGGGCCAGATAGGCCTCGATCGACCCCGTCAGATCCGCTGCCGCCACGGTGGTGCCTGTTTCGGTCCTTAGATCGGCTGGATCGCTCCCCTCCACCAACCGGGCAAAACGATCGACCAGCAGCCGCACCTCGTCCACATACTGCTGGCGCCCGGTGGCGGTATAGCCCCGTTCGGCAGCCCGGATCTCTAGCACCAGCGCGCGGAGCTCGACGTTGGTCAGCGGCTTGACCATCACCTCCAACCGATCCAGCTCATCGGCCATCGCCCCTCCCAGGCCCCCGCCCCGGGTCCGCTGCTCCACCTTGGCCACCGTCGTCAGAAATGCCGTCTTGTAGCTGTCGAGCAGTGGCGCCAGCTCAGCGGCCTCGGCCGCCAGTGATCTGAGATTGGCATCGTGGGCCGTCGCCACCAGGCCGCTCAGCGTATCCAGCTCCGTCTGCGCTTGCCTCAGCCGGACCGCATTCGCCAGCGCATACTGGGTATATGCGGCATCGTAGCCCATCGACGGCCAGTTGGCCACAAAGCTCGCCTCATCCTGGCGGGCCAGCAGAAAACTATTGTCGACTCCCAGGCTCGCGTTCCGGATCTGGCTCGCTTCTTGCAGCGTCGTCTGGATGCCGGTCTGCAACAGGCTCAGGCCTATATAGCCCGTCAACGCGATCGCCAACGCCAAAGCCAGGATAACGCCCGTACCCAGCAACAACTGGGTCTGGACCGACCTCGGCTGACGGATTATCCTGTTGCGGAGTACTGGTGCTTCCAGTAACCATATCAGTCGCCCTTTTCCCTGTGCAGCATGCTGCTGGCGGCACT
>CAVVMX010000037.1:0-149162 GCA_963749455.1 uncultured Chloroflexia bacterium
CGTCTACTACATCATAGCGCCGAGTATTGAAAGTTGCCAGTTCTACACCCAAGCCAATGGCCGTCTCTGCAATCAGCGCATCCAGGATGCCAAGCCCGTGGTCCAGCGATAGGCGGCAAAGTCGTCAAAAGCTCTGGCGCAACTTCCTGGTGGGCGAGGATGTAGTGACAGGTGCGTTTTTCACCCGCTGTTGTTCCTGTTGGTTACGGCAGCCTTGGAGCAGTTCCATTGCCACCAATCCAGGGATGCCTATTGCCTCCGCACCCAGGGAGTCCAGCCAGGCCGCAATTGAGGCGCGTCCCCCGCATGACGTCTACAATGACGTCAGTATCGACCAGAGGATATGGCGCTTTCCTTGCGGCACTCTTGCCTGCCGGCGCAGCTGGCGGGCGAACGATAGGCTATCGCCAATGTCGTCTGATCCGCCCACAGGCCCAACAGGTCCGACTGCAAAAGGTCGCGGGCGGTGAGTTCTCTGGAGCCGCTCGGAGGTCGCTCCGAACCAGCACGGTGTTTGAGATAGCCGATAAAATCGAGTACTTCAGGCCATCGGGCTGGCTCAAGACCACGCAACTCTTCCAGCACACGCTTTTCAGATGCTGTCCTGATCGCCATTCTGCATGCCCTTTCTGTCTATCTTGTTGGCAGTTCCCTTCTTTTTTTGCAGACCGCATTATATCATCGCTCACCCAGAAATGCAACACCAAAAAACGGGCGCAAGCCACTCGTCCAGCTCAAGACAAACTATCTCGCCGAGCTATTATCCACATGCTCAGGTTTGACACCTGGGGCACAGGTAGCACGCTCCGCCCAGGTATTGGATCTTTTCCACGGCAGTCCCACACTCCGGACAGGGCCGGCCGGCCGCCTTGCTGTCCATAAGGCGGACGTAGCCGCCCGGCTGGCCGTACAGGTCGAATTCGTCGTAGCGCCCGCCCTGGTCGTGACTTCCCGGACGGTGCGGAGGATGGCGCTATGGAGGATCTGCCTCTGGTCGCGGTCCAGTTCGGCGATCGGGTGGCGGGGGTGGAGGCGGGCGCGGAACATGATGTCCTGGGCGATGGCGTTGCCCAGGCCGGGGATGAGCTGTTCCTGGGTCAGGAGCGCCTTGACGCTCCTTTTCTCACCCGACAGGAGGGAATCGACCAGGGCCGAGAAATAGTCGAAGGTGAACTCGGGGTCGGTGGGGGTGGGTCTCATGCCCTTGACATATTGCCGCTCCTGCTCCTGGCCGGCCTCGTACAGCTCATAGGCGCCCCACATCTGGGTGGTGGCGGTCAGCGCCGAGCCGTCGGCGAAGGAGAGGTGCAGGTGGTACTTGGCGGGCGGCTGGGAGCCGGCGGGCAGGTAGAGCACCTTGCCGCCGCATTCCCCGAACAGCAGGACGTAGCCGGGATCGAGGGGAACAAACAGCCATCTGCCCCTGGACCGGGTTGGGCCGACCACCTTGCCCCGGGTCAGCTTTTCAAACTCGTCGTGGGTGCGGTTGTACCAGACGAACTTGTGGGGTGTGTTGCCCAGGCTTCCCCGGGCGATCGTCTTGCCGGCCAGTGCCTCGTTCATCTGCCTGGACAGGGTTGCAAACTCGGGCAGCTCGAACATGGGTCACCTCCTGGACTGTCCTGGCCTGCGAGGCCGGGACTTTCTGTCCAGAGGATTATAGGGCCGCAGAAGCGGGATCCGTCAAGATAGGCTGGCGCATCTTTTCCGGCGGCCCGGTGTTTTAGAACCGAAACCGCAAGGCAAGGAGGAAACACAATGCGCAAACGGATCGTGATCACCGGCATGGGGGCGATTACCCCCGTGGGCAACGACGTGGCTACCTTTTGGCAGGCGCTGGTCGCCGGGCGGTCGGGCGCCGGCCCGATCACCCGCTACGATACCTCAGAGCAGGAGGTGCGGATCGCGGCCGAGGTCAAGGACTTTGACCCGGTGGCGATCCTGGGCCGCAAGGAGGCCAAGCGCACCGACCGGTTCACCCAACTGGTGCTGGCCGCGGCCCAGGAGGCGGTGGCCGATTCCGGGCTGGATTTCGCCAGGCACGGCGACAACCACAGACGTCGGGGTGATCATCGGCACGGGCATCGGCGGGATCGGCACGCTGCTGGAGAATTACGACGTGCTGCGCGAGCGGGGCCCGCGGCGGGTGAGCGCGCTGATGGTGCCGATGATGATGCCCAACGCCGGGGCGGGCGGCATCGCCCTCCTGTACGGCATCCACGGCCCGGCCATGTCGCTGAACTCGGCATGCGCCACCGGCAGCAACGCCATCGGCGAGGCGGCCGAGCTGATCCGGCGCGGCACGGCCGAGGTGGTGATCTGCGGCGGCGGCGAGTCGGTGATGCACCCCCTGGCCCTGGCGGCCATGCACAACATGGGCGCCGTCTCGGCGCGCAACGACGATCCGCAGCGGGCCAGCCGCCCGTTCGACGCCAACCGCGACGGGTTCGTGATGGGCGAAGGGGCCGGCGTGCTGGTGGTGGAGAGCCTGCGCCATGCCCGGCGGCGCGGCGCGCACATCCATGCCGAGCTGGTGGGGTATGGGGCGAGCTGTGACGCCTTTCACATCACCGCGCCCGACGAAAACGGGGCCGGGGCGGCCCTGTCGATGTCCATGGCGCTGCGCAGCGCCGGCCTGCGCCCCGACGAGATCGACTATATCAACGCCCACGGCACCAGCACGCTGCTCAACGACCGGATCGAGACGCTGGCCATCCACAAGGTGTTCGGCCCGCACGCCGCCAAGATTCCGGTCAGCTCGACCAAGTCGATGGTCGGCCACCTGATGGGCGGGTCGGGCTCAGTGGAGGCGATCGCCTGTGTCAGGACGCTGGAGACCGGCATCATCCATCCGACGATCAACTATGAGACGCCCGACCCGGACTGCGACCTGGATTATGTGCCAAACAAGGCGCGGCAGGCCAATCCGCGCACGGCGCTGTCGAACTCGTTCGGTTTCGGCGGCCACAACGCCACGCTGATACTTCCGCCGCTGGGACGAGGGCTAGCAGCTAAGCCAGGATATCTTCCCCCCCATCCACGCGGATCGTCTGGCCGGTCATCCAGGCGCCGCCGGGCTGGGCCAGGGCCACCAGGGCATTGGCCACGTCCTCAGGGAGGGTCATCCGGCCATAGGGATGCCGCTTCAGAGCCAGGTGCATCGCCTTCTCGTGGCCGGGGATCTGGCGCAGGGCCGGGGTGTCGGTGATACCTGCCTGGATGGCGTTGACCTTGACGTTGCGCGGCGCCAGCTCCAGGGCCAGGTAGCGGACGTGGCTCTCCAGGGCCGCTTTGGCCGCTCCCACGGCCCCATAGGTGGCAAAGGCACGGTGGCTGCCGGCGCTGGTCATGGCATAGACGCGGGCGTCGTCGGCCAGGAGGTTGCGCCACACTAGGTCCTGGGTCCAGTAGACCAGGCTGTGGGCCATGACGTCGAGAGTCATCTCGATCTGCGCCCTGGTCAGGCTGTCTGACGGGGTGTCGGCCACCAACGGTTTGAGCGAGCCAAAAGCCAGAGAGTGGAGCAGCAGCTTGACCCGACCCTCGCCCAGCTCGGCCTGGACTGTGTCGAGAACCTGGCGCCGCTTGTCGTCGTCGGCGGCGTTGATGTTGAAAAAGAGGGCGCGCTGCCCGACAGCCTCGACGTCTGCCATCACTGCCTCGACGCGGGACAGGCCGGCCTTGGAGTCGAGGTGAACCCCCACGATGTCCATGCCTGCCGCCGCCAGGGCGCGGCTGCAGGCCGCGCCAAATCCGCTCGATGCGCCCAGAATCAAAGCCCAGCCTGAAAGTGTCTTGTCGCTCACGAAATTCCCCTCCCACTGGCGTTAGGGATAGAACACAAGGCGGCTCCGCAAGTTACGCCCGGGAGCCCGCCATCCCGATTGGCGATATGGCGATAGCCAGATTGCCCCATTTGACAAAAGAACGTTTGTTCTGTATAATAGCTCCAAACTTCATCGTGGAGAGTTGGGCTTGGGCAAGGAGCGCAGGCGCAAGCGGCACGGCGCGCAACTGGACATGACCGTGGCGGCCATCCAGCGCCAATACGGCCCCTGGGCGTTGGTCAAGGGTGATAGGTCCAGGGTTACCGGCTCGGCTGCCGTGCCCCACATTCCCACCGGCTTCCCGGCCCTCGACCGCGCCCTGGGCATCGGCGGCCTGCCCCAGGGGCGGGTGTGCGAGCTGGTGGGGCCGGCCACCTCGGGCAAGACGACGCTGGCGCTCAAGTTCTTGGTCCAGGCCCAGGCCGTCGGCCGGCAAAGGCCAGGTGGGCTATGTCGACCAGGCGCTCTACTTCGACCCCGACTATGCCCACCGCTGCGGGCTGGACCTGTCCCGCCTGTTGGTCGGCCGGCCACAGGATGTGAAAGAGGCGCTGGCCATGACTGAGGCCCTGGCCCACAGCGGAGGCCTGGCGGCGCTGGCCTTTGATGTCCTCGATTTCACCTGGACCGACCCCACAGCGGCGTCTCTGTTGGCTGCCACTTTTGACCGTCTGACCACCACCCTGGCCCGCAGCGGCACGGCCTTGCTCGTGCTCCACGAATCGCCTGCCGGAGATGCGTTACACTCGCCGCCTGGCGGCTCCCCGGCCCTTTCTGCCCTGGCTCACGTTGCGACCGTGCGGTTGCAGGTGGTGCGTGAGCGCTGGCTGTACCAGGGCAAGGACATCCGGGGCTATCAGGCCCGGGTGGAGGTGCTGAAGAACCGGCTCGGACCGGCGGGACGGACGGTGAGCCTGGCCATCGAGTTCAACGGCACGGTGCAGGGCAACGGCCTGTAGGAGGGGGTCGAGTCAGGGCTGTCTGTCCTGTATTGCACCATCCCATACTTTGCCGCCGCCCTGGCGCGGCGGGACGATCCGGATCTGGCAGGCCGGCCCCTGGTCCTGGTTGGTCCCGAGGGGCGGGTGTTTGACGCTTCGGCCGAGGCGGCAGCCAGCGGCGTCGCCGCCGGCATGACGGCCAGGGCAGCCGAGGTTCGCTGTCCTGAGGCGCGCCTGCTGGAGGCCGACGTGGCCCGCTGCCGGGCCGAGCTGGACGGCCTGTTCCAGGTGCTGGAACGGGCCAGCCCCAAGGTGGAGCCGCACGGCTGGGGGGCGGCCTACGCCGACCTGGGCGATCTGGCCCACGATCAGGCCGAAGCGGCAGGTCTGCTGCGGATCGTCGGCCAGGCAGTGCGGCGGGAGCTGGGCGAGCCCCTCCAGCCGGCGCTGGGCTGGGATACCAGCAAGTTCACTGCCCAGGCGGCGGCGCGGCGCACCCAACCGGGCCGCCTGCTGACCGTGGCCGGCGTGCGGGAGCGGACCTTTCTCAGCCCGCTGCCGATGGCGCTGCTTCCCCTGGATCAAGATGCCCTGCAACGGCTCTCCTTCCTGGGGCTGCGCACCCTGGGGCAGTACGCGGCGCTTCCGCCGGCGGCGGTGTGGCAGCAGTTCGGGCGGGCGGGCAAGCTGGCCCACCGCTGCGCCCGCGGCGAGGACGACCGCCCGGTCATCCCCCGCGGGCAGAGGCCGCAGCTGATGGCCGAGATCGAGCTGGAAGCGCCACTGGCCGAGCAGGGAGGGCTGGCGGCGGCGCTGAGACACCTGGTCTCGCCGCTGCTGGCCGAGCTGCGGGGCAACCTGCAGGCCTGCGGGCAGGTGCGGCTGGTGGTGCGCTTTGACGATGGCAGCGCCCAGGAGAGAAGCCGCGTCTTTCTCTTCCCCACGGCCGGCGAGGATCTGGTGGTGCGCGCCCTGGAGCAGCTCCTGGCGGCGATGCATTGGCCGGCCCCTGTCGTCGCCCTGGCGGTGACCCTGGAGCAGATCCAGGATGCCGTCGCCGAGCAGATGGCCCTCTTCCCGCTGCAAGACGAGCGGGAGGAGAAACTGCGCGAGGTGGAGCGCTACCTGGCCGCCCGCTTTGGGGCCAACCGGCTGCGGCGGGCGGTGCTGGCCCAGCCCGGTGCGCCGCTGCCCGAGTGGCGGGTCGGCTGGCAGGAAGGGAGCGGGGCATGACCCGGCTGTGGCCTGAGGGGGAGGCGGTACGAGCGTGGGGCATGGCAGCCGAAGACTGTCCGGAGGGGTTCACCTGGCAGGGGACGGCCCACCACATCCAGGAGGAGTGCAACCGCTGGCGGATCCACACCCGCTGGTGGGAGCCGGGCCAGGCGGTGTGGCGCGAGTATGTGAAGGTGGCCACCGACACCGGCCTGCTGTGTCTCCTCTACCGGGACCTGCTGTCGGGCGACTGGTTCCTGGCGCGGGTCTATGATTGAGTATGTCGAGCTGCACTGCCACAGCTACTACTCCCTGCTCGACGGCGCATCGTCGCCCGAGGCGTTGGTCGAGCGGGCGGCGGCGCTGGGCTACCCGGCGCTGGCCCTCACCGACCACGACGGCCTGTACGGCGCGGTGCGCTTTTGGCAGGCGGCCCGGGAGCGGGGCCTCAAGCCGATCATCGGCGCCGAGGTCGCCCTGGCCGAGCAGTGGCGGCACCTGACCCTGCTGGCCGAGGACCGGCGCGGCTATGCCAACCTGTGCCGGCTGCTCAGCGCCGGGCAGTTGGCCGGGCAGAAGGGCCAGCCCAAATTCACGGTCGAGACGCTGGCCGCGCACGCGGCAGGGCTGATCTGCCTGTCCGGCTGCCGGCAGGGAGCGGTGGCCTCGGCGCTGCTGGCCGGGGATGAAGAGGAAGGCACGCCGGTCGGCCGGCCAGCTGCGCGACCTGTTCGGCCCCGACCGCTTCTGGATCGAGCTCCAGCGCCATTTCCTGCCGTCCGACGACCGGCTGGTGAGCGAACCTGGTGGACCTGGCGCGCCGGCTGGGTGTGGGCGTGGTGGCCACCAACAACGTCCACTATGCCGAGCGGCCAGGCCAGCGGCTGCACGACCTGCTGACCTGCATCCGCAGCCACACCACCCTGCCCGAGGCGCTGGCCGGCGGGCTGCTGCACCCCAACTCGGAGCAGTGCCTCAAATCGCCCCAGGAGATGGCCGCCCTCTTTGCCGACCTGCCCGAGGCGGTAGCCAACACCCTGCGCATCGCCGAGCGGTGCGACGTGAGCCTCGATTTCGCCGGCCAACGCCTGCCGGCGTTCCCCGTGCCGGATGGGCACACGCCGGCGAGCTACCTCCGCCACCTGTGCGAAGCGGGCTTGCGCCGCAAGTTCGACCCGGTCACCTCCGCAGGCCCAGGCGCAGCTGGACCACGAGCTGGGCGTCATCGAGCGGGCCGGGCTGGCCGGCTACTTCCTGGTGGTGTGGGACATCGTCCGCTTTGCCCGCGAGCGGGGCATCCGCTGCCAGGGGCGCGGCTCGGCGGCCAACTCGCTGGTCGCCTACCTGCTGGGCATCACCCCGGTCGACCCGCTGCGCCACAACCTGCTCTTCGAGCGCTTTCTGAGCGAAGGGACGACCACCATGCCCGACATCGACGTCGATTTCGCCGCCGACCGGCGCGAGGAGGTGATCCAGTACGTCTACGAGCGCTACGGCGAGGAGCACGTGGGCATGGTCTGCAACGTGGTCACCTACCGCGCCCGCTCGGCGGTGCGCGAGGCGGCCAAGGCGCTGGCCTTCCCCCCAGACGTGATCGACCGGGCGGCCAAAGCGCTCGACACCCACTCCGCGGCCCAGGCGGCGGACAGATCTGAGTCGAGGCGACCCCGACCGATGGGAGTGGTGCCCATTCCCACTTCCTGACCCCTTCCCTCCCCTGGCAGACCCTGGCCGAGCTGCTGCGCGAGATGGACGGCGTCCCCCGCCACCTCTCCATCCACGTCGGCGGGATGCTGATCACCGCCGCGCCGCTGGTCGAGGTCGTGCCGCTGGAGCGGGCGACGATGCCCGGCCGGGTGGTGGTCCAGTGGGACAAGGACAGCGTCGAGGACGCCGGGCTGATCAAGATCGACCTGCTGTGCCTGCGCACGCTGGGCATGATCGACGAGGCGCTGGCCCACGTCCGCGAGCAGCGGGGGATCGCCCTCGACCTGGATCACCTGCCGCTGGACGACCCGGCGGTCTACGACCTGCTGCAGCCGGGCCGACACGATCGGCTGCTTCCAGGTCGAGAGCCGCGCCCAGGCGCAGATGCTGCCCAAGCTCCAGCCCTGCTGCTTCGAGGACATCGTCGTCGAGGTGGCCCTGGTGCGGCCCGGGCCGATCCAGGGCGGCATGGTGCACCCCTACCTGCGCCGGCGGCAGGGGCTGGAGCCGGTCACCTACGCCCACCCGGCCCTGGAGCCGGCGCTGGCCGAGACGCTGGGGGTGATCGTCTTCCAGGAGCAGGTGATCCGCGTGGCGATGGCCGTCGCCGGGTTCAGCCCGGCCGAGGCCGACCGCCTGCGGCGGGCGATGAGCCGCAGCCGGTCGGAGCGAAGCGATGGCGGCGCTGCGCGAGCGGTTCCTGGCCGGGGCGCAGGCCAACGGCATAGACGGGGCGACGGCCGAGGAGATCTTCCGGCAGTTGGCCGGCTTTGCCGGGTACGGCTTCTGCAAGTCGCACGCCGCCGCCTTTGCCCTGGTGGCCTACCAGACCCTGTACCTCAAGGCCCACTTTCCGGCCGAGCTCTCCTGCGCCCTGCTCAACCACCAGCCGATGGGCTTCTATTCGCCGGCGGTGCTTGCCGGCGACGCCCGGCGGCACGGCGTCGAGGTGCTGGGCCCCGACGTCAACCGCAGCCAGGTCGAGTGCACCTTGGAAAACGGATGGGGCGGCCCCGGCCGTCCGCCTGGGCTTGCGCTATGTCCATGGCCTGGGCGAGGTCTGGCAGTCGCGCATCGTCGAGCGGCGCGGCGACCGGCCCTTCCGCGACCTGGCCGATTTCTGCCGGCGCACACGCCTGCCCAAGGCCGGTGGTGGAGAACCTGATCCGGGCCGGGGTGCTGGACGGCTTGGGTCGGGCGCGGCCGGGTACCCGCCGGGTGCTGCTGTGGGAGCTGGGTGGGCTGGACTACCCGGAGGATGGTCTGGACCTGGAAGCCCTGGTCGATCCGGTGGATCTGCCGGCCCTGGACCAGGCGGAGCGGATGGCCTGGGAGTACGAGCTATTGGGCCTGACCCCCGGCGACCAGGTGATGAGCCTGTATCGCGAGGCGCTGCGGGCGCAGGGCGTGCTGAGCAGCGGCGAGCTGGCTGGACGGCAAGACGGTCAGACGGTGCGGGTCGCCGGTTGGGTGGTGATCCGCCAGCGCCCGCCAACGGCCAAGGGACACGTCTTTATCACCCTCGAGGATGAGGAAGGGCTGATCAACCTGATCGTCCGGCCCGACGTGTACGAGCGCTACCGGGATGCGCTGCGCCATGCGCCGCTATTGCGGGTAGAAGGGCGGCTGCAGCGGGAAGGGGATGCCACTAGCGTGTTGGTGCGCCGGGCCTGGCGCTAGGAGTTTGTCCTACTGCCCGCGTGCCGCCCGGGCTTGTCTCACAATCTCCTCTATCTGCCCCCAGTGGTCCTCAGCGTGCATCAAGCCCAGCACGTATCGCCCAATTGCGTTTACCTTCGGCCTGTCCGACCAGATCTCGTATGCGTTGTCCAGGTGTGGCTCCGCCGGCCACATACCCAGGCTGGCCAGCCCCATCCGCCGGCTCTCCTCCAGGCGCTGCCGGCAGCCGGCGATGGTCCTCATCTCCTGCCACGGCACTTCGTAGCGCGACCGGCCGCGGTATTCCACCCCTCGCGCCAGCTCGGCTGCCACCGCCGCCGATTCCTCCGCCGACGCCGTGGTGTGCACGATCACATGCCCCAGATTCCAGGCCATGTGAACCTCTTCCGGCGTCGCCGCGAACGGATCGTCCGCCTGCTGGGTCCAGCGGCTCAAAAACCACGTCGGCGTCCACGCAGCTCGCAATCATGCGCAGCATGGTGCCGGCCAGCTCGTTGGTCAGGTCGCGCAGGTCGTCGATGGTCAGGTCGGCGACCAGATCGGCAAAGGTGATCTCTCCATTTCGTACTGCTTGAAAGTTCAACATGGCTCCTCCAGTTTGAAGAGTACTTGGCTTGCTCATCGCTCTACCCGGCGCCGCTTCTCCTCCGTCATCCCCTCCACCGAATAAATGACGAGTGCCAGCCAGATCGGGGCGAACCCCAATAGACGTGTGGGCGTAAAAGGCTCACCATAGGCAAGCACCCCGAGGAGGAACTGGAAAGTGGGCGAGATGTATTGCATGATCCCCACCGTTGCCAGCGTCACCTGGCGGGCCGCATACGCAAACAGCAGCAGTGGCAGCGCGGTGACCACCCCGGTGCCGGCCAGAAGCAGCGTAGTTGCGGTCCCGGCGTGCCCGAACGACGCGCTGCCCGTTGCCTCCTGAAAGACCAGATAAGCAACAGCTGGTATGGACAAAGCAGCGGTCTCTAGCGACAGCCCCTCCAAAGATCCCAAGGGTGAGACCTTGCGCAGCAGCCCATAGAAGCCAAAGCTGAGCGCTAGGCTCAGCGCGATCCAGGGGAACGCGCCATAGCCCACCGTGAGCGACAGCACGCCCACCGCCGCCAAGCCGATCGCGACTGTCTGCCACACACGCAGGCGCTCCCGTAAAAAGAGCACCCCCAGGAGCACGTTGACCAGCGGGGCGATGAAATAGCCGAGACTCGAATCTACCACGTGTCCCGAGTTCACCGCCCAGATGTAGGTAAACCAGTTTAGGCTCAACAAGCAGGCGCTCCCCAGGGACATCAACAACGTCTTGGGGCTGGTGCGTACCTGCTTAACCCACGCCCACTGCTTTCTTACCGCCAGCACCAACAGAACAAAAATCAGCGACCAGATCGTACGATGGCATAGGATCTCAAGCGGCGGCACCTCCTGGATCGCCTTCCAGTAGCCGGGCAACAGGCCCCATAGCGTATAGGCCAGGATACCTGCCAGGACGCCCTGCTTCATCCGCCGGCCGCTCTCATGAACCAGATGCCTGGCTCAAATAAGTTGCGCAGATTCACAACACAACACGCTGGACATGTGTTACCAGATGCCCGGCACCAGGCGGTAACGCACTCGCCGAGCGTAATCCGCATAGCCGGCCAGCTCGGCCTGGAGGGTGCGGTCCTCGAGGGCGGTGCGGACGATGAGCAGAATGGCGGCCAATCCGCTGGGGATCATGGCCCACCAGGAAGCAAGCAGGACCGGCGCGGCCAATTCGTACAGGATCGCGCCGATGTAGGCCGGATGGCGTACGTAGCGGTAGGGGCCGCCGGTGACGACCGTCTGGCCGCGCTCGGGCTGGATGCGGACGATCTGCGAGAAGAAGGCGTTGGAGGCTATGGCCCACACAAAGAGGAGGTCATAGCCCAGGGCGCACACTGCCAGCGCCGCAATTTGGGCGACCACAGGCAGGCCGCCCGTCCAGCCGTGGCGCTGGTCGAGCCCGGCGACGATGTATCGTATCAACGTCACCAGGCCGAGAGTACTCACAATGGCCGAGTCCCACGGCTTGGCCCCTTTGCGCGGCCCCAGGCGCTCGGCCAGCAGGGCCGGGTTGAAGCGGAAGATGACGATAGCTGTCGCCGTGATCCAGGCCCCCATCACGGCCAGGGCTGCCCAGGCAGCCCACCAGTCGATCCGCCCCGCCGACCAGAACAGGGCCACGCCCATGCCGGCCAGGCTCAGTGCTTCACGGATCAGGTAACGGGCCACGAGCTTGGTGTCCATCTTCTTTCACGTTGCCAAGATGGCGCCCAGCTACGCCGAGCCCGCTTCCTTCAGCGCATCGGCGATAGCCGTGGCCCAGGCGGTGATGGCATCCCAGTCACGAAAGTCGCCGGCAGGCGCCTTGACGTTCTTGAGCATGAATTTCTCGAGGAAATTCATCTTCTCCACGTTCGCCGAGCCGGCAAACACGGCGATGTCGCGGGGCCGGATCCGGTCGGCGACCGGTTGCAGCCCCGTTGGGAAACGCCAGCCTTGCGTGAGCGCTACCGGATCGCCCTCGCCTGTGGGACCGCTCGAGAACAGCCACACCGGCCGCTCGGCCAGCGCCCGCTCGTTCGCTTTCAAAAACGCCGCTGCCTGCTTGCGCCATTGGCCGATATAGACCGCGCTGCCCAGTACTACAGCTTTGTAGGCCTGCAGGCCGCCGACGCGCTCCGCAGGCAGTACCTCCGCGCTCAGACCTGCCTGGCGAAGCACTTGTCCGATCCTCTCGGCAATCTCTGCCGTCGCGCCGTACTTGGAGGCGTAAGCCACCAGAACTTGGTTCATTTTTCACCCTCCATGGTCAACAATTATCCAGACGTGGCCCCATTGACCCATTTTGCCAGCTTAGCTTGGACAGTATAGCACTACCCTTCACCCAGGTCAAATTGCCGGGAAAACCCCCAATCACCCGCTCTTGCCAGTCAACATTGCACTGGCTCGCAGGTCGTCCCGCCCTCCACACCTTTCTCGTCTGCCCGGTGTTCTACCAGGCAAGACCCTGGAAAGGCGGAGGAAAAGTTGGCTGAACGTCAAAACCCACGCCGCGCCCACATCGTCGGGTGGGGCAAGGCGGTGCCCGAGCGGGTGGTGACCAACGACGACCTGGCGGCGATGGTCGATACCTCGGACGAGTGGATCCGGCAGCGGACCGGCATCGTCGAGCGGCGCATCGCCGGCGACGGGGAAACCACACTCTCGCTGAGTCTGGAGGCGGCCCGCCGCGCCCTCGATGCGGCCAACTTGGACCCGGCGCGACTGGAGCTGATCATCGTGGCGACGGTGACCCCCAACCATGCCTTTCCGGCCACCGCCTGCCTGCTGCAAGACGCGCTGGGTGCCGAGCATGCGGCGGCCTTTGACCTGTCGGCCGGCTGTTCCGGCTTTGTCTATGGACTGAGCGTGGCGGCCGACCTGTTGGCCGGTGGGAGCTATGACCATGCGCTGGTGGTCGGCGCCGAGACGCTCTCGCGCATCACCGACTGGACCGATCGCAATACGTGCGTTCTGTTTGGGGACGGGGCTGGCGCGGTGGTGTTGCAGGCCAGCGAAGCGCCGGGCGGAGTTCTTGCCTCGGTGCTCGGCGCCGACGGGTCCGGTGGGGAGGTGCTAATCCTGCCCGCCGGCGGTAGCGCGCTGCCAACCACGATGCAGACGGTAGCGGCCCGGCAGCATTTTGGCCGCATGCAGGGGCAGCAGGTGTTTCGCTTTGCCACCCGCATCATGCCTGAAGCGGCTCGCCAGGTGCTCCATCGGGCCGGGCGGACGATCGAGGATGTAGTGTTGTTCGTGCCTCACCAGGCCAACGACCGGATCCTACAGGCGGCAGCCAAGGGGCTGGGGGTGCCGGAGGAGCGGCTGTTCAGCAACCTGGCTCGTTATGGCAACACCTCGTCGGCGTCGATCCCGATCGCCCTGTGCGAAGCGATCGAGCAGGGGCTGATCAAGCGCGATGATCTGATCTGCTGCGTTGGGTTCGGCGCAGGGCTGACCTGGGCGGCGGCGGCTATCCAGTGGAGCCTGCCGCTGCCGGTAGCCGCTCCGCCGCGGCCGCGCCAGGCTTGGCGCTGGCTGCGCTACCGAGTAGCCCGGCTACGATCGCTATGGCGGCGGCTGTGGCGCCTGGCAGATGCCCGGCTGTTTAACATCCGTTACGATGAGAACGGCAGGCGGAAGGACAAGCGCTAGAGAAGCCGGCGCCCTATTTTGACGCCGTCCCCCACCTCTAGTACAATATAGACGCGGGCACGGACCCGACACCGATCGGCACGAGGGGGAGGCCAGGATGCAGCCAGCGATTATCGTCCATGGTGGGGCGTGGAACATCCCGCCTGAGGAGCAGGAGGCAAGCCGGCAGGGCACGCGCCGGGCCGCCGAGGCCGGCTGGGCGGTATTGGCAGCGGGCGGCTCGGCAGCCGATGCTGTCGAGGCGGTGATCGTGGTCATGGAGGACGACGAGACGTTCGACGCCGGGCGAGGCTCGCACCTGAACACCGACGGCCACGTGGAGATGGACGCTGGGTTCATGGACGGCGCTACGCGGCGCGTCGGCGCGGTGGCCGCGGTGCAGCTTGTCCAGAATCCGATCCGGCTGGCCCGGGCGGTGATGGACGAATCGGAGCACATCCTGCTGGTTGCCGACGGCGCGCAGCGCTTTGCCCAGAAGATGGGCATTCCCTTGTGCACCCTGGCCGACCTGGTGGTGCCCCGCGAGTTCGAGCGCTGGCAGGCCTATCTACAGCAGCGGGATCAGGCGGCCGATACGGTGGGCTGCGTGGCTCTCGACCAGCACGGCCACGTCGCAGCCGGCACCTCGACCGGCGGCACACAGAACAAGATGCCCGGCCGGGTGGGCGACGTGCCGATGGTCGGCTGTGGCTTCTACGCCGACGATGACATGGGTGGCGCGTCGAGCACCGGCTGGGGGGAGAGCATCGCCAAGGTGATCCTGGCCCGGATGGCGCTGCACCACCTGGAAACACTGGGCGATCCCCAAGCCGCGGCTCGGGCTGCAATCCAGGTGCTGATCGAAAAGGTCAAGGGCCGGGGTGGCATCATCCTGCTGTCGCCCGACGGCCGGCCCGGTTGGCACCACAATACCCCGCACATGGCCTTCGCCTATCGCACGGCGGGAATGGACGCACCCCTGGTCGGGCTCTAACCTTACTTGGCGTTCTAGCCGACTTGTGGTACAATCAACGCAGACAAGCGTGGGAGCATCGCCTTTGCGCCCGATTGGCCAGGCGTGTATCCCACGCCGGAGGAGTAAGGGGTGGCACAATTGCCCGACCGACGCCCATTGCCCGGTAAGCTATTCGTCGTCGAGGAGACCGACGGCTTTGCCAAGAAGAAACAGACAAGGCTATGAGCGTCGTTGACGAGGTCAAAGACCGCCTGGACATCGTCGAGGTGATCCAGAGTTACGTGCCGCTGAAAAAGGCGGGGCGCAACTACAAGGGGTTATGCCCGTTCCACGCCGAAAAGACGCCGTCGTTCGTCGTCTTTCCCGATTCGGGCACGTGGCATTGTTTCGGTGCGTGCGCCACCGGCGGTGACGTCTTTACCTTTGTCATGAAGCGGGAGAACCTCGACTTTGGCGAGGCGCTGGCGATCCTGGCCAGGCGGGCCGGCGTGGAGCTGACGCCGCGCAGCCCCCAGGCGGCCGAAGCCGATCAACGGCTAGATCTGCTGCGCGAGATCAACCAGGCGACGGCGTCCTATTACCATCACCTGCTACTTAACAGCAGCGAGGCGACGCGGGCGCTGTCCTACCTGGAAGGACGGGGGTTCAGCCGCGACACACTGGAGCGGTTCCAGGTGGGCTATGCCCCCGACCGGTGGGACGGGCTTCTGCGCTACCTGACCGGCAAGGGCTATGCCGTGGCCGACCTGGCCGAAGCTGGGGTGATCAGCGAGCGGGACGATCGCAGCGGCTATCATGACCGGTTCCGGCGGCGGATCATCTTTCCCATCCGCGACCAGCACGGGCGGACAATCGGCTTTGGTGGACGGATCCTGGACGAGGGGATACCCAAGTACTTGAACTCGCCTCAGACGCCGCTGTTTGACAAGAGCGGCGTGCTCTACGGGCTGGACCTGGCCCGGCAGGGGATCCGCACCAGCGGCGTGGCAGTGATCGTCGAGGGTTACACCGACGTACTGATGGCCCATCAGTACGGCCTCGACAATGTGGTGGCTCAGATGGGTACGGCGCTGACCGAGCAGCAGCTCAAGCTGCTAAAGAGGTATACCAGCCGCTTTGTGTTGGCTCTCGACCCCGATGCCGCCGGCGACCAGGCGACGCTCAGGGGCCTGGACATGGCACGCCAGGTGATGGACCGCGACGTCGTGCCGGTGCGGACCGCCAACGAGCTGCTCCGCTTCGGGGATCGGTTGGCGGCTGACATCCAGATCATGGCCCTGCCGGCTGGCCGCGACCCCGACGAGGTGATCCGCGATGACCCGACCGAGTGGGCACGGCTGGTGACTCAGGCCCAGCCGATCATGGACTATTACTTCCAGGCGCTTACTGCCGGTCTGAACCTGACCACTGCCGAAGGCAAACGCGAGGCCGTCCGGCGGCTCGATCCGCTCCTGGCCGAGCTTGGCGACTGGACATTGCGGATGCACTATGTGCAACAACTGGCCCGCATGATCCAGATGGACGACCGGGTGCTGTGGAACCAGATCCGGAGGGGCGCTGCCGGTCAGAAACCCCAGTCCCGGTCGGCGCAGGCCGAGACGCCGGCCAAGAAAGCGGGGAAGGTGGTCCTGGGGGTAGACGAACACTGCCTGGCATCGCTGTTGGCCTTTCCTTACCTGCTCGCCCCGGTCGACGATGCACTCAAGTCCAGCGGCGAGGCGGGGCTGCAGGCCGAGGACCTGGGCCAGGCCCAAGATCGGACCATATTCGCCGCGTGGCGCCGCTGGTTGGAGAGCGGCGGCGCGGCCAGTGCGCGCGCCGGCTTTTACGACACGCTGGACGAGCAGCTGCAGGATCGGGTCGGCTATCTGCTGGAGATCCTGGCCAGGCAGCCTGAGGCTCCCGACAACCTGATGCGGGACAAGGTGATCGGCGACGTGATCCGGCTGCGAGTGCAGAACCTGCGCCGCAAGAACGAGGAGCTACGTTTCTTGCGACAGGATGCCCAGGCGTCTGGAGATCGCCAGGGAGCGATGGCCTTTCACGAATTGACCCAGGAGATGGAGAGGCGGATCTGGCAGATGGAGAAAGCGTTGGACGAGCGCACCATGATGGGCCGCCGGCGCCGGGAGGATGCCGCCGTGCGAGTGTTTACGCCCGATGAATAGCCTGTCGAAAGATCTTGGCAAGGAATGATGGCCGAAGGAACGACCGTGGAAGTCGCTGAAAAGCGTCGCCGCAAGAAGCGGAAGCCAGACGTCACTGAGCGCGAATCTGTGGACTTGGCCCCGGTAGAGCGTCCTGATGCGCACGGTCAGGAGCCCGTCGGACCGGAGCTGCAGGCCGACGTTGAGACAGGCGAAGCCGCTCTGCCGCAGCTGTTCGTGGACCTGGAGCTACCGCCGCCCCAAGCCGGGAAAGCGCTGGAGGAAGAAGAGCCGCCGCCCCACGAGCTGAGTGCGCTCGAAGAAGAGATCGAGCAGGTCACGGCTGAGGATCTGTCACTCGAGAACCTGGATGCCGTTTTCGAGGGCAGCAACGACCCGGTGCGCATGTATCTACGCGAGATCGGACAGGTACCACTGCTGCTGTCAGAGGACGAGGTGATGCTGGCTCAGGCGATCCTGGACGGCAAGGCCGCCAAGAAGCTCCTGGCCGCCGACGGGGATCTGCCGCCGGAGAGCAGCGCCGGATATCAGGCTCAGGTCGAGCGGGGCTACCGGGCCACCCGGCGCCTGGCCGAGGCCAATCTGCGGTTGGTGGTCAGTGTCGCCAAGCGCTACATGGGGCGTGGGATGTCTCTGCTGGACCTGATACAGGAAGGCAATATCGGGTTGCTGCGGGCAGTGGACAAGTTCGACCACACCAAAGGCTACAAATTCTCGACCTACGCCACGTGGTGGATCCGGCAGTCGATCAGCCGCGCCATTGCCGACCAGGCGCGGACGATCCGCATCCCGGTGCACATGGTCGAGACGATCAACCATCTGCTCAGGATCCAGCGACGCCTACAGCAGGAGTTGGGCCGCGACCCGACGCCGGAGGATGTAGCCCTCGACTCGGAAATGGATCTGCTGGAAGAAGAAGAGCGCGAGACAATTCTGGCCGCCTTGGCCGAGGGTGAGCGGGTGGACCCGGTGTTGAGCCGCAAGTTGCGGCGGGCGGCCAAGCGGGTGCAGCAGATCATGCGCATTTCACAGGAGCCGATGTCGCTTGAGACGCCGGTGGGCAGCGAGGAGGACAGCCTTCTGGGCGATTTCATCAAGGACGAGACGGCGCTGGGCCCCGACGACGCGGCGTCGAAGCAGCTGCTGCGCGAGCAGATGCGGACGATCCTCGGATCGCTCAACCGCCGTGAGCGTCAGGTGCTCGAGATGCGCTTTGGCCTAAAGGACGGCCAGGGCCACACCCTGGAGGAGGTTGGCCAGGCGTTTGGCGTCACCCGTGAGCGGATCCGGCAGATCGAGGCCAAGGCACTGCGCAAGCTGAGGCATCCCATCCGCAGCCGCAAGCTGCGCGATTACCTGGCGTAAAGCACACCCTCCCGCAGGCACATCCGCGGGAGGGTTTTTTGTGGGTGCTTTTCTTGACACGTGAGGCCTGCTTAAGTATAATGAGGTTAGAGTGTTCCTCGGTAGCTCAACAGGCAGAGCGGCCGGCTGTTAACCGGTTGGTTGTAGGTTCGAGTCCTTCCCGAGGAGCCTGTTGGTGTCAAGCCGCGGGCCTGATAGGGTCAGCGGCTTTCTCTTTTGTCTGCGTTGGGCAGCGCTGCCCAGGCGTTGACCGGAGCAGGCAATTGTGATACAATGGCTGAAGGATTTGGCTCAGAAGGTGCGAAAGGCTCTCGCAATGTTTGCGTGTTTTCGTGAGCCGATGTTGTTGGGAGGATAACGCATGGCAGGGCGTGTTCTGATTGTCGAGGACGATCCCGATATTATCCAGTTGCTATCCCATGTGGTGAGGCGGGCAGGGGCTGAGTCGGTGCTGGCGTCCGGAGGACGGCAAGGGTTGCGGCTGGCGCTGAAGAGCAGTCCGGATCTGATCCTGCTCGACCTGATGATGGACGACATGGACGGGTGGAGCACGTTGGAGGCCCTCAAGGCCGACGAACGGTTGCGCACCATCCCCGTCATCATCGTCACGGTCAAGCAGGAGGTGGAGGATTACGAACAGATCGATGCCCATGCCGGGATGTTTGAGACCTGGATTTCCAAGCCGTTCAAAGTGGATGAGCTAACTAGTCGGATCACACAGATTCTGGGATAAGCCCGAGTGCGTTCAGTACATGACCCTCTCTTCGCGCCCGGGCCTGGACCTGCTTCCCCATTCCGAATCGGATCGACTCCACCAGCAGTCAGTTGAGCTACTGTGGCAGCCGGGCGTGCGGTTCGGCTGCATCGAGGCGCAGGAACTACTCGAAGCGCATGGCTGCGCGGTGGACCATGACCGGCTGGCCGTCCGCATTCCGGCCGAGATTGTGGATCGGGCACTCGCCACTGCGCCGCGTGTGGTCAAGCTGGCAGCGCGGAACCCGGCGCACGATCTGGTGCTTGACGGCGCCGGCGTCCATTTCGTCTTCGGCAGCTCGCACATGCCTGCCGCCGACCAAAAAGCAATCTGCTTGGCCGATGCCCTGGGCGGTATCGAGGTCGTTGACATGGGCGACGCATGTGGGATGCCGGCCCTGGTCTCGGGCTTGTCCGTCTCCGGCAAGCACCTGCGCATCCCGATCCCAGACCCGGCTTACATACCGCTCGTCCTCGAGATGGCCAACGCAGTGTCCGGGGGCCGGTCAGTGAGCGAGCGAGGAGCCATCCTGTCGGCAGTGGAGCGGTTCGCCTGGCCGCTGGAGCGGGAGACAGCAGCGTGGCCCAAGGTCGCTGCGGCAATGGCGCTGGTGCGGCATGGGATTCCGATTGTGGTGTGCCCGGGCTTGGCTGCCGGCGCCACCCTGCGAGATGGAGTGGTGGCGGCTAACGCCGGGTTCCTGGCCTCACTGGTGCTGTACCAGTGTGCGCGTCCTGGCGCACCGCTCATCTATGGGATTGAGAGACCTGACTGGTTTCAGCAACCTGTCAGGTCTGGTGCTGGCATTGGGCCTGGCCCGGCGGTATAACGTGCCGATCAGCGTGGACGGCCTGTCGACGGCCGCCGGTCACCTGGGACCGCGCTGCGGCGGAGAGGGGGCGCTGGCGGCAACGCTGGCTGTCCTGGCCGGCGCTGACGAGGTGCAGGGTGCCGGCCTGCTGGCCGGCGGGCAGACCTATAGCCCTGAAAAGGCGGTGCACGATGCCGAGCAGGCCAGGCAGCTTAAGCGACTGGCGCAAGGTGTCGCTCTCGACGAAGAGCGGCTGATGGCCGCCGCCATAGACCGGGTGGGCATCGGCGGCCATTACCTGCTGGAACGTGAGACGCGCAAACTGATGCGCGCCGAGGTCTATACCTGGCAGATACGCGACGACCGGACACAGGCAGAGTGGCTGGGGTCGGGGCGGGACGAGCAAGGGCGGTTGGTCAAAGAAGCGGAGCGCCTGCTGGCCACCCACCAGCCCCTGGCCTGGCCTGCCGAGGCGGAGGCGGCTGCCAGCGACGTCCTGACCAAAGATGCGCTCGTTTCTCAGCCGTCTGAGGTATCTCCCGGGCGGAGAGAGAGGCATGCCCCGCTTCCTGCGCTGGATGCGAGCGTGAGTATTGAGCCACGGCTGAGGTTGCTTGACGCTGCAGCCTGCGAGCAGATCCATGACCGCAGCCTGGGTATACTGCAGCACACCGGCATCCGCTACCCGTCGCGGCGAGCGCTCCAACTGCTGGCCGAGGCGGGCTGCCGGGTGAGTTATGACACGCTCACGGCATGGATCCCGCCCGCCGTCGTCGAACGCTGTCTGGCCTTGGCGCCACGTGAGGTGGCGCTGGCCAGCCGCAGCGGCCGCTCGGACTTGGTCTACCGGCCGGGCAAGACGGCGCCAAGAGCTGCAGGGCGGGTCATGCTCAGCTCACAGGGGCAGCGGGCCATCGACCTCGACACCGGCGAGGAGCGGGCATCTCTGGCCGGTGACCTATGCCGGGCGATTCGACTGGCCGACGCGCTGGACCAGGTGGACATTGTGACCGAGATCGTCAACGCCAACGACCGGGACCTGGCTACCGGGCCAAACTTTAGCCGTGCCGACATCCTGGCCAACAGCGCCAAGCATTTCCGGGTCATGCCCGAAAGCCCGATCGAGGCGCGGGCGGTGCTTGAGATGGGAGCGGCGGTCGCCGGCTCGTCGCGGGCGCTGGCTGAGCGGCCGATCCTGTCAGGATTGGTGTGTGCCGTCAGCCCGCTATCGAATCACGGACCGGTGCTCGAGGCCGGCCTGATCCTGGCCGAGGCGGGTGTGCCGCTGCTGATCTACAGCATGCCACTGGCCGGGGCAACCGGGCCAATCACAGTGGCGGGCATGGCCTTGCTGAGCAACGTCGAGGTGCTGAGCCAGGTAGTGTTGTATCAGATCGCCCGGCCTGGCCTGCCGCTGATCTATGGTGCGGGCGGAACCTTCGTCGACCTGCGGACGGCCGTCTTTCGCGGCCACACCCAGGAGACCGACCTGCTGGGGCTGGCGCTATGCGACCTGGCCCACTGGTACGGACTGCCGGTCAACGTCAACGGACTGAGCACCGGGGCGCATCACCTGGGGCTAGAAGCGTCTGCCAACGGCACTCGCTCGGGCCTGGTCTATGCTCTGGCTGGGGCCGACGAGCTATTCGGCATCGGCTTACTGAACGGGGCGCAGACGTTGTCGTTGGAAAAGCTGTTTCTGGACGCCGAGATGGTGCGCGCCATCCGGGCGATAGTGGCCGGGGAGCGAGAGGGTGGCACTGGCGAGTGGCAGAGAGAAGAGATGCCAGAGCACGAGTGGGCGGCTCAACAGGTGCGACAGACTCTGGCCAGCCATCAGCCTGACCCGCTGCCCGATGGGATTCCGGACGAGCTATACCGCATCGCGGCCACACACGTGATCTAGCTGGATAATAGCTGGGGAGGTAGTATGCCGACCAAGTACATATTCTGTACCGGCGGGGTGGTGTCGTCGGTGGGCAAGGGGGTGACGGCCGCGTCAATCGGCCGCATCCTCAAGAGCCGGGGTATCCGGGTCTCGATCCAGAAGCTAGACCCCTATCTGAACGTGGACCCCGGCACCATGTCGCCCTACCAGCACGGCGAGGTGTTTGTCCTGGACGACGGCGCCGAGACCGATCTGGACCTGGGCCACTATGAGCGCTTTATCGACGAGAACCTGACGCGGGCCAGCAACGTCACCTCCGGTCAGGTATATGCCGAGGTAATCGCCAAGGAGCGGCGGGGCGACTACTTGGGCGGCACGATCCAGGTCATCCCTCATGTGACCAACGAGATCAAGCGGCGCATCGCCCGCGCGGCCCGCGAGATGCCCGGCGGACCGTCCGATGTGGTAATCGTCGAAGTGGGCGGCACAGTGGGCGACATCGAGAGTCTTCCGTTCCTGGAGGCGATCCGCCAGATGCGGGTTGATATAGGCCGCGAAAACACGGTCTATATCCACGTTACGCTGCTGCCTTACATTTCGTCAACGAGCGAAATCAAGACCAAGCCGACGCAGCATAGCGTGGCCGAGCTGCGGGGCATCGGCATCCAGCCCGACATCATCGTCGCCCGCTCCGATTATCCGGTCGACGACGACGTGCGGGCCAAGATCGCGCTCTTTTGCGACGTGGAAAAGCGGGGGGTCATTCCGCTGGTCACCACGCCGGTTATCTATGAGGTGCCACTGGTCCTGGAAGAGGCCAGCCTTGGCGATTTCCTGGTCGAGCGGCTGGGGCTGGCCCAGGCACACCCACCTGATCTGGAAGGCTGGCGCGCGGTCGTGACAGATATCCGCCGACCCAAGCGGCCGGTGCGAGTGGGGTTGGTGGGCAAGTATGTTGAGCTGCATGACGCCTATCTGAGCGTGCGCGAGGCGCTGTACCACGCCGGCCTGTGCTACGACGTGGCGGTCGAGATCGACTGGATCGATGCCGAGGAGGTCGAGCACCACGGAGTAGAACTGCTGCAAAGCTCGGACGGCATCCTGGTGCCGGGCGGGTTTGGCGAGCGGGGCATCGAGGGCATGATCATCGCTGCCCATTATGCCCGCGAGCGCCAGGTGCCCTACCTGGGACTGTGCCTGGGGCTGCAGGTCATGGTCATCGATCTGGCCCGCCAGGTGCTGAGCAGCGACGAGCCCAACTCAACCGAGTTCGATCTCAATACCAAGTATCCGGTGATCGACCTGATGCCCGATCAGCGCGATATTGCCGAGATGGGCGGCACAATGCGCCTGGGTCTGTACCCCTGCCAGTTGCTGCCCGGCACGCAGGCGGCGGCGGCCTACGGCCAGGAGCTGATCCAGGAGCGACATCGCCATCGCTTCGAAGTGAACAACGCCTACCGCGATCTGTTGACCGGCGCCGGCCTGGTCCTGTCCGGGATTTCGCCCGACGGACGCCTGGTGGAGATCGGCGAGTTGGCCGAACACCCCTTCATGTTGGGCTGTCAGTTCCACCCGGAATTCAAGTCCCGGCCCACGCGCCCACACCCCTTATTCCAGGCTTTTGTCAAGGCGGTGGTGGACCATTCGACATGATTTGCCATCTGGCCCAAAGCCTGGTATAATGCCTGACACCGGCCTGGTCCCGGTCGGGCGCCACCCTAGCTCAATCGGAAGAGCAGACGCTTCGTAAGCGCCAGGTTAAGGGTTCGATTCCCTTGGGTGGCTTGGCGGCGGCTGATGGGCCCCAACAGGTTGTAGTTGGGGCCTTTGTTGTGCAAAGAGCAGTCGGCGGTCAGCTTTTAGCCACTGAAAGCTGATTGCTGACTGCTGAAAGCTGACAGCTTGAAGGATGACGGATCAAGTACCAGCAACTGTGTCACGTCCGGAGCCTCTTGGCTTCGTGTGGCGTTTTCTCACCGCACCGGCCACGTTGTTGATCCTGTTAGCGTTGCTGGCTGTGGCCCTCATCCTGAGCACGCTGATCCCCCAGATTCCGCCGGACGTCTCCACTTACCCTCAGTACTGGCTGGCGCTCCAGCCGGACGCCCTGAGCCCGAGCAATGACCTGGCTCAAGCCCTGGGTCTGTACAGCATCTATCATGCTTTCTGGTTTCGCCTGTTATTAGTCCTGACCGGCTTGGCCCTGTTCGTGTGGGGGGTCGAGTCGGCTGAGATGGCCTGGCGCGCTGACCGGAGACGTTGGACGCCGTCTGACCTGGCATTGTGGGGCAGCCATCCGCTTCGAACTCGCCTGCCAGTGCCCCGCACTCCAGATCAGGTCCGGGCGCGGCTGGGTGACTGTTTGAGCGACCGCGGCTATCGGATTGCTGAGGTGGCACGATCCCACGAAAGCGAGACGGCCCCCAATTGGGTTGCCAGCCGGCGCGGCGCTTTCCTCTGGGCTCGGCCGCTGGCGTTTGCCGCCTTGTTGCTGGCGTTGTTGGGCTTGGCGATCATGACCACTTGGGGCTGGCAGAGCAATCAGTGGCAGCCAGCTGCCGGCGAGCGGATGGCAGTGGGCCATGGCACAGGCTACACGATCCGCCTGGACGCTTTCGAGCCGCTCACCGGCAGTGAAGGCCAACCGGATGGCGGGCGATACGAGAGCCGAATAACCTGGCTGGCGGGCGATCAAATAGTCGGACAGGGCCTAGTCGGCATTGGGCAGCCGGCCACGCGGGGTGGATTGGCTGTGCGCCAGGTGGGCTACGTGCCGGATGTCACACTTCGCGGTCTGGACCAGGCAGGCAAGCCGTTACGCCTTCTACCGGGAGGAATAAGCTCGAATGCGGCCGAGCAGGTCAGCCTGGCCTTTGACTCGTCTGAGACTCAGCAGGTGATCGTGCTGCCCGACCAGGGCTACTTCCTGTTGCTGAACCTCGAGCCGGCCTCTGCCGGTGCCGACCCGCTGCTGCGCTTGGCGCTGCTGCGCAGTGCCGAGGCCGAACAACAACCACTGGCGGTTCTGCGCCAGAGCGGTGCGGTCAGCTTTGACGGATTAAAGCTCGAGGTCGACCTTGGCTACCGGCCCGTCGTGCGAGTGGACTATCGGCCGGGCATGGCCCTGGTGGTTGCCGGGATCGTCCTGGCTGCCATAGGCCTGGCGGTCGGATGGTTGTTTGGCTCCCGGTTGGTGTGGATGGCTGTGGCGCCGGGTGAAGAGAAGGTCGTGGTCCACCTGTTGGCGTTCGGTGGCGTCGGGGAAAACGGCTGGTTTTCGCCGTTGGCCGCCCAGCTCCAGGAGGAACTGACCGATGTCGTCTGACGCGTGGGCCCTCGCCGTGGCAGCTTTGTTGCTCGCGGCAGCGGCCGTCGTGGAGGCGGCGGCGCTGGCGGCCGGCCCGGAGCGCGCAGCGCGCTGGCGGCTGCCCGGCCTATGGCTGGCCGCTGCTGCTACTGCTGCCCTGGTCGTGGCCCTGACCTTGGCGGTGGTCGCCCGGCAGGCGTGGTCGCCCTTCGACCTGCAACAGATAGCCGTTTCCCTGGCGGCGGCGACGCTGGTCATCTACCTGGTGCTGGCTATTGGCCTGAAAGCCGGCGGCGGGGGCCTGCTGGTTGACCTTGCCGTCCTGGCGCTCACCCTGTTCGCCTGGCTCGGCGTCAGGCCTGGTGGGTCCGCACCGGACGCCATCCAGCGCGGGCTGGCCATTCAGGTCCAGTGGGCATCTTTCATCGTGGGATCAGGTGGAGCGCTCGTCGCCGGCTGCGCAGGACTGGCGCTGGCACTTCGGGCCAGGCTGATCGGGCGCGGTCGCGAGCTGGCCTGGCCGCGCCGGACCGATCTGCACCATTTCTTGAGTGTGGCCGTGGGCCTGGCGTCGGTGGCCCTGGCGGCAGGGTTGGCAGTGGGGACGTGGTGGGCCTGGCAGGCGACCGGATCGCCGGGGACAGGCGATCCGCGAGTGGCGTGGCTGGTTGCGGCCTGGCTGGTAGTGCTGATGGCCGTGTGGGTCTATCGCCTTGGCGAGCGCTCGGGCCGCTGGGCTGCCATCCTATCCCTCGTGGCGGCGGCGTTGGCCGTCACCGGGCTACTGGCCGTGACCGACCTGCGCCTGATTTTGGGGCTGTAGCAGACGAGTTCGATTTTCATAACAGGAGGAGAGGATGGACCCGGTCATCATTGGCGTAGCAGGTGGCACCGGCTCGGGCAAGACGACGATTGCCCACGCGGTCCTGGAGCGGGCGGGTGCCCGGCCGCACGGGCGCGTTTCACTGATCCAGCACGATGCCTACTATAGAGACCTGGGCAATCTGCCCCTGGCGCAGCGGGCAGCGCAGAACTTTGACCACCCCGACTCGCTGGAGAACGAGCTGCTGATCGCTCACCTGAAAAAGCTGAAACAGGGGCGCGGCGATCGACGTGCCGGTCTATGACTTTACGACCCATACCCGCACCAGCGAGACGCGGCGCATCGGACCCAACCCGGTCGTCATCGTCGAGGGGATCCTGATCTTTGCCGACGAGGCGCTGCGCCGCCTGATGGACGTCAAGATCTATGTCGATACCGACGCCGACATCCGCTTCATCCGCCGCCTGGAGCGCGACGTCGCCGAGCGGGGCCGGACCGTCGAGTCGGTCATCCGCCAATACATGGCCACGGTGCGGCCTATGCACCAGGAATTTGTCGAGCCGAGCAAGCGGTACGCCGACATTATCATCCCCGAAGGGGGCTTTAACGAAGTGGCCATCGACATGGTTGCATCGCGGATCAAAACCTTGCTGGAGGCAGCCAAATGATCATCCTGGGGCAGGTGGGGCTGGGATATTGGGGTCCCAACCTGTTGCGTAACTTTCAGGCCCTGCCCGACTGCCAGAGTCAAGACGCTGTGCGACCTCAACGCCGAGGCGCTGGCCCGCGCCGGCGAGCGCTATCCCGGGTCTGCTGCGGACTACCGAGTATGCCGACCTGCTCCGCGACCCGGAGATCGGGGCGGTCGTGGTCAGCTCATCGGCGACGACCCATTACCGCCTGGCGCGAGCTGCCCTGGAGGCCGGCAAGCACGTCTTTGTCGAGAAGCCGATCGCCCTCAGGGAAGACGAGGCCGAGATATTGATCCGGCTGGCCGACGAGCGCGGCCTGGTGCTGATGGTCGGTCACCTGCTGCTCTACCACCCGGCCGTCACCCGGCTCAAGGAGCTGCTGGACAGTGGCCAACTGGGCGACATCTATTACCTGTACAGCGAGCGGCGCAACCTGGGCAAGGTGCGCCACGACGAGAACGCGATGTGGAGCCTGGCGCCCCACGACATCGCCGTGGCGCTGTATCTGTTGGGCGAGATGCCGGCGGCGGTGAGCGCCCAGGGGCAGGCCTATTTGCAGCCGGGTATCGAGGACACAGTCTTTTTCACGCTGCGCTTTGCCGACGGCCGCCTGGCCCACAGCCATGTGAGCTGGCTGGACCCCCACAAGGTGCGGCGCCTGACGGTGGTCGGCAGCCGCCAGATGGCCGTTTTCGATGACGTCGAGCCGTCGGAAAAGCTGCGCATCTACGACAAGGGCGTGGATCGCACGCCCGAGTACGACTCGTACGGCGATGCGCTGACGTTGCGCTTTGGCGACATCTATGTGCCGCACATGGAGATGCAGGAGCCGCTGCGCCTGGAGTGCCAGCATTTCGTCGACTGTGTGACCCACGGCCGCCGGCCGCTGTCGGATGGGCGAAACGGTCTGGCGGTGCTGCGCGTGCTCGAGTGCCTACAGCGATCACTTGACAGTGAAGGGAGCCTGGTACGACTATGACTTCAGACCAGATCAGCATCGATGCCGGCGCCGAGATCGGCGACGGCTGCGAATTTGGGCGCAACGCCGTCGTCGAGGCCGGCGCTCGCCTTGGTCCGCGGTGCGTCCTCGGGCACAATGCCGTCGTCCACGCCGGCACTGTCCTGGGTGAGGGGGTGGTGGTCGGCGAGAACGCCGTGGTCGGCCGGCAGCCGCGCCCCAGCCCGACCAGCACGGTCAAGATCGGCGAGCCACTGCCCGGCCTGGTGGTGGGCGACGGCTCGACCATCGGCGCCGGGGCGATCGTCTACGCCGGCACGACCGTCGGCAGCCAGACGATGATCGCCGACCAGGCCTTTGTCCGCGAGAGGTGCGCCATCGGCGATTATGTGATCGTCGGCCATGGTGTGACGGTAGAGAACGAGACGACGATCGGCGACTATACCAAGATCCAGACCGGCGCCTACATCACCGCCTACATGACCGTCGAAGACCACGTCTTTATCGCGCCGGGGGTCTATACCACGAACGACAACTTTATGGGGCGCACGCCAGAGCGGTTCAAGTTCCGCAAGGGTGCGACGATCCGCTCCGGGGCGCGGGTGGGGGCCAATACCACCCTGCTGCCGGGCGTCGAGGTCGGGCGCGAGGCGTTCGTCGCCGCCGGAGCGGTGGTCACCCGCGACGTGCCGCCGGCGACGCTGGTCATGGGTGTGCCGGCCCGGGCGGTGCGGGCTGTGCCTGAAAGGGAATGGGCGGAGAACCAATGATACCAATTCTTGATCTGAGAGCGCAATACCACTCCATTGAGCGGGAGATCGATACCGCCGTCGGCGGCGTGCTCGAATCGGGGAATTTTATCCTGGGGCCCAATGTCAAGGCCCTGGAGCAGGAGATTGCCCGCGTCTGTGGCTGCGGCTATGGCATCGGTATGGCCTCGGGCACCGATGCACTGCGCCTGGCCATGGACGCACTGCAGATCGGCCCAGGCGACGAAGTGATCACCACGCCGTTCACCTTTGTCGCCACAGCCAACACCGTGTCGCGGGCCGGGGCTACCCCGGTGTTCGTCGACATCGATCCCCGGACATTTAACATCGACCCGGCCCGGATCGAGGCAGTCATCACCGAGCGGACAAAAGCGATCGTGCCGGTGCACCTCTACGGCCAGCCGTGCGACATGAAGCCGATCATGGAGCTGGCTGCTCGACACAGCCTGCCGGTCATCGAGGACAGCGCCCAGGCGATCGGCGCAACCTACGACGGCCGGCCGGTCAGCTCTTTTGGCGTCATCGGCTGCTTTAGCTTCTACCCGACCAAGAACCTGGGCGCCTATGGCGATGCCGGCATGGCCGTGACCTGCAACCAGGAGATCGCGGCCCTGCTCGACGTACTGCGCCGTCACGGCGGCCGGGTCAAGTACTACCACGAGCGGATCGGCTACAACAGCCGGCTGGACGAGATCCAGGCGGCGATCCTGCGCGTCAAGCTGCGCCACCTGGAGGCCTGGACCGCCGCACGGCGGCGGGTCGCCGCCCGCTACGACGAACTGCTGGCCGGCGCGCCGGTCACCACGCCCTACCAGGCGCCCAACATCAAGCATGTTTTCCACCAGTACACCATCCGTGCGCCGCAGCGGGACGATCTGGAGGCCTTTCTGAAAAGCCGTGGCATCGGCACGATGATCTATTATCCAGTGCCGCTGCATCTCCAGGAGATCTATGCCAGCCTGGGTCTGGGGCCGGGCAGCCTGCCCGAGGCCGAGCGGGCCGCCCAGGAGGTCCTGTCGCTGCCGATCTATCCCGAGCTGACCGATGGACAGATCGAAGAGGTGGCGACGGCCATCCGCCAGTTCTACAGCGCGTAATAGAGTCTTCCAAGACTTTGGATGTCTGGGATGTCTGGTGGCTTGACCAGGCTCCTGGCTTGTGGTATCATATCCCCGGTCGTGCTAGATGGGGAGCTGGCGGTGCCCTGTACCCGCAATCCGCCGTAGCGGGGTCGAACTCCCCCTCGAGGGCTTGTGGCCGGTCGGGACTGCTAGGCCAAGCGGCGAAGAAAGCTGGGTCCTGCGCGGCAGGAGCCCGTGAAACCCGCCAGGTCCGGAAGGAAGCAACGGTAAGCGGTCTCTCCTGGGTGCCGCAGGGGTGCCTGGCTGGAGCAGGCTGGTATCGGCAAGCCGGTTAGTCCGGTTCGACAGGGGGTGCACGACCAGCACTTATCAGGAGCTAGAGCTAGAGTGCAGAGCGAGAGAGAATCTCTGGCTCTTTGCTCTAGCTCTAGCTTATTTTTTGCGTCTGTAAAGGTGGACAAACTCCTCCGGCAGGTGGTTGTTATCGGCGGCGGCCCCGCCGGCCTGATGGCCGCCGGGCAGGCTGCCGCTGCCGGCGCGCCGGTCCTGCTGCTGGAGAGGATGGGCCGCCTGGGCACCAAGCTGCGCCTGACCGGCAACGGGCGCTGCAACCTCACTAACCTGGCCGGCCTGGGCGATTTCCTGACCCACTTTGGGAAAAATGGTCCTTTTCTGCGCAACGCCCTTGCCCGCTTTTTCGCGCCCGACCTGCTGTCATTTTTCGAGGACCTGGGCGTGCCCACAGTGGTCGAGGAGGGTGGGCGGGTCTTTCCGGCCAGCAACAGCGCTTGCGACGTGGCCGAAGCGCTGGCCCGTTTTGCTCAGGAACAGGGGGTCGAGGTCCGGCTGCACAGCCGGGTGGCCCGACTGCTGCTCGACGGCGGTCGGCTACGAGGGGTAGTTGCCGAGGATGGCCAGCAGATTGCCGCGAGGGCGTTGATTATCGCCACCGGCGGGGCCTCCTATCCACACACCGGCTCGAGCGGCGACGGCTACCGGCTGGCTGAACAGGCCGGACACAAGGTGGTACCGATCCGGCCGGCGCTGGTCCCGCTGGTGATCGCCGGGCCGGAACCGAAGGCTATGATGGGCCTTGCTCTGCGCGGTATCCAGGCCCGCTTGCTGCTCGACGATCAGGAGCTGGTCCGCGGTTGGGGCGAGATGCTGTTCACCCATTACGGCGTCTCGGGGCCACTGATTCTGACCCTGAGTGGGCCGGCGGCGGAGTGGATGGGCCGTGGACGGCTGGAGTTATCGATCAACCTCCGGCCAGAGCTGTCGGCGGAGCAGTTGGACGCCGAGTTGCGCGTCGAGTTGGAGCGCCACGGCCGGCGGACCTTCCGCAACCTGCTGAAGGTGTTGCTGCCGGCCAAGATGGTCGACGTCATCGTGGTGCGGGCCGGCATCCCGCCCGGCAAGCCCGGCAGCCAGGTTACTGCCGCAGAGCGGGCGCGGCTGCGGGCGCTGCTCCAGGATTTTCGCCTGGCGGTGGCCGGCCACCGCCCCCTGGCCGAGGCGATGGTCACCGCCGGAGGGGTCGATACCCGCGAGGTGGACCCGGTGACGATGGCCTCGCGGCTGGTCAGAGGACTGTACTTTGCCGGCGAGTTGCTGGACGTGCAGGCCGACACCGGCGGATTTAACCTGCAAGCCGCCTTTTCGACCGGCTATGTGGCCGGCCGGGCGACGGCAGCGTTTGTCATGGAAGGCCTGTTGGGGGCATGAACAAGCACGCTTCCATCACGGTTATTCTGGCCGGTCTGCTGATTGCCGCGGCCCTGCTGGCCGCGGCCGGCAGCGCTGCCTCTGCCGTCGCCTCACCCCAATCCCCAACGGCCGGCTTCTGCCCGCCGCTGCCCCCACCCACCGGCCCAACTGTCACCGTCGCCACCGAGGCCGAGCTGCGCGACCAGGCCTACAACGCTGCCGCCGGGACGACGATATGGATCACACCTGGCGTCTATGACATGCAGAGCTATGTCCACGTGGTCAACGACGGCGTCGCTCTGCGCGGCCAGAGCGGCGATCGCGACGACGTGGCGCTCGACTTTGGCGGGATGGTAGGCGGCCAGTTCGGCATCCTGGTCGAAGCCGACGACGTGATTATTGCCGATCTGACCATCCGTAATGCCAACGACCACGGCGTGTCGATCCAGGGCCGCGACCGGCCGGTGCTCTACAACCTGCACGTCGTGGATATCGGCGATCAACTGATCAAGGTCAATCCGAGCGGCAGTGAGGACGGCCTGCTGGCCTGTTCCCGCCTGGAGTACACCACGACCGCGCCGGACGAGTACACCAACGGCATCAGTGCCCACGATGCCCATCGCTGGGTGGTCCGCGATAACCAGTGGTATCGCATCCGCACGCCGGGGGACGCGGCGGTGCCCACCATCCTTTTTTGGTCCGGCTCGACCGACACGGTAGTCGAGCGCAACCTGCTGGTGGACTGTTACCAGGGCATCGCCTTTGGCAACGCCAGCCACGGCCCCGGCGACCACAGCGGCGGCGTGGTGCGCAACAACATCATCTATGCCTCGCTGCCCCACGATACCGTGATCGAGATGGTGCACGCCGACGGCTGGCTGGTGGCCCACAACACGGCCCTGCTGCTTGATCCCGCCCCCGGCCTGTGGTGGGGCATGGAGGCGCGCTATGCCGACAGCCAGGGTACCTTTGCCTACAACCTGACCAACCTGGAGATCTGGGCCGATCGTGACGGCGCGTCGGGCACACTGACCGGCAACGTGACCGATGCCCAGAGCGCTTGGTTTGTAGACGCCGCCGGCGGCGACCTGCACCTGACCCCTTTAGCGGCGGCGGCCATAGACCAGGCGGCGGCGCTGCCCCAGGTGCCTGACGATTACGACGGCGATGCCCGGCCTATCGGCCCCGCCCCCGACGTCGGCGCGGACGAGTACGGCACGCCCCCGGCGTACGACCACTATCTTTATCTGCCGCTGGTGATCAAGACCTGGTGAGCCTTCTTATGGCGGATGTCGCCTGTGCCGCATACATCTGGCGGCTTGGCGACCACCTCTGGACCCACCGTCCGCCATGCTCTGTCGGAAGCGCCGTCGCTTGCCGCTGCGCGCCATTTCATGTATAATCTGACCAGACCGGCGGCAGGGGTAACCTGCCGCGCAGATTGTCGGACTTGATTTCTAGATGGCTTCTGAAGGCATAGCGGCAAAACTCACGTCGTGGACGCTACCGGGCTGGCTGCGCGGCCTGCTCGCCCTGACCCTGCTGGCAGGCGGGTTGGCCGGGCTGGGCCTGGGCCTGGCGCGCACCGGCTCGGTCGTCGTGATCGAGATCGACGGCCAGGCCCACCCGGTGCGCAGCCACGCCACGACGGTCGGCGCCGTGCTGCGCCAGGCCGGCATCGACCTGTATCCAGAGGACACCCTCACCCCCGGATCGGAGGAGCCCATCGTGGCCGGCCGGCCGATCGTGATCCGCCGCGCCCGCCCGGTGACGCTCAGCGCCGACGGCCAGACCAACCGGCTCCGCACCCATGCGACGACCGTTGGCCAGGCTCTGAGTGAGGCCGGGATCGAGGCCGGCCCCGGTGACGAGATCTGGTTCCGCATGTTGGCCGATGGAGCCGATCCGGCCTGCAGCTTTGTCCCCGGCTCAGGACAGGGGTGCGGCCAGCTGGTGGCGGCCGATGCACCGCTCTTTGCCGGGCCGGACCTGCAGCCTGACATGAGCGACAACGATCCCCCCTTCATCACCCTGCGGCGCGCCACGTCGATCACCCTCAGTGACCGCGGGGTGACCATCGCCCTGTACACCACCGCCGCCACGGTCGGCCAGGTGCTGGACGGCCAGGGCGTGACCCTGTTCCTGGCCGATAAAGTCACGCCGCCTCTCCAGGCCCGTATCGAGCCGGGCGCCGCCATCACCATTCGCCGCTCCGTGCCGGTCCAGATCAAGGTGGACGGCCACGTCATCCACACCCGGACGCTGGCCGGCGAGGTCGCCGGTGCGCTCGGCCAGGAGGGGATCGCCCTGATTGGCCGCGACATGGTCAGCCCGGCCCTGGATGCCCCCATCCGGCCATACACGACCATCCGCATCACCCGCGTCCGCGAGGAGCTGGCCGTTGAGTTCCATCCGATTCCGTTCCAGACGGTGTGGGTGACCGATCCGGCGATGGAGATCGACACCCGGCGGCTGGTACAGGAAGGGCAGATCGGTCTGACCAAGCGCCGCTACCGGATCGTCTATCACGACGGCCAGGAGGTGAGCCGTAGCTTGGAGGATGCGTGGTCCGAGCAGGCGCCGGTGACCAAGACCCTGGCCTACGGCACCAAGATCATCGTCCGTACGCTAGAGACCCCTGACGGTCCGGTCGAGTATTGGCGCAAGATACGGGTGTACACCACCGGCTACACTGCCGCTTCGGCGGGAAAACCCAAGACCGACCCACGCTACGGCTATACTCGGCTGGGTTGGAAGGCGGTCAAGGGTGTGGTGGCCACCGACCCAACCGTCATCCCGCTGCGGACACGGATGTACATCCCCGGCTATGGCTTTGGCACGGCCGCCGACACAGGCGGCGGTGTCAAGGGCAAATTCGTCGACCTATGCTTCGACGAGGGCAAGTACCAATCGTGGCACTGGTGGACCGACATCTACCTGTTGACGCCGGTGCCGCCCTCGAGCCAGATCCGCTGGATCCTGCCCGACTGGCCCAAGTACCCCGATCGGCGGCGGTAGCTCCGTGGACAGCATCACTGCACTGCTGCGTGCCTACGACCTGCATCCCAAGAAGGGGCTAGGCCAGCACTTCCTGGCCGATCAGGCCGCCCTGGACCGGATTGTCGCTGCCGCCGACCTGACCCCAACTGACACCGTCCTGGAGATCGGCCCCGGCCTGGGCACGCTCACCAGCCTGCTGGCCGAGCGTGCCGGCCGCGTGGTGGCCGTCGAGCTTGACGACCGGCTGGCGGCGATCCTGGCCGAGCGGCTGGCCGGCCGCCCTAACGTCGAGGTCTGCCCTGGCAACATTCTCCGCATCTCCGATTTTGCCTCGTTGGTGGGGCCGAGCTACAAGGTGGTGGCCAACCTGCCCTATTACATTACCTCGGCGGTGCTGCGCCACCTACTGGAGCGCCACGACCAACCCAGCCTGCTGGTCGTCACCGTCCAGCGCGAGGTTGCCGAGCGGATCGTTGCCGTGCCGCCTGACATGAGCCTGCTGGCCGTCAGCGTCCAGTTCTACGGCCGGCCCAGCCTTGTCGCCCGTATACCGGCCGGCGCGTTCTATCCGCCGCCCAAGGTCGATTCGGCGGTGGTGCGGATCGACGTGCTTGGCGAGCCGGCCGTGTCGCTTGGCGAGGCGTCGGCATCCCCTGAAGGGGATCTCTGTGAAGTATCCGGCCCAGGGGTGAGTGTGGCCGATTTCTTTCGCGTGGTCCGGGCCGGGTTTGGCCACAAGCGCAAGACGCTGCGCAATGCTCTCAGCGCCGGGCTGGGGGTGGCTCCCGCCTGCGTCGAACAGGCCCTGGCCCAGGCCGGCATCGACCCCCGCCGCCGGGCCGAGACCCTCAGCCTGCAGGAGTGGGCCGATCTGGTGCTGCCCATTCGCCTGGCAGGCTAACCCCTCAGTGGCGTTACCACTCGCCGGCGTACTGCGTGTCGCGCGGCGCCACCTCGGCCTGGAGCAGCGCCCAGCGCAGCTCGACGATCTGGCGGATGTGCAGCAGGTCGTGGGCTACCCAGGCAGCGAACAGGTCGCCGGCGGTGATCGGCCCCCAATGTGACTGGTAGGTCGCCTCCCAGTCGGGCGAGGCCAGCCCGCGCAGCCAGGCCAGCGACCACTCCCGGCACGACAAGAAACCGTCCAGCGACTCGGCCAGGTCGCGCTCGTTATAGCGGTGCTCGGTCACCCAGCCGCCCGGATTGATGCCGGGCCACGGCTCGCCCGGCCGGTGGAGGGTATAGTCGATCCGGACCCGGAAATCTTCCCGTTCCTCGTCCCACAGGTGGCCCACCACCTCGAGCACAGACCACGACTCCGGGTCCGGCTTCCAGCGGGCCTGCTCGGCGGTGATGCCCTCTACCAGGCCGCGGATGCAGGCGGCATGTTGGGCCATGCGCGCGGCAAAATGCTCAGTGTCCATGTTCTCTCCTACGGGCCGTAGGTCTTGGCCAGATATTCGACCAACGCTGTCTTTTCGGCGTCTGTCAGCTTGGCGCCCTTGGCGATCATGAGGGTTACTGTCTGGTCCCACGTCGTGTCTTGGGCTTGCTTGGTCGGGTGGCAGCGAGCAGCGCGTGTCCAGCAGATGGCGCCGTCAGGGCGGGGCTCCGTCGGGCAGCGTCGGCTGTGACGCGGCACGGTCGCGCCGGCGGGACCTGCGTCGGCTGGGCCGAGCGGGCGCAGGCGACCAGCCGCCAGTCCAGGCCGGTGGGGACCTCCAGCCGTGAGTTGCTCATCTGTTCGCCTTTCATGGATCGGTAACGGTTGGATCCAGTCCACAATGTCGCCGATCACCTGCTCTGCCACGTGGCCGGCGACCTCGTACTCGGCCGGCGTGCTCTTGCCCTCGCCGGTCATGAACAGGTGGTTGAGGTCGGGGTAGAGCTTGAAGGTCACGTCTGGACGTGACGCCAACGCCGCCTGCCAGCCCTCAAAATCGACGGTCGTGACCTGATAGTCGCGCTCGCCCTGGAGGATGAGCATCGGCTGGGCCAGGTCCTTGGCCATCTCGGCGGGGTCGTAACCGCGCAGGTCGAGCCAGTAGCTGGCGGGAATGCCCAGCGGCAGGTCTTCGGCGGGTATCGCCGCCGACAGGTTGGGGTCCTGGACGCGGGCCACCTGGGCTGCCAGCTCATCCAACGCCGTCTGGTCGTCGGCGGAGACCGTTCCGTCCAGGCCGACGATGTAGGTAACCTGCTCCAACGTGATCTCTTCCAGGGGCCGCGTCGGCCCGGCCATGACGATCAGACCGGCGATCCGGTCGCCGGAAGTCGGGTCGCCCAGGGCGATGCGGGGCAGCAGATAGCCGCCCAGGCTGTGGCCCAGCACATAGATCCGGGCCGGGTCGATCCCCTCCGTCTGGCGCAGGAGCGCCACCGCCGCCAGGGCGTCGTCGGTCGTCTCTTCCTTAACAGTCAGTGCCGCCAAGATCGTCGGGCGTGAACTTGGCCGCGTGTTGCTTTGTCCGCTTTTCGTAGCGCAGCACGGCAATGCCCTGCGAGGCCAGGCCTTCGGCCAGGTCGCGGAACGGCTTGTTGGGACCGATCGTCTCGTCGCGGTCGTTCGGCCCCGAGCCGTGCACCAGCACCACCGCCGGAAAGGGGCCATCGCCCAGCGGCAGGGTCAGCGTTCCCGGCAGCGCCCATTCGCCGCTGCCCACCGTCACCTCTTGCTCGCGGAATGCGCCGGCGTCGACATAGGCTGGGGCGGCGTAGGGGGTGGGCGGCGTTGTTTGTGCAGGCTGGAAAAAGAGTCCGGCGACCTGCCCTTCCTGGTTGTAGACGATCCTGAGCTCGATCGTCGACGTTTCGAATTCCCAGGCGACGTACACAATGTCGTACACCACCTTGTTCTGCTCGATCTGCTCGGCCCGGATGCCTACCTGCTGCTTGAAGGCGCCCAACTGCGGCTCGAGCGACTCGCGCGCCTCCTGGACCTTGTCGATGGGAAAGACGCTCTTCATGGTGGCGTCGAACTGGGCCACGACGGCGGCATAGTCGCGGTTGAGGAACTGATCGGCGAACGCTTGCCCCGCCGCAATCCGCTCGGCAGGCACTGCGGCTGCTGTTGCCTGCGCCGTGGCGGTGGCCTGGGGCGTGTTGGTGGCCGGCGGCACGGTGGCCGGTGCCGTGGTTGGGGCCGGCGGCGGGGTGGGCGTTGGCTGGCCACAGGCCAGCAGCAGGCTTGTCATCACAAGTAGGGCGACGAACCGGATAATCGTTTTCATGGCACCATTTCCTAGATCTGTTTTGTGAGAAAGTAGCGCTGATGTCCGGCAGGGAAATCTTGCAGCTCGCCAAAAACCTGATAACCATACTTGACGTAAAAGCCCGGCGCCTGGAAACTGAATGTATCCAGGTGTACATGCTTTGCGCCGCGCCGCCGCGCTTCATCTTCAGCAAGCGTCAAAAGGCGATGCCCATATCCGCGGCCACGAAATTCCTCTTTTATCCACATCAAATCCAGATGAAACCAATCCCAATATGTCGCCCCTATCACCCCTCCTACGATCTCCTGGTCAGGCGCTTTGAGCACGAAACATAGGCTTTTGGCCTTATCGTCACCGGCTTGTTGTTTGTTGTAATCAACAATGCCGGGCCCGATTACCCCCCATTCCGGCTCATCAGCATAGACGATGCTACATTCTTCATTCATGGTCAGGCCCTTCCTTGTGATGTTGGATTCACCATGCTGTGCAGAAGATTAGCATGGAATATCATCTCTTTACCCGCGAATGAAACAGCACCACCGATTGCGGTTGTGTTACCTTCCCCCCAAACCCTTCTATTACCTCCCCAATCCTGGTATACAGTTTTTCTCTCATCACTTCGTCTATGCCCTGGTGCATAGAAAATGTCCTGAGACCCCTGATATACTGCTCGGCTGTAAGTGTCTCGGACCAAAAGTACTGCTTGGTTGTAACTTCCCCAAACCACCCGCCGGCCCTGAAGTTTTCCAGGATCACTCCAACCAACCATTCCGCAGTAAACCTCTTGTCCGGGTTTATGAATTGGGGCGCCGTCTCCTGATACACACTGTCTATAGCCCTGGAAAGGTCCGTCTTGGCATCGACCGGCACCCTCCAGAAAAAGGCCGCAGACCCCGAATCTTTCAACGCTCCGGCAACCTTGGGATAGCCAACTTCTGGTGATATCCAATGAAACGAGTCGGCCGCCACAGCAAGATCAAAGGCTCTCTCATCGAGTTGCCAGTCTTCAAACGCCAGGTTCACGATCTCAACCCCGGGATAAGCACGACACCTTTCAGCCGCCAGCTCACAAAGGCGTTCTCCTAGCTCAACGGCCAGTATCCTGTAGCCCCGTCTGGCAAACGATATCGTGGCATTGCCTGGACCACATCCGATTTCCAGAATCCTTCCATCTGACGGCAGCCCAGACAAGCCCACAATATCCTCAACCAGCTCCTCTGGATACCCGGCTCGGACCTCATCATAGATGTCGGCCACATTCTCAAAAGTGATTCGCTTGCTTCTATCAATCGACATCTCTTCGCCCCAGAATGCGCATTTCGGTTATTGGCAGCACCGCCAAGCAATTAGGCACACCGGCATTGTCTCAGAATTCGGAACATAGCCTTTCACAGCCAACGCGCCACCCTGCTGACGGGCCGGCGCGGTCTGGCGTCGGGCTGTTGGTCAGGGTATCCTCAAGATACCGCCGCGATCAATGAACAGCCGACGCGTCAGTGGCTTATGGTGTCCATCAGTATACACTGCCACCGTTGTCAGGTCAAGTTGCACCGAGCCGTCCTATCCGGACTCGACGGTGTGTGTCGCGTTGGGGGTTGCGCGCATGAGGCACTTACGGCTTGTCCTCGGCCATAGCCGGTGATATAATCGGCCCTGTGATTCCAGGCCGATGGTATCCTGATGCAAGGAGTGGACAATGAGCACTACCCAAGCAAGAGTAATAGGCGCTGCGTTGCTCTTTCTGTTGATCTTGGCTTCCGGACTCTGGCTGAGCAGGTCTGGGAAGCCGTTTGGCACATTCCTCTTGACCATCCACAAACTGGCCGGGCTGGGGACAGGGATCTTGCTGGCGGTGACCGTATACCAGATTCATCAAGTGGCGCCGCTTGGCCTGCTAGAGATCGCCGCCGTCGTGGTCACCGTCCTGTTTTTTGCCGGCACGGTTGCTGCCGGCGCCTTGTTGAGCATCGACAAGCCAATGCCGGCGGTAGTCCTGAGGCTGCATCAGGTTTTACCAGTTCTAGCCGTACTCTCCACCGCCGGGACCTTGTACCTCTTGCTGAGCGGCAAGTAGCAAGAGTCTGTCGAGCCAAAAGAGGTGGCCGGGAGCAAGGCGCAGGTCAACGGCGCCTCTGCATACCATCCGGGCGCCCAGCCGCGGGGCACCGTTCCTTAAGGCCGGTGGCCGCCGGCAGCCCCGATGCGCCCGCGCGCGCCTGCCTCACGTCAAGAACAGCTCGATGGCAGCCACTTGCCCGGCCCGCACCATCTCGGCGTAAGGCGCACGGACGATGCCGCCGGCGAACTCGGTTCGCCCCTGGCCGGCGATGTGCAGCACCGCCGGCTGCCCGAGCGTCTTGGTCACGCCAGGTATCCACCCGGCCCGGATTGTGGATCGTGACCGGGGTGTGCCCCAGGAAGACAAAGGTGACCTTGCCCTCCGAGTCGAACAGCCAGCCGGGCAGCGTTGGCTTGAGCGCCAGGCACAGCTCGCCGTCCTGGAGGAAAAAGGGCTGCCGCCCGGCCATCATCGTCGTCCAGATGCTCAGGAACTCGGCCGTGGCGCCGCTCAGGCGGGCGACGAACCCGGCGCCGTGCAGCGATGCATCGGGGTGGGCGCTGCTGACCAGGAACGACGAGTTCTCCAGGGGACTGCGGCCATAGACGGCCGGGTCCTGGAAACAGATCAGGGCGCGCTTGAAATCCTCGTAGAACTCGTCGTACAACCCTGCCCTCAGCACTTCCAGCAGGTACTTGTACTCCATGTGCAGCCAGATCGACTCGTTTTCGAGCCAGCCCGGCGTAAAGGCCCGGGCGCGGCCGATCTCGTGGGACTGGTCTTGCAGCGAGGCGTTGACCTTGTACATGCCCAGCTTGTGGTCGTACAGCTCGCTCGTCTCGGATCCTGCCGTACAGCTCTCGCGCCTCAGCCACGCCGGCCTGGACCTTGAGGGCATGGACCGCGCCCTTCGAGGAAGAGCGGCAGCAGCTGCCGGTTCAAAGCGCTTGGCCCGCACGTAAGGGCGGCCCTGCCGGTCGGCGCCGGCGCAGGATCTCATAGTCTGCCAGGCGATAGGTCAGAGTAGGTGGGTGGAATGCCGTCGTTCATTCCGACAGCGCGCCTGATGCCGGTCTGCACCTTGGCCTGAAAGGACGCCAGGATTGGCATCAGCCGGCCACAGGGCAATTCCTCTGTCCTTCCGTCCAAGCCCAGGCGGGTGCGCTCCCGGTAGCCTTCGCGGGCCGTGGCCACGGTATCCCAGTAGCGGAAATCTCGGTCTGTGCCATCCGACTCCAGCCACGTCTCCAGGGCGCTCGACACCTCCAGCAGAAGGGTGTGCTGTTCGACCGGCAGCTCAACCGTGCCTGCTTCCTTGCTCGGCCATCGCCGCCAGCAGGAAGGTCAGCAGGCGCTCCAGCTCGTAGGTCTCGCACAGCGACGAGCCGAACAAGCCCGGCAGCCCGTTGAGGGCGTCGTACCAGCCAGGCCTGCCCGCCTCCATCTCGACGCCCATGCCCAGCGGATCGAGGGTGGCGAACTTGAGCAGGGCCAGGCCCAGCAGCTTGGCCAGGACCGTGGTGCGATAGACCTCGCCCCGGCCGTGGGCCGTCCGCACCAGGTTGGGCGACTCGACGCGGCCGGCGATGAGGGCTGCTTTCTCCTCGTCCTCGACCACGGCCCCATACTGGCGCACCCGGCCGTCGCCTGCGAGCACGTACTTGCGGGCGCGAGGCTGCACGACGGCCGGGCTGTCGAAGAAGGGCACGGCCCCTGGGCCGAACAGCAGGTCGTCCTTTCGGTCGGGGTAGACGGCCAGGTAGGTTTCGATCAGGTCGAGATTGTAGGTCCAGTGGTCGATCCAGTAGCCCTCGCCAAAGCTGGCCTGGAACTGCTGTTCCGCATGGCCAAGAGCCTCGGCGAGCAGGGCTTCAGGGCCGACCTTCAGTCCCATCTGGCCGTCGCCAACGGCCGTCAGCAGCCCGCCGGGGGTAAAGGGCCGGGCCAGCACCGGCTCCAGCTCCTCGGGACGCTCAACCAGGGCCAGCACGGCCGCGCGGCGCTCGGCCGGCAGGGTGAAGCGGCTGCCCTCCACCGTCAGCGGATTGTAGCCGTCGGTCTGGATCAGGCTCAGGAAGGACAGCACGTCAAAAGCGCCTACCGCCGGTTGGAGCAGCACGTCACAGCGCCGGTTCTGGTTGACGTCGCGGTAGCCGGCGTTGCCCTGCGAATAGGGCTCGGCGGCGACGGAGAAATAGTTGTAATCGCGCTCCAGGTCACCGTGCTTGCGCGAGTAGATGTGATACACGGCAGGCGCTGTCTCGTCGCCCAGGAGGAGGGGCCAGCCGCCCCGCAGGACATTGTCCAGGAAGGTCTGGCGGCGTGTAGGCGTCGAACCGGGGCGAAGAGGTGTGGGTCGCGACGACGTCCGTGAGCCGGTCGACCAACCGGTTGGCTTCGACGCCGTTTCTCCTGCACGTAGGCCGGCTGGGCCAGACGCGCCTCCTCGCGGCGGATCTGCGTCGAGCTGCCGGCGTGACCGATGATGGCGTACACCTGCGTCGCTGCGCCGGGCTCCAGGAACGCACTCGCACCGAAAAAGCCGCAGGGCGTCCGGCCGGTCGTGATCTGCGGCCGCCGGCTGCAGATCGGCCAGCGGCTCTGCGAGGAAGCCGTCGGGCGCGCTCAGGGCCGTATTCTGGCCAAACACGACAGCCGGATCGACAAAGGGCGCCAGCCGCCGTCCCGAGCCGTCGAAAGCCAGGTAAAAGTGCCCGGCCTGGATCTCGCTCACCTCGGCCGTGTCGCCGGCGCTGGCCTGGAAGCGGTAAAAGGGCACGCCCTCTTCCAGGTTGAACACGGCCATCCAGGCCTCGAGCGTGCGGCCGATCTCTTTGAGCCCGCGGTTGTCCACTCCATAGGGCATGACCCGGGGCATGCCGTCGAGCAGCTCCAGGGCCAGCGGCTCGTCGCCCACGTTGGTCACCGTCACCTGGCGCACCAGCCCGGCAAAGGGCTCGCCGGGCAGGACGAAATAGAGGACGTCGGTGTGGATGCCGTGGGCAGCGCTGCCGGCTTGCAGCTCCAGCTCGTTCATGCCGATGCACATCCGGGTTTCGTCGCCCGCGTTCCACGGCGCAAAGGGCTCGTAGAATGCCGTGCCGGCGCCGCGTTCCAGCTTCATAAATGTGCGAAAGCCGGTGTAGGGTGTGGTCTGGTAGGCCTTGTTGGCCGGCTCGAACTCGATGATCGGGTTATCCTTGTTTCTCGATCCCAAAACTGGCGATGGCCTGGCCGCGGTTGACGTAAAAGACCCACATGGGGATGCCAAGCGGCCCGGCGATGCCGGGCAAAAAGCTGGAGAAGGGGCGCTTGCCGGCATAGTCCTGGATTACAAATCGCCCCTGTTCGTCCAAACCGAAATCTTGCATCGTTGCTCCCTTCAGGTCAAGAACAGACCTCATTGTACCCCTTTGTGCGGCCATCGTCAACTCTAAAAGAGATCCCTGGGGCTGCTGCATAGTCTAGACCACGTCTCCTACGGGATGTTGTGTGGGGGGCGGGGGTAGTGAAAGTGTGTAGCACAACGCCGTCCCCTGTTACCTGTTTACCTGTCCCCCCTATAAAGGGGGGGGACAGGTAAATAACGCTGGCCCGGTTGTTTGGATTGCCGGGGATAGTGGGTAAACAGCTAAACAGGCGCTTGAGATCGTTCATAGGGTGGGAGCCTTTCGATTCTGGCCATGGGCTCGTGTCGATACCTTGCCTCGGTTGAGAATAGGCTGCGGCGTGCATATGCATGCATATTCAGTTGAGCCGTAACTGCTCAGCCACCGGGCCGCCGAGCGTTGAAACGCACGGCTGGCATTAGAAACCCGCTGAAGCGGGTTGCCCATCGGCGCGTGGCCGAACGCGTTTCAACGCGTTTCGGTTCTCAGCCGCCGATTTCAATCGGCAGCCTGGCAGATGGCTGAGTAGTAACGTTGAGCCGATGATAGCACAGTCTCAGGGCGAGGTCATCCACCTGAGGGTGCCTTTTGGTGGCGTATTTGGTGCTTTTTGGCGCCTAGCCAGCGCCTTTTGGCAGCCTGGTTTATGGCTTGTGCTCGGCCAGGTAGAGGGCGTGCTTTTTCTTGATCGTGTCGAGGCTGTATGCAGACCTGGCCGCTATGTCGTAGAGTGTTACCCGGTAGCCGAGGGCCCGGCACCTGTCGCGCCAGTCGAACCACCAGTCGAGGGGATCGGCCGGCTGCGGTTCTTCGGGCTTGAGCGGGAGGCCGGCCGCCGTGCCCGGCGATGCTTCGGCCGAGTCTGCGCGGTGGAAGCCGAGGCGGTCCAGCTCGGCGGCCAGGCCATCCACCCAACGCCAGAAGAGGGGTGGGTTCAGGAATCCTGCTACCGCGAAGAGCAAGCGAAGGCGGCCATGGGGCAGGGGGATAGCGCGCAGCAGGCCCAGATGGAGCGCGCGGCAGAGCTCAAGGCGCTCGGCGATGGCCCGATCATAGATCTGCTGCAAGGTCATGTCTGGGGACACCGAGATAGACTCGCCGAGCCACGTGATGGTTACCTGGTGATCTCTGGGATAGGCTGAGATAGGACCTCCCCTTCGCCGGCGCTGGGTAGGAGCCAGCAAATGGAGGAGCCGTGTGCAATCGGTCCCAACAAGCGTAGGTTAATGCGCCCGGAGTCACCGAAGGTCAGGCTGCGGTACAGACTGGCCTCCAGCTCCATCAGGGCCTTGAGCTGCTCCAGCTCGCCGGTCAGGATCAGCTCCCGCACGTATTCAAGCTGCGGATCGGGGTCGGCGGTTGTCATTGGATGCCTCTTGTAGGGGAGTATAGCACGGATGTTCGAGGGGGACAAATCAGGGAGGGGGTGGAGGATGGGGCAACTGTGACCCGCAGGGCTTGACGCCCAATCGACGCCGGCGCCGGGCCGTGGACCCCGGGTGCAGAGCGCCGTGGCAGAGTCGGTCTGGCCTATAGGCCGGCCGGCCACACCGATAGGCCGGCTCTCTGGCCGGCCCGCCACAGCTCGCGGTCAAATGTGGCCAAAGTGACCAGCTCGCCCAAGGTCTCTTGCCAATAGAGCGCCGCAGCCAGGTGAACGGCGTCGTAGCCGCGCAGCCCATGCTCCCAGGCCAGGGCGTCGGCGCGGGCCAGGAGCGGCTCGGTAAGCTGGAGTCGGGCCAGCCGATGCCACTGGGCGCGGAATACCTGCAAGGCGGCCTCGGCGTCATCACGTCCCAGGTAGCCCATGCGCACGGCTCGGGCCAGTGCGGCTGCCACCTCGGCGCGGCTGATCAAGCCGGTGCCCACCGCGGCGGCCCGGGCGATCAGCTCTTCCACCTGGGTCGAGCCTGCTTCCCGGATGTACCTCTTGACCAAAGCGCTGGAATCCAGGTAGAGGATCATCCGCGATCCTCGATCAGCAGGTCGGCCACGCTGTGGCCTGCCTGCACCTGGGCCACCGGCACCATCGGTTCCAGCTTCTGGCCAGACCAGGCAAGGGCGCCTGCCTCGATCATGGCTGCCAATCTGGCTTCCAGCGGCTGTTCCGCCGGCACAATGCGCCCCACCGGCTGCCCATGGTCGGTGATCACGATCGTCTCTCCCGTCTTGACCCGGCGCAGGTACTCGCTCAGGCGCGATTTGAGCTCGCGCACGCCCACACGCATTTCAGACACGGTTTCCTCTCCCACCATAGTCTATGTGACTACATTATGCATAAAGTGGGCACAATTGTCAAGATTCAAGACCCCAGTAGTTGTCATAGATGTGCTGGTATACCAGGGCGCTCTTTTGCCGGCAGATGCGGCGGTAAAGCGCTCTGGCAGCTTTCGTACTTTTTCTGTTACTACTCAGCCATCTGCCAGGCCGCCGATTGAAATCGGCTGCTGAGATCCGAAACGCGTTGAAACGCGTTCAGTCACATGCCGATGGGCAACCCGCTTCAGCGGGTTTCTAATGCCAGCCGTGCGTTTCAACGCTCGGCGGCCCGGTGGCTGAGCAGTTACCTTTTTCTGCAGTTTCCTTCGTGTCGACTCGCCATCTACATGAAAAGTCGTGATCAAAAAGGCGATTTGCTTACCTCCCTTTAACGGGTGCGTTTCAGAACTGTAGACAAGTCCGGTGTAGGATCCGAGAGACGAAGGCGCCCTGTCAAAAGCAGCCGCGTGGCAGGCCAGAAGCCCGGGGCTACCCACTCCGCTTCGCTCCGGGGCTACCCACTCCGCTTCGCTCCGGGGTATCCTGCGGAAAGCCACCGGGCTGAAAGAGCCAAGCCCCACGGGCTGGAGCGGTGGCGGGAATCGACAAATCTGAAATGCACCCGATAATGTCTTGCCCACTGAGGAAATCGACGGCAGCCTTGGCTGTTCGTGGGAGTCATGTTATAATGGAGCGCACAGCCAGGCGTCACGCCAGGAGGAAGTCGCCAATGACACGCTTTGTGCTTTTCACCGTTGTGATTCTCGCGGCCTTCTGCTGGGTTGGCTCTGCCAACGGCCAGGGGATATATTTCGATGATTCTGGCCCAGAGATCATGATTCTGGGCAATGGCGCCACCTATGAGATCGGTTTTCGCAAGTCCAATGGATCCATTGCCTACATCACCGACAAATCCACAGGCCAGCACGTTACCTTGGGCTCTCGCTATGAATGCCTGTGGGGCGCAGTGTTTCCCGATGGGACGCCCGACTTTGTCGGTGGATGCCACTTTCAATGCCGCATGGCCCAATCAATTCAGCTATGCCTGGTCGGCGGCGACCCATACCCTGACGCTGAGCTACAGCCCTGACCCCGCCTCTTCACAGCAGGTGACAGCACAGGTAGCCGTGACTGCCTCGGAAGAGCCGTGGTTTGACATGCGCCTGGAGCTGCAGAACAGTTGGGGATATGTGCTTGACCATGTCCTTTTCCCGTGTGACATGGTATTCGTCGAAGCTGATATCGAGGAAGCGCTGCTTCCCATCCTCCCAGGCGTCGTGCTCGAGCCCGAGTTCTTTCAGCAGGATCGCTCCTACACTGCCAGTTACCCCGGCTATCCTGGGTTTTTCGCCGACTATGTCTCACTGTCCTCCACGACGGGGCAGATCGCAATCTATACGCTGTACGGGCAAGGCCCAATGCATCCACTCGTCATGGGATTCTGGCACGATGACGACTATGTGAGTGACAGCAGCGTGTACTATCACAGTTACGGCGTCAGGATGAGCGATGATCAGACGTGGACCACGCCATGGGTCCGCATCCGCATTTCCCAAACCCACCTGGAGACGATCGCTGCCTACCGAGCCGACAATGGTCTGGACCGGCTTATCTCACTGGAAGAGAAACTCGGGTCACTTTACGGCCAGGTTGTCCGGTCGCCGCTGTTCAAAGCCGACACGGCCCAGCTGAGTATCCCCTTCTCGCAATATGATGACCTCCTTTCCCAGGCGCCTACGCCCGGCATCCTTCACCCCGTGGCTTTCCAGCCGGGTGAGCATGACGAGAACTATCCCGATTTCTTGCCGCCTGACCCCCGGTGGGGAACGACTGAGGAGTTTGCGACGATGCTCCGGCACGCACAGTCACTGGGTTTCCTGGTGATGCCATACACCAACCCCACCTGGTGGGACGACGAGTCGCCTACTCTTCAGAACCTTCCCCCCGGAACGGTGATCACGGATGTCGCCGTTCTCGACAACCAGGGCACGCCGCTCTACGAGTATTATGGCTCGCATGGGGGGTATGTCATGTCGCCCTATGCGCCGTTTGTGCAACAACGACTCGGCCAATTGGTCCTGTCGATGACGGTGGATATTCCCAGCGACATGCTGCTGGAGGATCAGATTGGAGCGCGACCCTGGCTTTTCGACCATAATCCATCGTCGCCTTACCCCACGGCCTACATCGACGGTTGGTTGGAGCACACCCGCGCCTACAGCGACAGCTTGTTGATGACCGAGCTTGCCTTCGACCGCCTGGCCGAGACTGAGGTTGGCTTTAACGGGAGCGTGCTCTTGCCGGAACGTTACGGGTACACCGCCGAATGGTGGGGCGCCGGCGCCTGGCATCCTTATCCGCTGGCTCCCCTCATGGTCCGCGATAAGGTGCTCTTTTACCAGCACGATCTGGCGCCCGAGACTTTTACCGTCGACAAGGCGACGCTGACCTGGAACCTGGCGTTTGGCTACATGCTGAGCTACGACCTCGTCGAGTCGGAGTTCGGCGGTGGATTGGACAGCGAGTGGCTGGGATTGACAGGAGCCTTCCAAAAGAACGTAGTTGCTCGATACGCGGACGAACTAATGACCGGCTTGATCTACCTGGAGGACGATGTAACTCAAACTTCTTTCGAGACCTACACGGTCATTGCCAACTGGGATGAAGTGGATGCATTCAACAGCGGTGGACACACGCTCCCTCCCCTGGGCGCTCTAGTGACCAGCGCGGACGGCGCCTTGACGGCGGGAGTTTTCACCCAATACAATGACATGCCCCTGACTGCCGGCGATCATTATCTCATCGAGGATCGCGATCTGAATTGGATTACTGTGTATCAGCCTATTGGCGCAGACACATCCCTGACTTTAGAACTGCTGCCAGGATGGAGTCCAAGCGACCCCATCGAGGCGTGGGCCTATACAGCGGCCGGCGGGCTTGTCGGGAGTGTACCTGTTACGGTCACAGCGCAAGGCGTCACTTTTGTTTATCACCAGCAGATAGCAGAGCAACCGGTGGGTTACTACAAGGTGCTCAAACCGAGCAAGATCTTTTTGCCATTGATTCTGAAGTATTGAGCCGGTCCGGCTCAGCTGGACCAAGGCGGCGCGTAACACCGGGTTGCAGCCGGCGCTGATCCGCGCCCACGGCATTGCCTGACCCCCGATCGACGCCGGCGCCAGGCTGTGGACCCCCCAAACGCAGAGTGCCGGCGCAAGACCACCCGTTCATGCCGCCTGGGCATAAATGCTCTGAGATGTAGGGCCGCGCCTCCACCGATTCGTCCGGCAGGTACTCGACGGCGCCCATCCCGCCGGCCTCATGCTACTTCCCTTCGGAAAGCGGCTGCCACGGCCCGCCCGGCGCCCACGTCCGGTCGAACGGCGCCGGGCGGAGCAATGCCTTCGTCACTGGGCCCAGGAACCGGGCGATGAGCTGCACCGTCTCGCGGAGCGTGACCGGCGGCTGCGCCAGACCGAGACGCCGGACAAAGGCCGCCCACTGGAGCTGCTTCTCCGGGTCGCCGGCAAAGAGATCGCCCGACGCACACCGGTTCCGCGGCCAGGGGGGTCGCCCGGTAGCGGAACGTCGCCTCGATCGCCTGTGCCAGGATCGGGCCTTCGAAGGCAAAATGGCCGGCCAGCGACCAGATGTCGTAAAAGTCCTTCATCCGGCTGTTGATGCTCGCCCAGGTGGACCATGATCTGGTACTTTTCGGCGATGACGCTCTCGCGGCTGTAGCCCTGCACTTCGGGCGGGGGGAAATCGAGGATCGGCGCCAGCCGGACGGCAGATGCCGCAGGCACCACCGGATCGCCAAAGCCGACGTCGACCTGCATCGGGATGCGCGCCTTGCCCAGGTAGGCGGCAAACCGCAGGCGCACCCCGGCATAGTCAGCTTCTTCGACAATCCGCTCCCCGACCACGCTTTCGGCATCAAAGCGCAGGCCATCGTCCGGAACGGGCACCTGGCACATGGCCCGGATCGCCGCGCTGACGGCCTCGATCGTGTTGTCCATGCGACCCAGCAGATCGACGTCGCGGGTGGGCCGGGTCGACGGCACCTGCCACGCGGACAGCATCATCGCTCCCTTGAGCACAAAGCGGGAGTGATAGGCAGACTGACCCAGGCGATAGAGGAAACGCTCCAGGGCAAACCGCTGCAGCAGCTCGTTAAAAGGCCGGCCCTCTGCCCGGGCGCGGTTGAGCAGCCGTTGGTGGACCGAGGCGGCCGTGTTGGGCGTCACAGCAGCGCCTCCAGATAGGGAACCATCACCCGCTCTACCCGGCAGATGCGCGCATAGTGGAGCAGCCGGTCCACGTTCAGGCCCGGGTCCCGGCAGTAAGCTCTCAGGGCTTCCAGGGCCAGGTCCAGGCCGAGCCGGCGGCGGAACTTGAAGGCGTCGGCCACGCTCTTTTCCCGGCAGTAGACGCGGACCGCGACGCCGTCCAGGCGGTGTTCCTCCACTCCCTCGCTCCAGGCCGGGCCGGAGAAGCGAAAGATGCGCAGGGGCGGATGCTCCAGCCGGGGGCGCTCGGCCCCTTTGGGCAGGGCGATGTCGACGGCGTGCGGGATCTGGGTCGTCAGCTCGTGGAACGCCAGGGCCGACACCAGGCACACCACCGCCTTGGGTACCCTGAGGGCGACGACGGCCGATCGGGGCTCGCCAGCGGCTCGGCCTCGGCCAGGTGATACACCCCCCGCCCCAGCCGGCGCAGCACCCCGGCGTCGCGCAGGCCGTACAGGGTGCGGGGGTGGATGCCCAGGCGCAGCGCCTCGCCGGTGCGCAGCAGGCCGCCCTTGTCGCGGAACAGGTCGATGGCCCGCTCCGCGGCCTCGTGGGCGTTACTGGGTGGCGCCGGCCTTCTGTCACTGGATAAATAGCCCTACAGTTCTTAGAATGTAATGGGAATTCTATCCTGTATCGCTCGGATTGTCAAGTTCTACTTTCAATCTCAAGAGTCTATGCCGCAACCCAACCCGGGTCAAGTGTGCTGCGGCCATCATGGATCGATGGCTCCCACGTCAATGGGCAAATCCGACACGTCGATCTCGCCTGAGGAGAGTGTAGCACGGATGTTCTGGGTCGGCAAGCTGGAGAGGTGGTGGTGCAGCAATTCTCAATTTGGCCTGCACGGCGGAGCCAGCGTCCCACTTGCTCTTGCATATCGAGCCGAATAGGGCGAAAGCGGTCAGGCAGCCGTATGTTTGGGCCAGCGTGCCCCACCGGTCTGTCATAATGAGAATTGCTGGGTGGTGGTGGGGGATGGGGCGGGCACCCGCGCTGAGACGCTATGCGTCGACGGCATCGCCTGACGCCCAATCGACGCCGGGCTGTGGACCCCGGGCGCGGAGCGCCGTGGCAGAGTCTATTCGGGCAATGTGCCGCTTCTCAAGCGGCTCTCATACGAGTCTTCTTTCTTGCAGCGGTTGATGATGGTCGTCTCGTCGAGCGGGGCGCCCATCGTCCAGTACAGGAGCCCGCCGGCTTCATAGTAGATGAGTCGCTTGCTGTAGAACCGGCCCTCAAAGCCGTTCGACCGGATGTGGAGGACCAGGCGCTCGAACAGCTCCCCGTCCACCTCGCTCCCGCACGATGTACTCGTGAGGCCAGCGGGGCATTGTCTTGGCGTAGGTCCATTTCACTTCGCTGACAAAGCGCCGCAGGTCTTCTGGAAGGGAGCCGGCAGGGTCGTCCATGCCGTCACTCCTTCGCTTCACGCAGCCATGGAAAGTCAAGATCCTCCAAAGCCTTGCGCATTTCAGGAACCAGACGCAGGCGCCACTGGCCGTCCGGAAGCTTTTCCCAGAAGATGACCATATTGGTTGCCGGCTTTCGGGTCTCCCCGTAGCCGGGTGTCGCGTTGATCCGACGACCGAGGGCACCCAGGACGCCCGCCAAGTCCTGCGTATCCCGCCGGCCCATGACGCGCATCAGCTCATCGTGGGTCAGTCCGGCATCGCCTGCATCGTACAGCGCTTTGTAGAGCTGCTGTTGTCCCTCTGGGATGGGAATGCGCGTCAGCACCCGATGGTAATCCTCAGGCGTCGGGTTGGCCGGATAACCGGCACCTGATTTGGCGCGTTCGGCCTGTATTGCGTCCACGATCCAGTCAAGGGCTTGGAGGAGTTGCTTCACAGCGACCTCGGACTTGAGCATCGACGGCTTGAAGCCGGGGAACGTCTGATCACTCGCCAGGCTTATGCCGGAAACGGCATTGAGCCGGCCTCGCAACTGCATCTGCCCTGTTTCGGCATCAAATGGAGGATAGGCGCGCAGGAATCCAAGGTTGACACTGATCCAATCATAGCCATAGACGGTGATCAAGGAGCGACTTCTCCGATTCTCGATTGCCGGAGAGAATGTCCCATTGTATAGCACCCTTGCCCCACTGGATGACGAGCCCTCGGCGGGTAGCCCAGTCAAAGATCTGCCGCGCCGTGGCAGCCACTTCTGGACTTTCGGCATCGATGGCCTTGAAGAACGAATCCTCATCCCAAGCGCGCGGCGCCTTCTTGTCCTTTTCCGCTTCCTTCCCTGCGGCCTGGCTCTTCTGTTGCGTCAAGGCAGGCCGTGAGCGCCCGTGTGAGGTCCTGCACGATGCCGTGGAGGTCACTGAACATCTCATCCGAATTGTGCTGCTTGAGGTAAAGCACGAGCTTGGTTTCCGCTGGCTTGCGCCGCTCAATGCAGCCCAGGGCTATCAGGCGATCGACGTATGCTTGAGCCTTTGCCCCCAAGGCGTGGTACCAGAAGTAGACCGGGAATACCAGCAGGGGCTCTCCCTTCTCGCGCAGCAGATAGAACACGCTCGCCTCAGCCCACCGGGCTTTGGCTCCCGGCTGATCTGTCTGCAGTATCGCGACACGATATGAGTGGGAGAGACTCTTGTAGTGGTGTTCCTTCAGCCCGAGCGCACGCGCCTGAGCCAGGAACCGGACCAGCCGGTCAGCAGCCTCGACGTGAATGTCCGCGCGAATCTGCGCCAGCATTGCCTGCCAAGGATCGGCCGGCTCCGCCAACGGGGTTCGAGAAGCTTGGTCGCCAGCTTCCGAAGCGCTCGCCGCCGGTGCGGCTTCTGACCGCTTATCCACGGATGGCGTGGCCTTTGCTGCCTTTCTGGCCTCAAACGCCCGCGTCTTCGCCCTCAGCCATTCCCGATGTTCTGCCAGAAGCTCCCGATCCTCTTCGGTCAAGCGCCGCCGGAAGTGAAACACGTCATTTCGCAGATCGCGGACCTGTCTCAGTCGCTTCGATGTCTCTTTTCGTGACCACTCGCCCTGCCCAAGGGCATCGGCAAAAGTGCAGCCAGTTGTCACTGCGCTCGATGATCTGCACATAATCATTGAACGTCATGTCGGATAGGTTCTCAGGCAGTTCTTCGGGCCGGTACTTGCTGGACAGGCTGGTGGCGATGCAGGACTGGAGCTCCGCCTCGCTCACGCAGCCCTGGATGATGCGTCGTAGGGAAAGCTCTATCTCAGCCAACATAACAAACGGGCTGGCGATGTCTCGCAGATAAAGAAGGACATCCATGGGGGTGAGTATGCCCTGGAGCATCTCCTTGTGGCCGACGAGCACCCCATCGTCTCGGCCCAAGTCGTCCAGAATCTCTTCCCAGTTGTCGGCTTGTTGCACAAAGTGGAACTGCTCCCGGAACTCATCCACAGGCAGCTCGCCCAAGTCTTGCGGCAGCGTCTGCATCCTGAGCAGCCTCCGTGCCAGGGAGCGGAAGGAAAAGACACCCAGCACCGCCTGCCCTTCTACCACAGGCACTTGTGAGAAGTTGTTTTCGAGCAAGAGCCGGACGGCCTGAGCCACCGTCATGCCTGGGGGAAGCAGTGACAACTTGCTGGTGTAGCTGGGACCAGGCTCCTGACCAGATGGAATAGCTCGGCCAGCGACTCGGTTGCCGGCTCCGCTCGTGATTCCGTAATCTGCTTTGCCTGCGCTTTGGCCGCCGGCTTTGCCTGGGATTCCATCATCTGCCTTGCTTGCGCCTTGGACGCCGCGCTCCGCCTGCGATTCCACCACCGGCTCTGCTTGCGTTTCGGTCACCCGCTCTGCTTGCGGCTCCGAGGACTGGGGCAACGACACGGCCACTTGCTCTACGGTCAGGCGACAATCAGTGCTCACTCTCACACGCCATGCGAGCCGCATGGCCCACTCGGGCAACCGCTCGCTGAGCAGGTGCCCAAGCGCTTTCATGGGCGAGTTGCTGCTGCGGAGCACCTGACCGCGATCGAGGTGGAGGCGCCCGCGCAGGGATTGCCCGGTCAGCCAGGGCCGCCAGGCCCGATACGCTCCAGTGCGCGGCTCTGGCCGGAGCGCGCCTCGTCAAACAACGGCAGGATGTCACCGATCCTGCTTTGCCAATAGGCATCGTACTTGCTTGGCATGGTTTCCTCCTACAAAGGCTCGAGGTTGCTCAAGCTTGCTTGCGTCCAACCCCATCATTCCTGACCTATTCCCACCCTCTCGCATGAGGACCCGCTCTGTGTTCGCAGCGCTGCCCGACCCCCAATCAACGTCCCCGTCAGGCCGCTGACCCCGGAGAGAGAGCCTACGCCGCCTGATACGTCAGCGCAAACACCGTGTCCGTCAGCCAGCGGCGGAACGACTCGTTGTCGCTGAACTGCTTGAACAGCTCGGTGTCGTCCTTCAGCACGCCGATCATCACCCGCGCCAGCGCCTTGTCGTGCTCGATGCGGGCGTTCTGCCGGTCCGAGTGTCTTCTGGCGTTCTGGTAGGCCTTGTCGGCCGCCACCTGCGCCGGGATCTCCTCGGTGATCAGCCGGCGGACCCGGTCGGCGTCCGTCCAGTCGATGTTGCCGAACTGATCGTTGAAGGCCTTGAGGATGTTGCTCAGCCGGTCCAGCTCGGGCTCGGGCTTGGCGCCGCCGCCGCTGGTCGGCACCGGCCCGATCTCGGCGTCCTGGTCCGGCAAGCGCGATGCTCATCGCCGCCTGCTTCTCGACGCGGTAGCTGTCCATGTCGATGGTTTCGAGGATGCCCTTGGACAGGTCCTCCTCCCTGGGCGCCGGCAGCTTGGGGATCAGGAAGTTCAGGAAGATGGACAGCTTTTCCCACTCGGCGTTGGTGTAGGGCAGGATCGAGCCGAGGAAGTTGTAGGTGCGCACGAAGGCCTTGGCCTTGCCCTTGAAATCCACCTGGCCGTCTTCGTCCAGCTGCTCTTGTAGACGGCCACGCAGGCATCGAGGATCGGATCGAGCCGGTCGCGGTCGGCCCCGCCCAGGTAGAGCTCCACCAACTCCTCGACCTGGTCGTCGGTGTAGACCTGGTAGCCGTCGAGGTCGGCCTTCAGGTCGTGCAGCTTGTTCGGGTCGGTCTCCTCGCTGAGGATCGTGGTGCGGTAGTAGTCGGCAAAGGCCGCCTGGATCGTGTCGGCATCGTTCACGAAGTCGAGCACAAAGATGTCGTGCTTCTGCGGGTGGGCGCGGTTCAGGCGCGAGAGGGTCTGCACCGCCTTGATGCCCGCCAGGATCTTGTCCACGTACATGGTGTGCAGCAGCGGCTCGTCGTAGCCGGTCTGGAACTTTTCGGCGCACACCAGGAAGCGGTAGGGATCTTCCTGGAATCTTGTCGGCGATCTGGCTGCTGGGAAAGCCGTTGAGCGACGCCTCGGTGACCTTCACGCCGCCGTACTCATGCTCGCCGGAAAAGGCGACGATGGCCTGGTAGGGGCTCTTGCGCTCCTGCAGGTAGTCGCGGATGGCATGGTAGTACTGGATGGCGCGCTCGATGCCGCTGGTGACGACCATGGCCCGCGCCTGGCCGCCGATCTTGCCCAGGGCGATCACCTGCTCGTGGAAGTGATCGACCATGATCTCGGCCTTCAGGCGGATGGCGTGGTCGTGCGACTCGACGTAGCGGCGCAGCTTCTTCTGCGCCCTCTTGGTGTCGAACTCCGGATCGTCCTCGACCGTCTTGACCAGCTGGTAGTAGCTGTCGACCGGCGTGTAGCTCTGCAGCACGTCCAGGATGAAGCCCTCCTGGATGGCCTGCTTCATGGTGTAGCTGTGGAAGGGCCGGTGCTTGACCTGCTCGCCCTCGGGGTAGGGCTCGCCGAAGATCTCCAGCGTCTTGTTCTTGGGCGTGGCGGTGAAGGCGAAGTAGCTGGCGTTGGGCAGCATCTTGCGCGCTTCCATGATGCGGTTGATGATGTCCTCGACGGTCTCCTCCTCTTCCGCTGCGCCGGCTTCGCCGAGGGCCATGCTCATCGCGGCCGAGGTGCGCCCGCCCTGGCTGGAGTGGGCCTCGTCGATGATGATGGCAAAGCGCCGGCCGCGGTGCTCGTCGCCGATCTCGTCCAGGATGAAGGGGAACTTCTGCACCGTGGTGATGATGATCTTCTTGCCGCTCTCGATGAACCGGCGCAGGTCGCCCGAGTGCTCGGCATGGCCGACGGTGGCCGCCACCTGGGCGAACTGCTTGATCGTGTCGCGGATCTGCTGGTCCAGGATGCGCCGGTCGGTGACGACGATGATCGAGTCGAAGACCGGCTCGCCGTCCTGCTGCAGGCCGATGAGCTGGTGGGCCAGCCAGGCGATGGAGTTGCGTCTTGCCGCTGCCGGCCGAGTGCTGGATCAGGTAGCGCTGCCCGGCGCCGCGCTGCGCCGCATCGGCCAGCAGCTCGCCGCACCACGTCGAGCTGGTGGTAGCGGGGAAAGATCTGCTCCCGCTTCTTCTTGCCCGTCTTTTCGTCCTTCTCCTCGACGATCTGGGCATAGTTCTCGATGATGTCGGTCAGGCCCTGCGCGGGTGAGGATGCGCTTCCACAGGTAGTCGGTCTTGAGGCCGTCGGGGTTGGGCGGGTTGCCGGCGCCGTCGTTCCAGCCCTGGTTGAAGGGCAGGAACCAGGAGTCCTTGCCCTTGAGGTGGGTGCACATCCGCACCTCCTGGTCGTCCACGGCGAAGTGCACCATGCAGCGGCCGAACTGGAAGAGCAGCTCGCGCGGGTCGCGGTCGCGGCGGTACTGCTCGATCGGCGTCCTCCACCGTCTGCTTGGTCAGGCTGTTCTTCAGCTCAAAGGTGGCGACGGGCAGGCCGTTGATGAACAGGCACAGGTCGAGGGCCAGCCGGGTCTCGTCGCGGCTGTAGCGCAGCTGGCGGGTGACGCTGAAGCGGTTGGCGCGCAAAGCGCTCGGCGGCCTTGACGTTGCCCGGCGAGGGCGTGCCGTAGAAGAGGTCGAGCGAGTGCGGGCCGTGCTTGATGCCCTTGCGCAGCACGTCGATCACGCCGCGCTTGGCGATCTCGCCCTGGAGCCGGGCCAGGAACTTGCGCCGGGTGGGGCCGTCGTGGTCGAGGTCGAGCGCCTCGGCGACCTGCGGGCTGGGTGGCGTGCAGGAAGGCCGCCAGTTGCACCAGGTCCACGGCGTACTCGCGGTCATAGTCGTGCGGGATCGCCGAGGATCCAGCCCGTGCCGCCAAAGGGCCGGCAGCCGCGTCGCGCGTGCCGAGCGCCGGCAGCGGCACGCCGGCCGCCTGGCCGGTCATGGCGGCGACGATCAGGCTTTCGAGTCCCTTTTCACTCGTGTCGGTTGTGGTCACCGTGCGCCTCCGCGGTTTGTGTTGCACCCATGCCACACAAGCGCATTTGTGTGGCACAAAACGCCGTTTTCTGCCACACAAACCGGTTTGTGTGTAGCAGATGCCACACAAACCAGTTTGTGTAGCATGAATTGCCGCTTATGCAACACAAACAGGATGAGTGCATCCTGCAACACAACGCTATCCTCCACAATCTCGAGCAGGTCTGGAAAGACCAGGATGGCACCACGCCGGCCCAGCTTGGGGCGCAGGTCGCGAACGATGCCGGCTTCCTTGAGCTGATTGAGGATGCCGCAGAGCACTGTGCTTGGGGATGCCTGATCGCGTGCCAAAGTCGGGAGCCTGAAAGACCGGGCGATCGAATAGCGCGTCAATAGCCTGAATGACATACTGAGAGTGGATGGTTCCTGGGATCTCTGTCTTCATGTCGCTCGTAGAGCGACATGATCCTCGGGTTTTGAGTGTGTTGTCGACGCGCCTGTTCGACGAGGGCAGTCAGGAAGAAACGCACCCAGCCGTTCCAATCGTCCTGCTCCGATATCGCCTGCAGCCGGTCGGTGTAGATATCGCGATGCTGCTCCAGGTAGGCGCTCAGGTAGAACACCGGGCTGCGAAGGATCCCCTTCTCGAAGAGAAGGATGGGGATCAGCATCCTACCCAGCCGTGCCGTTGCCATCCCGAAACGGATGGATCAGCTCAAATTGCGCCTTGACCACGGCAAGCTGCACCAAGGGATCCTTCTCATCGGCATGCAGATATTCCTCCCAGTTGTACAGCGCCGGCTCCACTTGCTCCCAGACCGGGGGCACGAAGGTCGCCCGCTCAATGGGCTCTCCGTAAGGGACCGATCCAGTTCTGCTCGCCGCCGGAATCTGCCGCGGCGACTTGTCGCGCCCGCGCACGCTGTCGAGCAGCGTGGCATGGAGCTGCTTGAGCAGGTTCAGAGAGAAGGGGCGTGTCTGAAAATCCGCGACGGCCTGCGCGATGGCGAGGCGGTAGTTGAGGATCTCCTGGATATCGGAGCTCCGAGTCGGATCCATGGGCAACTGAGCGTCGGCCTGGTACTGCAGCACCTCCACCACGGTGGCCTGCGTGCCCTCGATTCGTGAGGACAGCACCGCTTCTTGGGTGGTTAGGGGAGACAGAGGACAGATGGGTTGATGATCCCCTGCAGCATGCCGTCGTAGCGGCCCAGGGCCGCGTTGGCCTGGCCGATCAGCGTGACGTGCGCCGACCAGTCGATGCAGTCCAGGGGCAGTTGCCGTGGCTCATGGGGTTTCACAGTCTGCTCACCCTCCCTTTCCTCGACATTGTCATGATCATGATCATCGTCGTCGTCATCGGGGCCATGATCATGATCATCATCGCAATCATGGTCGTTTATCGTTGTGCCAAGCTCATGCGCTGTTCCTGAGTGCCTCCCACGCCGGGCGGCTGGCCTCCAGGTCCAGGTAGCGCAGGCGAAAGGCGTTCAGCCACTCACGCTCGGCTCGGCTGTGCACCAGGCCCGCCCAGCATGCCACCACCTCGCTCAACCGCCAGGCTCGCAGCGTGGGCTGCGCTTGAGGCTCGAGGTGTGCCGGTAGGCTTCGATCACCTGCGTGCAGGCTGTGTCGCCGTCGTGATAGACAACCGCGCAGAACCCCTCTTGATATGCCGGTTCGGGCTGATGCAGGATGGAAAAGGCCAGCAGGTGGTTGCGCCAGAGCTGGTTGAAGCGGGTGTCGGAAAACGCGCGCTCGCTGGCGGGCCGCCACCACCAATCGGGCTGATCGCGCCAGCGCCGGTAGCGATTGCTGAACTCGTAGTAGGCCTGCGAAAACGGGTCGGTCAGCTTGGTCTCGATACCCACGAAGCCGCGAATGCCGCCACGCTCATACTCGATCCAGGCGTCAAAGGCCGTATTGTCGTTCAGGTGCTGCTGTTTGGGCGGGGCATACTCGACCCGGACGGCGGTGACACGCAGCGCACCGTCCAGACCCAGCAGGCCGGCGATCAGACGCGAGGCCATGGCCGGGTCCAGCGCCAGCGGCGCGAACAGGTTGAAGCACATCGGCTGGCTGCTGAGCAGGTTGTTGCGCAGCCGGACCGGCTCGATCGCCCCCTGTGCCTCGCGCAGCCGATCCTCGACCAGGCGATAGATCGCTTCGCTGAGGAAATTGTAGCCCTGCAGGCCGTCCTCGGGCCGGAGCATGTTGCCGTACAGCGCCCCGTGCGCAGTGCGACTGAGGCCTGGAGGCAGGTTCAACACATGCCGCCGGTACCACGATTGGTGAAAGCGCATCCGGGCCGTGAACGCGTCGTCGCTGGCGGCGGTGTGCCGGCAGTCCGCTTCCAGGCCATGGTCACTTCTGCCAAAGTGCGTCATGCCCTACCTCTTGTCAAAGCTCATCGCTTCCGTAGTCGACCGTATCACTACCCACAGCGCCGGATCCTAGCGATCTACAAGCCGCCTGTTCCACGCTGCCTCGGGGACGATCCCCCGGCTGTACTCCCTGACAACGTTTTCCCAGGCGGCCGCGTCGGCAAAAGGCTCCCCCTGGTCGCGCATTTCTTCGGCGCCCAGGAACCCGAGGTAGACCAGGACCACCGGGATGCCGAGAGAAGCGATCTTCCACGACCAGGCAAGGCGGTTGGCGAGCTGATAGTGGGAGTCTCGCGACAATGACCAGCCGGGCAGGATGGCGTTCAGGGCCGTGTTGGCCTGCTGGATGGCAGCCCCGATATTCGTGTCGTTATCTTGGTTGCCCGGCTTCTTGCCGTGCACCTTCAGCTCGCCGGAATGGGCTTTGGCTTCGACCAGGATCAGACCCGGACGGCCTTCGATCGTCGCGGTGCAGGCGATGTCCCAGTTGGGTGTGTTGGCGCGGCGACGATGCACCAACCACCACGAGGTGACGGCTTCTCGTTGCTCGGCTGTGAGAAACTCTGGAACCTCGCCAAGCCGGGCTTCCACGATCGGAGATGCGTCCCAGCCGCCGCCGGCTGTCTGCAGCGGCAGCCCCTGCGGCATCCAGTAGTCTTTGTCGCTGACGTGGACGCCATCCAGGCCCACGAGACCTGTCAGCCGCTCGGCAACAGCCGGCCGGTCTCCATCCGTCAGGAGCAGGCAGCGCGGGAAGCTGCCGCGCCTGCGATTCCTTGGCAACGCTTCAAGCCAGCTCATGCTTCCTCCTCCTGGTCATCGTCGACCACTGTCTCGTCCTCGTCCGTCTCTTCCATTTCCTCCAGAGCCTCTGGCTCCTCGGCTTCCTCGGGCAGGTGGGCCGCTGCCTCGCGCACGTCGAGCTTGCCGGTCACGACGTCGGCGATGAGGCGGGTGCGGTATTCGCGGATGAGGTCGATTTCACGTAGCTACGGCGATAGCGCGTCCAGCGATCTGGTTTGTTTCGAAGTGCTGTGTTCGACTCATCTGCTCTTGCATCGAGGGCAGCAGCATCAGTCGACCGACGTATTGCCTGCCTTGAGGTAGTGCCATTGTGCACCATACTTGCCCAGACCTGAATGAGCGCGGACGCTCGATGACATTAGTCGCATAGATGCCAGAAAATGGCAATCGACTCGGTTGGGCCTGGATCCGGAAGGTTGCCCAATACTGCGCTGCAGCACATTCTCCACTGTCAGAACTGGCGACGTTGCCCTCGAGTTGCACGGATGAGCGCAAGAACCACGTCGCCTCTCTGCACGGAGACTCTGTGAAGCTCATCAGCGGCAGCTTGTGCGACGTTGCAGTCGCTCAGGTCGCTCACGAATCGTCCTCGGATACACGTTGCGAACATTGACCAGACGGGACGCCAGCGCCGTCAAAGACTCTCATGAACGTGCCTCGGTCACGCGCTCCTTGCATGAGCAGAGCCGCTCTGAACTTCGCCGACCTCCCAATGCTCCGGCACATCCCCCAGCCACTCCACGCCCGACGGCTTGAGGCGGACGTTGGGATCGAGGCCGCGCGTCACGGCGCGGTGGATGATGGCCTGCTTCTGCTCGTTCAGCAGCGCGATCAGCTTCTTCTTGGCGGGGATGTAGCGCCGGATGCGCCGGTCGACGTGGTCGAGGAAGCGGACGATGGCGGCTTGTTCGCACGGTAGCCGTTGGACAGGCGGCAAATTACTGGAACGCGTCATATCGCGAGGCCCGATTAGCCGTGGAACTGCGGCAGTAATCGCTTCGATGACTTGGTACGCAGTCCGACTGGCCGCAGCATGTAGTACAAGCCAGCGACAGGTTACGCCTGGGTCGTGTCGCGAGATCGGCAAGAGAACTGTCCGAGTCAACTCCGCGAATACTCGAGTCCTTGCCAGACAAAGATTGACCTTCGCCGAACGAGCCCGTCTTTCGGCCAATCACTGATTGCACGGCGTGCACAGTGTTCTGCTCGTGTCGTGGTGATCCGCACATCGACCGTGTCGAACCAGACACGGCGATGGCACCTTGTCGACGAGAGTCAGTGGCGTACACGCACTCGCCGTAACCCAAACGGCTCGCCGCTTCAGACGCACTTCCCAATGCGCCGGCACCTGCCCCAGCCACGGCACGCCGGAGTCCTTGTAGGCGGGGTAGGGCTTGAGGTCGGCGATCATCTCGTGCCCCCAGCCTGCGTCGACACGCAGCTCGTCCAGCTTCCGATGCAGGAGCGAGATCAGGGAGAGGTAGTCCGCCGCATCGTCTTCGCCCTCCCAGAGGATCTTCGGTTCGTGCGCCAGGGGATTTCGGACCGCCGCGAAGCAGCCCTTCAGCAGGGCTGCAAACCCCTTGTGCTCGCTCTTCTCGGTCTCGGTTCGCAGCGTGTTGATCGCGAGAACGGGCGCTCGATCGAGAAGACCCGGTCCACGAGCGCGGCGCCATCGGCGTCGACTCCTGACATGTCGCGGATCCGCTGCGCCAGGCCCTTGGTCGCTTCGAAGACGGCGTGGAAGTAGTTGTCCTGCAGCAGCTCGGTGCGGCAGTATTTCAGGACCTCGGGATGGATGCGTCGCCCCTGGAACTTGGCCCGGATGGTCGCGGACCCGTCTTCTCGGCCTCGTCGAGCGTTTGCGCGGCCTCGCATGCGCGGAACTTGCCATCAGCGCCGTACTCGAGGCCGGAGAAGGCCAGGATGGTGTTGAGTTGCTGGCGATGCTCTCGAACTCGTCGCTCCTGCCCGACGAATCGCGCAGGAGTCAGGAAGGACTGGATGAAGTCGAGCACGTGATTGGCGCACCCGATACTGCCTTTGGGATCCAGGAATACCCAATAGAGGCGTCGCCACTTGGTGGACTCGCCGGAGCTGTCCACGAGCCCGCGGTCATGCAGCACGCGAGTGATATCCGCGCCCGAACCGCACTCGCCGAGCAGTCGAGCCAGCGCTTCGATCTGACCTTCTGGGAATGATGGTACGGCGCTCACTGGAATTGCTCCCCGATGATCTCCTCCAGCAGCCCATCCGTCTCCTTCTCCAGCGCCAGGATGTCGGCGCGGATCTCCTCCAGCGTGCGCAGCGGCTGCGGCTTGTAGAAGTAGCGGGTGAAGGAGATCTCGTAGCCGATCTTGGTCGGCGTCCGCGTCGATCCAGGCGTCGGGCACGTGGGGCAGCACCTCGCGCCGGAAGAAGGCCTCGATGCCGCCCTCCTCCAGCAGCGGCACCTGCTCGGTGTCGCGCAGGTCGGGGTCCGGCTCGTACTCGACCACGCCTGGCTTGCCGTCCACGGTGGCCGTCGTAGCGGCCGCGCAGCGGGTCGGCCTCGGCCTTGCCCGGCTTGTGCACCTTCTTGATGACCGGCGCCGCCGCCTCGTCGCGCTCGGCCAGCGCGGTCTGGAGCAGCTTCAGGCGCTTGGCGGTGAGCTTGACGCCGTGGCGCGTCGGCCTCCTGCTTCGACCTGCGCCAGGAAGGCGTTGTAGTCGAGGTGCGGCCCGGGGCCGAGCGCGTGCGGCCAGCCGGTCGACCAGGTCGGCCAGCGGCTCCTCCTCGGCCTCGGCGCAGGCCTGGCGGAAGCGGCGCGCGGCTCGCGGCCGACAGGTCGACGCGCAGGCGCAGCGGGCGCTCGACCGTGACCTTCCAGTAGCCGAAGGCCTCGTTGGGGAAGATCTTGGACTGCTCGGTCTCCTCGAAGGCCAGGAACGTGTCGCAGATGCGCTGGATGTCCTCGTCGGACAGCTCGCAGTTCTTCTTGCCCAGGTTCTTGCGCAGCGGCTTGAACCACTGGCGTGGCGTCGATGAGCTGCACCTTGCCCCGGCGGTGCTCGGGCTTGCGGTTGGTCAGCACCCAGATGTAGGTGGCGATGCCGGTGTTGTAGAACATGTTGAGCGGCAGGGCGATGATGGCCTCCAGCCAGTCGTTCTCGATGATCCAGCGGCGGATGTTGCTCTCGCCCTGGCCGGCGTCGCCGGTGAAGAGCGACGAGCCGTTGTGCACCTCGGCGATGCGGCTGCCCAGCGGCGTGTCGTGCTTCATCTTGCTGAGCATGTTGACCAGGAACATGCAGCTGGCCGTCGCTGGAGCGGGTGATGAGCGAGTACTCGGGATCGCCGGCGTGCTCGATGACGAAGCGCGGGTCGCTGATGCCGTCCTTGCCGCCCATGCGCTCCAGGTCGGTCTTCCAGCTCTTGCCGTAGGGCGGATTGGAGAGCATGAAGTCGAACTCGCGGGCGGGGAAGGCGTCGTTGGAGAGGGTCGAGTACTCCGGCCCGCCGACGATGTTGTCGGCCGCCTCGCCCTCGCCCTTGAGCAGCAGGTCGGCCTTGCTGATGGCGTAGGTCTCGGCGTTGATCTCCTGGCCGTAGAGGTGGATGGAGACCTCCTTGCCGTGCTCCTGCGGCCAGCTCGCTGCAGCGTCTCCTCGGCCACGGTCAGCATGCCGCCGGTGCCGCAGGCGCCGTCGTAGAGCAGGTAGGTGCCCGATTCGATCTGGTCGGCGATGGGCAGGAAGATCAGGTTGGCCATGAGCCTGACCACGTCGCGCGGCGTGAAGTGCTCGCCGGCCTCCTCGTTGTTCTCCTCGTTGAAGCGGCGGATCAGCTCCTCGAAGATCGTGCCCATGGCGTGGTTGTCCAGGCCGGGGAGCTTGACCGAGCCGTCGCCGTTGAGCACCGGGTCGGGGCTGAGGTTGATGGCGGGGTCGAGGAACTTCTCGATGAGCGTGCCGAGGACGTCGGCCTTGGACAGGCGCGGGATCTGGTTGCGGAACTCGAACTTGTCGAGGATCTCCTGGACGTTGGGCGAGAAGCCGTCCAGGTAGGCCTCGAAGTCGGCCTTGAGCTGCTGCTGGCTGGCCCGGGCCCGCAGGTCGCGCAGGGTGAACGGGGAGGTGTTGTAGAAGGCCTGCCCGGCCGCCTGGCGCAGCGCCGCGTCCTGGTTGGCGATGCCGGCCCGGTCGAGCATGGCCTTCATGTCGAGCACGGCCTGCTTGGTCGGCTCCAGCACGGCGTCGAGGCGGCGCATCACGGTCATGGGCAGGATGACGTCGCGGTACTTGCCGCGGACGTAGACGTCGCGCAGCACGTCGTCGGCGATGCCCCAGATGAAGTTGGCGATCCAGGTTCAGTTGGCTTTGTTCGACATAGACTCACCAAGTAGGTCCTAAACAAAACGCCCGCTTCTGGCAAGCGGGCTCTCATAACATTCTGCCTTCAGTTGGGCGCCCGCCTTGCGCCGGGGTCATGCCTCGGGCTCGCCAGAACCGGGAGGCTCTTTTCTGGTATCAGCGAACACAGGAGATTATAGCACCATCGGGGGAAACGCGCAAAGAGGAGGGCCGCCCCGCCCCAGACCCTAGGGTCTGGTTTTTTTAACATTTACCCCCTTGACAAAGCCGCAAAATCCGTGCTATAATCCGGAAAGGATACCGGTAACGATATCGGAAACGTTATCGGGATTCCCGGAGGCTTCGGCTCGCGACGAAGGGAAGCGATGAAACGGTCCAGGGCGGCGACGACCATTCGAGATGTGGCCAGAGAGGCCGGTGTGTCGGTCTCGACCGTGTCGCGCGTGCTGAACGACAAGGACGACGTCGCGTCAGATACCTACGAGAAGGTCCAGACCGTCATCCAGCAGCTGAGCTACACCTCCAGCCTGGCCGCGCGGAGCATGCGCAGCCACCGGACCAACGTCATCGGCCTGATTGTGCCCGACATCGGCGATTCATTTTCCATCCAGGTGATGAAGGGCGTCCACCGGGCCATCGAAAACCTCGACTATGATCTGATCGCCTACACCGGCGGAAGCACGCGGCGGCCCTCCTCGGCCGAGCGAGAGCAGTACTATGTCTCGCTGCTCAACGGCAGCGTGGCCGATGGGGTGGTCATTGTTACGCCCGCCACCACCAGCTTTTCCACGGACGCTCCCGTCGTGGCCGTCGATCCCAACAAGGAATCGCCCGGCTGCCTGTCGGTCATTGCCACCAACCACGTGGGGGCGCTGGCGGCGATGGAGTACCTCGTCGACCTGGGCCACCGGCGCATCGGCTTTATCGGCGGCCGGCCCGATCTCCAGTGCGCCGATCAGCGGCTGCAGGGCTACAAGGACGCGCTGCGCCAGGCCTACATCACGATCGATCCCGACCTGATAGCGGTCGGCGATTTTACCGCCGAGACGGCCCGCCGCTGCGCCCAGCGCCTGCTGTCGCTGCCCCAGCCGCCGACGGCCATCTTTGCCGCCAACGATCAATCGGCCATCGGGACGATCGAGGCGGCGCGCCAGGCCGGCCTGGCCGTTCCCGACGACCTGTCGGTGGTCGGTTTCGACAATATCCCAGAGGCGGCCTATTACAATCCGGCGCTGACCACCGTCGATCAGTTCATCGACAAGATGGGGCAGGTAGCGACAGAGATCCTGATCGGCCTGATTGAAGGGCAGCGCCCGGAGAGCGATCTGTATAAGATGCCCACCCAGCTCGTTGTCAGAGATTCGTGCCGATCTGTGGTGGGCAATAGTGTCTAGTCCTTTTTTTATCCGATCCGGTATCGTTACCGGAAAAGACGCCGGTAGCGGAAGGGAGGTGGTAGGGAGTTCGACGTGATGTGACAAGAAAAGGTACAGGCCTTCCCTGCCTTTGCCCGACAAAGAAGACCTGCACCAGGATCTGTGTGGGGTCTGGCTCCACACGGGGCGTAGTTTACCAAATCATCTGCATTAAGTCAAGGAGGAAAAGCAAGATGCGTAAATCAGTTCTAACCATGTTGGGTCTGTTGGTGGTCGCAAGCCTGATCCTCGCCGCCTGCGGCACCCCCGAAGTGGTGGAGAAGGTGGTGGAAAAGCCGGTCGAGGTCACCGGGTCGTCGTCGAGACCGCAGATCGTCGAGGGCGCGCCGGTCGAGGTCACCAAGATCGTCAAGGAAGAGGTGAAGGTCGTGGTGACGGCGACACCAGAGCCCGTGGTAAAAGAGGAAGTGCCCGACATACTTGGCACCTTCCCCAGAAGCGAGACGCTGATCGCCAGGATCCTCACCGGGCGTGTCGGTTCACCCGACAACTTTAACTGGTGGGTTGGCTGGAAATGGCAGGACCGTGGCATTCAGAACCTGGCTGACGAGGCGTTATGGTCGGTCGACTTTGCAACGGGCAACATCATCAACGGCCTGGCATCCGGAGATCCGGTTTATAACGACGATTTCACTGAACTAACGATCCCGCTGCGCCAGGGCGTCGCCTGGTCGGATGGCGAGCCCTTCAGTGCTGCCGATGTGGTCTATACGGTCGAGACCCTGATGAAGTATGATGGCTTCAGCGCCCATAGCTTCTTTGTGGATAACGTCGCCTCTGTGACTGCTCTGGATGACTATACGGTCAAATTCGAGCTGAACCAGCCCAACTCGCGCTTCCACACCACCTTCCTCGACCGCTGGGGCTGCACCCGGATCATGCCCAAGCACATCTTCGAGCTGCAAGAAGACCCGGTCCAGTTTACCTTCAATCCGTTTGTGGGTTGCGGTCCTTACAAGCTGCATAGCTTTGATCCACAAGGGAGCTGGACAGCCTGGGAAAAGCGCGAAGATTGGGACAAGAGCCCGACCGGCATCATGTATGGCGAGCCCAAGCCCAAGTACATCATCTACCAGTACTTTGCCGATGAGGGCGCGCAGATCCTGGCGCAGTTGAACCACCAATTGGATGTGGCGGAACTCTCATCCGATGGTCTCAAGGCGCTGCTGGCCCAGGCGGATACGTCGCGCGCTTACCAGCCAACCTTCCCCTACGTGGTCAACAACGACCCGTGCATCACCGGCATCCTCTTTAACACCGCGCGGCCGCCGTTCGATAACGTCGATGTCCGCTGGGCATTGGTGCTGGCGATCGATATCGTCGAGTACACGAGCATCGCCGTCGATTCCTCGGGCACCTTGAGCCCCGTGCACGTCCCGCACCTGGGCTCGTACCCCAGGGACTATATCGAACCAATGCAAGACTGGCTAAAGTCATTCACCATCGACGTGGGCAATGGCGAGACCTTTGCGCCCTATGATCCCGATGCCCCCAAGCGCGTCGCAGAGTACGCCAAGAGCCGTGGCTATGTCTTCCCCGATACGCCTGAGTTCATCGAACAGGCTTTCGGACTTGGCTGGTACAAGTATGCCCCCGACATCGCCGAGAAACTACTGATCAAGAACGGCTTCTCGAGGAACGCAGACGGGAAGTGGCTCCTGCCCGATGGCACCCCCTGGAAGATCTCTTTCATGTCTAACACTGTACTTTCCAACCATGATGCGCGCAACGCCGCGGCTGCCGTGCAGCAGTGGAAGAAGTTCGGCATCGATGCCGAGATGTACCTGACGGAAAACGGAGATGGCTTGGGAGCCGTCGGCGACTTTGACGTGAGCGGCGCCTGGCCTGCCTGGGAGCCCTGGGGTGCGGGTCCCGACCTGTATCGCACGCTCGACAGGTGGAACACGGCCTATATCAAGCCCGTCGGGGAACGCACCCAGGGCATCTACTCGCGCTGGTCGAGTCCGCAGATGGACGACATCATCAAGAGGCTGCGCGAGACGGATCCCTTCGATACCAAAGCCGTCATCGCCATAGGCACCGAGGGTCTCAAGGAAGCGGTCAAGAATATGCCCGGCATCCCGACCTACGGCTATATCGGCTTCGTCGGCTGGGACGAGTACTACTGGACCAACTGGCCTGGCAGCGAAAACCCCTATAACGAGCCTTATACACACTGGCCCAACTTCAAGTACACGACTCCTTTCCTGCAACCTACCGGCAGATAGGTCCTGCGGTTGGCGGTAGAATTATCCTGGGCGGGCGCCTCGCCCGCCCAGGATTCTTTTGGATGAGTGAGGTGGTTGCCGTGACATTCCTGAAACGATATCTCATCCCTCGTCTGATTCAATACGTTCTGGTAATTTGGCTGGGCATCACCGCTGTTTTCCTCATTCCCAGGCTCACCCCCAATGACCCTATCATGAGAATGATAGGTGAAATGAGAGCGCGCGGTTCAACCATGGAACCGGGCACGATGGACGACATCATCGCCGACCTGACCGAGCTGTATGGCCTGGAGGGCTCCTGGCTCGATCAATACTGGGCATTTTGGGGCAGGCTGTTCCACGCCGATTTCGGCGTCTCCTTCTTCCAATTCCCCACCCGCGTTACCAAGCTGATTGCCACCGCCATGCCCTGGACTTTGGGACTCTTGCTGGGCACGACTGCCATCACGTGGACATTCGGGAATATCATTGGCGGGTTAGCAGGCTACCACTCGCGGAAGCGCTGGTCGCGTACCCTTGATGCCGTCGCCATGGTGATCCGCCCGCTGCCCTATTACATCTTTGCCTTCGCATTGCTTCTGCTCTTTGCTTCTTCGCTTGTCTTTCGCTGGTTCCCGCTTACAGGTGGGGCGTCAATGGGAGCCCTGCCCACCTTCACCTGGGCCTATATTAAGGATGTTCTCTGGCATTCGTTCTTGCCTGCCCTCTCGTTGACCGTCCTGGGAGGGGCTGTCGTGTTCCAAACAATGAAGCTGCTTGTACAGAACGTGAATGCGGAGAGTTTTGTCCAGTATGCCAAGCTGGGCGGTGTTACAGAAGGCCGCATCGTGGGCAAGTACGTCATTCGCAACGCTTTGCTGCCGCAAATCACCGGCCTGGCCCTCTCGCTTGGGCAGATCTTTAGCGGGGCACTGATTACCGAGATCGTCTTCTCTTACCCTGGCCTGGGCATGTTGCTTTATAGAGCCATCATCAATGGAGATTACAATCTAATCATGGGCATCACCATCTTTTCTATCGTTGGCATCACAACCGCGATGTTGGCCGTCGACCTGACATATCCCTTGTTTGATCCGCGGGTGAGGTACTACTAAAGAGGTAAGTTGCGTGAAAACCCTCAGAGATCTATTCAGAGACTATCGCTTCTGCTTCAGCTTTGCCGTACTTGTGATCATTTTGATCCTGGCCTTCTTGTCTTTCTTTTCGCCTTATGACCCTACTCTGTGGAATGTTGTCCCCAGAGATACCAAGCCGTCCGTTGAGCACCTACTCGGCACCGATTCGAACGGGCAGGATATCTTTTGGCAGGCTACTTTTGCGGTGCGCAATTCCCTGATCATCTCCCTCATCGCCGCAATGGTTTCGAGGGTGGTGGCCATCCTGGTTGGCATGGTCGCCGGATACAAAGGAGGCTCAACCGACCGGGTATTGATGTTTATCAGCGACAGCCTGCTGGTCATCCCCCTCTTCCTGACCATGGTAATGTTAGCCATGCTGCTGCGACAACATATGAATCTGGTATTATTGGGATTGATGCTGTCGGTTTTCGGCTGGCCATGGGACGCGCGCCTGATCCGCTCGCTGATCTTGAGCTTGCGTGAGCGTGAGTTCACCGAGACTGCTATCCTTTCAGGTACAGGGACTATCAAACTGGTACTGAAGGAATACATACCCTTTGCCACGCCGTTGATCTTCTCAACTTTGATCAATAACATGTCATGGGCGATTGGCCTGGAGATGACGCTTGCCATCCTTGGATTGGTCAATATCAACATTCCCACCCTGGGCACGATGCTTAATTGGGCGATCTTCTACCAGTCTATTCTACTACAACGCTGGTGGTGGATCTTGACCCCGGTAGTCTTGGCACTCTTTCTGTTTATTGCTCTCTACTGGCTCTCGGTCAGCATCAGCGAATATCTAGATCCCAGAACCCGGATCCAGCGGGTCGGGGCGTAGGGGGCAGCGATGAGCCAAACGATCCTCAGGACCGAACAGCTCAAGGCCTTCTATGTGCTCGACGTGCACGGCACCCAAAAGGTGGTGAAAGCGGTCGACGGGGTGGACCTCAATATCCGTGAGAATGAGGTGTATGGCATCGCCGGCGAGAGCGGCTGCGGCAAGACCACGCTGCTAAAGGCGCTCGCCGCGGCCATCGAGCCCCCCTTGAGACTGATCGGCGGCAAGGTCATCTACCGGGTGAGCAGCGGCAGCCAGATCGACGCCGAGCCCATCAGCCTCCTGTCCATGCCCGACGCCGAGCTGGACCGCTATATGACAGAAGGGGAGATCGACGTCTCTTATCTCGGCGCCGAGGCCAAAAGGCGGCTGCGCTGGCGGTACATCTCTTACGTGCCGCAGGGCTCGATGAGCGTTCTCAACCCGGTGGCCAAGCTAAAAGACACCTATCGGGATTTCATCGAGAGCCACGTGAGCGGCAAGACGAGGCGGGACGCCTTTGAGCTTGCCAAGGAGCATATCGCCGAGCTGGGGCTGCCGCCCAAGATCCTGGATGCGTATCCCCACCAGTTGTCGGGCGGCATGAGGCAGCGGGTGACGATCGCCCTGGCGGCGCTTCTCAAGCCGCGGATCATCATCGGCGACGAGCCTACCACGGCGCTCGACGTGGTCGTCCAGAGGGGTGTGGTGCAGCTCCTGAAGGATATCCAACGGAAACTGGAAAATACGATCGTCCTGGTGACGCACGACATGGGCGTCCAGGCCAATATCGCCGATCGGGTCGGGATCATGTACGCCGGCAAGATCGTCGAAGAGGCGACCACCAAGACGATCTTTGACGATCCGTTCCACCCCTATACCCAGTATTTGATCAACTCTTTGCCGAGGTTCGGCGACAAGAGTACCCGTGAAAGTGTGCCCGGCAGCCCGCCGTCTCTGTTGAATCCGCCCAGCGGCTGCCCCTTTCACCCAAGGTGCCCCCGGGCCCTCGATATCTGCGCCGAGCAGATGCCGGATCACACCAGACTGGATGCCAACCACAGGGTGGCCTGCTGGTTGGTGGGAGAAGGGTGAAATGGAAAAGGTGCTCGAAATCGACCAACTGACCAAGGTTTTTTCCTCGGGCAGCATGCTGTCGAGGGTCAGGATAACGGCGGCCGACCACGTGTCGTTCTATATCAAGCCGGCCGAGATATTTGCTCTGGCCGGCGAAAGCGGCTGCGGGAAGACGACTACGGCCAGGATGGTGTTGGGCTTTGAGACGCCAACCTCAGGCTCGATCTTTTACAGCGGCAAGCGGGTCGTCAAGGGCGAAAAGGTGTGGCGGACCAGGGGGACGCAGGCGATCTTTCAGGATCCCTTTGGCACGTTCAACCCGTTGAGAACGGTCGACAGCTATTTCTTTGAGACGGTCCGCAACTACAAGCTGGCCGGCAGCAAAAAAGAGGCCGTCAGGCTGATCGAGCGGAAGCTGCAGGCGGTGGGTCTGTCCTTTGACGAGTTCTCGGGCAAGTACCCGAGCGAGTTCTCCGGCGGGCAGTTGCAGCGGATCTCGATCAGCCGGGCGCTGCTGACCGACCCGACCCTGCTGATCGCCGACGAGCCTGTGTCGATGGTCGACGCTTCCTTGAGAATGTCGATCGTGAACCTGTTCAAGAAGCTGAAGGAAGAGCTGGGCGTGAGCGTGCTGTATATCACCCACGATCTGGCCACCGCCTACTATGTGAGCGATCGGATCGCCGTCATGTTCAGAGGGAACATCGTCGAAATGGGGACCGTGGAGAAGGTGTTGATGGACCCCAAACATCCCTATACCAAGCTTCTCAGGGAGTCGATCCCCGAAGCGGATCCAAACAGGCGCTGGAGCGGCGCGATCAAGCTCTCGGACATGGAATACGAAGAATACTTGAAGCAAGGCTGCAGATTTGCAGGCAGATGCCCTCTAGTTAGGGAACGATGCAAACGAGAAGTCCCAGCGGACGCATACGTTGACGATGTGCTCGTCAAGTGCCACCTGTACGACGGGAGGGAGGAAAACGTTTGACAATGTCCGAAACATTTCGTAATCCCATCTTGCCGGGTTTTTATCCGGACCCCTCGATTTGCCGCGTTGGAGACGATTATTACCTGATCACATCCACATTCGAATACTTTCCAGGACTACCGATCTTCCACAGCCGCGATCTGGTCCATTGGCACCAAATAGGGCACGTGCTGGATCGTCCGTCGCAATTGCCCCTCGACAACATACGTCCCTCTGGCGGCCTGTACGCGCCGACCCTCCGCTTTTCGCAGGGCGTGTTCTACGTGATCAACACCCTGGTAGATGGAAAGACGAAAGCGGGCAATTTCATCGTCACCGCCACGGATCCGGCCGGGCCCTGGTCGGAGCCTTCGTGGCTGGAGAATGCTCCAGGGATAGATCCATCGCTGTTCTTTGACGATGATGGGCGCGCCTGGTATGTCGGCAATCGACGGGTCAGTCAAGGCCAGTACAGAGGGCACACGGAGATCTGGCTCCAGGAATTGGACCTCGAGCACATGTGCCTGCTGGGAGAGCCACGCGTCCTTTGGGACGGGGCACTGAAAGGGTCGGTGTGGGCCGAAGCGCCCCACGTCTACAAAATCAAGGACTACTACTACTTGATGATCGCCGAAGGCGGGACTGGACACCATCATTCGGTAACGATCGCGCGCAGCGCTGTGGTCCCAGGGCCATATGAGGCGAATCCTGGCAACCCGATTCTGACCCACCGCCACATGGGGCTGGACTATCCGATCGTGGGCACCGGCCACGCCGATCTCGTTGAGACCCAACGGGGTGAGTGGTGGATGGTCATGCTAGCCATGCGGCCTTATGGTGGGTATTTCTACAATCTTGGCCGCGAAACCTTCCTGGCCCCTGTGCGGTGGGAGGATGACTGGCCAATCGTAAGCCCTGGGACGGGACGAGTCGAGTTTTCCTATTCATCTCCTGACTTGCCTGAATGCTACTGGCCTGCCGTTCCGGCCTGCGACAACTTTGACGAGCCAGTGCTCGCTCCCCAATGGAACTTCTTGCGCACTCCGCGCGATGAATTCTGGAGCTTGAGCGAGCGACCTGGCTACCTGCGGTTGCACCTGCGGCCCGAGCGACTGTCGGAGCACGCATCTCCTAGCTTCGTCGGTCGCAGGCAGCAGCACATTCACTTTGCTGTGCAGACGGCTCTCGAATTCGAGCCGCAGACCGCACACGAGTGCGCTGGGCTCGCTCTTGTTCAGAACAGCGATTTCCACTACCGCCTGGTCGCCACACTGGCAACCGGGCCAGTTGTCCGTCTGACAAGAAGGGCACATGGTGTAGAAGAGATCGTGGCCGAGCAACCCATTCGGGCCGGTCGGCTGTATTTGAAAGTGGAGGCCCGTGAACAGGCGTACAGCTTCTATGCCGCCAGCGAACCTGGCCAGTGGTTTCCCGTGGCTCAAGACGTAGACGGACGAATTCTGAGTACGCCTGTTGCGGGCGGCTTTGTAGGGGCCTACATTGCCATGTATGCCAGCAGCAACGGGCAGCCAAGTACGAACCGCGCTGACTTTGATTGGTTCGAATATCTTGGGATTGAGGTGTAGCCTGTGAACGAGACGGCATTGACCCTTCAGGAACGCGTGTCCGACCTGGTCTCGCGCATGACTCTGAAAGAAAAGGTCTTGCAGATGGTATTCGATGCCCCCCCCATTGAGCGGCTGGGCATCCCCGCCTACAATTGGTGGAACGAATGCCTGCACGGCGTAGCCCGGGCCGGCGTTGCCACCGTCTTTCCCCAGGCCATTGGCCTAGCTGCCACCTGGAATCCGGATCTCGTGCGGAGCATTGCCAATGCCACCTCCGACCAAGCGCGGGCCAAACACCACGAGGCGCTCCGCCGGGAGATGCGCCAGATCTATACTGGCCTCACCCAGTGGACTCCGAACGTGAATATTCTGCGCGATCCTCGCTGGGGTCGGGGGCAGGAGACCTACGGCGAGGACCCCTATCTTACGGCCATCATGGGCGTGGCCTTTGTCAAGGGGTTGCAGGGCGACGATCCGGACTATTTGAAGCTGGTGGCCACGCCCAAGCACTATGCCGTCCACAGCGGCCCCGAGTCGAACCGCCACTCGTTCGACGCCCGCGTCGGCGAGCGGGATCTGCGCGAGACCTACCTGCCCGCTTTCGAGGCCTGCGTCCGCGAGGGCAAGGCTGCCTCGGTGATGGGCTGCTACAACCGGGTCAACGGCGAGCCGGGCTGCGCCAGCCCAACGCTGCTGGAGAAGATCCTGTGCGGGGAGTGGGGCTTTGACGGCTATGTCGTCTCGGACTGCGGGGCGATCTATGACATTTACGCCAACCACAAGGTGGTAGGCACGGCCGAGGAAGCGGCTGCGCTGGCCGTCAATCACGGCTGCGATCTGGAGTGCGGCGCCGTCTATCCGGCCCTGTTGGAGGCCGTGGCGCAGGGGCTGATTTCGGAGGCGACGATCGACCGCGCCGTCGAGCGGCTGTTCGCTGCCCGCTTTCGCCTGGGTATGTTCGATCCACCTGAGCAGGTGCCCTACGCCCAGATTCCCTACGAAATCGTCAACTCGCCGGAGCACCAGGCGCTGGCGCTCCAGGCTGCCCGCGAGTCCATCGTCTTGCTCAAAAACGAAGGCGGACTGCTACCCCTCTCCAAAGATCTGGGTAGCATCGCCGTCGTCGGCCCCAACGCCGATGACCTTGCGGCGCTGTTGGGCAACTACAGTGGCACGCCAGCCCAGGCGGTCACTCCGCTTGCCGGGGTTCGACAGGAGGTCTCGGCATCTACCAGGGTCTACCACGCAACCGGCTGCGGCTGGGTGGACGGGGTCGTGCCGCTGCACGCCATCCCCCCGACTTGCCTGCGCTCGGCGAGCGGGGGTGAGATAGGCCTGACGGGCAAGTACTACGCCAACCCCAATTTCGAGGGCGAGCCGGCCATGTGCCGCGTGGATCCCGTCGTGGAATTTGTCTGGAAGGATACGACGCCGCTGAGCGGGCAATGGGCTGATCCCTTCAGCGTGCGTTGGACCGGATTCCTGGTGCCACCTCGCAGCGGCACGTACGAAATTGGCGTTAGTGGCCACAATGGTTACAAGCTCTATCTTGACGGCGACCTGCTATGCGAGTCGGACGATATCCATCACCCGCTCAGCAAGACATGCGCCCTGATGTTGGAAGCCGGGCGGTTCTACCGCCTTCAGCTGGACTATGTGAACCGAGGGCTCGACCCGCAGATACAGCTTCTGTGGGAAGTGCCAGGCCGGGACTATGAAAGGGAAGCTCTGGAAGTCGCTCGCAAGGCAAGTGTCGTCATCGCCGTGATGGGCCTGTCGCCCCGGCTGGAGGGAGAGGAGATGCCCGTCCAGGTCGAGGGTTTTCACGGCGGCGATCGCACCAGCATCGAGTTACCCGAGTGCCAGATGCGGCTTCTCAGACAGCTCCACGCTCTGGCCAAACCCATGGTGTTGGTGCTGCTAAACGGCGGCGCCCTGGCCGTCAACTGGGCTGCCGAGCGTTTGCCCGCCATCGTCGAAGCCTGGTATCCTGGCCAGGCCGGTGGCGAGGCCCTGGCCGACATCCTCTTTGGCGACTATAACCCGGGTGGGCGACTGCCGGTCACCTTCTACCGTTCCGCGGACGATCTGCCGCCGTTTGAGGACTATGCCATGGAGGGCCGCACCTACCGCTACTTCCGCGGTGAACCCCTCTACCCCTTTGGCTACGGCCTCAGCTACACCACCTTTGCCTTCCACGACCTGCACCTGGACCGGCTGGAGGTCCCCGTTGGTGAGCAGATAACCATCAGCGTCCGCGTGACCAACACCGGGAGCCGGAGAGGAGACCAGGTCGTGCAGCTCTACGTCCGCCACCCCGATGCCAGCGTGCCCCGGCCCATCCAGGAACTGAAGGGCTTCAAGCGTATCAGCCTGGATCCGGGCGAGTGCAAGAAGTTGAGTTTTACGCTGCACAGCCATCAGCTCGGCTTCCACGACCGGTCGCTGCGTTATGCAGTCCAGCCAGGCCCGGTCGAGGTCCTGGTTGGCAGCTCGGCAGTCGATCTTCCGCTGGCTGGGCGCTTCCAGATCACCGGCCGGCCGGTCGAGGCCGCCAACACCAAAGTCTTTTTCAGCGAGGCGCGGGTGACGACAGAAGGATAAATCGTTCCATGAGCGAAGGCGCACGGTTACTGGATCCTGGGAATCTGCCGCAAGGTTCTAGTCTCCCTCGACCTATGGCTACGTCGCGCTCCAATCGGTCTCGCTGTTACAACGTGCTTGCACGGGGTGAAAGGCTCGCTGCCAAAACGCTTGTGCGGCGAAAAGGATGTCAGAAGGGTGTGCGATGGACGCTACCAGCGAAGACGGCTATGAGCTGTGGCTACGATACCGCAAGTTAGACGATCCCAGCCTACTGGGCCAATATCGCAATGCGATCCACTGCGCAACTGTGCTCGGCAAGAGTCCTATCGCCGACGCCATCAGAAGGGAGCTTGCGCGGGCCCTGCCGGCCATTCTGGATCAGGCGGTGCCGCTCTCAGACCGGACGCGAGCCTGCAATTCACTGGTAGTGGGGACCGCCGGCGAGCTCGACGCAATAGGTGTTTCGCTATCGCAGGCCGACTATCGCAGATTGGGCGAAGACGGGTTCACGATCCGTTCCCTTCCATTCACCGGGAACCACTGGATTCTGATTACGGGCATCTCCGGGCCGGCAATCCTGGTCGGTATCTTTCACTTCCTGCGCCTCCTGCAAACGCACCGGGATATCCATGCACTGGATGTCTCGGTCTGCCCCCGGATTCGCCATCGAATCCTTTGTCATTGGGACAACATCGACGGTTCGATCGAGAGAGGCTATGCAGGCGGATCGTTGTGGAACTGGGAGGAGTTGCCGGGGATCGCCGGCACCCGGCTCGTCGATTACGCTCGGGCCTGTGCATCGATAGGCCTTAACGGGACAGTCCTCAACAACGTCAACGCACAGCCTGAAAGCCTGAGTACAGAATACCTGCGGAAAACGGCGGCACTGGCCGATCTCTTCCGGCCCTATTGCATTCGTGTATACCTGTCGCCACTCTTCTCGGCCCCTGTCCAGCTCGGTGGCTTGGGGACGAGTGACCCGCGGTGTCCTGAGGTCTCTGAGTGGTGGAAGAGGAAGGTGGACGAAATATATCGCCTGATCCCCGATTTTGGTGGCTTTGTCGTGAAGGCCAATTCAGAAGGCCAGCCAGGACCACAAGATTACGGCGCCAACCACGACGATGGCGCCAACTTGCTCGCCGCGGCTCTGGAGCCATATGGCGGAATGGTGTTGTGGCGGGCGTTCGTCTACGATGCCGCCACCGATGCGGACAGGGCCAAGTGCGCCTACGAGGAGTTTGTGCCGCTCGATGGCAAGTTCCAGCCCAACGTGCTCCTACAGGTGAAGAACGGGCCGGTTGATTTTCAGCCTCGGGAGCCATTCCATCCTCTGTTTGGTGCAATGGCAAAAACACCGCTGGCTCTGGAGCTGCAGATCACCCAGGAATATCTCGGGCAGTCGATTCATCTCGTCTACCTGGCCAGCATGTGGAAAGAGGTTCTGGATTCAGACACGTATGCCAAGGGTCCCGGCACGACGGTCGCCAGGATCGTGGATGGATCAGCGGGTGATGGCGCCACGTCGGCTATCGTCGGTGTGGCCAACACCGGCTCAGACCGCAACTGGTGTGGTCACCATTTTGCCCAGGCTAACTGGTACGCCTTTGGACGCCTTGCCTGGGACGCCGGCATCAGCGCCGAGGCCATCGCCGACGAATGGATCAGGATGACCTGGTCAAACGATCCAGTTGTGGTGGATGTCATCAAGCTGATGATGCTCGGCTCCTGGGAGGCGTGCATCGACTATATGACCCCCCTCGGCCTGCATCACATCATGCAGGAAGGTCATCACTACGGGCCAGATCCTGGTTTCGACGGCGCGCCTCGAGCGGACTGGAACAACGTTTACTACCATCGGGCCGATGCTGAAGGCGTGGGCTTTGACCGCAGTAGTAGCGGGAGCAACGCCGCTAGCCAATATCATAGTCCCCTGCGGGAGCAATTTGACGACATGGCTGCTTGTCCCGAGAGACTGCTCCTGTGGTTTCACCACGTCGGATGGCATCACCGCCTGCGATCCGGTAGCGTGCTCTGGGAGGAGCTGCAACGGCACTACGATGCGGGTGTCGCCTACGTGCAGGAGATGGTGAGGACTTGGCAGAGTTTGCAGGGCAAGATCGATCCCGAGCGCCACAGGCATGTCAGCGAGCGACTCGAACAGCAGCTGGAGAACGCTCAACTGTGGCGGCAGGTGTGCATCAGCTATTTTGGTCGCTTCGCGAGCAGCAAACCTCGGAGCAGGAGAACTCGTGCTTGACAAGCTCTCGCCGCTGTGCCCAAGATCGTACGCGTCTGATGTTGTCGTACACAGGCGGCGAAAGCCTCCGCTGGATGCCAAAGGCCGCTGCTGCAATGGACTGCGGGCGTCAGACTACGAGGTCACATCGTGCGGGGCTTGGCTGGGCCACCAGAGAAGATGTTGTTCCGACAGATTTTCCTGGATGCTGCTCAGTTCGCTGGATTAGTGATGGAAATGCCTGATGTAGACGAGAATCGTGTGGGCGCTACAGGCGGCAGCCAAGGAGGTGGACTAACGCTGGCTTGCGCGGCTTTGGAGCCGCGCATCAGGAGGGCCGCTCCGGTATTCCCATTCCTATGCGATTACAAACGAGTCTGGGAGCTGGACCTCGATGTAAATGCGTACGCAGAACTGCGAGACTACTTCCGCTGGTTTGATCCCCTGCACCAGCAAGAGGATGCGATCTTTCGAAAACTCGGCTACATAGACGTCCAGCATCTGTGTCCGCGGATCCGCGGCCAAGTGCTCATGGCAGTGGGCCTGATGGACGAGGTGACCCCGCCTTCCACTCAGTTTGCAGCTTACAACAAGATTGTGGCCCCAAAGTCGATGGCAATCTACCCCGACTTTGGGCGATGGGTGGAGATATGCTAGAGAACGTCGTAGCATTCCAGATCCCAACGCTAGTTTTCTTTGGAGTTGGGGCTCTGGAACATGTGGTGGAACAAGTCAAGGTCGGCGACCGACCGAAGGTTCTGATTGCGACCGACCAAGGGGTCAAGAGGGCAGGCCTGCTGGACATGCTCACCGCGGTTCTGGAGACGAGCGGAGTTCCTTTTGCGCTGTTCGATGAGACGGAGCCCAATCCGAGCGTTGAAACGGTGAAAAAGGCGACTGACCTGTTCCACCGCGAGGCGTGCACCAGCGTCGTGGGCCTGGGCGGCGGCAGCTCGATGGACGTGGCCAAAGCGTCGGCGGTGATGGCCACGAACCCCGGCTCGATCCGTGACTATGAAGGCATCGGCAGGATCGAGCAAAAGCCGGCGCCCGTAATAGCCATCCCCACCACCGCGGGCACCGGCGCGGAGGTAACCCCCTTTATCGTCATAACCGATGTGGCGCGGCGTTACAAGATGACCATCGGCGGCCCGCAGGCCATCCCGTCCGTAGCCATCGTGGACCCTTCGCTGATGGCTACCATGCCAGCCCACATCGCTGCAAGCACCGGCCTGGATGCGCTGACCCACGGCATCGAATGCTATACTTCGTTGATGTCCCAGCCCTTTACCGAGGCTCTGGCTATGCACGGCATTCACCTCATCGGCCAGAGCCTGCGCAAGGGGGTGGCGAACCGCGGCAACCTCAAAGCCATGGCCAACCTGGCTATTGCCAGCACAATGGTGGCGAGTGCCTTCGGCTTCACGCGCCTGGGGAACTGTCATGCTATGGCCCATCCCCTGGGAGGGTTCTACGACATTCCCCACGGTGTGGCCAACGCCATCTTGTTGCCCCACATCATGGAGTACAATGCCTTGGCTTGCCCCGAAAAGATGGGACGCGTGGCCCAGGCCCTGGGTGCTGACGTCTGTGGCCTGTCACCGCGCAAGGCTGCGGCCGTTGCCGTGGAGGAGGTGCTACAGCTCAAAGCCGATGTCGGGGTCGTGGCGGGGTTACGGGAGCTGGGCGTGCAAGAAGATGAGATTCCGTCCATGGCAGCCGATGCCATGAAAAGTGGCAACATCGCCGTGAATCCACGACAGACCAGCCTCGAGGATATCGTGGCGCTATACCACGCTGCGATGTAGCTTACCCGGGCCTGAGATCCGCAGTTTGAGAGCGGTTCTTGGAGCTTCGGTGGAACGTCGGTGCGGTGGGCAGTCCCTCCGCCAACATTCGGCAGATCATGTCTGCGCAGGTACGATCGAGCCTGTGCGCAAGGGAGGTGCAGATGACAGGAAAATTAGGCGGCAAAAAGGTTGTGATTATCGTAGCCAACGAGTTCGAGGACATCGAGCTCCTCTATCCAGTGTTGAGGCTCAGCGAGGAGGGGGCTGAAATCGCAGTGGTGCCGGTGAACGAGGGGCTCCATCCACGTCCCTATATGGCCGGGAAACCGGTCACGGGTCGATTCGGCCATCCAGTCCCCATCCCGGTGATGGCGGAGGGTAATCGATACAGAATAAGCCACCTCGAGGAAATCGATGTCGAAGAGATAGACTGCATACTCTTTCCTGGAGGGTATTCACCGGATGCCTTACGATTACATGAGGGCACGCTTGAACTGGTGCGTGAGTGCCATCGGCGGGGCAAGGTGTTGGCTGCCATCTGCCATGGTCCATGGGTACTGATCTCAGCGGGGGTAATGAAGGGTAAGCAGTCCACCGGCTATGTTGCGGTGCGGGATGACTTGGCGAATGCGGGGGCGGACTATGTCGATGTGCCAGCGGTGCGGGATGGCAACATTATCACGGGTCGAGTGCCGGATGATCTACCCGAGTTTTGCCAGGAGATCATCGAGGCACTATCCGCCTAAACTGGACGCCAGGCGTTCGCCGCCCGACAGGTCGGTAGTGCGACCCATCTGCCAGGAACTACCGAAAAGCGGGGGGAAGAACGGGAGAGGACGGACATCAGCCCAAAGCAAGGTCACGAAATCTGAGGAGGTTTCACCATGGCTCAAACTAATGACCCAGTAGCGTTCACAGGCTTCGAGTCAGGAACGGAACTCGGCGCCGAGCAGACTGAGACCAAGGCGCACGAACTGCTGGCGCAGCTTACCCTGGATGAGAAAATGGAGATGATGGATGGCGATCTTTCTTTCTGGTCTGGGGTAGTGGAGATGATGGCCGGGGGATACGCCGATCATCCGTGGAATGCGGGTGTCATTTCCCGCCTGGACATCCCTGGTATTCGCTTTGCCGATGGTCCCCGTGGCGTGGTAATGCAGGGCGCTACCACATTCCCGGTTTCCATGGCCCGAGGTGCAGCGTGGGACGTATCTCTTGAAGAGCGCATCGGCGATGTCATTGGGCGCGAGCTGCGCGCTCTGGGCGGTACCCTATTCGGTGGGGTTTGCATCAACCTGCTCCGTCATCCAGCCTGGGGACGCGCTCAGGAAACCTATGGCGAAGACCCGCACCATCTGGGCGAATTGGGCGCCGCACTCACTCGGGGCGTGCAGCGACACGCTATGGCATGCGTGAAGCACTATGCGCTCAACTCGATGGAGAATGCCCGTTTCAGGGTCGATGTGCGCATCAGCCCCAGGGCGCTCCACGAGATCTACTTGGCCCACTTCAAGCGCGTAGTGGACGAAGGGGTGGCGGCGGTGATGAGCGCGTACAACAGCGTCAACGGCGAGTGGTGCGGGCAGAACAAGGTCTTGCTCACTGACATCCTCAAAAACCAGTGGGGCTTTACAGGATTCGTGTTGTCCGACTTTATGTTCGGCCTGCGCGATGCCAAGAAAGCGGTATTGGCCGGACAGGACCTGGAAATGCCCTTTCAAATGCACTATCATCAACACTTGAAACACCTGGTAGAGAACGGCCAGGTCCCGCCGGATCGGATTGATGATGCCGTGCTGCGCCTCTTACGCCAACAGCTGCGCCTGCTCGGCCCTGACAACTACCATGTGGCAGAGGTCGGCAGCGAGAGCCACCGGGCGCTGGCGCGAGAAGCGGCGGAAAAGTCCATCGTGTTGCTGCAAAACGAAGGAGGTCTCCTCCCGTTCCGCAACCTGAGGAAATTGGCCGTGATTGGCCGGCTGGCCAATACGCCCAACACTGGCGATACCGGTTCCAGCGGCACCCGTCCTGCCTACGTAGCGACCCCGCTTGTTGGGATTCAGGCCGCGCTGAACGGGCAGGCAGAGGTGCTGCATGACGACGGCAGCAATCTCGAGCGAGCCGTGGCCACAGCCCGGGATGCCGACGCGGTCGTGTTGGTGGTGGGCTACACCCATACCGACGAAGGCGAGTTTCTTGATCCGAACACAATGCAGGATCTGGCTTCGCTTTTCCCCCCTCCTGCGCCGGAGGAGACGTCGATTGCCCAGGGGTTCATGCAAGGTATCGCTACACAGCCTGCCGATGCATTCCTGACCGGCGGCGACCGAGAACGGCTCGCCCTCTCCCCTGAGGACGAGGAGCTGATCCAGGCGATCGCAGCTGCGAATCCTCGGACCATTGTCGCGGTTATGGGCGGCAGTAGCGTGCTGATGGAAGCCTGGCGCGCCAGTGTGCCGGCCATTCTGATGCTCTGGTATCCTGGCATGGAGGGCGGCTACGCTCTGGCCGATATCCTGCTCGGTCGGGTCAACCCAAGTGGCAAGCTACCGTTCGTCATTCCCAGACGGGCTGAAGACCTGCCCGTCTTCGACAAGGATGCAAAGGAAATCGAATATGATCTATGGCACGGTTACCGCAAGCTTGAGCGCGATGGCAAGAGACCAGCTTTTCCCTTTGGTTTTGGCCTCAGTTACACCCGCTACCACTACGCCAGCTTGGAACTCGCACGGAACCAACTCGGCGCGTCAGAAACGTTGAAGGTGAGCCTGGATGTCTCCAATGTCGGGGCACACCCAGGTGAGGAAGTGGTGCAGCTCTACGTCTCGGCCATTGGGTCAGCAGTGGAGCGGGCCCCCAAAGAGCTCAAGGCGTTCACCCGAGTTGCCCTGCAGCCCGGTGAGACCAAGACCGTACACTTCGGTGTGCCAATACAGCGGCTGGCTTACTATGATGAAACACGGGCGGATTTCGTTGTGGAACCGCTCGAATATGAGGTGTTCGCGGGAGCACATTCTCTCGATCCACATGCGTTAAGAGAGCGGTTTGTGGTTCGCAGCGAATAGTCATATCCCGGTGGCTTGAACAGAGCTTTCGAACCAGATCTGGAAGGAAACTTTGTCGAGCTTGGTTCGCTGAATCGAGGGGCCAGTGGTGAAGGCTGAGGAGCCGCGGTTGACCCGTATTGACCCTGCCGTGGATTGGGTCTGGACAGACACCACCCCACTGACCGGGCAATGGGGCGATCCCTTCTCGGTGCGCTGGACCGGCTTGCTGGCGCCGCCGGTCAGTGGGACCTACCGGCTCGGCGTCAACGGCCACAACGCCTACAAGCTCTACCTGGACGGCGAGCTGCTCGTCGAATACCAGGGTATGCACGAGCCCTTGCTCACGACCAAGGCGATCGATCTGAAAGCGGGCCGCTCTTACCGCCTCCGGCTCGAGTATATGAGCTGGGGTCTCGACCCACAGGTGCAGCTTGTGTGGGCGCCGCCGGATGAGGATCTCGCCGCCCAGGCGCTGGAGGCGGCGCGCAAGGCCGACGTCGTCGTCGCCGTCATGGGCCTGTCACCCCGCATCGAGGGGGAAGAGATGCCGGTCCAGATCGACGGCTTTGCCGGCGGCGACCGGACCGACATTGCCCTGCCCGCGCCCCAGGAGGCGCTGCTCAAGCAGCTGGCGGCTCTGGGCAAGCCGCTGGTGCTGGTGCTGCTCAACGGCAGCGCCCTGGCCGTCAATTGGGCTGCCGAGCATGTGCCGGCCATCGTCGAGGCCTGGTATCCGGGCCAGGCCGGCGGCGAGGCCCTGGCCGACGTGCTGTTCGGCGACTATAACCCCGGCGGGCGGCTGCCGGTCACCTTTTACCGCTCGGTGGACGACCTGCCGCCCTTTGAGGATTACAGCATGGAGGGGCGCACCTATCGCTACTTCCGCGGCGAGCCTCTCTATCCCTTTGGCCATGGGCTGAGCTATACGACATTCGAGTACGGCGACCTGGCGGTGAGCCGGCAGCAGGCAGCGGCGGGGGAGTGCGTCGACATAACGCTACGGGTGACGAATAGCGGCCCCGTCGCCGGGGATGAGGTGGTCCAGCTCTACGTCCGCCGTCCCGACCTGGCCGCGCCCCAGCCGGTCAAGGAGCTGAAGGGTTTGAAGCGGGTTGCTTTGCGGCCGGGGGAGAGCAAGACGGTGACCTTGACGCTGCACGCCGATCAGCTTGGCTGTTGGGATAGGGCGATGGGCTATGCCGTCTGGCCGGGGGCGGTCGAGGTGATGGTCGGCAGCTCGTCAGGCGACATCCGGGTGAGGGGGGAGTTTGAGATCGCCGGCCCGGGGCCGGTGGCGGTGAAGGAGCGGGTGTTTGTCTGCCCTGTTCGGGTGGACTAGACCCTTGTCACGAGTATCGCAGATCTGCACGGTGCTTACAGCAAGCCGGCGGCACGTTCTTCATCAAAATCGCAGCATGCATGTCAGTTCACAGCCTCGACCCGCGACGCATAGCAGGTCAAAGTCGACGCCAGGCGGCGTCGTGATCAGGTCATTCGGGGGCGACAGCCGTGCTGGCTGGGACAAGAAGTCGGTCAAGCTGCGCAACGGCGAGCCTCCACGAAGCTCATACGACTGGGTTTGCCAGTAGGCAAAGTCGCTCTTCTGCTCCCTAATGCGGACTACAGTATAGGTTGGTTTGATGCTCAAGGTTTATCCATCGTACCCTGCACTGCCCTCAGTATAGCATCAGTCACTTGCTGAGTCAAGCAGTTGAATATCTGCCTGAAGGCGATCTTTCATATAGTCAAGGAACCCGAGGCGAGGGCATCCTGCAAGCCGGCGCGTGCGAGGGCTGTGGAGATGACAAATTGTGCCCTGGCTGTCACCTCCTCGAGGATACCATCTTCTTGGAGAAAGTCGTCGAAATCGCTGCCCGAATACTTGTTCATCCCATCACCAAGCCTTTTTTAGTGCTTCGTCGACGATGGCCCGCAGGCGCTTTTGGCGGGTGGCGTCGCGCTTGGCGTCGGACAGCCACCAGATGAGCATTTTCCGCCGGCTGGCGGGCAGGGCCTGGAAGCCGGCCAGGGCGCCTTCGTGGGCGCGCAGCGCCTGTTCGAGCTCGGGCGGCAAGGCGTCGATCTCCTCGCGGCGGGCGGCGGCTTCCCATTCGCCGCTGGCCTTGGCGGCGGCAACCTTTTGCAGGCCCGGCTCGGCCATGCGGCCCTCTCGGATCAGCTTCTCGACGCGCCGCTTGTTGCTTTCGGCCCAGATGCTGCCGGGCTTGCGCGGGCTAAAGCGCACGGCGTACTTGTCCTCGTCGATCGCCTGGACCAGGCCGTCGATCCAGCCGTAGCACAGCGCCTCTTCGACGGCCTCCTCGTAGGTCACGGCCGTCTTGCCGGAGCCCTTTTTGTAGACGGCCAGCCACAGCTCGGACTGACCGGCGTGGTGGGCTTCGAGCCAGCTACGCCAGTCGGCCCGAGTGGCAAAGATCTCATAGCTGCTTGGTTTTGGCATCTGATTATTGGATTGTGTAGCGCATGATGAGCTGGGTTTCGGAGGCGCGCCCCACCTCGACAAAGCCGAGCGCCTGGAAGGTCGAGGCGATACCCATGTAGCCACCTGCACCGGTCAGCTTTTTCCCGGCCAGCCTGGGTGTCTGCGTGTCGATGGGATAAGCCTCGACGATGTGGGCTCCCTGCTGCTGTGCATAGCCGACGGCGCCGCGCACCAGCTCGGCCAGCAGACCCCGGCGGCGGAACGGCCGGACCACAAAGAAGCAGACGATCGACCACACCGCTTCGCCGTCCACCGGCGTGAGGTTGCGCGACCTTTCCAGGGCGGCGAACTGCTCGCGCGGCCCGATGGAGCACCAGCCGGCGGGGCGGCCATCGGCGTAGGCCAGGAGTCCGGGTACCTGGTCGCCGAGCGTCATCTCTTTGAGGGCGGCTTTGTTCCCTTCGCCCTGCCACCGCTTGAATTCAGGCCGGCTCAATCGCCACCACATGCACCAGCAGCCGGCGCAGGCGCCGTTCCTGCCGAACAGCGCCTCCAGGTCGGGCCAGCGCTCGGCCGTGGCCGGCAGGATCTCTATCTCTTTGGTTTCGGTGATCGCCTCGCCCATCCCTGCCTCCTGCCACTCTAATTCTTTGATTGGTTGGAGGATATTGTAAATGCTAGCAGGGGGGATGTCAAGCGGTGGGGAGGGGTTCTGTCATATTGGATTGTACGCCGCCTGCCAAGCCTTCTTCCCGACCTGCGATCTCTTCACGTTTTGTACAGCATTCCTACCGGGTCGAGTGGTAGAGTGGGATGAGTCTAAGATCAAGGAGGGAAAATGAAGGCGAAAGCGGCAGTGTTGGTGGCTCTGCTGTTCCTGGTTGGCAGCATACCGGTGGCCCAGAGCTCCTCGGGGCCTCAATCGATCGCCATCGGCAAGCTCTCCTGGACACGGTCCAGCGTGTGCGAGCTCCCGCAGTATCCCGGCATGTTCCTGCAGTATTACCTGACCGACGGCTGTAATCGCACGCTGTTCCTGTATGGCAACCTGAGGAGGGAGATGACCGGCAGCACCATCTGGGCAGAGGGGACGATGGTCGAGAATGGTGGCTGCAAGATCCTGGTGATCAACAGCTTTAGCCTATGCTCGCCAGCGACTCCCGGTGACCTGTTGTGGCCAGGCGGGACGTGACCCTGCCTTGCGGACGGTGTGCGGCCCGGCCATGGCACAAAAGGAGGTTGCATGATGGGGTGGTTCAACTATTACCGATCTCGGTTTCCGCTCGATTGGCCATACGACGCCACCGGCTGCGATGAGCCGGTCGAGGTTGACTGGCGGATACAGCTGGGCGTCGCGGTGGCCGGTCTGATCCTCACCGGGCTCCTGATCGCCCTCACAGAGTGGGTGGGAGGTTGATCGGTTGGTGTCCATGTGTCGCGAGATTAGCACGCCTCGGCCGGACTATTGTTCCTTCCTGGTCCGGCTGTGGCGGGTGAGCGTCGAGGGTGGCCTGGCCTGGAGGGGGTCGCTCCAGCGGCCGGGGTCGGCGGCGGTGACGGGTTTCGCCAGCCTGGAGGAGTTGTGCCAGCTCTTGAGGGAGGAGACAGGCGAGGAGGAAGCCGGCGCCCCGGATGGCGGACACGAAACGCAGCCCGCCAACTGAGCCTTTACGCCTCGCTCTTGGCTCGGGCCTGGGCGAGCTGCCATTCACGGAGGATCTCGCGGTGCCAGGGCACGTTCTCCAGGAACGAGCGCCGCGTCTCCTCGTCGGGACAGCGAGCGGCCCACTCCTGAAGTTGGGTGTGCGCCCAACTCAGGATCTCGTTGGCTCGAGGGTTGCCCGCAGCAACAAGCACCTGGTAGCAGGTCAAGTAGGTCCAGAAAGGTTTGCAGTCAGCAATCAAGCACCCGCCGTCGTCCAGGTAGGCCAGGATCTCGCCCACGTGACCCTGAGCAGGGCCGATCTGACCGAGGGCCAGCTCCGCGCCGGCCAACCTTGCCAACGGCTCTATGTGCAGTTGCGTCGCGCCAATTCTACGTAGCGCCTGAAGGGCCTGGGCGTAGCAGGTCTGGGCCGCGGCAGGGTCCCCCATGTCCTGGTAGAGGTTGCCCACCGCCATATGGCCATGGCCCTCAGGCCCCGGCGCACCCGTCTCAAGCCCAAGTTGCCGGGCCTCCCGGGCGTCCTCCCACGCTGCTGCAACATCGCCCAGGGCACGGGCAGCGTCTGCGCGGTCGCGGAGCAGCCCCGCCACGCGATGTCGGTCCTTCATCTCCCTGAGGATGCGCAGGGCCAGGTCGTAGAAGCCTCGCGCCCGTGCTGCGTCCCCCACCATATAGCAGACAAGGCCCAAGTCCCAGAGCGCATATTGCTCGAACATACGCCAGCCGATTTGGCGGGCCAGGTCCAGGCACTGCTGAAAACCGGTCCACGATCCAGCCAAGTCACCGTCCTGGAAGCGGGCTTTGCACACGTCTCGGAGTGCCACGCATTCTCCTTGTCGGTCTCCAACCTCGCGAGCGATGAGCAAGGCCGGTTCATAGTAGCTCAGCGCTTCTTTAGGGTCATCGCGGCACTCACCCAGGTCTCCCAGCACCAGCGCCTCCAGGTCGCGGAGCCCGCCGGCCCGCGCCAGGGCCAGCGCTTCGGCGTAGTGTGCCCGGGCGCGAGAGGTGTCACTGTCACGCACCTCAGCCAGGAATCCCAACAACCGGTGACTCCGCGTCTGCGCGCTGGGTTGGCCGTTCACCCGGGCCAATCGGTCGGCCGCTTCCTGCATCGCAGCAAGGTCAGCCGAGAAGTCGCGGTACCGCCCAGCGTAGCTGGCCTTTCCTGCACTCACCTCAGCCTGCTCCTCGGCGCCGAGTCCTTCCGCCAGTGTCTCCAGCTCGGCCAGGTCGCGTTGTTCGGCGTCGCCCTTACCCAGCCGAAGGTACGCGCTCACTCGGGCCATCAGCAGTTCGTACCGCTCGCGGCACTCACTTGCAGGCGTGAGCTCCAGGGCGCGGCTCAGATGGTGCACTGCCTCGTCGTTGGCAAACTGCGCCGTTGCCCGCTCCCCTGCCATTCGGGCGTAACGCCGTTCTTGCCGCGGATCGCCGGCAAAATGGCGCAACAGTTGCACAGCCACCTCCTCCAGGTGCCCGGCGTAGAGCCTTTCCAGGGCCTCGCCCATCCGGCGGTGCAGCAGGAGCCGCTCCCCTTCGCTCAGCCCCTGGTACAGGTGCTGCTGAAACAGAAAATGGGCAAACCGGTAGCGGGACAGACACCGCCCATCCACGATTCGCTCTCCCTGTTCCCGCACCAGGCGGTGCCGCCCGGCCAGCTCGCCACGCAGCGCGCGCAGCAGCCGCAGCTCGTCCATACCCTGTACCAGCGCCACGGCCTGGGCGGTGAACTCTTCGCCTTCCACGCTGGCGGCGGCCAGCACCTGGTACAGCTCCTCCGGAAGCCGGGCGAGCCGCTCGGCAATGGCTGCCTCGGCCCGCGCCGGCAGCGCACCCCACTCCAACCGGCCTTCTTTGACCCAGCGCCCATCCTCATCTAGCACCAGGTCACCCCGCTGCTGCATGGCCCGCAGCAGCTCGACGGTGAACAGCGGGTGGCCCCGCGTCTGCCCGAACAGGGCTCCACGGAACTGCTCGTCCAAGGCATTGGGCTCGGTGTCCAGGAGGCGGTCCACGAAGGTGCGGCCCTCCGCCTCGTCCGCGGCGGCCAGGTCGATCCAGGTGTCGCCAAAGCGCTGCCGCAGCTCGGCCAGCACCGGCTCCAGCGGGTGTCGCTGCCCGTCCCGTCCCAGCGCTACCTCGTGCGGCCGGTAGGCGCCGGTGATCAGGATCCGGCCTCGCTCGATGCGGCGTCCCAGGTGGAACAGCAGGCCGACCGACGACAGGTCAACCCACTGCAGGTCGTCCAGCACCAGCAGCACAGGGTGCACAGCGGACAGGTCGATCAGCACATTGGCGTACTGCTCGAACAGGTGGCTCTGCTCCAGGCTGCCGAACGGGCCGGTGCGCGGATCGGCCACCGCAGTCCCTGCGCGGTCGGCGGTACTCCGCAGGCGTTCCAGGGGGAGCAGCCAGCCGGCCCCGACCGGGGCGGCGGCGCGGGCCCTCGCCAGCAGCTCGCGGCCGGGCAGGAGGGTGCCGACCAGCCCCGAGCCGCGCCGGGAGAGGACCGGCGCCACGTCGGGCAGGGCGTCCCACATGCGGCGCGCCTGGGCCGCCGTCAGGAACCCGGCGGCCCACGGAGCTTCGGCGTCGCCGGTGAGCATGGCCAGGGCGCCGCGGAAGGGCAGGTAGGGGTCGCCGGCTCCGGAGTAGGCGTTGCAGGTGCCCATGGCCAGCAGCAGGTCGGGGTGGGCATCCAGGGCGCGCCGGGCGAACTCGTGCAAGAGGACCGTCTTGCCTCGCCCCGGCCCGCCGACGACAAAGGCCACCCGGCCGCGCCCGTCGAGAGCGGCGGCGAGCCAGTCCTCCAGCCCGGCCAGCTCCTTGTCGCGGGCGACAAAGACCGGCCGGGCGGCGGCAGAAGGGGTCCGGCCGGTGAGAAAGCCGGGAAGGGCTGAGGGCGGCTCTTCAGGCTCGGGCCATGGGGCGGTTTGGGCGGGCAGTTGTCCATCCCGGATCTGCTCGTAGAGCTTGACCGTTTCGGGCGAAGGCACTGCCGCCAGCTCATCAGCCAGCAACCGGCAGCAGGCCTGGTACTGGGCCAGGGCAGCATCGCGCTGACCCTTTCGCGCCTGCAGGCGCATGGCCTGGCGGTGGGCGCTTTCCCACCAGGGGTCCAGCTCCAGTTGGCGCCAGGCAAAGGCCAGGGCGCGATCGAGCTCGCCCTGGTCCTCGTAGGCCACCGCCAGGCGGCCCAACGCCTCCATGGCCAAACGGTGCAGGTGCTCCTGCTCGAGCAGGAGCCACTCCTCGAACTCGGAGCTGCCGGGCAGCGAAAAGCCCTCCAGGAAGCGGCCGTGGTAGAGGGCCACGGCCGCTTCCAGATGGCCGATGTCGGCCGCCGACCGCCGGCCGTCAGATATCTGCTGTTCGAAGGCAATGACGTCGACAAAGGCGTCGCTCTCGCGGCTGAACTGGATGGACTGGCGCGAGGCGAGGAGAAGCGGCGGCTCGGCGTCACGGATTGCGTGGCGCAGGTTGGTGAGGGCATGCGACAGGCTAGCGCGGGCCAGGGTCTCCGTCGACTCGGGCCACAGCAGCCCGGCCAGCCTCTCCCGGGAGTGGGGGCGCCCCGATTCGACGGCGAGGAAGGCAAGCAGAGCACGAGCTTTGTCCGATTCAAAGGCCACGATGGGCTGCTCGTCTACGACCGCCTGAAAGGAACCGAGCAGGGAGAGCGCCAGACGCGGCAAGGGACTTTCTCCTCCCCTGTAGTATATGCCATTATCCGCCGTTTGTCAAGCTTTTTTTCATAGCCTCGATCTCTTCAGGGTTTGTACAGAGGGTCTTGCTCAGGTTGCGCGGGTGGTCGGGGTCGATGCGATTCTGCGGAATCGGGGCGACGCTCAGGTCGTAGGCGGCAAGGGGGTCATGCGTATGCGGGTGTCTTCAACTACGGCAAAGTGCCCCACCCAATCGGTACGGCTATTCAGTGCCGTTGTGGCCACCCGGGCAACGTGCGCCGAAGATGGGGTCGAGATGCGGAACAGGATGATTCCACTTGAGCGGAGCCGACCGAAAGGCCAGCTCACCAAAGTCCTTGTCGAATGTGAGATCGATCGTCGGTACGTCCACTCAACTGCTGCGCCTGGGGCGTCGGTGCGAACCCAGGCGTCGTCTGCCCGACTGCCTCCGAAGTTCTCGGCCAGGATGCGCATAGGTTACGCCGCCACCAAGGGATAGACCTTTTCTGCCTGTAAGGCAGCGCTGGCATAGCTCAAGCAGGCTTGTACATCCTCGTGGGTCAGACCTGGATAGTTGCGCAGGATTTCCGGCTCCGTCCAGCCTTGAGCCAGCAGATCGATGATGAACTCGACCGCGAGGCGGGTGCCCCTCACAATCGGCTTGCCGACAAGGACCTCTGGATCGATCACGATCCGTTCTCGCCAGTCTATCAACGCTTCCTCCTGTCGCTACCCATTGTCATGGTCACAGTATAGCACATTCGGCCAGCATCTGCAAGGCTAATCCACCGTCAGCGTCTTGCTCAGGTTGCGCGGACAGTCGGGGTCGATGCCGCGGGCGACGCTCATGTGGTAGGAGATGAGCTGCGCCGGCAGGGTGAGCAGGATCGGGGACAGGAAGCGGTTGGCCTCGGGGATGACCAGGTAGTCGTGGACGTTGGCGCGCAGCGCCGGGTGCTCGGCGGCGATGGCGATGGCCCGGCCGCCGCGGGTGGTCACTTCGTTGACGTGGTTGATCATCATCGCTTCGTCGCCGGGGGCGGTGATAAAGAGGACCGGGTAGCCCTCGCGGACGGCGGACAGCGGGCCATGCTTGAACTCGCTGGAGAAGATCCCCTCGCAGTGGGCGTAGGTGATCTCTTTCAGCTTGAGCGCGCCCTCCAGGGCGATGGGGTGGGTCACGCCATAGCCCAGGTAGTACATGTCGTCCCAGTCGTGCAGGTAGCCGGCCACGCTCGCGGGCCGGCGTCGTCGGTGGCCTCGATGCGTCCGGGCCAGCAGGTCCGGCAGGGCGTCCAGCTCGGCCGTGTCGCGCCCGGCCAGGCGGTAGGCCAGGTAGAGGAACAGCACGGCCTGGTTGACAAAGGTCTTGGTCGCCGGCACGCTGATCTCATAGCCGCAGGCCAGGGGCAGGTAGACGTCGCTCTGCGTGCGCCAGCGTGGAGCCCAGCACGTTCAGCACGCCCAGCACCCGCCCGCCGCGCTCGCGCATCACCTTGACGGCGTTGAGCACGTCCTTGGTCTCGCCGCTCTGGCTGACAAAGACCGCCGTGTCGTCGGGGCCGACGCTCTGGCCGCACTGCTCGATGAACTGCGGCGCCAGGACCGGCACGGCCGGCCGCGCCGGCAATCTGGTTCAAGTAGTAGGCCCCCAGCAGGCAGGCGTGGTAGCTGGTGCCGCAGCCCACGAGGTAGACCGGGCGGTCACCCGGTGCGCGTCAGCGCCTCCAGGAAGCGGTCCACGTGGCGTGAGTTGTTCAGCAGGTGCAGCAGCTCGCCGGCCACGGTCGGCTCTTCGTGGATCTCTTTGAGCATGAAGTGGGGATAGCCGCCCTTTTCGGCCACCTCGATCGGGCCGTCGTAGTACTCCTCCTCGCGCTCGATGCGCGCCCCGTCGTGGACGCTGTACAGCTCGACGCTGTCCGGCGACAGGACGACGATCTCGCCGTCGTGGATGCGCACGATCCGCCGGGTGAGGGGCAGGATGCTGGGCAGGTCGGACGAGACGCAGGTCAAGCCCTCGCCCAGGCCGACCACCAGCCCAGAGCCCTTCTTGATGGCATACAGCCGGTGCTCGTCGCGGTGGGTGATGACAAAGGCATAGTCGCCTTCCAGGTCGTCGTAGGCGGCGCGGATGGCCGGCCAGCATGTCGCCGCCGTTGCGGTCAAAGTGGCGCTCGACGGCGTGGACGCAGGTCTCGCCGTCGTTGGTGCCGCGGACGGTCAGTCCCTCGCGGAGGAACAGCTCGCGCATCTGGACGTTGTTGACGACGTTGCCGTTGTGGGCGCCGACGATGTCGCCGTCGGAGTCGAGGTGCGGCTGGGCATTCTCGTAGGAGGGCGCGCCAAAGGTGGCCCAGCGGAGCTGGGTGATGCCGCGCGCGCCGCGCATCTCGGCAAAGTTGAGGCGGGCCGAGACGTCGTCGACGCAGCCGACGTCCTTGCGCAGGTCGATCGGCGCCGTCCGGCCGGCGACGGTGGCGCAGCCCACCGAGTCGTAGCCGCGGTAGGACAGGCGCCGGGCGGCCTCGATCAGGATCGGGCCGAGGGTCTGTTCTTCACGGGTGATGATGCCGAAAATGCCACACACAGGTGCATAGCCTCATTGGTCAGGATTTCGCGACGAGGGGCATTATACCGGGGAAAGGGGCAAATGAGCAAATCGGCTTCAGTGTGTGCCGGGGGTGGGGATGGAGGTGCGGCGGAAGCGAAGAAAGTAGAGGGCCGTTCCCGGCAGGGTGAAGGCGATGGCGGCGATAAAGATGGCCGGGTAGCCGTGGGCGACGATGAGCCGGCCTGCCAGGGCGCTGCCCAGGGCCCAGGCCAGGTTGAACCCCACGCCGCCGGGGATGCCGGCCAGGCTGTTCAGTGTCGCCCGCAGCCGGTCGGGCACTGCCTCCATCTGAAAGGCGTCAAAGCTGGCCGAGCCTGTGTTCCAGATGGCGTAGCGGCCCAGGTAAAAGGCGACGCCGACCCACAACGGCCCGGCAAGGGCCATGCCCACCAGGCAGGGCATGGTCAGCGGCCTGGGCCAGGGCGGCGGCGCGGACCTGGCCGAAGCGGCGGGCCAACGACGGGGCAAATTGCAGGCCGACGATGCCGGCAGCCTGGCCGGCGCCCATGATCAGACCGACCAGGCCGGGCGAGGCGACCAGGCCTTCGCGGAAGTAGAGGTTGATGAACGGAAAGTAGGAGCCAAAGCCGAGGCCCAGCAGGGCGCTGACGCCGGTCAGGATGGCTACAGTGCCCAGGGCGCCGGATGGCAAGGGCCAGAGGCCGGCGCGGCCAGGCATACCGTCGGCGGAGGCGACCGGCTGCTGCGAGGCGACGGCACGGGGCAGGGCCAACAGACAGACCAGCCCCGGCGGAAGAGCAGGGTGCCGGCAGTGGCCGCCAGGCGATAGGCGGCGACGCTCTGCGCTTCGGCGACGAGTCCCAGCCCGGCCAGGAGCGCCGGGCAGCCAGCCGCCGGCGATGCTGCCGACCATGGCCGTGCCCAGCCAGATGGTGTTGACCAGGCTGAACAGGGACACCCGCTCGTCGGGGCGGCTGTGTGCGGCCATGAACGGGTTGTAGGAAACGATCCAGAGCGGAAAGGCGATGCCCATCACCACCATGGCGACGATCAAGGCGCCGGGCTGGACGAACCAGACGGAGGCGAGCAGGCCGACCATGTGCAGGGCCGGCGCCGGCCAGGAGCATCGTCCGCTGGCCCAGCCGATTGCTGAGCAGGCCGGCCAGGGGGGCGGCCAGGGCCGAGGCCATGGCCATCCAGAAGTTGAGGTCGCCGATGAAATCCTGGCGAAAGCCGGCCTGGCGGAGGTAGAGGTTGAACAGCAGGCCCCACACGGCGTTGCCCAGGCCGGCGAACAGGGTGAACAGAAGGAGACGGCGGACTGGCTGGTGAAAAGTGGCGCAGGGAGTTGATCTGGTCGGCGACAATGGTCATGGCTCGGCTCGGTCCTTTCGAGGGGATTATAACACAAGAGACCTCAGAAACTGTAACCGACCTGTTACCGGCTGCTAACTAGGGTGTAACCCTGGTCTGCTATGTTATCAGTAGCGTTGACAGGGCTGGCCTATGGACAAGGAGGACTAGTTCATTGTCCCTTGACTGTCATTGCGGGCAAAGCGAAGCAATCTCCTTCTGCCAGTTCTGGGCTGGCCTCGCCGCTGTCGAGACTCGCAGCGACGAGCTATGCAACAGCCGTAGACAATGGCCATGGTCCTATCGACTATGGCCATTGTCCTATGGACCATGACCATGGGCCTATGGCCATGGTCCTATAGACTATGACTATGGTCCTATGGACAGGGGAGCCGATTTCTGTTATAATACGGGCTACACAGGCGCCGAGGCTGGTGTGCCTTGGCCTGGGCGTTTGGACAAATCAGCCAATCGACAGATGGGCAAAGGGGCACAATAGGTAAAGAAATGACGGGACCTAGAATTCTGTATATCGAGGATAACCGCGACAACCGGATCCTGGTCAGACGGGTGCTGGAGGTCGAAGGCTACGATGTGGTGGAGGCCGAGGACGGCTGGGTAGGCCTCCGGGCGGCGCAGGCGGAACGGTTCGACCTGATCCTGGTGGATATCAATCTGCCGGAGGTGGATGGCTACGAAGTGACGGCGCGACTGAAGGCACTGGACACGATGGAGGATGTGCCGATCGTTGCCATCACGGCGAATGTGATGAAGGGCGACCGGGAAAAGACGTTGGCGGCCGGGTGCTCGGGCTATATTCAGAAGCCGATCGACGTCGATCTGCTGCCGATGCAGGTGGCGGCGTTCTTGGACAAATAGCGGTCTGTGCCGCTAGAGGGATGAGATGGCGATTGACGTCAAAGACGCGTGCGTGCTGATTGTCGAGGATAACGTCCGGAACTATGCGCTCCTGGCCCGGCTGCTGGTGTTTCTGGGGGTCAAGCAGACGGAATGGAAGCGCTCAGGATGGCAGGTGCTGGAATTTGCCAAGGATACGATGCCCCGGGTCGATCTGATCCTGCTGGATATCCATCTTCCGGAAGAGGACGGCTACGAGGTGTTGGAGCGGTTCCGCAAAGACGAGCGTTTTTCCAAGACGCTGATCGTGGCGGTCACCGCCGACGTGAGCCAGGCGAACCTGAACCGGGCCAAGTTGGCCGGGTTCGACGGCTTTTTGGCCAAGCCGATCAACGTCGATCTCTTTCCGGAGCAGATCCGGCGGGTGTTGCAGGGAGAATCTGTGTGGGATCTGGGCTAGGGATGCATGCCACCACACTGGAGCAGCGGCAGTACTTGGCGAGCCACCGGGTCGGTGGAAACGAGCCCTCCAGCATCTGGGGCCACCTCTGGCGCGGCGGCCGCCAGGCCGGGCTCCCAGGACAGGCGGGCAGGCAGCCCGCTGGGGCATGCGCGGTGGGCTGGGTAAGACGCTGTTGACCGCTTTCCTGCTCCTGGCGATTGTTCCTCTTGGTCTCCTCGCCTTTGCCACGTATAACCAGATCCAAAACGATACGCGCCACAAGGTGCTGACCAGCCTGGACACGATCGTCGCGCTGGAAGAGGCGCATGTGGTCGATTGGGTGGAGGGTTGCGAGCGCGAATTGGGCCTGCTGGCCGGTGTGTGCGGCGGCGATCCCGCTGCGGGCGAGGCATGCGCGGCCCATGCGGCGGCGTGGCTGACCGAGACGCAGGCGGCCGGCGTTGGTGCTGGTCGAGACCGGCACCGAGGTGGTCCAGGCTATCGCCGGGGACCGCGAGGCGCTCGGCGAAGGATCGCTGGCGACCCCCTCCGCGGCCGCACTGCGGGATGGTATCACGGCCGGAGGGCTGGTCACAGCTGTCGGCTTCTGACACAGGGGACCGGCCGCTGCTGGCGATCGGTTATGTGCTGCCGGGAGGTGAGCGGTACCTGGTGGCGTTGTTTCCCTGGCAGTCGTTACAGCGCTTGATCGGCACCCCCTCGACGGCCGCCAGAGGCAGCGGCTTCCCTCCGGTCGCAGCGCAGGATGTGACGACCCGAGTGAGCTTGGCAACACGCGACGAGGATTCGGGATTTTGGATTTTCGATTCTGGGGAGGCTCCCCTGGGACAAGGACCTGGCCAGAGAGTTGAGATCCGCTCTCTCTGAGGGGGAGGCCACTGACGAGGATCGGATGCGGCAGGAGGCGGCGGGAGGGATTGAGCAGGCGCTGAGCTGGTCAGCAGTCGGGACGGGCTTGTACACCAACCTGGCGGGAGTACCGGTACTGGGGGCCTATCGCTGGAACCCCCAGTTACAGGTGGCGATCGTGGCCGAGCAGTCGCAGGCCGAGGCGCTGGCTGCCGGCAATACGCTGACGGCGGTGCTCGTGGCCATCACCCTGGGTATGGCCCTGGTGACGGCGTCCATCGCCGCGCTGGTGACGCGGCAGGTGACGCGGCCGATCGTGCAGTTGACCGAGACGGCGGCGCGGATGGCCCGTGGCGACCTGGATCAACCCCTTGACGGGATCTGCGTCAGGTGGCGTCACCCGCCAGGATGAGATCGGGGTGCTGGCTCGGGCCTTTAACCGCATGGCCGCCGAGCTGCGGGTGCTGTACGCAGACTTGAACACCAAGGTCGAGTTTCTGACCAACATGTCGCACGCCCTGCGCACGCCGCTGACGTCGATCATCGGTTTCTCGCGGCTGATGTTGAAGGAGCTGGACGGCCCGCTGACCGAACTGCAGCGGACGGATCTGGCAGCGATCCACGAAGGCGGGCAGCAGTTGTTGGAGCTGATCAACGACATGCTGGAGCTGTCCGATCTGGAGCTAGAGACGGCGCCGATGGCGGTCGACGAGGTGAACCTGACCGAGATGGTCGACGGGGTGATGGCAACCGCGCGGGCGCTGGCGCTGAACAAGCCGGTGGAGCTGATTGACGAGGTAGCCGACAATCTGCCGACGCTCTATACGGATGGGCGGCGGGTGCGGCGGGTGCTCCTGGCGTTGATGTCGAACGCCGTCAGGATCACCGACGAAGGCAGCATCCGGCTGTCGGCGACGGCCGGTGATGGGCTGGTGACGATCGGCGTTCGGGCGATAGGGGCCAAGGGACAGGTCAAGATCTTTGACCAGAGCCTGGGAAATGGCGATCTGTCCCCTGAAGGGGATCTTGGTCGATCCCGGCCCCTTGGGCCAGGACCTTCGCCCAGGGCTGACCGTAAGCCGGCAGATGGTGGAAGAGCTGGGCGGCCGCATCCAGGTGGAGAGCAACGGCGGCGGCGCCGGCGAGTTGGTTGGATCGGCCTTTGTCTTTGTGCTGCCGATCAGTCCGTCAGATGCGACATGAGGGCTGCCAAGCATCTCTTTTAGAGAGCAGGATAGATTATGGGCAACGATGACCTGAATCAAACCGTTCCGCCCCATCTTGGTGAGTTCAGCAGTGTGGGCGACAAGCGGCTGAATGTTGTGAGCAGGAGGGAGTAATGCCTACCCGGCTGAGGCAACTCGCACAGATGGATACAGGGCGGCGGAGGCGGGCCGGCCGGGTGCAAACCCGGCTGACGGCTCTGTTGTTGGCGATTGCCCTGCCGTTGTTCATCGGCCTGATCGTTGTGGTGCTGTCTCGCGCTGCTGCCGTGATCCAGGCCAAGTCGGACGAACAACTGGCAACGGCCAACCGGTCGGTGGCAGCCAACACGACAACGTGGCTGGATCTGAATGTCGCGGCGTTGAACGATCTGGTGATGCAGCCCCAGATCATCGGCATGGATGCCACAGAGCAAAAGCCGATCCTGGAGGCGATGGCCGCCGCCTACCCACAGATGTACCTGGTGAGCACGACCGATCCACAGGGGCTCAATGTGGCGCGCAACGACGCCGGGAAGCTGACCGATTATAGCGACCGGGCGTGGTACAAGGGAGCGATCGGCGGAGCGCCGCTGACGTTCCAGTCGCTGATCGGCCGCACAACCGGCAGGCCGGCGCTGGTAGTGTCGACGCCGATCCGGCAGGCGTCGGGGGGGATCGTTGGCGTGGGGATGTTTGCCAGCGAGCTGACCGACGTGGGCCGGCAGGTGCAGCTGAGCACGGTGGGCGAGGCCGGTTTTTCGTATGTGGTGAACGCCGACAACCTGGTGGTGGCCTACCCGCAGACGATGCCGGAGGCGCTGGGCGAGATCAGCAGTACAGTGCCGATCACGCCGCTGGGAGATTTGAGCGATTATCCGCCGGTGCAGGCGCTGCGGGCGGGCAACCTGGGACGGCTCGAGTTCACCGACGAAGCCGGTCATGACTGGCTGGCCTATGTAGATGAGATGGAGTATGGCTGGGGGGTGGTTGTCCAGCAGCCGGTAAGCGATTTTCTCAGTGGGCTGCGCGGACTGCAACGGATTGCGATAGCCTTTATCGCCGGCGGCGCGTTGATACTGGGCGTCGTGACGGCATTGACGGTGCGCCAGGTGCTCAAGCCGGTGGGCAGGCTGACCGAGACGGCGACGGCCATCGCCGGCGGGGACCTACAGCGCACCGCCCCGGCGGAAAGCGCAGACGAGTTTGGGGTGCTCGGCCGTGCCTTTAACCAGATGACAGGCCGGCTGCGGGATCTGATCGGCAGTCTGGAGCAGCGAGTGGCCGACCGTACTGCTGACCTGGAGCAGCGAGCGGTGCAATTGACGACGGTGGCAGAGGTAGGACGGGCGGCGACTTCTACCCTGGACCCTGGCAAACTGGTGCAGCAGACGGTGGACCTGCTCCGCGAGCGATTTGACCTGTATTATGCCGGGCTGTTCCTGGTCGACGAGCGGGGTGAGTACGCCGTGCTGGAGGCAGGTACGGGCGAGCCGGGCCGAGTGATGAAGGAGCAAGGGCACAAGCTGCTGGTGGGTGGGGAGTCGATGGTCGGCGCGGCGTGCGCCGAGCGCAAGGCGCACATCGCCCTCGACGTGGGCCACGAAGCGGTGCGCTTTGCCAACCCGCTGCTGCCCGACACCCGCTCAGAAATGGCGCTGCCGCTGGTGGTGGGCGGCCGGGTGCTGGGGGCGCTGGATGTGCAGTCGACCCGGCCGGCGGCCTTTACCGACGAGGATATCGCCGTGATGCAGCTGGCCGCCGACCAGGTGGCGGTGGCCGTTGACAATGCGCGCAAATTCTCCAGCGAGGCAACGCTGTTGGAGGCGGCCAGCCCGCTCTTTAGCGTCAGCCGCCGGCTGGCTGAGGTGATCACAACCGACCAGGCGACCCAGGCGATCATCGATTCGGTGGCCGAGACGGAGGCCGACGGCTGCGCGGTGGCCCGATTCGGTTATTCGCCAGACGGCGAAGTGGAGACGATTACCTTCTTGGGCAGCTGGAGCCGCACCGGCGCCTCCCGGTTTCCTGTCGGGACACCGCTGCCGGCCAGCGCGTCGATGCTGCCGGTGCCGATGATGGCCCACTTCTTGGTCGTGCCCGACGTGCTAGAGGAGTCCCAGATGTCGGCAGGCATGCGCCAGGCATTGGCCCGGTTCGGCGCGCGGGCGGTGGTAAACGTGCCGCTGCGGGTCAGCGGGCAGGTCATTGGCGTGGTGATTGTGCAGCGGGCGACGCCCGGCCCCTTCTCGCCCGTCTCGCTCCGGCTGTACGAGACGCTGGTAGAGCAGGCGGCGGTGGTGCTGGAGCGGGCCCGGCTGGTGGAAGAGACGCAGCAGCGCGCTGCTCAGGAGCAATGGCTGAGCCATGTGTCGGACCAGATGCAGCGGGCCGGGGACATGGGGTCGCTGCTACAGATAGCAGCCGACGAGGTGAACCGGGCGCTCGGCGGCTCACGGGCCTATGTGCAGTTGGGCCGGCAGACAGCACAGGGAGGGGAACGGGATGTCAGTTAACAGATCCACCAGGTACCGGTGCTGTCCCGGCGTGCTGGCGTGGGTACGAAGTACCGCAGCTGTCGCGGTAGTGGTGGCGGGCTGTTGGTCACGCTGGGTGGGTGTGGCGCAACGCCGACGCCGTTGCCCACGCCGGTCCTAGTCGACCAGGCCCTGAACATCTACAACTGGGATACGTACATCGACCCGGCGGTGCTGACTGGGTTTGAGCAGGAGTATGGAGTCAAGATCCGCTACGACCTGTATGAGAATAACGAGGCCATGCTGGCTACGGTGCAGGCCGGCACCACCGATTACGACATTGTGGTGCCAAGCGATTACATGGTCGAGATCATGCGCGCCGCGAGCCTGCTGGCTCCTCTGGACAAGAACAATATCCCCAGTTTCGGGAACCTGGACTCGACGTTCCTCAGTCCGGCCTATGACCCCGGCAACCGCTACTGCGTGCCCTATCAGTGGGGGACGCTGGGCATCGGTTACAACGTCAAGGCGACGGGCCGCGAGATCACCGGTTGGCAGGATCTGTTCGATCCGGCCTTTGCCGGGCGGGTGTCGCTGCTGGCCGATCCGCGCGCAGACGATGGGCGTGGTGCTGTTGTACCTGGGCTACAGCCCCAACACGACCAGCCCGCGGGAGATCGCGGCGGCGCGCGATTTCCTGATCGAGCACGCCGATCAGATCGCCGAGTATGCGCCCGATACCGGTCAGGATCTGCTGGCCGATGGCACAGTGGACCTGGCCTTTGAGTGGAGCGGCGACATTTTTCAGGTGATGGCTGACAATGCCGACCTGCGCTATGTCATTCCCCAGGAGGGGTCTATTAGCTGGACCGATAACATGTGCATCCTGGCCACCGCTCCGCACAAAGAGCTGGCAGAGAAGTTCATCGACTATGTGCTACAGCCTGAGGTGGGGGCTGCAATCTCGAACTATACCCACTTTAGCTCGCCCAACCGGGCGGCTCTGCCGTTGGTGAACGAGGCCGACCGGCAGAATCCTGGGTTGTATCCGCCGGATGAGTTGTTGCAGAAGTTGTTCTTCTTGACGGACGTCGGGACTGGGGTCACCAAGTTGTACGAGGATGCGTGGGCCGAGGTGTTGGCGGCACAGGAGAAAGGGCGGCACATGGGGAATATGGCTACTGGAACAGCACCAGTACTCCGCAACAGGACAACCCGCCAGCCGATGTCGATCCGCAACCAGTTGTTGCTGGGAACGGGCGCCATCCTGGTCTTGGCGTTGGCGATCGCGTTGACGGGCTATGTAGGCCTGCGTCTGTTGCAGACGGGCATCCAGACGACGCTGCAAGAAGCGAGCCAGATCCGGAACGCCAGTCTCGGACTCGAGAATAGCTTCCTGCTGGCCCGGCAGGATGAGGCAAACTTTGTGGCCGGTTGGCCGTCGCTGGGTTATGAGGTCGCATACAACCAGTATGCACTGCCGAACGCGGTCCGGCTGAGACAGGCGCAGACGGAGCTGGATACGATGAGCAGCCTGGTCAAGACGGCCCACGACTTGGAGCTGAGATCGCTGGCGACCGAAGCCGGGGAGCTGGCGCCACTGCTCGATAGCTACAAGACGGCCTTTCTGACGACGGTGGGCAAGGTAGACCAGCGGACTCGAGGCGGGGGCCTGGAAAATGCGATGGCCGACGAGCTGGACCGGTTGGAGGCGGTGGTCAAGCCGCTGGCCAACCCCGAGTTCCGCGCACAGGTGCTAGAGATCCGGACTGCTGAACGAGGCTATGCGGCCACCGGCCGCCAGGAGTACGTGGACGGCGTGCGGATATTGGGCGATCGCTTTGTCCGGCTGGTGGAGGGGAGCGACCCGGCAGGCCTGAAGACAGAAACGGGCGCCGGTGTGGCGGCAGCGGATCTGACGGGACCGATCGGGGCCTATCTGGCCCAGTTCACCCGCCTGGTAAACGTGGACCGCGATATCAAGGTCAACACCGAGATCTTTCGCGAGGCGACGACCGATATCAACAACACGACGACGGCGATCCGGCAAAAGAGCGAAGCGGGTCTGGCCCGCGCCCAGACCCGGTTGCAGCAGATCGGCCAGCGGAGCACGATCGCGCTGGCTCTAGCAGCTGTGCTGGCGTTGGCGTTGGGGGTGTTGGCAGCACTGACAGTGGCCCGCCGCATTGCCGGGCCGTTGGGCCAGCTCAGCCAGGCGGCGCAGCGAATGGGCAGCGGCGACCTGGCGCAGCCGGTGCAGGTGGGCGGGGCGACTGAGATGGTGACATTGGCCCAGGCGTTTAATGCCATGGCCGGCCGGTTGCGGGAGCTGATCGGAAGCCTGGAGGAGCGGGTGGCCGACCGGACGCGCAGCCTGCAGGCGGCGGCCGACGTGTCGCGGGCGACGACGTCACTGCGCGATCCCGATGAGCTGCTGCGCCAGGTGGTGAGCCTCGTGCAGGACCGGTTTAACCTGTACTACGTCGGGTTGTTCCTGGTAGACGAAGTGAGACAGTGGGCGGTGCTGCGGGCTGGCACGGGTGATGCAGGTCAAACGATGATTGCCCAGGGGCATCGGTTGGCCGTGGCCGGCGAGTCGATGATCGGCCGGTGCGTGGCCAACGACCAGGCGCGGATCGCTCTCGATGTGGGTCAGGAACCGGTGCGTTTCGAGAATCCGCTATTGCCCGAGACACGCTCGGAGATGGCGCTGCCACTGCACTCGCGGGGGCAGGTGATCGGAGCCATGACCGTGCAGAGCGCGGTGGAGGCGGCATTCGATGAGGCGGACATTGCCGTGATGCAGACGATGGCCGACCAGGTGGCTATTGCCATCGACAACGCTCGGCTGTTTGTCGAGACGCAGGCAGCGCTGAAAGAGATGGAAGCGACCCACCGCCAGTACCTGCGCGAGGCGTGGGCGGGGTACATGCCGGCCGCCAGCACGACCTATTATGAGACTGCGCCGCTGGAGAAAAAGGCGGAGGGCCGTTCGGCACTGGTGTCGCCGATCACGCTGCGCGGCGAGGAGATCGGGAGCCTGGGGATCCAGGACGACAGCGGGACGCGGCAGTGGACCACGGAGGAGATGGCGCTCGTTCAGGCGGTCACGAACCGACTGGCGCTGGCGGCGGAGAACCTGCGGCTGCTGGAGGAGACTCGGCGCCGCGCTGCCCAGGAGCAGTTGGTGGGTGAGGTGACGGCGCGCATACGCCACACGCTGGACGTGGATGCAGTGCTCGACACCGCGGTGGATGAGATTGCCAGAGTGTTTGGACTGGCAGCGCTCGATCTGCGGCTAGGGCCGACAATGCCGGAAGTATCAGTCCCCGAAGTGGAGCAGAGCGGAACGGCGAGCCCGGGAGAGCGCGGCCGTGACGGCGCGCCACGCAATCGGCAAGGAAAGAGGCAAGATGGCGACAGCGAATAGTGGGCAGACGAACCATCGCCTGGCCGCCGGTGATCAGCCGCACGAGGCGTTCGGCGCGTCGGGTGTGAAGGAGGTGCGGGTCTGGCAGCGGCAGTTGCTCCAGGGGGTGCTGCGCGCCCTCGCCATTGTTACGCTATTTGCTGTAGCGGCCGGCACGTACGACTCGGTCAGCCGCCGGCAGTATTGGACGGTGCCTTTTTACTGGGTGTCGTGGGCCGTCGTCGTTCTGTTCGCGTTCTGGCGGCAGGCCCCTTATCGTCTGGGCGCCTGGGCCGTCATAGGCCTGCTTTACGTCCAGGGTTTCATCGACTTTATCCAGGATGGGTTGTCGGGCGGCGCCCGGCTCTTCATGCTAACCCTTGTCTTCGCGGCGGCGATCTTTTTAGGACGGCGGGAGAGCATCTTTGCCCTTGCTCTTTCCGTTCTGACGCTGGCCGGCTTTGGCGTCGCATACTCAATCGGCTGGCTCACCATCCCCGGTGTGACCGGCGTCAGCGACCCAACGGTATGGATTGTCACCACCTTCACCTTTCTCATGCTGAGCTTGCTCATAAACGTCTCTCTGAGCTTTCTGATGCCCAGACTGGCTGAAGCGTTGGGCCAGAGCCGCCAGTTGGCCCAGGAGCTGGAGGCAGAGCGGGTCCAGTTGGAAGTGCAGGTGAAGGAGCGGACCGCTGACCTGGGCCGGCGGTCGGTCCAGTTGGAGACGGCCGCCGAAGTGGCCCGCGATGCAGGAGTGATCCAGGATGTGGAGCAGTTGTTGGCCGAGACGGTGCGCCTGATCTCGACGCGCTTCAAGTTCTATCACACCGGCATCTTTATGCTGGACGAAAAGAAAGAGTATGCAGTCTTGCGCGCCGCGTCGTCGACAGGCGGACAGAGGATGATGGCCCGCGGGCATCGGTTACAGGCGGGGAACACCCCCGTAGGCATTGTCGGCGACGTTGCTGCCCGAGGTGGGGCGCACATTGCCCTGGACGTTGGAGCCGACGCGGTCTTTTTTGACAACCCTGACCTGCCCGAGACGCGCTCGGAAATAGCCCTGCCGCTGCAAGCTCGGGGGGAGAGGATCGGCGTGCTCGATGTGCAGAGCACCGAGCCGGATGCGTTCAGCCAGGAGGACGTGGCGGTGCTCCAGACGCTGGCCGACCAGGTGGCGGTGGCGATCAGCAACGCCCAGCTCTACCAACAGGCACAGGCGAGCCTGGAGGCTGAGCGCCGGGCCTACGGCGAGTTGAGCCGCGAGGGCCTGGCGGGAGATGGCACGTCTCCGGCCCGGGCTGGGGCGCCGTTACGATCCGGGATACATCCTGCCAGCCGATGATGGTGAGTGGTCCGGGGCGATGCAGCGGGCCATGGCTGAGGCAAGGCCGGTCGTGACTGCGATCGAAGGGCCTGTGGCCGTCCCACTCAGGGTGCGCGGCCAGGTGATCGGCGTACTCGACGCTCACAAGCCGGCTGGTGGCGGGGAGTGGACAGAGGAGGAGACGACGCTGCTGGAGACACTGGCGGACCAGTTGGGGGTGGCGTTGGACAGCGCCCGGCTGTACCAGGAGACGGAGCGACGGGCGGCCCAGGAGCGGTTGGTGGGCGATGTGACGGCGCAGATGCGGCAGACGCTGGATGTGGATGCAGTGCTGCGGACGGCGGCCCAGGAGATGCGGCAGGCGCTTGGCCTGTCACAGATGACGATCCGGCTAGCTCCCGGGGCCAAGCCGGGTGCGACAGATGCTGAATTGCCCAAGGCCGCCAATGACATGCGGCACAAGGAGGAAGCCAAATGAAAAGGGCGAAGGGATTCTGGTGTGCGGGGAGCGATACTCGCATGTATCGTGTTGCTGGCCGGCTGCGGAACGCAGGCCACGCCCACGCCTCCGCCGCCGGAGCCGGTGACGCTGCAACTGCAATGGGTGACCCAGGCCCAGTTCGCCGGGTATTACGTGGCCCTGGACAAGGGCTGGTACCGCGAGGAGGGGATCGACCTGACGATCGACCCGGGCGGCCCCGACCTCGTGCCGTCGGACCTGGTATTGGCAGGCCGGTCCGATTTCGGCACAGGGCTGCTGGCCGACCTGGTGGTGGCGGCCCAGCAGGGCAAGCCGGTGGTCAGCGTGGCCCAGGTTCAGCAGCTGAACGGGCTGTTGCTGGTCGCGTTCAAATCATCGGGCATCGAAGGCCCGGCCGATTTTGCCGGCAAGCGGGTCGGTGTGTGGCTGGGGGCGTGGGAGGCGCAGTTCGACGCGCTGATGGCCAAGCAAGGGTTGACCACGAACGATTTCTCCCTGATCTCGCAGGGGTTCACCATGGAGCCTTTCCTGAAGGGTGAGCTGGACGTGGCGTCGGCCATGATCTATAACGAGTATTATGTGGTCCTGGAGAGCGGCGTGAAGGCGGAGGAGCTGAATATCATCGACTATGCCGACTATGGGCTCGACTTTCCCGGCGACACGCTGTTTACCAGCCGCCAGACGCTGGAACAACAAGCCCGACCTGTGTGAGCGCATGGTGCGGGCCAGCCTGCGGGGCTGGCAGTACGCGGTGGACCATCCCGAAGAGGCGGCCGACATTGTGCTCAAGTATGACAAGAGCGGGGTGCAGACGCGGGAGCACCAGTTGTCGATGATGAACGAGATTGCCAAGCTGGTGTTGCTGCCGGTGCGCCCGCTGGGCTTTACCGACCGGGACAGTGTGCGGCGGACGATAGACACGCTGGCCAGGTTATGGGGTGATCGGCGGGCCGGTGCAGCCGGAGCAGGTGTTTACCAACGATATCTGGGAGAAAGCGACCAAGGGTGGACAGTAGGGGCGATTCTCCGGGCGTGTCGCGCCTTCAGAATGACATAACAGGTGCGACGTGCTCTCAGCGTGACGTGAATGTCCCGGCCAAAGGGGCCGGGATGGGTGTGGCGGAGGGTCTATGACTGTAGTCCATGCAGATCCCCCTCTTCCGAAAGAGGGGACCAAAGCGAAGCAGGGCTGGATCGATCGTTTCCTGCGCCGGTTGTCCGTCCGGAGCCGGATCGTGAGCGGCTTTGTGATCCTGGTGGTGCTGGCAGGCTCTGACGGTGCCGCTGACCGTGGCCAATCAGAGCTTTGTGACCGACCGGCTGAGGCAGATCAGCGAGGTAGAAACGCGCGCCGACCGGCTGCTGCTGTTGGCCTCGACGCGCATCGAGTCGTCGCGGGTGAATCTGATGCGCTACGTCCAGGACTATGCGCCCAGCGCCTACGAGGCATTGGACGATGTGGACCAGGCGACCGATCTGCTGATCGAGGCGCAGGGCCTGATCGCCGTGCCCGGAGCAACAGGCGACGGTTGCGACGCTGTCGTCGGCCTTGGCCGATTACCGGACGCTGATCGGCGACGTGCAGACGGCGCGGTCACGAGGGGCAGGAACAGGCTGTGTCGCAGATCTTGTTCCAGTCCTACCGGCTTGGGCAACGATATCGGGCAGCGGATCGAGCAGATCGTCAGGCAGAGCGAGGAGAGGGTTGCGGCGGCCAACCAGGCCGTTTACGCCGAGGCGCAACGCCGGCTGATCCTGCTGCTGATCTGGGTACGCCGGCCTGGGCATTCTGGGTTTGCTCTTGGCCTTCCTGATCCAACGCAGCATCACCCGGCCGGTGGCGGATCTGCGCCATGGGGCCGAGGCGTTCCGGCAAGGGCAGATGGAGGCCGAGCATTCCGGTCGTTGGGGCCGACGAGCTGACGCTGCTGGCCCGCACCTTTAACCAGATGGCGGCGCAGGTGCGCGACCTGATCGGCACGTTGGAGCAGCGGGTGGCCGACCGAACCCGCGCCCTGGAGCGGCGGGCGGTGGAGATGGCGACGGCAGCCGACGTGGGTCGGGCGGCGGCGTCGATCCTGGACCTGGAGGCGCTGACCCGGCAGGTTGTGGACCTGGTCCGGGACGGATTTGACCTGTACTACACCGGGTTGTTCCTGGTCAGAGGGCGAGCAGAGTGAGTTTGCCGTGCTGGAGGCGGGCACCGGCGAGGCAGGGCGGCAGATGAAAGAGGCGGGCCACCGGTTGGAGGTGGGCGGGATGTCGATGGTGGGGGCGGCCTGCGCGCGGCGCGAGGCGCGCATCGCCCTGGATGTGGGCGATGAGGCGGTCCGCTTTGACAACCCGCTGCTGCCCGATACCCGGTCGGAGATGGCGCTGCCGCTGATAGCCGGCGATCGGGTGTTGGGTGCGCTGGATGTGCAGTCGACCGAGCCGGCCGCTTTTTCGCAAGAGGATATCGCGGTGCTGCAACTGGTGGCCGACCAGGTGGCGGTGGCGATCGCCAACGCCCGGCTGTTTGCCGCAGACCCAGTCGGCGCTGGAGGCGGAGCGACGGGCCTATGGTGAGATTGGGCGTGAGTCGTGGGCGCGGCTGACTCGCGCCCAGGCAGACGCTGGGCTATTACAGCGACGAGCATGGTGTGTCGCCCGCCGCCGCAGGCGGGTCGTTGGAAGTGGAAATGGTGACCAGAGGCCGGCAGGGCGGTTGTGACGGCAGAGGATGCCGAGACGGCGTTGGTGCCGATCAAGGTTCGCGATGAGGTGATCGGCGTGATCGACGCTCACAAGCCGCAGGGTGCCGGGCGGTGGACGGCGGACGAGATCGACGTTCTGGAGACGCTGACAGACCAGTTGGGGGTGGCGTTGGACAGCGCCCGGCTGTACCAGGAGACGCAGCGCCGCGCCAGCCGTGAGCGGTTGATCGGCGAGGTGACGGCGCGGGTGCGCGAGACGCTGGACGTGGATGCGGTGCTGCAGACGGCGATCCGCGAGGTGGGCGAGGCGCTGGGCCTGGCAGAGGTGGAGGTGCGGATGGGCTCCGGGCAGCACCCCCTCCGCCGGAGGCCGCCCCCACAGGTGGCACTTACTCCGGTCGCAATGATGGGGAGGAGGTGGGGCGATGAGCACCTCGACAAGCCAAATACTGCAACTGGTTGCCTGGTTCCTGGCCGTCGTCGAGTTTATTCGTGATGTTGTATGCGCTGCTGCTGAACCCTCGGCACGCGGCCAACCGCGGCGTGGCGGCGTTGTTCATGGTGATCACGCTCAACACGCTGAGCATCGGCCTGGTTCTCGACCCAACGCCGGTATATCGCATCGGCCTGCCGCTCTACGTGGCCACGACGACCGCCGTGGTGGTGGGGCTGCTGATCGTGACGGTGATGCTGGTCAAGCCCGAGTGGCTGCCGGTTGGCTGGGGGACTGGTGTTCGGCGCGCCATGGTGGCTGGTCTACGCGGCTGGCCGCGCTGCCGGTCGTGTTGACCCTGGTCGACGTGGTTTCTGGAACGCGGCTGTGGTATACGCCGCCCGCCGGCTATGCGGGCGGGTATCGTGCCGATCGGCGAGGCGGCATCCGGGGACATCTCGGGGTTCCTCCGGGCGCCGATGACCTACGTGACTGGGCGTGCTGCCGATCCTGCTGCTCATATACGTGCTGGCCCGCGACCAGAAAGCATCGGCGGCGACGCGGCGGCTGGCCTGGCTGCTGCTGGCAGTACAGCTGGTGGCGTTGGTGCTGATGAGCACGCAGCACGGGCCGGTGATCACCCCATTGACGGCGCTGAGTTGTCGGCGCGCTGTATACCGGGGTGTTCGCCTACGCCGCGTTCCAGCAGATGATTTCGGAGCGGCGGGCGCAGGCAGGCCGGGTGCAGACCCGGCTGACGGCCCTGTTGTTGGTGGTTGCCCTGCCGTTGTTCGTCGGCCTGATCGGTGTGGTGCTCTCACGTGCTGATACGCGCGATCCAGCGCAAGGCCGACGAACAACTGGCAACGGCCAACCGGTCGGTGGCAGCCAACACGACGACGTGGCTGGATCTGAATGTGGCGGCGCTGAACGAGCTGGTGATGCAGCCCCAGATCATCGGCATGGATGCCGCGGCAGCAAAAGCCGATCCTGGAGGCGATGGCCGCTGCCTACCCGCAGATGTACCTGGTGAGCACGACCGATCCACAGGGGATCAATGTGGCGCGCAACGACGCCGGGAAGCTGACGGATTATAGTGACCGGGCGTGGTACAAGGGAGCGATCGGCGGCGCGCCGCTGACGTTCCAGTCGCTGATCGGCCGCACAACCGGCAGGCCGGCGCTGGTAGCGTCGGCGCCGATCCAGGCGGGAGCCGGGGGGGATCGTCGGCGTGGGGATGTTTGCCAGCGAGCTGACCGACGTGGCTCAGCAGGTGCAGCTGCAGCACGGTGGGCGAGGCCGGTTTCTCGTACGTGGTGGACGCCGACAACCTGGTGGTGGCCTACCCGCAGACGATGCCGGAGGCGCTGGGCGAGATCAGCAGTTCGGTGCCGATCACGCCGCTGGGCGATTTGAGCGATTATCCGCCGGTGCAGGCGCTGCGGGCGGGCAGCCGGGGGCGGCTCGAGTTCACCGACGAAGCCGGTCAGAAGTGGCAGGCCTACGTGGACGAGATGGAGTACGGCTGGGGCGTGGTTGTCCAGCAGCCGAATGACGATTTTCTCAGCGGGCTGCGCGGACTGCAGCGGATCGCGCTGGCCTTCATCGCCGCTGGCGTGGTGCTACTGGTCGGTCTGACGGCGTTGACGGTGCGCCAGGTGCTGACGCCGGTGGGCAGGCTGACCGAGACGGCGACGGCCATCGCCGGCGGGGACTTGGAGCGCACCGCGCCGGTGGAAAGTGAAGACGAGTTTGGGATGCTGGGCCGCACCTTTAACCGGATGACAGGCCGGCTGCGCGACCTGATCGGCGGGCTGGAGCAGCGGGTAGCGGACCGCACCGCCGACCTGGAGCGGCGGTCTGCCTATCTGCAGGCGTCGGCAGAGGTGGGGCGGGCGGTGGGCTCTATCCTGGATGTGGACGCCTTGACCACGCAGGTGGTGGAGCTGATCCGGGAGCGGTTCGGGCTGTACTACGTGGGCCTGTTCCTGACCGATCCGGCCGGGGAATGGGCAGTGCTGCGGGCGGGTACCGGCGAGGCAGGCCGGGCGATGCTGGCCCGTGGTCACCGGGTGCAAGTGGGCCAGGGAATGGTCGGCTGGAGTATCACCCACGCCCAGGCGCGGGTGGCGCTGCAGGCCGAGGCCGATGCGGTGCGGGTGGTGACGCCCGAGCTGCCGGAGACCCGGTCGGAGGCGGCGCTGCCGCTGCGGTCGCGAGGGCAGGTGCTGGGGGCGCTGACGGTGCAGAGTGCGGAGACAGAGGCATTTGACTCGGATGCGGTGGCGGTGTTGCAGACGATGGCCGACCAGGTGGCGGTGGCGCTGGACAATGCCCGGCTGTTTGCAGAGAGCCAGGAAGCGCTCGAGTCGGCGCGCCGAGCGTATGGTGAGGTGAGCCGCCAGGCGTGGGCTGAGCTGCTGCGCGGAAGACGGGAGTGGGGATATCGCTATGCGCAGCGGGTCACCGTGCCGACCGCTGTGGCGTGGAATCGTGGTCGGCGGAGATGCTTCAGGCGGTGGAGACGGGGCAAAGTGTGGAAGGTGATGCTGGGCCGCAGGCCGATGCATGCGGCACGCGGAGTACGCGGCACAGGCGCCACAGGCGACGGAGACATGCCCTGTCCGAACCGAACAGGGGCAGGGGAGGCACAGGGATCGGTGCTGGCCATCCCGCTCAAGGTGCGAGACGAGGTCGTCGGAGCGTTGAGCTTTCGCAAGGACCCCAACGACCCGCTCCAGGGCTGGACGACAGAGGAAAAGGCGCTGCTGGAGACACTGATCGATCAGGTAGGAACGGCGTTGGACAGTGCCCGGCTGTACCAGGCGACGCAACAGCGGGCGGCCCAGGAGCGGCTGACCGGCGAGGTGACGGCCCGCATCCGCGAGACGCTGGACATGGAGACGGTGCTGCGGACGGCGGTGCAGGAGGTGCGGCAAGCACTGGGGCTGCCGGAGGTGGTGGTGCGGCTGCGAGAGCCCAAGGGGTCGCGGCTCACCCCGCTCCATTGCGGGGTCTGGCGACAAGCCCTAGGGTCTGGAGGTTCAAGGTATGCTTGAAGGGGAGTCTATCCGCGACGGGGATGCTGGCGCCCGAGCAGCAACGGGCCAGGCTAGCCGAGCGGTTGATCGTGGTCGGCGCTGCTCATGGGCCTGGCCACGATGGGGCTGTACCTGGTGCTCTATTATTCGACCGGCATATGGCAAATAGGGGTCAGCGCCGGGGCGTTGGCGGTGACCCTGGTATGTCTGGTTCCGGCCTGGCTGCTGGCTCGCCGCCAAAGGCTCGAATGGTCCGCGGTGTTGGTGTTTGCGGCGGTGATGATTGCCTTTGGCGGCGGCGAGATGGCGTGGAGCGGCGCCACCGTGTACAACCTGATCAGCGTGGTGCTGCTGATCGTCCTGGTCGGGAGCGTCATCATCCCCCGCCGGTGGTGGTTGTGGCTGGCGGCCATCGCCTTGTACGGGGCCTGGACATTGTTCGTGGTGCTGGTTCAGCCCGTGAGCCGCTACGACGTCGGCCAGTCGCCGATCCTGCGCGTCTATGTGCCGGCCGCCTCCGCCGCCATCGTGTTGCTGACAGGCTGGCAGGTAGCCCGCGCCTTTCGTATCGGCACGATCCGCACCCGGCTGCTGATCGCCTTTGGCGCCATCGCCCTGATGGTGGCGGCGGTCATCAGCGTAGCATCGGCGGTGGTGACCTGGCAGAACGGGCAGCGCCAGATGATGGATCAGTTGGGAGCGACAACCACCCTGAAAGAGCGTGAGATCCAGGCCTGGCTCGACACGGTGGCGACAGATATGACGATCTTGCTCAACACCCAGCCGACGGCGGATCAGGCGCAGGCGGTGTTGCAGGGCTCGCCCGAGGCCTGGTCATACCGGTACGCCCACCAGCAGTTGACCAGGCGTTTTCAAGTTCATCTGCAACAGCCGGGCCGGTTGGAGGAAATGTACATCCTGAACTCGCATGGTACGGTGGTGCTGTCCACCGATCCGTCGCGGGAGGGTCAGCTAGAGGCCGGCCAGCCATGGTTTCGTGGGGGGTTGGTGGGATCATACGTCAGCTCGCCGTCCTATGTGCTGTCGTTTGGCGGGGCGACGATGGTGCTCGCCCAGCCATTGACCGACGCGGAAGGCCGGGCGAACGGCGTGCTGGTCGGGCGTCCTAACATGGACGCGCTGAACGCGATCCTGGCCGACCGGTCTGGGTTGGGCCAGACAGGTGAGACCTACCTGGTTGGGGCCGATCACAGCCTGGTGACGCCGAGCTGGGGCACCCCGCATATCACCGGGCAAGAGGTCAGGGTGAATACAGTGGGCGCCGAGAGGGCGGTCGGCGCGCAGGAGAGCGGCTCAGGGTTGTACGATAACTATGGAGGCGTGCCCGTGGTGGGCGCCTATCGCTGGTTGCCGTCACTTGGCGTGGCGATGCTCGCCGAGCAGGAACAGAGCGAAACGTTGAGTGTGGTCCAGAGGGTGCTGCTGACCAACCTGGCCGTGGCACTGGGTGCCGTCCTGGCGGCGTTGGGCGCTGCAATGTTGATCACCCGCAGTATCGCCGGGCCGCTGTCAAGGCTGGCCGAGACATCTGGACAGATCGCGGCCGGCAAGCTGGCGCTGAGCGCGGAAGTGGAGCGCGACGATGAGATCGGGACGGTGGCCAGGGGGTTCAACCGGATGACAGGCCAACTGCGCGACCTGATCGGCGGGCTAGAGCAGCGTGTAGCCGATCGCACGGCGGCATTGGAGCAACGGTCGAAGTATTTGCAGGCCTCGGCGGAGGTCGGGCAGGCGGCAGCTTCGATTCTGGACGCGGAGAGTCTGATCAAGCAGGTCGTAGAACTGATCCGGGACCGGTTCGGGCTGTACTATGTAGGGCTGTTCCTCGTGGACGAAAGCGGCGAGTGGGCGGTGCTGCATTCCGGCACCGGCGACGCAGGGCAGGCACTGCTGGCCCGCGGCCACCGGCGTCGGCTGGGCGAAGGAATGATCGGCTGGAGCGTGGAGCACGGTGAGGCCCGTATCGCGCTCGATGTAGGACAGGATGCGGTGCGGCTCGGCACGCCCGAGTTGCCAGAGACGCGATCGGAGGCAGCGCTGCCGCTGCGGTCACGGGGTCGGGTCCTGGGTGCGCTGACGGTGCAGAGTGAGCAGCCGGCTGCCTTTGACCAGGACTCATTGGTGGTGTTGCAGACGATGGCCGACGAGGTGGCAGTGGCGCTGGACAACGCCCGGCTGTTTGCCGAGAGTCAGCAGGCGCTGGAGGCGGCCGGTCGCGCCTACGGCGAGACGAGCCTCCAAGGGTGGGCGGAGATGGCGCGCGCCCGGCCGGACCTCGCCTTCCGCAGTGACGAGCGGGGCGTCACCCCCGCCGCCCAGATATGGCGGCTGGAGATGGAACGGGCGATGGAAACGGGGCAATCGGTGCAGGGTCCGCTGGATGAACCTGGCATCAGGGACGAGTCCCTGAGCGTGCCCGGTGCGCCTGTGCCCGAGCCTCTCCATCCTGGAGTGCACCTGTCCCGAGGGACGGTGTCCGAGGGAGAGCGGAGCGGGCAGGTGCAGGCAGAACGGGCCCTTCCCGGGGAGAGGTCAAACAGGATATCCCTGGCGGTCCCGATCAAGGTTCGCGGCGAGGTGATCGGCGTGCTCGATACCTACCACCCTTCCGAAGAGGGCGCCTGGTCGGCCCAGGAGGTGGCACTGTTGGAGGCGATAGCCGATCAGCTGGGAATGGCACTCGAGAGCGCCCGGCTGTACCACAGCACACAGCGCCGCGCAGTGCAGGAGCGGCTGATTGGCGAGGTGACGGCCCGCATGCGCGAGACGCTGGATGTGGACACACTCTTGCAGACCGCCGTGCGCGAGATGCGCGAGGCACTGGGGGCCACTGAAGTTGAAGTCCACCTGGAAACTGCGGATAGTGTCCCGGAGCGCCAGCGGAGTGGATAGAGCGGAGACGATTTGACATGAACATTCCCGACTCGCAAGTCAAGCCAGGCAGCGTTGAATTCGACGCAGAAACAGCAAGGCGGGCACGCAACCCCCTCCTGATCGCCGTGATCGGAACCATCGCTATGATGGTGTCAACTGCGGTAATTGCTGTCATGGCTTTCCAGTATGGTGGCTGGCAATTGTCCACCTTTGCAATCGCTGCGGCTGTGCTGACAATTGCATCTTTGGTGAGCATTGTGCTCATCCGGCTTGGGCGGGTAGAGCTGGGCATATGGCTGCTTATCGTAGCCGTGCAGGTGCTCTGCGTGATTGGCTCCACCTTGGTTGCCGGACTTGGTCTGGGGCTGGCAAGTGCCACGCTTCTGACCCAGCTCATTGCCCTCCGAGCGCTGCCCGCCAAGCAGGTCAGCTGGGCCATCGGCGCTGGGGTGGTCGCCGCCGCCGCCATATTGCTGGTGGAGGTGTTCGGACTGCCTTTCCGGGTGTCCGCGCCTGCCCTGATGCAAGCCTTTGCCCTGTTCGTGTGTGCCGCAGCCGTCTTGATCTACGGCTACTTTCTGATCCGGCAGTTTGGATCCCTCACCCTGCGCGCCAAGCTCATCAATACTTTCCTGCTGGTGACACTCATCCCGCTGGCCCTGCTGGCCTATCTGAACGACCGCAACGGCCGCGCTGCCTACACAACCAGCATTGGCTCCGGCATGAAGGCCCTGGCAAGCACCCAGGCGCAGGTCATCGGCGATGAGCTGGATCGCCAAGTAACCGAGTTGCGATCCCTGAGCCAGAACACAGACTTGCGCGGCGCAGTGGAAGCCTCGAATGCCGCCGTCACGGGGACCAGCGAATCGATCCAAGCCGAGATTGACCGGCTCGATCAGCAGTGGCGGGCCGCCGATGCTGCCAACAATGATGACGATCCGCTGGTCTACGCACGCCTGAACGGCCCGCTCGCCGACAGGCTGCGCGACTTTCGCACCGTGTTGCCCGATAACGTCGAAGTGTTCATCACCGACAAGTACGGTGCGCTCGTCGCGGCCACTAACCGGACCTCGGACTATAACCAGGCCGACGAAGAGTGGTGGCAGGTGAGCTATGCCAGCGGCAAGGGAGCCACCTACATTGGCCAGCTCGAGTATGATGAAAGTAGCAAGACGTACGCCAGCAACATTGCGGTGCCCATGTATGCCGCCGATGGTCGGACAGTCGTCGGCGTCCTCCGCACGACCCTCCGCCTCAAGACGCTGTTGGACACTTTGAGCGCAGTACGGCTGGGGCAAACGGGTCGTATGGAGCTTTTCATACCAGGTAACCAGAAGCTGGCTGAGGCCGGTGCGGAGCCTATCCCGGTAGATGAGCTGACGGTCGCGCAGATCGAGGCTGCTGTAGAATCGGACTATGTCGAGATGACGTATGGTGATATCCCCAGCCTGGTCAGCCAGGCGTCTGTCGTCACGACCGACCCAGAACAAGCGGCGGCCATCGCCAAGCTCGGTTGGACCCTCGTCGTCCATCAGGACCAGTCCGAAGGTCTGGCGCCACTCAAAGCACAAACGCGTATCACGCGTATTGCTGCTCCTGGCTGTTGGTGGGCTCGTCGGGGGCGCGGCGATTGGTGCGGCACAGGTGTTGTCCGGACCGATCACCCGCCTCACCGCCACGGCCAGGCAAGTGACCGGGGGCGACGTGAGCGCGCGGGCGCGTGTGGAGGCCCAAGACGAGATCGGCACACTGGCCACATCCTTCAACACCATGGTATCTCAGTTGCAGCAGACGCTGCAAGGTCTGGAACAACGCGTGGCCGAGCGGACCCGTGAAGTGGAACGCCGTGCAGCCTACCTGGAGGCCTCTGCCGAGGTGAGTCGTGCTGCCACCTCGGTTCTGGATCCAGAGCAGCTTATTGGTCAAATGGTCGAGCGGATCCGGGAGCGGTTTGGCCTGTACTATGTGGGTTTGTTCCTGGTGGATGAGAGCGGGGAGTTGGCGGTGTTGCGGGCCGGCACCGGACAGGCCGGCCGGGCTTTACTGGCGCGCGGTCACCGGCTATCGGTGGGCGCAGGTATGGTTGGTTGGAGCATTGCCCATGCCGAGGCCCGCATTGCGTCGAGCGCCGAAGCAGACAATGTGCGTCTGGCCATCCCTGAATTACCAGACACTCGTTCTGAGGCAGCGCTCCCCCTGCGCTCCGCCCGAATGGCAGGGAAGGTGATCGGAGCATTGACGGTCCAGGATACTCACCCCGACGCTTTTGACCGAGAGAGCATCGTCGTATTGCAGACGATGGCCGATCAAGTCGCTGTGGCCCTGGACAACGCTCGCTTATTTGTCGAGGGCCAGCAGGCACTGGAAGCCGAACGCCGGGCCTACGGGGAGGTCAGCCGCGCGGCATGGCGGCAGATGATCCAGGCGCGGGCGAATTGGGGTTACCGCAGCGACGAACGAGGTGTGGTGCCAACTCCAGGCAGCTTGCAGCCGGAAGTGCAGCAGGCAGTCCAGCAGGGAAAGGTAGTTCTGGGCGAAGCAGAGAGCGATGGTGCAGGATCGTCGATCTCCATACCGATCCCGGTTCGTGGCCAGGTTGTGGGTGCCTTGAATTTCCGCAGAGCAGGTCAGGAAGGCACATGGGCGGACGAAGAGGTCGCCATGCTAAACTCGATGGCCGACCAACTGGGCCAGGCACTGGACAGCGCCCGGTTGTACCACACCACACAGCGCCGCGCAGTGCAGGAGCGGCTGATCGGCGAGGTGACGGCCCGCATGCGCGAGACATTGGACGTCGAGGCCGTGGTCAAGACGGCGGCGGATGAAATCTACAAAATGCTGGAGCTGGACGAGGTGGTGGTCCGGCTGGTGCCCCCATCTGAAGGCGACGGTCGGGATCGCCGGCAGCCGGTACAGCCATCAGGCGACTCGGACCTGATGCGCAGGCCGGCAGGTGCATCCGGCACAGGGGAGGAGGAGGGGCGATGAGCGCCTTGACAAGCCAAACACTGCAACTGGTTGCCTGGTTCCTGGCCGTCGCCGAGCTTGTTGTGATGTTGTATGCGCTGCTGCTGAACCCTCGACACGCGGCCAACCGAGGCGCAGCGGCGTTGTTTATGGTGATTATGCTCAACACCCTGAGCATCGGCCTGGTTCTCGACCCAACGCCGATATATCGAATCGGCCTGCCGCTCTACGTGGCCACGACGACCCTCGTGATGGCGGGGTTGCTGATCGTGACGGTGATGCTGATCAAGTTCGAGTGGCTGCCGGTTGGCTTGGGGACTGGTGTTCAGCGCGTATGGTGGCTGGTCTACGTGTTGGGCGCGCTGCCGGTAGTGTTGACCCTGGTCGATCTGGTCTCTGGAACGCGGCTGTGGTATACGCCACCCGCCGGCTATGCGGGTGGGTACGTGCCGATCAGCGAGGCGGCATCCGGGGACATTTCCGGGTTTCTCCGGGCGCCGATCACCTACGTGCTGGGCGTGCTGCCGATCCTGCTGCTCATATACGTGCTGGCCCGCGACAAGAAAGTAACGGCGGCGACGCGGCGGTTGGCCTGGCTGCTGCTGCCGGTAGAGCTGGTGGCGCTGGTGCTGATGAGCACGCTGCACGGCTCGGTGCTCTCCCCATTGGCGGCGCTGATTGCCGGCGCGCTGTATACCGCGGTGTTCGCCAGCGCTGCGTTCCAGCAGATGATTTCGGAGCGGCGGGCGCAGGCAGGCCGGGTGCAGACCCGGCTGACGGTCCTGTTGCTGGTCATTGCCCTGCCGCTCTTTGCCGGCCTAACCGGTGTGCAGCTCTTACGCGCTAATAGCGTAGTCCAGGCCAAGTCCGACGAGCAACTGGCAACGGCCAACCGGTCGGTGGTGTCCAACACGACAACGTGGCTGGATCTGAATGTGGCGGCGCTGAACCAGTTAGTGATGCAGCCCCAGATCATCGGCATGGATGCTGCGGAGCAAAAGCCGATCCTGGAGGCGATGGCCGCTGCCTACCCGCGGATGTACCTGGTGAGCACGACCGATCCACAGGGGATGAATGTGGCGCGCAACGACGCCGGGAAGCTGACCGATTACAGTGACCGGGCGTGGTACAAGGGAGCGATCGGCGGCGCGCCGCTGACGTTCCAGTCGCTGATCGGCCGCACAACCGGCAGGCCGGCGCTGGTGGCGTCGGCGCCGATCCAGCAGGCGTCGGGGGGGATCGTCGGCGTGGGGATGTTCGCCAGCGAGCTGACCGACGTGGGTCAGCAGGTGCAGCTGAGCACGGTGGGCGAGGCCGGTTTCTCGTATGTAGTGGACGCCGACAACCTGGTGGTGGCCTACCCGCAGACGATGCCGGAGGCGCTAGGCGAGATCAGCAGTACAGTGCCGATCACGCCGCTGGGCGATTTGAGCGATTATCCGCCGGTGAAGGCGCTGCGCGCGGGCAACCTGGGGCGGCTGGAGTTCACCGACGAAGCCGGACACAAGTGGCAGGCCTACGTGGACGAGATGGAGGCTGGCTGGGGCGTGGTTGTCCAGCAGCCAAATGACGATTTTTTCAGCGGGCTGCGCGGACTGCAGCAGATAGCACTGCTCTTCATCATCGGCGGCGTTCTACTGCTGCTCATTATGACGGTGTTGACGGTGCGCCAGGCGCTGTCGCCGGTGGGCAGGCTGACCGAGACGGCGACGGTCATTGCCGGCGGGGACCTGGAGCGCACCGCACCGGTGGAAAGTGAAGACGAGTTTGGGGTGCTGGCCAGTGCCTTCAACCGGATGACAGGCCGGCTGCGCGACCTGATCGGCGGGCTGGAGCAGCGGGTAGCGGACCGCACCGCCGACCTGGAGCGACGGTCTGCCTACCTGCAGGCGTCGGCAGAGGTGGGGCGGGCAGTGGTCTCCATCCTGGATGTGGACGCCTTGACCACGCAGGTGGTGGATCTGATCCGGGAGCGGTTCGGGCTGTACTACGTGGGCCTGTTCCTGACCGATCGGCCGGGCCGGCAGTAGCATCCGGCCAGGGAATGGGCAGTGCTGCGGGCGGGTACGGGCGAGGCAGGCCAGGCGATGCTGGCCCGTGGTCACCGGGTGCAACTGGGCCAGGGCATGGTCGGCTGGAGTATCACCAACGCCCAGGCGCGGGTGGCGCTACAGGCCGAGGCCGATGCGGTGCGGGTGGTGACGCCGGAGCTGCCGGAGACCCGGTCGGAGGCGGCGCTGCCGCTGCGGTCGCGAGGGCGGGTGCTGGGGGCGCTGACGGTGCAGAGTGCGGAGACAGAGGCATTTGACTCGGATGCGGTGGCGGTGTTGCAGACGATGGCCGACCAGGTGGCGGTGGCGCTGGACAATGCCCGGCTGTTCGCCGAGAGCCAGTCGGCCCTGGAAGCATCCCGGGCGGCCTATGGCCAGCTGACGCGCGAGGCATGGCAGGAGCTGTTGCGCGCCCAGCCGGACATCGGTTTCCGTCGCGACAAGGAGGGCCTGGCGCCGGTCGGCAAGGCCGCGCCGTCGCCTGCAGGCGAGGCCCCCCGGCCGGCTCGCGTGGCCACGCCGATCACCGTGCGCGGTCAGACGATCGGGGTGATCGACGCCCAAAAGCCGGAGGCGGCTGGTGATTGGACGGCGGAAGAGGTGCAGGTTATGGAAACGCTGGCCGACCAGTTGGGCGTGGCCTTGGAAGGTGCCCGGCTGTTCCGCGATGCACAACGCCACGCTGCCCACGAGGAGGCGGTCCGCCATGTGACCGATGAGATGCGCCGCGGGCTGGAGGTAGAGTCCATTTTGCAGACCACGGTGGCCGAGCTTGGCCGGGTGTTGGGTGTGCCGCGGGCATACGTCCGGTTGGGGACGGGAGCGAAATCAGTGCCTAGCGATCCGGGATCTGGACACAGTCCCGGCGCAGGGGGGCCGGAATGAGCGCGATCATTGCTATCAGCAACCAAAAAGGTGGTGTCGCCAAAACCACCACCTGTCTTTCGCTGGGCGCAGCCTTGGCCGAGATGGGACATACTGTTCTACTCATAGACCTGGATCCTCAAGCCAGCCTCACGCGCTCGCTTGGGATCAATCCAAAACAACTGCGCCGCACCGTCATCGACACACTGATGGGCGATCACTCGCTTGTCAGGGTCAGCCAGGAAACTTCTGTCTTTGCCCTTGACCTTGTGCCGGCGAACTCTCAATTGACGCTGGTCGATAGGGTGTTCTACAGATTGCCCGACTACCAATTCCGGCTCAAGAAGTTAATCGACGGAAAACTCCAGGACATGTATGAATACATCCTGCTGGACTGTCCTCCCTACCTGGCTCCCCTAACTCTCAACGCGCTCACAGCGGCAGACCTCCTGATCATCCCCGTCCAGTGCGACCTTCACACGGCCCACTCTCTTCGCCACGTAATCGGGCTGGCGCGCCAGTTGCGCGAGCAGATGAATACGAGCCTCGATTATCGCGTGCTGGTCACCATGTATGACGGCCGCAACAGGATCAGTCGGCTGGTATTGGAACAACTGCAGCGCGACCTGAGCCAAGTTTTGTTCAAAACGATCATTCAAATCGACACCAAGCTGAGAGAATGTCCGGCATGGGGCAAGCCAATCACCAGCTATGCACCCAAGACCCGCGCTGCTCAGCAGTACAGAGCTCTTGCCCAAGAGCTGCTAGGTTCCCCTGAGCCGCTGGCGCCCTGGCCCGCTGGCGCGCCCGCCCTGGCTCGCGCCAGCGGGCCAGGGAGCCAGGACGGGCAAGCCAGTACGGGCGGCACAGAGGGTCGGGAGGGGCAGGACGCCGGCCAACTGTTTGATGAGCATGCCCCTGAAGAGGATCTGCTAACGGCTGAATCGAGCGAGAGAAAAGATGGCTGACGACGAACTGAAACGCTTGTTACAGGGTCTCTTTTCCGACATACCGATAGAGGCGGCTCCCAGCGAAGCCCCACCGGCTGAGCCTCCCCGCGCGTATGCTCCGGACAAGCAAGGCAAGGTTCTAGAACCGCGTGACGCACACGAGCTTGAAAAGCTGACTGCCCGCTTCCAGGCCGCCGTTCGGGTGTCACACGCAGCCTCATCCATCCTCACCTTGGGTGAGCTCATGCCACAAGTGGTCGATCTCATTCGTAGAGAGTTCGACTACTACTATGTGGGCATCTTCTTGGCCGATAGTATCCCGGAGCGGAGCGGAGCGGGCCAACACCACCAATGGGCTGTACTCCAGGCCGGCACCGGTCAAGCTGGCCAGCAGATGATGGCAGAAGGATACAAGCTGAAAGTGGGCGGCCGTTCGACGATCGGCTGGTGCATGGCGAATGCTCAGCCCCGTATCGCCCTGGATATGGGAGAGGACGCCGTCCGCTTCGACAATCCCCTTCTGCCCGACACTCGGTCGGAGCTGGTCCTGCCTCTCTTTAGCCGCGGCCGTATCCTTGGTGCGCTAACCATCCAGTCTACCCAACCTGCTGCCTTTACCCAAGAAGACGTTACCGTCCTCCAGGCGATGACCAGCCAACTGGCCAATGCCATCGAAAATGCACGCCTGTTTCAGGAGCTGCAGGCGACACTCCAGACGCTGGCGCGGCGCGATGCAGAGAACAGCGCGCTGATCGATGGCATTCCCGACGGTATCTACTTCAAGGATGCCCAGTCGCGCTTTACTCGGATCAACTCCTACCAGGCCAATGTGCTGGGGATACCCAGCCCCGAGGCAGCGGTGGGCAAGACCGACCGGGACTTTTTCAGCGGCGAGTTTGCGGAGCAAGCGTGGGCCGACGAGCGGCGGATCATCGAGTCGAAGCAGCCGCTGATCGGGCGCATCGAGAAGACGATCCGCCCCGATGGCGAGGAGCGGTGGGTTTCGGCGACCAAGATGCTGCTGACCGACGACAAGGGCGAGGTGACGGGGCTGGTCGGTATCTCGCGCGACATCACCGAGCTCAAGGCGGCCCAGGAGCAGGCCCAGCGTCAGGCGACAGAGATGCAGCTTGCTGCCGAGATCTCCAAAGCGACCACCAGCCTGCTCGACCCCGATGAGTTGATGCAGCAGGCGGTCAATCTGATAGCGGATCGCTTCGGTCTGTATTATGCCGGTCTGTTCCTGGTGGACGACCCGAAGGGGGGCAAGTGGGCGATACTGCGCGCCGGCACCGGCAAGGCTGGGCAGTCGATGCTCCAGTCTGGACACCGGCTGCCGGTGGGTGGCCGGTCGATGATCGGCCAGTGTGTGGCCAACGCCAAGGCCGGGATAGCGCTGGACGTGGGCGCCGAGCCCGTCCACTTTGACAACCCGCTCCTGCCCGAGACGCGGTCGGAGCTGGCATTGCCGCTGATCAGCCGTGGGCGGGCCATCGGCGGCTTGACGATCCAGTCGACGGCCGAGGCGGCGTTCAGTGAGGGGGATGTTGCCGCGCTGCAGACGATGGCCGACCAACTGGCCAACGCCATCGAGAATGCGCGCCTGTTCCAGGAGAGCCAGCAACGCATTCGAGAGCAGGCGACCGTCACCGAGATCGGCCAGGCTGTTTCGTCCACGCTTGACCTGGAGACCCTGTTCGAGACGGTCTACCGCGAGGTCGGCCGCCTGCTCGACGCGAACAGCTTTTACATCGCCACCTACCAAGAGGGCAGCGACGAGTGGGAGACGGCCTTGCATGTGGAACAGGGCGAGCGTCAGCCTCAAGCCCGCTACAGCATCCAGAGGGGCTTGACCGGCTACATGATCCGTACCCGGCAGCCACTGCTGTTCAGAACGCGCCAGGAGAACCTGGATTTTGCCGAGGCGCACGGGTTGTCAGATTATCGGCCAGCCGGCCGTCATCATGGCTGGCCGTGCCGCTCATCGCCGCTGACCAGTGTGTGGGGGTGATGTGCGCCCAGAACTACGACCAGGAGAACCTGTATGGAGATCGCGACCTGGCGGTTCTTGGCACGATCGCCGGTCAGGTGGCGGCGGCCATGGCCAATGCACGGCTGTTGACGGAATCGCAGGACCGCGCGCGAGAGCTGGCCGTGCTCAACGAGATGGGCCGCACGCTGACCGGGATGTTGGACCTCGATTCCGTGGTTGACAGTATCCGTCGCTTTGCATCGCAGTTGGTGGACACCACCAATTTCTTCGTCGCCCTGTACGACGAAGAGCGGGATCTTGTCTCTTTCCCGCTGTTCATCGACGACGATGTGCGGCTCAGCGAGGCCAGCCGCCGGTCGGGCAAGGGGATGACTGAGCATGTCATCCGCACCAGGCAGCCGCTCCTGGTCAAGGAGGATCTCCCTGGAATCCAGGCGGAGCTGGGGATTGAGTCGATCGGGCAGCCAGGGGCAGTCGTGGTTGGGGGTGCCGATGATGATCGGTGAGCGGCCGATCGGGGTCATCACCGTGCAGAGTTACACGACGCCGCGGGTGTACGACGAGCACGACCGCGACCTGCTGGTTGCCGTGGCCAGCCAGGCCGCGATCGCCATCCAGAACGCCCGGCTGTTCGGCGAGCAGCAGCGCACGGCAGGAATGCTCAGCGAGCGGCTGAAGCAGCTCGACTGCCTGAGCGACATCGGCCGCCGGGCGCAGGAGGCGCCGCCGCTGCCTGAATTCCTGGAGTGGGTGGCAGAGCGGATACCGGCGGCGATGCGACACCCCGATGTGTGCCTGGCGGCCGTCGAATTCGAAGGGCAGCTGTATGGCGCACCAGATGCTGCCGCCGGGAACCACATGTCGCCGGCAGAGCAGGGAGAGCAGGGCGATAGTGCGTCCCTGGAGCATGATGGTGAGCCCGTGGCGGTTGAGGGGCAGCCCCAGTCTGCGCGAGTACCAGGGGCAGGCAGTGAGCCGCAACTGGAGGGCGTCCCGCGCCAGATGGTCCAGGGCCTGCGGATCGGGGATGAGACGGTCGGCCGGGTGTACGTGACCTATCCCCAGGAGCAAGAGTTCGCCGACGAGGAGAGCGCGCTGCTGGGCGACATTGTGCGGCGCGTGAGCGTTTACATCGAAAACCGGCGGCTGTTGGACGAGACGGAACAGGCTTCGCAACGGCTGGCCGACGAGCGGGCGCTGCTGCGGACGCTGGTCGACACGCTGCCTGACCCAACCTTTGTCAAGGACCGGAACAGCAGGTTCACCCTCAGCAACGTGGCCCATCTGCAGATCTTGGGCGCAGCGTCGGAGGAAGAGATCGTCGGCCAAACCGACTTTGACCGGTTCCCGCAGGAGTTGGCCGCCGGATTCTACGCCGACGAGCAGGAGATAATGCGCACTGCTCAGCCGCTGATCAACCGCGAAGAGTATGTCATAGACGAGCAGGGGGGCCGGCGCTGGTTGTGGACAACCAAGGTGCCCCTGCGAGATGACCAGGGCCGGGTCACCGGGCTAGTGGGTATCAACCGCGACGTCACCGATCGCAAGCGGGCGGAGGAGGTACTGCAGCGGCGAGGCGCCCAGTTGGAGTGTCTGAGCGACATCGGCCAGCGGATCGGCGAGGCCCAGCCGGCGCCCGAGTTCCTGCAGTGGGTGGCCGGGCGGATCCCGGCGGCCTTCCAGTACCCGGAGCTGTGCCTGGCGGCCATAGAGTTCGAAGGCGCAACATACGGCACTGCCGAGGCGCTACAGCAGCCGCGTCAGGTGGTGCAGAGTCTGCGCCGGGGCAACGAGATTGTGGGCCGGTTGTGTGTTGCCTACCGCGAAGAACGGGATTTCCTGGACGAGGAAAGCGCGCTGCTGGGTGACATAGCACGGCGGGTGAGCGGCTATATCGAGAACCGGCGGCTGTTCGAGCAGACGCAGGCGGCGCTGGCCGAGGTTGAGGCGACGCACCGCCGCTATCTCCAGACGCAGTGGCAGTCCTATCTACAGCAAAGGGCAGGGCTACAAAGGTCCGTTTTCATGTACGAGCGCAGCGAGTGCGCCGCGAGGGGCTGGTGCGCCGCGCTGTGTCGGATGCCTCTGCCGGTCGATCGGAGGAAAGCCCTCCTGCATCGGGTCGGCTCGCAGGGGTACGGGCGGTGCCTGACCTGTGGCGGCCAGAGATTGAGCAGGTGCTGGATACCGCTGCACCGGCGATGACATTCCGCGCAGCTCCCCAGCCCTTGGGCGAGGGGACTGCAGCGGAGGAGAGCGGGATGAAAGCGGGCGGTGTTCCCTCCGGTCAGGGCGACGGCAGCGGCGGCGCCCGCAGGGCGCAGGCTTGGCAGTGCCGATTGTGCTGCGCGGCCAGACAATTGGGGTGTTGGGTATCGAGGATCCCGACGCCAGCCAGCGTTGGTCGGACGATCAGGTCGATCTGCTGGAGGCAGGTGGGGCAGCAGTTGGCGCTGGCCCTGGAGAATGCCCGGCTGTTCGAGGAGACGCAACGGCGCGCCGAGCGTGAGCGATTGGTTACCGACATCACGGCGCGGATCCGGTCGTCGACCGACATGCTGGGGGTGCTGGAGACGACGGCAACCGAGCTGGGCAAGGCGCTCGGCACGTCGCGGGTGTTGGTGCGGCTGGCGCCTGTGCCTGAGCCGGCCCTCGCAGATGGCGCAGATCCCCGCCAGGGGACCCTTCACGACACCGAAGTGATGGGTTCGACAGAAGCAGATGACAATCCCCGGAGCGCAGCGGAGGGGGAGGACGAAAGATATGACGTCTGAAACAAGTGAGACACGACGCGTGCGCGGGCGACGCGCACGCGGGCTGGCCGGGCGACTGACGCTGGGCCTTTATCCTGCTGGCGGCCCTTTCGCTGTTGACCGTCGGGTTGGTGCTCACTGTGCTGAGTCGCAATGCACAGATTAACCAGATCGTTATCCGCCAGCAAAAGACGGCCAACGAGGCGGTTCTGGCAACTTCGTCGTACCTGAGGCAGGCACGGGATTCGCTGTCGGTATATGCGCAGAGCAAGCGACTGTTGGCCATGAGCGCTGCCGCCCAGCAGAGCGAGCTGCGGGCGATGCTAGACCAGAACCCCGACCTATTCGAAGAGGTGATCCTCGTCGATGTCGAGGGGCGGGAGCAGGGCAGGGTGTCGCAGTCCCACACCTTCCTGCCGCAGGAACTGGGCTCGCAGGCAGCGTCACCGGCCTTCCAGCAGGCGCTGGGCGGGCAGGTGTACGTGGCCAGGGAGGTCGAGATCTCGCCGCAGAGCGGGCTGCCGGTGATCACGATGGCCGTGCCCCACCAGGCGGACATCTCCCAGGGCGTGCTGATGGCGACGGTCAGCGTCCAGGGAATGTGGGATACACTGGCCAGGTGGAGGTGGGGCAGACCGGCTATGCCTACATCTTCGACCGCACGACGGGCGAGCTGGTGGCCCATTCCAACCTGTCCCGCTACCTCGAGCTCCGAGGACAGAATGTAGCTCAGGTGCCGATCGTCCGGCAGACGGTGGCCGGCGATGCCAGCATCAACCACCAATACACGGGCCTGGAGGGGTCGCAGGTGATCGGGGCCGACTCGCCGTTCGAAGAGACCGACTGGGTGATGGTCGCCGAGCTGCCGACCCGTGAAGCGCTGGCCAGCGTGCGGAACATGGTCTACCTGTTGGGCGGCTTGCTGGTGGTGGGTACGCTGGCCGCTGCCGCCGTGGGGTTGCTGCTCCCCCGCCGCCTGGTCAGGCCGCTGGTAGCGCTGCAGGAGGGCGCCCACGAGATCGAGAAGGGCCACCTGGATTATGTCCTGGATGTCAAGACAGGCGACGAGATCGAGGACCTGGCCAACGCCTTTAACGAGATGGCGGCCAGCCTGAAGAGCTCGCGGGCCGAGATCGAGCAGTATGGGCATGAGCTGGAGGCCAAGGTCGAGGAGCGCACCTCCGAGCTGGCCCAGGCGACGGAGGAGATGCGCCGCCGCGCGGTTCAGCTCGAGACGAGCGCCGAGGTGGCGCGGGCCATCACCTCGGTGCGCGACCTGGACCGGCTGCTGCCGCAGGTGGCGCAGCTGATCAGCGAGCGGTTTGGCTGGTACCACGTCGGCATTTTCCTGGTCGACGAGGCCGGCGAGTATGCGGTGCTGCGGGCGGCCAACAGCGAGGGCGGGCGGCGGATGCTGGAGCGGGGACACCGCTTGAAGGTGGGCGAGGTTGGGATTGTCGGCCATGTGACCGGCGCAGGCCAGCCGCGCATCGCGCTGGATGTGGGCCAGGATGCGGTCTATTTCGACAACCCCGATCTGCCGGCAACCCGGTCGGAGATGGCGTTGCCGCTGAAGGTGGGCGAGCCGGTGATCGGCGCCCTGGACGTGCAGAGCACCGAAGCGGCGGCCTACGACCAGGAAGACGTGGCCCTGTTGAGCACGCTGGCCGACCAGGTGGCCATTGCCATCGAGAACGCCCGCCTGTTCGAGGAGTCGAGACAGGCGCTGCGCGAGGTGCAGGCGGTGCACCGCCAGTACCTGCAGCAGGAGTGGAGCCGGGTGGTCAGCCGCCAGGGACAGTTGGCCTACGAGTACCGAGACGCGGGGACGCCGCCCCTGACCGATTTCGCCCTGCCCGAGATCGAGCAGGCGCTGAGCCAGGGTGAGGTGGTGAGTGTGTCTGACTCTGGACGCGAGCCTTGGCGAGACGGCAGTGGCACTCGACCTCAGCCAGGCGATGGTAGCCGCCGAGCCGCGCCCCCTCGGTCGCCGCACTGGCGGCGCCGATCAAGCTGCGCGAGCAGACGATCGGCGTGGTCGACCTGCAAGAGATCGGTGGGCCCCGCTACTGGAGCGAGGACGAGGTCGCCCTGGTCAAGGCGGTGAGCGACCAGGTGGCGACTGGCGCTGGAAAATGTGCGGTTGCTGGAGGCGGAGCACGAGCAGCGGATGGTGGCCGAGGCGTTGCGCGAGGCAGCGGTGACGCTGAGCGGCACGCTGGCCTTTGACGAGCTGATCGGGCGCATCCTGGAGCAGGTTGGGCGGGTGGTGCCGTGCGACGCCAGCAATCTGATGCTGGTCGAAGGCGATCAGGTGCGGATTGTGGCCAGCCGGGGATATGAGCAGTTTGGCGCCGCAGAGGAGCTATCGCGATCTGCAGATACCGCTGGCGGAGATGTGGACGGTGCAGGAGATGACGGCGACGGGCCGGCCGGTGCTCGTCGCCGATACGACCAACCATCCGCACTGGATGGTCACGCCGGGGCAGGAGTGGCTCCACTCCTACATCGGCGCGCCGGTCGTGATCGCTGGGCAGTTCATCGGCGTGCTGAACGTGGACAGCTCGCTGGCCGGCTTTTTCACCCAGGAGCACGCCGACCAGTTGGCGGCCTTTGCCTCGCAGTCGGCCATCGCCCTGCAAAACGCTCGGCTGATGGACGAAACGCAGCGGCGTGCGGAGCAGATGGCCAGCCTGAACCGCATCGGCCTGTCGCCTGACCTCGGGCCTTGAGATGGAACGGGTGCTCGAGACGCTGTACGAGCAGTGCCAGCGGACTTTTGCCACCGATACCTTCTACGTGGCGTTGTACGACGCAGGTACCGGGATGTTCGACTTTCCTTTCCTGCGGGGTGTGGGCACTGAATCGGGACCGCCGCAGCCGGGCCGCCCTGAAGACGAGTCGGCAGGTCTGACCGGTTACATTATCAAGACAGGCCAACCGCTCTATATCCCGGACGTGATGGCGCTTCCTGCGGACGCACCGTATCGCGTTCTCAAGTTCAGTGAAGATGAACAGCTCCGCTCCTATCTTGGTGTGCCGATGATCTTTCGCGGGCAGGTGACCGGCGTCCTCGCCGTCCAGAGCCTCCAGCCCAACGCCTACACCGAGTCGGACATGGAGCTGCTGGCGACGATTGCCACCCAAACCTCGATCGCCATCGAGAACGCGCGGGCCTACCAGCGGCTGGTCCAGACCGCCGAGGAGCTGCGCGACGTGGACCGGCTCAAAACCCAGTTCCTGGCCAACATGTCGCACGAGCTGCGCACCCCGCTCAACTCGATCATCGGCTTTTCGCGGGTGATGCTCAAGGGGATCGACGGCGCGCTGACCGATCTGCAAACGGCGGACCTGACTTCGATCTACAACAGCGGCCAACATCTGCTGCGCATGATCAACGACATCCTGGACATGTCCAAGATCGAGGCCGGCCGGATGGATCTGTCGTTCGACGAGATGTCGCTGGACGAGATTTGCCAGAGCGTGCTGTCGACGGCGCGGGCGCTGGTCAAGGACCGGCCGATCGAGCTGAAGGCGACCATCCCCGAGGACCTGCCGACGGTGTGGGCCGACGGGCAGCGGGTGCGCCAGGTGCTGATCAACCTGCTGTCGAACGCGGCCAAGTTCACCGAGGAGGGCCATGATCACGCTGAGAGCAGCGGTGACGCCAGGGAATCCAGAGTTTGTGACGGTCAGTGTCAACGATACCGGGATCGGCATCGACAGCGAGGCGCAGAAGAAGCTGTTCGTCCCGTTCCAGCAGGTGGACGCCTCGACGACCCGGCGGGCGGGCGGCACCGGACTGGGCCTGTCGATCTGCCGCAGCTTCGTCGAGATGCAGGGCGGCAGGATCTGGGTGGAGAGCGAGCTGGGCAAGGGCTCGACCTTCTACTTTACCCTGCCGATCTACCAGGTCATGCGCCAGAAGATGGAGGGCGAAGCCGAGGCGACCCCCGACGAACGGAAAAAGGCGGTGTTGGCCATCGACGACGACACGGGGGTGATCACGCTGTTCAAGCGCTACCTGGAGCACGACGGTTACCAGGTGATCGGCGTGACACAGCCGCGGCGAGCGCTGGAGATGGCGCAGCGGCTGGCGCCGGACCTGACGGCGATCACACTCGACGTGGTGATGCCGCAGATGGACGGCTGGCAGGTGTTGCAGGCTCTGAAAGAGGACCCGGTCACCCGGGACGTGCCGGTGATCATGTGCAGCATCGTGGAAGGCCTGGAGCGGGCCCTGAGCATGGGCGCGGCGGTCTGCCTGAGCAAGCCGGTCACCCGTGACGAGATGCTGTCCGCGCTGGAGCGAGTCGCGCGTCCCCCTGGAGCGGATTCAAGTAACAACCAGACGTGATGCCTGACTTGTAGCAACGACTCTAGCCGCTGCGACCTTGTGGTAGGGGCGACTAGAGTCGCTGCTACGAAGGGCCACGATTGCGCAGAAAGTCAGAGATCATGGCAAAATCGGTATGGATCGAATGTCCGGCATGCGGCTATCGAGAGCCGCTGGTGCGGCCTTTGCCGGCGTGCCCGCGTTGCCGGGGGGAGTGGCTGGACGCGCGCTATGATTATGAGGGCCTGAAGGACCGGCTGGGAGAGCTGCTGCTCGCCTCGACGAGGGGGATGTGGCGCTATTGGGAGCTGCTGCCGCTGCGCGACCCGGCCAACATTCTGACGATGGGTGAGGGCGGGACGCCGCTGCTGCCGGCGGCGAACCTGGGGATGATGCTGGGGCGATCCCATCTGTTTGTGAAGGACGAGCGCCAGGGGCCGACCGGGTCGTTCAAGGACCGGCAGGCGGCGCTGGCCATCTCGTTCATGAAAGAGCAGGGGATCACCGAGGCGGTGGTGGCCTCGACCGGCAACGTGGCCATCTCCTATTCGGCCTATTCGGCGCTGGCCGGGATCAAGCTGTGGGCATTTCTGACCAGCAGCGTGCCGGGCGACAAGATGCGCGAGGTGGCGCTGTACGGCACGGAGGTGGTCAAGGTCACCGGCACCTACGACCAGACAAAGCAGGTGGCGGCCGATTTTGCCAAGCGGCGAGGGCTGCACCTCGATCCGGGGATCAAGAGCCTGGCGGCCAAGGAGAGCATGAAGACCCTCGCGTTCGAGGTTGCCGAGCAGCTCGGCGGCTCGGAATCGGGATCCAAATGGCGCAGGTTCCACCAGACCAGGACGAAATTCCGCGCCCCCGATTGGTACATCCAGGCGGTGAGCGGCGGCATGGGGCCGGTGGGGGTGTGGAAGGGGTTCAAGGAGCTGTACGACATGGGGCTGGTGGACCGCCTGCCCAAGCTGGCCTGCATCCAGTCGACCGGCTGCGCGCCGATGGTCGAATCGTTCAAGAAGGGCCTGGCCGTGGCCGAGCCGGTGACCAATCCGCAGACGGTGATCACGACGGTGGCGACCGGGAGCCCGGGGATCGCCTACACCTGGCTGCGGCAGACGATCGTGGAGCACGGCGGCGTGTTCGAGGCGGTCAGCGACGAAGAGGCGTTCCGGGCGATGCACGTGATGGCCAAGATGGACGGCATCTCGATGGAGCCGGCGGCAGGCCTGGCCTTTGCCGGGCTGTTCAAGCTGGTCAGCAACGGGACGATCCAGCCCGACGATGTGGTGGTGGTCAACTGCTCGGGGCATACCTTCCCGGTGGAAAAGTTCCTGCTGGGCGATGCCTGGGCGCAGAGCGTGGATGCGACGAGCTCCGGCTCCCGGGCTGGGAGAGACGGAAGAAGGGCTGCTGACGTCGCTGGACCGGCTGGACAGCCGGGTGAAGCGGATCGCGATCGTGGAGGACAATCCCGACGCGCGGCGACTGCTGCGGCGGGTGCTGCAAGCGCGGGGCGAGTATCAGGTTTTTGAGGCGGCCGGCGGTCGGGAAGGGATCGAGCTGGTGCGCCGCGAGCGGCCAGACCTGGTGCTGCTGGACCTGATGATGCCAGAGGTGGACGGGTTCCAGGTGTTGGAGACGATCAAGGCTGACAAGGAGCTGGCCGACACGCGGATCATCGTTATCACCGCCAAGACCTTGTCCGCCGGCGAGCGGCGCCGGCTGAGCGGGCAGATCGAGCTGCTGCTGCAAAAGGGGTCGTTCCTGGACGACGAGCTTTTGGAAGAGATCCTGGCGACGCTGAAGGAAAAGTAACCCTCTCATCTATCATCCCACTTTCCTCAGGTTGCTGCTTTTTGGGACCAAGGGGTGAATGTCAGGTTTCTTGACCTCAGGTCTCATGATCGGGGAAAAGGGCGCGCCACCATGCTTCTTCGTCGGCGACCTCCAGACCGGTGTCACGGCCGATGAGGAGGATGCTGATGACAAACAGGATGGCGCCGATCCACTGCTGGGCAGTAAAGCTATCGCCCAGGAGGAGAAAAGCAGGCAGCCACGGCGACCAGCACTTCGGCGATGCTGAGGAGGGAGGTCTGGAAGCCCCCAGGCGCTTGAGGCCGGCAAAGACGAGGAGGCGGGCCAGGGCAGTGGGAAAGATGGCAAGTAGGACGGCGGCCGTCCAGCCTTGGGCGCTGATCGGCGTCAAGGTCCCGGTCCTTAGGGCCGGGATGAGGCCGGGCTGGAACAGCCAGGCGACGCCGACGACGACGGCCATGGTGGTCAGGCTGTACAGGGTCACGGTGCGCGAATCGACGTCGGCCAGGCTCCACTGGGCGACCACCAGGTGCCAGCCGTACAGGGCGCCGGCGCCGATCATGAGCGTCACGCCGAGCAGATCGATCAGCCCGGCTCCCTGCCAGGTGAGGAGAACGACGCTCAGCAGGACCAGCGCCAGGCGGACGATGGCCAGGCGTGACACAAAGTGGCCGGCCGCCGACAGAAAGATAAAGACCCAGAAGGGGTACATGGCGTACAGCAGGTGGGCCAGTGAGGCGTCCAGGCGTGACAGGCCAGAGTAGTAGAGAAGGGAGCCGATGCCATTGGCGACGCCCATGTGGATACAGCCGGTCAGAAGGTGCCATGGGATGCGGATGTACCGCCGCCAGACGAGAAGGTAAAAGGCCCACAGCAGGCCGGCAGCCAGGGTGGTGCGCAGGGCCACGAGGGTGAAGGGGGTTACGCCGGCCTGGTAGGCGAATTTGCCCAGGATGGGGGCAAAGCCGGACAGGACGGTGGCCGACAGGGTGGCGCTGATCGCCCAGGCGCTGCGGCCGGCACCGGGACGGCTCCGGTACTCCGCCTTGTCATTCATTAGTCTGGCCTCTGGCCGCCGGGAGTTGATCCCGGCCTGTCTGGCCCGGACTGCTTGCAGAAAGGCAAGGACGCGGGCCATGACCTGCTCCTCGGTCAGTTCGTCGGTGGCGAGGTAGAGGTCGCAGTGGGCGCGCGCGTGGCGTAGCCGGTGTTTCTGCTCGTCCAGATAGGCCTGGTCCCAGTCGGTGCGGCCACGCCGGTGGGCGGTCGGCAGGGACAGGTCGAGGTAGACGAGCAGATCGGGAGGGTTCAGCCGTTGCCACATGTCGGGCACGTAGGAGTGATCCTGGGCGGTGGAAGAGGCTTCATAGCCCAGGGCGCGCAGCCGGGCGGCGAGAGTGCTCTTTCCTGAGGCGCACGGACCGGCGACTTTGATGCGCATGGTGGTCAGCTTTCAGCCATCACCGCGACAGCCTTGGCACTTCACAGTCAGGATCGATCGGCTGCTGATTTCCCAGGTTCATTTGGCCGAGCCGGGTCAGGACGTCGAGAGAGGCAAAGACGCAGATCTGGTCGCCGGGCTGGATGGTGACGTCGGGCTTGGGGTGGAGATCGACATTGGCGGAGCGGCGGTGGGCAATGACCGATAGGTCGAGGCTCTGTTCCAGGTCGCCGATCTTTTGGCCGGTCAGCGTCGACTGGGGATTGACTGTCATCTCACTGACGTTCAGGACCTGGTCGCCGATGTAGAAGGCGTTCTGGATGTCGCCGCGCATGGCGGCAGCGGCAAAGGCGGGAGCCGACAGGGCGGAGGTGCTAAAAGCGACCTGGATTTTGAAACCGTCGGCGATCTTGGGGGCCATGTCGTCGTCGAACATTCTCAATACGACGCGAATGTCGGACTTGAGTTCACGGGCGACCAGGGCAATCTCTAGGTTGGTCAGGTCGTTCTCGGTGCAGGTGACGATCGAGCAGGCGCGCTCGATCCCGGCCTGTTTCAGGATGTTTGGCCGGGTCGCATCGCCGCTGACGACCGGTACATGGAGGTCCATGACGCGATGGACGAACTCGGTGCTGGGGTCGATCTCGATGCCGACCACCTCTTCGCCAAAGTTGAGCAGTTGCTGGACGATGCGAAAGCCCAGCCGGCCAAGTCCGGCGACGATGACGTGATCTTTATGGGTCGATGCGATAGCCACCTGCCACTTGTCCTCTCTTGATCGTTTGTTAAAGAGCATGATTCCAAAATTGACGACGCCCTGGATGATCAACCCCACGCCGACGAGCGGCATGATGAAGAAAAAGACCTGCAAGTACCATTGGTGGGGCAGTGGGATGCTTGGGTTGAGAAAGATCATGGAAAAGACGGCGTACACTGCTTCGCTGTAGCTGAGACTCTGGACCTGGCTGTGGGTGTAGAGCCGGTCGAAGAGTAAGCCGCCGATCAGGATGCTTGAGGCGAACAGCAGCAGCGGTATGCGGAACTGGAGCAACAGGACACGGGTATCGCGCCAGGTGGCCAGCAGGTACCGTTTCCAGGAGGTGTGGTTCGGTTTATTGGCAACGGCCGGTCTTCTGCTTGCGGTCATTGGTACGCGGCGCGAGCGCCGCAGCTCCGCAACGCCCCGGCCACTCCGGCCGGGAAGGTCCCGGTCTAGCTGGCCGGGAAGGTCCCGGTCTAACTGGCCGGGAAGGTCCCGGCCACTCCGGCCGGGATTGGAAACCTGACAGTCAGGCGGCGAACGGCAAGGTCGCTGTCCCCAAGGCCGGGCGCCGGACGGGTCACGACAGACAGGACGACGACGCTGACGTCGTCGCCGGGACGGCCCTGGTCTAGCTCGACGGCGCGGGCCAGCAGGGCGTCGGCCAGAGTCCCCGCCTGGAAGATCGGGAGGGTCTGGGCGCTAGTGGCCGGTTCGTGGGCTTGGAGGTGGTCGCGCACAAAGGCGGTTAGGTCGAGCGGCTGGCCGTGCCGTTCCCCGGCGGTCATCAGGCCGTCGGTAAAGACGATCACGTGGGTGTCAAGGGTGATCGGCAGCTCGGCGATGACAGGCCGGGTGCGGGCGTGGATACCGATCGCCTCGCTGGGCTCGTCGAGCAGGCTCAGGGTAGCGTTTGGACCGGTGACAACGATGACCGGGCAGTGGCTGTTGCGCGAGACGACGATGGTCCGTGTCGCCAGGTCGACAGAGACGATGTTGAGAGTGGCCGACACCTGGCCGCTGCGTAGAGTGCGTAGGTAGTCGTGGGCGGCGCGGGCGGCGGCGCCGTCGCGCACGCCATCGGCCAGGAGCGAGACGGCCTTGCGGGCGACGATGTTGCTGATCGCCTTGGCCGACTTGCCGCTGCGCTGGCCGTCGACCAGGACCAGCGATAGGCCACCGTGTGGCCGCTCGATCGTCTCGACGGTGTCGCCGCTTTCGCTGACGGCGTACTTGCTCACCTTGGCGACGGCGACCTGGAGTTCCAGATCGTTGTATGAGTCCATTAGACAGTACGGTCCCTGTGGGTATAGTATACCGCAGGTGGGGCTAGAGGGCAAGCAGGGCTGTCGCCCAGTTGGGGTGCAGAGTGGCGACTTGCCGGGTTCGCCAAGATGTGGTATGCTCCTGGGGAAAGGATAGAACGAATAATGGGTCAATTGCTAGATCTGGTTGAGCGGCAGGCCGTGCCGGAGCCGTGGGCGGAGGGGGAAAAGATTCCGTGGAACGATCCTGATTTCAGCCAGCGTATGCTGGCCGAGCACCTGTCTCAGGCGCACGACATGGCCAGCCGCCGCTTTGAGGTGATCGACCGGCATGTGGCGTGGATCCACGGCGCGCTGTTGCGGGCCAGGCCGGCCAGGATCCTTGACCTGGGCTGCGGGCCCGGCCTCTACACCAGCCGCCTGGCCCGGCTGGGCCACCAATGTGCCGGCATCGACTTTGCGCCGGCCTCAATCGCCTACGCCCGCGAACAGGCTCGCACGGAAGGGCTGAGCTGCACCTACCTGCAGCACGACATCCGGACCGCCGAGTATGGCGCCGGGTACGACCTGGTCATGCTTCTGTTCGGTGAGTTCAATGTCTTTCGCCCCGCTGAGGCGCAGGCGATCGTGCGCCAGGCCCACCAGGCGCTGCGTGAGGGCGGGTTGTTGCTCCTCGAAGTGCACACTTTTGCCCTGGTCCGCGACATCGGACAGCAGCCCCGTTCCTGGTACTCGGCTCCCAGCGGCCTCTTCTCCGGGCGGCCCCACCTTGTCCTGACTGAGGGCTTCTGGGACGCTCAGCGAGCCGTGGCGACCAAGCGCTATTTCGTGGTTGATGCAGCCACGGGCGACTTGACACGCCACGCGGAAAGCGTCCAGGCCTATTCCGTCGAGCAGTACCGGTCGCTGTTGGCAGACGGTGGTTTTTCAGGTGTGACCTTTTGCCCTTCCCTCTCCGGCAGTCCGGATGAGGCCCAGGCTGAGTTAATGGTCGCCATAGGGTATAGGTCTTAGGCACGCACCCTACGCCCAAGTTCCTCCCCAGGGGGGGTTGTCAAACCAATAAGAATATGCTATGATCGAACTGTCTTTCTGGGGAAAGACAGTGGTATCGCGGTCTGTTGGTTAAGCCCACCAGGTCAGTGGCCGCAGGCAAGCCGGCTGGCCACTCACCAGGTCGGCAGTCTGTAAGCCTGAGGGGTTTCTCTCAGGAGAAAGGAGCCCGGTCGATGAGAATCGCTTCCCTATGGCGCAATGGTGCAATCGTGGTCGCGCTGGTGCTGATGTTGTTTCTGGCCGTCCCGGCCAAGGACGTGTCGGCATGCTCGGGATGCGGCTGCCCCAACTACTACTGGGTCCGCTGCGGCGATACCCTGTCGGGGATTGCCTGGCGCAACGGCGTCAGTGTGTGGCAGTTGGCCAGTTGGAACCACATTGGCAATATCAACTATATCTATGCCGGCCAGCGGCTGGTCATCTACCGCGGTTGCGGTGGTGGCGGTGGTGGTCATCACGGCGGGGTGTACATTGTCCGGTGCGGTGATACCCTGTGGTCGATCGCCCGGATGTATCACACTACGCCCTGGGCCATCGCCAATTGGAACGGCATCCACAATATCAACCTTATCTACGCTGGCCAGCGGCTGTATATCCCCTAAGTTCGACCGTAGAAACCGCCTGTCCCCCAGGGAGCAACAAAGGGTCGGTTGGCAAGCCGGCCCTTTGTCTTTGTCCTGTGACAGGATAGGTGATATGATCTTCCCATGAAACGAGGGCCGGTGAATAGAAAGCGGTGGATCATCGTCTGTGTGGCGGCAGGGGTGCTGCTCGCCGTCGGGATAGGGGCGTGGCTGCTGGTCAAGACGGTGCCGGGCGTGGCCCGGCTGGTGTACGGCAATCCGCCGGCGCCGACTGCCGGTCCGGCAACGTGCCAGTCTGAGTGGATTGCGTTTGAGACGCAGCGCGGACGTTTTGGCGATTACGAGATATATGTGATGGCGCCCGACGGATCGTGTCTGACCAACCTGACCGGCTCGTGGGCCGACGATGTGGCGCCGGCCTGGTCGCCCGACGGCCGGCACATCGCCTTTGTGTCGGTGCGCGACACGCTCAGCGGCAAGCTGGACCTGGAGTCGGGCGAGATCTATGTGCTCGATTTCGATCCGTTGACCGGCAGGCCGGTGGGCGAGGCCAGGCGACTCACCGACTCGCCGGCTGCCGACGGCTGGCCGGCTTGGTCGCCGTCGGGAGATCAGATCGCCTTTCACAGCGACCGGAGTGGCAATTTCGACATCTGGGTCATGGGCTCTGACGGGTCGAACCCTGTCAACCTTACCAACCATCCCGGCGACGACAAGTTCCCGGCCTGGTCCCCGGACGGCTCCAAGATCGCCTTTGCCTCGGACCGGGATGGAAGCTATGATATCTGGACGACGAATCCTGATGGGTCGAGCCTGGCCAGGCTGACCGACTCGCCGGCCCGCGATCGGTATCCGATCTGGTCGCCAGATGGCGCGCGCCTGACCTTCAACACCGATCGGGACGGAAACCAGGAGATCTATATCATGAGCGCCGACGGCAGCAACCCGGTGAACGTGACGAATACCCCCGAAATCGAAGGGTTGGCCGATTGGTCCGCCGATGGGATGCGCCTCGTGTTGTACAGCGAGCGGAAGAAGGACAAGGACGTGTATGTCCTGGACCTGGCGACCGGAAAGATGAGCACCGATCCCGGCGCCAACGACATCAACGGTGGCTACATCGTCGAGGTCGACTCCCGTCTCGACTGCTACAACGAGGGGGATCTCAACCTGCAGCTGTTGACCGACAAGCTCGTGCCGTTCTGCATCGATACGCCGGACGAAGAGGCCATCACGCCCAACCAGCTCACGTACATCAAGAACCTGCTCGCCCAGGTCGAGATCGACCTGTACGTAGCGGCCCGGCTGGACAGGATCAATCCGACGAGTTTTGCCGACTGGTACCTGCTGCAGGAATTCGTCCGGAACAACGACGCGCTCTTCATCTCGAGCGACTACATGTGGAAGGACACCGACGCCGCGGCCATCGCGAAGGATCGCCTGTTGAACATGGGACCGGTCTGGGACTTCGACCGCAGCATGGGCAACGTCAACTACTTCGACAACTGGAAGACCGAGGGCTGCTGGGTCGCCAAGCCCTACCTGCCCAACTGGATCAGCAAGCTGTTCGACAACCAGGACTTCCTGGCGCTGACGATCACCCGCTGGAAACAGAAGCGGCCGGCGCTCGAGGCGTTCGTCAAGGCGAGCATCGACACCTACGAGCGGCGCCTCGCGGCCGCGCAGCAGCGCAACTTCCAGCGGTGGCCGATCTTCGACGTGCCGCTCACGAACTACTACGTGTTCTCGAACCATGCCGAGGAGGTGGACTTCGTCCGGCGCTTCCTGAACGAGCGCATGGCGTGGCTCGACAAGGCGTACGCAAGTCCCGAGGCGTTCACGATGTTGTGCAAGTAGACTGCATGGCGATGCGACCCACCCTGTTCCGCTTGCTCCTGCTGGCCGCGTGCGCGCTGGCAACGGGCGCTGCCGTCGGCGCGACGTCGACCGCCGTCGAGTACTACCATGGCGGCTACGGGCACTACTTCGTGACGGCGTCGCCACCGGACATCGCCGCGCTCGACTCCGGAGCGATCTCAGGCTGGAGCCGTACGGGCGAGTCGTTCGGCGTATTCGACCTCGACACCGCCGGCGCGGCCCAATGTCTGCCGCTTCTGGAGCGGGCAGACGTTCGCGCCCAAGAGCTCTCACTTCTACACGCCGTTCGCCTCGGAGTGTGCGATCGTCAAGGGCAATCGCGACTGGTCGTTCGAGGGCGAGGTGTTCTCGATGTCGCTGCCCGATACGGCCGGCGCGTGCGCGGGCGCGACCATGCCGCTCTACCGCCTGTTCAACGACGGCAAGGGCGGCGCGCCGAACCACCGGTACACGCCACGATTGGCGATCCGGTCCGAGATGCTGGCGCAGGGATGGGTCGCCGAGGGGTTCGGCATCGGCGTGATCGGTTGCGTGCCGCCGGCGCCGGTCACGATCGTCGCGGCGGGCGACATCGGCCAGTGCTTCGGCGCGCCCGCGGCGGCAAGCGGAGCGGCCAGGACCGCCGCGATCGTCACGCCGCAGGATGCGCTCGTGCTCACGCTGGGCGACCACGCGTACGACAACGGCACGCCGGAGGAATTCGCGAGCTGCTTCCACGCCACCTGGGGCGCGTTCAAGGACCGGATCCACCCCAGCCCGGGCAACCACGACTACTACACGGTCGGGGCCGAAGGGTACTTCGGGTACTTCGGCGCGCAGGCGGGCCCGGATCGCCGCGGCTACTACAGCTTCGACTTCGGCGGCTGGCATTTCATCTCGCTCAACAGCCTGGTCGACGCCTCCGAGCAGTCCGAGCAATACGCGTGGCTCAAGTCCGATCTCGCGATGTCCAGCGCGACGTTGTGCACGATCGCCTACTGGCACTACCCGGCGTTCAACTCCGGCGCGACGTACGGCAACGTCACGACGATGCTGACCGCTGTTCGATGCGCTGCACGCGGCAGGCGTGGAGATCGTGCTGTCGGGGCACGACCACATCTACGAGCGGTTCGCGCCGCAGAACGCCGACGGGACGGCGGATCCCGCGCACGGCGTGCGCCAGTTCGTCGTCGGCACCGGCGGCCACCAGCTGAATCCGATGGGACTCCGGCCCCCAACAGCGAGTTCCGCCAGAACGCGAGCCTGGGCGTGCTCCGGTTGACACTCGACGTGGCAGCTTACGGTTGGCAGTCTCGTGACGGTCGATGGCGCCGCGATCGACGCGGGCACGGGCACCTGTCATTGACGATGCGGGCGACGGTTTCCTGCGCCACCCACGTTTGAGGCTGCACGCCCGACGACGCGGGCGTTGCCGCGTCAGCCGCCCGGCTCAGCGGACGACGATCTCGACCCGGCGGTTGCGCGGTTCCGCGACGCCGTCGGCCGTCGGCACGGCCGGCGCGCGCTTGCCGCGCGAACTCGCCTGCACGTCGCTGGCGGGAACGCCCAATGCGATCAATGCCGCACGAACCGTTTCGGCCCGTCGCAGACCCAGCGCATCGTTGCGCTGGTCGGTGCCGACGGTGTCCGTGTGTCCCACCACGAGCACGTCCGGCACCGGACGGCGGGCCACTTCGGCCAGGACTCTTGTCGACGAGCCGCTTCGACTCGTCGGTGAATTCGTCCTTGCCCTCGACGAAGTAGAGGACGAAGGTCTCCGCGCGGATCGGCTGCGCGGCCAGCGCCCGGCCGAACTGCGCTTCCACTTCCTGCGGATTGGACTGGTACGGATCCAGTCCCTGCGACGCCACCTTGGCCGCGGCGTAGGGCCGGTCGAGCACGACCTCCTTGTCGGCCTGGCGCACCGTGACGGCGGTCGGCTTGCCGTCGGTCTCGGGCAGCAGCACGACGGTGCCCTTGCTCGCGCAGGCGCCGACCAGCGCGATCGCCAGCACGACCGCGACGCAGCGTGCGGCCGCGCGCACCCGGTCATTCATTCGCGCTGACCGCGAACGACGTGCCGCGAACGCCGAGAATCACCGCCGGCGTGCGCACGGTCATGGCGTCCGGCGATTGCTTCGCGATGCGGCCCGAGATGACCGCCAGCGTCCCCTTGTTGAGCGCGGCGTCGAGGCGCCCCTGGTTGGTCGTCGGGTCGAACGCGTAGCGTTCCAGCACCAGCACGGAGTTGGGCCCGGCCGGAAAGCAACGAGTCGTCGTCCATCGTGATGCCGACCGCTCCGTCGTCACCGGTCCTGACCGTGTCGGACGCCTGCACGCGCGTGCCGACCAAACCCGGCAGCGTGGCGCCCGCCCGCTCGACGACGACCTGCCCACGCGCGACCTTGATCCGGCCGATGTCCGCCGCAGGCACCTGCGCGGCCATCGCCAGCACGCCGACCGCCAGTACCGCACGCCCAAGCCTCTTCAGCAAGATCGACATTCCCGTTCCCCCGGCGCAAGGCCAACTGTCCACGACGCAGCGATTGTGCGAGCATGATGGAACGACCGCACCCCGCCACGGCGGCGGTGATCCTAGTCTAAACCGGACGGACTTCCTTGGCGCAACCCATCCCTTCCAGCGACACGCGGGATTTCCCGGCCCGCTTCGCCGCGGTGGCCGAGACGGCCGCCTTCGCGCTGTCCTTCTGCGAGCGCCATGGCATCGGTCGCCCGGCGGCGATGCGCCTGCGCCTGGTCATCGAGGAACTGTTCACCAACTCGATCCAGCACGGCTATCGCGGCGAGTGCGACACGCCCGTCCGCATCGGGCTCGCGATGATCGACGGCTACTTGACCGTGGAGTACGAGGATTCGGCGCCGGCCTTCGACCTGTTGGCGCGGATGTCCACGCTGCCGCCGGATCTCGTCGCGCCCCTCGCCGCGCCGCCGACCGACGGCCTCGGCGTCTATCTGGTTGGCAAGTTCGTCTATGGCGCACGCTACGAATACGAGGATGGGCACAACCGACTCTGGCTGGTGATGCCGCCCTGAGTCCCGGACCTTCGCGGGGACAACGGCATGTGGCGTGCGCTGTCGCAGGCCATCATCGGAACCTCCGCGCGCGATGAGTTGAACTCGCAGGGCTAGCGGGTGACCGAACCATGAAGATCCGGATCCTCGGCGCGGGCCCCGCGGGCCTGTACTTCGCGGCGCTGATGAAGCGCCTCGACCCGGCGCACGACATCGCGATCTTCGAGCGCAACCCGCGCGACGCGACCTGGGGTTTCGGCGTGGTGTTCTCCGACCGCGCGCTCGAGTTCCTCCGGGCCGACGACGAGGCGCTGTACCGGTACCTGACGCCGCACCTGGAGACGTGGCCCGACATCACCATCGTCCACAACGACACGGCGATCCCGATCGCCGGCAACGGCTTCGCGTCGATCGGCCGCCTCGAGCTGTTGACGCTCTTGTTCCGCTACGTCGAGCAGCTCGGCGTGCAACTGCGCTTCGACACCGAGATCACGACGATGGGGCAGATGGGCGAAGCGGACCTCGTCGTCGGCGCCAACGGTGCGTTTTCGTGGATCCGCAGCGAAAACGAGGCCAGGTTCGGCACCACGCACCGATTGGCGGCCGAACAGGTTCATCTGGTACGGCAGCACCAAGGCGTTCGACAGCCTGACGCTGACGTTCCGCGAGACCGACCTCGGCGTGTTCTGCGCCCACCACTACCGCTACCGGCCCGACCGCAGCACGTTCCTGGTCGAGGTCGAGCACGCCACGTGGCAGCGCGCCGGCTTCGCGGCGATGAGCGCGGACGACACGATCCGGCACTGCGAGCGCGTGTTCGCGCGGGACTTGGGCGGGCACCGGATCATCTCGAACAACTCGCAATGGCGGAATTTCCCGGCGATCTGGAACGCGCGCTGGAGCTTCGACAACGTCGTGCTGCTGGGCGACGCGCTGCGAACCGCGCACTTCTCGATCGGCTCGGGCACTCGCCTGGCGATGGAGGATGCGGTCGCGCTGTTCAAGGCCTTCCGGGAGGTCGGCACGCAGGACGTCCCGGCCGCGCTGGCATTGTTCCAGCAACAGCGCATGCCGCCGATGAAGAAGATCTGGGACGCGGCCAACGCGAGCCTGCGCTGGTACGAGGACATGGACCGGCTCGTGGGCACGCTCACGCCCGTGGAGTTCGCGTACAGCTACATGACGCGCACGGGCCGCATCGACCATGCCGAAATCAGGCGCCGGGATCCGCGCCTCGCGGCCGCCTACGAGGCGCTGCACCCGGAAGTCGCGGCGCAGGGGAGGTGAACGCCATGGAAGGCTTCGTCGGCTGGCCGGAGGACGTCGCCGCGCGCTACCGCGCCGCGGGACTGTGGGAGGGCGTGACCGTCGGCGGGATGTTCGCGCGCGCCGCGCGGCGCGTAGCGGACAAGGTCGCGCTGGTCCACGGAGAGCAGCGTCTCACCTACGCGGAATTGCTCGCGCGCTGCGAGGACCGCGCGGCGCGCCTGGCCGGCCTCGGCCTCGAGTGCGGCGACCTGGTGCTCATGCAACTGCCGAACTCGGTCGAGTTCGTCGTCAGCTATCTCGCGCTCAACATGATCGGCGCGGTGCCGGTGACGGCGCTGCGCGCGCACCGGCAGGCCGAAGTGCGGCACTTCCTGCGCGCATCCGGCGCGGTCGCCTACCTCATTCCCGACGTGGTCAGCGGGTTCGACTACCGTGCGATGGCAAGCGAGATGCAGCGCGAATTCCCGGCCCTGCGGCACGTGCTGGTAGCCGGCGAGCCGGGCCCCGGCCAGCGCGCGCTCGCCGACCTGCCCGCGGCACCGGCGCCGCCGACGGGACCGCGGCCGTCCGACGTGTCGACGATGCTGCTGTCGGGCGGCACCACGTCGCTGTCCAAGCTGATTCCGCGCACGCACGACGACTACGTGCTCAACGCGCGCCTGTGCGGCGCCGCGGCGGGCTTCACCGACCGCACGGTGCTGCTGGCGATCCTGCCGCTCGGGCACAACTACAACCTGGCCTCGCCCGGCATGCTGGGCGCCTTCTACCACGGCGGCACCGTCGTGCTCGCGCCCGGCGGCGAGCGTCGACGACGTGTTCGCGCTGGTGCAGCGCGAGCGGGTCACCGTGATCGCCGCCGCCGTGCCGCTGATCACGACGTGGCTCAACGCCGACGCGCTCGCGGCGTACGACCTCACGTCGCTCGCGGTCGTGCAGAACGGCGGCGCGCGGCTGGCACCGGAGCTGCGACGCCGGATCCGCCAGCAGATGGGCTGCACGCCGCAGGAGATCTACGGGACCGCGGAAGGCCTCATCAACATGACGCGCGTCGACGATCCGGACGACCTGCTGCTCGAAAGCTCCGGCGCGCCGGTGTGCGACGACGACGAGATCATGGTCGTCGACGACGCCGGGAACGAAGTGGCCGACGGCGAGCCGGGCGAGCTCGTCACGCGCGGCCCGTACACGATCCGCGGCTACTACAACGCGCCCGGAAAGGAATGCCGAGGCCTTCCTGCCCGGCGGCTGGTACCGGATGGGCGACGTCGTCCGCCGTCGCGGCCGCTACGTCTACACGGAGGGCCGGCGCAAGGACATGATCAACCGCGGCGGCGAGAAGATCAGCTGCGAGGAAGTCGAGAACCTGATCCTCGCGCATCCGCACGTGAAGTCGGCCGTGCTGGTCGGCATGCCCGACCCGGTCTTCGGCGAGAAGGCGTGCGCGTGCGTCGTGCCGCTGCCCGGGCACACGCTCTCGTTCGCCGACCTGATCGCGTTCCTGCGGGAGCGGCAGATCGCGTCGTTCAAGCTGCCCGAGCGGCTGGAGCTCTTCGCCGAGCTGCCGGTGAGCCCGGTCGGCAAGATCCTCAAGCGCCAGCTGCGCGACACCATTGCCGAGAAGCTCGCGCAGGAGCGCGCAGCGTCCGGCGGGATCTGACGCGGCATCACGATCGAAGGAGAAATCGCATGCAACCAGGCATCGCCAAGCTGCCGCACCTGTTCGCGCCGGGCCGCTTCGGCCGCTTCGAGATCAGGAACCGCATCAAGTACGGCGCCTGCTGCGTGTCGAACTACAACACCCGCGACGGCTTCATCACCGAGCGCGAGATCGCGCGCATGCGCGTGATCGCGCGCACCGGCTGCGGCATCATCACCAACCAGGGCGCCTACCCCGATCCGCTCGGCGAGGGCAAGGCGTACTTCCGGCAGGTCGCGATCTTCGACGACAAGTTCCTGCCGCAGTTCGAGCGCATCGCCGCCGACATCAAGGCGCAGGGCGCGATGCCGATCCAGCAGATCCTGCACGCCGGGCGCTACGGCGGGATCGACCTGGGCTACTGCATCCAGCCGTCCGACGTGCCGCAGACGCTGCCGCACTTCCGCCCGCCGAAGGTGATGACGAAGGACGAGATCCGCGACTGCATCCGCCAGCACGCCGACGCCGCGCAACGGGCGATCCGCGCCGGCTTCGACGGCACCGAGGTGACGAGCTTCATGGGCTACCTGCTCGCCAACTTCAACTCGCGTTTCACCAACCAGCGCACCGACGAGTACGGCGGCTCGATCGGGAATCGCGGCCGGTTCATGCGCGAGCTGATCGACGGCATCAAGCAGGCGACGCCCGACAACCCGCTCGTCGTGCGGCTGAACGGCGCGGAGCTGATGGACAAGTGGGGCGGCAACACCGAGGACGAGTGCTTCGAGCTGATGCAGCAGGCCGTCGACGTCGGCGTGGACATGATCAGCGTGACCGTCGGCTGGCAGGAGGCGCCCGAGTCGTCGATCGGCCGCGACATCCCGCCCGGCTACTGGAACTACCTGTCCGCGCGCGCGAAGAAGATGTTCCCGGACACGCTGATCACGTTCGGCAACCGGCTGCCCGACCCGCGGATGGCGGACGACTGCCTGCGCGACGGCGTGTTCGACTACTGGGAGGTCTGCCGCCCGCTGCTCGCCGATCCCGACCTCGTCCACAAGGCGGCCGAGGATCGGCTCGACGAGGTGCGCCGCTGCATCGGCTCGCTCAACTGCCTGTCGCGGCTGTTCCGCGACCTGCCCTACACGTGCACGATGAACCCGGCGCTGGGCCACGAGGTCGAGCCCGAGTACCAGGTGACGCCGGCGACGGTGAAGAAGAAGGTGATGGTGATCGGCGCCGGGCCCGCCGGCATGGAGTGCGCGATCACCGCGGCAAAGCGCGGCCACGACGTCACGGTGTTCGACAGGGCCCCCCGCATCGGCGGCAACCTGTACGCGTACGCGATCAACGACCTCGCACGCCCCGACGACCTGCTGTCGGTGATCTCGCACTACGAAGCCGTCGCCGGAAAGCTCGGCATCGAGGTGCGGCTCAACACCGAAGTGCACGCGAAGTTCATGCGCAGCGTGCTGCACCAGTACGACGTCTGCGTGATCGCCGCCGGCGCAACGCTCGACCGCACGCGACACGCGCACGTCGCGGGTGCCGAGCGGATGGTCGACGCGCTCGACGTCGCCCACGGCCGGGTCAAGACCGGCCGGCGCGTCGTCGTCATCGGCGGCGGCAAGATCGGGTTGACGATCGCCGAGTCGCTGCGCAAGCACCAGGGCGCGGAGGTCACGGTGGTCGAGTCGGCCAAGCGGATCGCCGGCGACGTCAAGCCGTCGTTCAAGTGGCGCCACGCGTCGTGGGTCGAGGAACTGGGCATCGCGTGCCTGACGTCGACCACGCTCGTGGCCGTCGGCGCCGACGGCGTCACGGTGCGCGACGCGAAGGGCGACGAGTCCTTCGTCGCGGCCGACACCGTGATCCAGGCCGACGGCGCGGCGCCGGCGCACGCGCTGTTCCACGAATTCGAGTGGATGGTCGACGAACTGCACGGCGTGGGTGACGCGCTGATTCCGCGAGGACTCGAGCAGGCGATCCAGGAAGGCTTCCGGCTGGGTGTGCGCCTGTGACTTCGGTCGCGGCCCACGCCGCGCCGGACGTGCCGTCGGCACCGGTCGACGCGGCAGCCGCATTGCCGGCACCCGAGGCGTGGCTGGCGGCGGCGAACCACCACAGCGAGCTGTTCGCGCCGCTCGATGCCGGCGTGCGCATTGCGTTGATCGCGCGGACGGCGCCCACCCGGATGCTGGTCTGGCAGGCGGGCGACGCGGGACTCGCCGCGAGCATCGAGCCGTTCACGGGCTATGGAACCAGCGCTGCAGACATCGTGCTGGCGGCCGACGACGCCGCGCTCACGGCGATCCGCGCCGCGGCGGCGGCCCGCCTGTTCGAGACGCTGCGCGCGGGCATCCGCTCCGGAAGCGTCGTCTGCTACATGCTGAAACGCCGCTGCGTACTCGAGGAGCGCGGCTTGGACGAGCTGCTCGACGCGCTCGGATTCGCGTTCATGGGCGCGTGCCGGTGATCTTCCGCAATCCGGCCGGCGCGCCCGAGCTCGCCTGCGACGAGTGCGGCTGCCGCTGGTTCGACCGCATGACCGGCGCGTGTTACGAATGCGGTGCGCTGGTCGGTGCCGAAGCGCGCGACGAGTACGCGCGGGCGCTCGACGCATTCGCGGCGGACCGCGCGGCGGCGGACGCGGCGGCCGCCGGCAAGCGTCCCTGACGTCAGCGGTTGACCTGCCACTCCACGGTCAGCGTACCGCCGTCGATGGGCCTGGTCAGCGCGCCACGCCTGCACCGGACCCTTGACCGGCCCCCACGGATTCGGAAACACCCGCTCGTCAGCCCGACCGGGATCTTGTTCACCGTGGTCCCGGCCTGGTAGCCGGTGCGAATCGTCTTCTTCTCCAGCGGCACCGGCGGCGCCTCGTCGAACCGGTACTGCGTCTGGTTCTGCGCGAGGTCGTGTTCGATGTAGACGCCGAGCCAGCCCTTCTCGCCGCCCTCGGGGATGGCGGCCGAGCCGGTGCAGTTCATGTCGGACTTCGACTGGTAGGCGACAGGCCGGGGCCGTCCTTGATGTCGGCCGTGTACGCGTCGTTGGCCGAGAACGAGCCGCTGCACGACTTCGGATACCAGACCTGCACCGCGCCGTCGACCTGCGGGGCCTTCGGCGCGAAGTCCTGCGCGGACATCTTCTGCGCGAGCGCCATCAGGCACGCCTGGTTGCCCTTGCACTTGGCGTGCTCGCGCTCGAGCTCGGCCATGCGGGGATCCTTCTGGCGCATCGCCTTCTCCTGCTGTTTGCTCGGTCCCGTGAGGCCGTACGGGCCGACGACGCCCGCCTCCAGCGTGCACCGGCCCTTGAGTAGGCGGTTCACCGCGCCCGTCGTCGCCGCGTTGCGGCCGTCGACGAAGTTGCCGGTTGTTTTCACCGTCGCCGTGAACTCGACGACGGCCTTCGTGCCTACGGGCGCGGCCGTCGCGGCCTGCGCCGCGCCCGCGCTGGCGAGAATGCCCATTCCCAATGCGAACAATGGCCCCGAAACACGGACGGTTTCCCTGTGGGCAGGCCGCGCCGACGCGGTTCTCGAGTCCGCGCCAGTCGCTTTGGCGTGGCAGATTCAACCACAACGCGGCCCGCGGATGCAAACCGGCGCGCGCTGCCGTCGTCGCCGACGGCAACCGACTGCTCTACATCGTCAACAGTGACATCCGGGCACTTGCTGGATTGGGCGACCGGCATCGCGACACCGGTACCGGGCATGCGATTTCACGGCGGGAACTTCGCGCGTTCGATCGCCCTGGACCGTTGCGGCAGCTGCGTGCACACCACACCGTGCGCGGGATCGTGGTCTGCGTCGGCGCGCCGATCCGCCCCCCGCGCATCGTCGCGGCCCGCGGCCCGCCGCTGTGGCATCTGCCGGAGCGCATGGCGCAGCATTTTCCTTGACGTAGCGCATCG
>CAVVMX010000038.1:0-82129 GCA_963749455.1 uncultured Chloroflexia bacterium
GGCCGTCGGGCGAACAACAAATATCCCAACCCAACGCCCCGCCTTTCGGTCAGCCGGAAGGCCCTGAACGAATTGGGGCTGGTTGCGGTGGCCTATTCCGCCGTGGAACGCGAGTTTTTCCCGACCGAAGAGGCGTATCAGGCTGAGAAGGAGGTGGAGAGCCGCGCTGTCCAGGTGCTGCAGGCAATGGCGAGGATCGGCATTCCCGGGCGGTTATACAGCGCGGACGAGAATCTTCTCACCAACCTGCTGGTTGACCGTCCTGACCTTGTGCTGAACCTGGTGGATACTCTGCGCGGTAGGGACGGCCTCCAGGCCTCGGTTCCAGGCGCGCTGGAGCTGCTGGAGATCCCCTACACCGGCGCGCGCATGCGCGGCCTGGTGATCGGTAATGACCGGAACCTTGTCAAACAGATCCTCAAGGCCAACGGTATCCCTACCCCGGAATACCAGTATATCAGGCGCATCGGGACAAAGGTAAACCCGGGTCTTGGCCTGCCGCTGATTGTCAAGCTGAATGAAGGCGGGGGCAGCGTGGGAATCGATGACGAGGCGGTCAAGGAGACCCTCGAGGGCGCCCAAAAACAGGTAGATGATCTTGTCAGCACCTACCACATGCCGGTCATTGTGGAACGGTTCATTGACGGACCGGAAATAACGGCTGTGGTGTTCGAAGACAGGCGCCGGAAGCACGTGTTCCTTGGACAGAAGGCTTTCGGCGTGCGCCCGGACGGCAAATACGAGTTTACCAGTCTCGCGAGCTATGACCAGTTGGATTCTTACCAGTATGTCCCTGTTCAGGACCAGGAGCTGGTTAAGAAGATCGAGCAGTATGTGACCAAGGTCTTCAGGGTTCTTCACAGCAAAGATTATTCCAAGTACGATATCCGGGTAGATGAAAAGACCGGCACACCTTACTTTACAGACTGTAACCCAAATACAGCCTTCGGTCCCAGCCTGGGGCTGCCCTTCACGGAGGTTCTCGAAACGCTGTATGGAGTCAAGTTTGAGAAGGTATTGGAGGCACTACTGAGCAAATATGCCAAGAAGATCAAAGCCAGGCGGGAGGAGCCACGAACCTGACCCCAGTGAGTGAACGACTCTCCTAAAGTCCCCCGGGGGTTGGCAAAGGTTGTAGCGCTTGCCGCCTTCAGCGATACCTGCAACATCGGCGTGGGAGCCGCCTCCTGTTGTCATCCACTTGTCAGGTTCATGACACATTCCCGTCTTGACAATTCCCCACAATATTCATATAATTGAACTAGCGTCACTAGTACAATTATAGGTGAGAGTATGGAAGGGATGACGATCGACCTGGAAAGCGGCGTGCCGATCTATATGCAGCTCGTGGATCGGGTCAAACAGATGGTCGTCAGCGGCCAGTTGCAGCCGGGACAGCAGTTGCCGACGATACGCCAGTTGGCGACCGACCTGCGGGTGAACTATAACACCGTCGGGCGGGCGTATCTGATCCTCGACCAGGAAGGGGTCATCTCGACCCAACAGGGCCGGGGCACCTACGTAGCGTCGCGCCTGGCCGAGGGGCAGGTGCAGAAGCTGCGGATGGGCAAGCTGCGCAGCATGTTCGGGCAGGTGATCCGCGAGGCGCAGGTGCTGGGCTACAGCCGCGAGGAGATCGAGCAGATCGTCGAAGAGGAGCTGGTGGAGGATCCGGTTGGGGGTAGCGTGACAGGGAGCGACTGAAGTCGCCCCTGCGAGTGGGCGCACACCTGTGTGCTCTACGGGGAAAGCGGCGGTTGGAGACGGGAACCGGACAATAAATATAGAGGAGGTACGATAGGAGATGTCATTCATGGCAATCAAAGCACAACGGAAAGAGCGGCAGGCCAAGGTTCTGTCGCCCGATGAGGCCAAGAGCCAGGCCAAGATGGTCAACGGCGTGTCGCTGGCGGTGTTTTTCATCGTCGAGGCGCTCATCATCGCCGTCGGGGTCTTGATGAGCGAGGTGTTGCATGTCGGCGATGTGTGGGTGGCGGCGTTTGATCGTGGCCGGCACCCTGATCGCGACCTACCTCCTGTTCGCGGTCAAGATCGCCGACCAGTGGGAAAAGGCGGTCGTCCTGCGCTTTGGCAAGTTCAGCGGGCTCAAGGGACCGGGCCGGTTCTGGATCATCCCGATCGTGGACACGATTCCGCAAGTGGATCGACCACCGGGTGATGGTCACGCCGTTCAACGCCGAAAAGACGCTGACCAAGGACACGGTGCCGGTGGACGTGGACGCCGTCCTGTTCTGGATGGTGTGGGACGCGGAAAAGGCCGCGCTGGAGGTGGAGGACTATCGCTCGGCCATCGCCTGGGCTGCGCAGACGGCACTGCGCGAGATCATCGGCCAGATGGAGCTGGCCGACATCCTGGTGGGCCGGGCCAAGATGGACGCCGATCTGCAGAAGATCATCGACACCCGGACCACGCCCTGGGGCGTGACGGTCCAGTCGGTGGAGATCCGCGACGTGATCATCCCAGAAGCGCTGGAAGACACCATGAGCCGCCGCGCCCAGGCCGAGCGGGAGCGCCAGGCGCGCGTCATCCTCGGCGAGAGCGAGGAGCAGATCGCCCAGAGCTTCCGCCGGGCCAGCGAGGCCTACGCCGACAACCCGACGGCGCTGCACCTGCGGGCCATGAACATGCTGTTCGAAGGGCTGAAGGAGAAGGGCGCGATGATCATCGTCCCGTCCAGCGCCGTGGACACGATGAACCTGGGCGGCATGAGGGGCTGACGTCACTGGCGCAGCAGGGTAGCGCCCAACCGCCCGCTGCCGAGGATCAGACGGCCGGCTAGCGACAGACAGGCCGCCAGTCCGCAGCCTCAGCCCATTCACGGGCTGAGGCTGCCGGGCCGGCAGCTTGCAAGGAGATTGTCATGATCGAGGTCGAAAACCTGGTCAAACACTATGCCAATGTCAAGGCGGTGGATGGGGTCAGCTTTGCCGTTGGGGAAGGGGAGATCTTTGGTCTCCTCGGCCCCAACGGGGCAGGCAAGACGACCACGATCCGCACGATCATGGACATCATCAAGCCGGACAGCGGCACCGTCCGGCTGATGGGCCAGCCGATGACCGAGGCCAGCAAGGCGCGCATCGGCTACCTGCCGGAGGAGCGCGGCCTGTACAAGAGCTTTCGGCTGCTGGAGTGCCTGACCTACCTGGGGGCACTGAAGGGGATGCCACGCAAGGAGGCCAGCCAGCGGGCCACCGCCCTGCTGGAGCAGACAGGGCTGGCCGAGTACGCCCGGCGCAAGGTGCAGGAGCTGAGCAAGGGCATGACGCAAAAGGCCCAGTTCCTGGCCACCCTGGTCCACGATCCGGCGCTGCTGATCCTGGACGAGCCTTTCCAGGGGCTGGACCCGATCAACACCGAGATGCTGAAGGAGATCCTGCTGGAAGAACAGGGGCGGGGCAAGACGATCATCCTCAGCACGCACGACATGAACCAGGTCGAGGAGATGTGCAACCGGATCCTGCTGATCAACCACGGGCGGGTGGTGCTGTACGGGCAACTGGACGAGATCAAGGCCGAGTATGCCGAGCACGCCGTCGTCCTGGAGTGCGACAGGCTGCCGGAGACGCTGGACGGCGCGCAGCAGGTGAAGCAGCACAATCACACCTACGAGATCGTCCTGTCGCCACAGGGCGACGCCCCAGTCGATCCTGCGCCAGGTGGTGGACGCCGGGATCACCGTCCGGCGTTTCGAGGTGGCGAGCGCGCCGCTGGAGGAGATCTTTATCAAGGTAGTGGAGGCAACCCAATGAGAGCGATATTACTGGTCGCCTGGCAGGAGCTTGATCGTCAACCTGCGCCGGCCGAGCTTTATCATCATGACGCTGCTGATCCCGGCGCTGGGGCTGATCGCGCTGCTGGCCAGCTCGCTGTTCGGCGGGGAGCTTGGCACGCTTCTTTGAAGAGCAGTTCCGCCGAGCCAGAAGGTGGTAGGCTATGTCGATCAGAGCGGGCTGATCAAGGCGGACCTGCCCGGCTACGAGGGCCAGTTCGTCGCCTATGCCGACGAGTCGCAGGCCCGGGCAGCGCTCCTGGCCAAGGAGATCAACTCGTACTTTGTGCTGCCGGCCGATTATGTGCAATCGGGCACGGTGTTGGTGTACGGCACGGGGGGCGGTTTTTCGTCGTTCGTGGCCGCAGACACCGAGGTCCTGCCCAAATTCCTGGTCGACCAACTCCTGGCAGGCAGGGTAGACCCGGCCATCCAGACCCGCGCCCGGACACCGGCGAATATCGTGCCGGTGACGCTCAACGACAAGGGCGAGGTGGACACCGAGAGCGCCTTTAGCTGGCTGGGCGATTTCGTCGTGCCCTATCTCTTTTCGATCCTGTTCATCATGACCATCTTTACCACGTCGGGCTTTCTCCTGCAGGGGGTGAGCACCGAAAAGGAAGGGCGGATCATCGAGGTCCTGCTGTCGTCGATCAGCCCGACGCAACTGCTGACGGGCAAGATCCTGGGGCTGGGGGCGCTGGGGCTGGGCCAGATGCTGTTCTGGCTCGGCTCGGCGGCCGCTCTCTTGTCGGCCACGGTGGCCATCTTTGCCATGGTTGGCGTGATCAAGCTGTCGCTGGCCACGATCGTCCTGGCCGTCGTCTACTTTATGCTGGGGTATCTGCTGTTCGCCACGCTGATGGCGGTGGCCGGGTCGATGGGCACCAGCATGCGTGAGAGCCAGCAGATCTCGGGCATCTTTTCGATCGGCGCAGCGCTGCCCTACATCGCGCTCAACCTGGTGTTCACCAATCCCGACTCGCCGATCCTGCTGGCGCTGAGCTACTTTCCCGCTGACATCGCCGGTGATGATGCTGATCCGGCTGGGGTTTGGCCCGGTTCCGGCCGGCCAGGTGGCGATCAGCCTGGCCTTGCTGGTGGTCGGGCTGGCCTTAAGTCTGTGGGCCGGGGCCAAGGTGTTCCGGGTGGGGCTGTTGATGTACGGCAAGCGCCCGGGTCTGAAGGACCTGGCGCGCGCCTTCAGGCAGGCGTGACAATAGGAGGGGAAATGGATGAGCAGAGTGGGATCAAACAGGATGAGCGGGTGCTGGCCGCGCTGGCGCACGGCAGCGTGCTGCTCGGGCCGCTGACCAACGGCGTCGGCGGCATCGTGACTGCGCTGGTGATCTGGCTGATCAAGCGGGACAAGTCGGCCATATGTGGCTTTTCAGGCGCTGCAGGCGCTGGTCTACCAGGTGGCGACCTTTGTCATCACCGGGTTGGTGACATGCTGCTGGACGGCGATGTGGATGCTGATGTGGATGCCGGCCATGGCAGCCAACCCGGAGGCGTACCAGGACGTACCGCCAGCGGGGATGTGGATCGGCCTCGCTCTGGGGATCATCCCGCTGGCCGTGTGCGGCAGTGACGATGGTCTACGGCCTGATAGGAGCGGCGCGGACGCTGGGCGGGCACGACTTTCGGTATGCCGTCATCGGCAGGTGGCTGAAGAGCCAGAGGTAGCTGCCAGCCGCCAGAGGTGCGAAAATCGCCTGCTACGCGAGACGTGCACAAACCTGTTGTCTGCTATAATAGGGACCGTATCCTGACAAGGAGACGGTCCCTATGGCGTTACACGGTGGAGTCGGCCCCTGATCCTGGTCACCAGCGATGACGGGATCGAGTCACCCGGCCTCCGGGCAGCGGTCAGGGCTGCGCTCGACCTGGGCGAGGTGTTGATATCGGCCCCAGGCGGGCAGCAGACCAGCGCCGGACGCGGCCAGCCACCGTCGTTCGACGGCGCCATCCACGAGGTCGAATATGTGGTCGATGGGCGGCAGGTGCCGGCCTATGCCCTGTATGGCTCGCCCGCCCAGGCGGTGCTGTACGCTCTGATGGAGATCGTCCCGCGCCGGCCTGCGCTGTGCATCTCGGGGATCAACTTTGGCGAGAATGTCGGTTCGGGCATCACCGTTTCGGGCACGGTGGGCGCAGCCCTGGAAGCGGCCGATCATGGCGTTCCCTCGCTGGCGGTGAGCCTGGAGACCGACAAGGCGTACCACTATACGCTACTCGGACGATGTGGATTTCAGCGGGGCGGCACATTTCACCCGCTTGTTTGGCGAGCGGATGCTGGCCCGCAGCATGCCGCCTGACGTCGATGTGCTGAAGGTCGAGGTGCCGAGCGACGCCAGACCCAACACACCGTGGCGGATAACCCGGGTCTCCAGGCAGCGCTACTACCGGGCGCTGTCCAGCGGCCGCCGCAGCTTCGTCGAGAAACGCCAGCTCGACTATGAAACGGTGTTCGACCGGGCCACGCTGGAGCCCGATTCGGACATCCATGCGCTGCGGATCGACCGGGTGGTGTCGGTGTCGCCCGTCAGCCTGGACATGACTTCACGGGTGGCGCTGGAGCAGGTCGAGATGTTGCTCAAGTGAGAGGAGAAGGACGATGGCTGGAGAGAGGGTGCTGATTATCGAAGACCGCCGGGAGAATATCGTCTATCTGGCCAACAATGTGCTCAAGGCGCACGGGTACCAGGTGCTGACTGCCATGGACGGCGAGCAGGGCCTCAAGCGGGCGTTGGCCGAAAAACCGGATCTGATCATCATGGACCTGAACATGCCCAAGCGGGATGGGCTGGAGGTGATGGCTGCCTTGCGTGAGCGCCAGGTGGAGATCCCGGTGATCCTGACCACCTTCTACGGCTCGGAGCAGGTGGCTCAGCAGGCGTATCGGCTGGGAGTGAGCAGCTATATCGTCAAGCCGTACGGCGTCGATGAGATGCTGGCGGCGGTGCAGAAGGCGCTGGCCAAGCGGGCCCGGCCGCCCCAGCCTGTCCAGGCAGCCGAAGCGATGCCGCTCAGCCGCCAGCTGGAACGCTGGATGCGGGACATGAACATCTTGCACAACGTGGGCAAGGCGCTGGTGGCTCAACTGGACCTCAACAGCGTCCTGGCTCGGGCGGTCGAGGCTGCCATCTATATCATCCGCGCCGACCAGGCGTTCCTGTTTCTGACCGAGCCGGGGCAGGAGGCCAGCCCAACCCTGCGCGCCGTGCGCGGCCCATCAGACCGGCAGGTACGCCTCGTCGACCAGTTCGTTGACAGCGAGCTGGCCGCCTACACAGCCAGCTCAGACAAGCCTTTGCTGCGAGGCAACGCGCGGGGCGAGCCGGAGCTGGCCGAGATCGCCGGCAATGATCTTGGCCCGCTGATCGCCGCGCCACTTCGCTGGCGACCAGGAGACGATCGGCGTGCTGCTCGCCGCCCACAACTCGGGCGAGGCCGCCTTCAGCGACATGGACGCCGAGTGGCTGACCAGCCTGGCCGACTATGTGGCGATCGCCGTGCGGAATGCACGGGAGTTCCAGCAGCGCGCCCAACAGCCGCCTCCACAACCGAGCACGGCGTGGAAGCAGGAGCTGGAGCAGGTGACCGAGGAGCTGCAGGCCGCGGTCGAGAAGATTAGAGGATTGGCCGAGTCGTAGCGATCAAGGACGACAGGTTTCAGAGACCTGTCAGGTCTGTGACAGATTAACCCTTCATCACCGCCAGCGGCCGCATCTTGGCCACTTTGCGGGCCAGGCCGGCGCCGTCCACCACTTCGATCACGGCGTCGATGTCCTTGTAGGCGTCGGGGGCCTCCTCGGCCAGGCCCGACATGCTCTGGGCCCGGACGTGGATGCCCCGCGCTTCCAGGTCCTGGCGCAATTGGCTGCCCTGGATCTGTCTCTTGGCTGCCGCCCGGCTCATCACCCGGCCGGCACCGTGGGCGGTGGTGCCGAAGGTCTCGTCCAGCGCATCGGCGATGCCGACCAGGACGTAGGAGGCCGTGCCCATGTCGCCCGGCACCAGCACCGGCTGGCCCACAGCCCGGTAGACCGGCACGACGGCCGGATGGCCTGGTCCGAAGGCCCGGGTTGCCCCTTTGCGATGGACGCACAGCTTGGTCTTCTTCCCGTCCACCAGGTGCTCTTCGATCTTGGCGATGTTGTGGGCCACGTCGTAGACCGTGCGCAGGTCAAAGTCCTTCACCTTGCCGGCCAGGACCTGTTCAAAGACCCGGCGGGCCAGGTGGGCCATGACACTGCCGGTTGGCCCAGGCAAAGTTGGCCGCCCCGGCCATGGCCCCGAAGTAGCGCTGCCCCTCGGGCGAGTTGAGCGGCGCGCAGACCAGCTCCCGGTCAGGCAGTTGGATGTCGTACTTGCCCAACGCCGCCTTGCAGGTTGTGCACATAGTCCTCGCACACCTGGTGGCCCAGCCCGCGTGAGCCGGAGTGGATCTCCAGGGTGAGCTGACCCTTGAACAGGCCGAAGGCGCGAGCCACCGGCTCGTCATAGACCTCGATCACCTCCTGGAGCTCGATGAAGTGGTTGCCAGAGCCGAGGCTGCCCATTTGCCCGGCGCCGCGCTGCTTGGCCCGCTGGCTGACCGCCGAGGGATCGGCGCCCGCCAGGGCGCCGCCCTCTTCCAGGCGCTCCAGGTCCTCGGGCCGGCCATAACCCGCCTTGACTGCCCAGGCCGCTCCCTTGACCAGCATGTCGTCCATGTCGTGGGCCGACAGCTTGCGCGCGCCGCCCCCCTCCCCCGTGCCGCTGGGGATGGTGCGGAAGAGGGCCGAGATCAGATCGTCGGTATGCTTGAGCACCTCTTTGGCCACCAGGCCGGAGGCCATCAGCCGCACGCCGCAGTTGATGTCATAGCCAACCGCCCCGGGCGAGATGACCCCCTCCGGGTAGCGGGTGGCGATCACGCCGCCGATCGGCGGGCCGTAGCCCTGGTGAGCGTCGGGCATCACCAGGACGCGCTTGACCACGCCCGGCAGCGTGGCTGTGTTGACCAACTGCTCGAAGGTCTTGTCGCGGAAAGCCAGCTCCAGCAGCTCTTCGCTGGCATAGATCCGGGCCGGCACCCTCATGTCGGGCCGGAAGCTCTTGGGAACCTCCCACACATATTCACTGATGCGCACCAGGTCAGACTTGTTGATCATGCCGATCGATCTCCTTTCAAACTGGCCGCAACGATCTGCGTTGTTTGGCGGGCGCTAGACGTCAAAGGTGATCACCGTCGACCAGCCGGCGCCGTCATGCACCAAGCGCAGATCGTGATAGGTCGCCGCCTTGACGATCGCCTTGGTCACCGGAGCATGGGCGCCTCTCACCTGCGCCACCAGGGTCGTAGTCGGTCAAGGATTCGATCCGATAGTCGACAAACAGCAGCCGTTCCGTTTCGGTCAGAAACAGCAGCTCGTTGAGCCAGTCCACCAGCAGCGATTCCCGGTCCCAGCCTTCCAGGCGAACCTCGCGCCATTCGGTCGCGACCAGGCCGTCCAGATCGGCCATGAGGCCGGTCATGCCCCGCGCCGCACCGACAAAGAGATCGGGCAGCTCGCGGCCCCACACCCGCAGCGCGCGATCGGCGGTGTGCTCCACTTCCAGGTAGCGGTAGGGACAGAGGACGGCAGGGGCAAGGGAGGAGGGTTGGCGGCCCAGGATCCGCCGCGCCGCTTCACTGTCGCGCTCGATCTGCGCTATCAGGTCGTCGATCTGCTCGAAGCGGCGCTCGTCGCGCAAGCGGGCGACGAACTCGACCACCAGGTCGCAGCCGTAGATGTCCTGATCAAAGTCGAGGATGTGGGTCTCGATCGTGCGATGGCCGTTGTCGAAACTGGGCCGCACCCCGACGTTGGCCACGGCCAGGTAGCGCTCCGAGCCAAGCAGGGCAAAGACCGCGTACACGCCGTCGGCCGGCACCGCCCGCTCGGGCCGGACCTCGAGGTTGGCGGTCGGGAAGCCCAGCTTGTGGCCGCGGCGCGCGCCGGCCACTACCTCGCCGGACAGGCTGAAGTAGCGGCCCAGGTGCAGAGCCGCCTCGTCCACACGGCCTTCGGCCAGCAGCTCCCGGATGCGGCTGCTGGAAACAACCTGGCGGCCGCCGGCATCACCGACCGGCTCGACGATGGTCAGCTCGTAGCCGAGCTCTCGACCCAGCTCTCGCAGTCGCTCCACACTCCCTTCGCGGTTGCGGCCCAGCCCAAAGTCGGGGCCCACCCACAGCTCCCGCACCCGCAGGTGCCGGGATACCATCGCCATAAAGTCGCGGGCCGACATGGCCGCAACCTGCCGGTCGAAGGGCAGCAGAACGGTCAGGTCGACGCCCAGTCCTTCCAGGAGCGCCATCTTCTCGCCGGGTGTGGTCAGGTAGCGCGGGGCACGCTGCGGCGCCAGGGCCATCGCCGGATGCGGGATGGAAGGTGATGACGGCCGCCAGCCGGTCTGTGGCACGGGCACGTTCCACCACGCTGCTGATGAGCGCCTGGTGCCCCCGGTGCACGCCGTCGAACGCACCGATGGTCAGGATCGTTTCCTGTCGCAAAGTGGCCTTGGCCAGATCGTCTATGACGTCCATAAGAAACCCAGGAACACTAGGTGGCGAATACCTTACGCGGCCGCCACGCCGGAATCGCCGGGTCGTAGGCCAGGATCGCTACCAGGTCGCCTGTTGAGGAGTAGGCCCGGCATTCTGTTGGAGGTTGGAGGTTGTCCCCTCCCTCGTCCCCTGAAGGGGATCTGCGTGAGGTCGGAGGTTGGAGAACCTCAATGGATTGTCCCTGGACGATCCGCCGGGTGTCGGCCTGGCTCAATATCAGGGCCGGCAGGTCAAGAAGGGCCTCGTCCATCGGCAACAGGTAGTCGGTCTCCTGCCCATGCTGGAATGCCTCTTCCAGGCGTTCCAGGCTGACTGCCTGCTCTAAAGAGAAATCGCCCGCTCCTCAGCCGGACAAGGCCGGCCAGACAGGCGCCACTGCCAAGCCGCTGGCCCAGGTCGTGCGCTAGACGAGCGCACATAGGTACCCGGCGAGCAGGTCACTTGGACCGTGAACGTCGGCGGAGTCGCTCCCAGAAGCTCCAGGCCGTAGATCTCGATTGGCCGCGGCAAGGGCTCAACCTCTTTGCCCTGCCGCGCCAGTTTGTAGAGCGGCTGCCCCTGCTGCTTGAGGGCAGAATAGATCGGCGGCACCTGCTCGATTGGTCCGACGAAGCCAGCCAGCGCTGCCTCGATCTCTGCCCGGCTCAGGTCGGTGCGCCCGCCACTGGTGACGATCTCCCCTTCCACGTCGTAGGTGGTGGTAGTCTGGCCCAGCAGGATCGTCGCACGGTAGGATTTGCGGCCGGCCATCAGATACTCGACCACCCGGGTCGCCTGTCCCAGGCAGACGAGGAGGACGCCGCCGGCCAGGGGATCCAATGTCCCGGCGTGGCCCACTTTGCGTTGACCGGCCATGCGGCGCACGGAGTCGACCACGTCGTGCGAGGTCATGCCCGCCGGCTTGTCCACGCAGACAATGCCTGACAGGGCCACCTCGCGGCGAGGGGCAACCCAGCGCCCGCGAAATCCAGCTTGCTTCTGAGGGCAAGCGTCACACTCGGGCATCGGACTCGGATACCAAGGCTCCGGACAGAGTGCGGGCGCGCTGCTCGGCCATGCTGCGGCGGACCTGATCCAGCACATGATCCTGCACCTGCTCCAGATCACCTGACAGCGTGCAGCCGGCCGCCAGGGGATGGCCGCCGCCACCCAGGCCGGCGGCTACGCGGGATACGTCGTAGCCCGGCGCTGCCCGGAACCCAACATCTATGGTGCCATTGTCCCGCTCGGTGAACACCACGACTACCTGGGCTTCGCGCACTCCCGCAAGGGAGTTGGACAACCCAGACGTGCCGTTGTCGGACACTGCCCACCGCTGACGCATCGCGCGGGTCACCCGAGTCCACAAGATGCCATCCTCCAGGTGCAGACTGCTGACCGCATCGGCGAACAGGCGTACCCGGGCCAACGGCTGCTGATCCAACGACTGCCGGGCGACCTGGCTGAGTGATGCTCCCGCTTCCACCAGTTGCAGGGCAGCACGCAGCGTTGCCGCGTCGACGTTTGATGTGCGAAAGGAGCGGGTGTCGGTCACAATCCCGGCGAGGAGGCACTCTGCCACAGGCTGGGTCACCTGCCAGCCAAGGGCCTGGGCCAGATAGAGCACCATTTGAGCCGTGGCCGCACAGGATGGCTCTACCCAGTTCAGTGTGCCAAACCGGGTGTTGGTGATGTGGTGATCTATGTTCAGCAGGGGCACAGTGGTGAGCCGATCCTGATAGACATTGCCCATCCGGTCCCGATCGCTGCAGTCGAGGCTGATGACGAGGTCGATGGATCCGATCGGCCTGGCGAGCTATTTCGGAGCTGCCCGGAAGCCACGTAACGCCATCAGGCACTGGGTCTTCACAGGCCAGAGTGACCTGCTTGGACTGATCCCTCAGCAGGCTGCCCATAGCCAGCAGCGAGCCGATAGCATCGCCGTCGGGTGACACGTGGGTTATTAGCAGGATACGCTGTGCAGGGGTGATCAGTCGCTCGATGGCCCTAGCCAGGCTCTTGTTCATCCCGCGTCGCTTCGCTCTCAGCATCTTCGGGGATGGGGTTGTCTCGTTCTTCTTGCTCCACATTGCTTCGCGGACTCGAGTCCGCAAGCTCATCCAGGAGCTCGTCGATCCGCCGCCCGTAAGCTGCGCTCTTGTCCAATTCGAACACCAGGTGGGGTATGAGGCGCAACTGCACACGCGCTGCCAGTTGGGTGCGCAGATAACCGGTAGCCCGCTGCAGGCCGGCTTGCGCTTCGGACAGCCTGTCGTCATCGCCCAAGACGGTGAAAAAGACGCGGGCCAGCTGGAGATCTGGCGTTATGTCAACAGCAGTGATGGTCACATCTGCCAGACGCGGATCTCCGGCATCGAGCATCAGGAGCAGGCTCAGCTCCCGATGGATCAGTTCGGCGACACGGCGTTGACGGCGGCTAGGCATGGCAGACTCGATAGTAAACTACCGTGGCCAGCGGCAGATGGTCGCGCCATCTGCCATCGGCCATCCCCTAGTTGACTCGCTCTTTCCTGTAGAACTCGAACACATCGCCCTCTTGGTAGTCGTCAAAGCCGGTGACGCCAATACCACACTCAAAGCCAGCCTTGACTTCAGCGGTGTCCTCTTTGAAGCGCTTCAAGGAATCGACACGGCCTTCAAAGACGGCCTTGTCGCCGCGAAGGACACGGACGAGCGCATTGCGGGTGGCTTCGCCGTCGGTCACCACGCTGCCGGCAATATTGCCCCGGTGACTGATGCGGAACACTTGCCTCACCTCGGCATGGCCGATGGTGACATCGGCATAGACCGGCTCCAACATGCCCTTGAGGGCCTTGGCTACGTCGTCCACGAGGCGATAGATGATGTCGTACTGGCGTATGTCCACACCGTTCTGCGTGGCCAGCCGCCGCGCTGCCTCGTCGACCTGGACGTGAAAGCCGATAATGATGGCTTGAGAAGCGAAGGCCAGGGTGACATCGGATTCGTTGATGTTACCCATGCCTTGATGCAGGATGTCGACCTTCAGGTCATCGGTACCCAGCTTGAGCAGGGAGTTGACGATGGGCTCCACGGAGCCCTGGACGTCGGCCTTTAGGATGAGGTTCAGCTGCCGGACCGCGCCTGTCTGGAACTGCTCAAAGATGTCGTCAAGACTCAGGCTTTTCGGCTTGGAAGGTTGGGCGGAGGCCTCGCGCTGGCTCTCGGATCGCTCGGCGGCGATGATCCGCGCCTGGCGTTCACTCTCGACGACTTCAAAGATGTCACCGGCCTTGGGGACCTGCGACAGGCCAAGGACGAGGACGGGCATAGAGGGTGTGGCCTCGTCAATGGGCTGGCCCTGGTCGTTGAGCATGGCCCGGACGCGGCCGCAGGTGTCGCCAATGAGAAGGGGGTCGCCGACGTGAAGGGAGCCTGCCTGGATCAGCAGCGTAGCCGTCGCACCTCGCTGTTTGTCAAGGCGGCCTTCGATGACCGTGCCCACCGCAGGCCGGTCCGGATTGCTGCTCAGCTCGGCGACGTCTGTCACCAGAAGGATATTCTCCAGAAGCTCGTCGATGCCCCTCTTCATTTTGGCCGAAACAGGAACGCAGACAACGTCGCCACCCCAGTCTTCGACGGTCAGGCCAAGGTCGGCCAGTTGCTGTTTGACGCGGTCAGGCTGGGCACCTGGCTTGTCCATCTTGTTCAGGGCGACGAGGATGGGGACGCCAGCAGCACGGGCATGGTTGATGGCTTCGCGGGTTTGGGGCATGACGCCATCGTCGGCAGCGACGACCAGGACGGCCAGATCGGTGACCTGGGCCCCGCGGGCACGCATGGCGGTAAAGGCTTCGTGGCCCGGGGTGTCAAGGAAGGTTATTTTGCGGCCATCCTTGTCAACCTGGTAGGCACCGATGTGCTGGGTGATGCCACCCGACTCGCCCGCGACGACATTGGTCTCGCGGATGGCGTCGAGGAGGGTGGTCTTGCCGTGGTCGACGTGGCCCAGGACGGTGACGACCGGTGGGCGCGGTTTGCAGTTTTCGGCACGTTCGCTTTCAGCCAGGCGCTGGCGCAAGGTCTTGGGCGGTCCTTCGGTGACCGGCTTTTCCGGCTCCAGGACCTTGATCAGCCTGGTCTCGAATCCCATTTCGGCAGCGACGATCTCGGCGGTTTCGTAGTCGATGACCTGATTGATGCTGACCACGACGCTGCTGTTCATGAGCTCTTTGATGATGTCGATAGGGCTCAGGTGAAGGGCCTTGGCCAGATCGCGAACGCTGATTTCAGGCGGCAGCTCGACGACTTTGGGCGCGGCCGGGGCCAGTGGCTTGGGCGGGCTGGCCTTACGTGCATCCTGGGAACCGCGGGTCGCCGCGGACGGCGCACCTGGCGTGGTTGCCGGCTTGCGACGGGCCGGCGCCGGCCGGCTCCTGCTGTATGATGATTTGCCTCGACTTGGCATCTAACTAATTCCCCCTTCTAGAGACACTGCTTCCATCTTGTCCACTGCTGCTTCCATTGGCAACGATACCGCAAAAGCCTGCAAGGCAGCCACCTCCTCCGCCGTGATTGACGTCTGGAGAGCACGCCCTAATGCCCCACGCTGCAACGCTACTTCCCAACACCCACGATTGGGGCACAGGTAGGTGCCGCGACCGGCCTGTTTACCCTTGAGATCTATGACGGTCGTCCCATCTGGTGTACGGACAACCCGGACCAACTCCCGTTTCGGCCGCTTGCGCTGACAGGCAATACAGGTCCGAAGCGGAACGTGCTTGCGGCGCATCAACTCTCACCCGCGAGTGCGCGGCGGCTTGTACTTTCGGCCTTTGTCGGTGTTGCCACGACGCATAAAGTCACTGCCAACATCAAACTCGCGCTTGCTCTTGACCCTCTTGCCCTTTTTCTTTTTGCTGGTTTTCTGAGCCCCTTGCCAATCCTCGACCTCTTCCCAGACCCCTACTTGTTGCGCCACTTCCTGTTCGAGAGATCACCTCTTGCGGCTCAACCTGGCTGATTACCCAGCCCGACGACTCTTCAACCTGCTCACCCGCAAAAGTTGGCACCAGCTCCGACTCGTCAAAGCGGGGCACTCTCAGGTCGACGGCCGGTTCACCCTCCAGTTCCGAGGCCGCTTCCGCGCCGACCTCCACAGCCGGCTGTGCCGTCTCGGGAATTCCTGACACTTCCGGTTCCGGCACCACCTCCCCGACCGGGGCGACCTCTGGCTTGGTCCCGGCAGGTACCGGTGCGCCTCCCGCCGGCCAGGGCAGGTCAGCGTCGGGGCCAGCCTTGACGGCCTGGTCAATAACAGCCCGTTGAGCCTCGCTCAGGGCGCCCGTCTCCTGTTTGCGCAGGATCTCTTCGGCCAAGACCAGCAGGTCTGACTCGCCGGGCGCGACAATTGGCCCTTCGAAACGGCCCATGGTCTCTTCGGCGGCTTCGGTGGCGCTCTTGATGTCAATGCGCCAGCCGGTCAGCTTGGCAGCCAAGCGCGCATTCTGGCCCTCTTTGCCGATGGCCAGCGACAGCTGGCGATCAGGCACGATCACTGTGGCGGTCTTGCCCGTCTCGGCGCTGTCGTCCAGAATGACGTTCATGACCTTGGCCGGGCTCAACGCGCTCCCGATGAACGCTGCCATGTCAGAACTCCACTGGACGACATCTATCTTTTCGCCCTCCAGCTCGGTGACGACGTTCTGGATGCGCCCGCCCCGCACGCCGACGCAGGAGCCGACCGGGTCGACACCGTCCTGGGTGGTGTGGACGGCGACCTTGGAGCGCGATCCCGGTTCGCGAGCAATGCTCTTGATCTCAACGACGCCGTTGTAGATTTCGGGCACTTCCAGTTCAAGCAGACGCCGCAAGAAGGCAGGATTGCGCCGCGACAGCGTAATCTGCGGTCCTCGGTTGCCTTTGCGCACGTCGATGACATACGCCCGCAGGCGAGCACCACGCCGATAACGCTCGGAGGGCACCTGCTCCTTCATGGGGAGAACGGCCTCGGCCCCATCCAAGCTGACCATTACATCGCCGCTCTGCATGTCCTGGCTCTGGATGGTGCCGTGGGCGATCTCGCCGGCGCTGTCCGCATAGGAGGTATAGATGGCGTCACGCTCGGCTTCACGGATGCGCTGTAGGATGACCTGCTTGGCGGTTTGGGCAGCAATGCGCCCAAAGTCGCGAGGCGTGTTCTCGACCGGGACGAACTGACCAAGGTCGGCCTCGGGTTTTATCTGGCGCGCCTCGTCGAGCGAGATCTGGGTCTTGGGATCAGCAGGTTGCGCTACAACCTCCTTTTCGGCAAAGACTCGCGCTGCACCCGTGTTCGGATCGATCTGGACGGTGATGTCAGTCACCGCACCAAAGTTGCGCTTGTAGGCGGAGATCAAGGCGGCCTCGACTGCCGCCAGGACAACCTCGCGCGACAGCTTTCGCTCGGCGCATACCTGGTTGATGGCCATCATGAAATCGTTTCTCATCTAGCCTCTAAACTCCATTTGCTTCTTTCATCTGCCGTCGACGTTGGGCATTCCAGACGTCGCCTACACCCCGTGCGCCGCAGGCTATGCTATGCGCTGATAGCAAGAAAAGTGGGGGGCACCCACTTTTCTACACCCGCGGCTATACAAGCGGGATTATATCACTATCACCCGGCAATGGCAAATTCCCCAGGTGAGTTGGCAATGAAGGCAGCAGGCCGACGGGCCGAGCCGCCGAAGCACAACCGGCAGGCCAACCGGTCTGTAGGACCAGATCGGTATGAGGAGACGCATGAATTGGACAAAAAACGCGGAATATGGTAGAATAGTGCCAGTACTCGCTGGGTTGGGATGGAAGCCATGAGAGTCAGGACGCCTGAGGAGACGTATCAGGCTGCGCTGCAAAAGGCGGAAGCCGAGTTCCGATGCCTCGATCCGCAGTTGGCTGCGGCGCGAGCTGGAGCGACCTATACGGCGATGGGCAGCGATGCCGGGCAGGCGCAGGTTGCGTTTTTCGGCATACACTACCATGTGCAGTGGCCCGGCGGCGCCGTCGGTACGGGCGACTGACGGAACGCAGCCGAGCGTGCCAACGCGGCTGCTGCTGATGCACTATCTCATCACCGCCGATGGGACGCCGATGGCCAATAAGTGGATCGCATTCCGCAATCTGCCGAGTGGTCTGGGGTACGATGCGGCGTTCCAGCGGCGAGCGAGCATACCGCTGGTGCAGGCCTTTGGCGCGGCCGGGCAGGGCCAAATCGCCTTCGAGGTCGCGGCACGAACGCTGGGTGGCGAACGGCTACGGTTTGGCGATTCGGCTTTCTGCTTCGGGCTGCTGCCGCGGGTGTGGTTGGCGGTGGTGCTGTATGTGGCCGACGAAGAGTTCCCGGCAAACGCGAGTGTGCTGTTCGACGCGGCAGCCGCGCACTATTTGGAGACAGAGGATCTCGCTGTCCTGGGAGGGATGCTGGCCGGGCGGCTCACCCAGACAGCCAAGACGGTGGCGCCATGACAGCGGCTCCGCTGCGGTGTATGTGAGATCAGGCGGAGAGGGCGGGATTCGAACCCGCGAGCCTTGTTGGGCTACACGATTTCCAATCGTGCGCATTCGGCCGAACTATGCAACCTCTCCGTGCCGGCCCCATTCTAGCATCTTTGCCCCGACTTGACAACTTTTAGTTTAGCCGTTGGGATCAAGCCTCGACCACCCCGCTGTGTTCTGTCTGATCTCTCCACGCCTGACCGTTCTCGGCATCTGTTTTGCCTCCAAGGCCCCCTATACTCCCGTTGTAGACAGGCCCAATATTAACATTTCGCCACTTGTCCGGTAGCAGCTATCGCCGCTCTTGCACTGATAGGGCAGCGGAGGTATAATAGTGGCAATATGTGGGTCATTGTGGCACAAGGTGGGAGGGCGCGCTCCTAAACAGACTAAGAACGGATGTTCTGTGGGACAGTAGAACACATGTTTCTCGGGGAATACGAACACACACTGGATGAAAAAGGGCGATTCACCATCCCGGCCAAGTTTCGAGCCAAACTGGCTTCGGGCTCGGTGATCACCAGGGGCATCGATCGCTGCCTGGTGCTCCATCCTATGGATCACTTTATGGTGCTCGCCAAGAAGGTCAGTGACCTGCCCGTGACCAGCGCCGAAGCCCGCGGATTTCGACGTCTGGAGTTCAGTGGGGCAGAGGATGTGACGCCGGATAAGCAAGGGCGGGTTGGATTGCCGAATCACCTGCGTGAGTACGCGAACATCGACAAGCAGGTAGTGATTATCGGCCTGTTCGATTATTGCGAGATCTGGAATCCCGAGGCCTGGGAGGAGTTCAAGCAACGCAGTTACGCTGATCCCGAAGGGCGCGCTGTGCAATTTGCCGATCTTGGCATTTAGACCGAGCAACCATGGGCGACACGGCGGCAGAGGAGCATGTTCCAGTTCTCTACCGCGAGGTGCTGATCGGGTTGCAGGTGCGGCCCGGCGGCCGCTACATTGACGCTACGGTAGGCGCCGGCGGGCATGCCGCCGGCATTCTGGACACCTCGGCACCCGACGGTCGACTGCTCGGCCTGGATGCCGACCCTGAGGCTGTCACATTCGCCCGACGCGCCCTGCAACGTTTCGGAGACAGGGCAATCGTGGTAGCAAACAACTTTCGGGAGCTAAAGGTCACAGCAATCGCGCACGGTTTTGACCAGGCGGATGGTGTGTTGATGGACCTAGGATTCTCGTCCCGGCAGCTGGCAGCGGCAGATCGCGGGTTCTCCTTCGATAAGGACGGCCCGCTCGACATGCGGCTGAACCCCAATCAGGGACAGACGGCGGCAGAGTTGCTCAGAGATCTATCCGAATCGGAACTGGCCGATCTGATATGGCGGTATGGCGAGGAGCGCTATTCGCGGCGGATAGCACGGGCTATCGTGGCCGCCCGTCCGGTGACGACCACCGGTCAGTTGGCTGAGCTGGTAGCCAAGAAGGTGGGCCGCCGGGAAAAGATCCATCCTGCCACCCGCGTCTTTCAAGCGCTGCGGATTGCCGTCAACGACGAGCTTCGGGTCCTGGCCGAGGCGTTGCCCCAGGCCAGGGATCTCGTCCGGCCGGGTGGACGGCTGGCTGTGATCGCCTTCCATTCGTTGGAAGACCGGCTGGTGAAGCAGTTCTACCAACAGGAAGCAAGGGATTGCATCTGCCCGCCTGATATACCTGTGTGCATGTGCGGGCATGAGGCGACCCTGGAGATCGTCACCCGCAAGCCAATCCGACCCTCCGATGGGGAGGTCGAACGGAATCCCAGGAGCCGCAGCGCCAGACTGCGGATCGCCTGCCGTACGCCGGGCGCAACCGGGCTGAGGGCAGGAACAGCTTAACAAGGGAGCAGGTGGATGAAGAGCAAGGTGATGACCAAGAGCCCACGCCCTGGCAAGGAAACAGGCAAGGCAGCACCGGCCGCCATTGTGCCGTTACGGACGGCGCTCTTTGGCGGCGCCGCTTTGCTTATCCTGTTTGCCTGGCTTCACTTGATCCTGGCGCTGCAAATCGCTTCGACCGGCCGTCAGATCCAGATCGCCACCGAGGAACTGAACAGGCTGAAACGTGACAACATGGCTGTCATACTAGACACCGCCGTGACCGAGTCAGCCGAAGAGCTGTCAGAGCGTGCTACGGCGATGGGCTACGGACCGCAGCCCCCGGTCTACTTGGTGCTCGGCCAGACTTTTGCGACGACCGGGGCAGCTGTGGAGAACAGCGGCAGCGGGAACCATGCACGTCCGGTGGCCGCCGGCTACCAGAATAGGACCCTATCCGAGTTCCTGCTGGATACCACGTTATACGACACCAGCACGGTGCACAGAGAGACATCAGGTGGTGAAAGTCAGCCCTGTCGAGAGGGAACCATGAAACCCGGAAATGAAGTCCAGGCCAAGCACGGTCGTCTGATCGTGCTTGCCGTGGTTCTGACTATCGGATGGTTGGTGGTCATCGGCCGCCTGGTCTATTATCAGGTTTGGATGCACGATGAGCTCGAAGGGATGGCTGTAGCCGAGCGCGAACGCGAGAAAGAGCTGACACCTGAGCGGGGTTGTATCCTGGATGCCACCGGCCACCCGCTGGCGATGAGCGTGATCCAGTGGGACATCTCGGTGTCGCCCTCGTTGGTGGGCGATCCGGAGGAGTTGTCGGAGCAGCTCGCCGATCTGCTGGATATGCCGCGAGAGGATCTGTATGGCAAGCTCGACTCGGACGTGCAGTGGGTGTCGTTGTGCCGCGGCTGTCCCCAGGAGATGGGTGAGGCAGTGGCAAGCTTGAAGGCGAGCGGGATTACGTGCGATCCGCGAGCCCTGCGCGTGTTTCCCGAAGGTGAGATGGCGGCGCACGTGGTGGGGATCGTGAACGACGGCGGTGCGGGGTTCGGCGGTGTAGAGGGTTACTACAATCAGTGGCTGACAGGTACGGAAGGGAAACGGGAGATTGAACAGACCGCTGTGGGGGCGGAGATCCCGTTGCCCGACCAGGATCAGATGGCAGCCACCGCAGGGATAGACCTGATCCTGACAATTGACCGCAACATCCAGATGATCGCGGCGCAGGAGCTGGAGCGGGCGATTAAGGAGTATCAGGCGCAGAGCGGCACGGTGGTGATCATGGATCCCAACACAGGGGCAATCCTGGCGATCGCCAACTACCCGAGTTACGATCCGAACACGTTTCCGCAGATCGATGAGGATCTGCTGGCCGATGCGTCGCTGAGCACGATGTGGGAGCCAGGCTCGATCTTTAAGGTGATCACCTGGGCAGGCGGACTCGATTCGGGGACGATCAGTCCCGGGACTACGGTGTACGACAGCGGCTATCGCGAGGTCGGCGGGCGGGTGCTGTGGAACTTCGATCGGATGGGGCGCGGCTGGGTGACGATGACAGACGGGCTGGCGCAGTCGCTGAACACGGTGGCCGCGTTTATCAGCACGTCGATGGGCAAGGAGATGTTCTACACCTACGTGGAACGGTTCGGGTTCGGGAACTTGACAGGGGTGGATCTGGACAGTGAAGTGACCGGGGATGGTGAGGCGTCCCGGAGACCCGAATTGGTACCCATCAGATCTGGGGACAAACGCATTTGGGCAAGGGATTGCAGTTACGCCGGTGCAGATGCTGAGCGCGGTGTCGGCTGTGGCAAATCACGGACTGCTGATGAGACCCTATATCGTCAAGGAGTTCGTGACGGCTGACAAGACGATTTCGGTGGAGCCGATGGCCGTGCGGCAGGCAATTACGGAAGAGACGGCGGAGACATTGACCGGGATGTTGGTAGAGGTGGTGGCTCGGGAGGCCACAAAGGCGCAGGTGACCGGGTACCAGATTGCGGGCAAGACGGGGACGGCGCAGGTGCCGGTGCACGGCGTGTATGACCCGGATGCGACGATCGCATCGTTCGTGGGGTTTGCTCCGGCAAATGACCCGCGGTTTGCGGTGCTGGTCAAGCTGGACAGGCCGCAGGCTTCGCCGTGGGCGAACCACACTGCTGCGCCGGCGTTCCGGGCGATTGCGGAGCGATTGATGGTGTACCTGCAGATTCCGCCGGATGAGGTCCGGCGGCCCAGTAGGCGGTGAGCAGCAGCGATGACAGGACGGCCGAAAAGCCTTGCGCTGGCTGACGTGGTCGCGGCGCTCACAGGCGGGCAGCCTGCACCTGAGGCGGTGCCGTCGGTCGGAATCCGCAGTGCGGTGGTTGACTCGCGGCTGGCGGTACAGGGCTCACTGTTTGTCGCGCTGCGCGGGGAGCAGCACGACGGCCATGACTTTGTGGCGCAGGCGATTGCCAACGGGTGCAGTGGCCGTCATCGCCGAGAGGCCGGTGGGTCCCGCCCGACTGCCAGTCGCTGGATCTGCGTCGACCGGGTGCTGAGGAGTGGCGCCTGGAGCCTGGCCGGCCTGTGTGCCTGGTGGTGCCGGACAGCCTGGCAGCCCTGCAGCAGGCAGCAGCCTACTGGCGCAGGCAGCACGATCTCTCGGTAATTGGCAGTTACGGGCAGCGTAGGAAAGACGATCAGCAAGGAGACGATTGCGGCGGTGGTGCAGCGCCGGTATCGAACCCTGAAGAGCGAGGGGAACTATAACAACGAGATCGGGCTGCCGCTGACGCTACTGCACCTGACCGGCGAGCACGAGCAGGCAGTGCTGGAGATGGGGATGTACGATCTGGGCGAAATCGCCAATTTGGCACACATTGCTTTGCCAAGGATAGGGGTAGTGACGAATGTCGGCCCCACGCACCTGGAACGGCTGGGCAGCATCGAGCGGATCGCACAGGCAAAGGCCGAGCTGCCGGAGGCGCTGCCGCCCGCCGACGAGGGGGGTGTGGCCATCTTGAACGCCGACGACGAACGGGTGCGGGCGATGGCCGCTCAGACGCGAGCACGCGTGTTTACCTACGGGCTCCGGCCCGATGCCGACCTGTGGGCCGGCGAGATCGAGAGTCATGGTCTGGAAGGGATCCGATTCAGCCTGCACTATAGCGACCAGACTATCTACGCCAAGGTGCCTCTGCTGGGCCGTCACAGCGTTCACACAGCGCTGTGCGCTGCGTCAGTGGCGCTGGTTCTTGGTCTGTCGTGGGAGGAGATTATCGCCGGGCTGCACGACCAACCGAGCCAATTGCGGTTGGCTGCGGTGCCGGGTCCCTGTGACTCGACGATCCTGGACGACACCTATAACGCCAGTCCGGCGTCGAGCATCGCGGCGTTGAACCTGCTCTCCGAGCTGCGTGGACGGAAGGTAGCAGTACTAGGTGATATGTACGAGTTGGGAGCCTACACGGAGGAGGGACACCGGCTCGTCGGCCGCCGGGCTCGCGAGGTGGTGGAACTGCTGGTGACGGTGGGTCCACTGGGGCGGATAATCGGCGAAGAGGCCAGAGAGGCAGGGATGGCTGCCACAGCCATCCACCAGGTGGCAACCAACGCCGAGGCCGCGGCGCTGGTGCGCGGACTGGTGCGGCCGGGCGACGTGATCTTGATCAAGGGCTCGCGGGGCCTAAAGATGGAGCAGATGGTGAACGAGCTGACACAACCGCCGCAGGTGGGCGCAGCCTATACTGAAGGGATCGTCGATGACTGACGCTCCGATGCCTTTTGCGCTCGCTCTGGGCACTGTCTCGTTCTTCCTGGCGGTGGTGTGGGGGCCACCGCTGATCCGACTGCTGCGCAAATGGCGGATCGGAAAGAAGATTCGCGTAGAGGAGCCAAGCTATCACCACAACACCAAGGTGGGAACGCCGACTATGGGCGGGCTGATGATCCTGGTGCCGGTGATGGCGATCACGATCGTCCTTAACCTGGCGAACTTTTTGAGCGGGTTTGATGCGGGCAAGGCAATCCTGGCCTTTTTCAATTTCCAGGAAGGTAGCACACTCATCGGGAAGAGTATCCTGCTGCCGTTGCTGGCACTGATTGCATTTGGGGCGCTCGGGGCGATCGACGACCTGTCGGAGACGCGGGGCTGGTTGGGCGGCGGCGGGCTGCGGGCGCGGGTGATGTTTCCGCTGCAGGTGCTTGCGGCGCTGCCGATCGCCATTGCGCCTGTGGCATCCCGATTTCTTGGGCCTGCACGAAGTGGGGATTCCGACGGTAAGCAACGTGGTGGAGGTCGGGGCGTGGTACATTCCGATCGCGGTCTTTTTCATCGTGGGCTTTGCCAACGCGGTGAACACGACAGACGGGCTGGATGGGCTGGCCGGGTCGATCGCGGCGGTTGCCTTTGTGGGCTATGGGATCATCGCCTATTTGCAGAAGCAGAATCCGTTGTTGTCGTTCTGTTTCACGATGGTGGGGGCGCTGTTTGCGTTTCTGTGGTTCAATTGCCATCCGGCACAGCTATTCATGGGCGGGACGGGGTCGCTGGCGATAGGAGCGACCCTGGCGGTGGTGGCGCTGATGTCTTTCCAGTGGCTGTTGCTGCCGATCATCGGCTTTATCTTTGTGGCCGAGCAGTGCTCGGTGATTATGCAGGTCAGTTATTTCAAGCTGACCAGGCGGCTGTATGGAGCCGGGCGCCGGGTGTTCAAGATGACGCCGTTTCACCTGCATTTTGAGGTGCTGGGCTGGAGCGAGACGCAGATCACCCAGCGTTTCTGGCTGATCGGGGTAATGGCGGCGATGTTGGGCATCGCGCTGGCGCTGTTGTAGGGCAGGTTTGCAGAAGCAAGGCCAATCATGACCGGGCACAGGTGATCTCGACTTCACAGGCAGCCAGACGCTCGTCGTTGGGCTGGCGCGCGAAGGTACGGCGCTGGCCCGTTTCCTGGCGAGACATGGCGCCCGCGTGACGGTGACAGACACAAAGCCTGCCGACGCACTGGCTGACAGCCTAGCCGCCCTCGCCGGACTGCCCGTGGCGCTGGCCTTGGGGGGACATCCGCTGGAGCTGCTCGACACCGCCGGCATTGTCTTTGTCAGTCCCGGCGTACCGCTGGAGATCCCGTTCCTGGAGGAGGCACGACGGCGCGGGATGCCGCTGAGCAGCGAGACGCGGCTGTTCACGCGGTTATGCCCGGCGCCGGTGATCGGCATCACGGGGTCGAGCGGGAAGACGACGACCACGGCGCTGGTGGGGGAGATGCTAAGGGCCGGCGGCCAGCGGATGTGGGTGGGTGGAAACATCGGCCGGCCGTTGATCGGCCACGTGGGGGAGATTGCGCCATCCGACGCAGTGGTGATGGAGCTGTCGAGCTTTCAGTTGGAGTTTTTTGGCGCCTGGCCGGGAGCACAGCGGCAGAGGGAGTGTGTTGTTCGATCCGCGGGGGTGGAGTCCGCAGATTGCGGCGATCCTGAATATCACGCCAAACCACCTGGACCGGCACCCAACGATGGAAGCCTATATTGCGGCCAAGGCGCACATTCTGACGGAGCAGGGACCCGGCGACGTGGCGGTGCTGAACCTGGACGACGCTGTGACACGGCAGATGGGACAGGAAATTGCAGACAGCAGACGGCGGGTGGTGTGGTTCAGCCTGGAGCCGGGACGCGGGGTGAGAGAAGGGGCTTTCTTGCGGGGCAGGGAGCTGGTTTTGCGGCTGGCGGAGCGCGAGGCGGTGGTGTGCCGGGCGGAAGAGGTGAAGCTGATTGGGCGTCACAACCTGGCCAATCTGCTGACGGCGTGTGCTCTGGCCGGGGCTGGCCGGGGCGCCGGCGGAGGCAATGCGCCGGGTAGCAACGACCTTTGCCGGGGTCGAGCACCGTCTGGAACTGGTCCGCGAACGGGGCGGGGTGCGATGGTATAACGACAGCATCGCGACGAGCCCAGAGCGGACGGCGGCGGCGCTGCGGGCATTTGACGGCGCCGGTGGTGCTGCTGGCCGGGGGACGGGACAAGCACCTGCCCTGGGGAGAGATGGCGGCGCTGACCCAGCGCAAGGTCCGCCACCTGATCCTGTTTGGCGAGGCCGCCGGGCTGATAGAGCGGGCGATGCAAGCAGCCGGCAAAGCGGAGCAGGTGTGCGAAATCCACCAGGCCGGCACACTGGAGGGTGCGGTGGAGCTGGCGGCGCAGCTGGCTCAACCTGGCGACGTGGTGCTGCTGTCGCCGGGCGGCACGAGCTTTGATGCCTATCGCGACTTTGTGGCGCGGGGCGAGCACTTTCGACAACTGGTCAAGGCATTGGAGTCAAGGATGAACAGAAAGCCAAGCACGGAACCATCAGGTTCCATTGATTGGATCCTCCTGGCAGCGGTAGCGGCGCTGGTCGCGCTGGGGCTGATGATGGTTTACAGCTCGACGTTTGACATGGGCTACCGGGAGTATGGCGATTCGGCCTTTTTTCTCAAGCGGCAGCTTACCTGGCTGGCCATCGGAGTGATGGCTATGGTCGTTGCGGCTCGGCTGCGCTATCAGCACTGGATGAAGCTGTCGCTGGTGATCATGGGTGCAGCACTGCTGCTGTTGGTGATTCTGGTCATCTTGGGCAGAGGCCGGCACCTGCTACGGCAATTCGATCTCACCGGCGGAGCTGGCCAAGCTGGCGATCGTGATCTATATCAGCCACTGGTTAGTGTCCAAGGGGGAGCTGCTGCGCCGACTGCCCTACGGCTTGCTGCCGTTCACGATCATCGTCGGCGTGGTGGCCGGGTTGGTGATGGCTCAACCAGACCTGTCAGAGGCGCTGGTGATCGTGCTGATGTCGGTGGCGATGTTCTTCGTGGCAGGCGCTGAGCTGCTGCAGTTTGTGATCGGTATCCTGGGCGGCGGCGTGGCCTTTGCCTTTGTCGTCACCCGACTGCCTATCGCCATGGAGCGCCTCAAACCTTTTCTGGAGATGTGGAGAGACCCACTGAACAGCACCAATGAGCAGCTCAAGCAGGGGTTGATCGCGATGGGGAGCGGTGGGCTCTTTGGCTTGGGTCCGGGCAATGGCCGGATGAAGTATCAGTGGCTGCCAGCGGCGCACACCGACAGCATCTTTGCCATGGTCGGCGAAGAGCTGGGCCTGGTGGGATGCGTCGCCCTCATCGCGCTGTTTGGCCTGGTTGCATATCGCGGGTTTCGCATTGCGGAGCGGGCACCGGATGGGTTCGGCCGGCTGCTGGCCTGCGGTATCACCTGCTGGATCGTGTTCCAGGCGCTGATCAACATTGGCGTGGTGACAGGGACTATGCCGTTTACCGGCATCGTCCTGCCCTTCATCAGCGTTGGCGGTTCGTCGTTGGTGACGTGCCTGGTCGGTGTGGGCATCATGCTCAGCATCTCACGGTCTTCTGGCAATCCGAGTGCCCAGAGGGCGGCGTGAGGACCAGTTATAACTGGAACGGGTCCGATGAAGCTCGTTGTGTCAGGCGGGGGAACAGGAGGGCACGTCTACCCTGCTCTGGCGGTGGTTGAGGCAATGCTTGGACAAGGGCAAACCAAGGCTGCCGATGCGGTCGATGTACTGTGGGTCGGCAGCAAAGGTGGAATCGAAGAGGACTTGATCGCTCAGGCCGGTCTCCAGTTCGTGGGCTTGGCAGCCGGCGGCCTGCGGGGCATGGGTCCCGTGGTGAAGGTCCGCAACGCCGCTCGACTGGCCGGCGGCTTCTGGCAAGCGCGGGGCGTTCTGGCCCGTTTCAGGCCAGATGTCGTGCTGAGCACCGGCGGCTATGTCTCGGCGGCCATGACGCTGGCAGCATGGCTCAAGCGGATACCGGTGTTGATCTACCTGCCCGACATCGTGCCCGGCCAGGCGATCCAGAAGCTGAGTCGGTTTGCAGCGCGGATAGCCGTGACCAGCGAGGAATCGTGCCGCTATTTTGACCGGAGCAAGGTGGTGGTTACCGGTTACCCGGTCCGCCCGGAGATCCTGACCTTGAGCCGAGCCGAGGCCCGACAGGCGTTGGGCCTGGACCCGCAGTCCAAGGTTCTACTGGTTTTTGGCGGCAGCCAGGGGGCCAGGAGTATCAACCAGGCGCTGATGGCAGGCCTTGCGTCCCTGCTGCCCGTTTGCCAGGTCGTACACGTCAGCGGCCGGCTGGATGCGGACTGGGTGACCAGCGCGGCCCGTGATCTGCCGGAGGCGGTGCGGGCGCGCTATCACCATTATGACTACTTGCACGACATGCCCCTGGCCTTGGTGGCCGCCGATCTGGCCGTGGCCAGGGCCGGTGCGGCCACTTTGGGCGAGTTTCCGGCCGCCGGGCTGCCGGCCGTGTTGGTGCCGTATCCCTATTCCGGGCAACACCAGAATCCGAACGCGGACTATATGGCCGAAGAGCGGCGCGGCACGGGTTTTGCAGGACGCCGAACTGGGGGAAAAGCTGGTGCCTACCCTGTTGGAACTGCTCGACGACGCACCTTCATGGCAGGCGCTGACCGCCATGAAGGAATCTGCCCGGTCTCTGGCCCGGCCAGATGCTGCCGCGGCTATCGCCGGGCAGTTGCAGACCCTCGGGCGACGCTCGGGGGGCCGCGGGGCGACGGAGGCTGAATCATGATCCCAGTCGAATACTTCTGGTTCGCTCTGATCTTCATGCTCGGCATCATCGGCGCTGTGCGCGGGCTGGCGAAGGAACTGGGAGTCACGACGATCGTGGCGCTCAGCCTGTTTGTCCTCAAGTTCGCCTGGAGCCAGTTCCTGCCCACAGTCACCACTCTGGCAGAGGGTGCCCCATTAGGCTTGTCGCTTGAGGGGATCCGGGCGATCGTGTTTTCGGTCGTCATCATTTTCGTAGCCGTTATCTCGTACACGGGCATCGTGCTGCAATTCCCATTCAAGAGTTTTGGGAAGATGGGGACAGGGTTCTTTGGCTTCCTTGGCGGATTGCTGAACGGTTACATGGTGGTCGGCACGGTCTGGGACGTGGTTGCCCACGCCAGCTATTTTGTGCCCAAGACATCGATCGTCAGCACCGAGACTCTTACCTCGGTGCACCAGAGCATTGTCGGGCTGCTGCCGGTGACGTTCATCAACCAGTATATACTGCTGGCGATCGGCATGATTCTGCTGTTGGCCATCGTGCTCAAGTAGGTTGGGTAATGGAGACGGGTTTGCTTCGACCTGGGATGCAGGTACACCTGGTGGGCATTGGCGGCATCGGGCTGTCGGCCATTGCGCGGGTGCTGCACGGTTGGGGCTATCAAGGTGTCAGGCTCGGACCGGCAGGCATCGGCGCTGACGGCGGTGCTGGCCAAGGAAGGGATGACGATCTATGCCGGGCACCGGGCGGAGCAGGTGGCAGGCGCCGACTTGGTGGTCATGTCGTCGGCCGTGGCCGAGGATAATCCGGAGGTGGTGGAGGCACGGAGGCGGGGAGTGCCGGTGGTGAAGCGCAGTCAGTTCCTTGCCGACCTGACCTCCGGCAAGGTGACGATCGCGGTGGCCGGGACACACGGCAAGACAACGACGAGCGCGATGATCGCCTGGATACTGGTTCAGGCCGGGCTGGATCCAACGTTCATCGCCGGCGGTGTGCTGGACAATCTGGGGACGAACGCGCGGGCCGGCCACGGACGTCATTTCGTGATCGAGGCCGACGAGTACGATCATGCTTTTCTGGGTCTGTGGCCGGAGGTGGCGGTGTCACGACGATTGAGCACGATCACCCGGACTGTTATCCGACCTTTGCGGATGTGCGCGACGCTTTCGCCAGGTTTGCGGCACGGGTCAGGGCCGATGGGCTGCTGATCGTGGGCGGTGAGGACCGGGAGGCGCGGGGGCTGGGGGAAACGTGGCGCAGGATAGGCGGCCAAGCGGCGACGATTGGCCTGGGCCCGGGCTGGGACTGGCGGGCAGAGCAGGTTCAGTTGGGGACTGGAGCCAGCTTTGAGGTATGGCACGCCGACCGGCGGCTGGGAAGGTGTGTGCTGGGGCTGCCGGGGCGACACAACGTGCTGAATGCGCTGGCAGCGCTGGCCGTCGCGGACGAGGTTGGGGTCCCGTTCGAGGCGGCGGCGGGGGCGCTGGCCGAGTTTCGGGGCACGGCGCGCCGCTTTGAGCTGAAAGGGGAGGCCGGCGGGGTGACGGTGGTGGACGATTATGCCCACCACCCAACCGAGATCCGGGCGACGCTGGCGGCTGCAAGGACCAGGTACCCGGGACGGGCTATCTGGGCCGTGTTCCAGCCCCACACCTACAGCCGAACGGCAGCTTTGCTCAAGGAGTTTGGGACCGCCTTCGGTGACGCGGACCATGTGCTGGTGACCGGATCTATGCCGCCAGGGAATCGGATACGATGGGTGTGTCGGGGGCCGATGTGGCAGCGCAGATCGGGCGAAGCGGACACCCGGATGTGGAATATGTCGACACGCTGCAAGGAGCAGCCGCCACGGTGCTGAAGCACGTCGGGCCCGGCGACGTTGTGCTGACGCTGGGGGCAGGCGATGGCTACCTGGTCGGCGAGTGGGTGCTGGAAGGGCTGAGAGGTCGAGGAGGTGTGGGCTGAGCGTCCACGTTGACCCGTCGTCTCGAAAGACGCTGGATCGTCTGGCCGACCGCCTGAGGGAGACATTGGGCCCGGCAGCGGTGCACGCTGCCGAGCCGTTGGCGCACTATACGACGCTGCGCGTCGGCGGGCCGGTTGACCTCCTCGTGGTCGCGCTGACCGGCGAGGCGCTGCGCCGGGCGGTCGGGCTGGCCTGGGCGCATGGCGTGCCCTGCCAGGTACTTGGCAGCGGATCGAACATACTGGTCGGGGACGCCGGCATGCGAGGGCTGGCGATCGTGAACCGGGCCAGGACGGTGCATGTGACCATGACCAAGGCCACGGCCGAAAGTGGGGCGATCTTTGCTGCCCTTGCACGGCGGTGTGTGAATCGCGGCCTGGCCGGGCTCGAGTGGGCAAGCGGGATCCCCGGCACAGTGGGCGGCGCGGTGATTGGCAATGCCGGAGCATGGGGCGGCGACGTGGCTTCGGCCCTGGTGCAGGCAGCTATCCTGGAACCAGACGGCTGTACAACCATCTGGCCGGCGGAGCGATTCGAGTACGGCTACCGGACGAGCGTCCTCAAGCGGTCGGCGACACGGCCGGCTGTGGTGCTGGAAGCCGAGTTTGCGGTGCACCAGGGCGACAGGGAGGCGTTGCAGGCGCGGGTGGCCGAGATATCGACCCGGCGCAGGGCAAGCCAGCCGCGCGGGTCGTCGTGTGGGTCTGTTTTCAAGAATCCACCGGGCGACTATGCCGGCCGGCTGATCGAGGCAGCCGGGCTAAAGGGCCGGGAAAGCGGCGGGGCGCAGATCTCGCCCAAACATGCCAACTTTATCGTTAATCTGGGGGGGGCGACCGCCGCCGACGTCAAGGCGCTCATCGATCTGGCTCGCCAGACGGTTCAGGAGCAGTTTGGGGTGGTGCTTGAGCTGGAGGTCGAGCTGCTCGGTGACTGGGCAAGCTGACACCCTAGCAATAGTGTTCTAGGATTTGCTAGATACTAGATATTGTGGTATGATAAGTTATGATAAGAAAACTGCGTGTAGGCCTTATTTTTGGCGGACGTTCAGCTGAGCATGAGGTGTCGCTGATATCCGCTCAGGGCGTTATGAAGGCCATTGACAAAGGGAAATACACGGTCGTGCCCATCGGCATCACCAGGGAGGGCCGCTGGCTGGCGTCGGGTGATCCATGGCACGCGCTCAGCTCGGGAGTGTCGACCGAAAGCGCTCCTGCCGCCCTGTTGGCCGAGCCGACACAACGCGGTCTGATGTGCTTGGAGGAGGGAGAAGAGGAGAATCGCCTGACGGCCGTCCGCCTCAGCCAGATCGACGTCCTCTTTCCCATTTTGCATGGCCCGTACGGTGAGGATGGCACCGTCCAGGGGCTGCTGGAACTGGCCGGTATCCCCTATGTGGGGGCCGGCGTCGCCGCCTCGGCGGTGGGCATGGACAAGGCACTTTTCAAAGATATCATGCGCGCCCACGGCTTGCCGGTGATCCCCTATGTGGTAATCAAGCGCCAGGCGTGGGACCAACAGCCAGAAGCGGTGTTGGACCAGATCGAGGCCGAAATCGGCTATGCCTCTTTCGTCAAACCGGCCAACCTCGGCTCGAGTGTCGGCGTTTCCATTGCGCACAACCGTGCGGAGCTGCGCGCGGCACTGGACGAGGCTGCCCGGTACGACCGTAAGCTGGTGGTAGAAGTGGCCGTGGACGCCAGGGAGATAGAGGTGAGCGTGCTGGGCAACGACCAGCCGGTCGCCAGCGTTCCCGGTGAGATCGTGCCCTGCAACGAGTTCTACGACTATGCGGCCAAGTATGTCGATCAAGGCTCGGAGCTGCTGATCCCGGCGCCAATTCCGACACAGACGGCAGAACGGGCGCGGCAGCTGGCTGTGCAGGCTTTTCTGGCCATCGATTGCGCCGGCATGGCCCGCGTCGACTTTTTGCTGGATCGCCTTACCGGCGAGCTGTACCTTAGCGAGCTGAATACCATACCCGGGTTCACTCCTATCAGCATGTTCACCAAGCTGTGGGAAGCGACCGGAGTGTCCTATACCGATCTGATCAGCCGGCTGATCAGCCTGGCTCTCGAGCGACATGCGGAGAAGAGCCGGTCGGTGACGTCGTACCAGTCGGCCGACAAAGCGTTGCCCTAACCTGAGTGGCGGAGAGTCACAGACGTGCGTATCGACCTGATCGAACAGGAGAAGAAGGAGCGGAAGCGACGCCGGTCGCGCCTGACGTCACAGCGGGGTGAACATACCTTCGGCTCTGAGATCGAGATCGCCCTGCCGCAGGTCCACTCCCGGCGAAAGGCGCAGTCCTCGACCAAGAAGGCTCGCCCGCGGGTCAAGCGCCGACCCAGGCTGGGCTCGATGCCGGCTCGCCGGCAGATCCGGTGGTCCGCCGTCCTGCTCAAACTGCTGGCGATCGTGACGCTGGTTGGAGTGATCGGGCTGGCCGTATACTGCTTCACAGCATTGGATTTTTATGTCTACAGCGCCGGGAATCTCGGGCGCCCATCACCTCAAGGCGGAAGATGTCTATCAGGCGGCGGGCATCGACGAGATGAACATCTTTTGGGTCCGGCCCGACCACGTGGAAGAGGCGATCGGCCAGATGAACGGGGTCAAGTCGGTGCAGGTGGGTTGCAGCCTGCCGGCCCGGGTGACCATCAACGTGGAAGAACGGGAACCGGTGGTGATGTGGCGGTTGCTGGTACAGGAAAGGGACTGGTGGCTGGACGAGGAGGGCGTGGTGCTGCCCTACCACGGTGACGTGAACAACACGATTTTTGTGGTGGATTCGAGCACGCCCCAATTGCACGAAGGAGATCGGATCAAGCCGGAAGGAGCAGTGGCATCGGTTCTTCAGTTGGCAGCGGCGCTGCCCCAGGTGGAGGTCTTTTTCTACCAGGCGGATCAAGGGTTCAGTTACGTGCAAGTGTCGGCGGATGGCACCCAGAGGTGGCCTGTGCTGGTCGGCACGAGTGAGGATCTGACGCGCAAGATCGAGATCCTGCAAGACGTTGACCGACTACCTTAGCGCCCGACGATGTCCGACCCCGTTACATAGACGTGCGCTGGGCCGACCATCCCGTCTATGGGGCGCCGGAAGGCGCAGCAGACAAGCCAAGAGGGCTGAGCAGGGAGAGGGACGGGGCAATTCTCCTGTTAGGTATGGGATAAAGAAGGTGGCTGAACCAACGACCATCGTCGGTATCGACGTAGGCACAACCAAAATCTGCACGCTGGTGGCGGAGTCGAACGAGGACGGCCAGCCGCGCATCATCGGTGTAGGCACAGCTCCAGCACGCGGCTTGCGCAAGGGTGTGGTGATCAATGTGCACGAGGCAACCGAGGCGATCCAGGCTTCGGTGGCCAAGGCCGAGCGGATCTCGGGCTACAAGATCACAAGCGCCTATGTGGGCGTGGGTGGAGGCCACATCCAGGCCATCAACAGCCGGGGGGTTGTGGGCATCTCGCGTGCTGAGCGTGGCATCAGCCAGTCCGACATCGACAGGGCGCTGGATGCAGCCAGGGCCATCGCCATCCCTCACAATCGGGAGATCATCCACACGATCCCGCGAGGGTATGTGGTCGATGGGCAGGAAGGGGTCAAGGATCCGATCGGGATGCAGGGCATCCGCCTGGAGGTGGAAGCCCACATCGTGACCGGCGCGTCCACTTCGGTCAGCAACCTGGTCAAGTGTGTGCGAGACGGCGGTATCGAGATCGACGACCTGATCCTTCAGCCATTGGCCTCGGGTGAGGCGGTGCTGAAGGAATCGGAACGGGAGATGGGGGTGGTGCTGGCCGATATCGGCGGCGGCACTACCGACATCGCGATCTTTATCGACGGGAGTATCTGGCACACGGTGGTCCTGGGCACCGGCGGCGAGCATCTGACGCGAGATGTGGCGGTCGGGTTGCGCACGCCGTTCAGCACTGCCGAGGAGCTCAAGATCAAGTATGGCAATGCCGTGGCGGCCTCGCTGCCCGTTGACGAGCTGATCGAGATCACGTCGTTCGGCGACGGGGCGCGGCAGGCGATCTCGCGCCGGCAGCTAGCCGAAGTGCTCGAAGCGCGCGCCGAGGAGATCTGTACGTTGATTCTGCGCGAGATCAAGCGTTCGGGGTACGATGGCCTGCTGGCGGCAGGCCTGGTTCTGTGTGGCGGTTCGGCCGACCTGGCCGGGATGAAGGATCTGGCGGCTCAGCGTCCTGCAGTTGCCGATTCGCGTCGGCAGTCCTCATGACCTTCAGGGACTGACAGACGTGCTGGAAAGCCCGGCCTATGCGACGGCAGTGGGCCTCATTCTGTGGGGCATGCACAATGGGCGACAAGTGGGTGAGGCAACATCGAAACCCAAGCGCCCGCCGAGCCTTTTGGGGCAGAGGATAAGGGAGTGGTTCCGGGCATTTCTGCCCGGGTAGGAATAGGAGGGATAGATGCCACAAGATTCGTTTTCGGACACGGAGAACTTTGCCCGCATCAAGGTATTGGGTGTGGGCGGCGGCGGCAGCAACGCCGTGAATCGAATGATGGAAGAGGGTCTGCGCGGTGTCGAGTTCATTGCCATCAACACCGATGCCCAGGCGCTGATGCAGTCGAACGCACCCACCCGCGTGCGCATCGGCGACAAGCTGACCAAGGGTCTGGGCTCGGGCGGCAAGCCGGACATCGGCGCCAAGGCAGCAGAGGAGTCGAGCGACGAGCTGTACGAGGTCCTCGCCGGCGCTGACATGGTGTTCATCACCGGTGGAATGGGTGGCGGCACCGGAACGGGCGGCGCGCCGATCATCGCCCGCATCGCCAAGGAGACGGGGGCGCTGACGATTGGCGTCGTGACCAAGCCCTTCTCCTTTGAGGGCAGCCAGCGCAGAGCCCTCGCCGAAGAGGGGATCAACAAGTTCAAGGAGTGCGTTGACACCCTCATCGTCATCCCCAATGACCGGCTGTTGGCGATCATGGACAAGAAGGCCAGTCTGAAGCAGGCGTTCTCGGCGGCCGACGAGGTACTGCGCCAGGGCATCCAGGGCATCTCTGAACTGATCACAGTTCCGGGACTGATCAACCTGGACTTTGCCGACGTGCGGACCATCATGGCTGAGGGTGGAGCCGCGCTGATGGCCATCGGCCATGGCGAAGGCGAGAACAAGGCCACCATGGCGGCTGAAAAGGCCGTCGCCAGCGCATTGCTGGACGTGACCATCGACGGCGCGCGCGGTATCCTGTTCAACGTCACCGGCGGTCCTGACCTGACCCTGTTCGAGGTGAACGAAGCCGCAGAGATGATCAGCAAGACGGCGCACCCAGAGGCCAACATCATCTTTGGCGCGGTCATCGACGAGGCGATGCAGGACAAGATCCGGATCACGGTCATCGCCACGGGCTTTGACACGGCAGGTCGCCAGCGTCCGGTGGTGTTGCGCCCTGCGACGCCGGTGGCTGTTCCGAACAGGGTCGTTGCGCCTCGAGCGGTGCCGATGTCTGTCGAGTTCCCGACTCGCATTCTGGAACCCGACAACCTGGACGTCCCGGCTTTTCTGCGCCACAGCAGGTAGGCGTCACTACTGCCGGGATCGCGGCACGCACGATCCTGTGGCTTTAACTCAGGCCGATAGCTTGGGGAAGCGCGGCCGGGCTAGGGCTCCTCGTCTCCTGGACGAGGAGCCCCGTCCCGGTTTGGCATAGCCTGTTGCCCGGCGACTGCTCGGAGGAATCGCCCCCGGCAGATCCCGCCCCGGCATCAGGCGCTGCGTCTACTCGGCACGGGCTCGACCTCCAAACGGTCTGTGCCCCGGTGTTCCACCGTCCCTTCACGGAAGAGACCTAATCCTCCAGCCTTAGGTTAAAATTCGCTGCACGCTCCAACCCCAGAGACTTGGGCCTTGCACTGTGCGACGCTTTGTGGTATATTAGGTCGCGCCAAGCCGAGACGTAGCTACCACATATTGTAGACCAGATCATCGCTGATACGAGATCTAGTACTCGACATCGTGGGCATGTAACAGAACGGAAACGCCCTGGCAAGGCGTTTCCCCTGACCTTCTTGGCCCTTGTGACGTGAATTCCGGATGTCGGCCCGTTTGGCGCCGACGGAGTCTGAGCGATGAAGTGTCCTTTCTGTGCTTCAAGCAGTTCGCGGGTCATCGACACGCGCGACGCCGAAGGCGGCATCCGCCGCCGCCGGGAATGCGAGCAGTGTGAGCGCCGCTTTACCACGTACGAGCGGGTCGCTCCGCTGCGCCTGATGGTCGTCAAGCGGGATGGTCGGCGCGAGCCGTTCGACCGCAACAAGATCCTGAACGGCATCCAGATCGCCTGTGCCAAGCGACCGGTAGAGACGGAGGCGATCGAGGAACTGGTCAGCAGCATCGAACAGGAGCTGTACCATCGGGGGACGCGCGAGATAACCAGCCGTGAGATCGGCGAGATGGTGATGCTTGGCCTGCGCAAGCTGGACGACGTGGCTTATATCCGCTTCGCCACCATCTATCGCCACTTTGCGGATGTAGACGACCTGGCCGAAGAGATTGAGGAACTGGTCGAGCGCCGACAGCGCGAAGAGATCTCGAAGGCGCAGCTGAAACTGGATCTGTAGAAAGACCAGGTCAGTCACTTCTAGGGAGCAAGTCATGCCGGATCACTCCGACACCATAGCCTGTGGATCCACCACCCGATCTCCAGGCTGACATACAACTCGGCGACAACGCCATGACCGTGCTGCGCCGGCGCTACCTGCTGCGCGGCATGGACGGTGAGCCGGTCGAGACGCCAGCGCAGATGTTTTGGCGGGTGGCCAGCGTCGTCGCCGCGCCCGATGCCGAATATGGCGACGATCCACAGGCAACGGCGCGGGCCTTTTACGAGTATGCTGACCTCGTTCCGCTTCATGCCCAACTCGCCCACCTTCACCGGGGCCGGGACGCCGCTCGGGCAACTCGCTGCCTGTTTCGTCCTGCCGATCAAGGACGACATGGGCCGCGATCCGGCCGGCATTTTTTCCACGCTGCGCATGGCCGCGCTGATCCAGCAGACCGGCGGCGGCAACGGCTTTTCCTTCTCGCAGCTGCGGCCCAAGGGAGCGCGGGTCAACACCAGCAAGGGCCTGGCCACCGGGCCGGTCGGCTTTTTGCGGGTGTATGACAAGGCCTTTGGCGAGATCGCCCAGGGAGGCACGCGCCGGGGGGCCAACATGGCCACCCTGCGCATCGATCACCCCGACATCCTGGAGTTCATCCGCTGCAAGAGCCAGGAAGGCGACATCGCCAACTTTAACGTCTCGGTGGGCATTACCGACGCGTTCATGCGCGCCGTGGAGGCCGACGGGGAGTATGACCTGGTCAACCCCCAGGACGGCAGCGTCTGGAAACGGCTGCCCGCCCGGCAGGTATTCGACGAGATCGTCAAGCACGCCCACCGCAACGGCGAGCCGGGCGCCCTGTTCCTGGATACTGCCAACCGGAGCAATCCCGTGCCGCACCTGTACCAGCTGGAGGCGACCAACCCCTGCGGCGAGCAGTGGCTCGGACCTTACGAGAACTGCTGCCTGGGCTCGGTCAACCTGGCCGAGCACGTCGCTCCGGATGGCGGCGTGGACTGGCTCAAGGTCCAGGAAACGGTCGAGCTGGCGACCCGCTTCCTGGACAACGTGGTGGATGCCAACAAGTACGTACCGGCTGTGCCCGAGATCGAAGAGTCGGCCCGCCGCTGCCGGCGCATCGGCCTGGGCATCATGGGCCTGGGCGATCTGATGTTCCAGGCCGGCATCCGCTACGGCAGCCCGGAGGGTGAGGAGTTTGCGGCCCAGGTCATGGAGTTCGTCCGCTACCACGCCATGCGCACCAGCATCGAGCTGGCCCGGCAGCGTGGCCCCTTCCCGGCCCTGGCGGGCAGCATCTACGATCCCAAGGCGCTCAAGTGGCAGCCGCCTGCGCCCCTGTCGCCCTACCGGCTCGACTTTGGCCGCCCGGCCCTGGACTGGGCCGAAATCGTGCAGCGGCATTCAGCAACACGGCATCCGCAACGCCGCGCAGACGACGGTTGCCCCGACCGGGACGATCAGCACCGTCGCCGGCTGCGAGGGCTATGGCTGCGAGCCGGTGTTCGCCCTGGCCTACGTCCGCTACTTCAAGGACGGCGACAACGACGTGGAGCTGACCTACGCCAGCCCGCTCTTTGCGCAGGCGCTGGAGCAGGCCGGCCTGGACGAGCTGACCTGCCAGCGGATCGTCCACAAGGTGACCGTGACCGGCAGTTGCCAGCAGGTCGCCGAGGTCCCGGACGAGATCCGCCGCATCTTTGTCGTGGCCAACGACGTGACCGCCGAAGAGCACGTCCGGATGCAGGCGGCCATCCAGGCTTTTGTCGACAACAGCATCTCCAAGACGATCAACTTCCCGGCGACTGCCACCCCCGACGACGTGGCCCACGCCTACCAGGTGGCCTGGCAGTTGGGCTGCAAGGGCCTGACGGTGTATGTCACCGGGTCGCGGGAGAAGGTGGTGCTGGAGACGCAGAAGACGAAACAGGCCAAGAACGGCAACGGCGACAACGGCGCGCCGGTCAAGCCCCGGCCGGCCATCCTGCACGGCGTGACCTACCGCACGCCGACGCCGCTCGGCACCGCCTTTATCACCATCAACGAGAACGGCAACAGCGAGCCGTTCGAGGTGTTCGCCCAGGTGGGCAAGGCAGGCTCGGACACAGCCGCCGTCGCCGAGGCCATCGGGCGGCTGATCAGCCTGGCGCTGCGCATGCCGTCGTCGCTCACCTCGCAGGAGCGACTGACCGAGGTGATCGACCAGCTGGTCGGCATCGGCGGAGGGCGGCCGCTGGGCTTTGGCCCCAACCGCGTCCGGTCGCTGCCCGACGCCATCGCCCAGGTGCTGGCCCGCCACATCGCCCGGCTGGAGGCCGAGCAGCCGCCCGAGCAGCTGCCGCTGCCGATCCCGGCGGCCAGGCAGGAGACCGACCTGTGCCCCGATTGCGGCCAGGCCGCGTTCGTGGCCATGGAAGGCTGCCGCAAGTGCCTGAACTGCGGCTACAGCGAGTGCTGATCCTCTCGTAGCTACGTTTTGCACACAATTTGGCCTTCAAGGTCTTGGATGCTATAATAGCGCCCATGTTACGGCGACTGGTCCGCGGCCTGCTGGCCGGAATCGGCATCCTGCTTCTGGCGGCGACGGCCGCCTTTTTGGTTCTGTGCTGGCAGATCAACCGCACCGGCGCGTCTGATCAGGCGCAGCCCGCCGACGCGATCGTCATCCTGGGCGCCCGCGTCGAGCCCGATGGGCAGCCCGGCCCCGATCTGCGGGTGCGCACCCTGCACGCGGTGAGCCTGTACCGGCAGGGGCTGGCCCCCTACCTGGTCTGCACCGGCGGCTACAAGGACGACCGGCTGTCGGCCGCAGCGGTCGCCTGCAAGCTGGCGGTGTCCGAGGGGGTGCCCGAGGATCGGGTGTTCCTGGCCGACGGCTCGATGACGACCGGCGAGGATGCGGCCAGCACCCGGGATCTGGCCGCGGCCCACGGCTGGCGCACGGCCATCCTGGTCAGCCATCCCGCTGCACCTGGAACGGGCCCGCATCCTGTTCGAGGAACAGGGCATCACCGTCTACCCCAGCCCGACCAGCACCGATCTGACGGCGATCCCGCTGGGGACGCGCGCCTGGCTGACGCTTCGCGAGGCGGTCGGCATCGTCTGGATCGGCCTGGAAAAGGTCGGGGTGCCCTACGACTGGACCAGGCAGTTGAGCGAGTGGGTGTACGGCGCGGCGGCGTCGCCCGACGAGGAGTATGGCCTTGCTCCGTCGAACTGATAACGGGTTGGTCACCTACCACTTTCAGCGCCTGACGGCCGAGGGCCTGGTCCACGCCATATTCACCCGGCTGGGCGGGGCCAGCCGCGAGCCGTTCGCCACGCTGAACGTGGGCCGCAGTGTGGGCGACGACCAGGCAGCCGTGGCCCAGAACCTGGCCCGTATCTATGCCAGCCTGGACCTCACCCCCGAGCAGGTCGCCACGGCCCACCAGGTTCACAGCAACCGGGTGGCGGTGGTCACGGCGCAGGATGGCGGCCAGGCTCGTGCCGGCCACCGATGCGCTGGTCACAGACGCGCCCGGCCTGGCGCTCCTGCTGCGCTTTGCCGACTGCCAGCCGATCATCCTCTACGATCCGGCCCGCCGCGCCCTGGGGTTGGTCCACGCCGGCTGGCGCGGACTGGCCCAGGGGATCGCCCGCCGCGCCGTGGAGACGATGCAGGAAGCGTTTGGCACCAAGCCCTGCTGACCTGCTCGCCGGCCTGGGGCCGGCCATCGGCCCGTGCTGCTACACCGTGGGCGACGATGTCGCCTCGGCGCTGGGCTATGCCCTGCCCGACTGGCGGAAGGTGATGACGCCGGCCGAGCCGGTCCAGGCACGGGCTGGCGTCTGGATCTGCCGGCGGCCAACGCCCAGCAGCTCGCCGCTGCCGGCGTTCGGGCCCGCCAGATGGAACAGGCCGGACTGTGCACCGCGTGCCACAACGACGAATTCTTTTCCCACCGGGCCGACAATGGCCAGACCGGGCGCTTTGCCGTCGTCGCCTACCTGCCGGCCGGGGACAGAGGCTCACAGCCGGCCGGCCGCAGCACAGCCACGGCAGGAGAGCCACGATCAGGAGCCGGCCATCGCCGACACACTGCAGCCGCCCGGGCTGCCGAGCTTTGACGAGCTTTTGGGCAGGAGCAAGTCCCGCCTGGAGAGGCCGGACGGATGACTGACCTGGAAAGCAACCTGCGATCGGTCCAGGAGCGGATCGCCGCCGCGGCCCGCCGGGCGGGACGCGATCCGGCCGAGATCACCCTGGTGGCGGTGAGCAAGGGCCAGCCGGCCGGTGCCGTCCGCGCCGCCTACGACCTGGGGCTGCGCCACTTTGGCGAGAACCGCGCCGACGAGGCCGCGCTCAAGGCCGGCGACCTGCCCGCCGACATCACCTGGCACATGATCGGCCACGTGCAGAGCCGGCAGGCCGGGCAGGTCGTGTCGCTGTTCCACGCCGTCCATTCGGTGGACAGCGCCAGGCTGGCCCGGCGCTTGAGCCGCTTTTGCGGCGAGCAGGGCAAGCAGCTGCCGATCCTGCTCGAGCTGAACGTCTCGGGCGAAGCGAGCAAGTACGGGCTCGCGGCAGACCGCTGGCCAGACGCGACGGCGTCCAGCGGGAGGCGCTGCTGGCCGCCGTCCAGGAGATCGTCACCCTGCCTGACATTCAGATCCAGGGGCTGATGACCATGGCCCCGATCGTGGCCGACGCCGAAGAGGCCCGGCCGGTTTTCGCCCGGTTGCGGCGCGTGCGCGATGAGCTGGCCGCCGTTTTTCCGCAGGTCACCTGGCGCCACCTGTCGATGGGCATGACCGATGATTTCGAGGTGGCGGTCGAAGAGGGCGCCACCCTGGTGCGGGTGGGGCGCGCCATCTTTGCCCCCGATGCGCCGGTCTGGTGCCAGGTTCCCAGGCCAATTGCCGAGGAGGATCGATAGTCGAATGCTAACGTTGATCTGGATCATCAACCTCATCTTTGGAGTCTATGAGTTTCTGATCTTTATCCGGGTTCTCCTTTCCTGGGTCAACATCAGCCCTTTTCACCCGCTCGTCCGGATCCTGTACAGCCTGACCGACCCCCTGCTCAAGCCGTTACAGCGGATCATCCCGCCCATTGGCGGCACCCTCGACATCAGCCCGGCGGTGGCCCTCATCCTGCTGTACATCGTCCAACGCGTCCTCATCACCCTGCTCTTCAGGCTTGCTGAGGCCAGGACGTCGAGAGATGATACGCATCACCGCGCAGGAGGGCGGCGGTCACTTTCTCGGTCAAGGTTGTGCCCCGCGCCAGCCGCAACGAGATCGCCGGCGTCCAGGGGGATATGCTCCGCGTCCGGCTGACCGCCCCACCGGTCGAGGGAGCGGCCAACAGGGCGCTGGTCAAGTTCTTGGCAGAGACCCTGAAGGTGCCCGAGCGTGACATCGAGATCGTGGCCGGCCACGCGGGGCGCCAGAAGGTGGTGCGCGTGGCCGGTCTGTCAGCCCATGAGCTGGATGCACGCCTCCGAGAGCACCTGTCTTCGATCTAGGCGGGAACTGTCCAGGCTCTTACACCGTCTTGAAGTTAGCAGCGACGGCTCATGCCGCCGAACACAATGAGGGAGGTTTTACTGTGATCGTAAACCGGTCTAGCTTTGATATTGCTTGGCATGCTGGCCGCCACGAGCCTGCTCCTGGCGGCCTGCGGCCCGGCCGCCACGCCATCCCAGGGTGAGTCGCCGCTGAGCACACCGACTGCCAGCGAGCCCGCCCCGACTGCCGTCGAGCCGACCGTGCCGCCGGAGGCTGCCGAGGTTACGCTGGTCAAAGCAGGACCTGGCCCAGCGGCTGAACGTCGCGGTCGACCAGATCCGCGTCGTCAGCGTCAGGGCCGTGGACTGGCCCGACACCAGCCTGGGCTGCCCCAAGCCGAACATGTCCTACGCCGAGGTCATCACCCCCGGGTTTGAGATCATCCTCGAGGCCAACGGCCAGGAGTATGCCTACCACACCGGCGGCGGCAATTACGTGCAGTGCGAGGGCCAGTGGCCGGTCGAGGCGCCGACTGCGCCGGCCACCTCGATCCGGCACGGACCTGAGCCCCGAAGTGGCTGCCCTGGTTGACAAGGCCAGCAGGACCTCATCACGCGAGCAGGTGTTTCGGCCGGCGACATTGCCGTCAGGTCGGTCGTAGACGGTCGAATGGCGTGACGGCAGCCTGGGCTGCCCGCAGCCGGGCATGAACTATATCATGATGATCACCCCCGGTTATCTGATCATGCTGGAGGCCAAAGGGCAGGCGTACGAGTACCACGCCAGCATGAACAATGTCGTCTGGTGTAAGGACCCAGAGGCGCCCTACAGCGTTGGGCCCAACCCGTAGGCCTGTCGGTCTGCTGCCTGCGGAGCACCGCTGTGCGGTGACCGGACAGAGACCCTTCGCTTCGCTCCCGGCCTGCCTGCACCTGAGGCGCAGGCACAGGTGCAGGCAGGCAGGGTGACAGATTTTGACATTGTGGAGTGGGCGTGATATACTGTTCGTAACTGAATAGTGGCTGACCGAGGTGCCCCGCTGCCCGGATGCACGGGGCCCAAGGGGGGAAGCCGGTGAGAGTCCGGCACTGTCCCGCAACTGTAACCTGGCCCAGACCAGGGAGTCAGGCCACCCGCCCCGGTCACGCCCTACGGACCTTCGTGGTAAAGGGGGTAGGCGCATGGGCTACGGACCATGACCCACCCCTTGCCGAAAGGCAAGGGGTTTGTATTTAGGAAGCAATGCCCCAACCGCAAGGTTGGGGCATTTTTTGTGGAAAATCTGCAGGAGAGGAAGGAAAATGCAGAAACGGATCGTGATGGTGACCCTCGTGGTGGCAGCCGTGCTGGCTGCGGCTGCGCCGGCACTGGCCGCCGCCGACACGACGGCCGCCCTCGACTATTTGAAGACCCAGCAAAACGCCGACGGCGGCTTTGGCAGCGGCTTTAGCCCCGACAGCTCTCTGTCCTCGACCGCCGACGCCGTGCTGGCCATCGTGGCCGCCGGCGGCGACCTGGCCGCCTTTGACAAGGGCGGCAACACACCCCTGACCTACCTGGCCGCTCAGGCGCCATCGGCTGCCACCGGCGGCGACCTGGCCAAGCTGATCCTGGCGGCCACGGCTGCCGGCGAGAACCCGCGCCAGCTCGGGGGAGTGGACTCGGTGGCCAAGCTGGAGGCGCTGATCGGCGCCAACGGCAGGATCGGCGCCGCCACCGACACATTCTTCGGGCACTGCCTGGCCGTGCTGGCGCTCAAGAGCGCCGAGCGGCCAATCCCGGCTGCGGCGGTGGACCTGATCAAGATCGCCCAGCAGGACGGTGGGGGTTGGGCCTGGGATGGCTCGGCGGCGACGGCTGCCGACACCAACACCACCGCCGTGGCGGTGCAGGCTCTGGTCGCGGCCGGGGAGGCTCCCGCAGCCGATAGCCCAAGCCCTGAGCTATTACCACGGCATCCAGAACGACGACGGCGGCTGGCCCTACCAGAGCCCATCCAGCTTTGGGACGGCCACCGACGCCAACTCGACGGCGGTGACGATCCAGGCGATCCTGGCCGCCGGGCCAGGACCCGGCCGGCGCCGAGTGGACCACCGCCACGGGCCAGACGCCGGTAGCCGCCCTGGAGGCGCTCCAGAACCCGAGCGGGGCCTTTGCCTGGCAGGCCACGGCGCGCGACGACAACCTGCTGGCGACGGTCCAGGCGCTGCCGGCTCTGGCCGGCAAGCCGTTCCCACTGGCGACGATGGACGTGGGGCCGGCACAATCGCCGTGCGCAGCCCCGCAGCACGATGCCGGTGACCGGCGGCGCGGCGACGAACCTGGCCCTGCCGCTGATCCTGGCCGGACTGGGGCTCGCCGTCAGGCGGTTATGCCCTGCGGCGCAGGGCAAAATGGATGCGGGATTGACCAGACCCAGCAGGTCTTTCCGCGGGATCCCGGCCCGATGGCAGTGGGCGCGAATGGGGGCCTGCCAGGTGTGGCTGGTCCTGATGGCTGCTGCGCTTGCGCCGGGCCTGGCCCGGGCAGGCGAGCCCAACCGCGCCGGACTGGTCGTCCAGTTCGCAGACGGACAGGCCGAGACGCATCTGCGTCGAGTTCGAGGAAGAAGAGATCACGGGCGCCGACCTGCTGGTCCGGTCGGGTCTCGATGCGGTCGTCGATCCGTCCAGCGGGCTGGGGATCATCGTGTGCCGGATCGAGGGCCACGGCTGCGACTATCCGGCCGAGCCCTGCTTTTGCCAGTGCTCTGGCAGTGGCCCGTGTGCGTACTGGAACTACTTTTACCGGGATCCGGGGCAGGATGAGCTGGACCTATGCGGCCCTGGGAGCGCTGCGGCACAAGGTCAGGCCCGGCTCGGTCGAAGCCTGGGTGTGGGGCGATGGCACCACGCTGCCGGCCGCCGATCTGACCTTTGAAGTGGTGTGCCCCTCCCCCACTCCGACCGCCACGCCGCCGGCGACCAGCACACCACAGCAAGCCGGCCTTGCAGGTTGCGACCGCAACCGGTGCGCCGAGCCCGGAACCGACCCAGGCGCAGCCGGCCGAGATGCCAGCAGCCGACGGCAACGCCCTTGCCTACAGGGCAAGAGCCCGGCCTGGAAGGCCGGGGAGGCACCTTCGCCTATTGGCTGTTCGGCGGCCTGGTTCTGATCCTGGCGGTGGCCGGCACCGTCGATCTGGTTGCGGAGCCAGCAGGTTGGATGGTCACTCGAGTGTTTCACACGCTGACCTGGGTGATCTGGCTCGTCGCGGCGGCTGTGCCGGCCTTTACCTTGCGCAATCCGCTGTACCTGGTCCTGGTGGTGGGAGCGAGCTGGATCGTGTACCTCGGTCTGGGCCGGACGTCGCCGGTCGGCCGCAGTTGGGGCACGTTCGTGAGGATCGGCTGTCCTGTTCGTGGCCGTGGCCGTCGCGTTCAACGCACTGTCGAGCCACTTTGGGACGCTGGTCCTGTTTCGCCTGCCGGAAGACTGGCCAATCGTCGGCGGGCCGATCACTTTGGAGGCGGCCATCGCCGGGGCAGTCAACGGCCTGGGACTGCTGACCATCCTCGCCGTGTTTGCGACCTTTAACGCCGTGGTGGATCACTATCAACTGCTGCGGGCGACGCCTGGCTTTGCCTTCCAGGTCGGCACGGTCGTCTCGATCGCCATCACCTTTGTGCCGCAGATGGTCCTCAGCGCCACGGAGATCCGCCAGGCGCAGCGAATCCGCGGCCACCGCTTCCGGGGCATCACGCGACCTGCTGCCGCTGGTCATGCCACTTCTGGCCACGAGCCTGGAGCGGGCCATCCAACTGGCCGAGACGATGGAAGCCCGCGGCTTTGCCACGGTGCTGAACCCCGCTTCCTCAGAGTCGTCCCAGCGGCGCGCGATCCTGACCCAGGCCGGCCTCCTGGCCGCGCTCCTGGGGCTGCTGGCCGGCCTGTTCCTGCTCACCGTTCGTGACCGGAGGGAGCACCTGGGGCTGGGGGCTGCTCATGCTGAGCGGAGCAGGGATGGGCGCTGATCCTGTGGCGGCAGGGCCGGCAGGTGCGGCGCACCCGCTACCGGCGCGTGCGCTGGCAGAGCCATGACACGGTGGTGGCGATCGCCTGCGGTGTCGGCCTCGCCGCCGTCATTGCCGGCAAGCTGTCTACCCCGCAGACGCTGGCCTACAGCCCCTATCCGCCGAACTCGCTGCTGCCGCCTTTCAACCCGCTCGTCGGGGCTGCCCTGCTGCTCCTGGCGCTACCGGCGGGGTATTGGTTGATCACGGCATCAGCCGCTCCGCATGGGCCAATCAATGAATCGGATGGAACCAGCAATGATCGAGTTTGATCGTGTGACCTATCGCTATCCCGGCGCCCAGGCGCCTGTCCTGCGGGAGCTGTCGCTCGACGTCGAGGAAGGGGAGTTTCTGCTGGTGATGGGGCCGTCCGGGGCAGGCAAGTCGACCCTGCTCCGCTGCCTGAATGGGCTGGTGCCCCACTTTTACGGGGGGACCATCAACGGCCGGGTGCGGGTGGCGGGCCGCGATCCGGTGGCACTTGGCCCGCGGGGCATGGCCGACGCCGTCGGGTTTGTCTTCCAGGACCCCGAGGCCCAGTTCGTCGTGGACAAGGTCGAGGATGAGCTGGCCTTTGCCCTGGAGAACCAGCGGCGATGGATCCGCTTCGTGATGCGCAAGCGGGTGGAAGAGGCGCTGGACCAGCTCGGCATCGCTCACCTGCGCCAGCGCTCGGTCAACACGCTGTCGGGCGGCGAACGGCAGCGGGTGGCCATCGCGGCGGTGATGACGCTCCAGCCACGCGTCCTGGTCCTGGACGAGCCCACTTCGCAGCTCGACCCCCAGGCTGCCGAGGAGGTGCTCGACGCCCTGGTCAAGCTGAACCACGACCTGGGCCTGACGGTGGTCCTGTCGGAGCACCGGCTGGAGCGGGTGATGCAGTACGTGGACCGGGTCCTGTACCTGCCCGGCGACGGCCAGCCGCCCATCCTGGGCGATCCGCGCACCGTGCTGGGCCAGGTGAGCCTGACCCCGCCGTTGGTCACGCTGGCCAAGGCGCTTGGATGGTCGCCGCTGCCGCTGACGATCAAGGAAGGACGCGCAGTTTGTCAAGCAGTACGGCACGACGGCAGTACGCTCAACCGCGGCACACAACCGGCAAACCGGCAAACCGCCAAACGACACGCACGAACGTGCCAGGCACGACGAGAAGCGCGAAGGCGCCTGCCATTTCGGTGGAAGGGCTGAGCTTTTCGTACAACGGACACCGGGCCCTGAGCGACGTGTCGCTCGAGGTCGGGCAGGGCGAGTTCGTGGCGCGTGATGGGCCGCAACGGGGCGGGCAAGACGACGCTGCTCAAGCACCTGGTCGGCCTGCTCAAGCCGAACCAGGGCCGGGTGCGGATCGTCGAGCCCGGCACTCGTCGGCCTGCTGGACACACGGCAGGCAGCCGATCGACGAGATCATCCGGGTGGTGGGCTATGTGCCGCAGAACCCCAACGCGCTGCTCTTCAGCGACACGGTCCGCGAGGAGCTCGACTTCACCCGGCGCAACCACGGCCTGCCGCCGGTCGACGATAACGCCCTGCTGGAGCACCTGGGGCTGACCGCCCACGCCGAGCCACTACCCACGCGACCTGAGCGTGGGCGAGCGGCAGCGGGTAGCCGTGGCTGCCATCCTGGTCGCCGAGCCCCAGATCCTGTTGCTGGACGAGCCGACGCGAGGGCTGGACTACCAGCAGAAGGAGGCGCTGGTTGCCTTCCTGGAAGCAGAAAAGGCGCGAGGGCGCACCATCATTATGTCTACCCACGATGTGGAGCTGGTCGCGCGCTGCGCCGACCGGGTGGTGCTGCTGGGCGACGGCCAGGTCGTGGTCGACGGCCCGGCCCGCCAGGTGATGAGCGAGTCGCTGGTCTTTTCGTCGCAGATCAACAAGCTGTTCCGCGACCCGGCTCTGCTGACGGTGGAGGATGTGCTGAGGTTGCACCGGCCGTGGAACAGTGATACAATTCCTGCCTGGGGAGCCGGGACCCTGAATTGAGGATGCCAGGTGGCCGATACCTTGCCGAGGGAACAGGGGGCATTGTGATCCGAGAGGAAACCCAGAAACCCGGTCTGGCTACGAGGCCGGGGTTCTCAAGACTGCTGAATAGCTCTATCCTGATCGTGGCCAGCCTGATCGGCTTGAGCTCGTTCCTTTTTCCTTTTTTCACGCCGCAGCAGGACAGCTCGTTCGGAAAGCTGGCCCACACCCAGGACGCGCCCCTCATCTTTGCTCTGCTCGTCGTCCTGTGCCTGGCCGCGGCGCTGAGCAGCCTGTCGAGCGGCATCATGAACAGCAAGCTGATCGCCGTGCTGGGCGTTCTGACGGCGGCGAATGCCGTGCTGCGGGGGGTGCCCGGACCGGCCGGGTTCACCCTCGTCCTCCTGCTGCCGATCCTGTGCGGCTATGCCTATGGCCCGACCTTTGGCTTTCTGCTGGGGGTCTTTTCGCTGGGCGTGTCGGCGTTCATCGGCTTTGGGGTTGGGCCGTGGCTGCCCTATCAGATGTTCGCCGCCGGCTGGGTCGGCCTGCTGTCGGGCTGGCTGCCTCGCCTGGCGCGCCATCCTCGGGCCGAGACGGCGATGCTGGCGGTGTGGGGCCTGCTGTGGGGGTTTGCCTTTGGCGCGCTGATGAACATCTGGTTCTGGCCCTACCTGGCGCCGCCGGGCGGATCGGAGCTGTACTGGCAGCCGGGGGTCGGGCCTGGCAGAGACGCTGAAGCGGTACGCTGCTTTTTACGTCGTCACCTCGCTGTGGTGGGACGTCATGCGGGCCGCCGGCAACCTGGTCCTGCTCTTGCTGTTCGCCGGACCGGTCCTGCGCCTGCTGCGGCGATTCCAACAGCGGTTCTATTTCCAGGTCGGCGCAAGCTGAAGGTCCCGGCCTTAGGTCCGGCCTCTTTCGCCGAGGCGGGCCGGTGACAGGAGGGGAATCGTATGGCTTCACGAATCAGGAGCTCGAGTAGGCGTCACTGTGGTCAAGACGGCGATGGGCTGGCTGGGCATTGCCTGGTCGGAGCGGGGGCTGGTGGAGGTGACCCTGCCCCAGCCGGCCGAGGCAGCGGCGCTCGGCAAGCTGCCGAGCAGCGGCGATCCGGCCCTGCCGCCGCCACCAGGGTCTGGACGTCACCACCCTGGCCGACAGGCTGCGCCGCTATTTCGACGGGGAGGCGGTGACCTTTGACGAGCCGCTCGATCCGGCGATCGGCACGCCCTTTCAGCGGCGGGTGTGGGCCATCTGCCGCGCCATTCCCCGGGGAGAAACCCGCACCTACGGGCAGCTTGCCCACGAAGCCGGCTCACCGCGCGCCGCACGGGCGGTCGGCCAGGCGATGGCCCGCAACCCCTGGCCGGTGATCGTGCCCTGCCACCGCGTCGTGGGCAGCGACCAGCAGCCTGACCGGCTATGGCGGCGGACTGGAGATGAAGCGCCAGATGCTGGTCATGGAAGGTGCGATGCTGACCTGAGGCCCGCAAGGCCGGAAACCGATAGGGCGAAACTTGACGGTCCCGAGATAAGATGGTATGATAGCCCGACGTGGGTCGAGGATGCCCTCCATCTCCAGGGTAGGAAATGGGGGGCTTTTTCGTTTCAGCAGCCAACCTTGAAGTGGAGCCACCATGCGCATTGGAATTGACGCTCGCCTGGTATACTACAGCCAGGCCGGAATCGGCCAGTACATCCTGCACCTGATCAATGGCCTGGCCCAGATCGATCACGAAAACGAGTATGTCATTCTGCAGAGCCGCAAAGATGACACCACGATCCTTCAGCAGCCGAACTTTCGGCGAGTTTCGCTGTGGACGCCCAGCCATCACCGGCTCGAGCGCCTGTCGATGAACGTGGAGCTGATGCGGCTGGGACTGGATGTGCTGCACAGCCCTGATTTCATTCCACCCCACCGCCCAAGCTGCAAATCGGTCATCACCGTCCACGACCTGGCTTTCCTGCTCTATCCCCACTTTTTGACCAAGGAGAGCGCCCGTTACTACGGGCACATCGACCAGGCGGTGTGCTGGACCGACCACATCATCGCCGTGTCGAACTCTACCAAGCGCGACACGATCGAGCACCTGGGTGTGCCAGAGGACAAGATCACGGTCGTGTACGAAGCGACCAATCCGATCTTCCGCCCGATCGACCGGGATCAGGCCCGCCAGCAGGTCCGCGACCGGTATGGCGTGGATGGTCCGTTTATCCTGTTTGTCAGCACCATCGAGCCCCGAAAGAACGTGCCCGACCCTGCTGCTGGCCTTCCGGCAAGCTCCGCGAGTGCTTACCAGCAGGACGTGCAGTTGGTGCTGGCCGGCGGCAAGGGCTGGCTGTTCGAGGATGTGTACAACATGATCGGTGAGCTGCACCTGGACAACCAGATCCACATGATCGGCCAGGTGCCGAGCGAGGACCTGCTGAACCTGTACAACGCCGCCGAGATGCTGGCTCACCCGGCCTTTTACGAGGGCTTTGGCTTGCCGCCCCTGGAAGCGATGTCCTGCGGCCTGCCGGTCGTCGTGTCCAACGTGGCGTCGTTGCCGGAGGTGGTGGGCGATGCAGCGCTGCTGATCGATCCCAACGACGGGGACGAATTGACCGTGGCGATGTGGCGCGTGCTCACCGACCAGAAGCTCAACCAGGAGATGCGGGCCAAGGGGCTGCGCCAGGCAGAGCGTTTTTCCTGGACACGAGCCGCCCATGAGACGCTGGATATCTACCGCCAAGTCGTGATGAACTAGCCTGAATCCATGACGCGCAACGCTGCCGTTCGCCAAACTGACGAGGCCAGGCCGGGCCGCAGCGCTGCAGCCCTCAAGATCCTGGTGCTGACACCCCAGTTCCCCTACCCGCCACACCAGGGCACCACCATCCGCAACTATAACCTGATCGCCTACCTTGCCGAACGACACGCAGTGCACCTGCTGTCGTTTGGCGATCCGGCGCAGAGCCAGGATACCCCCCTGCACAGCCTGTGCCGCAGCGTGCAGGTGGTCCGCCCGCCGCAGCGCGCGATGCGCCAGCGGCTGACCGGCCTGTTCCTCTCCCGGCTGCCTGACATGGCCCAGCGCCTGCCATCGGCCCAGTTCCGGGCGGCGCTGGCCGCTACGCTGGAGCGGGAGGACCCTGACGTGGTGCAGGTGGAAGGGATCGAGCTGGCGCAGTACCTGTTCCAGGCAGCCGCCGAGCCGGCGGTCCGGGCAGGCAGCGGCCGCTGCTCGTCTTTGACGACCACAACGCCGAGTACGTCCTGCAGCAGCGAGCCTTTGAGACCGACATCCGGCCGGCCACGGCGGTGGATCGGGGCGGCCTATTCGTTCGTCCAGTGGCAGCGGCTGCGGGACTATGAGCGCCGTGCCTGCCTGGCCGCCGACCGGGTGGTGGCCGTGTCTGAGACCGACGCAGTGGCCCTCCGCCAGTTGGAGCCCGGCCTGTCGCCGGCCGTGGTGCCGAATGGCGTGGACATGGCATTCTACACAGCGCCGTCCCCGACGCTGGATGCGCGACAGGCACCAGGCCCTCGACGATCTGGTATTCACGGGCAAGATGGACTTTCGGCCGAACGTCGACGCCGTGTCGTGGTTTGTCCAGGAGGTGCTGCCACAACTCCGCCGTCAAGAGCCCGGACTCGCGGTTTTGGATCGTCGGCCAGAATCCCCATCCACGGCTGGCGGCCCTGGCCAACCATCCAGGGGTGGTGGTTACAGGCTGGGTCGAGGATGTGCGACCCTACATCGCCGCGGCCGGGCGTATACGTCGTGCCGCTGCGCATCGGCGGGGGGACACGCCTGAAGGTGCTGGAGGCGATGGCAATGGGCAAGGCGATCGTCTCGACGCGGCTGGGCTGCGAGGGGTTCGATCTGGCGCCTGATCAGGAGCTGGCCATCGCCGATACGCCGGCCGAATTCGTCTCGGCCGTCCTGGCGTTGCTCGGCGATGCCGGCCGCCGGGAGCAGATGGGCCGGGCGGCCAGACGATTCGCCGAGTCCCGTTACGATTGGTCTGCCATTGGGCCTCGCCTGGAAAAGGTCTATGCCGAGTCCTGCGGCGAAGCAGGGCGGGAAAACGGATAGGATGATCGAAGAAGACAAGCATTGGTGGTTCGCCGGGCGGACCTGGTCCTTGTTGAACATGCTGGACCGGATCATCGCCCCGGATGGTCAGAAGCGGGTCCTGGACGTAGGCTGCGGGGCCGGGAACATGATCCATCACCTGGCCCGCTACGGCCAGGTGATCGGCGTAGACAACAACCCCAAGCCGCTGGCTATTGCCCAGCAGCGAGGATACAACGTGCGACAGGGCGGGGCCGAGGCGCTGCCGGTCGATGCCGATTCGTTCGACCTGGTGGCGCTGCTGGATACGCTGGAACACTGCCAGGACGACATGGCCGTGCTGCGCGAGTGCCGGCGCGTCTGTGCACCGGGCGGCTACCTGGTGGTGACGACGCCGGCGTTCATGGCGCTTTGGAGCCACAACGACGAGCTGAACCGCCACTACCGGCGCTACACCGCACCCGAGCTGCGCCGCAAGCTGGTCACTTCCGGCTTGGAGGTGGTGCGTCTTACCTACAACAACCTTCTCCTGTCTCTCCCCGCGGCGGCGCTGATGGTGTTGCGCCGGGCGATTGGCAGGCAGCCCAAGCTGGGATCGCCCCATTTCGACGACGAGTCGTACCAGGTGGAGATGGAGCCGGCGCCGGCGCTGCTGAACGCGCTCCTGAGCGCCGTCACCTGGACCGAGGCACAGGTTTTGCGCTGGATCAACCTGCCGGCCGGGACATCGCTGATCTGCATTGCGCGGAAGGCGCCAGGCCCCGAAGCAAGTCCAAGGGGAAGCAGCGGACCAGGCCGAGTCCTCGCGCTGAACGAGCCCAACCTAAGGCTCACTGTCTGGGCCACGCGGCTCAACGCGGATCGTCTGCTCACGGCTGTAGGTAACCAGGCCAGGGGCAGCTCCGGGGATGCGGCGTACGTGGCGGCGGCGGGTATAGTCGACCTGAGCTTGGGCCTCGCCCCGCAGCCGGGAGAAGTAGGCAGCCAGCTCGGCGGCACGCCGGATCGTGGCCGGCGGCAGATCGCGATTGCCGGCGCGGACGATGACGTGGGCGCCGGGCACGCCGTGAGCGTGGAACCACCAGTCGTCACCCTCTGCCCGACGGAAGGTGACATCGTCATTCTGGCGGCTGTTGCGCCCGACCAGGATGGTGAGCCCGTCAGGGGAAGTCACCGACAGCGGCCCACTGTGCGCCGCTGCGGGCGTCCTCTTAATGCCTGACCGCAGGTAGCCGGCCTCGGCCAATGCCTCTCGGACCAGGTCGATCTCGGGCCGGCTGGCGGCCAGGTCAAGATCGGTCTCCAGCTGCTCCAGGTCGCGCAGCGCCAGATCCACTTCCTCCGAGGCGACTCGGGCCTCCCTCGCCCGCCCGCTGGCCCTTGCGGTAGCCGGAGAAGTAGGCCTGGGCGTTTTCGGCCGGCGAGCGGTCGGGGTCGATCGGGATGTGCAGCAGCTCCCCATCACCGATATCAGCCACCAATTCGGTCTGGCCAGGGATTATGGTGTGGGCGTAGGTCAGGAGCCACTTGCCCCATTCCCGCAGGCGGTCGGATCCGTCCGCCTGGTCTAGCTGGCGCTCGAGGGCCTCGCGGCGCCGCTGAGGTGCGCGCGCGCCTCGGCGATGGCCTGGCGGACCGGCCGTCTGGCGCCGGCGTATGGATCGACGTCTGCCACGGCCGAGGTATAGCGCTCGATGGCCTCGCTCATCGACTGGACGGGCTCCGATTGGCCGCGATGGCTGACCGGATAGGGGGCATAGGCCACCACCCGTCCCTCCTCGAGCACGACGCTTGGCTGCCACCGGCCGCTTTCGAGCGGGGTCAGCAGTTCCGAGATCGTCTCGCACAGCCGGGCCGGGCGCTCCACCTGGCCGGCGGTCACCCGGGGATGGCCCACGGCACGGCAGGCGATCTCGCGGGCGAGGAGCGGGCTAATCCCCTTCACTCCCGCGACCAGCACCTGCCAGAGCTGGGCTCCGGGCTCGCTGCCGGCCAGGATTTGCTGCATGCGGTATTCGGTCAGGTCGGACGGCGCCAACTTGGACTGGGGTGGCGGGGGCGTATAGGTTTGGCCGGGTAGGATGGGCCGGGCCGCGCTTACCCTGGAACCCACCCGCTTGACGGCGTCGAGCACCCGATTGCCGGCCCCAATCAGGATGACGTTGGAATGGCGACCCATGATTTCGATCAGCCAGGACGTTGGCGACCCCATTCGGGATGGTCGAAGGTCAGGCGCAGGATCCGCTCAAAGGGCGGCTGCTCGATGGCGGACAGCATCGAGCCGCGCAGATACTTGCGCAGGAGGACCAGCAGGCCGGTCTCGGTGTCGCTGCCGCGGCGCAGCTTGTCCCCGGCCAAGACCAGGCGGCCGGTCTCGGCATGGGCGCTGGCCAGCAGGCAGTGGCGCCGGTGCCCGGCATAGATCTCCAGACCCACCGAGAGGGGATCGGGCAAGAGGGCCTGCTGCACACGCCCGCCCAGGACCGTCGCGCGCAGCTCGTCGGCGATGCAGGCCATGGTGAGGGCGTCAAAGAACATCGACTACCAATCGAGGTCTAGCTTCAGGATGAACGTGTCGAGGCTGTCGCCGCCGTGGATCCGGACGCGACGCAGGGTGAACAGATCGTCGGAGGTGTGGGTAGCGCCCTGCTCGGTCACCACAGCGCCCCAGAAGTGGGCCGAGCGGAGCACATCGACGATGAACTGGTCGTAGCGGCCGGTCGGATAGGCAAAAAAGCGGCACTTGACGCCGGTGCGGGCCTCAATGGCCTCTGTGGGAGCCAGGATCTGAAAGACGACGAACTGGTAGCCCCGGTTGGTCATATCGGGGTGGTTGTAGCTGTGCGGCTCGAACTCCATGCCGGCGGCGTGCATCTCCTCAACCTCGGTCCAAGACAGGTACTGGGCATCGTTGTTGTCGATCGGCTCGGTGATCAGGAAGAAGGTGCCGGTGTAGTCAAAGCGCTTCAACAGGCGGAACGCATGGGTGTAGGCGTCGGCGTAGCCGTCATCGAAAGTGAGGATGATCGGCTTGTCAGGCAGCGGCTTGCCTGTGGTCAGGTGCACGGCCAGGTCGTCAAGGGTGATCGTGTGGTAGCCCTGCAGCTTGAGATAGCGGAGCTGCTCGTAAAAGACAGCGGGCGGCACAGACAGGTCACGGCGGAAATCGTCGGCGTCGGCAGGCGGATCTGCGATGTGATGGTACATGAGGATCGGGACACGCACCTGGCGCGAGACACCGTCGGGAGTCGGCAATATTGGCGTCAGGGTGGGGGCCGGCGTCCGCGTGTGAGTAGGTGTATGGGTAGGCGTGGCCGTTGGCGTGGCGGTAGGCGTAGCGGTCGGAGTAGGCGTACAAGTCGCCGTGGGCGTGGGAGTCAGGGTGGGTGTGGCAGTCGGCGTCAGGGTGGGTGTGGGGGTAGCTGTGGGCGTCATGGTCGAAGTGGGCGTGTCCGACGGGGCGACCAGCGACCAGATCGAGGCGTACCCGGAAACGCCGATAGGCCAATAGCCGGCGCTGATGAACACCGCCACCAGGGGCAAGGCCAACATCCCGGCCCACGCCATCCATCTTTTTCTCAGCCCGCGCCGCACGACAACCTCACGACATCGCTCCCATTCGTCCCAGGAAGATACCTCAAGTGGGGAGAACTGTCAAGTCAGTTGACAGCGATCAGTACCTACCAGGGCAGTCCACATAGATCGATCGTGCCCGCGGGCCACTCCTGCCCCTGGCACGGCAAGACCATGACCACGTCGTGGAACGTCACCTTGCCTTCCGGCTGGTCGAACACCAGAGGCCCATCGGTGATCTGCCAGCCCAGCCTGCGGTAAAACGGCATCATCTCTTGGCCACAAATGAGCAGGCCGAACTCGACATCCAAGTCGCCGCACAGGAACTGCGCGGCCTTGCTCATCCCGACTGTGGCCAGCCCGCGCCCTCGCCACTCGGAAGCGGTGGCCACGCCGCCGATACCGCCGAGCCTCATAGGCTGGCCGCCCACTGTACCTGTTCTGTCGATGATCTCAACGTGGCTGGCCAGTTTTCCCTCGATCCAGACCAGGACATGCCAATCGACATCCGCCCAGGCGTAGTCGGCGACCTCGGCGCCAAACACCTGGCCGATCAAATGATCGACGTGCTCCTGGTCCGAGGGCGTCATCTCGCCGCTCCGCTTGATCTCAACACGCACCCGAATCTACCTCACGGCGCCAAGTATGCCCATTGTAACATGGCGTTGCCGAATGTGCAACGATGATTGACACGGCGTTGCTGTCATGGTATAATGTCCCCGCCGATGAGGGAGCCGTCGCTGGATGGCTGAGGCCGTCTAGAGGAACTTCCCGACTCCCAGTCCCGGAAGGGGCACAGTCGCCCCACGAAACAGCAAGTGGGGGCAGGCCGGCGAGAGCCGCGCCTGACTACAACCGCAACAGAAAAGATTCCCGCCGGCGCTCAGGCGCCGGTAAGGGGCGAACCGGTGGGGTAAGAGCCCACCAGCGGCCGCGGCGACACGGCCGGCTGGGTGAGCGTGCGACCGGGAGCAAGGTGAGTGGGCCGGGCTGCGCGGCGAGAGCCGCCGGTTCGGTCTCGCCGCAGCGGCGACGGCAAGGCCGGGTCACACCCGGCAAGCCAGGAGCTGCCATCCCTGATGAGGGGATGAGACAGATGACGGCAGGCCTTCGGGCCGACAGAATCGGGAGTATGATCTCATCGGCGATTGGACGCCGACGTGGCGGAACTGGCAGACGCGACAGACTTAGGATCTGTTACCCTACGGGGTGTGGAGGTTCAAATCCTCTCGTCGGCACCTTTGATTTTCGATTAAGGGCCCGTGGCCTAGCGGGAAGGCGTCTGCTTTGCACGCAGAAGACCGCCGGTTCGAATCCGGCCGGGTCCACTGATAGAGGTCACGACGAATCAGGTACGGGAGGGCAGCGGCGCATCTGTCGCTGCCCTTCGGTCTACCTGGCTCAGTGTGAATGGATGAGAGGTGTTCATGAGTGACACGCCAGTGCATCCGGCGCTGTTTGCAGGGCTGATCCGCGACGAAGCGGACGAGCCGGTGGAAACGGTGATGGTGGGCAATACCGCCCTGCTACGTCGTCCTGGACGACGGCTTTCGGCGGCACATCGAAGCGGAAACGGTGGACCGGCAGGTGCTCGGCCATGCTCCGCGACCAGTTCCTGGAGCACAAGGAGATAGCCACCCAGGCGATGATGCAGATGCTGCACAAGGATGACCTGTTCACCAAGGCGATGATCGACGCCTCGGTCAAGAACATGGACCAGGTGATCGAGCACGGGCTGCCCGACGAGGCCCGCGCCTGGCTGGGGATGCTGGGCTTCCGGGTGATCGTCAACACCCACGGCGAGCTGGTGCGGTTGGACATGCCGGAGCAGGAGAGCTATCGAGGAGTGAACCCTCATTGCCGAGGCCGTTGGTTGAGGGGAGGTAAGCGATGGATCGAGCCGTGCCCTCACGCGGCAATGAAGAGATCGAGCTGTACATACGCACCTACTACTCGCTGCTGCGCTCGACGCGGCGACGTGCGGGTGCGGTCGCTGGAGGAGACCCACTCGGCGATGAACTCCAGCCTGCACGTCGGCGCCGGCGACCCGGCGCCCGACATGTCGGCCTTTTTGTACAGCGTCATGCGGCTGCCGCAGTGCATGCCCCAGGTGTCGCTGGTGCTGATGGGCCAGTCGGAAGAGGTGTTCAGCCGGCGCGGCTATCCCCACGTCGACCACTGGCAGTCGGTCAGCGCCCACTCGCGGCGGCGCAAGATGTTCTACGACGGGCAGGGCACACTGGCAGCGTTCATCGCCAGCGTGTCGGACATCGACGACCTGATCCCGATGATCACCGCCTACCAGATCGAATGGAACAAGCTCCACCAGCGCCTGCACGGGACACGCATCCTGGCCGAGATAGAGGCCCAGGCCGGCGGCCAGGAGCCGAGGCCGAAGCGGTGACCGCCGCGCTGGGCATCAGCCAGGAGGATTTCGGCAAGCTGCAGGTGGCGTGGGGGCCGGCGTTCTGGCCCAACCTGCTCCAGGTGGGGCGCGAGCCGAAGGACATGGCCATCCGGCTGCTGGCCGGGTCGCTCAACGACTATCGCCGCGCCACCGACGGCTGGTGGAGCCGGATCTCGATGGAGGTCGATCGCCACCTCCAGGCCGACCTCTTCTACCGGCCGACCTACTTTGTATCGTCCAACACCCACAGCCTGGTGAACCTGCTGGGCGGCTATGCCTCGACGATCGAGCCGGAGCTGGCGGCGTTCCTGGAGGAGGTCAACCCGGAGGATCTGTGGCACCATTACCAGGCCGTCAAGGCCGGCGAGGAAGAGGGCGCCCTACAGGACCTGCTCTACTATGCCCTGAGCAAGTATCTGCGCCACGGCGATGCCGAGGCGCAGGCCGGCAAGCAGGCAGCGATGCGCGACTATCATCACGCTTCGGGCCTGCTGCACGTGGAAAACCCAGAGTACCTGGATGTCGCAGCGCAGGTGTTCCAGCTCAAGTCGCTGCGCCCCGAACAGCTTGACCCTCGCGTCCGGGTGGATGGGCTGGAGCTGCTGCAGGAGAGCGACGCCGTCATCTTTAACGTCGACTATCCGCTGGGCATGGCCGCCTACCAGATCTTTGCCAAGGTCGCGGCCAACCTGGGCGAGCTGCAAGGGGTCTATTTCCTGGGCAAGGCGGCGACTCTCAACGGCCAGGTGGGCGACGTGATGATCCCCAACGTCGTGTACGACGAGCACTCGCAGAACACCTTTCTGTTCAAGAACTGCTTCGCGGCCAACGACGTGGCGCCCTACCTGACGCACGGCAGCGTGTTCGACAATCAGAAGGCGGTGACGGTGCGCGGCACCTTCCTGCAGAACAAGGACTTCGTGGGGGTCTTCTACCGCGAGGGCTATACCGACATCGAGATGGAGACCGGGCCCTATCTCAGCGGGGTGTACGAGAATATCTATCCCAAGCGCTACCCGGTCAACGAGATCGTCAACCTGTTCATCAATGCGCCGTACGACATCGGCGTGCTCCACTATGCCTCAGATACGCCCTACAGCCGGCGGCAGACGCTCCTGTCCAAGAGCCTGTCCTACTTTGGAGTGGCGGCCACCTACGCGGCGGCCATCGCCATCGTGAGGCGGATCCTGGAGCAAGAGGTCGCCTGGCTGCGGGCGAAAGAGTAGGCTAGAGGGTGGAAGTCAGGAAGGTCAGACGAGTGGAGGTTGGAGATCCACCCTCAGCAGCTCTCCAACCCATTGCCTTTCAAAGAAGGTCGAGGCGATCCGGCAGCTCGCTCAGCCGGTCGATGATTGCCTCAGGCTGGATGCGGTCCGGCGCTCCCTCATCACCGTACCCCCCACCCTCCTGGCGCGCGTTCTCGCGTGAGCGGTACCAGACGCCGCGCATGCCGGCGTGGTGAGCGCCCAGGACATCATGCTCGAGGCTGTCGCCGACGACCGACCACCGAACCGGCAGGCAGGCTCCAGGCCGCCAGGAAGGGGTCAAAGGCAGCCGGGTCCGGCTTGCGGACGCCTACGCCTGCCGAGGAGAGAACCGGGTCGAGCCACGGCCGGAAGCCCAGGCGATCGACCACGTGCTGGATGAACGGGTCGTGGGTGGCGTTTGAAAAGAGGCCCAGGCGCAGCCCGCGCCCGGACAGGTGCTGCAGCACGGACAGCGCATCGGGATCCGCGAACCAGCAGGCGTCTTCGTAGGCGAAAAAGGCGTCGATGGCGCCGGTCACGAGCGCCGGGTCGGGGTCGGGCACGCCGGCCTGGGCGAAGGTCCAGCGCATCGTTTCCACGGCGGTGACCTCGCGCAGGGTGGCGGAAGACCGGGCGAACCCGTCGCGGCGGCGGTCGAGCCAGGCACGGGCAAAGAGCAGGCCCGTCCAGGTCGGGCCGCTGCGCGGCCAGGAAGGCAATCAGGTCGACAACGCCCCGGTCAAAGACGGCCGGCCAGGTGTCGCTCAAGTGCATCAAAGTGTGGCCCAAGGTCAAAGATAATCCCGTGAATCGCCATGGCTCCCCCTGCCACCCTTCGGGCGGCGCTGAACAGCGGTCACTCCTACCCCTCATCCCCGGCGGGGAGAGGTGGAGGGGATAGGTTAATATCCTTTTTTCTTGTCCACCTGGTTCAGCAACGGCAGACCTGCCAGGTAGCGGGACAGGTTGCCGGCAAAGAGGGCCACCGCCCGCTCGTCATAGTGCGGCGTAAAGCCGGCGACGTGGGGTGAGATCAGGGCATTGTCCAGCTCCCACAGCGGGCTGTCGGCCGGCAGCGGCTCTTCCTCAAAGACGTCCAGCCCTGCGCCGCCGATCCAGCCTTCGCCCAGGGCGCGAACCAGGGCTGCCTCGTCGATCAGCCCGCCGCGGGCGATGTTGACCAGATAGGCGGACGGTTTCATGGCCCGCAGCTCGGGCTCGCCGATGATGTGCCGCGTTGCCGCGGTCAGCGGCAGGGCGACGACGACGTAATCGCATTCGGCCAGCATCTCGTCGCAGAGCCTCGGGGGCATAGAACCGATCCGGGATCGTCCCGTCGGGATCGCCGGTGCCGTCGACGGCATAGCCCTGGTCGGCCCGGCCCGTCGAGCGGCGCATCGCCAGGACGCGCATCCCAAACGCCTTGCCCAGCCGGCCCACCTCGCGGCCGATCGAGCCATAGCCGACGACGCCCAGGGTGCTGCCGCGCAGCTCCGGCCGGGCAAAGAGGCTCCAGCGCTCGGACGGCCAGCGGCTCTCGCGCTGGCAGCGGGTCCACAGCGGCACCCGCCAGCGATAGGCCAGGATGGAGGCCAGGACATACTCGGCGATGGGCGTGGCGTGGATGCCGCTGGTGGTGGTCACCACCACGTCGGAGCCCATGATCGGGTGATCGAGCAGGTGGTCGGCCCCGGCGCTGTGGAGCTGCACCCAGCGCAGGCGGGGAGCCAGCTCGAGGACGTTGGGCGGGAGGTGAAAGGCGTACAGGATCTCGGTGCCGGGCTGGGCCTGCAGGGCCGCCGCCACCTCGCCGGGGTTGTGGCCGGTCTGCTGGGTGACGCGGAGACGGGGCGAGACGGCCCGCAGGGCGTCGAGCAGATCGTCGGTGAAACGCAGTGTGCAAAGAATGTCGATTGTGTCCAAGACACCTCCTGATACCTGGAATCGCCGAAAACCCTGAGGACACTGATGTCCGGGCCACACGCGGCACCTCGGATTATATCATCAGCATCAGTCAAGAGGGAAATCAGCGTGGGCTACTTGCCAAAACCCCGAACCTATGCTAGACTCCAAGCCGCTCTGCACCGGGGATGCAGCAGGCAAGCTGGCAGATTGCATCCACGCTCGCTTCGGGCTCTTGTGTAAAGAGGTATGATATCGATGGCTGATCAACAGCTCAAGATCCTGATCCTGGCCGCCGAGGTGGTGCCGTTTGCCAAGACGGGAGGACTGGCCGACGTGGCCGGGTCGCTGCCCAAGGCGATCCGGGCGCTGGGCGCACGACGTGCGGGTGGCGATGCCCCGCTATGGCCGCATCCAGCCCGACAAGTTCCACCTGGAGACCGTGCTGCCGCCATTCGACGTGCCGATGGACCACACGACCGAGCCGGCAAGCCTGATGCAGGCCACCATCGGCGCCGACGTCCCGGTGTACATGGTCGACAACCGGAGCTACTTTGACCGGGAAGGGATCTATATGTACCCCGATGACGCCGAGCGGTTCATCTTTTTCTGCCGGGCGATGGTCGAAGCGCTGAAACTGCTGGAGTGGCAGCCGGACGTGATCCACTGCCACGACTGGCACACGGCGGTGGTGCCCAACTGGCTGAAGACGGTGTACCAGGACGATCCCTTCTACGCCCAGACTGCCACGATCTATACGATCCACAACCTGGCCTACCAGGGCATCTTTGGCCACCGCGTGCTGGAGATAGCCGGCCTGGACGCGTTGGGCTTTCAGTACCATCCAGAGATGGCCGACCTGAACGAGGTGGTCGACCTGATGGCGCGGGGCATCTACTGGGCCGACGTGGTCAGCACCGTCAGCGAGACCTACGCCCAGGAGATCCTGACCCCCGAGTATGGCGAGCGGCTGGACCCACTGCTGCGCGACCGGCGCGACCGGCTGTTCGGCATCCTGAACGGCATCGACTACGATACGGCAGACCCGGCGACCGATCCCTACCTGGCTGCCAGGTACGACACCGCAAGCCTGGAGCGGCGGCAGGAGAACAAGCTGGCGCTGCAGCGCGAGGCCAAGCTGCCCGAGAACCCCGATGTGCCGCTGATCGGGATCATCTCGCGGCTGACCGACTCGAAGGGGTTTGACATCCTGGCCGACGTCGCCGACCACATCCTGGATCTGGGCGCACAGCTCGTGCTGCTCGGCACCGGCGAGCAGCACTATCACGAGCTGTTCAGCCGGATGGTGCAGCATTATCCCAGCCAGGCGGCCATCTTTTTGACCTTCAACGCCCCGCTCACGCAGCGGATCTATGGCGGGAGCGATATGTTCCTGATGCCCAGCCGCTTTGAGCCATGCGGCACCGGGCAGATGATCGCCATGCACTATGGCAGCGTGCCGATCGTGCGCGCCACCGGCGGCCTGGCCGACACGGTGCAGGACTATGATCCGCGCACCGGGCTGGGCACCGGCTTTGTGTTCAAGCCATACGACCGCTGGGCGCTGTTTGCGGCAATCGTACGAGCCATCGAGACCTTCAGGCACCGCGACACGTGGCGGCAGATCCAGGTGCAGGGCATGACCGCCGACTTTTCCTGGAGCCAGTCGGCGAACAAGTATGTGGATCTGTACCGGCGGGCGATCGCCAGCCGCATGCCACGGCCTGCCCTGGACAAGTACCGGGTCCGGTCGTGAGCCAGACGAGCAGACGCAAGCTAACCGACCTTGCCAGACCCAGATTGTGGTGGGGCTGCAACAGATGGGAGGGCAACGGTGAAACTGGCCATTCGGCGCATTAACTTGCGGTCATTGGGCAAACTGGGGTGTGTCTTGGGGGTAGTGCTCGCCTTTCTGCCGAGCCTGCTGTGTGGGGTGCTGGGGATGGGGGTTGTGCAGGTCCTGCGCCGGTGGCTCGAAGGGTGGGAAGAGATCACGCTCAGCGTGCTGGGCAAGGAGGTCGCCAGTTTCGACCTGGTACACGTACTCGGGCTGGCCGACTTCATGCAGCTGGCTGCAGACCATCGGCGGGGCCTCGTGGCTGCTCGTGGCTCTCGTCGTGCTGGTCCTGGGCCTGATCGCCGGCCTGGCGCTGGCCGCGATCACCGTCCTGGCCGGGCTGGTCTACAATCTACTGGCCACGGCCACGGGTGGAGTGGTGGTGGATGCAGCCGTCGTTGGGGAGCAGCCAACTGCGATCGGCGGGCAGCGACCGGCCAGCAGCCACAAGTCGGCAGCCAGCCGGAAACGTTGAGCGCCCAACTGGCCGCAAACCACACGCCACATCTATTTTGGTATCGTTTGCCAAGCGGAGTATAATGGGGCTGCGATTCTTGGAAATGTTAAGGTAGTAGGAGATGCCGATTTATCTGTATCAGTGTGACACGTGCGGCGTTCGCTTTGAGCGACGACAGCACATATCAGAGCCGCCGTTAGTGGATTGCCCGGAATGCGATGGGCGCGTTCGCCGGATCATCCAGCCGGTCGGAGTCATTTTCAGGGGGTCTGGTTTCTACGTCACCGACAACCGCCAGGGGTCGTCGGCGACGCTGGGGCCGGCCAAGGGCTCAGGCGAGACGGAGAAGAAGGAACCTTCGTCGAGCGAGCCTGAAACCAAGACGGAGACCAAGACACCTACAGAGGCGAAGGCTGACGCATCAGCCTAAAGCCACCTGAGAAGATCTGTCCAGGCGGACCCTGAATGACCAGGGTCCGCCTGCCCTTTTTGAGGGTTCCCTACATTTGAAAGCGGCCTGTCGCCGGGACCACTCGGGATTGAAAGTTCGTGACGTAGCGCAAGAGATCCTGCTTCAGTTCTTCCCATTCCGGGCTGTCGAGGATCTCGCGCATCTTGTCCACGCTATCGGTGACGCCGCCGGTCAGGATCTGCGGTGCATCGCCGAACAGGGTATACCAGGCCTCGGTGGGCTGAAGGCCCAGCTTGATCATGCCTGGGGCGAACGTTTTCATGACAAAGTCGAAGTAGCTCTGCTCCTGCCCGGGGCGGATGTCCCAGTTCATCAGTAGTTTGATCGACACGAGGGTTCTGTTCCTTCCTTGTAGATTCCACGCTCTTCGTGATCGCTCAGAACGACAGCAGGCGGCGGAGACGGTCGCCGTCTCCGTTGAAAGGGCCGACAACGGCCAGATTCAGCCGCTCCGGGCGGAAGAGGCTCTGCGCCAGGCGCTGGATGTCGGCGGGCAGGACCGCTTCCAGGCGGCGCATCGCCATCTCTGGGCTCAGCACCTCCTGACCGGACAGTTCCTGGCGGGCATACCAGGCAGCCACCGCGAACGAGTCCTCCATAGATAGGGCCAGCCGCCCCTGGACGAACTCGAGACGCCTTGCGCAGCTCGCCTTCGGGCACCGGCTCCTGACGAAGGCGATCGAGCTGAGCCAGGATCGACTTGATCGTCTTTTCGACCTTGTTGGTGGCCACGCCGGCGTATACGCCCATCGCGCCCGTATCTTGCAGCTCGCTGACGTAGCTGTCGACGGTGTAGGCCAGCCCCAGCCGCTCGCGCACCTCCTGAAAGAGGCGAGACATCATCCCATCGCCCAGGACGACGTTCAGCAGTCGCAGAGCAAACCGATCTGGATCGTGGCGCGACAGGGCGGCAAAGCTCACGTTGACGTGTGCCTGCTCGGTCCGCTTGAACTCGACGTGCACACCCCCACCCGATGGTTCTTCCGGCGCAGGCTCGTACGCTGCGCTCGGCCCAGGTGTCCATCCGCCCAGGTGCTCCTGGGCCCAGGCCACCGCGTCGGCATGGCTCACCTGGCCGGCCAGGCCGAGGATCACCTGGCCGGGGCGATAGTGATCGGCCAGGAAGGCGAGGAGGGCACCACGGCTCAGGCCGCCGACACTCTCCCGGGTTCCGGCAACGTCGCGCCCGATCGGATGGTTTGGCCATTGCAGCTGGTTGATCAGGATGTCGACCAGACTGTCGGGCGCATCGAGCGCATAGTTGATCTCTTCGACGATCACGGCCCGCTCTTTTTCCAGCTCGACCGGATCGAAGGCGGCACACAGCAGCATGTCGGTCAGCACGTCCAAGGTCTCGGACAGGTGCGGTGCGGCCACCTTGGCCCAATAGAGGGTCGTCTCCAGGCCGGTACTGGCGTTAAAGACTCCGCCCTTGCCCTCGATGGCCTCGGCGAGCTGTAGAGCCGTGGGGCGGCGGGCAGTGCCCTTGAACAGCATGTGCTCGATAAAGTGGGAAGCGCCGGCCATCGCCTCGCCTTCATAGCGCGAGCCGACATTCAGAAAGAACCCGATGCTGACCGACTGGACGTGGGGCATGGACACGGTCAGAATGCGCAGACCGTTGTCGAGGGTGGTGAGATCGTACACTATTGGCCCTTCAACTGCTCCAGCAACTGCGCAGCCTGATCGGTCATCGTCGCGTTGGCGCCGTCGTCGTACTGCTGGAACTGCTCGAGGGCCTTGATGGCCTGGTCTTTCTGGCCCAGCTGCGCGTAGCTCAGGCCCACGCCAAAGTGAGCGGAGGCGAGCTTGGGATCGAGCTGGAGCGCTTTCTGATACTCGACCAGGGCCTTTTCCAGCTCACCCTTGTCCAGATAGATGGCGCCCAGGTAGATGTTCGCCTGCGCGGTCGCTATCTTGTCGGTACCGTCGTCGTTCTCCTGGAACAATAAGAGCTCTTCGAGAGCCTTGTCGTTCTGCCCTTGCTGCAGATAGACGACGGCCAGCCCAAAATGCGCCTGCGATAGCTCGGGGTTGATCGTCATCGCCTTCTGATACTCGGCCAGGGCCTGGGTCAAGTCGTTCTTTTGCACATAGGCAGCGGCCAGGTTGGAGTGAATGTCGGCGTCGTCCGGCCCTACCTCCAGCGCCTTCTGATACTGGGCGATTGCATCGTCCAGGCGGCCGACGTTGTAGTAGGCCACCCCCAGGTTGGTCAGAGCTGAGATCCGTTCCGGCTCGGCCTGCGAGCACTGCCTCAAACTCGACGACCGCCTTGTCAAACTGTCCGGCCTGGATATACTCGTTCCCCTTCTGAAAGTGCTCCTCGACGGTCACCTCGGTCGTCGCCGGAGTGGTGGGCTCGGTGGTCGCTTGCTCACCCGGTTGCTGGCCGCAGGCCGCCAGGGTGATCGCGATCAGCAGTGCCGCCAGGCCAAGCCGGGCCAGTCTTCGAGTGAAACCTCATCATCTTCCTCCTCTTTTGGGGCCAGATGTCGTCCATGTTGGGGCCGACGACGTCTGCCGCCTATCATATAATGCGAAAAGCGTCCACCAGGGTGCAGCGGCGCACTCGGGTAAAGTCCAGGACGCTGGTCAGGCCCTCGCCGGTGGGACTGGCAATGGAAAACGAGGTAAACCCTTCGCCGCCAAAGCCCAGGCCGGCCAGGCTGGGGCCGTTCTTGACAAAGATACTGACGTTCATCTCCCGCGCCATGCGGCTCAGGATGTCCAGGTTCTTGGAGTGGATCGCGGCCGTGTGGCCCATGCCCTGCTCGACCGCCTTGGCCAGGTCGATCGCCCGATCGGCGTTGGACACCCGCACCAGGGGCATGACCGGCATGAGCTGCTCGGTCCAGACCAGGGGGTGGTCGGCGTCGGTCTCGGCCAGCACCAGCCGCACCTCGTCACCGACGTTGATGCCGATCTCGCGCAGGATGACGCTGGGCGACTTGCCGACGAACGCCTTGTTGATGACTCCGTGCTTGCCCGGGCCGTGATCCTCGGCCATGATGACCTTCATCAGGCGGCCAAGCTGCCACGGCGAGATCTCGACCGCACCCCGGTGGAGCATGATCGCCTTCAGCTGGTCGGCGATGGCATCGACGGCGATGATCTCTTTTTCCAGGATGCAGACGACGTTGTTGTCGAAGGAAGCGCCCTTGATGATGTCCCGCGCCGCCTGCTCCAGGTCGGCGGTCTCGTCGACCACGACGGGCGGGTTGCCGGGCCCGGCGCAGATCGCCTTCTTGCCCGAGTGCATCGCCTCGCGGACGACGCCCGGCCCGCCGGTGACGACCAGGAGGCGGATAGCCGGGTGGCGCATCAGGTGCTGCGCGCTGTCGATGGTCGGCTCGGCCGGGCAGGTGATCAGGTCAGGCGGGCCGCCGGCCCGCTGGATGGCCTGGTTGAGGATCTGCACCGTCTGCGCCGAGCAGAGCTTGGCGCTGGGATGGGCGTTAAAGACGGCAGCGTTGCCGGCGGAGACCATGCCGATGGCGTTGCAGATGATGGTCGATGTCGGATTGGTGCTGGGGGTGATGGCCCCGATGACGCCGTAGGGCGCCCGCTCGACCAGGGTCAGCCCGCGGTCGCCGGTCCAGGCGCGGGCCTGCAACCGCTCGGGGCCCGGCGTGCGCTCGGCGACGAGCAGGTTCTTCTCGGTCTTGTCCTCGGCGCGGCCCATGCCGGTCTCCTGCCAGGCAGCCCGGGCCAGGATGGGTGCGTTCTCCAGGGCAGCCTGGCGCATGGCGGCGATCAGGGCCGTCCGCCGCTCCAGCGGCAGGTCGGCCAGGCGCCTGAAGGCGACGGCAGCCGCGGCTACAGCAGCATCGAGGTCAGGATAGACGCCATCCTGCCCGCCGCCGGCCGCGGCCGGCTTGGCCGGGCTGCCCACCTGCCGCCGGAGCGGTGGGCGGCGGCGATGCGGGCGCGGGCGATGCGCCGGCGGCGCCACGCATGTCGGCCACCACCCGCTGCACAATCTCGGCAATCCGTTTCTCATCGATCATAGAAACCACCCTCACCCCGCCCTGCGTCGCTCTGCAATGGGCCGAACTGCGGCATCGCCAGCAGAGAGGGAGCCAGGCATAGACAGGGTGCTAGTCTGAAAGGCCTTGCAGCTCATAGACCACCACCGGCTCGGTACGCCCGCGGACGGGGACATGGCCCAGCGACCTGACGCCGGCCCGCGAGCCCAGCGCCTGGCGGGTGCTCGTCAGAGATATAGACCTTGCCACCGCCGGCTATCTCTTCCAGGCGCTGCGCCAGGTTGACCACGTCGCCAATCAGCCGTATAGAGCTGTAGCTCCCGCGCGCCAAGGTTGCCCACCACCGCCTCGCCGGTGACGATCCCAATGCCAAAGCTCATGCGCAGCTCTGGCGGCAGACTCGGCGTGATAGCGGGCCATGTCCTGGTGCAGAGCCAGGGCCGTCCGCGCCGCACGGAGGGCGTGGTCGGGCTGAGGCAGGGGCGCGTTGTAGATGGCCATCACCAGGTCTCCCACGAAGGTGCTGATCGTCCCCTCCTGGGCAAGGATCGCCTGGGCAGCGACGGTCAGGTGGCCGTTGAGCACATCCACCAGCCGCTCAGGCGGCAGGGTCTCGGCCAGCGCAGTGTAGCCACGCAGATCGGCAAACAGGATGGTCACCGGCTGCTGCACGCCACCCAGACGCACCTGAGAAGGATCGGCCAGCAACCGCTCGACGACGCGGGGCGAGACGTACCGCTCGAAGGTACTGGCGGATGGCCTGCTGCGCCGCCCGCAGCTCGTCGGCCGCCTGCTTGGTGCGAAGCCTGGCTCCACACCCTGGCGACCAGCTCCCGGTGGTCAAACGGCTTGGCCACATAGTCTTCGGCGCCAAGCTGTAGACCTTTGACCCGCTGTTCCGGCTCGGCCAGCGCGGTGAGCATGAGCACCGGGATGTCGGCGGTCGCCGGATCGGCCTTGAGCTGCGCGCACACCTCGTAGCCATCCATGCGCGGCATGTTGATGTCCAGCAGCACCACATCGGGCAGATTCGTGCGGATCTTGAGCAGAGCCTCCTCACCGTCGTAAGGCGGGTATGACGTCATAGCCTTCCACGGCCAGCAGGTCCCGGACCAGCGCCGACGTTGTCTGGCGCATCGTCGGCGACCAGGATCTTGGGCCTGCCACTCATTAGCCCGGCCCACTATTCTTTCTGGTACTTGACGACGCCGTTGACTTCCCAGGTATCGACGACGGCCATGATCACCGCATCACACGGCCGCTTGTCGGTCACGACGGTCTGCCGCGCCGAGGAACCGGTGGCGTACATGACGACGTCGCCGATGCCGGCCTGGACTGCATCGGCGGCGACGACGTAATCGCCGACCTCCTCATTCTCGACGTTGAGCCGCCTGACCACCAGGAACTTGAAGCCTTCCAGCTTTTCGTCTTTGCGGCTGGCCACGAGCGTGCCGACTACTTTGCCCAAAAGCATGGTGTCTAGTCTTCCAGTTCCTTGAGCACCTGTTCGCGGCGACCCAGGGGCAGCACCATGTCGACGTTGGGATGCGGCCGCGGGATGACGTGGACAGATACGACCTCGCCCACCTTCTCGGCGCCCCGGACCCCGGCTTCGACCGCCGCCTTGCAGGCTGCCACGTCGCCACGGACGATGACTGTCGTATAACCGCCGCCGATCTTTTCATAGCTCACCAGCTCGACCTTGGCGGCCTTGACCATGGCGTCTGCCGCCTCGACGACTGCGGCAAAGCCCTTGGTTTCGATCATGCCTAATGCTTCTGCCATTTCTGCCTTGACCTCCTGTTGATTAGCTCACAGACTACTGTTTGCGCGCTACCTCTATCACCCGCCCGGTGATGTCCTCGATGGCCTGGACGGCGGCGGTGTAGCCGGCCATGATGTCGCGCTCCTCGCCGCCCAGGTAGACGCGGCCAAAGCTGCCGAAAGGCCGCACCTCGACGATGTTGATCTTGGCTGCCTTTTCGGCTTCGTTGGCCGCCAGCACCGCATAGGCGGCCGGCTCCAGCTCCATGATGTACAGGGTCTGGTCGGCGATCAGCATCATGCCGCCGCGGTTGCGGTTAACGAGCTGAGCCTGGTGGGCATCGACGCGGCGGATGACCTGGCTGGACAGGATCTTCGGCTTCCAGCGCTCCTCGGCCCGCACGCCCAGCGCGTCGAGGATGGCCGCGCCAGCGGCCCGCACGTCGGCCTGGTCGGACGAGTGGACTTCGAGCAGGCCGAACAGCCGCTCGACCACCTGCACGGCCGGCCGGACCTTGGTGGCCTTGAGCGCGATGTCGGTGATGCGGTTGATCTCGATGCCGGGCGAGATCTCGACCCACAGCGAGGCATCGCCGGCCAGGGGCAGGAAACCCCGCGCCGTGGAGCCGATGAAGGACGCCATCTGCGGTTGCAGGCTATCCAAGAAAACATAAGCACGCAGATCTACACTCAAGTCTCTCCTTCCTGTAGGCCCTGCCGTGCGCCCCTCTTCTGTCCTATGCGGCCTGAGCCTGTTGCACGATCTTGACGCTGGCGCTGGCGCCGATGCGCGTGGCGCCGGCGGCGATCATGGCCTGGGCATCCTCAAAAGTGCGGATGCCGCCGGCCGCCTTGATCCCCATCGCCGGCCCGACCGTGCGGCGCATCAGCTCCACGTCGTGGGCCGTGGCCCCGCCAGGGCCAAAGCCGGTGCTGGTTTTGACATAGTCGGCGCCGGCTGCCTTGGCCAGCTCGCAGGCCTTGGCCTTTTCCTCGTCGGTCAGCAGCGCCGCCTCGATGATCACCTTCAGCAGAGCGCCGCCGGCGTGGCAGGTGCGCGCCACGGTGGCAATGTCCCGCTCGACCAGCGCATAGTCCTTGCTCTTCAGGGCGCCGATGTTGATGACCATGTCCACCTCGGTCGCGCCGTCGTCGAGCGCCTGCTGGGTCTCGTAGGCCTTGACCTCAGGCGGCGTCGCGCCCAGCGGAAAACCGACGACGGTGCACACGCCGACCGGCGAGCCCTTGAGCAACTGGACGCACAGCCGGACGTTGGTCGGGTTGACACAGACGGTGGCAAAGCCGTACTTGCGCGCCTCGTAGCACAGCTGGGCGATCTGATCCTGGGTCGCCTCCGGCTTGAGCAGGGTGTGGTCGATCATCGCTGCGACCTCGGGCCCGACGTCGACGCCGCCGAGCGTGGAGCTCAGGCGCGAAGCGCCGGCGCCGACGACCTGGCGCACCTTGTCCTGGCACTGCTGGACACACTGACCGGTGCACTGGGCACACCGGCCGGTGCGTCAGCTCGTCCTGCCCGCTGCCCGCCTCGGCGAGCAGCAGGAGCACCTCGCGGGTAATCTTTTCGACCAGACGCTCGACTGTGGCTGCGTCGTAGTTCACTCTGACCTCTTGAAACGCTTTTCGATCTCCATGATCTTGTCCACGCGGCGGGCGTGCCGGCCGCCGCCAAAATCGGTGGCAAGCCACGTTTTCACAATCTCACGGGCCAGGCTGCGGCCCAGCAGCAACCCGCCGAGCGTCAGCACGTTGGCGTCGTTGTGCTCGCGCGAGTTGACGGCCGTGGCATGGTCGTAGCACATCGCCGCCCGCACCCCCGGCACCTTGTTGGCGGCCATGCACGAGCCGATACCGGCGCCGTCGACGACGATGCCTCGCCAGGCACGCCCTTCGGCCACCAGGCGGGCAACGGCGTAGGCGAAATCGGGATAATCCACAGCCTCGGGGCTGAAGGTGCCGCAGTCGACCACCTGGTACCCCAGCTCGCCGAGGTAGGCTTTCAGGTCCTCTTTCATGGCCAAGCCGCCATGGTCGGCCCCCAGGGCGACCACGCGGGCGGCCGCGCAGCGGCGACAGTGCGGCCGGCCTCGACCGCGGCGCCCGGCACCGGCTCGAGCTGCACGCGGCGATCGGACGCCGCCTGGCGGGCCAGCGGTGTGACCAGCGCATCGGCGGCCACCGGCAGGCGCCCGCCCCGCGGCGTGGCCAGCACGTCGGCCTCGGTGACGGTGGGGCGCGCAGAGCCTGCACTCACGCTGCCGGGCCCGGCCTGATCCCGAAGGGCCCTGTCAGGGGTCCCTTCTCCCTGTTGGGGGGAGGGAGGACCCTGTCGGGGTCTGGCCCAGCGTGCGCAGGACAACCCGCCGGACGATCGCCTTGACCTCATCTTCAGAGAGCGCCATGCTAACCCTCGAGACTCAGACACCCATCACGGCTCAATGCCGTAGGTTTCATGCGGCGCCGGCCCCCACAGCCGGACCGGCCAATAGGTAAACGCCGCCTTGCCGACGATCCTGTCGGTGTCGAGCAGCCCCCAGCTTCGAGAATCGCTCGAGTTGTTGCGATTGTCACCCATGACAAAATAGTGGCCATCGGGAATCGCGATCTGAGGCTCGGAACGGGTGCTGGTGCTGCCGAGATATGGCTCATCGATCGGCTGCCCGTTGATAAACACCTGGCCGCTCCTGATCTCCAGGATCTCCCCAGGAAGGCCGATGATGCGCTTGATCAGGTTGCGGTCTGGATCCTGCGGATCGTGAAAGACGATGATGTCGCCGCGCTGCGGCTCGTGCAGGCGATAGCTCAGCTTGCTGACTATCAGGCGCTGGTCCTGCTCCAGCGTTTGATCCATGCTCTGCCCTACGACGCGATAGGTCTCAAACAGGAAGGTGCGAACGAGAAGGTAGGTCACCACAGTCAGGATCAGCGTCTCCAACAGCTCGCGGAGAGCGGATCCTGTCTTGGGCTGTTCTTGCTCAGGTTCCATGGGTCGTCAATCGATCCTGGCTGTGCTCAGCATCGTCGCTCGGTGGTCCACGCCTACGGGATCAGGCCCAGCGTCCGGCCGACCTTGGCGAACTTTTCCAGGACAAACTCCATCTGCTGATCGGTGTGGGTGGCCATGTAGCTGGTGCGCAGCAGCGACTGGCTGGGCGGAACGGCGGGCGGGATCACCGGGTTGGTGTACACACCCTCCTCAAAGAGCAGCTTCCACACCAGGAAAGTGCCATACAGGTCGCCGATGATGATCGGGATGATCGGCGTCTGGCTGGGGCCGGTATTAAAGCCCAGCTTCTGATAATCGCGGCGCATCCTGGCGCCGATGTCGTTGACCCGCTGGATCCGTTCCGGCTCTTCGATCATGACGTCGAGCGCCGCAGACACCGCGGCGACGTTGCTGGGCGGCATCGAGGCGCTAAAGATCAGCGAGCGGGCGTGGTGCTGGATGTAGTGGATCACCGGCTCTGCCCCGGCGATAAAGCCGCCGATGGAGGCGAACGACTTGCTAAAGGTGCCCATCACCAGGTCCACGTCCGCGTTCACGCCCCAGTGGAACGCCGTGCCCTTGCCGCCGCCCAGCACGCCGAGGGAATGGGCATCGTCGACCATCAGCCGGGCGTTGTACTTTTTGCACAGGGGGATGATGTCCGGCAGGGGGGCAATGTCGCCGCCCATGCTGAACACGCCATCCACCACGACCAGCTTGCCGATCTCCAGCGGAATCTGGCTCAGCACCCGCTCCAGGTCGTCCATGTCGTTGTGGCGGAAGCGCTTCATCGTGCCGTACGACAGGCGGCAGCCGTCGACGATGCTGGCGTGATCGTCCTTGTCGGTGATCACATACTCGCCCCGGGCGACCAGCGCCGAGATGGTGCCGACGTTGGTCTGGTAGCCGGTGCTGAACACCAGGGCGGCCTCCTTTTCGACATAGTCGGCCAGGCGCTTTTCCAGCTCCAGGTGCTTGGCCAGCGTCCCGTTCAGAAAGCGGGAGCCGGTGCAGCTCGTCCCGAACTCGCGCGTGGCGTCGATGGCTGCCTGGCGGACTTGGGGTGGGTGGTCAGCCCCAGGTAGTTGTTGGAGCCGATCATGACCAGCTTTTTGCCAGAGATGGTGACTTCGGTACCCTCGGTGTCGTCCAGCGGCAGAAACCAGGGGTAAAAGCCGGTGGACATCAGCTCCTTGGCGGCGGTAAAATTCCAGCACTTTTCGAAGAGATCCATCTTGACCCTTTCTTGACTCGCGAGGATGTCTGTTCTAATGGTTACAGGTGGCGCAGTGCGTCCCGCCGCACGAGGCACAGCCATGCCCGGTGCCGCTGACGGCCTTGCTTTCGCCGCTGCTGCTCTTGCTGACGGCCGCAAACAGGGACAGGGCTCGCGTGGTGGCGCTGCTGCCACACTGGACGCAGTCGAGCGGCGCGCTGGCCTGGCTCATCGGCCGCATCTTGTCGAACTTGGCGCCACAGTCGGCGCACAGATACTCGTATATCGGCATTTCGGTTCCTCGTACAGGCTCTCAGCCGCCAGCCATCAGCCCGGCCGGTCACTGCTGCCCGCTGACACTGTGTAGCCGACCGCTGACCGCTGACCGCTTGCTTTTTCTGACCAGCTATTGTACACTGCTTTGAGCATTCGGTCAAACGGCCAGATAACAACGAATCGGCACAGGGGCAGTTGGGCAATTCAACCATAAGTGCATCCTGTAAGAAGGAGGACCCTTTGAGAACACTCACCGATCGTGCCCTGAACCTGGCACAGGTACAGGGCGCCAGCTATGCAGACATCCGCATCGTGCGGCGGCGGACCCAGGACATCACCGTCAAGAATGGGATCGTCGAGGCGCTGTCGGACGACGAGAGCCAGGGCTTTGGCGTGCGGGTGGTGGTCGACGGGGCGTGGGGCTTTGCCAGCTCGGCGCTCCTGACGCCGGCGGAAGTGGACCGGATCACCGCCCTGGCCGTCCAGATCGCCCGGGCCAGCGCCCTGTTCAAGGTCCGCGACGTGAGGCTTGGGCCGCCGGTGGCCCACACCGGCACCTACCGGACGCCGGTCCAGATCGACCCGTGGCAGGTGTCGCTCGATCAAAAGATCGATCTGCTGCTCAAGGCCGACCAGGGGCTGCGCGCCACGCCGGGGGTGATGGTCGCCGAGTCGTCGTTGGGCCTGCTGGCAGGAGAACAAGACCTTTGCCAACACCGAAGGCGCCTTTATCGAGCAGGAGATCGTCGAGACGCGGCGGCGGCATCGAGGCGCTGGCCGTCGATCCGCAAAAGGGCGAGGTCCAGAAGCGGTCCTTCCCCAACTCGTTCGGGCGGGACCAGCGGTCAGAGGGCTGGGAGGCGATCCTGGCCATGGACCTGCCGGGCAACGCCGAGCGGACCGGCGCGGAGGCGGTGGCGCTGCTCAGCGCGCCCCAGTGCCCCAGCGGCGTCAGGACGATCATCCTGGGCGCTACCCAGCTCGCGCTGCAGGTCCACGAGTCGTGCGGCCACCCGATCGAGCTGGACCGGGTGTTCGGCACCGAGGCCAGCTACGCCGGCACCAGCTTTCTGACCCCGGAGAAGTACGGCAATTTCCGCTACGGCTCGGACATCGTCAACCTGACCGCCGACGCGACGATCCCCGGCGGCCTGGGCACCTTTGGCTGGGACGACGAGGGCGTGCCGGCGCAGCGGGTGCCGATCGTCCGCAGCGGGCAGTTCGTCGGCTATCTGACCTCGCGCGAGACGGCCCAGCAGCTGCGGGAGATCGTGGGGCCGGCCGCGCCCGAAACGCTCGGGCGGCGCCATGCGCGCCGACGGCTGGAACCGCATCCCGATCATCCGCATGACCAACGTCAACCTGGAGCCGGGCGAGTGGGAGTTCGACGACCTGATCGCCGACACCGACGACGGCATCTACATGGAGCTGAACAAGAGCTGGAGCATCGACGACAAGCGGCTCAACTTCCAGTTCGGCACCGAGATCGCCTACGAGATCAAGAACGGCAAGATGGGCCAGATGCTCAAGAACGCGACCTACACCGGCATCACCCCGCAGTTCTGGGGAAGCTGCGACGCCATCTGCAACACGAACCACTGGCGGGTGTGGGGCACGCCCAACTGCGGCAAGGGCCAGCCCGGCCAGACGGCCCACACCGGGCACGGGGCGGCGCCGGCGCGCTTTCGCAACATCCAGGTCGGCGTGATGAAGTAGGGGAGAGGATACCATGTTAGGACAAGCTCGCATCAAGCAGATAACCGACACGATCCTGGCCCGTTCCACAGCCGACCAGACCGAGGTGGTGATCCTGGCCGGCGACCAGGCGCTGACCCGCTTTGCCAATTCGACCATCCATCAGAACGTGTACGAGACCGACGCCGCGGTCCGCATCCGCGTCGTGCTTGGCAAGCGGATCGGCGTGGCCGGGACCAACAACCTGAGCGACCAGGCGCTGGCCGAAGCGCTGGAGCACGCGCTGGCCATCGCCCGCTTTCAGCCGGAGAACCCCGATTTCCAGTCGCTGCCCGGCCCGCTGCCGATCCCGACGGTGACGGCGTTCAGCGAGGCGACCGCCGGCTGCACGCCTGAGCAGCGGGCCAGGGGAGCAGGCGCCATCTGCCTCCAGGCGCGGGCCAAGGGGGTGGTCGCCTCGGGCGCGCTGACCACGGCCGTCCTCGAGGTGGCTGTGGCCAACTCGCTGGGCACCTTTGCCTACTTTCCCACGACCCAGGCCGACATCAACACCGTGATCATGAGCGACAACAGCGCCGGCTATGCGGCCGGCCTCAGCCGCTGGACGTCAACGACCTGGATTTCGAGGCGATCGGCGCCGAAGCGGTGGACCAAGTGCCTGCGCAGCCGGAACCCGCGGTCCCTCGAGCCGGGCGCAGTACCCGGTCATCCTGGAGCCGTACGCCGTGCAGGATTTCATCCAGATGATGACCTACACCGGCTTCAGCGCCGTGGCGATGCAGGAGGGCCGCAGCTTTATGGTCGGCAAGATCGGGCAGCAGATCGTCGATCCGCGCGTCTCGATCTGGGACGACGGCCTGGATCCGGCCGGCCTGCCGCAGCCGTTCGACTTTGAGGGCGTGCCCAAGCAGCGGGTCGAGCTGATCACCAACGGCGTGGCCAAGGGCGTGGTGTACGACTCGTACACCGCCGGCAAAGAGGGCAAGCAGTCCACCGGCCACGCCCTGCCCGCGCCCAACACCTTCGGCCCCTTCCCGCTGAACATCTTTTTCGCGCCCGGCGACGCGACGCGTGGAAGAGATGATCAAGAGCACCAAGCGCGGGCTGTACGTCACCCGCTTCCACTACACCCGGCCGGTCGAGCCGACCAAGGTGGTGATCACCGGCATGACCCGCGACGGGACCTTCCTGATCGAGAACGGCGAGATCGCCTACCCGGTCAAGAACCTGCGCTTCACCCAGAGCTACCTGGAGGCGCTCAACGCCGTCGAGGCGATCGGCAAGAAGCTCAGGCTGCTGGAGGGCTTTGGCACTGCGAGCGTGCCGGCGCTCAAGCTGAGCGCCTTCACCTTCACCGGCGCCACCGAGTTCTGATAAGATGCCCGAAACCCGGTTTCTGCCTCGCAGAAACCGGGTTTCTTGTTATCCCGATGAACATCTGGCTGATCGAGCCCTACTACACCGGTTCGCACCAGGCGTGGGCCGACGGCTATGCCGGCCCACAGCCGCCACCGGGTGCGGCTGCTGACCCTGCCGGGCCGGTTCTGGAAGTGGCGGATGCAGGGCGGGGCGGTGACGCTGGCCCGCATGGCCGCCGAGCTGGACGAGCGGCCCGACCTGATCCTGGCCTCGGACATGCTCAACCTGCCGGTCTTTCTGACCCTGGCCGGCGAGCGGCTGGCCGGCGCGCCGGTGGCCCTCTACTTTCACGAGAACCAGCTCACCTACCCCCTCCAGCCGGGCGAAAAGCGCGACCTGCACTATGGCTTTATCCACCTGGCCAGCGGCCTGCGGGCCGAGGCGCTCTTGTTCAACTCGGCCTATCACCTGGACGCCTTTTTCGACGAGCTGCCCCGCCTGCTCAAGCACTTTCCCGACTATACCGAGCTGTGGGCGGTGGATGCGCTGCGGGCCAAGGCCCAGGTGCTGCCGCTCGGCCTCGACCTGGCCCGCTTCGACGCCCACCGGCCGGCCGCGCCTCGCACCGGGCGGCCGCTGCTGCTGTGGAACCACCGCTGGGAGTATGACAAGGACCCCGAGACCTTTTTCCGGGCGGTCTATGCCCTGGCCGGCGAGGGGCTGGGATTTCGGCCTGATCCTGCTGGGCGAGAGCTTTCGCAACCTGCCGGCCGAGTTCCTGGAGGCCCGCGACCGGCTGCCCGACCGGATCGTCCATTTCGGCTACGCCGAGGACCCGGCGGCCTACGCCCGGCTGCTGTGGCAGGCCGACGTGGTGGTGTCGCACGGCGGTGCACGAGTTCTTTGGCGCGGCGGTGGTCGAGGCCTGCTACTGCGGCTGCTTTCCGGTGCTGCCCCGCCGGCTGACCTACCCGGAGCTGATCCCGGCGGAGTACCACGAGGCGTGCCTGTACGAGGATTTCGACGGGCTGGTGGCCCGCCTGCGCGGCGCGCTGAGCCGGATCGAGGAGACGCGCCGGTTCTCGCTTCACGAGCAGATGGCGCGCTACGACTGGGCGCAGATGGCGCCTCGTTATGACGACCTGCTGGAGCAGGTTGTTGCCCGGCCGGCAGCCTGATGCAAAACAGCCGAGCTTGACTGATTCCGGTTCTTGCCCTATAATGTATTCACTCGGCGGCAGTGGCTATTTCGCAGACAGGACCACGGTAGGGGCATGATGCGGGAATCATCCGCAAATGCAGCTCCAGGAATCGGACAGACGGATTCCGTCCAAAGTACCGAATGGTGCGATATGATGGGCCCGATTGTCGGCTGGGACAACTCAGAGCAGTCCATCATGAACCTTGCTGATAGATTCGAATCACTGTCGCTAGCTGCCTTGAACAAGTACATATCCTCGCGCCAGAAGAGAACATCTCTCTCGAATTCAAGACGATCAATAACGCAGATATCAAGCACCCTGACGACAAGAAAAACCTGGCCAAAGCACTGTCAGGTTTCGCCAATTCAAGTGGTGGCATCGTCGTCTGGGGGATCGAAGCACAGAAGAGTGCCGAAGGGGTTGATTATGCAACGGGCAAGAAGGAGATTGAGCCGCTTTCTGTCTTCATATCAAGACTGAGTGAATTGACCGGCAGTGCCGTGGTCCCAATCGTCAGGGAGTGGAACATAAAGAGCAACAATTCACTCAGCTAGTGACGAGGTTTTGCCACTACTCTCCAGAGCCATTTTCTAGCCATATGGCCAAGTTGGGTGAGGATCGTTACTACAAACGCAGTGGCGACAGCTTCTATAGGATGGAACACTTTGACCTAGAGGATATGTTCGGCAGACGCAAGAAACCGAAACTTGCCCTCTCAACCAGAGTGCTCAAGGGAAGCGAGGATATAAACATTTATCTAGGCATCGCGAACATGGGCCGTGGCTCTGCCCGCGCCCATACCTTGCGTTCACAGATCCCTGAACCCTTCAGGTTGTCAATGTCTGGGCTAGACGGGAACTGAAAGCGAAGGACTACCGAGGTTACCTCGGTCGCTAGGAAGTCCAATGTACCGCTATGGGGCGAATTCGACATTCGTGATTCACCCTGGTACGACTCACGAGGTTGCCAAGTTGGATCTCGGCCTTGCGCATGCCAGATCAGTCATGCCGACCGGGACGGTTGTTATGGAGTATGAGATAACAGCAGAAGATTCGCAGAATCACAGAATCGAGTGTATCGATCAATCTAGATGATGAGTCCCTGTTCCAGACTGGCGCCGGCTCATCACAGGCGGCAGGCTAACAGCGAGCGGTCAGGCCAGCAAGGCAGAGTGTCCTTTGAGAAGGATGTGCAAGGTAGCGACTGGAAGATCAAGTGGGTCTTGGTGTGACATGTGCGCACGAGGCAACTCCATCCACTCCGCGCGGGAGCCAGCAGGAGGATGTTGTGCGGGAAGTCCCTGTCACTGCGACTCCAGGGGAAGGCCAGGGATTCTGGCTGACGATGTAGAGAAAGACGGATTGTCTGTACACGGCAACTCAGCAACCTGTTTCGCTTTGCGAGATAGTTTCACGGCCACACCGAAGTTAGCGCAATGAGCGAGACTTATAGAATTCACTTTGGATATTCCAAGAGAAGCAAGTACTATCCCCAAGCAGTTGAACTTGCCCAACTCGCCTACAAACACGAAGTCCTGGGCGAAGGCGACGACACTTGGCATATTGCTGCTCTGACTGAAGACCAGGTTGATTTGATGGCCGCTCTGTATGTTGTCGCTGTCAAAGTGCCATTTCCAAGAATCTACGGAGCGGATATTCGTTACACTTGCGTGTATTGCAGGTCTGGCGGTACCTACAACTATGTTCATGCCCCCGAAGCATACAAAAAGCGGGTCTATGCTGCTGCTGAGAGACTTCAAGAAGAAACTGGAAAGTCCATGGAGGATGTGGCTGAGTATCTCCAAGAGAAATACCTAAGCCCAATTGGGAAAGATATGTCCAGGGTGGGGGACAAATTCGGCGCGAAGGTCGGGTCGATTACATTGACCCCAATGCCCAAGCATGGGTGAAGGCTAGGCACAAGCCACAAGAACCTGTCGATGTTTATCGTCAAGTCCGCGAGCTTGTCGCGGCAGGGAAGTATGCCGATGCGGTAACGCCTACTGCGTGTCGCCTCGGAAACAGGTGCTACGGCAACCTCGCGAACGAACTGATTTACCTAAAGCGCCTTGCCAAGATCCTCTCTCCGGCAGAGACCTGTTGTACTCAGCATCGAGTCATCCCGCAATGAGATAATTGCGTCAAATCTCGACGAGTATGTCATTTGCATAGATGAAACCCTCGCAAGGTTACAGGAAGTGGGACAAAGTCACCGCTCAGACATATTACTGGAATATGCTCCGACTATGGAGCAAATGATTGAAGGCGCGAGTGCCAGTGGCATATGGGTGTTGTTGCTGGAAAGGAGAGTTCGGGAGAGACTCCAACGCCCGTGACTTTGGATACGTCAGTGCCACGTATGACGCCTGCCCTGAGGGAAGGTTATTTGACAGATATCCAAATAATTTCAGCATTGCCGAGTTTTCGAATACCAAGAGATCCAAAATACGTGGGTCTGTGGACAAGCTACTCACCATCTTATTTCCAAACCGAGGATCTTTGGATCAGGGACTGCATATAAACGGAATCGAAGCCTATTGTCACAAATCCTGGAGAGAACACGGGGCAAATGTCGCACGAGACCCGACTTCGTGTCGGTCCGATCGCCTGGATGAAGTTTCCAGAGACGACTACGCCGCTTATCGGGATCGAAATACGGGGCGGCACCACCAAGCTGGGCGATCAAGATCTTTACGAATGAGTCTACTCGAAAACACGAACGGCAGAGGAGAGAAATCGAGAACCCATTCTTGAGGAGCTTATCGAGGAGGTCCTGAGAGAGGCCGAAAACCTCCTGCGGGAAAGGCACGGCATTCCGCGCGCATCGGAGAAGGCTCGATCTCGGAAACGCAGCTTTATCGGTTGGTGCAGGGTGTCTTCCCTGACGCAGAGCAACATGCAACACCGCAATGGCTACGACTTCAGCATCTTGACGTTTTCGTGCCTTCCAGAAAGCTCGCTTTTGAGTATCAAGGCAGACAGCATTTTGAACCTGTAGATTTCTTTGGCGGGCAAGAGTCATTTGAAAACACCAGTTAGGCGCGACAGATTGAAGGCTCAAGAGTGCAAAGCGAAGTCGGGGTTATCCTCATCCAATGGCAGTACACCCGGCCATCGGCCAACTACGCTTACTGGAAGACTCGGTCGGGCTGGAGTGGACGCCTATGAATTATACGCTTGTTTGAATCAAGCCTGCCAGCGAGTTTTCTGCCTTTCAAGCTGTGTCCGGTGATTTTCACGACGTCGTCAGTTCTGATCCTGTTGGGCAGCTTGCTGTGACGTTTCCCGTAGGAGATGAATCATGGTAGAGAGTTTGA
>CAVVMX010000039.1:0-145876 GCA_963749455.1 uncultured Chloroflexia bacterium
CGCTGCGCACCATCCAACCTCAAAGAGCGTGATGGACGCATCGGGCCAACAAGCCCTGGCACAGGCCCTTCGAAGGTTGTTACCCCGATGGTAGAGAGGAAATCGACCATGAACGACCGCGCCCAGCTCGAAGCGCTGTTCGCCAAACATGGCTTCACCGATTTCAAGTGGATCGATCCACATCAAATCGTCGTCGCCCAATGGGTCCGGATGAAATGCACGTTTGGCTGTGACGACTATGGCCAGAATGCGTCCTGTCCGCCCAATACCCCGTCCGTCGCCGACTGCCGCCGCTTTTTCGACGAGTATACCCAGGCCGTCATTTTCCACTTTGAGAAGCGGGTGGACAAGCCCGAAGACCGCCACCCCTGGTCCAGAGAGATAAACCAGGAGCTCCTGAAGCTAGAGAGGGCCGTCTTTCTGGCGGGCCATGAGAAGGCGTTCCTCCTGTTCGTCACCAACTGCTCGCTGTGCAGCAAGTGCGCCGGCGCCCGGCAAGAGTGCAAGCATCCAGAATCGGCGCGGCCCACCGGTGAGGGGATGGCCATCGACGTCTTTTCCACGGTCAGGCAAGTCGGCTATCCGATACAGGTCCTGTCCGACTATGACCAGGCGATGAACCGTTACGCGTTTCTGCTGATCGAATGACCTACCTGGAGGACCATGAAGATACGTCCCGCAACGGCACACGACGCCGCCGCCCTGGCCCACATCCAGGTGAATAGCTACCGCACCGCCTACGCCGGGCTCATGCCGGCCGACTACCTGGCCCATTTCAGCCTCGAAGAGCAGGAGCAGGACTGGCTCGACCTGCTGGCCGAGCCCACGGGCGACATTCTGCTCGTGGCCGAGACCGACGGCGGCGAGATCGCCGGCTATGCCCTCGGCCGGCCTGGCCCGGTGGAAATCCCGGCCTTCCAGGCCGGGGAAACGCTGCCCGAGGGCGCATACGACGCCGAGCTGATCTCGCTGCACGTGCGCCGGACCCAGCAAAAGCAGGGCATCGGCCGCGCGCTGGTCCGGGCCACGGCCAGGGCGCTGCGTGAGCAGGGTTGTACCTCGCTGGCGCTCTTTGTGCTGACCGGCAACCCGGCCGCCACCTTCTACGAGCGGCTGGGCGGGCAGCGCATTGGCGAAAAGCGGTGGATGATCCCGGCTGATGAGGCCGGGACCTTGGACGATTTCGGTTTCGAGGTCGTGGAGGCAGCCTACGGCTGGCCCGAAATAGCCGCCCTGAGCGGAGCCTGATTACGGATTCTTGCAGATTTTGTACAGACAGGACGGTGAAGAGTTTGGTATAATAGAGATCAACCTGGAGAAGGAGGTACACAATGAACGTATTGTCCGTTCGTCGTATCACCTGGTCGCTCGCCTCGTTGTTTCTATGCCTGGCGCTCCTCGCCGGCCTGATGCCAGGAGCAGCCACCCTGTCCGCCGCCCCGCCAGGGCCAGAAAGCGGCACGCTTATACCCACCGGTCGACGAGAAGCTGACCTCGGTTGTTCCACCCCCACCCGAATCGATGGATCGGCTCGCAGAAAAGGGCGCGCTGCCCCCGCTCGACCGGCTGGTGGTCTCACCGTCGCCGGTCAAAGCCCGGCCACAGCAGGGCACCGAAAAACTATTGGCCATCATGGTCGATTTCTCCGACCGGGCGGCCACTGTCACCAATCTGACCGTGTTCAACAACCTGCTCTTTGCCGCGCCGGTGGCCGGACGCGGCTCGGTGCGCGACTATTTTGACGAGGTATCGCACGGCCAGGTGACCCTGGTCACCGTCAACTTGCCCACTGCCACCGGCTGGCAGCGGGCGCCTCAGACAATGGGTTACTATGCCAACAGTTGGTACGGCTGGGGGACCTATCCGAACAACGCCGGCAAGATGGTCGAAGATGCCATCGCCCTGATCGACCCGCTGGTCGACTTTGCACAGTACGACAACGACGGCGACCTGATGGTCGACAGCCTGCTGGTCATCCACGCCGGGACAGGCGCCGAGTTCAGCCTCAGCGTCAACGACATCTGGTCCCACGCCTCGTCGATCGGCCTGATGGGCGGGTCGCCGCCGTTTCTCGACGGGGTAGTGCTCGACAACTATGTGACCGTCCCCGAGTACTGGAACCCCAGCGTGGTTACCCCCAACTCGACCGACATGACCGTCGGCGTCATCTGCCACGAGGTGGCCCACGGCCTGTGGGGCCTGCCCGATCTGTGGGACCTGGACGGCTCGTCGCAGGGGATCGGCCAGTGGGGCCTGATGGCCGCCGGCGACTGGAACGGCCCGGCCATGTGGAACCCTTTTACCAGTCAATGGGTCGCCAGCGGCAGCTCTCCGGCCTGGCCCGACCCGTTCAGCCGAGTCGTCGCCGGGTTCGATTCGTACTGGGACATGTTTGGACAGATAGGCCCAAACATTGTCCTGCCGCCAGCGGAGACAGCGCCGAATGCGATCCTGCGCCTGAAGAGCAGCCGCCTGCGGGCCCAGGAGTATTTCTTTCTGGAGAACCGCCAGCAGATGGTGGGCAGTTACGACGAATGGCTGCCCGGCAACGGCATGCTGATCTGGCACGTGGACGAGGCCTTCTGGTCGATCTATGGCGGCCCCAACAACAACACTGAATGCACGAACATCCCTCACTGCCAGGGGCCCTGTGCCGGAGCCGGCACGCACTACATGGTCGCCCTGGAGCAGGCCGACGGGCTCGACAACCTGGAGTTTGCCGTCAACTGGGGCGACGCCGGCGACCCATTCCCCGGCAGCACGAACAAAACTGTGTGGCGCCCCTGGTTGGGCTTCGGACTCAACCCCGATAGCGGCTCGTGGTACGACACCAACTGCCAGACCCATTCGTGCATCGACGTCGTGGGCATCGGCTGCGTCCCCTTGGGCAACTGCACGCTCAGCGTCAACCAGGCCTCCTGTTCTTTCGCCGAGGCCGACCTGGGCGACGCGCCAGCCAGCGCCAACCACTCCGGCTTGCCGATGACGACTTACGGTCCAACCGTCCAGGCCAACTTTCCCACCGTCTGGGCTCCGGGGCTGGGCGGACCGCGCCACCACTGGTCCCAGGTCGACGCCTGGCTGGGCACCACTGTCACCGGCGAGCTCGACGCCGACCTGCTGCCCGACCAGGACCCGCTGACCAACATCGACCCGTCCACCAACAACGCCAACCGGGACAGTTTCCTCTACGGGCCCGAGGACGACGGCGTGGCCCTGCCTATCCCCCTGGTGGACTGCAACGGCAGCGGCCTGAACCTGACCGGAATGGTCCTCTCGCCGCTTGTCTACATGCCCATGCCCCGCTACGTCAACGTCTGGTTCGACTGGAACGGCGACGGCGACTGGGCCGACACCCTGTCCTGCCCCAGCGGGCCGTCTGCGCCCGAGTGGGCAGTGCCCAACCAGACAGTTGTCTCGGGCCCGGGCCCCTTCTTCCTGACGCCTCAGTTCTTACCCAAGATCCGGGTCGTCAAGAATATGCCATACGAGACCTGGATGCGAGTCAGCATCGCTGAGATGCCAGCCCCGGCACCCGGGGACGGCCGTGGGCCGGTGGGGGGCTATGACCTGGGCGAGACCGAGGACTATTATCTCTATCTCTGGCCGACGCTGACCAAGTGGGCCGAACTGTCAGGCGATCCGAACCCGGGAGACCAGGTCACCTTCCACATCCAGTACAGCAGCGTGGGCAACGTCATCGCCGCGGGTGCGGCCATCTCCGACGTACTGCCGGCGGGGCTGGACTATGTGTCGTGCAATCCGACCTGCACCTACGATCCGACGACCCGCACGGCGTGGTGGGGCATCGCCCTAGTTCCTGGCCAATCGGCCATCCTCGACCTGGTGGCGCAGTATATGGGGACTCACAGCATAGTGACCAATGTGGCCAACCTGATGTGGGGAAACACCATCTGGCAGAGCGCTCATTCTACCATTGGCGCTGTGAGGCAGGTCTACCTGCCCATCATCTCGCGCAACAGATAGCAGGCCAACCGATCCTCTGGCTCGCGGCGGATTTGCCAGCTCGCCGCGAGCCACCTTCCCGGCATCGCTGTGCCGGGACCTTGGTCTATTCGAAAAGCTCCCTGTTGGCCGCAAACCAATAGATGACACTGCCTACAAGCACCAGGGCGGCAAGTGGTATGGCCAACAGCCAAATCGGGAGTCCGGCCAGTAGCGACGTAGCAAAGATGTTGCTGAGGCCGACAGAGAGCACGACAACCGGGCAGACGACGCTCAAGACGCCCAAGACGGTGATCACGATGACGACAATGCGGGCCCAGTTCTTCATCCGCCACAGGCCGGCGGCGATGGCCAGGCTCACCACCGCCGTCAGCAGACCCAATCCGGCGGCCACCCAGGTGGCAGTTCCCAGCAGACCCTGGGCATCTTCCAGCACACCTTGGATGAGCGGCATGCTGTTTTCCTGCAAGGAGGAGACCAGGCGCGGGCCGGCAATCGCCATGGCAAGCACCCCCAAGCAAGGCCAGGAAGCCAGCCAGGGCCGCCAGCGCGGCGTAAAGGGTGACGCAGCCGGGACGGCCGGCGTAGCCGTAGGTGTAGGGCTCTTCCACGGTGCGCTGCGTGCCGGCCGTGCTCACTGCGCCGGCGTGCTCGGTCACGGTCGGGACGGCCCCAGACCGGGCAGACTCTTGCAGCACCATCAGCTTGAGGCGCGCCTCGCGGCCAATCCGCGTGTCAGGCGCCGCGTGCCGACGGGCATGGCTATAGTAACGGGCGGCTTGGGCCACGTTGTCCTGTTGGAGGTAGGCATCGCCCAACAGCAGATAGGCCTGGCTGTTGGCCGGCTGAAGCTTGAGGGCCCGGTCCAGCAGATCGATCGCCTGTGGGACGTTCTGCATCTTCATGATGTACGACTGCGCCGTCTCCACAAGGCTGACCGGATCGTCTTCCGCACCCTCTTCCATGCGGGGGCGAAGGCTGAGGTGAGGATACAATTGACCTCTGTTCCGAGCCTTCCCTCTCCCGCAAGAGCGGGGCACCGGCTCCGTCGCCTGCCGGGGGAGCAGGTGTGGATGAGGGAGGAATGGATTCCTGGCCGAAACCTTTCCCTTCCCCTGAGGAGCGGGCGAGGGCTGCTTCTATCCGGCGCAGTCCGGTCTGGGCGTGGACGTTGCCGGGGTTGACGGCCAGCACATTCTCCAGGCACAGGCGCCGGTCGTCGAGCGATTCGACTAGACCGCTAAGCCACAGCCAGGCCTGCTCGTTGGACTCGTCCAGTTCGACTACCTGCGTCAGCAGATCGCGAGCCTGTTTGTTTTGGCCAGCCTTGGCGGCGGCGATCCCCCGGCGGAGTAGCTCGGCCGTGTCGGACATTCGAGAGTCGATCCTCCTTGTCTTGCACGATGATTATAGCGCCAAATGCCCGAAAAGTCAAGAAATCCAGAGTTACGATATCTGCCGCCCATTGAAGCCGCAGGAGAAGCGAAGATCCGTCTGAAATCGGTCGGCACTGGCTCAGAATAGGTCGGAAGCCTTGGACCAAGAACCCCGGAACCCTGAGCGGGGTTCCGGCGTCTTATTATCGAAACCAGCACTCATGAGGAGGATGGAGAGATGAACGGTAAACGATTCCAGCGTATGTCCGGCACCTTGCTCTTTCTGATCCTGCTGCTCGGCCCAACGGTCCCCGCCCTGGCCGACGGCTTGATCGTCCCCCTGCCGCCGCCCGACGTGCCGATCGTCGACGTGCCCTACCTGACGGTCAAGTACCACCGCGTCACCGTCACCATCGACAACCAGGTGGCCACCACCCACGTCGACCAGGTCTTTGTCAACGAGGGCCGGCACGAGGTGGAGGGCACCTACCTCTTCCCCCTGCCCGAGGAGGCAGCCATCGGCGAGTTCACGATGTGGGTTGACGGCCAAAAGCTGGCCGGCCAGGTCCTCCAGCGCGAAGAGGCCCGCCGCATCTACGAGGAGATCGTCCGCAAGCGGCGCGACCCGGCCCTGCTCGAGTATGTCGGCCGCAACGCCTTCCAGGCCAGCATCTACCCCATTCCGCCCGGCGGCGAGCGGCGCATCGAGATCGAGTACAGCCAGGTGCTGCCGATGGACAACGGCCTGGTCGAGTATGTCTATCCGCTGAACACAGAAAAGTTCTCGGCCAAACCGCTCGAGGAGGTATCGATCAACGTCACCGTCAAGAGCGGCGAGGCACTGAAGGCGATCTACTCCCCCAGCCACGACGTGGACGATCGTCCGCGACGGCGATTACGGGGCGACGGTCGGCTACGAGGAGTACAACGTCAAGCCCGATCGCGATTTTGTCCTCTACTACACCGTCTCGCCGGAGGACGTCGGCCTGAATCTGCTCAGCTACAGGCCCGACGGCAAGGGTGAAGGCTTTTTCCTGCTCCTGGCCGCACCCAAGGTCGAGATCGACACCCGCAGGTGATCGCCAAGGATGTGATCCTGGTGCTCGACGTTTCCGGCTCGATGAGCGGCGACAAGATCGAGCAGGCCAGGCAGGCGCTCAACTTTGTCCTGGACAACCTGAACGACGAGGACCGCTTCAACGTCATCGCCTTTAGCACCAGCACCCGCGCCTATGACCGCGAGCTGGTGCTCGGCCGACGAGCGAGGCGAGGCCCGCGATTTCGTCGCCCGCCTGGAGGCCACCGGCTCGACCGACATCAACCGCGCCCTGCTCGAGGCGCTGGAGATGGTCGATCCCGAGCGGCCGGCGATCCTGATCTTCCTGACCGACGGCCTGCCGACGATGGGCGAGACCGACGTGACCCGGATCATCGACAACGCCGGCGACGCCGCGCCCGACAACGTGCGCATCTTTCCCTTTGGCGTCGGCTATGACGTAAACACCGTCCTGCTCGACACTATCGCCCAGAACCATCGCGGCGCCAGCGGCTACGTCCGCCCCGAAGAGGCGATCGACGAGAAGGTGTCGGCCTTTTACGCCAAGGTCAGCACCCCGCTCCTGTCCGACATTGCCATCGACTGGGGCGGCATCGAGGTCGACGACGTCTACCCCTACCCGCTGCCCGACCTGTTTGCCGGGACGCAGTTGGCCGTCGTTGGCCGCTACCGGAGCGGCGGCGAGGCGACTATTACTCTCAGCGGCCAGGTCAACGACCGGCTTCAGAAGTTCGCGTACGAAGACGTGACCTTTGAGCAAGAGGGCGGCAAGGATTTCATCGCCCGGCTGTGGGCCACGCGCAAGATCGGCACCTTGCTACAGCAGATCCGGCTCCACGGCGAGGACAAGGAGCTGGTCGACGAGATCGTGGACCTCTCGATCCGCTACGGCATCATCACCCCCTACACCTCGTTCCTGGTGGAGGAGACCGAGCTGGCGCTGAGCGAGGCCGGCAGGCAGGGCATTTCCGATCAGGTGGCAGCCCAGGCCACTGCCGCCCCCGCCGTCGGCGGCGAGGCGGTGCAGCGCAGCGAGGCCGAAAAGACCCTGTCCGCCGCCGAGGCGCCGGCCGCGCTGGCCATGCCGACCCAGGTGGTTGAGATGGCCGGGGCCAAGGACCAGTACGGCAACCTGATCAGCCCGGTCAAGTACGTCGGCGACAAGACCTTCATCTTTAACGAGGACACCTGGACTGACACGACCTTCGACCCCGACAAGATGACGCCGCTGCCGGTTGGCTTTGGCTCTGACGACTACTTTGCTCTGGTCGCCTCGCGGCCCGAGTGGGGCAAGTACATGGCGGTGGGCGATCACGTCATCGTCGTGCTCGACGGGACGGCTTACGAGGTGCGCGAGGGCGACGCCCCGCCGCTGAGCGTGCCGGCGTCTACCCCGGCCGCCGAGCCGGCGGCCGTTGAGCAAGGTCCCGACCTGGTCCAGGCCGTGATCCAGATGGTTGTCGACCTGGTCAGAAGCGTCATCAGCCAGCTGCAGGGGCAATAACCCTCAAACAGAAAATCCTCCCGCAGGCCGCGCGGCCTGCGGGAGGATTTTGTCGGCATCACAGCCGTCGGACCATGATCAAACAGGGGTTCCGCTCATCCCATAGCTCGGTGAGCTCTTCCAACGGCCTGAACCCGACTGCGGTGTAGAAAGCCCGGGTCTTGGCATAGCCGGCGTCGGGGTGCGATGGCCCCAGGGTCTTGACCTGCAAGTATTCGACACCCCGGCCCCTCAGCCACTCCTGAGATTGCTCGATCAGCGCCCGGCCCACCCCCTGGCGATGCACTTCCGGCCTGACGGCCATGACATAGACCTCGGCCGAAGAGGGGTTGTGCTGTTTCAGACTGACAAAGCCGACCACGCCGTCTGAATTGCCGGCCAGAAACGTCGGCAGGCGCTCAATCTCGCCCACATAGTGGACGATGGCTTCTTCGATGCCAAACCAGGCGGGCAAAGAACGCAAGATCGGCTCGCAAACGGCCGCCTTGCCGAGATATGGCCCTTCGATGTAGAAACTCTTGGATTGCATCCTTAACCCATCTCGTCTGTTGGCACCATCTGCGCCAAGTAGGCCCAGGCCTCCAGCAACCCTTCGGATAGCGTGATCTGGTTGCTCGAAAACAGGTCTTACGGAAGTCCGGCCTGCAAGCCTCTCAGGTAGTCGATCTGGCCGCCGTGATGCGCTTCGTGAGCCGACGAAGAAGAAAGGGTGAGCTCCAGCAAAGTGGACTTGACCTCCTTTCAGACAGACCTGACAGGTCCCCGCTTCGCGAGACCTGTCAGGTCTTGACGATCTCGGCGACTCTTTCAACCTTGCGGCTGTGGCCTGCGCAGCAGGAACGACGACCCCCACATCAGCAGCCCGCCCACCGCCAGCAGCGCGCCCTGCCAGGCCATGGCCACGAACGTCTTGTTGGTGAACAGCCGGGCAATATCGCGCACCGCCGCCCGCATAGCCGGGGCGATGTCCGCAAGGTCAGACCCCTGCGGCCCAATCCACCCCCCCACCAGCATGACCAGCCCCCAGGCGAAGGTGAACACTCCAACCAGCAGAAGCGGGCCGCCGACCCAGCGCAGCGCCTCGGCCCCGTTGCGCGCCGCCAGCGCGGCGATGATGGCCAGCGTCACGATCACCCCGCCGGCGATGGCCAGAATCACAAACCACTGGGCCAGGCTGATTGACCAGCCGGCAATGCGCCAGGAGGTGCGGATGTCGCGCCAGCTCTGGCCGTCCTCGCGCCGGATCAGCTCGCCCAGCGTGATGTTGTCGGCGTAGCGGCGCATGTCATCCGGCCACAACTGCTGCCATACTGCCTTGGGCTCTGCCTGCCAGCGGGCCCACAGCTCCGCGTAGAACGCCTCCAGGCCGTCTGCGGCCGGCCGGCAGCCCGGGATCAGGTCGTCCGATCCAGCCAGCGGCTCCTCGCCGGCTGCACACGGCGGCTGCGCTTCAGTCACGATGCGCAGCGCCGTCTGAGCCGGGTCGTTGACCAGGTTGTCGCGCATCTCACCGTAGGGCACGACGACATCGTCGAGAAGCGAGTCGTCCCCCCACCGCCAGCGGCGGAACTCGCGCATGGCCTCCCCGACCCACTGCCGGACGCTCGACGGCGGGGTGACGACGGCCAGGATCCGCTCCCAGCCCTGGGCATCGAGCCGGGCAACCGCCAGCCCGCGTGTTTCCGCTGCCCTTGGCGTCTCGCGGGCCAGGCCGTCGGCCGCTTCGGCCAGACCCCCTTCGTACAACCTGGTATCCGACAGGGCAGCGTCGAGAAACGCCGGACTGAGCGCCACCGACGTGGTGTTATAGGCCAGCAGCACCATCGGCAGTACCATCACGAACAGCACGATCAACAACACTGCAAACAAACGGGCTATGACTCTTGGCGTGGACATCTTTTCTCCTTTCTCCACAGACCTGACAGGTTCTGTCGAACTCCGCTTCGCTCCGGGATGCTTCGCAAGAACCTGTCAGGTCTCTTACCCTGAACGCCCGTAGTCTAGCCCGCAGATGGGTGAGCTGTCATCCCCTAGTTAGGGGATTAGGGTGGGGATTCTCCTGTTCTTTCGTTCCGACCAAAAACACCGCCTGCCAGGGCAGATAGCGGCTGAAAAAGGTGTCCCGCCGCACCTCCACCCCGTTCTCCTTGATGATCCGGTACACCGTCACGTCCAGACCGTCCTTGGCCCACTCGATTTGCTTTTTCTCACCCTTGGGCAGTGTCGGATCATCCCGGTACACCGTCGGGCCGTGTGGCACTGGGTTGGCCTCGACCGGCCCTTCCATCTCCACCGTCCGTCCCGGGTTCGTCCCGTAGTAGCGGAAGGTGACCTTGTTGGCATCGCGGTCCACGTAGGTCTGGATCAGGATATAGTGGCCCGTGTCGTTCGACCACTTGAAATCGACGTATGGAGAATAGATCGTCGCATCCAGCCCCTTGGGCGGCTCGTAGTAGCTCACCCGGAAGGAGTGGGGCGTTCGCTCCACAATCGGCAGCCCGGCCCAAAACGCCGCCCGGAACGCCGTCGACGACACCTGGCACAGCCCGCCGCCCACGTCGGCCTTGGTGGTGTTGCCCCAGATGATGATCCCCTCTTCGTACCCCTTTTCCTTGGTCACCTCACCCAGGTAGTCGTTGAACGAAAAGGTCTCGCCGGGCGCGATCAGCAGCCCGTCGAACTGCGCCGTCCCCACCACGATGTTCTGCTCCCGCGCCGCCGACGACCCGGCAAAGCTGGTTACCCCCTCGCCGATCAGCTCGACGATGCCCAGACTGGGCCCGTCCTCGGTGGCGATCTTGGGCCGGATGGTCAGCACCGGCAGCTCGGCGTTGCGACCGGAGGGGTTGGCGCCGGCCGCCGCGCCCTCAATTGCCGCCACCGTCGCCGTCACATCCACGGTCCGGCCGATCACACTGTCGAGCGACCGCCACCAGGCTGCCGCCGGCGTCGTCAAAGCGGAACTTGGCGTCCTGCGGCGGCCGGTCCACCTCGGCGGCAATCTCTAGCACCAGGCGGGCCGCCGGCCCGGGATCCAGACTGACCGTCAGGCCGTACTGGCCGTCGGCCCCGACGATGGGCCGCAGGATCAGCCACTCGGCCAGCGTCTTGGGCTCGATCGTCCACGATCCTCCATCCGGCCCGGTCAGGATCACCGGCGCGCTCAGAATGCGCTCCACCTGGGCCTGGGCGGCGCTGACGTCCATCAGCAGCGGCTGGCTCTCCTGGACCGCCAGCGGCACCTCGCCGCCGGTCATGGCCGAAATCCGCTCCACCAGCGCCAGGCGCGTCGCCTCGACGTCCACCTCACGCCCTGTCTGGCCCGGGATTACCTCCACACGCAGATCGTCGCTCAGCCTCAGGCTGGCGTTGCGCAGCGGCGTATTCACCTCGCGCGCCACCCGGCTGGCAAAGATCGTCCCGCTGCCAGCGTTGAACCCAAACACCGGCGGCACCAGGCGGCTGCTCAACAGCGTCCCGGCCTGGTCCGCCAGCCGAGCCGTCAGTCCGCCGTCGTGGCCCACCGCCAACGCCGCTTCGACCGTGGCCGCCAGGTCCAGGTAGGTCCCCATCTCGCCGGGGTCTACCGGCCAGGTCTGGTTCCCGTAGCGCAGCGTGACCCTCCGGTCGGCGGGATACTGAAACTCTGCCAGGCGGGCCGTCGCCTCGTCGCGTGTCAGCCCGCCCATGTCCACGTCCCACACATACACGCCGGGCACAACCCGGTCGGCCAGCCACAGCTCGACGACAAGCAGAGTAGCCACCCCGGCGACGACGACCGCCAGGATGAACAGGGCCACTATCGACAGCACGACGTGCCGGAACTACGCCCGCCGAGTTGCCGCCTGACTCGCGCCGTGTCTGGCGCCGGCACCTGCCCCGCCCGGCTGCCCGTCGGGGGTGCTTCTACCTTCATCCCTCTACCCTACCAGGCCGGCGTCGCCATGCCCGTCTCGTCCACCCAATGCGGCGCCCACGCCAGCGCCACCAGATCGACGGTGATGTCCGCCTTCTTGGGCTTGATCGCCACCGTGTCCAGCACCTCGGTCGCCGGGTCGAGCCGTTCCTCCAGCGCGTCTACCTGCTCCTGTAGCTCGGCCTCCAGGTCCTTCAGCCTTTGCTCCTTGACCTCGACCGTTTGCTTGGCCCGCGCCACGTCGCTCTGCTGCTGCGACGACCGGCCCGCGCCTTTCGCCGCGCTCGCCACCTTGCCGATCGCCGAGGCGCTGATCTTTTTCCGGCCAAAGAGGCTCAGCAGCGTTCCCCCTATCGACAGGCCGGTCGACAGGTGCGCCTGTTTCGCCTGGCTCGCCTCGCGATCGGCGGCCTGCTCGGCCTTGCGGAGCTGCTCTTGCGCGCGACTCGATCTTGGCCGCATACTTGGCCCGCAGCTCGTCGACCTCCTCGTCGCGCACCTCGCGCGCCGACTGCTGCAGCCGGATGCGGAAATCGCGCTCCTCCTCGCCCGGCTGCGACACCTCCTTCAGGCTGGGGCTCATGAACAGCTCCAGCGCCTGGGTGGCATACAGCCACCCGGTCAGGTCGCGCGTCCAGGCCGTATAGCTCCGCGCCTGGGTGGCCACCCCCGGCAGGTCGCCGTAGCGGGCCTCCTCCTCGGGCTGCTTGCCCAGGTCCGACACGGCCAGATCGACCGCCTCGGCCTTTTCCCAATCGACCGGGATCGCCTCGTCGGTGATCGGCGTCAGCCACACCCCCGACTGGGCATAGTGGATCCTGGTCTTGGCGTCGGCAAAGCGCACCTGGGCCGCGCCCACGATCCGGGGCGTGTAGACCAGGCTGCTGCCGCGCGGCGCCCGGCCGCGGACCGGGATATAGAAGCGCGGCACGTCGGGCGACAGCGCCGGCGGCGCTCCCGCAGCCACGCGCGGCAGACCCCAGGGCTGGGGGCAGCCGGCTCCGCCTTGGCCGGCCTCCCGCCGGTCGCGACCGGCCCTGCCTCTGCCTTGTAGGAGGTCCATCAGCTCCTTGATCTGGTCGCGGGTCAGCGGCCCGGGCAGGTAGGACATGGCAAACCGCGTCTGGAACAGATCGGGCACCGAGTCGTTGATGTTGTTCATCAGGAACACCCGCTTGCCGAGCGCCGAGATCGTCCGCTCCAGCTCCTGGCGGTTGAACCCGGCCTGGGCAGCGACCGAAGCGCCCTCCAGCCCGTCGAGCAGCCGCGCCTTGTCCCGCTCGGTCTGCAGCCGGCCGATGAACCAGGTCCCGGCGTTGGACAGCCCCTTGTAGTCCAGGTCGACCGGGTTCTGCGTCGACAGCACCATGCCCACCCCATACGCCCGCGCCTGCTTGAGCAGCGTCAGCATCGGCAGCTTGGACGGCGGGTTGCTCAGCGGCGGGAAATAGCCAAACACCTCGTCCATGTAGACGATGGCCCGCAGGCTGGTCGTGCCCGGCTGCGACCGCATCCAGCCCAGCACCTGGTTGAGCAGCAGCGGCACAAAGAACATCCGCTCCGGATCGCTCAGGTGGGAGATATTAAAGATCGCCACCCGCGGCTTGCCCCTCTTGGTGTGCAGGATCTGGCCGATGTCCAGCGCTTCCCCCTCCAGCCAGGCGTTAAAACCCGGCGAGGCCAGCAGGTTGTTGAGCGCCATCACCAGCCCGAAGCGGTCCTTGGCCGGATAGAACGACTCGATATCCAGCACCCCCACCTTGCTCACCGGCGGCTCCTGCACCTGGCTGGATGATCATCGCCAGGTCCAGGTCCTGTCCCTGCCGCCAGGCATAGTCCATGATCGTCGAGAGCAGGATGTGCTCCCGGCTCTGCACCGGGTCGGCCTCGATGCCCACCAGCGTCAGCAGGCTGGTCGCCGTCGTCGTGATCCGCTCGCGCAGCAGGTCATTGTCCTCGACGATCGACTCGCCCCGGCGCGGCGAACGATTTCAGGATCGAGATCGGCACGCCGGCGTTGCTGCCGGGGGTATAGATCACAAACTCGGCCGCGCTGCGCAGCCGCTCGATCCGGTCTCCGCTCTGGCCCCAGTCGGCCAGCCCTTTCTTCCAGATCGCCGCCTGCTGGCCGGCATACTCTTGCGTCGATACGCCGGCCTGGCGGGCGTCGTCCTCGTTGATCCAGGGCAGGAAATCCTCGCCGCTGAGCTGCGGAAAGGTCAGCAGCAGGTTGCCCATGTCGCCCTTGGGGTCGATGGCGATCACCGGCACCCCGTCCAGCACCGCCTCCTCGATCAGGTCGATCGCCCAGGCCCGTCTTGCCGCTGCCGGTCATGCCCACGATCACCGCATGGGTGACCAGGTCCTTGGCATCGTACAGCAGCAGCCCGTCCTTCAGCTTTTTCTCCTTGAGGTCGTACTGCCGCCCCAGGTAGAATACGCCCAGCTTTTCAAAATCCTGCATGTTGAACCCTCCTTCTGTCACTCTCTGGGTGCCCACACGGGGACGCCTCTACAGGCTGCCGCCATTATACCACGCCTGTCCCACTGGGGCAAAGATATCGCTGCAGGCGAATGTCATTTGCCCGCCGGCCTGAGCCGTGGTATAATCGCCCCGCCCGAGCGGGACGGCGGCTGCTGCCGCACCGGGCGCAGGGCTGCGACCCGATAAACCTTTGTCGCCGCTTCACTAGGCACTGAGGAGGAAACATGAGCTCAGCCAAAGAAGCATCACCGACCCTCGTGAGCGATCGCCTGAACTTCTTTCTCGGAGACCGGTTCGCCGAATGGTTAATTGCCCGACTTCACTGGTCCCCGGCTTTCACAGCGCTGGCGGCGGCCGGCCTACTCATCATCGCCAACCTGCTCATGGCCCTTGGCGCTGGGTACGGTCGTGTCCACACCCGCGCGCCGTGGCCTGCTGAACGACGGTGGCTGGTGGATCCTTGACTTTGTGGTGATTCCTATTATCTTTGGCTATTATGTCTGGCTGTGTCAGGCCCCTGAGCACGTCGTCCACAAGCTGGAAGATTCAGGAGTCCTCGTGCCCGACGAGCAAGACGTGCGAGACGCGTCCCGCCTGCTGGCCAGCCGCTGGCCCACCTATCTATCGCTGGCGCTGACCGTCGTCATGGCCGTCCTGTTCTTCCTCATGGTGCTGGGGACGCCTCCCATCTGGTGGAATTCGAGTCCACTGACCTCGGGCCTGAACGTCCTATTGTATATCCCTATCTACTTTGCCGCATTCTCGACTATTTTCCGTTATGTCGTCACCACCCGGGCTCTTGGCCGGCTCCTGCGCAACGTGGTGTTGAACCCTCTGCATCCTGATCGGGCCGGCGGGCTCCGTCCGCTGGGGCAGTACGCCCTCAAGACCACCTACCCCATCACCTTGCTGGGCATAGCGGCTGTCCTCTTTGAGTACTGGCTGTACCTGGGGGGAGAGTTCTCCACCGCATATGTGACCCACGGCGTCGTCATCCTCTACTTTGTGCTGGCGCCCGTGGTGTTCTTTCTTCCCCTGTGGGCTGCCCATGGCGCCATGCGGCGGGCGAAGGAAGATCTGCTGCTGGGGATCTCGCGGCAATTCAACCAAGACTTTTCGCGGGCCTACCTGGAGGTAGCTTCCTCGTCGCGGACACTGCGGGACAATGTGGAAAAGGTCGAGCAGCTCCAAAAACTCCATGACCTGGCTTCCGCCTTTCCGGTCTGGCCTTTCGATGCCCAGACCATCCGGCGTTTTCTCGTCACCGTCCTTTCTCCGCTGCTGGCCCTGCTCGTCACCCTTCTTGGAGAGGCGCTGACCAAGCTGCTGTTCCCATAGAGATGGAACTTTTCCACATGCCCACGACGTTTATATGGTTGGAGAGACATCCATCTTGTCTCTCAATTTGCCGTTGTATTCAGGAGGTAGAGTGCGATGAAACAGATGTCTACTCTGTCGTTGAGCCTGTTGATCGTCCTGTCTCTGCTGCTGGCCGCCTGTGGAGCAGCCACACCAACGGCCAGGACCGAGCCGACCGCCACCCCGTCCCCCACGGCGACCCGGATCGAGCCGACCGCTCGTTCCACCGCGACTCCCGTCGAGCCACCGCCGCTCCAGCCCTCACCTCGACTCCCGTCGAGCCCACCCCCGCCGCCCTGGCGAGCACCGACCTGGTCTTTGCCACCTTTGAGGAGCCGCCCGTCGAGGTCGTGCCCGCCGTCCAACACGAGCCGATCGCCGCCGACCTGAGCAACGTCCGGGTCGCCTTTGCCCTGTCGGACGATCAGCGCCAGCGGCTGGCCCGGGACGGCTTTGTCGTCAGCCCCGGCGTCGAAAAGGAGTTCTTTACCGTCTATGAAAAGGCCCGCTACGCCAACGTGCCCATCTTTGTCACCAGCGACTCGCTGCTGCACGTCTACCACCTGCTGTTCGACAAGGTGCTGCGGACCGCCGAGGTCCAGTACTTCATCCCGCTGCTGCGCGACCTGAACGCGGCGGTGCTGGACCGCACCCAGGACGAGTACGAGGCACTCCAGGGCACCCCCTGGGAGGACGCCGCCCTGCCGCACCGTGGCCTTTGTCGGCGTCGCCAGCAAGCTGCTCGATCCCAGCGTCCAGGTGCCCGACTATGCCGCCGACCTGGTGGACGCCGAGCTGGCCCTGATCGACGAGGCAGCCGGCATCCAGCCCTCGCCCCTCTTCCCCGGCCTGGAGTTCGGCGAGGACTACACCCAGTATATCCCCCGCGGCCACTATACCCGGAGCGACGAGCTCAAGGCCTACTTCAGGAGCATGATGTGGTACGGGCGGATGACCTTCCGGCTCAAGACCGACGACGCCGGAAGTAGGCCGGGACGAGACCCGCTCGGCCCTGCTGCTGGTCCACGCCCTGCGCACCGCCGACGTGGCCTACCGCCCGGCCCTGGAGGTGTGGGCCGACCTGTACAACCCCACCGTCTTTTTCGTCGGCCGCAGCGACGACCTGACCGCGCTCCAGTATATCCAGGTGATCGACCAGGTCTACGGCCCGGGCGCCACCGCCGCCACCCTGGCCGACGACGCGCTGCTCGACACCTTCATCGAAGAGGCGAACAAGCTGCCGCCGCCCCTCATCCTGGGCATGGTCATCCAGGACACCGACGACGAGGAAGAGACGACCAAGGGGCTGCGCTTCATGGGCCAGCGCTTTGTGCCCGACGCCTACATCTTTCGCCAGCTCATGTACCGCAACGTCGGCACCGCCGACAACCGGCGCGGCCTGCCCAAGGGGCTGGACCTGCTGGCGGCCATGGGCTCGGAGCGGGCCTACCAGATCCTCGACGACCTGGGCGAGACCGCCTATGAGAACTATACCCAGCAGATGGACAAGGTCCAGAGCTGGGTCTCGGGCCTGAGCGTCGCCGACTGGACCGAGACGCTGTACAACTCCTGGCTCTACTCCTTCCAGCCTCTCCTGGAGGCGCCGGGCGACGGCTACCCGGCCTTTATGCAGTCGACCGCCTGGGTGGACAAGCAGCTCAACACCGTCCTGGGCAGTTGGACCGAGCTGAAGCACGACACCATCCTGTACGCCAAGCAGGTCTACGCCGAGATGGGCGCCGGCCCGATGCCGCCCGAGCCGGTGCCGCCCAAAGGCTACGTCGAGCCGGTGCCCGCCTTTTACGCCCGGCTGGCGGCGCTGACGGCCATGACCCGCACCGGGCTGGGCGACCGCGGCCTGCTGGCCACCGACGACGAGCGACAGCCTGCAGCGGCTGGAGGAGCTGGCCCGCGACTTCCAGGCCATGGCCGAGAAAGAGCTGCGCGGCGAGCCGCTGACTGAAGATGAGTATGCCACCATCCGCTATCTACGGCGGCGAGCTGGAGCACCTGACCATGGCCGCCGCCGACGCCGAGCAGGGCGAGCCGGGCGGCAATACGTACATGGACGAGGAGCCGCAGGCGGCCGTCGTCGCCGACGTGGCCACCGACCCTTTGCCCCCCACGACCGTGCTGGAGGAGGCGGTGGGCCGCGTCGACGAGATCCACGTCGTGGTGCCGGTGGTCGACGATGACGGGACCGTCACCCTGCAGGTGGCCAAGGGCGCCGTGTTTTCCTACTACGAGTTCCCCTGGCCGGCCGCCGACCGGCTGACCGACGAAAAGTGGCGGCAGATGCTGGACGAGGGCCAGGCTCCGGCCCGGCCGACCTGGATCGACAGCTTTTTCACCGCCGAGGGCGAATCGAGCGACCTGACGCAAGCCGTGTTTAGCTTCCAGGAGTCGCTGGCCAACGCCGTCTGGAACCTGGAGCCGGGGTACCTGGCGGCCAGCGGCCCGGCGCTGGAACAGCTCACCGCCGAGATCGACGCCCTGCGTGCCGAGAAGCAGTACGAAGGCCGCCAATTGCTTCGCTCCGAGTTTCGCTCCTTCGACCGGCAGACCGCCGACCGGGCTGTGGTCACCGTCCGCGAGACCTGGCTGGACAAGCTGTACCAGTTTCAGGACTACCCCGGCGGGGGCGACACCGAGCCCCTGTCCGAGCGCGGCCCCTACACCCTGGAGGTGACCTACACCCTGGAGCGGGGCGAGTGGCAGTGGCTGGTGACCCGCATCGTCTATGCCAATGAGCCGCCGGCCTGGTAACGACCAGGACTGCGATCCCCGCCCTCACAGGCGGGGATCGCATTAGGGCGCGAAGGGGCGCGAAGTGCGTTCGCGCCCTTTTGCCGTCCTTCGTGCTTCGTGATCCAGTCCTTGGTGGTCACTGCCTGCGCGCCGGCGCCGGGGACGGCCGCACCCGACCTGTCGGCCTATCCCTGGCTGTACCTGCGCGACGGGCTGCCGGTAGAGGCCGGCGAGCCGCTCGTCGAGCTGATCGCTACCGGCGACGTCATGCTCGGCCGGGGCGTGGCCGACGAGCCGGACCCGCTGGCCGCCGTCGCCCCCTGGCTGGCCTCCGCCGACCTGACCCTGGGCAACCTGGAATGCGTCGTCGCAGAGGCCGGCGCCGCCCGGCCGGGACCCTACCGCCTGCGCGCCCCCCTGACGGCCGTCGCTGCGCTGCGCGCCGCCGGTTTTGACCTGCTCGGGCTGGCCAACAACCACGCCCTCGACTATGGCCCGGAGGGGCTGGCCGAGACGGCCGCCCGGCTCCGGGCGGCGGGCATCGCCCCTGTCGGGGCCGGCGCCAGACGCCGCCGCGGCCATCCAGCCGGTCATCCGCGAGGTCGACGGCGTGCGGCTGGCCTTCCTGGCCTTCAACGCCGTTTCCGACCCGGAGGACCGGCCCGACGAGGCCGGCTGGACGCGGGCCGGCTGGGACCAGTCCCAGGCTGCCGCCGTCATCGCCGCCGCCCGCGCTCGAGGCCGACGCCGTGATCGTCTCGATCCACTGGGGATATGAATATGACCTGCGGCCCGACCCGTCCCAGCGCGACGCGGCCCAGGCGATGCTCGACGCCGGCGCCGCGCTGGTGATCGGCCATCACCCCCACGTGGTGCAGGGCACCGCCGCCGGCCAGGACGGTTTTGTCGCCTACAGCCTGGGCAACCTGGTCTTTGACCAGCAGCAGGACGAGACGCGCTATGGGCTGGCGCTGCGCGCCTTTTTCGACGCCGAGCGGCCTGCGGGCGGTGCAGGCGCTGCCGGTGCGGGCCGGGCCTCGCCCGCGGCTGATGGCCCTCGACGAGGCCGCCGTCGCTGCTGGCGCGGGTCCAGCCGCAGCCTGTCCAGGGGAATACCGGATCTGTAGCGGCAACCGGCAGATCACCCCAGGACGGGATGTTTAGCAGCGGCGAGATCGACCTGACCGGCGACGGCCTCCCCGAGCAGGTGCGCCTCGACGACGGGCGGGTCGCAATCTCTGGCGGTGAATCGTGGCAGAGCCTGCCTGAGTGGCGGGTGGTCGACCTGGCTCTGGGCGATCCCAACGACGACGGCCGGGCTGAGCTGCTGTTGGCCTTGTGGAAGCCGGACGCTGCAGGGGCAATGCACAGCCATCCCTTCATCCTCGGCTACCGCGACGGAGGCTATCGCGTCCTGTGGGGAGGCTCGGCCGTGGCCGACCCGATCCTCGGGGTAGAACTGGCCGACCTGGACGGCAACGGCGTCCAGGAGCTTATCGTACTCGAACAACGGGGGGCCACCCCGGCCGTGGCCGCCTGGCGCTGGCATGGCTGGGGATTCACCCTCCTGTGGCGTTTCCCCTAGACCCTAAAGGTGTGCAGCACCTCGTAGATCGCCCGCGCCCCAAACTCCACTGCCCCCACCGGCACCCGCTCGTCGGCGGCGTGGGCCAACCGGACCAATTCGAGATCGGCCGGCAACTGCATCGGCGTAAAGCCGTAGGTCTGGATGCCCAGCCGCGACAAGAATCGCGCATCGGTCGTCCCGGTCATCATCAGCGGCATCGGGATCCCGTCCGGATCGGCCCGGCGCAGCACCCCGGCCAGCAGGTCGAACAGCCCCATGTCCGGCTCGGGAGGGCCCGGATCGTGCTGGATCAGCTCCAGCTCCACCTCGGGCCCGACGACCGGCCGCAGCTCGGCCAACATATCGTCGGGAGAATAGCCCGGCAGCAGCCGCCCATCCAACTGGACCGTTATCTCGCTGGGGATGACATTGACCTTCTCCCCACCCCGGACGATCGTGGCGTTCACTGTATTGTGCAGCAGCGGCTCAAAGATCTGACCCCGCTTGCCAAGCAGCTTGAGCACGCGGTCGCAGAGCCCGGGGTTCAGCAGCTGGCGCAGCACCGTCCCTTGTGGGAACGGCAGAGCAGCGGCCATCGTGTCGATCATCTGCCGCGCCACCGGCGTCACATGCACCGGCAGCCGCTGCTCCTCCAGCCGCTGCAGCAGTCCGGCCAGCCTGCTCATCGCCCCGCCCCGCAGCGGCAGTGAGCCGTGGCCGCCCGGCCCGCGCACCGTCGCCTTTAGCCAGCAGATCGCCTTCTCTGCCACCTGGATGGGGTAGAAGCAGGCGGGACCGACACGAAGGGTGAACCCGCCAAACTCGCCCAGCGCGTAGCGCATCCCCGCGAACTGCTCGGGGTGACTCTCGACCAGGTACTTGACCCCATAGTCGCCCCCCGCCTCTTCGTCGCACACCACTGCCAGCGCCACATCGCCGGCCGGCTCCAGCCCTTCGGCCTTGGCCCGCAGCAGGGCGGCGACCATCATCGCCACCCCGCTCTTCATGTCCAGCGCCCCGCGGCCCCACACCCAGCCGTCGACGATCCGCCCCTCAAAGGGCGGATAGGTCCACTGCTGGCCCGCCGTCGTCACCACGTCGGCATGCCCGTACAACAGCAACGGCGGCGCCTCCCCCCGGCCCTCAAGCCGGGCGATCAGGTTCTGCCGCTCAGGCACACGGCCCAGAAGCGTCGTCTGCAGGCCAGCCTCGGCCAGCAGCCCCTGGATGTAGGTCACACACTCCGCCTCGTTCCCCGGCGGATTCGTCGTGTCGAATCGAATCAACTGCTGGAGCAGCTCCACCGGCCGCTCATAGACCGCCTGTCCACTCATCTTTCCCCTCCTTCGCGCTATTCCTATGTCCGCCTCATGGTACCACTCACAAGTGCTCTTTCAGAACCAGGGGGCTGACATAGTGGGCAGTCGCCGGAGTAGGCTTGGGAACAGCGATCTCGGCGCGGGTGGCGGCCGTGGCCTCTACCGTGACGCCGTCCAATGGGCCGCCGTCAGGGTCGTCGAAGGTGACACGCAGGTCATAATCGGTGCCCGGCTCCAGCCAAAAGAGACTGCCTGCAAAACGGGTGTCTGAAACGCGGGACAAGGGAAAGCTTCTGCGGTATGCTCCGCTTCCATCCACCCGGTACTCCACAGTGGTCGTGGCATCCAGGTCGGGATCATCGCCGGCGTCCAGCGTGACGATGACGCCCATGGCGTGAAAGGTGCCGTACAGCTCCAATGTCGCGGCGGCGCGAGCACAAGGCAGGGGTAGCCATTGCAGATCCACCAGAACTGCCAGCAGGAGACAGACTATCCGCCTCTTCATCATCGACCTCCCTTGCTCCACTGCTTGCAGGCCACGGGCGACAGCCACCAGGTCCTCTGTCACCAGACGCGACCATTATATCAGCAGCATAGGGGAAATGCAAAGAGCAATATGCTGGCCCCAGGTGGGTATCTGCACGATCTCAACTGCCCAAATTGACCACGAGGTAGCACAAGTTCTCCTCCCTCACCCACTTTGACCTGATGCACCCCCCGTTGTATACTCTCCTCGTAACGGAGGTGACCATGAGTACCCATCGCTCTTCGGGTCTACTTCAGCGCATCGGCTGGAGACCTGTGGTCCAGCTTGTCCTGTTTGTCATCCTTCTCCCCTGCGTCCTGTTCCTGGCTGCCTGGCGTCTCGATTGGCCGATCGCCTGGGTCTACGTCGCATTGCACATCATCTCGTCCCTGGCCAGCCGGCTGATCGTCCTGCGCATAAGCCCTGACCTGCTGGTCGAACGCGCCCGGTCGCTGGACGCCGAGCGGGGCAAAAGCTGGGACCGGCCCCTCGTTCTGCTGGCCGCCATAATCGGGCCGCTGGCCATCTGGATCATCGCCGGGTTCGACGAGCGGTGGAGCTGGTCGCCCGATCTATCCCTGCCTCTCCAGGTGGTCGCCATGCTGCTCGTCCTGCTGGGTTATGCGATCGGCACCTGGGCCATGGCCGCCAACGCCTACTTTTCGGGCGTCGTCCGCATCCAGGACGACCGCGGCCAGACCGTCATCCAGACCGGCCCCTATCGCTATGTGCGCCATCCGGCCTACGCCGGCGCCCTGCTTTGTTACCTGGCCATGCCGGTCATGCTCGATTCCCTGTGGGCGCTGGTCCCTGCCGTCCTGACCATGGCGGTCGTATGGCTCCGTACCTCACTCGAAGATCGAACCCTGATCGCCGAGCTGCCCGGCTACGCCGACTATGCCCGGCGAACCCGCTACCGACTCATTCCCCGGCATGTGGTAGGCCGACAGGGTTTTGTCACGGATTGAACGGATTGCCGCCATACACGAAAATGCGCGAAAGAGGCAACCCCCTTTCGCGCTTTTCGCGTCCTGACGCGCCCTTGTCGATCCAAGCTACTTCGCGATCAGCTCCCTAGCACGACTGCTGCACAGATCAGCGTGCCCGCGCCCATCATGCACACCAGGGTCAGGACGTAGGCCAGCCTGGGCGTGGGCCGCGCCGCAAACAACCCGGCGCAGGCCACAACCACCGCTACGACAGGCGCAGCAGGTAGAAAACAGCTCCAGCATTAGCCATGTTCCGGCTCGACAGGCGACAAGCCCACACCGGCCAGCCGGTTCGCCCCCGTCCGGTATGCATCGCCAAAAACCGCGCCGGCGATCATGAGCACATACACCTCGAGCGGCACCATCACGAAGGGCATCAGAAAACAGAGCACCAGGGTGAAGTACAATGCCGTCATGGCGGTATAAACCGCCATCACCAGTCCCATAGCAATTACGTACGCCAGCGCAAAGCCGGCCCAGTTCCTGCGGACAATCCGCCACCACTCCCTGATCCGGAATGCGGCCCCGAACGGCCCCTTGGCCACCATGTGCGCTATGGCCGGCGGCTGGAACAGCAGCGTCACCAGCCACACCAGCGTGGCCAGGCCCATCAGCACCCAGCCCAGCATCGAGGCCCCCAACATTGCCGCAACCCACGTCCCGATCTGCGACTCGTCAACCCCGGCCTGGAAAAAGGGCATGAAGGTCGGCAGGAACGACAGCCCAAAGGCGATCACCATCAGCACGATCGCCGGCAGGCTGTACACCAGGCTCACTGCGAACAGCTTTAGCCCATCGGTAAGCATCTGCCCCCAATCGTCCCACTCGGGCAGGCGCCACTCTCCGTCGGCGATCACCTGCCGCAGGAGCCGGGCGAAATAGCCCATCACGAACAGGCCCGGCACCACCGGCACGATGAACCCGGCCAGCAGCACCGCACTGCCCACCAGCAGCTTGTTCCCCCACTTGGGATCACGAAACGGATAGGCCAGCACCTGCTGCCATCGATCTGTTGTCGGCGTCATTGCTCCCTCCTGGTTTGTCTAGCGACCACGCCCCTGCACGTCCGCGATCTTGGCCGCCCGTGTATCGTGAGGGCATCAGCCGTCGTCCGTGGGTGGGCTGGCCCATTCTATCACAGTTTCCCCCACCGTACAAGACCCGGGAACCGGGCTTGACCGGCCGACTCAATAGCCATCATCCACGATGGATGTCGACAGCATCTTGCACAAATCGCCCTATGTGGCTATAATGATAACCGGCCCGCAGGCAGTCGGGTCGAAATCCAAGATGGAGGTAAATGCCATGTTCGGACGTAGACTCACAAACCTGATGATTGTGCTGGCCGTGCTGCTGGCAACCTGCGTGGCGTGCGGTGGAGATGGCGGCAAAGAGGCCACCTCGCCACCCACCGCCCAAGCGGCCACCGCCAAGCCGGCCACCGCCGAGCCGGCCACCGCCAGGCCGACCCCGACGGCCCAGCCCACCGTGGCGCCGAAAGAAAGCGCCGCGCCCACGGGTGCAGCCACCCTGGCATTAAGCAAGGCGATGCTGGCCCCCAACGAGGAGTTTCAGGTGCGGTTCACCGCTCCCGACTCTCTGCCCGAAGATGCCTGGGTCGGCATTATCCCCTCCGGCGTGCCCCACGGCGAGGAAGCGGTGAACGACGAGAACGACATCGACTACCAGTACCTGGAAGGCCAGACCTCAGGGGTGCTGACCTTTACCGCGCCCCAGGAGCCCGGTTCCTATGACCTGCGCATGAACGATAGCGACTCGGGCGGCAAGGAGGTTGCGTCGGTCACCTTTAGCGTCGCGCTGTCGGCCGGGGACGTCCAGCCGGCCCTGGTGCTGGACAAGACTACCTTTGCGCCGAACGAGGAGTTCCAGGTCTATATCACCGTCCCATCCCAGTATCCGGCCGAGGCATGGGTGGGGATTATTCCCTCCGAGGTGCCACACGGCGAGGAGGCGGTCAACGACGAGAACGACATCGACTACCAGTACATCGACAGGCAGATCTCGGGGACGCTGACCTTCGTCGCACCCCAGACGCCCGGTTCGTACGACCTGCGCCTTAACGACGGCACCGGCCTGGAGACCGCCTCGGTCACCTTTAGCGTGGTGATTCCAAGCGGCGATGTCGAGCCCAGCCTACGCCTGGACAAGACGACCTTTGCTCCCGGCGAAGAGATCCAGGTCACCTTTACCGCTCCGTCCTGGTATCCGGCCGGGGCGTGGGTGGGGCTCATTCCCTCCGATGTGCCACACGGCGACGCAACGGTCAACGACGAGAACGACATCGAATATGAATACCTAGACGGCCAAACCTCGGGGGTGTTGACTCTTTACTGCGCCCGACGAGCCCGGCTCGTACGACCTGCGCATGAACGACAGCGATCAGGACGGCAAGGAGACAGCGTCGGTCACCTTCGAGGTCAAATAGCGACGACGGGGCTAGACCCTAGAGGTTCTGGGAACCTCTAGGGTCTGCCGCACACAATTCGCCGGTCACGGCCAGTTCTTGACGATGACCGGCAGATAGGTCGCTGCACTGGGCCCCTCCGCCAGCCACTCCGGCCGGGAGGTGTCCAGGGTGTAGCAGTCTTGCGCTGCGGCCGCCGGCTCGCTCAACCCCGTGTCTTGCAGTGGGGCAGCGTGCGCAGCGAACAGCGCCACCCCCAAGCAAGTTAGCAGAAACACCAACAGCAGGACCATCACCGTTCTTGACAGATTTTCCTTCATGATCTCGATCCTCCTTGTTTCCGCCTATTTTCGCTTCAGTGCTTCAGCGAGCGCTGCCCCACTGATTGTCTTGGTGTCTTGACCTGAGCAGGTGGTTCCGTCGGTACACGTGATCTTGACTTTGACTACCAGGGTCACCGATGTGGGGGTTTGGTTGTGCCCCAAGCCAACCTGCGGCCAGTACCTGGGGCCTATCTTCACGGTCGTGCCCCTTTTCTTTCCCGCAAACCTGACAGTTACAGTCCCAGTCTCGGTTCTTTTTTTGATGCCACATTGTGGTTTGGGCTTGCACTCGGACTTTTCCTGCAGCTTGTACTTGACCTTTAGCTGGGGCTCCGAGTCGATCCCGATCGTACCAGGCAAGAACTCGAGTGTTACCTCTGTGATTTTCACCTCGCAGGTGCATTCGCATGCCGGCTTTTTGGGTTCGGGCTTGGGTTGGGGCTTGGGATCGGACTTGGGTTCGGCAGCGGGAACAAGCTCGGGAACAGGGTTGGGCTGGGGGTCGGGAACAGGCCCAGGAACAGGCGCGGGAACTGGTACCGGAACAGCGCGAGGAATAGGGTTGGGTTCGGGCGCAGGCACGGGGCAGAGGGCCAGTACATCATCCCAAGGGCCGACAGGGTCGCCCCAGCACTTGATCGTGAGCAGATCCTCACTCGGATCAAAGAGGTATCCGCCGAAGCGCTGGTCGATGTCAGGCGCATAGTCGATGCCGATCACTTCTGCACCGAACAGGGGATCCCAGTCAACCTTCATGCCGGTGGCGTACAGCCCAGGATCCACGCCGTCGACGTCGCCGGCGCTGGAGAGCGTCTCGCCGAAGTAGCCCCAGACAAAGTCTGCCACCTGCCCTGCGCCGTCGTCCGTAAAGTGGGTCGTGCTGCTCTGGCCGTCCCAGTGGATATAGGCGTCGGCTGTGGCGTCGCTCCCTTGCGCCGACGCGGCGCCTCCAGGCTCCATGCTGATGCCGGGATTGAGCCGGGCTTTGGTCTGGCCGGCGCCGTCCATCTCGACCACCACGCCCAGCAGCGTCGGATAGTAGTAGGTCCACACACCGCGCTCGTCGCGGGCCAGCCGCTCCCCCTCGGGCGAGTAGTAGGTGGCGATATAGCCCCAGCCCGGCGGGTAGGTAATCAGGGTCAGCCGGTTTTCGAAATCGTACTGATAGTTCACGACCCCCCAATTGCTGGCGGTCTGTAGGACGTTGGCGTTGGCGTCGTACACATAGTTAATGGCGTTCGCGCCAACGATCTGTACCAAGACCCGGTCCTCAGCGTTGTAGAGGTAGGTAGTCAGCTCGCCGCACAGCGGGCAATGGCGGGTCAGACGGTTGCCGGCCGGATCGTAAGTATAGTGGTAATCATGGGACAATGGGGTATAATCTGCGCCGGTAAGCTGCCCGACGGCATCGTACTGGTACACCGCCTCCTTGAGGCCGTTGTTGAAGGCGCTCAGCAACTGCCCGGTCGGATCGTAGGCATAGTCGTACTGTGAGATTAGCGCGTTGGCGGCGTCCCGGGTCGTGATCTGAGTTGTTTGATCGACGTTATCATACTGGTAAGCAGTCCGCACGCCATGGGCATAGAGGGTTTCTGTCACGCGGCCGGCCGGATCATAGATCGTGCTCGTCTGTCTGCCCAAGTGGTCGGTCACCAACTGCACCCGGTCGAGCGGATCATAGCCATAGGTCAAAACCTGCCCGTCGGGATCGGTCAGCGTCAGGATGTTGCCCACACCGTCGTAGGTGTAAGAGACGGTCTTGGTAAAGGGGCCATAGTCGATGACCTCCGTTTCGAGCCGGTTGACGGCGTCGTAGGTCCTGGACGTCGCGTTCTGCCAGCCGCCGGTCTGGGTGATGTCCAGCAGGTTGCCGACCCCGTCGTACTGGTAGTCGACCTGGACGTTATATGGGTACAACTTGGTCACCAGGCGATTGGCCGCGTCATAGCCGTACCCGGTCATGGCGCCGTTCGGATCGGTCCGGCCGACGATGTTGCCCACGCAATCATAAGTGTACACCGTCTGGTTGTTCATCGGCGAGGTGGTAGTTACTACCCGATTGACTGCGTCATAGTCATAGCTCCATGACCGGCCCAGGGCATTGGTCCCGCCGATCTGGTTGCCCACCGGGTCATAGCTGTAGGTGCTGACGTAGCCCAGGGCATCGGTGATGACCACCTGGCGGTTCAGCGCGTCGTAGACGTAGCCCGTGGCGTCGCCGTTGGCGTCGGTCTCGGCGATCCGGTTGCCCACCGGGTCGTAGCCATAGTCGATGGTGAAGCCCAGCGCGTCGGTGATGACTACCTGCCGATTCAGCGCGTCGTAACCGTAGGCCGTCGTGTTGCCATTGGCGTCGGTCTCGCCGATGCGGTTGCCAACCGGGTCATAGCTATAGTCGATGGCGTAGCCCAGCGCGTCAGTGACAGCCACCTGATAGCTCATACTGTCATAGGCGTAGGCGGTCGTGTCGCCGTTGGCGTCGGTCTCGGCGATGCGGTTGCCGACCGGGTCGTAGCTATAGCTGGTGATATAGCCCAAGGCATCGGTGATGACGGTCAGTTGGTTCAATGGATCGTAGCCGTAGGCGGTCGCGTGGCCGTTGGCGTCGGTCCTGCCAATCCGATTGCCTACCGGGTCATAACTGAAGGTGGTGGTGTAGCCCAGAGCATCGGTGATGACCACCTGGCGATTCAGCGCATCGTAGCCATAGGCGGTGGTGTTGCCGTTTTCGTTGGTCTCGCCGATCCGGTTGCCCACCGGGTCATAGCTGTAACGGGTGGCGCAGCCCAGCGCGTCGGTGATGATCACCAGGCGGTTCAGCTCATCATAGCCGTTCAGGGTCTCGTGGCCGCTGGCGTCGGTCTCGGCGATCAGGTTACCTGCCGGGTCATAGCCGTAGCCGGTATGTATAGCCCAGTGCGTCGGTGATGACCACCAGGTGGTTCAGGCCGTCGTAGTCGTAGGCCGTCGTGTCGCCGTTGGCGTCGGTCTCGCCAATCCGGTTGCCCACCGGGTCGTAGCTATAGTCGATGGTGAAGCCCAGCGCGTCGGTGATGACCAACAGATGGTTCAGCGCATCGTAGCCGTAGGCGGTGGCGTTGCCGTTGGCGTCGGTCTTGCTGATCCGGTTGCCGACCGGATCGTAGCTATAGCTGGCCCCATAGTCAGGGGTCTCGCCTTTGACCAGGCCGTCGATCCACCACTCGGTCAGGTTGCCGTAGGCATCGTAGGCGTAGTGGGTTGCGACCCCACGCGCATCGGTCTGGCCGATCATCTGCCCGTCGGCGTCATACTCGTTGGTCGTGACGTTGCCCAGCGCGTCGGTCGTCTCGATCAGATTGCCGTTGGCGTCATACTCATAGGTCGTCGTGTGGCCATTGGCGTCGGTGACCGACGTGACCCGGGACCAGGCGTCCACAGCAGAACGGCCCAACAGCTTGCCCCCACTGCCATAGGTGTAGGACGTGGTTTGGCCCAATGCATCAGTCTCGCTCAGTACGTGGCCCCAGCCGTCGTAGGTATAGTGGGTTGTCCGGCCCAGCGCGTCGGTGACGGCGGTGATATCGTACGCCCCATCCCAGGTCCGGGCAGTCACCTGCCCCAAAGCATCCTGGATGGCGATCACCTGCTGTTTCTGATCGTAGCTGTAGGTGGTCGCGTTCCCCAGGGCATCGGTCACAGTGGTCTGCCTACCAGCCAGGTCGTAGGCAAAGGTCCAGGTCCCGCAGCAGGTCGCCAGGCTGCTGACCTGGTAGTCGGCGTTGTAGGCAATGGTCCGGCTGTTGCCCCGCGCGTCGGTAATGGTCACCAGATCGTGGCAGGTGGCTGAATAGGCGTAGTGGGTCGTGTGGCCCAGGGGATCGGTCACGCCGATCAGGTTGTCGTCGGTGTCATAGCTGTAGTGAAAGGTGCGGCCCAGGGGGTCGGTGATGCTCGTCAGCTTGTTGGCGGTGTAGGCCAGGATCAACTGCCGCCCCGCCTCATCCGTGACTGCCGTCAGCTCCCGCTGCGGGTTGTAGCTGAGGGTCAACACGTTGCCGTTCAGATCCTCGATGCGGGTCACATAGTGGTGGTCGGGCGACTCGAACCAGTACTTGACGCCCTCTCGGTCGGTCAGTAGATAGCGGCCGGGCGCGTACTCTTCCAACGTGTCGCGCACGCCATAGGTCGCCCGGAAGGAGCCGTCGACCCGCTTGACAAAGAGGTCGGTGCGGTCGTCCTCCCTGACGACGATGACGTTGCCGTTGACGTCGTTGGTGATGTAGCGCAGGTCATAGTTCAGCTGCCAGCCGTAGCCATAGCGCCCGTTGAAAAAGCTGCCGCTGTTGTAGGTAAAGTGGATCTCCAGCGGCAGGCCCTGCCCCGGGATGGAGAAATCCTGCCGGGTGTAGATCAGGTTGCCGTAGACGACGTTGACCTGGCCTGCATCGCAGACGACCCCGCACACCAGGTCCTGGTAGGCGTACCGGCCGCGATCCCGAAAGTCGACGTGGTCGTCGCTGATCAGCGGATCGCCCAGGTCGACGGCCGCCTCTCCCGAGGCGGCAAAGGCGATGCTTTGGGCAACAGGGGCCACTACAGACTCGAGATAGAACAGGAAAGCGACCATCAGCACAGTCGCCGCGCACAAAGTAACCAGTGCGCCTATCGTTCGATAGCCGGGTTTCCTCTCCATGGTGTTCTCCTTTCCATCGTGCTCTTCCTGTGAGGGAGCGCCATTGTATCGGCAAGAGAAAGACGCTAAACCGCCGGGCTTTGCTGCTCTTCCGCCTGGCATTCGGAGAAGCTTCAGTGTGCGGATCGACCTGCTATCTGCTATTGTACCACAACAGGATCGCCAAGTCAATGCTTTTTTCTGGACCTTGAAGCACGGCGACGGGTCTGCCGGCAAGCCCCGTGGACCCACTGCGTCTGTTTGACCTTCAGGCCGGCCGGGCCTATAATAGCCCTCAGAAGATCCAGGAGGAGAACGCCATGGCTTTCCTTCGACTGTGGCTGACCGCCTATCGCAGTCCGGCGCGATTCGCCGACGGGCTGCGCGACAAGCCGGCGCCCCACTGGGGGTTGGCTGCCGTCGTCCTCCGCGGCCTGCTCGACTCGCTGCTGCTCTATTTGCCGATCTACCTCATGGGCTGGCAGCCGCCGACCCCATCGTTCATTCCTATCTTTTCCACTGAGCACTATTACCGGACGCTGGTCTTTGTCGGGCCAGTCCTGTTCGCTGGCCCACTGGCTGATGGAGAGCGCCCTGATGCACGTCGTGCTCCGTCTCAGCCGCCGCAGCAGCGATATCGATCTGATCCTCAATATCCTAGGCATGACCAACCTAGCCATCGCGGTCGTCATCCTGGCCGTGGGACTGGCTATGCATCGCCGCCGGCTGGGGCGACCAGTACCTCCTGGGGATCAGCCACCTGATCATCGACGGGTGGGGCATCGCCATCGCGGTCGTCGCCTTCAGGCGGCTGCTGGGGGTGCCGGTCTGGCTGGCATCGTGCTGCAGATACTGGGCATCGTCAGCTGGCTGCCCTTGGGCATGACCTTCATGCGCTCGCCGCTGTAGGAGGAGCCTACGGCCCGAGCACGGTGCGCCACTCGCTTGGCCATCGGCCTTCTCATTGTGACGCCAGCGTGGATCGGACGTCTGCTACCCTCCTCCTCTCCGATTTGACACCCTATCGTTTATGGGCTATAATTGCTCTGAAAGCGCTTGCAGAAGCGCTTTCAGAGACGGACCAGGGAGGGAGGAGCTATGCCGTCCAAACGGCCCTATACCGTCACCATTGATGACGTCGCCCGCCGCGCCGGCGTCTCGATCTCCACTGTCAGCCGCGTCGTCAATCACACCGTTCCGGTGTCAGAAGAGGCCGCCGCCCGCGTCGAGGCGGCCATGACCGAGCTTAAATACCAGCCCCGCGCCGCCGCCCGCAACCTGGCCACCCGCCAGACCAAGGCGCTCGGCTTGCTCCTCACCGACATCTCGGGCGACTTTTTCGTCCCCCTCCTCCGCGGCGTGGAGGCGGCCACCGCCGAGGCCGGCTTTAGCCTGCTCATCCTGTTCTGCTCTCACTCGGCCCAAAGGCGTCCACAACCGACGGTCTGCTCATCTTTGCCGACAAGGGCGAGTAGGCAGATAATTTATATTATTCTAATGCTCAAAATACGCAATCGGGCGTACAATAGCCTCCATCAGAAGTGATAGGAGGCTATAGCCATGCGATCACGAAACATTCTCATCCTGGCGATTCGACCGCGTCGTCGGCCTGGTCAGGCTGGATCATGGTTGTACGACTGGGCGGAATCATCGGGGCCGATCTGGCCCCGTCGCCCTCGTGGACGACGCCGGCAATCGGGATCATGGTTGTCGGGACGGCCCTGTTTGCCATCCCGGCTGCTTAGCTCATGAGACGGATCGGTCGCCGGCGTGGCTTTGTCGCCGCTGCCACTGTAGGCAGCCTGGCCTCTCTCCTGGCTGCCCAGAACTGGCTGCCGGCTGGCCTCTGACATCGAGGTCGAGTTCGTGACCGTCGCCATCCTACATGCCATTGCCACGGCCGCACTCGCCTCTTACCGGGATGCTAGCCCACAGCAGGCCGGCTACGATGGATCAGAGCGCCGCCTGCTCGAGATCGCGACCCAGCCGGTCTACCTGGTCTGATCGAGATGGCCCAGAAGCTGACCCTGGACGCCAACGGCAACGATGCCACCGCGGCCGGCTTTGACCCGGCCAAGATCGTCCAGTGGGGCTGGGATGGCTGGGATTGGCTACCGTTCAAGGGTGTGCCGGCCAAGTTCGGCGGCACGCCGCTGGGCGTCAGCGCCGACTTTAAGACCGCCGTCTTTAACTCGGCCGAATGGCTCCAGGCCGCGCAGTTCATCCAGGACTCGGTCTGGAAGTCGTACGTCCGGCCCAACGGCGAGGTAGCCGGGACCGCTTTCACCGACGATCCGCTGGTCAGCGGCCAGGTGGCCATGTGGGAGATCTTTAGCTGGATGGCCTACAACTATAGTGCCTGGACAGAGGCGTTTAACTGGGACGTGGCGGCAGTCCCGACCGGACCGAACGGGCACCTGGTAGCCGATGCCAACGGCGACACGTTCACCATCCCCAAGAGCTCCAAGCACCCCGATCAGGCCTGGGAAGTGGCCAAGTTTCTGATGGAGCCCGGCGTCATGTCCCGACTGGCCAAGAGCTACGGCTGCATCCCGGCGCGCAAGTCGTTGGCCGCCGACTGGCTGGAGAGCATGAGGGCCGACAACGCCAACATTGACTGGCAGGTGTTCATCGACTCGATCGAGTATATGGATGCCCAGCCCAACCACGAGGGCTGGACCCCGGCCTACACCGAGATATGGGATGCCGCCGAGAATGCCCTGACCCTGATCGTCAGCGAGAAGGATCAGAACATCCAGGAGCTGATGAATAGCCTTAACACAGAGGCCCAGACCTATCTGGACGAGTACTGGGCTAACAAATGACGGCAGACAGACCAGACCCCAAAGGTTTCCCTAAACCCTTGGGGTCTGGGGCTTGGGAGGAAGCGTGAGCCAGACCAAGACCTTGTCCAGGCGTGAAACCAGGGCAGCCTACCTATTCATCAGCCCCTGGATCGTGGGGTTTGTTGTGTTCACGGCGGGGCCGATGATCGCCTCCCTGGTTCTGTCGCTGACCAAGTATGACATCCTCAGCGCACCTACCTTCATCGGCCTGGACAATTACATCAAGCTGTTCACCGCCGACCCAAAATTCTGGCACTCCTTGCGCGTGACAGTGACCTACGCCCTCGTCGCCATCCCCCTCGGTCTGTTCTTTGGCTTTGCCGTCGCCTATCTGCTCAACCTCAAAGTGCCGGGGGTGCCCTTCTGGCGCACCGTGTTCTACATGCCCGCCGTTATGCCTGCCGTAGCCAGCGCGCTGTTGTGGGGCATGATCTTTAATCCTCGCTTTGGCATTCTGAACTGGTTCCTTAGCCTGGTCGGCATTCAAGGGCCAGGCTGGCTGGCCAGCCGCGACTGGGCGCTGCCGGCGCTGATCATCATGAGCCTGTGGAGCGTGGGCGGCGGCATGATCATCTACCTGGCCGGCCTGCAGGGCATACCACGCGTCGCGGCCGATCGAGCATTGCCATCTAGTGCTGGGGGGCGCCGACCCTGTAGGGCATCGCCGCCCGCGAGCCTCCCCAGTTCGTGGGCGGCGCTGGGATACTATTGGGCCGCAGATACCAGGACGGAACAGAGCGGTTCGTGGACGGAACAGCGCGGTTGAGGCCGAAACGACCGGCCGGCTGAGCGGTGCAAAGGCGCAGGCGGCAAACGATCGCGGTGCTTCGGCACCCAGGCATTGGCTTCACGGTCTGCCGGGACAGTCGACGATCTGCTGCCGATCAGGTCACGCTCAACCTGATCGCCGTCTCATCGTACCTGCCTTTTTCGCCAACGCCTGGGACGTTTTTCTGCTGCGCCAATTCTTCATGTGCCTGCCGGTCGAGCTGGACGACGCCGCCCGGATCGACGGCTGCGGGCCATTGGGCATCCTGCGCCACATCATCATCCCCCAGTCGTGGCCGGCCCTGGTCACCGTAACCATCTTTACTGTGCTTTACGCCTGGAACGATTTCTATGCGCCCTCTGATCTACCTGCAGAGCCAGGAGCACTGGACGCTGGCGTTGGGCCTGCAATCGTTCAACGCCCTCTATAGCAACCAGGGAAACTTGCTGATGGCTGCCTCGCTGCTGATGGTGTTACCGCCTGTTCTGCTCTTCTTCTTCGCCCAAAGGCTCTTCATCCAGGGCGTGGTCATCTCTGGCCTCAAGGGCTAGTAGGCAGATAATTTATATTATTCTAATGCTCAAAATACACAATCGGGTGTATGATAGCCTCCATCAGAAGTGACAGGAGGCTATAACCATGCGATCACGAAATAACACAGACCTGACAGGTCTGCACATCGGAACTCTGGTGCACGGTCTGCGTGGGCGCGCCAGGCCTGAATCTCACCGCCAGGCCTGAGCGCAGCGCTGACAACAGAGACCTGACAGGCTCACGCTGGAATGAGACCCGTCAGGCCTGTCTCATGTCCCCCCCATATCAGTAGGTCAGGGTCTGCTGGCAGGTTCCGTCCGGGTTGGCCACGCAGACTGTGACCTGGTAGCCGGTCAGCCCAAAGTTGGTCGGGCAGATCGGCTCGCCGTCCTGGTAGACTGCCAGCTTGCCTGTGGCGCGCGAGGTCACAAACACTCGCTTGGTGCTCGCCTCGAAGGCGATCCCTTCTCGCGGCCCGTTCAGGTCAAGGGCGTAGGCCCGGGCAAAGTACTCCGGCCACCCCTTCGACAGGACCAGCACCTTGTTCCAGCCGCCGTCGATTGCCGCCGTGGTGACAAACACATGCCCTGAGCTGCCGATCGCCGGGTCGACGGCGATCATCCGCAGCGGCACCGGCTCGCCGTTGGGCATCTTGCGGATCTCGGCCCAGCCCAGAAACTGGTTCGTCGACGCGTTGACCACGGCGATGCGGAAGCTGTCGATGGTGGCCACGTAGACCAGGTTGCGCGGCGCGTCCAACGCGATCCCGTACGGACCGGTGCTGTAGATGTCCACCGTCGTCACCGTGGTCGCGCCGCTGATGACCGCTATCCTGCCCGCCCCGTGCAGCGACACGTAGGCCTTGTTCGTCGCCGGGTTAACCACGATCATGGACGGCTCTGAGCCGACCGCCAGCGTCCTGATCACGGTGTTGGTGGCGCCGCTGATGATCGACACCGTCCCACTGCCAAAGTTGGCCACATAGATCTGATTCGTGGTGGGGTTGACCGCGATCCCGTTCGGCAGCGACCCGACCGAGATCGTCTTGTAGAGCGTATAGTCGCTGGCCCTCATCACCCTAACCTTGTTCGAGTTCCTGGCAGCGATGTAGATCAGGTTGTTGGCGGAGTTGTATGCCACGCCGTTGGGGCCATACCCCCCGGCCACGGTCTTGATCACTGCGTAGGTCTGGCTGTTGATCACCGTCAGTGTGTTGCTGTCGTGGTTGACGACGTACAGCCGTTTGGCCGCGCTGTTGACCGCCACCCCGTGGGGCGACTGCTGCACCGTCACCAGCGCCTGCTGTGTCGGATAGCAGGCGGCATTGACCCCCGGCGCCGCCCGATTGGCGGAGCCAATCGCGCTCCCGGCGTTTACCACCAGGAGCAGCCCGATCGCCACGGCCAAAGCCATGGCCGCCCTCCTGTTCCGCCGCAGATTGTTACTCCCATTCATTTCTCCCTCCTCACTTTATATTGTAGCAGATTGGACCGCCAAGTCAATACCCTCCAGGGAGGAACCGGGGCTTAGGCTGGACTCTGCCCCGACTCAAGTCTGGACTCCTGCCCCTGTCTGGTGTATAATGAGCTAGACGATCTGACAGGCTTTCGACGCGGCAGGCAGCGTCGGAGCGAAGTGGCCTGTCCGGTGCTGAACTGGCACAATAGATAGACGGAAAAGCTGCGAGCTTTGTTCCAGGCCGTCTGCGTGAATCTGCGTCCCACACGAATAGGAGATTGTACCAATGCCAATGACCGATCGCGTGGCCCGGCTGCGACAGCAGAGCCTCGACGCCAAACCGACCATCTCTACCGAGCGGGCTGAGCTGTTGACCGAGTTCTATAGCCGCGGCGAAGGCGACCACGGCGGGCCGCCTCTACCGGCGTCGGCGGCGGTGTGCCGGGCGCTCGCCTTCCGCTACCTCATGGAACACAAGACGATCTACATCGGCGACGGCGAGCTGATCGTCGGCGAAAAGGGCCCGGCTCCCAAGGCCACACCCACCTACCCTGAGCTGTGCTGCCACAGCCTGCAGGACCTGGACATCCTCAACTCCCGGGAAAAGATCCCGTTCGCGGTCAGCCCTGAGGCGCGCCGCGTGTACGAAGAGACGATCATCCCCTTCTGGCAAGGCCGGACCATGCGCGACCTGCTCTTCCAGCAGATGACGCCCGAGTGGAAAGAGGCCTACCAGGCCGGCATTTTTACCGAGTTTATGGAACAGCGCTCGCCGGGCCACACCGTCCTCGACGACAAGATCTACCGCCGTGGCATGATCGATTTCCAGCGCGACATCGACCAGGCCCTGGCTGCCCTCGACTATCTCCACGACCCCGACGCCTACGCCCGGCAGGAACAGCTCCGGGCGATGCAGATCGCCGCCGGCGCCATCGTCCGCTTTGCCGAGCGCCACGCCGAGCGGGCGCGAGAGCTTGGCCCGGCACGAGCCCGACCCGCAGCGCCGCAGGCCGAGCTAGAGCGGATCGCCGCCGTGTGCAGCCATGTGCCGGCCCACGCCCCGCGCGACTTTTGGGAGGCGATCCAGGCCTACTGGTTCGTCCACCTGGGCGTGACCACCGAGCTCAACCCCTGGGATGCCTTCTGCCCCGGACACCTCGACCAGCACTTGTACCCCTTTTACCAACAGGGCCTGGACGACGGCAGCCTGACCCACGACCAGGCGGAAGAGCTGCTGCACTGCCTGTGGTGCAAGTTTAACAACCAGCCGGCCCCGCCCAAGGTCGGCGTCACCGCCGCCGAGAGCTCCACCTACACCGATTTCGCCCAGATCAACCTTGGCGGCGTCGGGCCCGACGGCTCTGACGCCGTCAACGACCTGACCTACCTGCTGTTGGACGTCATCGAAGAGATGCGCCTCCTCCAGCCCAGCTCCTCGATCCAGGTCAGCAAAAAGAACCCCGACCGATTCGTCAAGCGCGCCGCCCGGATCATCCGCACCGGCTTTGGCCAGCCTTCTGTTTTTAACAGCGACCTGATCGTCCAGGAGCTGGTGCGGATGGGCAAGACCATGGCCGACGCCCGCGCCGGGGGCTCGAGCGGCTGCGTCGAGGTGGGCGCCTTTGGCAAGGAAAACTATAACCTGACCGGCTATTTCAACATGCCCAAGGTGCTAGAGATCGCGCTGCACAACGGCGTGGACCCGCGCACCGGGCGGCGGATCGGTCTCGAAACCGGCGACCCGGCCGCGTTTCAGACCTTCGACGACCTGTTCGACGCCTACCGCCGCCAGCTGAACCACTTTATGGAGATCAAGGTCCGCGGCAACCAGGTCGTCGAGCGGCTGTACGCTGCCTACATGCCCGTCCCCTTCCTGTCGCTGCTCATCGACGACTGCATCGCCCGCGGCCACGACTATCACGACGGCGGCGCCCGCTACAACACCACCTACGTCCAGGGCGTGGGCCTGGGCACCATGGCCGACGCCCTGACCGCCCTCAAATACCACGTCTTTGATCAGGGCACCCTGACCATGACCGAGCTACTGGCCGCCCTCGACGCCGACTTTGCCCAGGAGACGGGGGAGGCCGGTGAGTTCCTGCGCCAGATGCTGCTCAACCGCACGCCCCGCTACGGCAACGACGACGACTATGCCGACGCCGTCATGCGCGCCGTCTTTGAGGCCTATTTCGACGCCGTCGACGGCCGGCCCAACACCAAGGGCGGCGAGTACCACGTCAACCTGCTGCCCACTACCTGCCACGTCTACTTTGGGTCTGTGTGCGGCGCCACCCCTGACGGCCGTCGCGCCGGCACGCCGTTGTCGGAGGGCATCTCACCGGTCCAGGGCGCCGACCGCCGCGGCCCGACCGCCGTCCTCCGCTCGGCCGCCAGGATGGACCACGTCCGCACCGGCGGCACCCTGCTCAATCTCAAGTTCACGCCGTCGCTGCTCGCCGGCGATTCCGGCCTCGACACCCTCGTCCAGCTTGTCCGCGCCTACTTCAGGCTCGACGGCCACCACGTCCAGTTCAACGTCGTCGACGCCGCCACCCTCCGCGCCGCCCAGCGCAACCCGGAGCAGTATCGCAACCTGATCGTCCGCGTGGCAGGTTACAGCGACTATTTCTGCGACCTGGGCCAGGCCCTCCAGGAGGAGATCATCGCCCGCACCGAGCACCAGCGGTTCTAAACTGAAGCCAAGGCGAGACCTGCACCAGGTGCGTCGCACCAGCGCGAGGGTTCACTTTGGCCTCACTATGGAAGAGCAGACCCTGCGCTGAGAGCCCGGGGGAAGGGCCTGTCCGAAATAGCAGGGCGGGCAGGAAAGGCGTGGAAGCCGCCTCTGCTGGGTTTCCGCATCGGGACCAAGGGCTCAGGCGATAGGGGGATCCAGGAACGTGGAACACACCCGTTGGAAGGAGACGTCGTTCAATGGGTACTAGGCCGAAAGATCTGGTCGATACTTTGCTCGCCGATAGCATGGCTCTGGGGGCCGGCGACCTCTCCCGCCAGCCCAAGATCGCGTGCAGGTCCAGCACCACCGTCACCAGGCTACAGGCGGGCGTGTCACCAGACTGCTCCTACCGGCTGGTGAAGGCAGCCGTCGACGCTGCCCAGCACGACCTGTGCTTCTACATCTACAACATCAGCGCCCCCTACCTGCTCGACCTGCTGCGCAGCGCCAAGGAGCGCGGTGTCCAGATCCGCGTCATGTACGACGTCCACGACTCGGGCACCGACGAACAGCAGGCCCTGGACAACCTCGGCGTCGAAGTCCAGACCGCGCCGTCCACCGGCGGCCGTAATGTCTTTACCGTCTGCCATCAAAAGTTCGCCGTCATCGATGATGCCATCCTCCTGATCGGCAGCGCCAACTGGGCCAAAAGCGCGATCCCCAAGGTCACCACGCCCGGCAAGTTCGTGAAGGCCAACCGCGAGTGGATCATCCGCATCGACCACGGCCCGCTGGCCCGCTGGTTCAAGCGCCTGTTCGACGCCGACTGGGACATCCCCGTCGAGGCAATGCCTGCTGCCCTGGCCGAGGCGCTGCCGCCAGAGCCCGCCTTCTTTCCGGCGACCCTGGCCGCACCGCCGCCCCAGGTCTTTGACATCCAGCCGTTCGACCTGGCCCAGCCGGCCAAGGTCACGCCCATCCTTTCCCCCAACAACTATTACCGCGTCGTCCGCCGCTTGATCATGGACGCCCAGGCCAGCATCGACGTTGAGCAGCAGTATATCCTCGAAGGCGGCGCCAGGACCAAGGGCTTGCTCAAGGCCCTCCGGCAACGCAAGGCCGACGGCGTCCAGATCCGCGTCATCGTCAGCCCTGCCTTTCGCCAGACCGGCAAGAAGGATAACTGGGAAAAGACGATGGATTCGTTCGACAAGTACGACCTGCTCGACTGCCTGAGGGCGATGAACCTCGATTTTTTCGGCCACCTGCACAACAAAGGCGTCGTCGTCGACCGGCAGAAGGTGCTCGTGTCGTCCACCAACTGGAGCGAGAACTCGATCACCCGCGCCCGCGAGGCCGGCGTCCTGATCGAATCACCCGACGTCGCCGAATACTATGCCCGGGTCTTTGACCTGGACTGGAGCGTCGCCTGGCCCACCGCCGACGTGCCGGCCAATCTCACCCAGGTGACTATGAACGCCCTGGACGTGCCCGACGGATTCGAGGAGATTCACCCGGCCGATCTGTCGTGAGCACAGGGAGGGCTCCCTCCCTTACGGCATCAGCCGCCAATAGATGTCGTGATCGCGGGCCATCCACCGGCCGTCGATCAGCTCGCGCCGCAGCGTAGCATAGTCGTCGTGGAAGGCGCGGATGACGTCGTTGACCTCGCGCTCGGTATAGCGCCGGTCTGGCTCAAACCTGGCGAGCCAGGTGGCGGAGGATGACGTCACGCTTCTTGCGCTGCGTCGGGATCTGCTTCAGCCGGCCGTCGATCACGCTAATCGTGCAGGATCTTGCGGTCATAGGCGTCGAGGTCGAGATCATCGGCGGTCTCCTGCAGCCTTTCCTGTGACAGGATCTGCTGGGCCATCTCCCGCAGCGCCTGGAGCTGGAGCGAGTAGACGTGATAGTGCTGGTCGGCGCGGGCGGCGACGAGCCCGGCCTGGACCAGGCGCGCCAGGTGATGCGAGACGGTAGCCGGACTGAGGTTGAGGATGGTGGCCAGCTCCTCAACGGAGTAGCTCTGCCGGGCAAGCAGCCCGACGATCTGAAGCCGCTTTTCGTCGGCCATGACGCGAAAGAACTCGAGCAGGCGCTCGGTGCGAAGCGTATCGGTGTCCATTGTTCACCTCCGTATAATCATTTCGATAGACTATCGAAATGATTATACGGAAGGCTTGGGATGATTGTCAAATCAGGCGGTGGGCCGTGGCACGCCGGCTTCCAGGCGCCAGGTTTCGACGTGGGTGACGGTCTTGCCAGGCTGCTATCCGGACGAGCGGACCAAGGGTTTCGATCTCGACAAAGCGGTCGTTGACGTAGCACTCGACGTTGCAGCCCAGGTCGGGGTAGGAGGTTTTCGAAGTCTTTAGGAAGCTCTTGGTAAAGAGCGTGCCGTCCAGCCAGTAGGCCAGCCAGCCGTCCCGGTTGAAGTAGCCGAGCTTGAAGGCAGGCGCCGGCCGGGCCTCGATGCAGATGGTGCGACTGCCCAGGATCAGGCGCGGGTCGGCCAGGTCGGCGTAGGGCCAGAAGACGAGCTGGCGGTTGGGCAGCAGCCCGGCGGGGTCGACTGGACCGTGGGGTTGGGGCAGGACGACAACGCCGCCCAGCCGGCACGTCGACAGCGCCCATGCAGAGCGGCGAACCGGGCGATTGCACTGCCGGCGACGCGGCGCAGCCGATGGGTGACGGTGACCTCGGGCCGGTCGGCGGCCAGGGCGAACTCGATCTCCTTGACGATGCCCAGGCCATCGGGCGGCGGGGTAAAGACCGCGCCCTGTTCTGTGGTGCGTATCTGCACGGGCTCGTCGTCGGGCCAGTAGGTGACAGCCAGCGATTCGGGGCCATGCCACAGGCGATGGCCGCCCAAGAAGTGAAAGGGGCCGCCGGGGCTGTCGACGACAAAATCGAGCAGCTCGGCGAACAGGTTTGGACCGCCCTCCAAGCCCCAAGACAGGACGCGCGGCCCGCGGTCGGTGCTGACCGCCAGCCGGACCTGGCCGTTGGTCAGCCAGGCGCACGGAATGTCGTTGAATGGAGCGAAAGTGATTGTCATAGTCTCCTCTGTAACGTCACCCCCAAGAAGGGGGCTCTACGGCTCCACATATAATGGCGCACACCTCGGCTCGGCGTCGGGCGTGATGAACAGGCAGACGAAGGACCAGCCGTTGTCAAAGCGGGCGATGACTGCCGACTGCTCCTCCTCGTTTCCGATCGGGCGGGGGATGCCAAAGCGGCTCAGCCGATCCCCCTGCCAGTCGAGGGTGTAGCTGCCTTTGGCCTGCTGCGGGTAGCCCGGCACGTCGATGGCCTGAAACTCGGCCGGCAGGGCCGCACGGTCGGCGGCGCTCAGGCCGGCCTGGACGATGGCGTTCATCCGGGGCAGCACGAGCCGGCCGCGCTCGGGGTAGAGAATGAGCGTGCCCCACGCCGCGGCCATCACGACCAGCAGCACCGGCTGAGGGCGCGATGCCGCGGTTCCCCAGCGCGGGAGCGCCGTGGACACCCTCACTCGGGCGCCCTCCTCCTTGCTCACGACCCAGCGAAAGATGCCAATCGGCAGAGCCAGTATTGCGGCGAGAGGCAGGAAGGTCAACAGGATTGAGGCGGTCTTGCCGGCCACGACATTCGGCGTGTTCTCGCCGGTGAGTATGATGGCTACCTCGAACAGCAGGGCGCCGGCAAAGCAGCCGGCGATGGCGCCGACGAAGGCGTTGTTCGGCCAGGCGGTCACCAGCCCCAGCACCGCGCCGATGGCAACGCACAAGAGCAGGTTGCCGGCCGCCCCAAACAGAGTATGGTACAAGGGGATGCCGGGCACCAACATGGCAGTTGCCATATTGCGACACCAGGCCAAAGGCCAGCCCCAGGGCAGCGCCCAGCAGCAGGGCCCAGCCGCCGGCGGTGGGCGTGCCACCTCTTCTCCTCTTCTATCTCCTCGTCTATGAGGAATAGGCGATCCCCGTCCTGCTGAATCAGGAGGTCAGGGGACCGGTCTCGGACGTCGAAGAATCAGCGTTCATCTGCACGCGTTCGCCTACAGCATTCCCTAGAAAGCCACAGTCTCGTACCGATTCTGGCACGGATAGCCAACGGCCAGGTCGAGCGAGCGGGCGACGAGCTCTTGGCGGTGGCGGGCAAAGTGCAGTATCTTGGGGTCGGGCGGCGGCAGGCCGAAGCCAGATTCGCGCAGGATCAGGCCTTGCTGGCGGCCCATTTCGGCATAGGCGCCGCGCAGATCGACGCGGTGCATGGACTCTTCCCCTCCCAAGACTCGAGCCATTATAAGCGGGAATGGGATGAAAGTCAAGGGGACATGTGAGGATTTAATACCGCCTGCCGGGTTTTGACAATTCTCTGAAATGCGCTACAATCAGCCCGGCTAAGACCTGACAGGTTTTCCCAGGACCTGTCAGGTCTGAATTCTGAAATAGGAAGATGCAATGAAAGCACGAGATTACACTCCGCTGTTGGCCGAGCTGGCAGAGATCTATGCCCGGCGCTCGCCGCGGTCAGAGGCGATTCAGAACGAGGCGGTCAAATACCTGGTCGACGGCGGCAGCCACAGCCTGCGCCTGATCAGGCCCTTTCCGCCGCGCATCGCCGCTGCCCACGGCGCGTGGCTGACCGACGAGGACGGCCACCAGATCATGGACCTGTGGCAGGGGCACATGGCCAATATCCTGGGCCACAACCCGCCGGAAATCACGGCACCGGTTGCCGAGGCGCTGGCCGGCGGCTTTGGCCTCCAGACCGGCTTTACCGACCGGCTACAGGTCGATACGGCCCGCATCCTGTGCGAGCAGACCGGCTCCGAGCGGGTGCGATTTACGACGAGCGGCGCGCTGGCAACGATGTATGCCATCATGCTCGGCCGCGCCTTTACCGGGCGGGAGCTGGTGCTCAAGGTCGGCGGCGGCTGGCACGGCAGCCAGCCGTGGGCGCTGAAAGGGATCGACTATCACGGCGGCGTCGGCAACGGCTATCAGGCCGTGGAAAGCAACGGCGTGCCGGCGGCGGTCACCGACCAGGTGCTCGTCACCCCGTTCAACGACCCGGACCGCCTGCGCGACCTGTTCCGTGCCAACGGCGATCAGATGGCCTGTTTTATCATGGAGCCGTTCATCGGCGTCGGCGGCTATATGCCGGCCTCGACCGAGTTTGTGCAGGCAGCGCGCGAGCTGACTCAACAGTATGGCGTGGTGTTGATCCTGGACGAAGTGATCGCCGGGTTCCGGTTCCGGGCGGGCAACATGGGCGCACTGTACGGCATCCAGCCCGACCTGACCACTTTTGGCAAGATCATCGGCGGCGGCATGCCCGTGGCGGCGGTGGCCGGCCGGGCCGAGATCATGGAGCTGGCCAGCGTGTCCGAGGGCGGATCGCGAGCCTACAAGGCCGCGCGGGTCAAGTTCTCGGGCGGGACCTACTCGGCCCATCCGGCGTCGATGCTGGCCGCCTGGACGATGATGAGCTACCTGGCCGACCACGAAGCCGAGATCTATCCCCGCCTGGGCGAGCTGGGCGAGCTGGCGCGCCGGACGGTCCGCGATGCCTTTGCCGCCGAGGGGATCTATGTCCACGTCACCGGCGGCAGTGCTGCTGTCCGGCGGCGACGATCCGCTCACCACAGGCAGCTCGATGTTCATGCTCCACTTTCCGTTCGAGCCCGACCGGCCGCTCGTCAGCCCGTCCGACTGTTTCGATCCGGCCCGGTGCGACATCCCGTTGTGCCACACCGTGCTCGACCTGGCGATGCTGGTCGAGGATGTGTTCATGCTCCACAGCCACGCCGGGATATCGACGGCACACACTGAGGCCGACATCGCCTTCCTGGGCGAGGCGTGCCGGCGGGCGGCGCGGCGCATCAAACCATACCTGTAACCACATAGACCCTAACGGGTTTCTGAAAACCCTTAGGGTCTAGGGTCATGATCCAGAAGGAGATTCCTAACATGTCCGACAAGATCCGTGTAATCCAATACGGTCTGGGGCCAATCGGCAGCGCAGTGGCGCGCCACGTCACCGAGCGAGCAGGCCTGGAGCTGGTCGGCGGGGTGGACATCGACCCGGCCAAGGTCGGCCGTGACGTGGGCGATGTCATCGGCCTGGGCCGGCCGCTGGGCTTTCCGGTGTCGGCCAAGCTGTCCGACCTGCTGGCTCGCACCTCGGCCGACGCGGTCATCCACACCACCAGCTCCTACTTTGACCTGTTCAAGGGCCAGATCGTCGAGATCCTGGCCGCCGGGCTGGATGTCGTGACCACCGCCGAGGAGCTGTCCTTCCCCTGGCTGGCCCACGCCGGCCGAGGCGGCCGAGATCGACGCCGCCGCCAAGCAGGCCGGCAAGACAGTGCTGGGCACCGGCATCAACCCCGGCTTTCTCATGGATGCCCTGCCGCTGTTCCTGACCGGCATCTGCCAGCGGGTGGACCGCATCGCCGTCACGCGCGTCATCGACGCCTCCACCCGCCGCGGCCCGTTCCAGGCCAAGATCGGGTCAGGGCTGACCGTCGAGGCCTTCCAGGCCAGGATGGCCGCCGGGCGGATGGGCCACGTCGGCCTGCCCGAGTCGGTGGGCATGGTATTCGACACCCTGGGCAAGAAGCTGGTCCGCTACGAATCGGCCGTTGAGCCGGTGGTCGCCGACCGGCTGGTCGAGACCAAGCATTTCACCGTCCAGCCCGGCCAGGTGATGGGGCTAAAGCAGGTGGCCAGGGGCTACAGCGCCGAGGGCGAGTTCATGACCCTGACCTTCATTGCGGCGCTGGAGACAGGCGAGGAGGGCGACACAGTCCAGATCTTTGGCAAGCCCGACCTGGAGGTCAAGCTCAAGGGCACCAACGGCGACATTACCACCATCGCCATCGTCGTCAACGCCGTGCGCCGCGTCCTGCGAGGCGCCGCCCGGCCTGGCGACCATGCGCGACCTGCCGCCGGTGACCTTTACAACCCCATAACAAACAGACTTCCGAGGTTTTCCCACGAAGCAGCGGAGAGGCCGAACTCGGAGTTATACCTCCATGACCACCGGCAAGATCATCGGCCGCCGCTTGGTCCGGCTGTACAGGAACTCGGCCAGGCTGTCCTTGATCTTGCCGCTGGCCGCCGGCCCGGCGCTGCCATGCTTTAGCGCCTCGACGACGGTGTGCGCCGCCTCGTCCATCAGCTCGCCCGCGTCGGGCAGGTAGACAAAGCCGCGGGTGATGATGTCGGGCCCCTCGACCAGCTCGCCCGTGTCGGCGTCGATGGCCACCACGGCCACCACAAAGCCGTCATCGGCCAGCAGGTGCCGGTCGCGCAGCACGACGTTGCCCACGTCGCCCACGCCCAGGCCGTCCACCAGGACGTGCCCCTCGCTCACCCGGCCGTTCACCCGGCCATAGTCCGGGCCAAACTCCAGCACCTGGCCGCTGTCGATAATGAAAATGTTGTCGCGGGGGATGCCCAGCTCCTCGGCCATGCGGGCGTGGAGCACCAGGTGGCGATACTCGCCGTGGATCGGCACGAAAAAGCGCGGGCGGGTGAGGTTGAGCAGCAGCTTGTGCTCCTCGCGGCTGGCGTGTCCCGACACGTGGACCCTGGCCCGGTCGTGGTAATAGACCTCGGCGCCGGCGCGGAACAGATTGTCGACGGTGCGATTGACCAGCTCCTCGTTGCCGGGGATCGGCGTGGCCGAGACGATGACCGAGTCGCCGGGGCGGATGTTCACCTGGCGCTGCTCGCCCATCGCCATGCGCACCAGCGCCGACGTCGGCTCGCCCTGGCTGCCGGTGCAGGCGATGGCCACCTGGTCGGGGGGCAGGTGGTTCATCTGGTCGGCCGTGAGCAGCGCGTCGGCCCCTTCCGGGCCGAGGTCCAGATAGCCCAGCTGGATCGCCATCTTGACGTTGCCCAGCATCGACCGGCCGACGATGCCCACCCGCCGGCCATGCTTGTGGGCCGTGGTCACCACCTGCTGCACCCGGGAGATGTTCGAGGCAAAGGTAGCGACGATGACCCGGCCGGGCGCCGTGGCAAAGATGCGGTCGAAGGTGTCCGACACCTCGCGCTCGGAGGGGGTCTGCCCGTCCCGGTCGGCGTTGGTCGAGTCGGACAGCAGGACGTGCACGCCCCGCGCCCCCAGCTCCGCCAGCTTGCCATAGTCGGTCATCTGGCCGTCCATCGGCGTCTGGTCGAACTTGAAATCGCCCGAATGGACGACCAGGCCGACCGGCGTGGTGATGGCCAGCCCAACCGCGTCGGGGATCGAGTGGCAGACGTGGAAGAACTCGACGGTAAAGGGAGCCAGGTCCAGCACATCACGAGGGGCAACGGTGTGCAGGTCGGCGTCTTCGATGCGGTGATACTCCTTCAGCTTGACCTCGATCAGGCCCCGGGTCAGCCGGGTGGCATAGATGGGCGCCTTGACCTTCTGCAGCAGATAGGGCAGGCCGCCGACGTGGTCCTCGTGGCCGTGGGTGACGATGATGGCCCGCACCCGGTCGGCGCGCTCGAAAACGTAGCTCATGTCGGGGATGACAATGTCGATGCCCAGCATGTCGCTTTCGGGGAACATCAGGCCGCAGTCGACGATCAGCAGCTGGTCGTCGTATTCGACCACCATCATATTCTTGCCGATGTGGCCCAGGCCGCCCAGGGGGATGATCTTTGAGCAGGTTGTTCGCTTCGCTCAGGGTGACAGACTCCTAGAACAGGCTCAGTTGCTCGGCCTGGGGCGGTCGAGGCTGGTCCTCTTGTTCCTCGATCTGGTCCAACTGCTCCAACAGGCCTGGAATGCGGGCGAAATCCTCGTCGAGAAGGCTCTTCCAGCGCGGCTGGTGCAGCGCTGCCGCCGGGTGAAACATCGGGATAGTAGATGACGCTGCCCACCCGCTTGGGCTGGCCGTGGATGCGCGAGATCGAGGCGCCCGGGAAATAGCGCTCCATCGAAAAGCGCCCCAGCGTGACCACCAGGCGGGGACGGAGCAGGTCGATCTGACGGTCCAGGTAGACACGGCAGGCAGCGATCTCGTCTGGCTGCGGGTCGCGGTTGCCGGGCGGCCGGCACTTGATCACGTTGGCGATATACACCTCTTCGCGCTTGAGCCCGACCTTGGCCAGCAACTCGGTCAGGTACTGGCCAGCGGCCCCGACAAAGGGCCGGCCCTGGCGGTCTTCGTGAAAGCCGGGCGCCTCGCCGATGAACAGGATGCGAGCATCCTCGGGCCCTTCACCCGGCACCGCCAGTGTCCGCGACTGGGACAACTGACACTTTTCGCATGCTCTGACCTGATCGTACAGCTCGGTGAGTTGGGACACAAATTCGCTCCTTTATGATGTTGGGGACTAACGTCGCACTTACGACGGCGCGGGACCTTGTTTGGCTCCACATTCGGGGCAGAATTCTACCCCAACTGAGGAGTTTTGTCTACCTCACTCCGCTTCGCCCCGAGGTCTTGCTGATACGACCTGACCTGCGCCGTCCCGGCCTGAAGCCGGGCAAGCAGCTCTGCCCGGCACCGCCGCAGGTTCTCCTTGAGAGCAGGTGTGTCGAACGGGGGTGTGACCATGATAAATGCATCCTCGTTATTGTCCGAGTAGTAGCGCTTTTGACGGCCAGCAATCTCAAAGCCCAGCTTGTGATACAACCCCAGGGCTGTCTCGTTCGACACCCGGACCTCGAGCGTGGCATTTTGCATCCCCCGCCCAGCCCCCTGCTCCAACAGCGACAGCAGCAACAGCTCGCCCAGCCCCTTCGACCGCCACTGGGGATGTACCGCTATGGTGCTGATGTGGGCTTCGTCCACCAGCAGCCACAGCCCGCCGTAGCCAAGCACCGGCGACCGCACCCCAGCCCGTCCCCTGATCCTGTCCCACAGCGACAGGGGGAAGGCAGGCCGCACGACCAGCATGACGCTGTGCTCATTCTTTTCGATCTCGAACCGGTAGGCGCGCTCTGACCAGGGGGAAGAGAAGGACAGCCGTTCTATGACCATCACGTCGCCGAGGTCGGGCACGGTCATCGGCTCGACGGCAAATCCCCCGAATGAGTCCTTGATAGGCAAGGGATCAGCCATCAGAGGGGTTCGCCGGAATCGGATATTGGATGCTCTGATGCAGATAAATGGGCGACAGGGTGACCGGGTTGTCGTAATCGTTGAGGGCCAAGCCGCTCCCAGCCTATCTCGACCAGGTAAGCCGCCCGGCGCGGGCTGGCTGCGGGCGTGACGACGATCGCCTCTTCGCCTGCACGCTGGCGGATCAAGGCCGGCCTCGCGGGCGTCGATCTCGCCGCAGAAGAGGGCCGTCTCCTGCTGTACCTGATCGGCAAGCGCCGCCACAGTGGTCAGCAGGTATGACCCTTCCCGGTGCCAATGCCCCCGTTGCCGGATATAGTGGGCGGCGCAGATCCGCCCTCGCCCCGCCTGGAGGATGGCCCAGATCGGCAGGCGTTGGGTCATGTGCGGGCGGGCCGTCACGTCCAGCGTCGGGATGCCGACCACGGGCACCTTGAGGGCCAGAGCCAGCCCCTTGACTGTGCTCAGCCCGGTCCGCAGCCCTGTAAACGAGCCGGGTCCCAGGCTGACTACCAATCCGGTCAGGCGGGCCGGAGCCAGACCCTGCGTGCTCCATCAGCCGGGCCACACGGGGCATCAGCTCCACGCTGTGGTTGTCGTTCGAATACCAGGTTTCCTCGCCCAGGATCCGGCCCGCGGCCGGGTCGTACAGGGCCAGGCTTGCCATGCGGGTGGCCGTGTCGATGGCTAATAGCATGATCGGTTGTCCCTTACACCCCAAAGGCGCTCATTCTGAACCGGCGGAGGAGATCGTCATAGCGCGATCCGGTGGCCTGCATCAGGAAGCCGCGCTTGCCGGGATCGACGTAGCGCAGGAGGATCCACAGCCGTTCTTCAGGCAAGATCGGCTCAGCGCGCTCGGCCCACTCGATCACGCACACGCCATCGCCCAGCATATAGTCCTCCAGCCCCAAGACCCGGGCCTCCTCCACGACCGTATGCAGGCGAAACAGATCGACATGGTACAGCACCGGGGCCGGCGGTGTTGGCCGGTATTCGGCGATGAGGGTGAACGACGGGCTGGTGATGGGCTCAACCACGCCCATCCCCCGTCCGATGCCCTGCACCAGACAGGTCTTGCCGGTGCCGAGACCTCCTTCCAGGCAGACCAGATCGCCAGCCTGTAACAGGCCGCCCAGCCGCGCCCCAAACCGCCGGGTCTGGGCCGGGCTGTGGCTTATCAAATCGAGTGTGTGCTGCGTCCAGGATAGGCATCGTTCCGATCCCTCGCCTACCTATTATACACCCAACACGAACAAACGACAAGCATTTGACCTGGACTGGTTTTGTGTGGTATGATGCGTTCACTTGCGGCTAAAGGAAACGACATGCGCTGTCTGATTCTCTCGGACATTCACAGCAACCTCGAAGCATTTCAGGCTGTGTTGGACGATGCGGGTGAAGTGGATCGAGGTATGGTGCCTGGGCGACGTAGTGGGTTACGGCCCGGATCCTAACGCCTGCGTCGAACTGCTGCGATCCCTGTCGCCGGTGTGTATCGCCGGCAACCACGACTGGGCGACGCTGGGCAGGCTGGATCTGCAAGACTTTAACCCTGACGCCCGCGACGCCAACCTGTGGAACAGACAGCAGCTGACGCCGGACAACCTGGCCTACCTGGAAGCACTGCCTCAAGTGGTGGTCGAGGACCGATTTACGCTGACCCACGGCAGCCCTCGCCACCCAATCTGGGAGTATATCATCTACACTTCCACAGCGCGCGTCAACTTTGAACACTTTGGCACGCGCTATTGCCTGGTAGGCCACACCCATACGCCGGGCATCTTTCGATTGACCCCCGAGACCGAGGACAGCGGGCCGATCTGCGAGCAGATTGCGCTGGACAGCGGCGCAACCGGTCAAGTTGGGGCCGGAACGTCTGATTGTCAACCCCGGCAGCGTCGGCCAACCACGCGACGGCGACTCGCGGGCCAGCTATGCCATCCTCCACCTGGACGCGATGACCATCGAGCACCGGCGGGTGCCATACCCGATCGAAGAGACCCAGGCCAAGATGATGAGCCACGATCTGCCGCTGCGCCTGGTGTTGCGGCTCAAGTATGGCTGGTAGCAGCTCCCAGCCGGACAAAGCGATTACCCTCGGCCATCCCAGTTACGTCTGGGGCCACGGACAGGAGCGCCGGCTGGCCCTGATCCGCCGTTACGTCCCCCTGGAGAGCCAGGCCATCCTCGACGTGGGCTGCGGGTTGGGCATGTACGTCCGCGCCTTTCGCCATTTCAGCCCGGACGTGTTCGGGGTTGATATCGACGGCGACAAGCTCGTCCAAGCGCATCGTGCCGGCCTGTCCAATCTGTACGCCGCCACGGCAGAAGCCCTGCCCTTCCCGACGGGCACGTTCGGGGTGATCCTGTCGCACGAAGTGATCGAGCACGTGACCGACGACCAGCAGGCGGTAGCCGAGGCGGTGCGCATCCTCAAGCCGGGCGGACGGCTGGTCATCTTTGCCCCCAACCGGCTCTATCCGTTCGAGACCCACGGCGCCTATTGGGGTGGGCGCTACCACTTTGGCAACATCCCGCTGGTCGGTTATCTCCCCAATCGCTGGCGACGGCGGTTTGCGCCGCACGTGCGAGCCTACACCCGACGCGGCATAAGGCGGCTGCTGGCCGGCCTGCCGGTGCGGGTGGTGGCCCATACCCAGATCTACCCCGGCTATGACAAGATCGAGGGCCGCCGGCCTGTCCTAGGCCGGGTGCTGCGAGGTGTCACCTATTTCCTGGAGAGCACGCCTCTGCGGACGTTTGGGCTGTCTCATCTGTTGGTGGTAGAAAAAACCAACTGACCATGAATCTACTTTCGACCATCCAGATGATTCTCGCCCTCTTGACAAAACGGCAGCAGCATCTCTCAATCCCGGAGATCCCCCCCGGGCGGGTAATCGACATTGGAGGCGGCGGTGAAGGTGTGATCGCCCAGGCCGGTGGAGCCAGGGTGGTCGCCGTCGACAGGCTCATTTCTGAAATCCACGAAGCCAGGGGAAACGCCCTTGGTGCTCCATGGATCGTTGCCGATGCAACTGCACTGCCGTTCTCAAGCCGGTGTTTCGACAATGCGACGGCGTTTTTCAGCTGCATGTACATGCCGAGCGATGTGCAAGAAAAGGTGTTCCGGGAAACCCGGCGGGTACTGAAGACAGGCGGCGAGTTTTGGATCTGGGATGCCCACATAGTTCCCAGGGGCAGGGTGTTTGTCATTCGCTTGCGGGTAGACTGCCCTGATATGGACACGGTGAACACGGCATATGGCGTAAGGGCGAAGGATCAGTCCGCAGCAAGCATTAGCAACCTGCTGAAGCAGGTTGGGTTCGAGCCGGAAGTGACCGCCGATCGAGAGCACTGGTTTCTGATCAAAGCGAAATTGAGATAGTTGTCATCGGGCTCGAATTGAAAAAACAGCTACAAGTTGTCATAGACGTAGAAGATGTAATCTTGAGACGTTGTCTTGACTCCCAGATCGTGTAGCAACCTGAGAATTTGTGCGCGATGATCTGTGCCGTGATTCACCACATGAAGCAGCACTTGCCACACGCTAAGGTCTTTGTCCTCTTCTGGTTCTTTTATTGGTTTGTCGAACAACATATCGTCCCGCAATGCTGCCAGATAATTGCGCATTTTGTGCTCAACGCTGTCCCAGTGCGCGCGAGTGATTTTTCGGTCGTCAACGTTAGCGGCAGGAAACGGTTCTGAGGGCTCGACGCCTCGCAGTTCGCTGAACCATGAATCATCCACGCTCATGAGATGAACGATTTGATCTCGCACAGACCCATGAGAGTAGCCCACACTCTGGGTGAACTGTTCATGGGAGAGTGACGTGATAACCGTATCCCAGATCTTGCGGTTTTCAGCGAAGTGATAGCCGTAGAAATGGCGAAAGGCATTTGCATTCATTCGTAGCTTACCCCCGATAAGTTGCCGTTATGTGCTTTGGTGTTGGTATGCCCTGCGGATTTGCCCGTTCCAGACATGCCAGTCAAAATGTGTTCGTCGGTTTACGACTCATTATGGCTGCGGAGATTTTTCGCGCGACGCACCAGGACATACGCTTTCACAGATTGCTCGGTAGGACTCTAACGCCTGGAGTATAGACCCGCACGCGGAATCTGTCAAATCAAGGAAATGGGCCAAGATGCCATACTGCCGGCACAGGTCGCGGCAAAATACCCTCCGACTGGCTAGGTCAAAGGCTAACCGGATGGCGGGTGTGCCGCAGCAACCTGTACGGTATAATGGCGTTTGACGGGGATCCAGTATAATCAGCCGGCTATAGTACTATTCGTACTGCCGGTTTTTCAAGGGCGCCCTGTGCGCCTTGTGCTTCTTTGCTGCCACACACAGCAGTGCGGCTGGATGGATGGCCATCTCTACCTTCAATGGCATAGTCCGAACCAGTCGTATCGGAGGAGGCTAGATGTCAAACCCTCGCGGAATCTCTTTGTTCGATCTGCTCGGCCTGCCGCCTGGATCGCAGGATCTCATCCCGGCCGACATCCGCACCGAGCTGGACAAGCTCTCCGTGCTCGAGTACCGGTCGTCGACGAGTCCCGATGCTCACATCTATTTCGGAACCGTGCGATCCCTGGGCGAAGCCTTCTTTGCCAGCTCGCTGAACTGGCCGATAGAGCTGCCCGGGCTGAATGTCGGCGTTCCGTTCCAGTTGACCCGCCGCCGCCGCCCGCCCAACACCGGTGCAGGGGAAAACCTGGAGCCGGCCCCCGACAACTTTCAGCTCGACCTGTTTCTCGACCGCGTATCGATCGTCGTCCCGGGATTGCGTCCGGCCAAGTTCGTAGATTCGAGCGGCGTAACCGCGGCGCACCTGGTGGTCGATCCGTCGAAAAAAAACGTCCGGATCGCCGGCACCGGCACCATTCGCATCGCCTCCAACCCCGGCGGCGGGGCGCCGGTCCTTCGCTTCATCTCCTTTCCCGATCCGCTCGACCCAGCCGCCCCCACCGGGGCCGTGCTCTCCATCGGCTTTGATCCACCTCACTTTTTCCTGGGCGGCAGCGACTTTGGCATGACCGTCGACCGGCTCACCTACGATGACTCGGAGGTCTTTACACCGCCCGAGATCATCGCCCGCGGCCAGGCGCCGTCGTGGCGCGGCATCTCGATCAAGGAAGCCACCGTCTACTTTCCGCGCAATGCCCCTGTCGTCGGCGACGTCAGCGCCGGCGTTCGCGACGTGCTGCTGGGCACGCCGCTCGGACTCCAGGGTGAGATCCGGATCGAGTTCGGCAAGACGCCGGTCGATCCGGCCACCGTCAGCTTTTTCCAGATGCTGTCGAGCGGCGAGTCCCCACTCGGCGGGGCGAGCGGCACGGGCCGCTCGCGGACCGTCCAGATCGCGGCAGGCAGCTCGACGGCGCAGGTACGGGCGCAGGGTGCGGGTGGATCGACAGCCCGCTGGCGATTGCCAGATGGCCGCGTCATGGTGGCACAGGGCACACCCTACTTTACCATTAGCCCCGGCAACACTTTGACCGCCGAGGCCATTGAAATCGATTCCGAGGGCCACCCGGTGGCCTCTCCCGCCACCAGCTTTCGGCTTCGTCGAGGCCACCCCGCCGGGCGCAGTTCCGACCATCGACGCCGTGGTGGGTGGGACCACGCGGGCCAATGTCGCCCACCTCAGCGGGCCGCCCGCCCGGCTGGCCGGCATCACCTTTGCCTCGAATCCCGCGACTTCCCTCCAATGGCAGTTAGGCACCGGGCCGACCGCCCCCACCGGGACAGGCGCCACCTTTGCCCCGGCCTTTCCCGGCCAGGCGGGCGTCTATGATTTGACCGCCACCGACAGCAACAACCACGTCCGCCGTCTACGCGTAGAAGTCCTGGCGGACGGCGATCTGATCGTGGGCGCAGCGGCCGGCGTGTTCGATCAGTCAGGCTCGGTAGATGTGCGCGCAATCGAAGCGACCGACGACCTTCTCTCTTTCCAGAACCAGGGACAGCTCGTACCCGGCAGTCCTGACGCAACCCTCGCCGGCGCGGCCGTGACGGCCGCGCCGGGAACGCTCGCCGCCGTGACCGTTGAGCGGGGCACGGCCACCGATCCGGGCGGGACGCCGTCGCCTGTTCCGCCGCCCGAGCCCACGCGCCACCTCCAGGTATTGATGGATTTCGACACCGACCACGAGCTGACCTGGGGCGACGAAGCATTGCCCGATCCCTTTTCCATCCAGAAGCTGCGCGAATGGGCGGGCAGCTTTACCGGCGCCGATTTCGTCATCATCGGCCGGACGTGCGACCTCGGCACCAAGGCTCGGAACAAGGAACTGTGTCAATTGCGGGCGCAGCGCGGCAAGACGCTGCTCACCGATTCCAGCCTGGCCGGTCCTGCGCAATTGGGCAGCGCAGTTCACGCCCGCGGCGAGCAGCATACCTGGGCCGGTGCGGGCGATGCCGCGGGCTCGGCGCTCGAAGCCGGGCTGGGATTGCCCGCCGACGAGACCGAGGCCGAGGTGAGCCGTTGGGCCGAACAACGGCTGGCTGTTCCGCATCCGCTTCGGAACCTTCTCCGATACCAGGCCCAGCGACCACGGGCGCCCGCCCTTCAGGCGCATCGACATTTATGCCGTGGGCGGCACGGCCGGCGGCTCGACGCCGACGACCCCTGCCGAAGGGGAGGCGCGCGACCCGTCGCTGCGGCGGACGCTCGTGCCGGGCGCCGACGCTCCGGCCATCGTGCCGGCGACGTCGCGCGATCGGGCCACACCCTACCGGGTGCGACTCGTCGTCCGCTGGGACAGCCCAACCGTTATCCAGCTCAGCGATGCGATCCCCACCCAGGCCGAGCTGACCATCGCCTGGCCGGCCGGCAGCCAACAGTTGCCGGGAGCAGGGGCCGGCGACACGGTCTCACCGCACCTGACCAATCCCGGCGGCGGCGGGCCGGAGATATTCACCTTCATCGGCACCTGGGCCTACGATCCGCGCAGCGGCCAGACCCAGTTCACCCTCGCCCTCAACTCGGCGGGCGATCCCAACGGACTGGCCTACATCGGCAGCACCCCGGCGACGACCGCCGAGAATATCCTCGCCGTCGCCATGGGGCTCGGCCCGGCATTGATGGCCGGCATCAGCACCGCCGACGTCTCCGGCGCGGCCGCGCGCATCGGCGCTCTGATCGCGGCCAGCACCGCAGCGGCCTTTTTTGCCAGGGACGGCAAGCTCGTCCTGTTTGGCATCAAGCTCGAGTGGCGCCAGAAGGCGCTCGATTCGCTCGAAGGCAGCCGCCAGCGCCTGCTGTTCGATTATACGGCGCAGATCGGCTTTGACATCAACGCCTTTGGCATCCACGTCACCGCCGACAAGCCGATCAAGATCCGCTACAAGGATGTGGGCGTCGAGCTCGACAACTCCAAGAGCGGCCTGGACAAGTTCGGCCTGGTCTTTGAAAACGTCAGCTTTGATATCGAGGACCCCGGCCAGTGGACGATCAACGGTCCGCTCGGCGAGATGCTGCGCGTGGCCGGCACCCGGGCCGGCTCGAGGCTCGACCTGGATCGAAGTCGATTTAAAGTTCGCGCTCGACCTCGGCGCGATCCGCATCACCGGCTGCACCCTGCGGGCCGTGTTCCCCACCGGCGGCGGGCTGCCGGGGATCGAGTTTCGCGGCTTTAGCGCCGCCGTGAACATTCCCGGGAACCCTCGAAGGCTCGGGCATGCTGTCGATCGGCGACGGCGGGGCGATCCGCGCCGGCATCGACATGAACGTGATCCCGGCCAAGGTGCTCGCCCGCGGGTCGCTGGCCATCCAGGGCGATTTCACCGCCATCGAGGTGATCCTGATCCTGCCCGTCGGCATTCCGCTGGCCAACAGCGGCCTGGGCCTCTACGGCTTTGCCGGGCGATTCGTCGCCAACGGCGCCCGCCTTCTGCCTGCCGGCACTGCCGACCCGATCCAGAAGGAGATCGACTGGTACCGCACACCCTCGCCCCTAACAAGTACGGGCCGATGGAAGGCCAGTGGGCGCTCGGCCTGGGCGCCGTCATCGGCACCATGCCCGACACCGGCTTTACCTTCAACGCCCTCGGCATGTTCACCATCTCCTTCCCCGACGTGAGCGTCGTCTTTTCCATCGACGCCGGCATCTTCAAGCTTCCGGCGCTGCCCAGAGAGGACGGCTCGCCGCCCGCGGCCGGTCTCAACCTGCTCGGCATCATCGCCATCGACAGCACCGCGGTCAAGGTTGCGGTGCGCGGGTCGTACGTCATCCCCCACGTGCTGGACCTGGAAGTCCCGTTTGGGGGCTACTTTCCCCTGCCCGGCGGGCCGGGCGATAGCTACGTGCGCGTCGGCGCCGACGGCTTTGAGGGCCGCACCGGCGACAAGGTCACCCTTCGCCTCCTGCCCGACACGGTCGACCTGCGGGTGTGGGCCTACCTGATGGTCGAGGCGCGCAGGCTGCACAGGCTGGGCGGCAACAACGACTTTAACTTTGACGGCTTTTCCATCGGCTTTGGCGCCGGCTTTAGCATCCAGTGGGGCGGCGGCCCCATCTACCTGCGGGCCTCGGCCATGATGCTGATCGGCGTCGGCACCAAGCCGATGATGATCATGGGCGGCATCTTTATCCGGGGCGAGCTGCGGCTCATCATCGTCAGCATCTCGCTGTCAGGCGACATCACGGCCATCATCACCAACGACCAGCAGCGCCTGCATGGCAAGTTCTGCGGCGAGGTAGATTTCTTCTTCTTCTCGGTCAAAGGTTGTGTCGAGATCGAAGTCGGCTCCGGGCCGGCTCCTGCCATCCCGGTGCCCGATCATCCCCTGCTGCGGGTGGACCTGACCGACCGCAAGGGAGCCATCACCGGCCGCGCGCCGCGCGTTGGCGCTCCGGCCGACCCGAACGCCCTGCCGTCCACGGTCTGGCCCGATACCGTGCCGCTGCTGAGCTTTTCCTCCTACATCCAGAACCGGCTGGCCGGGTCGCCCTTCTCGCCAACCCCCGCCGAGCTGCCGGGTCCGCAATGGTCCGGCTCCTCCGGCCTCAAGTATGCCTACCGGCTGACCGGAATCGACCTGATCAAGGTCGGCTCCGGCGCCGTCGCCGGACCGCTCGAATCTGTGTGGTGGTGGCCCACCCACCGCGGCGGCGTGCTCAATCCTGCCGACCCTCCGCCGTCGGACAACGAAGGCCGGATGCTGGCTCTGCTGAGCTGGCTCCCGGCCCCCTGGTCGCGCAATATCTCCGATGGCGGCGACGGAACCCCCGGCGACCCCGCCGGGACCGTCGGCGACCTGTGCACGCCCACCCAGTTCCCGGTCCACAACTGCGCCCTCGGCCAGAACGCCGAGCGGACGGCGCTCGATCAGGTCAAGCTCCGCCCCGACGGACCTTCGGCCGGACCCTTGCCCAACTACTTTGTCGTCAACGGCCGGGAGAGCGGCCCGAGCGGCCTGACCTATACCGACTATCTCCAGGCCCTGACCCTGCTCGGCTATCACATCGTGCCGGGCCACCTCGAATCGCTGGGGGGGACTCTGCCTCCAGCCGCCGGGCTCGGCGGGAACGTCACCGCTGCTTACGAGATCCCCTATGCCGCGCGCCAGGCGAACCTCATCTCGACGCTCGACTTTGTCGGCACCTACAGCCCTGCAGTGAACGACCCAACCCTGACCCTGGCCATCTGCCGCCGTGGCAATGAGCGGCCGCCAAAGGCTGAAAAGGTCTGCGACGACTATGCCAACATCAAGCCCAAGGCCGTGCTCGAGCCCAAGTTCCAGCGCAACGGCCTCACCTACAAGTGGATGGTTCCGCCACCCCCGGACCAATCGCCCGCCGTCGATTTCTTTCCCAAGGGAGCGCCCGACGAGTCCGCCGAGCTGTGGCTCGGCCAGCGTGGATTGATGATCCTGCTGCCCTTCGAGGTCTCGGCCGTCGAGCTGGATGTCGCCTACTTTTTTGGCGAGCCGATCAAAGCGGTCGCTTTCGCCGATGAGGGGGGACCTGTGCTCGCAGAGGCGCAGTCGCCCGATATACCCAACGTGCGGCATACGCTGCAACTGAATGCTCCCGGCATCCGCATGGTCTGGATCGACGGCGGCCACGCCGTCGATGCCAACCGCGTCTCGCCGCGCACCGCCGGCGTCCTGATGCGCTTTTGCTACTTGCGCGACCGGGTGACGCTGCCCGATGGGGCGGACCTCTTCCCGGTTGCGAACAGTGACCTGCCGGTCGTGATCGGCACGCGCACCGACGGCACGGTGGTTCCCTGGACGCCCAAGCCTCTCCCGGTCGGCGCCGGCAATACCCGCTGCAAGCTGTTTACCTATTTCGCACCCGATACCGGTCCCTGGCTCAACTTTGAGATCCTGCCCTGGCAGCGCACGCATATCGAGATTCTCGGCACTTGCGGCATCCAATGGGAGTGGTTCCTGATCGCCAGCGGCGACCAGCAGGCCAGGAACGACACCATCTCCCTCCTCAACCTCCATGCCCTGCTCGGCGCCGTGGAGAAAAAGAACCTGCTCGACGCCAATGCCGAGTATGAGATACGCGTTCGCGCCCAGTGGCGCGGCTGGCAGCTGACCGACTCGCAGCCGTCGCCCCCGCCGCTCGACGACAGTGGCTGGACCGACTTTTCTGAGGTCGTCCATCGCTTCCGCACCGCGCCCGAGCTGGCGCTCCCGGCCAATCCGCCGCCCTTTGAGTTCAAGGACGAAACGACCTTCGACCCGCGCGGCGTCAACCGCTACCTGATCGGCTTCCGACCCGATGGCACTGGGGCTCCGCACTTGCTCGACGATCCGCTTGCCGTCGATTTCACCGTCGACCACCTCGAGCAACTGGTCAGCCTCTACGCCCGCGATTTCAAGCTCAAGCTGCGGCGCACCGATCCGCCGCCGGCCTCACTTTCCGGTTTTGCCATCCCGCCCGACCTGCTGATCAGCCTGGTGTGGAAGGCTCTGCCGCTGGAATACAAGTCGGTCGCCGACCAGCGCTTCATCCAGGCGGCCATCGACGCCCCGTGTGTTGACCCGCCCAACCTGGGTGGCTCGACCGCCGAGATCCAGGCCGACATGGAGCGGAACGCCGAGTACGACCTGATGCTGGTCGCCCCGCCCAACGGGACGTCGGTAGATCGGGTGCTCGTCGCCCGGTCCCACTTCCGGACGTCGCGCTATAGGAACCCGGCCGAGCTGCTTGCAGCTCTCGGCTTCAGCAGCCCGGTTCCGTACCCCATCCTGCCCGTCGATGCCTTTGTGACCGGCGTCGCCGGCATCCTCGGCACCATCAAGGGCAACGATCAGGACCTGGAGACGGCGCTCAAGGCGCTTGGCCTCGATCCCTGGCCGCTGCCGGATCAACCTCGCACCGTCGCCCTCTGGGAGAAATCGGGCAGCGGATACCTGCTCGCCGGCCTGCTCATCGAAGGCGACGAGCCCCTGGAAAGAGGAGCCCGGCTCAGCGTGGTGAACGCGACCGTCGGTTCCTCGACGCTCAACGTCCGCCGGTCGAACGCGGCCGGCACACGGGCCCTGTTGCTGCCGAGCGCACCGATCGGGCTTGCCGCCGACACCACCATTACCCTCACCCTCAGTCAGCCGGGCGGATCGATCAGCGGCACGCGCAACCTAAACAAGGGTCCGCGCATTCTCGCACAGGAGGGTCTATGAGCTCGCTTGCTCCTCAGTGGCTATTTGGCGCGCAGGCGATCGATTCTGACGGCAATCCGCACCTGTCCAAGGGCGTGCATCTGCGCCTCTTCTTTTCACAGCAGCTCGGCCTGCCGGCGTTCCCGTTCCAGGTGTACAGGCTCAACCTCGGCCAGGGCGCAAAGGCTTTCGCCCAGCGGACCGACATCACCTGGATCGATTCACGCGGCGTCACCCTGACGACGCCATTCACCGTCACGCCCGACAACCCGGTCACGGGCTGGCTCCCTGCGCCGAACGTCGCTACCTGTTGTTGGATCGAGGTGCTGGCCGTGCCCACCGGACTCCCGACGCACCCGGCGCATCCGGTTCTTCCCGTCCCGGCGCCTGGGCATCCACCTGTCTCGCGGCTACCCGGTCGCCCGCCGGTGGTTGACATTCCCGGTACCGTCCCATTGCCGATCCCTCTGCCCCAGCTGTTACGGCGGAGCCTGCGCGTGGATGCCATGATCACGACGTCGCGCGGTCCCGGCATTGTGGCCACGCGTACAGCCCAGCCATACCAGTTGGCCGCTTCGCGGATCGATCGCGTTGTGGTCACCGGCCGTGGCGCCGTGCGCGGCGCACGGTGGATGGCGGCCGAAGATGTCACCGAGGTCAGGGAGCCATGGCGCAGGCTCGCCCTGCCGATCCCACACGGCCTGCGTTACACCGGCATCCCCAATGCCGAGGACGAGGCCAAGGCGCGCGTTATCCGCGGCGCTCCGCCGCACGAGAGCCTGATGGACTTTCCGGACGTCCCCAACCCCGCCACTGCTCCGCCGATTGCCGCGCCGGATGCGGAAGAGTGGATGCGCGTCGAAATCCGCCGTCCGGAGCTGATGGGCTATCTCGACCGGCTGCTGAACGACCTCAGCGCCCCGGCCGCCGATCTGGTCGACCCGCGCGATGTGTTCAACGAGAACGCCAAACAGGTCGGGCATTTCGACGTGAACCTGCTGGGCACGGTCATGAGCGGCTCGGTCGATCCCGGCTTTGCCCGGCTGCTCGGCTTTGGCGACGTCGACGACACAGTGGCGGCAGCTCCGGGCGAGGTCATCTGTTATGTCATCCGAGGCTGGTGGGATCGCGATGCAACCTGTATCAACCCGGTGGTACAGGCGATGTTGCCGCTCGAGGCATACCTTGATGTCGGCAAGGGTCCCGATCAGCCGCCCGAATCGGTCAAGAACGGTTATTTTGACCTCCTGGCCGTCGCCTGTGCGACGATCGGCGCTCCGCCCGCACTCCCTGGGCCGCCGGCTCTTGGCGCGCCCATCGCCGGCCCCTGGATGCCCACCCACCCCCTGGAAGAGCGCGAGATCCAGATCCCGGCTTCGGGCCTGAAGCCCGCCGCCATGGTCGCCTTTGCCCGCAACAGCGGCTCCGGTTTCGTTCCCTTGAATGAAAAGGGTCCCGATGGCCGCAATCTGCCCATCTCGCCATCCATTCCGGCCAACGCCGCCGACACAAGCCACGGCGTCTTTTACGACCGTCACGCTCCGCCGCCCGCCGTCCAGTTCCGCATCGCCCAAACCGATTGGTTCGGCCGGTGGAGCGCCTGGTCGCAGGTGAATGCGCCCGCCGGAGTCCGCCCTGTCCCGCCTCGTCCCGACCCGACGCTCTTTTACACACCGCCGGCCTTTGGAGCGCCGGTTCCCGGCGGCCTTTTGTCGGGCACGGTCCTGATCAAGGTTCCCGTGCCGCTGCCCGAGTCGATGGCTCCCGGATCGCTGCCGCTGGCGTCGCTCCAGGTCACGCTCAACGGCTCCACGACTGTGAATGCGCTCACCGCCGCCCCCGGCGCCGATTTCGAGCTCACCTTTTCCGGGCCCGCCCTCGCCCGCTGCGCCACAGGCACCCTCACCGCGACCACACGGTGGGTAAACACGGGCGGCGTGCTGTCGCAGCCTTCGCCGGCGATCACCCGCGCCATCACCGATCCCCGTCCCCCGGCAGCAAGTGGTGATCCCCAATACCCTCAGCTACGGCTCTCGTCCCGACGTCACCGGCAAGTCTCGCATCGACCTGCGCTGGACTGCGACGCCCACCCAGAAGCGCTTCCGCGTCTTTTACACCGACGAAACCACGCTCAGGACACGGCTTGAGCGGATGGTCGCCCGCAACGAGGCCGGCAAGGTGCGCGCCCAGTCGATCCTGAACGCCACGGCCGCCGCCACCACTCCCCAGGACCGGGCCGCCGTCTATGTCGCCAACAAGGATTTCTTGACCCGGGATATGTTTGAGCTGTTGACCCACGATCCGTTGCCGCAGGCGGCATTCGTGCACCAGGTGTCCGGATCGTTGCGCGTGCTGGTCTTTTACCGCATTGTGGCCGTGAGCGACGGCAACGTCGAAGCCGCCTTTGCCGACACGGAAATGACGCCCTTTGGCATCCCCAACTCGGGAGCCCCGGCGACTCCCACCCTCGAAGTCAAGCCCGGGCGCGGGCAACACGGCCGAGATCACGATCAAGGTGCCGCTCGGCGCAGTGCCCGCCGTCGGGTACCGGCTGCGGCGGACCCTGTCCAAGTCGAGTGACATTCTCGGCATGCCGGTGGTCGGCACCGGCATGGTGCCGGCCGCGACCCTCACTCCACCGCCGCCTGGGGCCTTCACCGACACCGTTCAGCGGGTTGTGGTCACCGACACGGGAACCTCGGAACTCGCCCCCGCCGGAACGCTGCGCCAATGGACCATGTACACCTGGCGCGCCGAAGTGCGCGGCGGTCCCGAGCCCGGCAGCACCGTCACTGGCGATTGGAGCCTGCCCAGCGCCCCCGTGTCCATGGCCCTCTTTCCCAGCACTCCGCCTAATCCGGCGACCGCACTCGCCATCGTGCCGGCTGGGTGGGATCATCGAGATCCAGTGCCAACACCCGGATCCACTGCTTGGCGGCAGCCTGGGGACCTACCACCTCGACCTGTACAAGCAAGAGCCGGGCCAGCAGGAGGCATTCGTCGCCAGCATGATGGGCGATTCACGCGCTGCCGATGGCAGGTTCCATTTTGAGATGTCGGGCCCGGTCATGTCTGGCACGGCGTTTCGAGTGATTGTGTTCGACCCGATGGGGCGGACGAGCCCGCCGAGCGCGGCCGTCACGGCTCCGTAATAAAGTCCGATGAGGTGAATCATGGCTGTTCCGCTCAATCCGGCACCGGCCAGCCTGGGGCTTGCGTCCCCGGAGCTTGGTCCGTGGTTCACAACCGATATCATGCTGGCAGCTCCAAATGCCGACCTTTCGGTGAGCATCACCTTCACCGGCGCGAACAACTGGCTCCCACCGGCGGGCGGCATCCTGAGTCTTTATATCTCGAGCGCCTCCCGGCCGGCCGGGCTTGCAGGCTTGAGAGACGGTGCGGGCAGCCCGGCCTTTGCGAATGACAAAGCGATCGCCCTATTCCGGCTGTTGCCCGAGGTGGAAGAGCGCCTGGCGGCTTTGCAGGCCACCATCCCTTCGCCCGACGGCGTGGGCGGCGCGACAGTCTCCACGCGCGCGCGCGTCCGCACCTTTGCCCTCGAAATGGACGATACGCCGCCGACCCTCGCCCTCCTGATGCCGCGGCTCGATTTCACGCCCGCCGGCGCGACCGATGCCGAGAAGGCTGACAACCTGGGGCTGGCGCTGAGCGCCGGCTCGCTGCTCAGCGGCTCGCGGCCAATGACCGACATCGTCCGGCCGGGCATTTTTGCCTCAGCGCAGGAAAAGATACTCAAGTTCATCGGGGGTGAAAGCGTCAAGCTGTGGGCCTTTGACAACCGGGGCCGGGCCATCGATCCCGGCGCGGTGGCCGCTTGGTGGAGCTTACCTGGCGCACAGTCTCTTTCAACAACCTGTGGGCGCCGGGCGATCACCGGCGCCGACCAGCGGACCTCGACGGTCGCGCCGCAGTTGACCATCCACCTGGTGAATGCCCACGAGGGCACGCTGGCCGATCCCATTGTTGAGCCGGCTGTCGCCAAGCAACGTGACCGGCACGGGCACGGTGCGATCGCGCGACACGGGCGTGGGAGCTGCGTCGTTCAGCTTTACCGCCGCACCCGATCCCGACGACGCCCCTGTGCCCAAGCTGGCGCTGCTGCCACATGGCACGTATGGCGACACACTTGATCTGTGGCCCGCGGGGCCGGTGGATGCGTCGCTCGGGCGCGACTATGCGCGGGTCGGCGTGATCGACGTCGAGCGCCATCTGGTGGGCCAGGCACGCGTGGCCGCAGGCGGCGCGACGACCGCCGAGACGCGGCGAGCGGCCGATCAGAACCGCGATACGACCCGCGTGAGCGTCGCGCGGGCAGCCGAGGAGCAGCCGATCCTGCGGGCAACCATCGACGAGGCCATCCATGCCTTCATCGACCTGCTCGCCGGGGCCGATCCCGTCATGATGGTAAGCAGCGTTCTGGATCGCGACTGGGGGCCGCTGCAATCGAGCCTTCCGGTCGCCGCTCTGCCCGACTCGCTTCCGGCGCTGACCGTGACGGCGCTGTCCGGCAGCGGAACGGTGGCAGGACCGACGGTGTCGAATCAGCGAGTGCTGGTCGAAGGAACGTTCGACTTGGGGCTCGCCGGATGCTGGGTACGGGCCTGGTCCCAGGGTTTCGATTTCGCCAAGGGACGGCATACCTCGCTCGACGGCGGAGGAGGCCTGATCCGCGCCGACGGCGGCGTATCGCTGGTAGTGTTGCTGGCCGATGGCGAAAACGCAGCCCGTCCGCTCGGATTGAATGTGCTGGTGGCCTCGCAGAGCGCGGCTCAGATATACGAGGAAGTACGCTTTGACCGGCCCCTGGCGCTGGGCGGCGCGCCCATCGGATTCGGAGCGACGACCGGCCACATCGTGGTTTGCGAGCTGGGGCAAGAGTTTCCGGACCGAACCGCGGCGAGCGGTCACATTCCGCCGGGCGCATCGCTGGTGGCGCGCGAAGGCGCAGGCCCGGCGCTGGTCGATCGGGCCACGATCCCTCAGGCTGCTTTTGTCTCGACGACGGCGATCAGACAGCTTGAAGCGGGCGACCGGGTGGATCTGACCCAGCCGGCTTTTCGCGGCGAGCCAGAGGGAGCTTTGGCGGCGGATCTGGGAGCCAGCGGCGCGACCGTGACGCGGACCGCCCGATCCGGCTTGAGCCGGCTTACCGACCCCGGCCAGCCGCTACCGACACAGGAGCGGCTCGAGGTGGCGGCCGCTCAAGTGTCAGGCGCGGGCGCGGGCGCGGCGCTCGGCGCGGCGCCAGGGCTGGCGCGGTATCACGAGCTGCTGCCGCACCAGTCGGGACATCCGGGCGCGCCGGCCGCACCAGAACACCACGGCACAGGCGTCTTCCTCGACGGCCCGGCGGCGGTACGGCTGGCCGAGCATCTGCGCGACCGGGTCAACGCCGACACGCCTGGCCTCGCCACGGCAGCAGGAACTCCCTTTGCGGCGCAGACAGAGCCCACCGGACCCCACGTCTGGGCGGCAAGCCTGAAGACAGTGGCCGCCGGGACCGAGGGCGAAACAGTCCTGGCGTCACGGGTTCGCAGTGACAACTATCCATTCGGCGACACCTTTGCCAACATCAGGAACTGGTTCACTTCACGCTCGATTGCGGTGCCGGATCTGCCCGCACCGGGCCAGGACAGCGCCCGGCGGGCGCTCGACCGGCGCGCGCTCGCCGCGGGTTACGGCTGCCGCGAGGCGGCGACGTCGCTCAAGGCGGCATTCGCCCGCGCCGAGGATCTGATCTACATCGAGACCCCGGTGCTCGACGGCTCCTCCTTTGGCGAGACAGGCGATACCCTTTCGGTGTGGCAGGCCCTGCTCGATCGCCTCGACGCGAACCGCGCCCTGCGCGTAGTGGTCTGCGTGCCGATCCAGCCGTTCTTTGGTTGCCCAACGCCACTCAAGACCGTGCGCAATGCCAAGCTCCTCGAGGCGGCGCTGACTCTGCGCAGCAGCAGTCGTGGGGCGAGATCGGCGGTCCTTTCGCCGAGCGCGGGACCGCGGCGCAATCTGTGGCTGTCGTCGACGACGGTGATCGTCGATGACGTCTATTGCCTGACAGGGACGACCCATCTGTGGCGGCGCGGGTTGAGCTTTGATTCATCGCTGGCCGTGGCGGTCTTGGACGAGCATCTCAGCAGCGGCCGGTCGCAGGAGATCCGGCGCTTCCGGCGGGCGTTGCTCGCCGGGCGATTGGGCCTGGCGGAGACGCTCGTGCCCGACGACGACGCCGATTTGGTGGCATCGCTTCAGTTGCTCGTGGCGCGAGGGAGTATCCGGCTGACCACAGATGTGATCGAACAGCCGTCGCCGGCGCCCACGGCAACCGACAACGATATCTGGAACCGGGATGGCAGCGCCCAGGTCGGCTTTGATCCCATTCAGTGGATCGTGGATCTGGCGGCGGCGGCAGCGCTGAGCCCGGTGGTCACCCCCTGATTGCAGACCCTGAGGGTTTTTGCCCACCCTGCTTTGCTGCGGCAGACTGCGCCGCACTGAACGACGGTCCGGGGTGCTTGGCAAAAACCCTTAGGGTCTTCTCCAATTTGCCCCCTCGGCCCGTCTATGCTATAATGACCCGTCTGGGGAGGGGTAGCATAGCTCGGCCTAATGCGCGCGTCTCGAAAACGCGTGAGCAGTAATGCTCCGTGGGTTCGAATCCCACCCCCTCCGCCTAAAAGAATAACGGATTTGACATTTCTTTTGAATGTCAGTATACTAGGCCGCCACTGACCGTGGCGGGCTTGGACCGGCTCGCTCGGGGTTGATCTACAGGCCACCCTAGCTCAGCCGGTAGAGCAAGCGCCTTGTAAGCGTTAGGTCATCGGTTCGAATCCGACGGGTGGCTCCAGCGAGAGTGCCCACGTAGCGCAGACGGTAGCGCAACCGCTTGGTAAGTGGTAGGTCACGAGTTCAAATCTCGTCGTGGGCTTGACCGGGGGACCCGGAAACCAGTGACTTTGTAAGCATCAGGAGGTTCCAGAATGGGTAAGGCAAAATTCGAGCGCACAAAACCTCACGTCAACGTGGGGACCATCGGTCATATCGACCATGGCAAGACGACCCTGACCGCGGCCATCACCAAGGTGCTGGCCATGAAGGGTTGGGCCGACTTTCGCGCCTTCGACAGCATCGACAACGCGCCGGAGGAGAAGGCCCGCGGCATCACCATCGCCATCGCCCACGTCGAATACCAGACCGAGAAGCGACACTATGCCCACGTCGACTGCCCCGGGCACGTCGACTATATCAAGAACATGATCACCGGTGCGGCTCAGATGGACGGCGCCATCCTGGTCGTTGCCGCTCCCGATGGACCGATGCCCCAGACCCGCGAGCATGTCCTCCTGGCCCGCCAGGTGGAAGTGCCGGCCATGGTCGTCTTCCTCAACAAGGTCGACATGATGGACGACCCCGAGCTGTTGGAGCTCGTTGAGCTGGAGCTGCGCGAGCTGCTCACCAGCTACAAGTTCCCCGGCGACGACACGCCCATCGTCCGTGGCAGCGCCCGCAATGCCCTGGAAAGCACCAGCACCGACCCCAACGCGCCCGAGTATGCCTGCATCTGGGAGCTGATGCGCGTCGTGGATGAGTACATCCCCACACCGATACGCGAGGTCGACCGCCCCTTCCTGATGTCGATCGAGGATGTCTTTAGCATCAAGGGCCGCGGCACCGTCGTCACCGGCCGCGTCGAGCGTGGCCGCGTCAAACCGATGGAAGAGATGGAGATCATCGGCCTGCGCGACACCCGCAAGTCGGTCGTCACCGGCGTCGAGATGTTCCGCAAGCTCCTCGACGAAGGCATCGCCGGCGACAACATCGGCTGCCTGCTGCGCGGCATCGACCGCGAAGACGTGGAGCGGGGCATGGTCCTGGCCAAGCCGGGCAGCATCAAGCCGCACACTACCTTCGACGGCGAGATCTATATCCTGCGCAAGGACGAAGGCGGGCGGCACACCCCCTTCTTCCAGGGCTACCGCCCGCAGTTCTACATCCGGACGATGGACGTGACCGGCTCGGTCGAGTTGCCGGCCGGCGTGGAAATGGTCATGCCCGGCGACAACATCAACCTCCAGGTCAAGCTGATCGTCCCGGTCGCCTTGGAAGTCGGCTCGCGCTTTGCCATCCGCGAGGGTGGCCGCACCGTCGGCGCCGGCGTCATTACCAAGATCCTCGAATAGGCTAGGGTAGAACCATGGCAAAGAAGGCTGTCCGCGTCGTGATCACCCTTGCCTGCACCGAGTGCAAGGAACGAAACTATACCACTTATAAGAACCGGCGGAACGATCAGAACCGGCTCGAGTTGAAGAAGTATTGCCCGCGCTGCCGCTGCCATCGGCAGCACCGGGAGACAAAATAACGAACGGCTGATAGCGCAGTCCCGGCGTATCGCCCGCCCTGGCTTGCGCCAGCGGGCCAGGGGGCCGGGACCTTGCGCCGCCAGCCGGTGTAGGCCAGTAGCTCAATTGGCAGAGCAACGGTCTCCAAAACCGTAGGTTGCGGGTTCAATCCCTGCCTGGCCTGCCTGACGAAGATCCCCGTCAGGGGATTGAGGAGGACACCGTCTCATAAGAAGGACGATGGGGCGGTGTCTTCAATATGAATGCTCACCCTCCCGTCCCTGAGAGGAGATGGGAGAGTAACCTGAGTAGCCGCAAAGGGGAAACGAGGGCATGGCAAAGCTGGAATTCTTGAACAAAATCGGAGATAACCGTCTCACCCGGTACTTTAAGGAAACCTGGTACGAGCTGAAGAAGGTCTCGTGGCCAACCCGGCGAGAGGCGCTCAACCTGACGCTCATGGTCATCGCCGTGACGTCCTTTCTGGCTATCGTCCTGGGTCTGATGGACTGGTTGTTCAAGTCCGGTCTGTCCCTGCTCGTCAGCGCAGTTGGTGCGGGATAAGTAGCAGCAGAAGTTAAGTGAAGCGAATCTGATGGAAGAGAAGGGCCCGAAGGTGACTGAACCGAAGGCAACCCAAAGCGAATCGGCAGACGGCAACGATGCTGCGCTTGGCCCAGAGGAAATAGCTCGCCAGCTATTTGCATCCTACCTGGAGCCGGAGGCGGGCCAGCCCGGCCAGACAGGCCAGGACCTGGTCGAGTCGGCTCCTCCCTCTGCGGGAGAAGGGCAGCCAGAGCCGGTTGAACTGCCTGCCGACCTGGCGCCCGAGGATCAGGAGGATCAGGAGCCAGGAGCCGCGGGGGAGGCTGAAGAGCCTGAGGAGGGCGGCCGTCATTGGTACGTCATCCACAGCTACTCTGGCTATGAGAGCAAGGTCAAGAAGAACCTTGAGCACCGCATCGAGTCGCTGAGCATGCAAGACAGGATCTTTCAGGTAGTGGTGCCCACCGAGGAAGAGATTGAGCTCAAGGACGGCCAGCGCCGGACGATCGAGCGGCGGATCTTTCCCGGTTACATCCTGGTCGAGATGCTGATGGATCAGGATTCATGGGGGGTCGTGCGCAACACGCCGGGCGTCACCGGCTTTGTGGGGACACGCAACGAGCCGACCCCGCTGCGCCGGCAGGATGTGGACAGGGTCCTGAAGCGGATGCGGGCTGAGACGCCCAAGGTTAAGGTCACATTCCGTCCCGGCCAAAAGGTACGCATCGCCGACGGTCCCTTTGAGGATTTTGTCGGAACGGTAGACGGAATCTATCCCGACAAGGGCAAGGTACGGATCCTGGTCTCGTTCTTTGGCCGCGAGACCCCGGTCGAGCTGGATTTCTTGCAGGTAGAGAAGCTTTAACCCGACATTGGGTTTGGAGGTTGAATGGCAAAAAAAGTTAAGGCGATCGTCACACTGGCGATCCAGGCTGGAAAAGCAACGCCCGCGCCGCCGATCGGCCCGGCGTTGGGCCAACACGGCGTCAACATCATGGCTTTTTGCAAGGACTATAACGCCAAGACGGCTCATCTGACCGGCAGCATCATCCCGGCACAGATCACGATCTTTCAGGATAACTCGTTCCGGTTCGTGCTGAAGACGCCGCCGGCGACCGACCTGCTGAAAAAAGCGGCCGGCATCCCGAAGGGCGGCTCGGATGTCAAGCGGGACAAGGTTGCGAGCGTCACGCGCCAGCAGGTGCGTGAGATCGCGGAGCAGAAGATGAAAGACCTGAATGCCTATGATGTGGAGGGTGCCATGCGCATTATCGAGGGCACGGCCAAGAGCATGGGCATTGAGGTTAAGGACTAGCTAATCTGTTAAGGTTGGCAGCCGGCGAGCTGCCACGCGTGGGAGGGGGAATCCCCACCAAGACCACAGAGGTCCCGGCCTAGCGGGCCGGGAAGGAGGAAAAGATGCCCAAGCACGGAAAGAAGTATCTGGAAGCGGCCAAGCTGATCGAGCATGGCCATTACTATTCGCCCGAAGAAGCGGTCGCGCTGGTCAAACAAGACCCATTTCGCCGAATTCGACGCTACTGTCGAGCTGCACCTGCGGACCGGCCTGGACCCCAGGCACGCCGACCAGCAGGTGCGCGGTGTTGTGCTCCTGCCCAGCGGCACCGGCAAGCGGGTCAGCATCCTCGTCTTTGCCGAGGGTGATGGCGACCGGATCGCCCGGGAAGCGGGAGCCGATTACGTCGGCAGCGACGACATCATCAACAAGATCCAGGAAGGCTGGTTCGATTTCGATGTGGCGATCGCCACGCCGGCCATGATGCGCAAGGTCGGCCGCCTGGGCCGGGTGCTCGGCACCCGCGGGCTGATGCCCAACCCCAAGGCCGGGACGATCGTCGCCGAAGAGGACCTGGCCCGCGTGCTGGAAGAGACACGCAAGGGCCGCGTCGAGTACCGCGTCGACAAGACGGCCAACATCCATGTGCCGATCGGCAAGGCCAGCTTTACCGCCGAGGGCCTGGCGGCCAACATGGCCGCCGTCATGGAGGCGATCGTCAAGGCCAGACCGGCCGCCGCCAAGGGAATCTACCTGCGGCGGATCACCTTGACCAGCACCATGGGTCCTGGCGTCCGGGTCGATACGGCCGCAGCCATGGCCATGAGGACAGCTTAGCGCCACCTGTAGGGGCGGTTGACAACCGAATAGGACCTGAGACAGCAGGTGCGCGACCTGGCGCTTAAACTATCCGACCTGCCGAGGCAAAGCACGAGAGATGTCCTGAAGGCGACAGCGGTTCAGGATGGTCCCGGCCACGTAGGCCGGGACGCGAAGCCTTTGCGTCGGGAGCGCAAAGGCTTTATGTTTGTTCGAGGGTAGACAGCAGGTATGAACTAGATCGTAAGGAGGTGAGGCAGTTGGCAATTACGAAACAGAAGAAAGTCAGGATCTCGAGCGGCTATACCCAAAAGCTATCGGGCAGCAAGGCGGTCATTTTGACCGACTATCGCGGGCTCACGGTCGCTTCGATGACGGAACTGCGCCAGAAGCTCCGTGAACTGGGCAGCAACTACCACGTGACCAAGAACACACTGTTCAGGCGCGCCCTGGTGGAAGCCGGCATGCCGGTTCCTGAGGAGCAGTTCAAGGGCCCGACTGCTCTGGGCTTTATCACCGGCGATGTGCCCCCGGTGGTCAAGGCATTCCTGGATTTTGCGGCTGAGAATGAGGCGCTGCTGATCAAGGGTATGATCTGGGGCACGACGTTCATCGATGCGGAAGGGACCAAGGCGCTGGTCAACCTTCCGTCGCGCGAAGTGCTGCTCGGACAGTTGTTGGGAGCGGTGCAGGGGCCAATGACCAATCTGGTCGGCACCATCACTGCGCCGCTGCGCGAGCTCGTCCAGGTCCTGGCTGCACGGGGCGAACAGGGCGACAAGGCAGCAGCGTAGTTGAGCAGTCATCAAGAAAAGAAAACAAACTAGGGAGGTTAATAACTCATGTCTGACAAGTTGGAAGCTTTGGTAAAGGCACTCGACGAGCTGACGCTGCTGGAAGCGGCTCAGCTCTCCAAGATGCTCCAGGAAAAGTGGGGCGTTTCGGCCGCAGCGCCGATGGCCATGGCCGTGCCGGTCGGCGGCGCCGTGGCAGCGGAAGCAGCCGCGGTGGAGGTAGAGGAAAAGACCGAGTTCGACGTCTTCCTGAAGGAGATCGGTCCCAAGAAGATCCAGGTCATCAAGGCAGTGCGCACCGTTCGCCCTGACCTGGGCCTGAAGGAAGCCAAGGAACTGGTCGACAGCGCGCCGGTCAAGGTGTTGGAAGGCGTGCCCAAGGAACAGGCCGAAGCTGCCGTCGCCGCCATCAAGGCCGAAGAAGCCGTCGCCGAGATGGTCTAGGAGTCCCGGCCTATCGGCCAGGGACCATGATGGGGGTGTTGGGGGCATCTGATGTCCCCAACACCCCCGTTCGCGCATTACTCGCCGTACATCCCCGACCAGCCCCACACACCCCGGTTGCTGAGGCTGAAAAACTCGTCCTCCAGGATGCGCTGGTGGACCTGCTCTTCGTCGGCCAGCCGGCGGAACATCGCCTGGCCGGCGGGATCGGTCGTCTCGCCTGCCAACACCCGGTAGCGCTCGCCCGCGATCTTTTCCATCTGGATCGCCTGGCCAAGGATGCCGGCCTCGTTTTCCAACCCTTCCGGCTGCGCCCCGGCCGTCACCAGCGGCGCAAATTGGTCGATGGTATGGGGCTCGTAGGCGATGAACTGTCCCCCTGCCTGCAGCGATCGGACCAGCTCGGCAAGCTTTTGATAGTGGTGCTGCTCAAAGGCAGCCAGCCGGCCCAACAGATCCCGGCCATGGGGATCCTGAACCCAGGCTGCGGCCTGGGCGTAGAAGGCTTGGGCCTTCAATTCGGCCTCGATAGCGATGTCCAACGCTTCTTCGATTCCAGACTCTTGGCAGTCATTGGTTGGTCTCCTGTGATTTGGATCTCCGTCCCCTCACCTCCGCCCTGTCCCCGATAGGCCGGGGCCAGGAGGGGCCGGAAGGCAGTTTATCACAGGCGTTGGCCGTTGTCAAAGCCAGTCAAGCCTTTCGATCTCTTTCTGAAACACCATAAGTCTGGACTTGACAGGGGTTGTCTGGTATAATCAGGCCGGGATGGGAGTGCAGGATGGCAAAACGGATCCTGGTGATCGACGACGCAGCAAAGATTGTGGATTTCCTTCGCCGTGGGCTGACCTACGAGGGGTATATCGTGGACGTGGCCTACGATGGTCAGAGCGGCCTGGAGCAGGCCGAGCGCGAGCCGCCGGACCTGGTGATGCTTGACGTGATGATGCCCGGTCTCGACGGGCTCGAAGTCTGCCGCCAGCTGCGGGCATCGCCCAACGGCGACGTGCCGATCCTGATGCTGACTGCCAAAGACGCCGTGCCCGACCGGGTGGCAGGCCTGGACGCCGGCGCCGACGACTACTTGGTCAAGCCCTTTGCCTTCAATGAGCTGTTGGCCCGCATCCGCGCCTTGCTCCGCCGCCGCCAGGTTACCGATGGCGATCAGGTGATCAGCTTTGCCGACTTGACGCTGAACAGCACCACCCACGAAGTAGTGCGCGGCAGCCGCCCGATCAGCCTGACTGCCAAAGAGTTCGATCTGCTCGAGTTGTTCATGCGCCATCCCCGCCAGGTCCTGACCCGCGATATCATCTACGAGCGGGTGTGGGGCTATGACTTTGGCGGCGAATCGAACATTGTCGAAGTCTATGTCCGCTACCTCCGCGCCAAACTCGAGGCCGACGGTGCACCACGGCTGCTCCAGACGGTGCGCGGCGTCGGCTATGCTCTCCGAGAAGAATAGCATCCTGTGCACTGTGCATTGACGCTGGATGCGCTCAGGACCGCCCGCGCCGAGCGCTACCGCCAGCTCCCTCATCTGCGGGTCACGAGCGAGGCCGAGGCGCTGAGCTTTCTGAACGAGATGGGCCTGTGCCTGCTCTTTTCTGACCGGGCTATCGAGCTGCCGACGCTGTGGGGCGCCATCTGTGGCCGCGACCGCCAGGTGCCCGTGGCCCACGACGACTATGAGCTGGGCCTGGCCTGGAACTGGAAAGACACACTGCCGGTCGCCGGCAAGGTGCTGTACGGCAAGTTCCTGCGCAGGAAGCCGGTGTTTATCGCGCTCGAGCTGGCGCCCTGCTTTTACGCTCTGTCGCCCAACTATGGCGACCCCGCCGCCGACTATCTGGACGACTATCGCGACGGCCGGCTGCCGGTGGAGTCGAAACAGGTGTACGAGACGCTGTTGGAGCGGGGCGCGCTGCCTACCAGCCGGCTGCGATTGGACGCAGGCTTGGGCGGCAAGGGCAACGCCACGCGGTTTGACCGCGCCCTGGCCGACCTGCAGATGGATCTGCGTATCGTGAAGGTGGCCATCTCCGAGGCCAACCGCTGGGGCTATTGTTATGTCTATGACCTGTTCCACCGCCACTTTCCGGCCGTGGTCGAGGCAGCACGGGGGATCGGGGGCAGCCAGGCCCGCGAGACGATCTTGCTGCGCTACCTTCAGATCGTCATCGCCGCCACGCCCCGCCAGGTCGGCCAGCTCTTCGGCTGGCAGCCCGGCGATGTGGGCCGCCTGGTGTCGCGTCTCGCCGCCGAGGGAAAACTGCGGTCTGGGATCATGATCGAAGGGCTACCTGGCGAACACCTGGCTATCCTGAAGCCGGTAACGGCGTTGGCTGAGCCGATACCGGCGTGGCCGTAACGGCCGGTTGGGCCGGGACTGTGGCTGCCGCCCCACCCTCGACCGGGTAGCCAGCCTGGTTCCAGGCGGCCCAGCCGCCCAGGAGCGCCGCAACGTTGGTCAGACCCTTGGCCTGAAGTTTGAGCGCCGCACCGGCGCTCACGCCTTCGTTGCCTCAGGCGCAGTACAGGATGATCTGTTTGTCCGCCGGCAGCTCCTTGTAGCGCTGGTCCACCTCGTTGGACGGCATGGAAATAGCCCCCACGGCGTGGCTCTGCTGGTAGGCGGCCGCCGTGCGGACGTCGACCAGGACCGCCGTGCCGGCGTCCAGACTGGCCTTGGCCGCCTGGAGGCTGATACGCGGGACGCTGGCCGCAGAATTGGCAGTGTTAGCCTGAGTCGTGGTCGACGGCGTGAGCAGCGGCGCGGACGTGGCCGTTCCGGCCTGACCGGCCGTGATCTTGGGCTGGGGCGTGACCGGTCCAGGGCCGGCAGAAGCATCCGGCACAGGGCCGGCAGAAGCATCCGGCACAGGGGTCGGGGTGCGGGTCTTGACCTGCACCATCTGGTAGCCGATGGTGGGCGCGGCGGCTGCCGGCTCTTCGGTTGGCGCCTGGGTAACAAAGCCGCCGCTGCAGCCGGCGATCAGAAGTAGAGCCAGAAGCGTCAGGCTCAGTGCAACGAGTTTACCTGTCAAATGATCCTCCCCTCTTGGCTTAGGGACTAGAGGTTTTGGCTCGTTCCTGCGGCGCTTTGCACCGCGCTGAACGATGGATTCGCGAATCATGGGGCCCAACTGATGCGTTGGTCTATCCACCGGTAGTCCAACCCCATTTCAGTCCAGGACAGCTTTAGTCCTCCGCCTCCAATGTCGAACAGCTCGCGGCGGTTGGAGCCGTCGGCGTTCATGGCCCACACTGCCCAGGCGCCGCCCTGGTTCGAGACAAAGGCGATCGTTTTGCCATCGGGCGACCAGGTAGGCAGGCCATCGTCGGAGGCGTTGTTCGTCAGCCGCTTCAGTCCGGTGCCGTCCTCGCGGATGACATAGATCTCCCAGTTGCCGTCGCGGTTCGACATGAACGCGATCCGGCCTCCATAACCGGCGGGTGCGGTGTCCCGGTCGTCGCGCGTCACCTGGGCAAACCGCCCGCCACTGTCGGCTACGGTAAACAGGCCGCAGGATACAGGTTGGACCTTGTAGTCGCAGCCCTGATAGACGATGCGCCCATCTGGCATCCAGTGGGGATGCTCACCCTGTATCGGATCTGACCCGGAAAAGACCTCCCGACTCGACGGCTTGCGGCCCTCAAACGGCTGGTCGTTGATGTATATCTTTTTGGGATGCCTGGGCCCTTCCTTGGTCGAGGCGTAGGCGATCCTGCCGTTGTCGGGCGACCAAGTAGGCAGTCTGTCCTCGATATTCTCGCTGACGCGCCTTAGCTCGGTGCCGTTCGGGCGGATCATATACAGATTCTGCATGTCTGACTGCATGCCCTTCACCGCCAGCCACTTGCCATCGGGGCTGAAAGCCGGCATCTCCATGTTGTCAACAACCTTGCGGCGTCCGGTGCCATCGACATTGATGATCCAGACATCGTACATGTTGGTCATCATTGTCCCACGCCGGGAAGGCGATCCGGCCGCTGATCGATGCGGCGGGCGCCTGCCGGGTGGGCGTCGCCGTCGGGGTAGGAGTTGGGGTCGGCGTGACCGTGACACCTGCGACTGCCGTCGTCGGCTGCACGGAAGGGGTCAGCGCCACCGACTGGCAGGTGGCCTGGGCTTCGAGGGCCAGGGCATTGCCGGCATCCTGGGCCAGGGCCTGGGCGGCATACGATCCGGCCTGGCCACAGCGGCCCAACTTGGCATAGGTTGCGGCCAGGAGAGCCAGGCTGCGGGTGTCTTTCGCCCCGGCCACTTCGGCCTGCTCCAGGGAGGTGCGGGCCGGGTCGTATTGGCCCAGCCGATAGTAGGCTTCGCCGATGGCGGTGTAGGTGACCGCCTTGGGCCGCAGCTGAAGGGCATCCTGGAAGGCAATGATGGCCGTGGTATAGTTCCCCTGTTGAAGAAGGAGCTCGCCGTACTCATGACGCCGCATCCACAACTCGGTCTGCAAGCCGAGGGCGATCTGCAGCTGGCCATTCGCCTGTCCGACGTCTTCATCGACCAGGTAGTAGAGCCAGCCGCGGATGCGGTGCGCATCGGCGCTGTTATTGTCCAGCACTAACGCCCGGTCCGCCTCGTCCACCGCCTCCGGATACCGTTCGTTGAGCCGCAGCGCCTCGGCCAGCACGGCGCGAGCCGAAGCGTTGCCGGAGCCAAGCGCCACCGCCTGTTGGGCCACGGCGAGGGCACGCGCCTTTACACCCTGGTCAACGAGGGCCCGGGCGAGGGCCACCACAGCATCGACGTTGTTCGGGTCCAGATCGAAGGCTTTCTGGGCGTGCAGCTCAGCCTGATCGGGCTCGTAGTCCAGGATCGAGGCCCATGCCCAGCCGATCTGCGGCCGGGGATCATCGGGAGCCCGCTGTGCCAGATCCTGGTAGATGGCGACGGCAGCCTCAAAATCACTCTGCACAGCCAGGTCCTTCGCCTGGGCCAGCAGGTCGGTTAGTTCCTGGTCGTTCAGCGTCCCAGTTTGGCTGGTTGGCTGTGTGGTGGCCAGGGGGCCGGCAGAAGCATCCGGCACAGGCGTCTCGGCGCCAGGCGCCGTAGTGGCAACGCTCTCGGAAGCCTGGGCCAGTGGCGTCGTGGGGACTGCTGTTTCCTTTCCGCCCAGCCCCAGCTTGGGCAGAAGGAGGTAGGCGCCGACGGCGACGATTGCCAGCAGCAATACGCCACCGGTCAGCAACAGCCCCACGATCGGGCCGCGGCCTTCGCGCGCAGGCGGGACAGGCGGAGGAGGGACGACCGGTCTTTGCTCGATGACGGTGGGGGTTGGAGTCTTGAGCGTCGTGGCGGTGGTCTGGCCCGGCTCGCGGTAGGTAAGCACGGCATCGCCGATGGTGATCTGCTCGCCGTGCTGAAGGGTGTGAGGGCCGGTCAAGGGGACACCGCCGACCAGCGTGCCGTTGGCGCTACCCAGGTCGGTCACGACGTACCCGGCGCCCTGCCTGGTGATGTGGGCGTGATGGCGCGATACTTTGGGGTCCAGCAGCTCCAGGTCGTTGTCTTCTGCCCGGCCAATGGTCAACTCGTCTCTCAAGGTGACCGGACCAGCAGCCAGCCCATCCGCTTCGATGATCAGATGAGGGACATCAATGCGCTCGACATTGTGTGTCATCTCTGACTCCTCCGCCCGCTAAACTGACGCCAAGGTGAGACCTGCATCAGGTGCGTCGCACCAACACCGCCAAGGAAGCGGTACTACGCAGCAGGTGCAACGCACCAGCGCGCGGGTTTCACTTTGGCCTGACTTTAGACTCGGTAATCGGTCTCGGATTATAACACGGAAAAGGCGGCAGAACAAATCGGTCACCCCTCACACCCAGGGCCCGACACCAAGGCGAAGCCGATCGGGTGGGGGAAAATGGGCGAAGTGGACTCTCGAGGCCCCGGCTAGCCTTTGTTCTCCGGCCGCCCGAGCTTTTTGAGGTGGATGAGCAGCACCGATATGTCGGCCGGGTTGACACCCGCCAGGCGGCTCGCCTGGCCGACGGTGGCCGGCCGCACGTAGGCTAGCTTCTCCCGGGCTTCGGTCCGCAGGCCGGGCAGAGCTTCGTAGCGCAGGTCGGGCGGGATGCGCCAATCCTCCAGGCGACGGACCCGGTCCACTTCGATCCGCTGCTTGTCGATGTAGCCGGCGTACTTGGCCTCGATGCCCACCTGCTCGGCGACGTCGGGCGGCAGCAGCTCGGGCGGCGGGGACAAGGCCACCACCAGGTCATAGTCGACTTCCGGCCGACGCAGAAACTGGAGGGCGTTGACGCCGTCCGGCTTGTCGAATGGCGGCAAACCGCGGCCGGCCAGGAGTAGATCAGCCCCATCGCCGGGATGCAGCCAGGTGGCAGCCAGCCGGTCGAGCTCGGCCTGGATGGCCCGCCGCCTGGCCTCAACCGCCTGGTAGCGCTCGGGAGGCAGCAGGCCGGCTCGGTAGCCGATCTCGGCCAGGCGCAGGTCGGCGTTGTCCTGACGCAGCAGCAGCCGGTACTCGGCCCGGCCGGTCATGATCCGGTACGGCTCGCGGATCTCCTTTGTCACCAGGTCGTCGATCAGCACGCCGATGTAGGCCTGATCGCGGCGCAGGATGAGCGGCGGGCGGCCCTGCACTTTCAGCGCGGCGTTGATGCCGGCGACGATCCCCTGCGCCGCCGCCTCCTCGTAGCCGCTCGTGCCGTTGATCTGCCCGGCGTGAAACAGTCCTTCGATCCGCTTGGTCTCCAGCGACGCGCCGGCCTCCTGGCAGGGCACGCTGTCGTACTCGATGGCATAGCCGGGGCGCATGATCTCGGCCCGACGCAGCGCCGGGATGGAGTGGAGCATCGCCAGCTGGACCTCTTCCGGCATGCCGGTGAAAAAGCCCTGCACGTAGACCTCGCCGGTGTGCCAGCCCTCCGGCTCCAGGAAGATCTGATGTCGCTCCTTGTGGGGAAAGCGCACCACCTTTTCCTCGAAACTGGGGCAGTAGCGCGGCCCGGCGGCATCCAGCGTTCCGGGCGCAATCGGCGAGCGGTGCAGGTTGTCCCGCACCACTTGCAAGGGTCTCGGGCGTCGTGTAGACCGCATAGCAGGGCAGCTGGGGCCGCCATCCGGAAGGCACCGGCACCCTGACCGGAGCACCGGCACCTGTCAGGCCGGACCCTGTACCGGAAGCACCGGCACTCTGTGCCGGATAGGCCGGGTTGGGCGGGGTCAGCAGGAATTCGGGAATCGCGCTCGATGCAGGGTCGATCGAGAAGTACAGCGGCACGTCGCTGCCCGGCTGGGGCTCGGTCAGGTCAAAGTCGATGGTCCGGGCGTCGATGCGGGGCGGGGTGTTGGTCTGAAGGCGGACTAGCGGAAAGCCCAACTCGCGCAGGCAGGCCGACAGACCGATCGCCGGAGACTCGCCGGCGCGCCCCGCCGGCCAGCTCTGCTCACCCGACAGGATCCGCCCGGCCAGGAAGGTGCCGGTGGTCAGGATCACTGTCCGACCCCGGTACCTCACGCCCGGTGCCAGTGACGACGCCCTGCGACCCGGTCGCCGACGACAATCAGGCGCTCGACGGTGGCCTGCTTGAGATGCAGGTTGGGCGCCGCCTCCAGGGCGTGCTTCATCGCCAGCGAGTAGCGCCGCTTGTCGGCCTGGGCACGCAGCGCCTGGACTGCCGGCCCCTTGCTCTGGTTGAGCAGCCGGATCTGGATGAAGGTCTGGTCGATGACGCGGGCCATCTCGCCGCCCAGAGCGTCGATCTCGCGCACCAGGTGGCCCTTGCCCGGCCCGCCGATGCTCGGATTGCACGGCATCTGGGCGATCAGGTCCAGGTTCATGGTCAGCAGAAGCGTCTGCGCGCCGATGCGCGCTGCGGCCAGGGCGGCCTCGCAGCCGGCGTGGCCGGCGCCGACGACGATCACGTCATAATCGGTCATGGTGGAGCATTATACCAGCGATTCGCGCAGGGGGCAACAGCGCCTGAGGTTGGAATCGCCAGCGGCTGTGATGGTTTGCGCTTGGCGGAATGGACAATTGGGTGTATAATTGGCGTCAGGAGGGAAGAATGGACAAGACATCGGACATCGGCAGGCGGCTGAGGCGGCTGCGTGAGATTAAGGGCTGGGAGACGCTCCGGCTGGCCCAAGAGGCCGGGCTGAGCCAGAGTTATATCTATAAGCTGGAGCATGACGACCGGCCCAACGTGGCCGGCGTGGTGCTGAGCAAGCTGGCAACGGTGTTGGAGACGACGACCGATTACCTGGTTGGCCGGACAGCCGATCCGAATCCACCGCCGCCACCCGGCTATGAGATGGAGATGGCCCAAGGGATGCGGTTGGTGCACCTGGCGCGACGGCTGGGGAAGCTGCCGGCCGACCGACAGTCGCAGTTCATGGATCTGGCCGAGGAACTGGTAGAGCTAGTGGAGGAAGCAGCAGGGAGGCGCTCCTGACTTGGATTTGGAGGCATAGGACTGAAGGGTCTCGGACGGGATGAGGATCGGGTCCAAGATACGGGAGCTTGGGTTTCCGCGGCAATTCTGGCTGCTGTTCTGGGGCATGCTGCTGAATACGACGGGCACGAGCATGGTGTGGCCGTTTATGACGATCTACCTGCGCGAGCGGCTGGGGGTGCCGCTGACGACGGTGACGCTGTTGATGACGGCCAATGCGGCGGCAGGGCTGGCCTCGGTGGCCTTGGTCGGCCCGGTCGTCGACCGGGTCGGTCGCAAAGGGGCGATGGTGGCCGGGCTGGCGGCAGGCAGCGCGGTGATGGCGACGATGAGCGCGGCCGGGACGCTGCCGCTGTGGGCGGTGTTGATGGCCTGCCAGGGGGCAGTGATGCCGCTGTACCGGGTGGGGGCCGATGCGATGATCGCCGATCTGATCCCGGCGGAGAAGCGGCCCGACGCCTATGCGCTGCAGCGGATGGTCACCAACCTGGGGATTGCCATCGGGCCGTCGGTGGGCGGGTTCGTGGCCGCCAAGTCGTACGGGCTGGCGTTCTATATCGGCGCGGGAGCGATGGCCACCTTTGCGCTGTTGATCCTGCTGCTGGCGCGGGAGACGATGCCGGGGAGGCGGAAAGCTGACAGCTTTGAGCCTTCAGCAATCAGCGATCATCCCTCGATCCAAAGTCAGGGGTATGGGCCGGTGCTGCGCGACCGCCGCTTCATGGCGTTCAGTGGACTGCTCATGCTGGCGACGATCCCGGCGGCGATGCTGATGGTGCTGCTGGCGGTGTATGCCAAGGAGCAGTTCGGCGTGCCCGAGAACCGGTATGGGTTTATCATGGCCACCAACGCCGCAATGGTGGTGGTGCTGCAGTACGCGGTGACGCGGGTGAGCCGGCGCTACCGACCAGTCGGGGTGCTGGCGCTGGGGGCGCTGTTGTACGCGGTGGGGGTGGGCAGTGTGGCGTGGGGCCGGAGCTTTCCGAGCTTTCTGGCAAGCATGGTAGTGCTGACATTCGGCGAGCTGCTGCTGGTACCGACGGCCACGGCGTTTACGGCGGCGCTGGCTCCGGCGGCAATGCGGGGGCGATACATGGGGGTGTATAACCTGACCTGGGGCGTGGGTTATGGTCTCGGGCCGGTGATCGGCGGTCTTCTCAGCGACCGGATCGCGCCGGTGGCGACCTGGTATGGCGGCCTGGGGATCGGGCTGGCCGCGGCGGCGGGGTTCGCCGCGCTGGGACGCAAGATCAGGTCAAAGGAGATCGAAGGGAATGCTGTGGAAGGTTGACAGAGGAGCAGGATGAGGGCATAATGGGATTGCGGCAAGATGGGCTGCCTGTCCCCGAGGCGAAGGGGGAGAGGGTGGCTCATGCACAGGCAGGGGATCATCCCAACGAGGAGGCATGACTGATGAGCATGATCGGAAGGACAATAGGGGCCTATCAGATCGTCGGGGAGCTCGGCCGAGGAGGGATGGCGGTGGTCTACAAGGCGTACCAGCCGTCACTGAACCGGTATGTAGCGCTGAAGGTGCTGCCCGATCATTACCAGCACGATCCAGAATTTGTGGCACGCTTTCAGCAGGAGGCACAGGCAGCGGCGAAGCTCAGCCATCCCAACATTGTGGTGATTTACGATGTGGGGGAAGCAGCGGGGGTGCACTATATTGCCATGGAGTACCTGGAAGGCGGCTCACTGCAGGACCGGCTGGCGCAGGCGGCGGCGCAGGGTTGGGCCTACGACCCGCAGGAGGCGCTGAGTGTAATCGAACAGGTGGGCAGCGCGCTGGACTATGCTCACAGCCGAGGGGTGATCCACCGCGACATCAAGCCGGCAAACATCCTATTTGACGCCGACGGGCGGCCAAGAGTGACCGACTTTGGGATCGCCCGGGCGGGCGACCTGACCCGGTTGACCCGTGCGGGGGTGCTGCTGGGGACGCCGGAGTATATGTCACCGGAGCAAGCACAAGGGGGGGAGGTTGATCACCGTGCGGATCTGTATGCGCTGGGGGTGATGGCATACGAGATGCTGACGGGCCGGGTGCCATTCCAGAGCAACACGCCGCACGCCATTCTACACTCGGTGGTCTATGAGTCGCCGCCGCCAGCGCGCCAGGTCAACCCTGGACTGTCACCCGCGGTCGAAAACGTGTTGGCGCAGGCACTGGCCAAGCAGCCGGACGCGCGGTTTCAGCGGGGGGCGGCATTGGCCGGTGCGCTGAAGGCGGCGCTGAGCGGACAGACGCCGGCCTGGGCCCAGGTGGGACCGCCTCCGGTTCAGGCAGCCACTTTTGCCGCGCCGCAGGGCCGGGCGGCGGGATCAACGCCGCCAGGCCAAGCGGTGACGCCGCCGCCGGTGTATGGCTACTCAACGCCCACCCCACCACCGCAACGCCGGTCGATGACGTGGCTGTGGCTGTTGGGTGGGGCGATCGTGCTGGTGGCAGCGCTGCTGGTGGCGCTGCTGGTGCTGCGAGGCGGCTCGAAGGAGGAGCCGGTGGCGGGCGTGACCGAGACAGTGACGGTGGCCATTGCCGAGCCGACCCTGACGACTGCGCCGGCGGCGACCGAGGCGACGGTGGCGGCAACCGATACGCCGCTCCCGGGCGTGACACCGAGTGACACGCCACAGCCGAGCGATACACCGCAGCCGAGCGACACGCCAACCGGCACACCTCCGCCGAGCGATACGCCGACGGCGACCAACACGCCAACAGCGACGCCAACTCGAACGCTGACGCCAACGCCGACACCGACGGTGACGCCGACGCCAACGTGCGCCATAGCGGTCGATGGGGAGCTGGCGCCGGTCTGGGATCGAGGCGCGCTGGGCTGCCCAACAGGGAATGCGGCGATCACCTGGTCGGCGTGGGAGCCGTTCCAGCGGGGCTATATGTGGTGGCGCCAGGACAACGATTTGGCGTATGCGTTCAACTGGCAGGGCGGGTCAGATCCCACCCGCGGGACCTGGATCACCGGTGGGGTTGCGTGGACGTGGGACCAAAGCTTCCCAAACGGCCGTGGTCTGACTCCGCCGGCAGGGCTGTTGGAGCCGATCCGGGGGTTTGGGTTCGTGTGGTACAATTTCCTGGGCGGGGAAACCAGCACGATCGGCTGGGCGACGTTCGAGGAGATGGGGATCTGCTCCAAGGTCCAGGAGTTCGAGCAGGGGACGATCTGGCACAGCAGCACGGCAGCGTGCAGCGGCGATGAGTATAACCGCGCAGGAGAGCTGCCTGCGCCGCTCTTCTTTGTGATGAACAAGAATCTGAACTGGCGCAAGTACTAGCGATTTTGGATTGTGACTGCCTACCCTCCTATGGGTTTCCAGCCTGCGGGAGGGTAGGCGTGAGATTGGGGGAAGTGTGAAGAAGGGGTGGTGGTTGGCGGTAGCGGTGGTGGTGACCGTGGTGGTGCTGGTGGTCGTGGTGAAGCCGCGGCCGGCACAACCAGACGCCTCCGGCGCCGGGGGTGCCGACCACGCGGCCAACCTCGCCGACACCGGAGGCGCCGACCACGCGGCCGAGCTCGCCAACGCCGAGTTATCCGTGCCCACAGGCGACAGCAGAGTTCCTGGCGGTAGAGCCGGTGACGTCGCCGACGGAGGCGCTGTCGCAGGTGGTGACGGCGCGGATGGGCAATATGGAGGCGGTGACGATCACGACCGAGTCGGGCGTGTTTACCGCACCCGGCGGACTGGTGACAGTGGAGCTGCTGCCGGACACAGCCCATCACCTGGAGGTGGAGGCCAAGGTCCGACAGACGACCGATGGCCACGGCTGCACCTACGGCGGCTATACGCTGAGCACGACGCGGGACCGGAGCGGGGCGCCCCTGGTGATCGTGCAGGGCCAGCCGGCGATACCCGGCTCGCCGGCGGCGGCGATAGGGCCGGAGAATGTGGCCAAGCTGGAGGAGCTGGTGACTGTTGCGCCGCCGGCCCGGCTGACGGCCGATTTCGCATTCCTGGGGGCCGATGAGCTGGTCAGCGTGGGTTACGGCGATGCAGTCCGCCGCTGGAGTCTGACGACAGGGCAGGAAGCCGGCGCGCTCGGCAGGGCTGAGGCGCTGGTGGTGGCGGTCAGCCCAGACGGGTCGGTGATAGCGACGGGGGGAATTGCCACCGACCCCACGGTACGGGTGTGGAAGGTGGACACAGGCAAGGTGCGCGAGCTGGGCCGGCACGACGCCGGGGCAGCTCTGGAGAGTCTGGCGTTCAGCCCGTCCGGCAGGCTGCTGGCCAGCGGCGCCAACGACGACACGGTGCGAGTATGGGATGTTGGCAGCGGGCGACCGGCGGCTACGTTCAGGGGAGATGTGGCGCAGCGGGTCCAGTCGTTCCAAGACCTGGCCTGGGTTGGCGAGGACAGGCTCATCGCCGAGGGCTCGGATGCGATCTATTGGTGGGACTTGGCGACGGGGCAGGTGGTGCAGCGGCTGGCCGCGCCGGAGGGTGTGCAGTTCCTGGTGGGGGCAGCGTTTGCCAATGGTGGTGAGCGGATCGCGGCGGTGGCCCAGGACGACCGGCTGTATGTGTGGGACGCCAAGGGGCAGCGGTGGACGAGCTGGCCGGCCAAGGGCAAGGCAGCGCTGGCCCATGTGGCTTTCAGCCCCGACGGGCGCCTCGTGGCAGCGACAACCTACGATGGGGTGTGGTTTGTGTGGGACGCAGCCAGCGGCAAGCTCCTGGCAAGCCACTCGGCAACGGGCCCGGCAAGCGCGGTGGGCATCCGGTTCAGTCCAGATGGGCGCTACCTGGCGGTTGGGGGGTGGGAGGCGCCGATCCGGGTATGGGGAGTGCAGTGATTTTGGCCGGCATGTCCAAGGCAACTGGCGACGAGGCAGCGATCGATTTGCAGCGTCGTTCTACCAGGCCGGGCCGTTGATTACCCTCCCGCAGGCGCGCCTGCGGGAGGGTATGTGTGTGCATCAGGCCGGTTTGTAGGCCCTGACTTTGATGCTGGCGACCTTGCGGGCCAGGTCGCGGGAGGAGAGACCGGACTGTTGCAGTAAGGCTTTGGCGTCCTCGCCCGTTACAGTCTCACCCTCGGCGCTAACGACTATCACCTGCGCGCCCTCCCAATCTGCCTCGTTGATGTCGGCATAGTCACGGGACAGTACGTCGACTCGCTCGAAGCCAGCGGCGCGGATCTTGGACAGATAGTCTGACTCGTCGAGCGCACCAGCCAAGCAGCCGGCCCAGGCGTTGAGGTTGTCACGGATGGCCTGGGGCAGGTCGCCGTCGACTACCATGTCGGAGACGCTCAGCCGCCCACCGGGCCGCAGGACGCGGTAGGCCTCACCAAAGACGGCGTCCTTGTCGGGCGACAGGTTGATGACGCAGTTGGAGATGATGACGTCAACCGACGCGTCGAGCAAGGGTATCTCTTCCATCTCGCCATAGTCGAATATGACGTTAGCCATCCCCAGCTTTTTGGCGTTGCGCCGGGCCAGTTTGATCATGTCGGGGGTCATGTCCAGGCCGATCACCCTGCCCTGCGGACCGACTTTCCTGGCGGCCAGGAAGCAGTCGATGCCGCCGCCCGATCCCAGGTCGAGCACCACCTCGCCCGGCCTGAGGTCGGCGATGGCGAGCGGGTTGCCACAGCCCAACGAGGCATCGGTGACGGTGTCGGGCAGGCCGGTAAGCTCTTCGATGGGGTACAGCCGGGCGGCGTCTGAGCCGGCAGCCGCCTCGGCCGAGGGCGCGGGGCCGCAGCAGCTCTCTCGGGCTGGTTTGACGGCCGGCGCCGGGCCACAGCAGCTTGCCTGGGCCGGCTTGTCCACACGCGCCTCGGCCGGGCCGCAGCAGCTTGCCCGGTTCGCCTTTTCGGCCGCGGGCGCCGGCTCGTCGACAAAGCGGCGGGCGATCTCGCCGTAGTGTTGGCGCACGGCGCCCTTGATCTTTTCATCTTTCTGTAGGTCGCTCATTTTTTCCTCCTCTTTGGGCCTGAGAGATCTCGTCCCCTGCCGGGGATCTGTGTGAAGACCTGCCAGGCCTGTTCTATATATATATTCGAATCTATCTATTCGTAGGCTCCAAAAAAAGAACTCACTGCTCGCAACAGGCGTCCTCAGCCTCGAACTTGGCCATGAGCCGGCCGCAGCATTCGACGACGTTGTCGTGGTTGACGACGTAGTAGACCTGCTTGCCCTCCTTGCGGCTGGTGACCAGCTTGAACTGCTTGAGGATGTTGAGGTGGTGGGAGATGGTCGGTTGGGACATATGAAAGGCAGCCACGATGTCGCCGACGCACATCTCTTTTTCGGCCAGCATGACCAGGATGTGCTGGCGTGTGTCGTCGGCAAGGGCTTTGCAGAATTCGACGCAGTCGATACTCACTGTTCAACTCCAGAACATATAGACACTTTGCTATATGTCTATATTATAGCATATCCTTGATGCTGTGTCAAGTCCCGGAGGGCCTCAACGTGGCCAAGAAACAGATTGAAACACAGCGAAATGCCGCGTGTTTTCAGCAGGCAGCTATCATCCAGGGGAAGATGCGACTAAAGCTGTCACTAAGGAGAAGAGATACCCTCCCGCAGGTTTGGAGCCCGTCCGGACAGAAGCCTCGGGGCATGCCTGCGGGAGGGCGAAACTCACTTGAGCTGGATGACAAGAGAGCCGTAGGGCGGCAGGGCCGGCAGCGGGACATAGCCGTCAAAACCGCCAGCGGCGTTCGCGGTTGGAGCGGCGGGCTGACCGTCGCCCAGGAGTAGTGTCGCGCCCGGCGCGCCCGACAGAGGTCCGGCGGCCAGGGTCAGTTTGTAGTCACTGACCTCTTTGTCGGACAGGTTGACCACCACCAGGAGGGTCTCGCCCTCGCCGTGGCGGAGGTAGCTGTAGACCTGGCGCGAGCCGGCATCGACCAGGGTCATGTCGCCGGCGCGCAGGGCCGGATGGGCAGTGCGGAGCTGGATGAGGGCGCGATAGTGGCTCAATAGGGAGGCGGGATCGCCGGTCTGGGCAGCGACGTTGGTCTCTTCAAAGCCGGTGGACAGATCTTCCCACGGCTGGCCGGTGGTAAACCCGCCGGCGGCAGTACCATCCCACTGCATGGGGGTGCGGATCCGCTCGTCGGGCTTGGCGCCGCGCATGCCGATCTCTTCGCCGTAGTAGATGAAGGGCATGCCGGGGTTGGTCAGCAGCAGCGTCGCCGCAGCCTTGGCCCGGCCCAGGTCGTCGCGGAGCTGGTTCATGACCCGGTTCTGGTCGTGATTGGTCAGGAAGGCAGCGTACTGGCCGGCGGGGAAGAGGTCGAGGGCCAACTGCTGGGCGTCGACGAGCGCCTGGTTGTTGCCGCGCCACAGAGCGCTCAGGATCGCTCCCGCCAGGTTGAACTCAAAGACCAGGTCCACCTGGTCGCCGACGTACTTGGCCTCCTCGGCGGTGATGTCCCATGCCTCACCCACGGTCAGCGCGTCGGGCTTGAGCGAGTGGACGTAGCGGTAAAAGTCTTGTAACCAGGTGTGGGTGGCGGGGGTGTTGGCCTGGACCGCGCCGTCTTCGATCAGGTGGCGGACGGCGTCGAGGCGAAAGCCGTCAGCACCCATGTCGGCCAGCCAGAAGCGGATGATGTCGCGCATGGCCTCGGTGACGGCGCCGTTTTGATAGTTCAGATCGGGCATGCCTGACCAGAAGAGGCCATAGTAGAAGCGGTTGCCGAGCCGGTGCCACACCCCCGAGCCCCACGGGCTCAAGTAGTCGGGCGGGTCGTCGGTCCAGATGTACCACTGTTCGTGGGCCGAGCCGGGGATCTGGGCGTCCTGGAACCAGGGGTGCTCGCTAGAGGTGTGGTTCATGACCAGGTCGACAATGACGACGATGCCCCGCTTGTGGGCCTCGGCCATGAGCTGCTTGAAATCGTCGTTGTCGCCATAGTCCTGCTCGATGGTATAGTAGTCGACCGTGTCGTAGCCGTGGTAGCTGGGCGATTCGGCGACCGGCATGAGCCACAGGCCGGTGACGCCCAGGTCGTCGGTGGTGGCCGGGTCGCCGTCGTTGAGGTAGTCGAGCTTGTCGATCAGGCCCTGGAGGTCGCCGATGCCGTCGCCGTCGCTGTCCTGGAAGCTGCGGACAAAGACCTCGTAAAAGACGCGGTCGTTCCACCAGGGCAGGTCGCCGGTGCCGCGGCTGACCGGCTGGAGCGAGACCGACAGTGGGGTGGGAGTGGGCAGGACGGCCTGGGGGGTGGCGGTGGGCGCCAGCGCGATCTGCGGGCCGGCCCGGTTGAGGGCGTACAGCCGCTTGTCAAAGCTGGCGACGTACAGGGTGTCACCGGCGACCGACGGTGAGGATTGGACCTGGCTGCCGGTCAGGAAGCGCCATTTTTCGGCGCCGGTGGCGGCGTCGAGGGCATAGACGCGGCCGTTTAAGCTGCCAAAATAGACGATGCCGTCGTGCACGGCGGGTGAGGAGAGGATCGCGGGTCTGGCGTTAAAGCGCCACTTTTCCTGGCCGGTCTTGGCGTCGAGGGCGTACAGGAGCTCGTCAAAGCCGCCAAAGTAGACGACTCCCCCGGCGACTGCAGGCGAGGACTGGATCAGGTTCTGGGCTTGGAACTGCCATAGGGCCTTGTGGCTGGAGAGATCGACGGCATAAAAGCTGCCGCCGGTAGTGCCAAAATAGGCCACGCCATCGGCGACGGCTGGGGAGGAGATGATGGGCGCGTCGGCCATGAAGAACCAGCGGACCTTGCCGGTGAGCAGGTCGAGGGCATAAAGGGCGGCGTCACCACCGGTGACATAGACCGTGTCGCCCACTATGGCCGGCGAGGCGACAAACGGACCCTGGGCTTTGTACTTCCACTTTTCCTGGCCGGTCTGGGCATCGAGGGCGTACAGGTAGCCGTCGGCGCTGCCGGCGCAGACGATGCCCTCGGCGACGGCCGGCGAGGGGATGACAGATCCGCCCGTCTTGAACCGCCACTGTTCCTGGCCGGTGGCCGCCTCGACGGCGAATAGGTGGCCGCCGTCGGTGTCCTCCACGTCTAGGCCGCTGCCAAAGTAGAGAAGATCGCCCCCGCCTGGGCAGGCGGGGCAGGCGGCGATTGCCGGCGAGGAGAGGATCGGCTTGTCAGCCTCGAATTTCCACTTGAGCTGACCGGTGGCCGCCTCGACGGCGTACAGATAACCGTCGGCGGCGCCAAAGTAGGCGACGCCGTCCTGGATGAGGGGCGAGGAAAGGATCTCGCCGCCCGCCTCAAAGATCCATTCGGTGGGGCTGCCGGGGTCCTGGTAGACGCCGCTGTGGGCGGGGCCGGCGCGGAACATGGCGACCGGCGAAGAGGTGGTGGGCGGGGTGGCCGGCGTTGAGGTGGGTGGTATGGCGGTAGGCGGGGTGGTGGGGGTCGGCGGCACCGGGGTCGGCGGGACCTCCGTAGGCCGGGTGCACCCTCCCAACGCGGGCAGGAGCAGCAGGCCGATCAGCAGAAATGCGATCACGCTGCGGATTATGGCTTTCATTTTGGACCCCTCCCTTCAACGTCCAAAAGGTTCACGCGGACGAACCCTCAGGATCTGTAGAGATTATAGCACGGGAGTGGTCCCGAGTCAAGGCATCAAAACGGGCACCGGCCGTCGGTGCCCACGCGCCAAGTCGTACGACTGGCCATGGGTGCTCATTGGGTCGCGATGAAGAAGCAGTTGAAGTAGCCCATGTGACTATACCGACGGACTCGCCTGTCTGGTGGAAAAAGTGGGTATTGACGTTTCTGCAAGACGTGATATAATGCTGTTGTTCAGTGGTGAGCCTTACTCGCCGACCTTGTGATCGACCTGCCGCCATTAGGTGCTGTGGGGAGACAACCCACGAGGAGGAGATACGATGCACAGTCAGGTCGTTTCGCCACAGACAGACCCCACCCCGAGGGCGTCGGTGCGGCTGCACTATCTCGATTCACTGCGGGTACTGGCCGTGTTCATGGTGTTTTTGTTCCACTGCTCCATGCCCTTCACCCTTGGGGGGGCGGACATTGTGAACGCCGAGACCAGCCTGGTCGCCTCCATTATCTTCACGGCTTTCCTCGCGCCGTGGGGCATGCCCTTCTTCTTTCTCCTTGCCGGCGCCGGCACCTGGTTCGCCCTGCAGCGACGCACGGCGCGCCAGTTCGCCGGCGAGCGCTTCCGGCGCCTGCTCATCCCTTTTCTGATAGGCTGCGCTCTGTTCACTCCTCTCCAGGCCTTGTTCGAGTGGATGTTCCGAGTCCGTGCCGAAACGTACGAGGGCTCTTACCTGCACTTCCTTTTCGTCGAGCGCTTCAATGGCCTGAACCCCACCATATTCGACTGGCTGGGCTATCACCTCTGGTTCCTGGGCTACCTGTTCATCCTGTCGCTGCTTTTGCTGCCGCTATTGGAATGGTTGAAAGCAGAAGCAGGCCAGCGGCTCGTCTCCCGGCTGGCGCGGCTGTGTGAGCACCGGGGTGGCATCCTCGTCTTCATCCTCCCCCTCCTTGTGATCCAGCTTGGCCTCCGACCCTTCTTTCCTGTTGAGCGCCACTGGGCTGATTTCTTTTACTACGCGGCCTTTATTACGGGCGGATATCTCATCTACGCCGACGAGCGCTTCCTGCGCGCCATCCGGCGGGACCGCTGGCTGGTGCTGGCGGTAGGGATTGCCGCCCTGTTGGGCCTGATGGCTACCTTCGCGCTTGGCGAGGCGGAGACCCTGTTTTCCACTCCCAGCAACCCGGGCTTCTATCCCTTCTGGGCATGCGCTGTCGTCGATGCCTGGTGCTGGTCGGTCATCATGCTGTACGTGGGCATGCGCTTCCTCGATTTCAGCAATGACTGGACGCGCTATGGGCAGGAAGCCGTCTTGCCCTTCTATGTCCTGCACCAACCGGTGATCTATGCCATCGCCTTCTACGTGGTGCAGTGGCAGGCCGGCGTCACCGTCAAGATGCTGGCCGTTATCCTGGCGTCGTTTGTGGTGACCATCGGCATCTACGAGCTGCTCGTCAGACGCTTGGCTCCGCTGCGGGCCGTGTTCGGCATGAAAGGGAGGAGCTGAAGTGGAGAAAAAAGCCACCACAAGGGTGTACTACCTCGACTGGCTTCGCGTGCTGGGCATTCTGGTTGTGTTCGTCTACCACTCCAGCCGCTTTTTCAACGTGGAGGAGTGGAATGTCAAGAACCCGGTCTGGTATCCGTGGGTGGAGGTCTGGAACCGGTTTGCCACGGCGTGGATGATGCCTCTGATGTTCGTCATCTCGGGGGCCAGCCTGTTCTACGCGCTGGGGAAGGGGAGTGGCGCCGGCAAGTTCGTCAAGGACAAGGTGCTGCGACTGCTGGTGCCCCTGGTGGTGGGTGCGCTTCACCCACGCGTCGCTGCAGATGTACCTGGACCGCCTGACCCACGGCGAGTTCAGCGGCACCTATTTCCAGTATCTGCCGCAGTACTTTTCCGACGATTTCGCCTGGCACGGTATGCACTTGTGGTACCTGCTGGTCCTGTTTCTGGGCAGTATCATCCTCTATCCCCTCCTGCACTGGCTAAAGGGCCAAGGCCGGCCTGTCCAAGCTGGGCGACCTGTTGGCTCTGCCGGGGGCGGTCTATGTCCTGGCGCTGCCCGTGATCGTGCTGGTGGTGCTTTTTGACTTCTACAGCGCAGTGTTGACAGGCAATGCAGGCTGGGCCTATATCATCTATCTGTGGCTTATCTTGGCCGGTTTCCTGGTCGTGTCCGACGAGCGCGTGCAGGCCACCATCGAGCGGCTGCGCTGGCTCTCTCTCCCGCTAGGCCTGGCTCTGGTGGGGCTTTCTCTTTTCCTGCTCGGCATGGCGCAACTGCCTCCCTTCGGCACGTGGCGTTACGCCCTGGGCTGGGTGACCCGCGCCTTTGGCGGCTGGTGCTGCGTGCTGGCGATCATCGGTTTTGGCCGGAAACACCTGACCTTTAGCACGCCGTTCCTGACCTATGCCAACGAGGCGGTGCTGCCCTTTTACATCTTGCACCAGACGGTGCTGCTGGCGGTGGGCTATTTTGTGGTGCAGTGGGCCATTCCCAGCGCGCTGAGGTGGGTGATCATCCTGGTGGCTTCGTTCGCCATCATCATGGTGCTGTACGAGTTCCTGGTGCGGCGCTACAATGTGATGCGCTTCCTGTTCGGGATGAAGGTGCGACGCAAGACAGCCGCCGCGCAGCCCCAGGCGGCTGCGCCTGCCGGCCAGGCAGGGTAACCACTCACCCTTGAGGATGCGGAGGTGGTGGGAGATGGAGGGTGAATCAACTCCTGCAATCCAGGGCAGATCCTGAGGATCTGACGCGTGTCTCGGGACTCACCCTGGCCCGAGGCGCGACCAGAAGCAAGCAGGCAACCTGTCTCCGGTGAATCAGGTGTTGCCCGCGGGAGAAGCGCTGGACTGTTATTGCGGACGGACTGGTTCTACTTCTTGGCTTCCTTGTCCGAGAGGAAGCGGGTAACGGTTGTACCGCACTTGGGGCAAACGCCCTTGGCCATCGGCCGTCCTTTGGCCGTCTTGACGACCTTGGCGTCCTTGATCGTCCGCTTCTCGCGACACTTGACACAATAGCCTACGAATTCCATGTTGAACCTCCCGTGATTTGCCAGACTGTGCCGCAGCCAAGGGCTGCTGCCTGTGATCAGACGCCATTAACTGGCTCTGTTGAACAGATTATAGACCATAGTAGCGCAATTGTCAATTGGGCGATGGTCAGGCCTTGGCTTCATTCCCAGCGGAAGCGCCAGACGCCGAAGAAGAAGAAGAGGGCGGCAAAGCCGAGCAGGACCAGCGCCTCGGGCAGGATGCCGGCCAGGCCCTGGCCGCGCAGGACGATGTCGAGCATGCCCTGCATGGCCCAACTGGTGGGCAGGACCTTGACGGCGGTGCGCACGAACTGGGGAAAGAGCTCGATCGGGTACCAGCAGCCGCCGAGCAGGGCCATGACCATGCCCAGCATGATGGCCAGGCCGTTGGCCTGACCCTCGGTCTTGACCAAGGTGCCCAGCGCGGTGCCCAGCGCCGCCGCCGCCAGGGTGGAGGCGATCAGCATCAGCGCCAGGGCGGCCGGCGACTGGCCCCAGTTCAGCTTCATGACGACGATGCCGAAAACGACCAGCAGGAGCATCTGGACGAGGGCCATGACCACCTGGCCGGCGATGGTGCCGAACAGGAAGGTGGCCTTGGGGGTCGGGGTGGTCAAGCAGGCGGCGCAGGGTGCCCTTCTGGCGCTCGTAGGCGAACAAGGCCGAGATGCCGATCAAGGGGATGAACACCCAGGTGATCAACTGGCCGGCCGAGGAGTTGGCCCGCGGATCGTAGTCGATCTCGTCCTCGGTGGTGCCCTCGGCCTCGGCGACGCGGTCGGGCGCCTGGGCCATCTGGGCTTGGGCCTGCTCCAGGGCGGCGGCAAAGTAGGCCTGGCGCGCCGAATCCGACTCGAACGGCTGGATTCGCTCGGCCTCGGCCACGCTGCTGGCGGCGATGGCGGCGGCGCTGCCGGTGCGCTGGCCGGCGGCGGCGACGGCACGGGCGGCGATCAGGGCGTTCATGCTGTTGGGCAGTTGGCGCAGCTCGAGCTCGAGCCTCGCCCTGCTCCAGGTGGGCCAGGTCGAATCCGGCCGGGATGATCAGCACGGCGGCGCGCTCTCGCCCGGAAAACAGGTCCTCGGCCTGGTCGAGGGTCAGCTAGCTCGGGGCGGACGGCGTCGGACTGCTCCAGCACGGAGATCAGGTCGGCGGCGAGCGGGGTGCCGGCCTGGTCGACGACGACGAGCACGGACGCGGGGGTCGCTGCGGCCCGCCGGTGCCGCCGGCCAGCACGACGGTGAAAAAGATGGGCAGGATCAGGAAGTAGAGCCATTCGGCCACAGCTGGAAAAGCGCAGCAGGGTGTCTTTGCGGGTGATGGCCAGGATTTTTTCATGGTGCGCTCTCTTTCAGGCTTGGGCGATGCCGCGGCGGTTGATGAGGACCACGGCGACGGCAAAGAGCAGGGCGCCCATGGCCAGCAGGGCGGCGATGGGCTCGCCGAGGTCGCCCAGCCCGCCGCCCAGGCCCAGGGTGGTAAAGCCGTCGAGACCCCAGGCGTTGGGTGTGATCTTGCTCAGGGCGTTGAACCACGTGGGCATATAGTCGATGTTGATGAAGGAGCCGCCCAGGATGCCGAAGATCAGCATGATCGCCGAGCCGATGGCGTTGATCTGGCCGGGGGTCTTGGCCAGGGCGGTGATCAACATGCCCCAGCCGACGGCGCCGGCGACGGCGGCCAGCACCAGGGCCACCACGCCCAGCGGGTCGCCCCACTTGAGGCTAAAGAGCAGGGTGCTGGCCCCGATCAGGATGAGCATCTGGGCCACGCCGGTCAGGTAGATGCCCAGGACCTTGCCGCCAAGCACCTGGGCGGTCGACGTGGGCGAGACGAGCAGGCGGGGCAGGGTGCCCTGGGCCCGCTCGGAAAGGAGCGTCCGGCCGCCGTTGGCTGCGGTGAACATCAGGAACATGAGGGCCATGCCGGGGGCCATGTAGGCCAGCGGGTCGAACGAGGCGGCCACGTCGCCGGTGGTGCTCTTGAGGGCGATCGAGGAGCTGCCCTGGGCGGCCTGGGCCTGGCGAGCGCCGACCTCGGCCCCCACCTGGGCCGCATCCTGAGGCTGGATGAGGCCCTGGCTCAGAAGCTGGGTCACGACCACCTGGGCGCCGGCCCGGCTGACCTCGACCTCGCTCAGGAACTGCGTCGACGATGGTGCGGACGATGCCGGCGGTGGTCGGGCGGGTGGGGTTGGCGTAGATCTCGAGCTGGACCAGCGCGGCCGGCGACGACGCGTCGCCCGTACCGGTGGGGATGATGCTGGCGGTAAAGCCGGCGGGGATGATCACCGCCGCGGCGGCCTTGTCATCGTCCACCTGTTGGCGGGCCAGGGCCGGATCGTCGACGACGGACGGAGCCAACAGGGTGTCGAGGTCCGGGGACTGGAGCAGGTCGACCAGGGCGTTGCCGATCTGGCCGCCATCCTGGTTGACGACGACGACGGCGATGTCGCTCACGCCCGAGTCGCCGGTGCCGGAAAAGCGGCCGGTGACAAAGCCCAGGCCCAGGGTCAGGAGAAAGGGCGCGGCGAGCATCAGGATGAGCGCCGCCCGGTCGCGAAAAGCGAGGGTGACGTCTTTCCAACCGATGAGGAAGCACTTTTTTCATGGTCATGCCTCCTCAAGTCGCGCAGGGCGCGGCCGGTCAGGTGGAGAAAGACGGCCTCGAGGTTGGGCTCCTGGATCGTCACCGAGCGGATCTTGACGCCGATGTCGTTGGCCTTGGTGACGGCCGGGGCCAGGATCTCTTCGGCCTCGGGGGCGATGATGGTCACGGCGTGGTCGGTCACTTCGGCGCGCAGGACGTCGGGCAGGGTCCGCACGGCAGCGGCCAGGGCGGCGACGTCGTCGCCTTCGCCGACGTGCAGGACGAGGGTGTCGTTCTCGCCGACCTGGTGGGTCAGCTCGGTCTGGGTGCCGAGGGCGATCAGCTCGCCGTGGTCGATGATGCCGACGCGGTCGGACAGCTCCTGGGCCTCTTCCATGTAGTGGGTGGTGTAGAGGACGGTCATGCCCTGCTTGTTCAGGTCCTTGACCGAGTCGAGGATGGCGCGGCGGGACTGGGGGTCGATGCCGACGGTCGGCTCGTCCATGAACAGCAGGCGCGGCCGGTGGAGCAGGCCGACGCCGATGTTGACGCGGCGCTTCATGCCGCCGGAGTAGGTCTTGATGCGCTGGTTGGCCTTGTCGCGCAGGCCGATCTGGTCGAGGACCTCGTCCATGCGGGTCTTGAGCGCCTTGCCGCTCAGGCCGTACATCTGGCCCCAGAAGGAGAGGTTCTCGCGGGCGGTCAGCTCGTCGTAGATGGCCAGGTCCTGGGGCACGACGCCGATGAGCTGGCGGACGGCCATCGGCTCTTTGGAGACGGAGTGACCGCCGACGACGGCGTCGCCCTCGGTGGGGGCGTAGAGGGTGGACAGGACCGAGATGGTGGTGGTCTTGCCGGCGCCGTTGGGGCCGAGCAGGCTAAAGATCTCTCCCTCTTGGATGTCGAAGGAGATGCCCTTGACGGCGGCGAAATCGCCGTACTTTTTGACCAGGTTGTGGACCTCGAGTATGGCCGGCATGGTTATCTCCTTGCGCCTACCCAGTCAAGCTCGATCCCCTCGTTGCCGAGGCGGTCGCTCAGCTCGCCGGTGTGGTGTTGCAGGTGGCGAATGTTGTAGAACTGGAGCTCGGTTTTGTCGAAAGACAGCCACCAGAAACCGGATGGCCCCTCGAGGTCGAGGGCGTCCACCCTAGCGTCGACCTCGTCACGGCAGAAATCCAGGTACTCGAGCAGCTCTTCTCTGGTGTATGGCGGTCCGACCCTGGGCTGGTCGTGAGGCGGCCAGGGCACAACGCCCAGAAACTGGCTCTGGTCGCGGTGTTTGGGCCAGGGGACAAAGTCCTTTTCGGCCGGCTGGAGGTAGAGGTGGGTGTAAAAGAGAGCGTGGAAAGCGACGCGCCAGAAGTGGTTCTTTGGAGCCGTTGACAGCCAGACTGGATCGGGACAGCCGGCGATTACCTGTTTGAGCATGTCGAGGGCGGCATGGTATTGGGATTTGATGATCGGCCTGATATCTCATGCTCTTGCAGCTCACCTGTCCAGCCAAAGGTTGGCCGTCTCGGGGAGCGACTGCCGGGGCAGGAGCGCTATCGCGCCGGACGGACAGGCTGTGCGACAGACGCCGCAGCCGAAGCAGCGAGAGGGGTCGATGTAGACCCGGGACAGGGCCGAGGAGTAGAACTGGGCGCCGAACTGGCACTGACTCATGCACGATTTGCAGCCGGTGCACAGGTCCCAATCGACCTGGCAGACGTATTCGGCGCGGAAAAAGCCGGGGCTGCCGCGCATCTCGATGTAGCCTTTGTAGGCGCCGCAATCGTGGTCGCAGTTGCAGATGCCGATGACATAGGGGGTCACCCCGGTCCAGACAGTGTGGATCAGCCCTTCCTCGTCGTAGTGGCGCAGGGCCTGGCGGGCCTCGTCCCTGGTCAGCACCTCCAGCGACGACGCCGGGCCGAGGAATTCGCCCAGGAGGCCCAGCACGTCGACGCCCAGGCCGAAGCAGTAGCGCTTGTCCGTCTTGCCGGTGGTTTGGAACCGGCAGCCGCAGGGCATGCGGGTGATCGAGTCGACGCGATCGATCACCTGCTCCACATCCTCGATCGGCAGCACCTGGCCGAAATGCTCGAACTGGTGGTCGGCCAGGGTCCTGGGCGGAGCCGGCTGGGCCGCCTCGACCGGTAGGGGTGGAGTTACACCAGTGCCGGCCGGCGCGACAAAGTACTTTATGAAGAGCCGGTTCCACTCCAGGCGCGTCGGTGCACCGATAGTGCGCTGCTGGTCGGCGGAAAGCTCCTCATGAAGCAGCTCCGCGGCATAGTTTTTCATCTGGAGGTACCACTTTTGGCCCTCACCGTGCTTGGTACAGAATTCGCACATCTTGCTCCTCCTTTAGCACCTCTTCCGCACTGTGCTTGAGTTCTGGGTCAACCCTGGCCAACATGACCGCCGTTTTGGGCATAGCGAACTATTCATTCAGCATGTATTGCCATTGTGTATACGTTTACCACGACAAGCAGTTGCTGTCAAGCACAACTGATCCGGTCACGGGTGTGTCGGATCAGGTCAAGCACCTGGGGCAGGTCGTCAAAGGGGACGCCAGGCCAAGCCAGCGCGCGGTCGATGAGGGGCGCCCAAGGGTCGCCGAGGGCTGCCTGGGCCCAGCGGGCAGCAACCGATTTGGGGACGACGGCGCCGTGGTGGAGGGTGTAGAGGATGCGGCACATAGTCAGGACGGCGTAGGCCTGGTAGGCGGGCGGGTGAAGCCGGGTCGAATCGTCGAGCACCGGCGCCCACCAGTTGTGGAACAGGTCGACCACGGCGCGGCGCAGGTCGTCAGGGATGACCGGGTCGATCAGGGTGTGGGGTGGAGGCCCGGCCACGGCTATGCCCTGCTCGCGCAGGATGTGGCGAAGGATGACACCGTCGGCGTCGTGGTACTCGACACGCAGGCCGCCGCCCATCGACAGGTGAGGATGCACGGCGTGGGCCGGGTCATAGCGGCGGAGGGCGTCCAGCGGGATGTAGGAGCCTTCCAGCATGGCAGCCCAGCGAGGGCTAGCGGCTGCGATGCGTTCGTGCATGGCGGACAGGGCAGGCAGGAGGTCAGCGGGCAGATCGCAGGCGGTGGCGATGACAAAGTCGATGTCGCTGCGGGCAACGTAAAACTCGCCGGCGGCGAGGGAGCCGTACAGGTAGAGGCCGGCAAAGCGATTGCCAAGGAGGGTCTGCACGCCATCCAGGAGCAGGTCAAGCAGAGCATTGATGTCGGGGTAGGGGGTGGGGTCAGACATAGTATCAGCGCAGGACGTCGCGCAGGAGACGGTAGCGGACGACCGGCCCCGGGTCGCGGGCCAGGTTGGCCAGGGCGGTGTGTTCGAGCCGGTCGATGACCATCTAGCCGGTCACCCTCCTGAGCACTCGGCAGATGGCCAGGGTTACCCACAGTCTGGTTTCGCGGGTGCGGGTGGTGTCCTCGGTCTGGCCTTCCACGTACGACGCCAGCCACAGGCCATCGGGCTGTTGGTGATCGACGAGCCAGTTGAGGGCGTGGTCCACCGGCTCATCGCGGGCCGGGTCGATGAGCGAGACGGAATCGAGGGCGGCGACGAGGTTGTTCCACCAGAAGGGGTATTGGAACCTGACCCAGTAGCTGGCGGCCTGGTAGGAGGTGTAGGCATCGGGCTGGAAGAACCTCGACTTGAGCAGGCCGGCCGCGACCCTGGCTGGCTCTGAGCGACGGTGGCGGCTGTGGGCGGCAAAGGCGCGGAGGACCATGCCGGTCGCATTGTGGGAGAAGGGCTTGGACCGGTCGGGCTCGAGCGGCGGCGCATACTCGCTCGACAGCCGGTAGATGGTCGCTTTGTCGAGCTTGTAGGTGATCATCGGGATCGACCAGCCCATGTCATCCTGGCGCATCGACAGCAGCCATTGAAGCCCTTTTTCGACGCGCGGATCGTCTTCGTAGCCGGCCTGGATGAGCAGCGACAGGATGGCGCCGGTGTAGTAGGTGGCATACTGGTTGGCCAGGAAGCCGCGGATGTCGCCGGCCTCGGTCTGGCAGGAAAAGAGGAACTCGGCCGCCCGCCCGGCGGAAGGGTCGGCGGTGGTGAAGCCGTACTCCTGGACCAGGAACCGGAACTGCTTCCAGGTCTCGATCAGGCCATCGTTGACGGCCTCGTGTTTGTGGACGCCGGGACGGGGCCAGGAGCCGTCAGGCTGCTGTTTCTTCAGGATCTTCTGGGCCGCGGGCAGCCGCCACAGGCGCGACACCGGCCCTGGGTCCTCGTCCAGGAGGTCGCGCCTGGCGAAATAGCTGACCGCCTCGTTGCCGGAGGAAAGGAGCGGGGGGATGGGATCGAACTTGAGCTCTCTGCGCCAACCCTCCATAGGCTGATCACCTCTCATTTGCCGTGTGCTTCCCGGATTCGGCGGATGTCGTCCAGGTGGCCGTCGATGTGCCGGGCCTGCATGGCCACTACCCATTCGACGCTGGTTTGCACCTCTTCGCCATCTGGCCAGCGGATGAGCAGGCTGTGGGACCATGCCTCGGGCCGGTGGGCCAGCAGCTGGACGACGTGGGCGCGGCCGGCGCGAAGCAGGGCCAGCGACGGTTCTATGGCCCGCTCCTGGTAGGCCCAACGCCGGGCCCATTCGTCTTGCCCTATCTGCCAATACCAGGCCAGGATGAACTCGCCCTCCGGATTGCCGATGGCCCGCTTGATGAACTCTTTCCACAGGTCGTCGCCATCGGCGATGTGGTGCACGATCTGCCGGATCGACCAGCTATCGCTGCTGAGGGAAAGGTCCAGGTCGGCGGCGGACAGCCCGGCAATCGCCGCCTCCAGGCGATCGGGCCCGGCGGCATAGCCGGCGAGGATGTCGCGCTGAGGCGTCGTCTGATCACTCATAATGGTGAGGTGGTGATGGTCACATTCCTGGCGCCACCCTCAAAGGCATAGTCGATATAGCCGCCGGGGGGCACCTCGACCGTCTGCCGCAGGTCGGCGTACTGCGCCAGCTCGTCCAGCACTGCCTGCTCGGGCACGCGGTCGTAGGTCCAACCCTGTTCCCCCTTTTTCGGCTTGGTCACTATCGGCTTGTCCAGGTCAGGATAGGCCGACAGGGCTGCATAGCGGCGTATGCCAGCCTTCTTCTCCAGGACTGTGTCCACCAGCTTTTTCGAGACCTTGTCCACCCGCCTCTCGGGCAGCATGCCGGTGATGGAGCCATGGTGGCTGATCTTGAAAAAGTCGACGGGCTTGAGCAGGCCACGCTTGTCCATCTCTTTCCAACTGCGCTGCTCGGCATCGCCAGCGAAGAGCAGGTTCCAGCCACGCCAGTTCAGGCAGAAGACGATGCTGGTGTTGTTGGCCGCGCTGTCGATGGCCAGCAGGTTGTCGCCGTATCCCCAGCGGCGGTGGTCCACCAGGTTGTAGAAGGCACCGGCATCCACGCCGCGCGGGGGTTCCACCGGGGTCACGACGGGCTTGGCCCGCGCGGTGGCGCCACGGGCTGCCCCGAAGGCAACCGGCTGGAACCGGCCATAGTAGATCGAGGTGTCCTCTTCGGGCGCCCAGATCTCAAAGGTGGCCTCCTGGAAAGGGTGCTTGTCCGTCACATCGAATCCACGATAGATATAGTGGGTATTGTCCGCCGGGGCGAGACCGCGTATCAAGTCGACGCAGTCGGCCGTCTGTCGCGGGTCATTGATCGCCATCAGGCCGCGGATCCAGTCGTTCTCCTCATCCGGCGCGGCCCGGAAGTACTGCGCTGCCTGGTCGAGGAAGGTCTCGGACCATGTCCACTTTTTTCGTGGCGTCAGGATGATAGTCGGGTGTCCCGGGCGTGTAGTAGTCGGGATGGGCGGAGCGGGTCAACCAGGCACATTGCACCTTGAGGAGAGTCCTTAAGCGGCTTGTTGTTGAGCACATTCTTCTGATAGTGCAATAGCCCCTGCACATGATCCATGTGCTCGTGGGTCATGATGTACAGGTCCAACCCTTTCCCGCCCAGCTCTTCCAGAACGTCCTGTATCACCGGCTCGAACACCTCGTCCAGGCCGCCTCCGGTATTGACCGCATAGTTGCCTACGTCGATCAAGATGTGGCGCAGCACGGGTGACCCGCCCGGCGGCGCATCGGGCACGGAGATCAGGATCGCATCGCCAAAGAGGACATTGTACACACGCACATGCAGCGCGTTCATGGTTACACCTCCTTCACGGCATGGAGCGTGCGAGCCATGCTGCTCACGCGCATGGCCTGGCCTCTGGCCTCGAAACTGGCAGTGAAACGCAGCGGCCGACCGTCGGGTCCCAAGCGCTGAAGGCCCGGCTGCAAAATGCCATCATCGGCCAGACGGGACAGCAGCCGGTCACGATCTCGCTGTTGTTCGGCCAGCTCGCCCGAATTGCGGTTGCCCGTAGTCAGAATCGCCCGGAGCTTGCCTGTGTCGCGGTCCCAGGCCATGGTGGTGCCGACCGCGATCTGGCGATTGGTGGGGTACGTGGAGCCGATGCGGTTCCTCTCCTCTTCGTACCACCACACCTTGAACAAACACTCACCCACCTCCTCTTCGGTCAGCGTGCCATCTTGCCCGCGATGGTAATAGGTCCGCTCGACCAGAAGCCGGGGCTCTATGTGAAACTGGCGGACCTTGTTGGGAATCTGCAGCAGATCGCGGCCCTGCTTGCTGTTGGCGAAATCGTAGGCCAGCCCAGTCGCTGTCCATCAGGCCCTGCAAGTCGACACCCTCCAGGCCATCCTCGGGAGGAGGATCCACGACGAGCGCCGACCGGTCGCGGACCATGCGCCGCCGCACAAACTCGTCGCAGAGCCAGTCGCGCTCCTTATTGTCGTCGGGATAGGCGGCCTGGTCGGGGGCGATGATCGCCCGGCCATAGTCGGCGAACGAGATCTCCCCCGGGGGCAGGTAGTCCAGGGCACGCATGGTCATGCGGCGAAACTGCCTGGCTGCATTGACCAGCGCCCTGCCCGAGACCTTGTAGTCGTCCTTGCCGGTCGCGGTGACTTCCCATTTCTTGCGGTCCTCATGCATCAGGACCAGGACGCTGTAGAGCGCGGCAGTCAGAACCTGGCACAGATCGTGCTCGTCGCCGCGAATCTCATCGCTCAGGACCAGGTCCTTCTCGATTCAGGTCGCGCAGGGCGCCCGTGCCCCGCGCCATGCCGAACTGCTCTGCCACCGCGCTGAAATGGGTCGAGTTTTCGATCGAGCCGTTGGTCTCTTTCAGGACAGTCCCGCGCAGGTGTCCGGCTGTCGATCGAGACCAGCAGGGCGGTCAGATCGCCGATGGCCTCGTGCAGGGCACGGGACTGGGGGGTGATGGCGAACCACAGGTGCGGCGCGATGCCATCGAGGATGGCGTGGCCGGTCTCGTGGGCGACGATGTCGCGCGCCAGGCTGGTGTAGACCAGTCTCCTTTTCGTCCTTGTGGCTGGGAAAGAAGAAGAACTGGAGGCTGTGCGAGTCACGCTCGTAGTAGGCGTTTTCCGTCACGGCCGGCGCGCGGCACCACCAGCAGCTGCGGCGCGTCGAACGCCCAGCGGATCTGCCGGCCCAGGACATCGTTGTGCTCGAACATCTGGATAGTCTTGGATACGGTGGCGAACACGCTCACCTGGCCGAAGGCAGGCGAGTGGAGGTCAGGCGGGTCGGGCAGGTCATAATGTCCGAGCTTGTTGCCTCCCTTGGGCGGAATGTAGGAAACGCCGGGCTCCAGAGCTCCGGTCTCGGGGTCAAAGTCGAGCACGGCCACTCGCCGGCTCACCGGTCCGTCGAGGAAGAAATCCTCCTCGATCCGGACGACCTCAGTTGCATTGCCTCGACCCTGAGGCGCGAACCGGGCGTCGTCCACCATCATCGGAACTTCGACTTTCGCCTTCCGACCCTGTTGGTTCATGGGTGTGCCTCCTGACACAGCACGGAATTCCGAGGGAGTTATGTCATGCTAGACAATCTGGCAGATCGTCACTCCGCCCGGCCGGTAACCCGCTTGGCCGTGTCCTCAATAAAGTTCCACAGGGGCCAGGGGCTGGTGCCCAGCAGGAAGGAGACGGCGGCCATGATCCGCGGATCGGACAGGTCCAGGGTCAGTTGGTTGCCGCTCGCCAGCTTGATGCTCAGGGTTGCCAGCGACAGGAGCAGCACGGCCACCAGGACCAGCAGCGGCGTGGTGACGATGTGGCCGATGTGCATGACCAGGCCTTCGCGGTAGAACCTCTGGTTGCGCAGGTACCAGCCGACGGTGATGATCTTGTACACCAGGACGCCGGCCAGGCCCCACATGAGCACCTCGAAGAAGCGCTGTGGATCCTGATCCCACAGCCCGACCGTCGCTTTCGCCGGAAAGGCCAGGTGCAGCCCGACGTACAGGGCGATCAGCAGGCCCAAGGTGACCAGCAGGGCGATCCAGAAACGCTGACCCAGCCTCCCTTCCTCGGTACCCTGAAGACGGGGCAGGTCGATGCGGATGCTGCCTGTGTCCTGCACAAGATCTACCTCTTTGGGCTTGCTGGGAAAGCTGTCCTCGTGCATCGCCACGAAGGTCCACGTGCCCGGATCCAGGTCAAAGCGAAAATCGCCGTCGTCGTCGCTCGTGATGTGCTCAACCTGGGCCCCTTTGGTTGCCTTGACAGAAGCGCGCTCGATGCGCTCCTTACTTCCACTGCGATAGACTGTTCCAGAAGCTGTGAACCATATCGATCCTCCTTAACGAACGGGCAAATCGACAAATCGACAAACGTGCTGGCGCCGGCCGTTTTATGAACTGCTCGGCCGGGCTCGCGCCGTGGGCGCAGTGGTGCGGGTGAAAGACACACGCCGTGCGCTGGCAGCGCCACGCTTTACGCAGATCTTCCTTTCCGGCCGCATCTGCCGGCCAGCCTTCAACGCCCATCCACTTGCGGGCCAGGGCCAGCGCCCGCCGGTCCTGATCGTCGAGCAGGCCCCTCTGCGGCTCCAGGTGGCTGCGTATCGCCCACAGGGTGTTGTGGCAGCCCATGGTCAGCATCGCCAGGGCGTTCTCCTGCCGGTAGCCCAGGCGGCCGGTGAGCTGCAGGGTGCTCAGCGGCATCTGCTTCAGGGTAGATCTTGATTGCCTGGACCTGGAGGGGCATCTGTTCCGTGAGGATCTCCTCGGCCCAGGCCTGCATCCTGTCCAGGATCCCCTCGCCGCTCTGCCCGCGGTAGCCACTGATACCGCGCCGGGCCACCTCGTCCCGCAGCCGGTCCAGCAAGGCGCGCTGCTGATCGCCGTCCAGCGAGCGGAGCGCCTCCTGGTAACTGTCCAGCACCGCCAGCAGCGAGTCAGCCAGATCCTCGCCGCGCCGGCCGAAGGTGTTGATCGTGTCGACCACCACGGCTGAGCTTGACTGTTTGGCTGCCCCCTGGATCTCCATCGTCCGCTGGATGACCTGGTGAAGCGCCGGGTCCTGAATCTCGACCTGTTTTGCCCGCGGCTCGGCATGCAGGAACACGACATACAGGTCAAGAACCACGTCCTGCCTGGCGACCCCGGCCTGTTCCAGCCAGTCCCGGGTGGCATCGATGGCGCTGTTCGAGGGCGTGTTGTCGATCGCCCCGCCGTCGATGTAGACGTCCTGGGCCTGGGGGAAGAAGCCGCGCATGCTCTCCGATTTCCGCCACCTGTCGTAGGTCTGTGCCCAGCGCTCCTCTCTCCCAGTTTCGCCAGCGTGCACCGCCTGGTATGCCCCGGTCATGTTGCGATCTGACTTCAGAGTCGTCGAGCCAGTTGGCCAGCAGTCTGTAAAGCAGGGCGTTGTCGGGGTCGGCGGCGGGGTAGAGCGCCTCGACGGGAAAGGGGACAAAGACACCCGGGAAACGGCCAGAGGCAAAGGCGGCGCTGACGGCGCCAGGGTTGCCCGGCACCTGCAGGCGAAAACTGCCCAGCGGTATCTTGTCCGCGTCGGCCTTTTCCAGACGAAATGCCTGTTTCTGCATCCAGCGCACGAAATCGGCAGCCGACAGGTAGGCCGAGAGCTCGAGGCGGCCGGTGCGATAGTTGGCCCGGGTCAGGCGGACGTCGATGCCGGCCTGGGCATAGTCGCGCAGCGTCCGGCCGGGTGGCAGCAGGGTGATCGGCTCGAGCGCCAGACTCTGCCTTGTGCCCGCGCAGATCCTCAGGGCGCAGCGGGGTGATTGGGTCGGTGAAGACTGAGGCGAGCCGACCGTCGTCCTGAGGCGGGACCAAAGACCGCTCGAGGCCAAAACGGGCCAGATAGGTGCGCACCGCGTGCTGAACCGGCGCCTGGCGGTGGTGCTTGACAATGTCGAGCAGCTTGCCTGCGCCGCCCAGACGCTCGACCAGCTCGCGGCCGAGCCTGGCCAGCGCCGGCCATACCTGGGCGAGGGGATCGAACTGCGGTCGGGATCGGTCCACCACCACGCGAGGTGGGCCAGGTCGGGCAGGCTGAGGTCAAAGCGCGACAGGTCGTCCTTCAGCCTGCCGATCGGCCCCGTGTCGCTGTCGTCCACGATCTGCTTGTCTGGAAGCCGCAGCCAGGCGTGGTGGTAGGCTTTTACCAGGTCGTCCATGGCGTCGACGGTCCGCACCGGGTCGGCTCGCACGTCAGGGGGAAGCCGACGCTTGCGCAGCAGGTACTCGGCAAAGAATACCGAGTTGAAGGCGCCGATCGAAGAACCGGTGACAGCGTCGAACTCGATGCCGGTGAGGTGGAAGGCGTGGACCACCCCGGCCTCGTACAAACCCTTGGCACCGCCGCCGGTCATCACAAAACCGCGACGCTTGGTCTTCTGACCGCTTGGCATGGTTGCTCTCCTCCTTGGCACTTGGCCACAACCCTATCCAGGGCCAGATCATTATAACAGATCTGTCAGATTTCGCAAGTGCCGGCTCGGAAGGCAAGGAGGGCGATAGATTCCCTGCTTGCCTTCTGTGCAGATGCTTCTACAGGAGGCGCGGTTGCCTCGGCAGTAACGGGGGCAGCCGTTTCTTGTGGGGCTGCGGCAGGCGTTGCTGCTGGTGCGCAGGCCGCCAGAGTCAGGCTTAGTAGAACTAAGACTGAAAAAAGAATTGTCGATTTCTTAAACATATTTCTCTCCTCAAATTGTATATGAAAAATTAGATGTTGAATGTGGGGTTATCTCTTTGGATTTCAGACTCAGACTTCACCTCCTTTCTGAATTGAGTTTAATTGGTTTCGCTCAGTCAGCGCGGTTGCTTGCATCAAATCAAATAGATTGAAATGAAAGAAGGGGAAAGCAAATCATATTCTGCCGACCTCCCACAGTGGGTTTCCCCGCAAGTTCTGAAGGCCGGACGAAGGACGATTATGATTTGTCGGCGTCTCCTTTTTATCAGGCATGTTGGCGGGTTGCGCTGGTAATCAATTAATATCCCATTAAACTCGCTTAACTTTCACCAGTAATGCGTTATAAATGACAAACCTTCACGTTCCGGGAGTAGTATACTCTTTTCATCACCTTGTTGTCAATAATAATGTAACCAGGCCGTGCAGGCTTTCACATGTTATTCACAATCCGTCCATGTCAACGGACCGATAATGGATTAAGGACTGGCGTGAGGTGCAGCTTCCGAAGGGGGCAATCTGATCTGCAATTGCAGATGTTTTCATTGGCGCTGCAGATCCCATCTCCGCATTGTGTGCAGTATCCGGAAAGGTTCCCTGCTGCTCCACTCGGTTCGATACACTTCCCATTCTTCATGGCTTCAAAACTGATGAGATCGAGGTCACTACAGCAGGCCGGGGCACCTGGATAGTCGATAAATGCTCCACCCTCCGAGACACAACTGAATGGCACGGGTGAATAGAGCGAAAATCCTTCAACTGCAGGTGCGGCTCCAATTGCTTCCCGGCTAATCCCGAGACCTTCCAAGAGGGTGGGGGCGAAATCCTTCCGGTCGCCACTCCGTGAGATCGATGGGTCATTACTCGCCAGGAAACCATAAGGCGCGTTTACGTGGCGAGTGGAATCCTCCCCAAATCCGTGATCTGACATCACATAGATCATTGTCTTGTCGAGGATGCCAAGTTGATCTAATTTACCAACAATACGCCCCAGCCAGGTGTCCAAATTGACCAAGGATAGCGAATATTCGAGAGAGTTTTCTCCATACAAGTGCCCAGCCGCGTCCGGATCCCAAAAGATGAAAGTTGCCAGGATCAGATCGTTCTGGTAGTTTTCTAACAAATTCATCGCCTTATTGGCTATAAATTGATTATCGGATTTCTTGCTCTCAAAATGATCAAGGGAGTCTTTCGTAAAACACCAGGGGTAGCCTTCTTGAAAATATTCCATCTCCAGGGTACCTAACAATGTGTAACGACTGCACTGCCCACCCGTTTCGGTATCCTTTCCGGAGAGGAACAAGGTAACCAGGTTGTCGACCCCAAAATAGTCCTCTGCTTTTTCAAACACTGTGAAACCATATGGAATGGGATGGAAATCGGTATTGGAGTACACCCCCATCGTTTCAGCATTGTAGCCGCTAAAGATCTGCGCCCAGCCAGGTTTGGTTTGCGAGGTGCCGCTTGTGGTGATACTATCATAAATCACACCCCCAGAAAGAGCAGTCAGGTTCGGTAAGCCGTCAAGGCACTCCGGCGATTCCCTGTTGAAGCACTCCAGCAAGTGATCCCGCTGAGCAGCATCCCAGCCAATGACAATCACATTCGGCCCGACACACGCCCCTAGCTGGCAGCCATTTGGGCAGGTTTGCTCAACTATTTCTGCGCTGCCGACCGAATCACAGGTATATTCGACCAAAGTCTCTGGAGAGATGCAAGTATCTTGAAAGGAAGTTCCCTGTGCATCTATCACCGTGCCCTGACGGTAAAATTTTAGTCCGCTATCTGAGTCACTACATGAGTCGGTTGGGACCACCAGTGGAATCGTACGAAAGTTTTGCGTCTGCTCTTCCTGTTGCGGCAATCAGAAACAGGACAATGAGAAGGTAATACGTGTCGGTACAAATAGTCCTACTTTGATGAATTATTCTGAAAGATTGGGATCAGACTCGTGCTCAGAATAGGGCAGTCCTGGGGACAGTTACACAGGTTTTCATTCCGGCTGCAAACCCCATCCCCGCAGTTAGTACAGTACCCTGAGTCATTACCCACCCCCCCGTTGGGAGCGATACAACGACCGCTGCGGATACGGTCCAGGCCGATCAAATCAAGCCCGATGCAGCACGCCGGTGCTCCAGCATAATCCAGGTAGGCTTCACCTTCTGGAACACAGGCATAGGGTACGGGCGAATATAGCGAAAATCCGTCCACCGGCGGGGCAGAACCAAGTGCGCCTCGGCTGATGTTGAGCCGCTCGAGAATGGTTGGCGCTAAATCTTTGCGATCTCCACTGCGTTGGATGCCCGGATCATTACTGGCTACAAATCCAAACGGTGCATTGGCATGGCGTATAGATTCACCAAACCCATGATCGGTGGTCACGTAGATGACCGTGTTGTCATAAATCCCTAACGCCTGCAGTTTCTCAACGATCCTCCCGAGCCATACATCACCATCGATCAACTTCGCTGAATAGTCCTCAGAATTTTCACCGGTGTTATGGCCAGTGAAATCGGGTTCCATGAAAAGGAAAAGGGCAAAGAAAAGGTCATTCTGGTGGGTCTCTAAGAGCGTTAGCGCGCGGTTCCCCACGTTAACATTCTCATGCAGATTAATTTCAAAGTAGTCCAGATTGTCCTTGATCAGGCACCAGGGTTGACCATATTCTTCAATCAAAGGGTTACCGTGGATATCTACAGTGAGTTCACCGATGCAAGCTCCCCCGGTCTGGATATGCTTGCCTGAGATGAACATGGTTGTGGCTTCATCCTGGCCGAAATAATCCTCAAATTTCTCAAATATTGAATACCCTTCAGGGATGGGGTGGTAATCCAGGTTGTCGAAAACCCGCATGACTTCCGCATTGTAGCCACTGAGGATTTGCCCCCAACCGGGTTTGGTATTGGTTCCTCCACTGGTGACAGTGAGGTCGAAAATAGCGCCGCCAGAGAGCGCTGCCAGGTTGGGTAAACCATCTGCACATTCGGGCAGCTCTTTGTTGTAGCACTGCCTTAAATGATCAATCTGGGTCCCGTCCCACCCCACTACGATAACGTTCGGGCCTTGACAGGCTCCATCCTGGCAGCCGTTCGGGCATGCCACCTGCTCCATCTGAACCTCCCCTTCAGGATCGCAGGAATATTCAACTAATTCTGTATCGCTGGCGCAGCTATCTTGATAAGTAGACCCCAGCAAATCATCCACCGTTCCTTGACGGTATAGTTTCCGCCCTCCATCTGAATCACTGCATGCCGCTGGAGCCTGACTCCCCTTACTCTGTACAACAGTAATCGAACCAACCAGGATCAATGCCAGGATTAAGCTCATTACAACAAATACAGTCCACTTGAAAATGGTCATACTTCACATCTCCGTTACCAGTATAGATAATCCCCGAAGTATACCGCGCGATTCAGGCCTTCAGTATGCAGACGTTTATTTTCCAAAAGAACGGTTGTTGAGCAAAGGAGAAATAACAGAATTCAAGTACTGCGGGCAATCTGCCGGGCAATTACACCAGCTCTCATTTTGACCGCAGGTCCCATTCCCACAGGCTGTGCAGTACCCGGTTGAGTTGCCAGTTCCGCCGGTAGCAGGAATGCAATTGTGCCCAAAGCGTTTATCCAGGTTAATCAAAGAAAGCCCGGAGCAGCAGGCCGGCGCGTCTGGGTAGTCCAGATAGGTTTCTCCTTCGGGAACACAATCAAAAGGCGTCGAACTGTATAACGAATTCCCATCTAACGCCGGAACACCGTCAATCGCCTCCCGGGTAATCCCATAGCGATCAAGTATCGTCGCTGCCAAATCTCGTCGGTCTGCATTCCTGATTACCAATGGATCATTGCTCGCCAGAAAACCATAGGGAGCATTGGCATGATAATAACCAAACTCATCAAAGCCGTGGTCCGTGGTGACATAAACCAACGTGTTCTCCATAATGCCAAGCTCGTTTAGCTTTTCCACAATCTTGCCTAACCAATCATCTGCGTCCAAGATTGCAGCAGAATAATTTATGGAATCCTCTCCAGTCTTGTGGCCGGTTGTATCCGGTTCCCAGAACAAGAAAAAGGCAAAAAAGAGGTCATTCTGGCTGGCTTCCAATTGAGCCAGCGCTTTATTCCCAACAACTTCGTTCTTATAAAACTCAGACTCAAAGAAATTAAGATGGTCTTTCGTCAGATACCAGATTTCACTTTCATCCCCACCGGTATGGTATCCCTTTCCCGACAAGAATATCGTGCGGACATTTTCCTCTCCAAAGTAGGATTCGATTTTCTCAAATATCGTGTAACCTTCCTGGATGGGGAAGTAATGTCGGCTATCATAGACCCGGATCACCTTTGTGTCGTAGCCAGTCAAGATCTGAGCCCAGCCTGGCTTGGTATTGGTTGGTCCGTTGGTGGTTGTGCTCTGAAAAATCCTACCGCTGGAAAGCGCCGCCAGATTGGGCAATCCTATCGGACACTCTGCAAGTTCCCGGGTAAAGCATTGCTCCAGATGATCCCACTGTGCACCATCCCAGCCAACCACGATGATATTAGGTCCGATACAGGCTCCATCTACACAGCCATTTGGGCATTGATAATCATTGGCGACAGCTTCGCCTGTGTCAGCACAGGTATACTCGAGCAGTGAATCAGGAGAAGAACATTGGTCTTCGAATGGCAGCCCAAGAAACTCGATCACTCTTCCCTGACGGTAGTATTTCAATCCATGGTCACTGTCCATGCAGTCACCGGATGGTGCCTCCACCGCAATTACGGCTGGAGCTGGCTGAAGTGATAAACAACTGAGCAGAATAAATCCGCATCCAACTCTGATAATAAGAGATCTGATCCAGGGGTATCCGTGATTTTCCTTCTTTCCCATCCCATCTCCTCTCACTAACAACCGTGTACAAATTCATCTGAAATCAATAAAGGGTTATTGTTTTTTGATTTGGGCAGCTTAACAAGCTAAATCGATAACGGGATGCCCACATACCAAATTCCCGTGGGGTAAAACAATCGCTATATTCATATCCGGTTCATCCCCTGATTATAGAGAAACCCAGCTATCTGTCAAATTAATAAATATCCCGTCGCTGTCAACTTTCCGGTGGGCGAATTTTGCTAGTGGCGGCGAGACGCATTACTCCCGCTCTGGGGATGATCGGTTTAGAAAGCTCACTTCCGCAAAGCAGGAAGGCAGCTTCCAAACCGGCCCAGCTCTTGAAGCCTCGGTGGAGTGGCTGCGCATGCGCCACTTGCCGATGGCACGTTCGGTGGCGTTGTTGGTGGGTGGTACATCGCCACGATGCTGGTCCAGGGTGTATTTTGGCCAGGTCTCGAGTAAACGCAGGATCAACAGCCGCAGGCGGTAGAGTGCGGAAGTCGGTTCATCCCGAACCCGGCGCACCTCGATGGCTTGCCAGAAGTTCAAACAGGCGCATTCGCCCGTCCGGCGGCCGCTCCTTGCATGATCTGCCAGATCTCGTCGAGCAGTTCATGCTGCTCTTCGTCCAGTTGCTTACGCAGTTTCTCCAGGGCACGCCACAGCCAGCGCAGCAGATGGAAAGTGACACACCTGGTGGGAGAGTCTGCAGGCGCTGGGCTGCCACGGCGAACTCTTTCAAATCATCAGTCACGCAGTACTTCCACGCCCCAGTCTGCCGCTAGCGGCTGCAGCCACTTCGACCACCGCCCGCCAGTCTCTCTCTGGGATGGCCCCCAGCGCCAGGGGCTGACCGCTGCCCAGGTCGACGGCGATCAGCGGTCGGCTGCTCCCGGCCAGCCAGCTTCGGATAGCACGCCGTCCACCCCCAGACACCGGTACCTGGCGGGGAAGTCTGCGTTTCAGGGCTGACTGCCTGGGCCTGCACGTCCTTCCAGACACTGGTATGAGACAGCACCACCGGGAAAGCACTCAAAATCGCACTGCTCCCCCGCAGGCTCAAGCCCGAACACCCAACACAGAGCCGCCAGAACCAGCCAGACGCTGGCTTTGGCGGGCAGGCGGAGAGCCCTTCCGGATGGTGGCGAAAGGTGCGCTGGCACTGGCAGCAGTGGTAGCGGTAGACGCTAGCTTGATGGACATGTGGATCCTTGACGGCGTTGTCAACGCTTCCCCAGCGTTGCAGGAGGCAACTGCCACAATAGGCGCATTTGGCAGGACGATTTTGCGGCACAAGCCTTGACAACGGGCAAACGCAGGGTGACAATCGCCATCGGGACAGTTCTCCTTCTCTATTCGGGTCAGCAAACCTATTATAGAGAAGAACTGTCCCTTTATTTCCCCCAATACCCACCGGAATGTTGACAGTCACAATATCCCTTGCATGATATCTCGGTCTGGGATTACTCCCCAATTGAAGTAAGATTCATAGAGGATTCAGATCTGAGATATAATGATCTAGATTGATCCACTGAGAACGATGCAGCAAGGAGGGCTGCCGTGATTTGGGCTAACCCCATCTTTCGGAAACCTGGGTTCCCGCTGTGGGGTTTTTTCATGATATTGGGGGTGATTTTCCCTGTGCCTGGTTCACAAGCCAGGGCATTTACAACGATTTCCCTACCAGTAGTAACAGGACTTTCAGAATCTGCCTCTTCGTCATCCTATATTCCCCTGGCATTTAAAGTTGCCAGCCCAGCCAATACACCTCGGCCGCGCCCCTTGTACGTTCGTGTCCTGGAGCTCGATGGGATCGATGATCATGCCTTCGCAACAGATCATCAGTCCCTCGACCTGGGTCGTGGGACTGAGAAAGACTTTACAATTGAAGCTTTTTTCTATATCAAGGCTGGCGCAACCGGGCTGGTTACGCTGGTGGAGCGCGACCAATTCTCCATTCGCCTGATGCTCGCATCGGGAACATCCGATGGCATCCAGTTCGTGATTCTATTTCGAAAAAGGCGATCTGTCACTCTTTCCGGTATTTAATTTAAAAAGCGGCTGGCACCACGTGGCAGTGTTCTTCGATGATGAAGCCACGCCGGGAAAAGATGTCACCGGTATCTACCTGGATGGCTTCCTGGAAGCCACTCACACCGACCCAAGCTGGGGATTGGTGCTCGATTCCAACAATCCGCTCTACCTGGGCAGCCCATTCAACGATCCGTTCGGCGGCTGGATCGAGGAAGTGCGCCTTTCGTCAGTGGTTCGCTACACCGGATCTGAATTTACCTTACCCCAAAAATACTTCCAACCCGATGAGTTCACCCGTGCCCTGTGGCATTTTGATGAAGCCCCAGGCTCCACCTCTTTCGCTGATTTTTCCGGCAATACCAATCGATTGACAGGAGTCAATGGGGCCACTAACATTGAACCTGGCGATTGATCAGAGGCCGCTAGGGGATGAATTGAAAGTCATCTACATAGACCTCGCTGCCGATATTGTTATCGCTAATGAATTCCATCCGAAAAACCACAGTCTCGCCGCGGTAATTCTTTAAGTTGATCACCCAGTTATCGACACCGTTGAAATCCCGGCAAACATTGTTGGTCTGAATCCCAGCACCATCGATGGAAATGATGATGTAATCATAGTAGGTTGAGCCGCAGATCTCATTGGTCTGGGTGTACTGGTAATAAAGCAAGTTGTAGGTATTGTAGGGGATTGTAAACTGTTGGGCGATCGAGGCTACGCGACTATTGCTACCATCTCCCAAGGCTGCTGAATAATTCCCGTTATACGCCCAATCGTCGGTCACATAAGCATCGCCGCCGAAAACCCAGCCTTTTGTGCCCTGCTCAAAACTGGGATTAACGATCGGGACCGGTGTTTGAGTGGGAGTCGGTGTACGGGTCGGGGTGGGGGTGAGGGTTGGGGTAGGCGTTGGGGTGGGTTCCGCTTTGAGCACCAACGGCAAATGCAGTGTATACGCCAAAATGGCGCTGACCGTTTGAGGGACGGCGGCGATCAGCAGAAGGAGTACAACAATCGCGCTGAACCACTTCACAAAACGCTGATTGGACATAAACCCTTCCTCCTTTTCTATTCGATAAGCATGTTAATGAATGTATGAAACCTTCTGGCAAGCTTGGCGAGCACACCTTGCTCTTCATTGCCACACAAGCCAGCAAATTCAAAATTCGGTAAGATTTTGCTCTTTCATAAATACAAATTGATAATACAAGGAATTAGAAAAATCTACAAGAGGTTGTTCTATCCTCATTGAACACTCACAACGACCTTAGGCAGCAGTTCGGTCACATCCACCAGATTGACCTCCGCGGTGGCCTGCGTGCGCACTGAGGCAGCCGATACAGCTGCTGACCAGCGCATCGCCTCCGGCCAACTGTTCCCCAAAGAGAGGCGCCAAACCAGGGCGGCTGAAGCTGCGTCGCCTGCACCTGCGGCATTAACCGCCTCCTGAGTTGGAGCCTGCGCCTGGTAGACGTTATTTGGAGTGAAACCCCATAAGCCTATCTTGCCGTCAGTGATCACCAGGCTTACAAATGGGTAGCGGCTGACAAAGAGCGCGCCCTTCTTCCAACAATTTTTCCTCGCTGTCAACATCCACCTGCATCGTCTGGCTGAACTCTCTTCGATTCATCTTTGCGATTGTGGGACTCGCCAGCAAGGCCTGCCGCATCGCTTCGCCTTGACAGTCCACAAGGACGGGTCTCCCCGCTTCGCGTGCTAAGCTGACAAGAGTCTTATAGAAATCTTCCGGCAGTCCAGGTGCTAGGGAGCCAGCAATGACGACGTACCCTGGTCGTCGCCAGGCGCAGGCGATACATGCGCAGCAAGTTTTCGCGCAACTTTGCTGACACCGGTGGTGCCGATGTGATGATATGACTGTGCTCATGAAGTTCAGTCTCGATGATGACATGCGCCAGGCGGGTTTCCCCCTCACCCCAAACCAGATCGAGTTGGATGCCATAGGCTTTCATGAAATTGACCAGATCCATCCCGCGCCGCCCAGCAACAATTCCCAGCCCAACCGTATCCACATCCAAACCACGCAGCGCTACGGAGACATCAAAACCTTTACCACCCACGCAGTCAATACATTCGCTAGCCCGCATTGGTATTCCATGGGTAAAACGCTCGATAAACAACACCCGATCGAGAGCAGCGTTTGTAGTAACAGTTAAAATCATTTGATCCTCTCAATCACACAACATGGAGACGGTTTCTCAAAATAGGAAACTCTCGTGTACCTATCGTGTTATCCGATCAATCAATAAGTCTTCCAAGGAGAATGCAGCGGGCATTCCAATCGATTCGCTCCAGTGCATCGAGCGATGCAAGCAGATCTTTGCCAGCTACAAGAATACCGTGACGTGGTATCAACACTGCCGCCGCCTGGGTGCGAATAGAGTCTTCATATCCGCGGCAAACCTGCGACAATATTATCCGCCAGGGCTTGGCTATGCGAAGGTGCCGCCCCAACCAGTTCAACGCGCTGAAATTTCTGAGTGGACTCCAACACCATCTCAATCGGCTTCTCAGCAGTGCAAAAAGCAAGAACATGATATGGATGTGCGTGAATCACCGCTTGTACATCCGGAAAATTCCGGTATACCGCCAGGTGAGCGCGCGCCTTGCGCGAGCAGCGTGGATGTTCCAGAATGGCATCTGTTTCAATTTTGCCTTTCAGGATATCCTGCGATTGAAGAATCCAATGTTGCTTTGCACCCAGCGTAGCAGGGAGTAATATAAATATCATCCCCCTCACGGACGCTCATATTTCCGCCCGATATATCTGTCAATTTCCGCTCAAACATCATCCGAGCGCAGTATACGATTAGTTCTGGCGATGACGGCAACATAAGGTACTCCAGGTGATTCTCATCATTCAGGGTTTCTGCTCACATCAACAGCAGGCCGAAAACTGCAAAATCTCTTCCGCCAGTAAAATTATACAACTTAAGGGCTAACCATTCGGATGGGTGAGTACCACTTTGATTATCGGTTGGCTTAAGCCTGTATCAGGTAGCCGCTGTGCAGTTTGCATTGTGAATGTTGAGTTGGACAATGCCTTATTTTGATGCTTGCTCTTTATGTTCCTCTTGAAACGGCACGGTTTTAGTCTACTCGCTGCACTCCATAATTTTGTCAACGAATATCGATCCGAAAAATTTCCGCCAGTGTCTCGCCCTGTTCTTTGATGCTAAGAACCGGATCCTGTGAATTGATCACTTCAGCCATGCGCTGGTTTAGCACAGGTAAGAAAGACCGTGGATTTCTGGATCGAGATGTAGTACCGAAAAGGACTGGCTGGACGGCCTTCCTTCCTGACATAGAAATTCGTCACCACATCCGGTTCATTCGCACCGATAGATTTAAAGTCTTCTCCATCGCGGATAAATTTACCAATATTTTCCCAATTGCGGTAATACGGGAATCCAAACATCGAAAGCGAATATCGATCAGTCACTTCAGGTGTTGGACTTTTAAGTGTCCAGAACAAGAATCGTTCATTCTCCCAAGGATATTCTTGAGCATGATCGACAAATATGGCATAACTTTGCAGGAAGATCAGCAAGAATACTCCACTTAGCACAGTCGGATACACCCAATGCCATCCCTGAGACCAATTGGAGCCCCTGACGGACTTCTCGATAGCGTATACGCCCACACCCAGGAGGATAAACGCCGGGATCAGATAGGTGTACATATGCGTCCCGGGTTGATAAATAATCACTTCCATGAGAATGAGTGGAAGCAGGAACCAAGCCCAAACTACCAGAAGATTATTTCGAAATTCTTGGGGGGGTACATCGGCTGGGGTCCAATCCTGGAAACCAGCCTGCCAGCGTTTTATCGATAAGACCCAGGCAGAATATCAAGCAAGCGGTAAAAAACAGGATATAGATGCTCAATACAAACGACTGGCTGGTAAATCTGAAATAACAGAATCGAGCTCGACATCTTTTCAGCTGCCGCCTCCACCAGGCGCTCAGTCCAATAAAGCTTGGTCTCAGCATCAACATAAAAGATAAATGGTATATAGAAGACCAATACAGGCACTCCGGCAATGCCTATCGAAATTAGAAGATGCTTGATTCTATTTCTAACCGGCATTACCCCTGATCTCCACCACTCCCACAAGAAATACAGCGCCAGGGGCGCGATCAGGAGCGCATCAAAATGGGAGAGCAAAGCAACTGCCCAACAGATGAAAACCCAAGTAAATCCCAATTATGCCTGATCGTGGATCTCTTACAGCCTTGTTGAAAAAATAGAGCGCCAGGATTCCCCCCAGGATCACATAACGACTGATATTGCGCAATTCTACCTAACCCAACCAGGAAACCGTTGGTCGCAAAAAAGAAGCTGGCATACAAAGCTATGTGTTTCCCGAATCGAGAGGCTACCAACAAGTAGAAGAATACTAACGCCAAACAACCTGCCAGTGCAAAAAAAATCCGCATCAAAAACTGATTTTCATAAAATGTGTCGAATCGGGATAGAAATCCAGTGATAATGAACTGCACCGGTCCTTTTCGCTGCGTAAACAAGAAATCCGATACCGACTGATCCGGTTCAGGCAAGTAGAATGCTTTGATCTCATCTCCCTGATAATCTGCATACCCCAGGTTCACTAAACGTAAGCAAAACCCGGCTGATATGACCAGGATCAGGGGAAAGACTTTTAGGAAGAGAGCAGATAAACGGTGCATAATCCTCTACGGATAACTATTTGTTTGATTGTAATACACTTACCTACCGGGAGAAAACCCGCTTAGGAAAAATGTGGAACTATTGGAAATGCTCCTTAAATATCCCATTGAAACCTTACTAAGCGCCTATTCCCTTCAGCCGTTGAATCGGGTATACTCAAGGTGTTGCAAGCGGGAGTGGGACGTATTTAGCAGCATCGCCTCACCCGGCGTAGACTGCCAAAATGGTCAAACAGTTAACCAACTGACCCAACTTTTATCCGACTATCAGATGTTTCGAATACGAAAGGAGTTCAGCTGTGTCTAAGAAAATCCTGTTTGTTTTATTCCTGGTGCTGGTTGCAGCCCTGGCGCTTAGCGCCACCGCATTTGCCGCGGAAGAAGAAGATCTGGTGGGAGTGACGATCATCAACCGAACCAGCGGCCTGGTATATGTCAGCCTGGTTCCCGATCCTGCCACAGTAGTTTATTTCCTGGACGTGCGTACTGGTGAAAGGGAACGCTTCACTGTGCCACGTGGCCGTTACTCTCACACAACTTATGCCTGCGGGAAAACGGTCTACGGCAAACTTGACTTAAGCCACCAGGTGACACTGGTATTCACACCCTGTGCATCCGATCCTGCCAATTCTGGCGAGCGCGGCATTGAGAAGATCCGGCTGGATAGCTACCCATTCCGGAGCGATTTCCAGTTCTCATTCGATTAGTCAGGCATATTCGGCAATAGCCTACAGAAGATACAGATCTTCGGTAGCGAATAACAACCCAATCATCAAGGAGAACACAATGGCTTTTACTCTCGATTCGACCCTCGGTGAAATTCTGGCTGATCCCCAGGCCGTCAAGGTTTTAGATCAATATGTCCCGGGTGCTTCACACGCATCCGATGATCGGCATGGCAAAGGGCATGTCCCTGCGGATGATCGTCAGCATGCCTCAGGCTGCCCAGCTTGGCTTGACCCAAGATAAGGTAGAGGAAGTCCTGGCGCAAGTCAATAAAGGCGTTTAGGCCTTGGATTAAAGACTCGGATTAAAACCGGCGGGGGTGGGTCTCCGGCTGCTAAACTATTGGCAGCCTGTGCAAATCACAATTAAATACAGTTAATTCCTTGGGATCTCCGAGAATACAGGTGATTTATGCCCATGATCTCGGAGGTTTCGATTTAATGCTTTCTATCGGCTGATGGAAGTATTGACGAATCCGCGTCCAAAATCCAGGCGCAGCAAATCAATCAATGCCTGCCAGAAGGAGCGCGTACCAGTTGCTCCAATAGGAGAAATCTGCGTCAGGCACACGTCTCCTGGGGTAGGAACGCTTCCTGCAGAGCCACAAGTCGAATCACCCAGTTGAGATTGAGGAGGAGGTAAAGTAGCGTTCGGAGCGGATGTGACACCCGGAGTGTAGTTAGCTGTCGGTGTCAGTGCGTTGGTTGGGTTACGGGTGGCAAAAGGCGTGGGGGTCTTGCTCGGGGGAGTCACAGTTGTCGGCGCAGGAACGACCGTTGTTGGAACAGCGGTGGTCGGAGAAGGGACAACAGTCGTCGGAACAACTGTCGTCGGTACAACAGTCGTTGGTGGAGGCACCACCGTTGTAGGCGGTACGGTGGTTTTGGATAGTGTTGCAGAAGGGGAAATAATGCGGGTAGGAGTTCGAGTGGGCTCTACCTCCGGTTCCGGGGTTTGGGTTGGCGTCCTGGTTAACTATCGCCACCTGAGTAGGCGTCGCACTGGCCTGACTGCCAGGCGTCGCAGAAGGAGGCAAGGTTGCAGTCGGGCTGATTACGGCTGGGAGTGTGGCAGTTGGATCAGAAGCATGTCTTGTAGGAGTCTGCGTGGGCAAAAGTGTGGCCGTAAGGCCAGGCGCTTGATTCCCCGGTTCAGATGGTGGATCGGATATTCCTCCCGGCAGGCCAAACGGGAGATCCCCAATCGCAGGAATTTTCCCGAGTAAGTCAATGATGATAGCAGGGTCCAGGGCTGGTATGTAAATACCAAATGGATCCGCACTATAATCAGCGGAACTCCTGGCATGCAAATTGGCTTCCACCAGACCGATGCGCTCAGCAGTCAGCCTCCATTGGCTGGCCAGATCACTTCCCAGGCGCAAGATTGCCGCTGAGAGCATGATCAACAGGCTGATCTCGAGCCAGGACCAGCGCTGCGACTGGCGTATAGAGCCTTGCTTATCTGAGGATAGACTGAGACGCATGGAGGGTTAATCCCCCTGAAATACGGCTTCGCAAGGCCGCCGGCCGAGCAGTTCAAAAAAGGCATCCACGACCGCAGGATCGAAATGCGTTCCACTGGCTGTGCTAATATACTCGCACACCTCATCGACTGAAAGCGCTGGTCGATAGGGCCGGTGCGAGCGCATGGCATCCCAGACATCGATTACTGCGAAGACGCGCGCCGCCAGTGGGATTTCCTCGCCCTTCAATCCACGCGGATAACCTGTCCCATCCCAACGTTCGTGATGGCAATACGGTATATCCAACACCGGACGTAGATATTCGATCGGGTAGATCATCTCATAGGCATATTGTGGATGCTTACGCATAATTACCCATTCGGCTGGAGTGAGCTTGCCAGGCTTGAGCAAAATCGAGTCGGGTATGCCCATCTTCCCGATATCGTGTAATAACGCGCCACGCCGGATATTATCCAGATCGGATTCTTGAATGCCCATCCAGCGCGCCAGATCTAATAGAGAGTTCGGTAACCCGCTGTGTGTGGCCTTGGGTTTCCTGGTCGCGCAGCTCGAGAGCATTCGACCAGCCCACCAGGGTGCTGTCATAGGCTTTCAGCAGATCCATTTTTGAATCTCTCAGGCTGTAAACCATCTGATTAAAGGCTTCGGCCAACGTGCTAATTTCATCATTGCCTATTGGCGGCACCTGCACGGTCAAGTCTCCAGCGGCAACCTGTTCCGAGGCAAGCACCAATTTTCGCACTGGACGAGTTATCACGTTGGCGATGTTTACCCCCAGCATAATCACCAGGAATAATGCCAGACTAACGATCAACATAATCTCAACCCGAGTCGCTGCGCTGGCCCACACCAGCAAGATTTGAGGCAGGGATGTGCCAATCACCCCCAGGTCCTCAACCCCGTTGCGCAACTCCCAGGGTCCTAAAATCTCGCCAAAGGTGACATTGCTAATATTCACCTCGCGGGGTGCGTCCAGAATCCGCTTCAGACTGTGTGTATCCTGATTGGCCAGAATTTCCTCAGCCAGGCCAGCCTCCAAAGAAGGCGAGTCATGAAAAGTACTGAGAAGCGTATTACCATCCCGGTCGTAGAAGGTGACCTCAGCCTGGGTAGCTTCCCGCAATTCTTTGATTAAGGAAGGCAGAGTTCTTCCTACCAGAGCAACACCTGCCAGCTCACCAGAAGAATCGAGGATCGGACCGGCGACATACAGGATGTCGCCCTCAGGGCTGCGCGACAGGCCGGAAAACTTATCTCCCAAACCATCTGTCTCCCGGGCAAGTACCTTTTGTACAAAGGACAGGCTTCGATAATCGGTGGCGCTTGTTTCAGACAGCGTGTAATCCTTGTCTCCGTCTGCCTCATCCAGTTGCAGGCTGAGCACCAGGTTGCCTTCTTGATCCAAGAATTCGACGATCTCCTCCCCCTGGCTCATAGCAAGATAATAGACCAGTCCACCCAGGGCGGTTGCATCCTTCGCCTGGAGCGCTTCAGCCAAACCCTTTGTAAAAATAAATTGCCGCAATGAGCTGATCAAGGATCTTTCACGTTTAACGATCGCCTCAGAAACTAACCGCCCGCTGGCGACCAGGTTATTGGTATATCGCTCATCGACCGAATCAAATACGATCTGCGTGACAATGTAGGCCCCCCCGACTGCCATGGCGAATGCCAGGATCAGGAACGGCAAGGTGATCTTTATGCGCAAGGATGCTCGTAATCGCGGCCAATTGACCCGGTAATGCTTTTGCCGGGTCAGCGGCACATCCAGCGATTCATGCGCCAGGGGCTTTTCCATAATTAGAATTTTAGACCGATACTATTTTTATATTCTTGGGCATGTAGGTGGGTCATTGACCGACCCCCCGGCCGGACCCATCCAATAAGGATAGGCCTCGATGTTATTATTTTAACATAAGAATAGTACTTAAGTCCTATCAATTATGCAAGTGCATTGGAGGAAACTATGGTTACTTGGGTAAGAATTTATACGCCCGGCTGGGTTTCGTTTAGATGCCACAGCCGGAGTTCATCAGCCTCGCGCTTGGAGAACACCTTAATCCGGTTGCGTCCATCCAACTTGGCCTGATACACGGCAATATCCGCGCAATGAATCAGCTCTTTGGCAGTTAGTTTTTCCCCATTGATCCCTGCCAGCCCGAAACTCATTGTCGCTTTGATCTTCGCCTTGGTTGTCGGCGCTTCGAATTCCGCCTGTTCTACTTCCTGACGGATCTGTTCGATCTTGACCAGAGCCTGCTCCGCTACCGTCTCGGGCATCAAGATGGCGTATTCTTCCCCCCCAAAACGCGCCACAACATCGTATTCGCGGAAATGCCGCCGTAGAATATGCGCTGCCCCAACCAGCACGGCATCCCCACCCAGGTGCCCGTAAGCGCTATTGATATTGCGCAGTAGATCCAGATCCGCCATAACAACAATCAAAGGATGTTTATTCCGCAACGAACGGTTCAATTCACGCTCGAGAGAACTCAGGAAATATTTCGCGTTCCACAGCCCGGTCTTAGAGTCGGTGTTAACTTGCTGTTTGAGAAACGGCACAGATAACGCACGCTGCACGAGATAGAGGGGCGCCAGTGCAGGCAATATCAACCAAGGGTTGCGGTTCATCAGGTTAGCAGCGACGAAACCCGTCCCCAACAAAACCATATCGGTTGCAATATTATCTACAGCCAGGACCTCCGATTCCTTCAACCGAATGTCTTTTAGCAAAACGAGCACAACTCCAACTATCAAATGGTTCAAGAAGGCATAGGCTAAAGCAGCTACTGCCACGCCACCAATAGCTGCTAGAGAATTGAGATCGGCGGGGTGGGGGTTGATCGATCGGTAGATCCACCCAGCGACGAATCCCAGCACAATGTGCATACTCATATTAAAAGGCTGCCCATACCAGGTGCGCAGCCTGCCCGATTTAAAAATTAATTCTTTGATCCACTCAACCAGATGGGATAACACCACCAGAGCAATGAACCATATCGGTTGTAGCAGCAGAATGCCAGCAAAGAAAAACATCAGCGAGGGTGATAACGCTGGTAAACTTGCGCTTCAGTTGTCAACAGTTGGCCTAGGATCGCCAGGATGACCAATAAAAAAGTGACGAGCCAATCTACCTGTGCAGGCTCATAACTCTGCCAGGCGACCACCGTGATAGATATCCCAGCCAACAGGAAAATGCAGATATATCCCCAGGCCAGTTTCGACATCAATCCCCGATTCGATTCCATTTGCAGATGACCTGCAGTAGCCAGATTCTCTCTTTCGGGATGCGTATATGGGGATTTGCCCGGCCCTGATGCCCTCTGGCAAATCTAATCATAAGACCCCTCCAAAGTAGTAAATCGCCTATCCAGCCCCGTCTGGTAAAGCAGCCAATAGATTTGTAATTTATACCACAAATCAACTGTCAATAGGAAAAACGTACTACTCTAACCTTTGTTACACTCTAATATTACCAATATCTAACAATCAGGCTATATCCGTCCTGCAAATAATGTTGAAATTCCAGGAAAAATGACCGAAACCCCGCTAGAATATAGAGTGATCGAATAATAATCAGCTCAGGGTCATTCGATTAACCCTGAGCTGATACAAATTGAAATCTTTATAGCGTAGATAACTTTTTTTACCCGCAGAGATCGATCCGGATTAATATTCCAGGATCCCTTCCAGCTCCTTGGCTGCTTGCACCCAGGCTTCGACTTCGCTCAAGTAAGGCGCCCGCCGGACAAGTTTCTTTTCCTGATTAACTGTCTGCATCGCCAGTTGCAGGTTACGCGGATTGCGGTTACGCAATTCCTTAACCGTGTCCACCCCGGCCGCTTCGAGCAATTCGCTGTACTGCTCACCGATCCCTGGCACCCGCATCAGGTCAGCGATATTTACCCAGCGCAGGATAATTTTTGGTGAGAGCCCAGTCTTTTCAATCAGTTCCTGTCGGCCTTTACGGGTTGCTCCGGCGGTCAGTAGATCATCGGTAGTCACGATATTATATTCACCCAATTTAGCAGCGTAGACCGAGCCAATGCCCTCAATTGACTTTACTCTTACTGCACGCCGGCGAGATTTGACCAGCTCTGGGACTCTCTCGTCTGCCTCGGTCTCTATCGGGGCTACCGCTTCAACTTCATCCAGCAAGGCAGCTTCCACGATGACAGGTGTCTCCTCTGGTCCAGGAGCCCATTTTTCCTCTAACAAGGGTTCAGTACGAGTCAGTTCCTCGAGCAGATCCTCCGGAAGCGGCTCGGTGGTATCCGTAGAACCAGACATCAAGCTATCTACCAATATTGCCTCGGCTCTCCGGCAACGGGTAGCCCAGCTGGCACCGCTGGGGTGAATGCGGCTATATCATGGTAAAGGGCCAGCATGCCGATTTGCTTGCCCCATAACACTACCGGCAAACCAAATACCTCCACATCCAGCGATGCGCCGTCTCTGTTTTGCCGGCGGGTCACCTCGTGCACCGTCTCGCCTGTCTCTACTTGTTCAGTCAGCAAACGCATCTCCGACTGTAGGTCAGGTGGTGCGATCAATTCATCCAGCTCCTGACCGAGCGCTTCCGTTTCCAGGTAACCAAATAAGCGCTCGAAGGCCGGATTCGCCGCAACGATGCGTCCATCCAGGTTGAGCGTAACGATGGCGATAGGGGCTGTTGCGCACCAACGTCTCATAATATTCTTTTTGCCGGGATAGATCCACCGCGGCCAGCTTGCGATCGGTGATATTGCGAATAACATAAATCGTCGCCGGGGTCTCCCCGACCATGGTCGGGCTGGTCGTTACGTCATACCAGCCTTCCAGTTTCGGGAAGCGCATCTCCATTCGCTTCGCAGTAGCGGGAAATTTCATAATATATTCGCCACCGAAAAATATTTCCTCAATCGGTTTGCCGACCAAAGAGTCGAAACCCGTCCGCAATGCGTGGCTGGTGGCGCGATTGCAGCGTAGAATCGTCCCGCCCACATCAGTGATCACAATCAGGTCTTCTACGGTATCAAAGGTTGATTCCCATTCGCGCTTACCGCGCCCAAGGTAGCATCCAGGGTTTGGCGGGCTTGCTCTTGACTGCTGACTTCACTCTTCAAAGCCTGGATCTCCGCGTCGCGTTTTTGAATGGTGCCATCGCGCTGCTGGGTTGCATGAGCAGCCTGCCAGCGGGTACGCACCAGCTCGTTTTGCCTGCCGCCTGCAATGCCCAGCATGATCGCTGCCCAGATCGGCAGCGTATCGATCCACCAGAAGACCGGTGAACTGGTCTGCAGGTCAATGGCGTTTTGCAACGTGATCGGCGTCCCCGTAATGAAAAGCACCCACAACGTTGTCAGGAGGATAAAGAATAATCCGAACAAGAATCCCAGAGCTGCAAATCCCAGGGCATAATGTGGATGCGGTTCTTGTGTGTTTTTCATAGCTGCTTCTCCCTCAATTTAATTATCATACTGAGCAAGCGCTATCCGGCTTTAGTAAGCCCTCAATAATTATAGTTTAGCATAAATGGCTGGTATTCGTTAGCAATTGGTGACACAGCTTGATCATACTCTCAGCTCTCCGCGTTGGACCGCTGATAATGCTGCTAACACCAATTTGAATTCATGGAGCAGGCTTCACTTGTGAGACCCGCTCCATAATTAATTCTACGGCAGGATGCTTATTTCAAAATTATCTAACCCCCAGGATCTCATCTTCCAGAAGCTGAAGTCCTTCTGCGAAGAATTCCAAGTCCAGACTGTCACCAGTGTGATTCACAACAAGATCAATGCGATATACGGCATCCTGCTGCCATTGGTCAAATTGATAGCCAAGCGAGCCTGCCGCAGTCGCCCCGCTTTGCGCCGGGTAGTCTCCTCCTGGATATCCATCCGGGTATGCCTGATTTTGAGCAGCCCAATTGCTGAAGGTTGTGTAGAGGAATGGAGCATCACCAGTCAATCCAAATCCCCAAAAATCCGGTCCATGTTGCGGATCGTTGCCGTCCCAGGAGCGGATGATATACAGATCGAAGCTGATTCTTACACGACTATGCGCAGAAAGGTTCTCAAGTCTCAACCCTATAGATTGGTTCCCAAACTGCCCGAGGAAGCGCTGCCCGTTCGGTGCAATGTCGGTTTGCGCCTGCGACCACTCAACCCCGGCACCATCCTCAAAGTCCTCCTGGTACACGGGTCCTGTGTGTTGCCCACCACTCATCGTAAAGGGGAGATACGCAATAAACCGTTGATCCGTCACTGTGACCGTTACCTTTGCGCTAGCCTCCCCTCCTTGTCCATCCTCTATGGTGTAAGTAAAGGAATCCAAACCAGAGAAATCAGACTGAGGCGTATAGAGCAGGGTATCTCCACTAACAGAAACAACACCGTGTACCGGGTTACCCACTTCCGCAACGGTCAGTGGATCGCCATCCGGGTCGTTATCCCCAGCCAACACTTCCAGAATATTATCCGCACTATTAACTGGAACCGTAAAGTTGTCATCATCAGCAGCCGGCATATCATTAATCGGTGTCACCATGACCGTCACCGTGGCTGTCGCTTCACCGCCGTTACCGTCTGTGATGGTGTACGTGAAGCTATCGGCGCCGTTGAAGTTAGGGTCAGGTGTGTAATACGCCAGGCCGCCATCATGGGTGGCGGTGCCGTGCGGGGGATCGCTGACAGCCTGGATAGTCAGCGAGTCGCCCTCCACGTCGGAATCCCCTGACAGAACATCCAGGTCTGTTTCCTCGCTGTCCTCCTCCAGGGTGAAAGTATCGTCATCAGCCTGTGGTGGGATATTCTCGTTGGTCACTGTTACTGTGATAATGCCAGTATCCAGGCTATCTTCGCCATCTGCAACAGTATACGTGAAGATATCCTGACCTATAAAGCCCGGATCAGGAGTGTATAGTACCTCGCCTCCATCTGTTGTAGTTGTGCCATTGGCCGGGCTACTAACAGCCGAGATGTGCAAGATATCACCGTCTGGGTCGTTATCGTTTTCGAGGACATCCAGCACACTTTGCGCCGGGTAATCACCGACCATGAAGGTATCATCTATTGCCTGAGGCGCGTCATTAACCGGTGTAATGGTTATCACAACAGTAGCCGTATCGATACCGCCCTGTCCATCTGTAATCGTATACGTAAAGCTATCAATCCCAAAGAAATCGGTTTGCGGGGTAAATAGCACGGCACTGTCGCCATCCTGCACTGTGCCATGTTCCGGGTTGGTCACAGAAAAGACGGTTAAAGTGTCGCCGTCTAAGTCGCTGTCGCCAGACAAAACATCTAGCGAGACCATACCGCTGTCTTCAGCCAGCGTAAAGGCGTCGTCATCTGCTTCCGGCGCATCGTTATTGACATTGCTCATCGTCACAGTCACGGTGGCAGTATCCCGACCGTTATTGCCATCCGAAACAGTATATGTAAAGCTGTCTTCACCGATAAAGTTTGGGTCGGGTGTGTAAAAGATATTGTTATCGCTATCAGTGGCTGTGCCGTGTAATGGATCGCTCACTGAATAAACAACCAGTAGATCTCCATCCGGATCGGTGTCATTCGCAAGCACATCCAGAGAGTTCCCACTGCTGTCCTCATCCAGGCTGAAGGTATCTGCCTCCGCTGAAGGAGCATCGTTATTCAGATTCATCACCGTTACCGTGACTGTGGCAGTATCTGTGCCTCCCTGGCCGTCCGAGATAGTGTATGTAAAGGTATCCGTCCCGCTGAAGTTCGGATCAGGTGTATAGAGCACATTGCTGTTATTATCCAACGCGCTGCCATGCCCTGGGTCACTAACCGCCAAGACAATCAGTGCATCTCCGTCGGAGTCAGTGTCACCGTTCAGCACATCGAGGGGATTATTGCCACTGTCCTCATTAACTGTAAAGGTGTCATCATCAGCCAGCGGGAAGTCGTTGCCGTTGGTCACAGTAACGGTAACTGTGGCGCTGGCTGTCCCGCCGTTGCCGTCAGATATAGTATATGTGAATGTGTCCGAACCGCTAAAATTCAGATCTGGGGAGTAAAGCACCTGAGTGTTATCATCAACCGCAACACCATGTAGTGGGTCGCTTACTGCATCCACTACCAAGGAATCCCCATCCAAATCGCTATCCCCTACCAGCACCGCCAGTCCATTGCTAAGGCTGTTCTCAACGACCGTAAAGCTATCATCGTCCGCGCTGAGGCGCATCGTTAATGCTCTGTACCGTGACAGTCACTGTCGCAGTATCCGAGCCGCCCTGACCATCCGAAACGTTGTATGCAAAGGTGTCGGTGCCGGCAAAGTTCGCATCGGGGGTATAGATAATGTTTTCGTTGTTATCTACCGCATTCCCATGCAGAGGGTCACTGACCGATGCCACCTGAAGCAGGTTACCATCCAGGTCAACATCACCATCCAGCACATCCAGAACTTGATTAAGGCTGTCTTCGTCCACAGTAAGGGCATCATCGTCTGCAACCGGCGGGTCATTGACATTGCGCACAGTAACCGTCACCGTCGCGGTGGCATATCCGCCGCGATAATCTGTAATCGTATACGTGAAGCTATCTGAGCCGGAGAAGTTGGTATCCGGGGTGTAGAGGATATTGGAATTATTGTCCACCGCAGTGCCATGAGGCGGATCACTGACTGTGTCCACCACCAACGGATTACCCTCCGGATCTGCATCACCAACCAGCACGGCCAGAGAGTTATTCGATGAATCTTCATTCACAGTAAAAGAATCATCATCCGCGGTAGGCGGATCGTTTATGTTGGTCACAGTGACGGTTACCTTAGCCGTGTCGCTTCCGCCATTCCCATCCGAGATAGTATAGAAGAAGGAATCTGTTCCATAGAAATTTGGATCGGGGGTATAGGAAACATGATTAGTATTGTTTACAACAATACCATGCGGCGGGTCGGTGACAGTCGTAACAGTCAATAAGTCGCCTTCCACGTCTATATCGCCGGTCAGTACATCCAGGTTATTATTCGATGTGTCTTCAGTGACCGTAAATGTATCGTCATCAGCAATTGGCGCGTCATTGACATTGGTCACAGTGACCGTAACAGTGGCTGTATCGCTGCCGCCCATCCCATCTGAAACTGTGTAAGCAAAGGAATCCGCCCCCACATAGCCAGGATCAGGAGAATAGAGCACATTGGTATTATTATCGAGCGCTGTTCCATGCGGCGGGTCAGCCACTGCGGAGACAGTCAGCAGGTCGTCGTCGATATCCGTGTCGCCGGCTAAAACATCTAACGGATTATTCGCTGAATCCTCGCTTACTGTGAATGCATCTTCGTCCGCCTCCGGTGGGGTATTGATGATCACCGTCAGATCGTACTGGCTCTGGGATGAGAAAGGCAGCGGCGACATGTCCGTGACTTGCACCGCAAAAGAAAACAATCCACCCAGTGTTGGTGCGCCACTAATCAGTCCGGCAGCATTGAGACCCAACCCGGGTGGCAGGCTTCCAGATACATGGCTGAATGAATAGGGGGCGGTACCATTGCCCCCGCTGAGGGACTGGCTGTAGCCCAAGCCAACCTCGCCGAAGGGTAGACTGGCTGGGCTGATAGCTAGAGTCGGAGCCTGACCAGAGGTATTCCGCCCCCAGCAATTGAGTGTGTTGTCATCTCTGACAGCGCAGGTGTGGTAGCGCCCTGCGCTCATTTGTTGATATGCGCCGGCATATATCGTTGGTGGCGCTGCCTGCCCATTGCGGTTGTCGCCCCAACAGACCGCTTCGCCATCACTCTGCACAGCGCAGCTATGCCAGTAACCGCTACTGATCTGGGTGAAGGTGCCCGCTGGCGCTAAGGTTTGCCCGTTGCGGTTATCACCCCAGCAAACCAGGGTGCCATCTGTCTTTAACGCACAGGTATGGTATCCGCCCGATTCAACCTGTATATATGTCCCAACCGGGGGTGCGGACTGACCGTTGGTATTACTCCCCCAACAAGCCAGGCTTGCATCGTTTTTCAATCCGCAGGTATGCAGCTCCCCAGCGCTGACTTGAGTAAATATCCCGACCGGCGGAGTTGCCTGTCCACTGGCATCACTGCCCCAACAGTCAATCGTACCATCTGTTCGGATGGCACAGGTATGGCTAGCACCCGCGCTGACCTGGGCAAAGATCCCGGCGGGAGGCGTGGATTGGCCGCTCGCGTTGGAACCCCAACACGCCAATGTGCCATCGGCTTTCAATGCGCAAGTATGGTTTCCTCCGGCACTCACCTGGGTGAATGCCCCCGCTGGTGGTGTTGCCTGCCCGCTGGCATTGTTCCCCCAACATGCCAAGGTCTGATCGCTTTTTATCCCACAGGTATGCGAACTGCCTGCACTGACCGTCTCTGTCAGCAGCGGTGGCCGAGGTGTGATACTTTTATCTGGAGTAGCAGCTTTAATGACCTGAGCGCCAAATCCAGCCAGCACCAATCCAGCTAGCAACGCAGCTGTCCCCAACCGGCGAATTAAATGAATCCAAAAAAGATGATTTTGCATGAGTATACCCCTCCAGAATAAATGGCAAGCTGCCTTACGAATGACGCTGTGCCCGCGCTTAGAATATTAACGCAACCAGTTCCTACATGTTATATTTCTTACAAATCTGTGAAATAACTAACAAATCTCCCTATCATGATTGACCTATTCTGGCAAAGCAAACTCATGCATCATTTTGAGCGACCAATAAAGTGGAAGCAGGTTATCCCAAATTCACTTAAATAAAAAGATCGCCATCCATGCTGGCGATCTCTCGAAAGGTATCCTTACCTATGCAGGCGTATTATCAGTCAGCCACAACTCCACCGGCCATAGTTTTGCTGCGTTCGATAGATTGTAAAGCCAGGTAGCGCTCGCCAAATTTTTCAATGTTTGCCAGCTCGGTATCGAATTGATCAAAGTGCCTTTCCTCATCTTCAACGAGAAATTCAAAAACCTTCTTTGAAGCTGAATCGGCATTCGCGGCACATTCATTTGCCCAAATATTGTAGTCCTTGGCGCTGTCTTTTTCCATTTTCCTGGCCATTTTGAGCATCTCACTCACGTCATGGATCTTTTTTACCTCCATGGCAGATACCATTTCCACCTCGCCGCCCAGGAACAAGATTCTTTCTGCACAGCGCTCGATGTGCCCCATCTCTTCAATCGAAGTCTTCTTAAAAAGGGTTGCCAGCAGATCATATCCCTGATCATCACAGTGGAAATGGAAGAACATGTATTGATGTACCGCTGAGATTTCATCAGCAACGGCTTTATTGAGTAACTCGATACTTTTTGCAGACATTTCAAGCGCTCCTTCTGATTGTGTGCGATTATGTTTTGATGATTATAATCGAGAAAGATTTGTGAGGCAAATTCCTGGTTTCAGATCCCACGGTTTTTCCCTAAAAGATACCGCAAATCATCCCGCCAGCAATGGCCAGATCACGTGCCAAACGATATCCGCCCAGAAGTGAACTCCCATAGCCGCGACTAAACCAGCGCGGAACATACGCTCGCCGGCTACCAGGCCAAGTAATCCATTCAACAAGAAAAGCTCACCCAACACCAGCGGTGGGATGGCCGAGATGGAGACGTCGCCAAATAAGAACATCAGTGCTGGCAGGTGAGCGGCGGAAAAAGCCAGCGCAGCGATACCATTACCGATCCATAATGCCAGGTTAGTTTTTCCCCAGCGGCGCAAGATCAGGTTGATCAGGAAAGCCCACAACCCCAGCACAAAGCCGCGGAACAAGATCTCCTCTCCGATTCCCGCCGTTGCCGAGGCAATGATGGAGAACGGCAAGTCCGGGTGCGTGAAGCCATCCCATCCTGCTCCCAAGGCAAACAAGCGGTCGATGACAACCATGAGAACTCCCAGCACCAGACCGACCACCAGTGGAATCCACACCCATTCGCCCCAGCCAGCCCCTTCCTTATAAACCCCTGGCAGTCCCAGCTTGCGGGCGAACCAAAATCCTGCCAGCCCAAGCAGGCCGTACGCTACCAGAATAATCCCGGCGCTAGCCAGTCCGAGGAGCCAGACCGGTAGATTCGACGTCGTAGCAGGAACCTGTGATTGCACCCCGGCTTGCTGCGCTCCCTGGAAGAAAACCACCGTCAAAAAGGCCAGGAAAGCATAGACAAGTACCAATACTGCCAATATAGCGAGCTGCTTACGAGTATTCATGCAGAAGTCTCCGAGATAATCACAGGGATCCCAACCGTTAACATTGTGTTTCAGGCTGGTTTTTTCATTATAAGCAGGATGATGAATAGAAGAAATCCGACCAGGATGCTGACGCCGGCAATCAGCAGTACCTGTGATCCTGATACAGGCGAGGAGGAATCAGTCACTGAGGGAATTCCCTCTTGTTTTTCCACACCTGAAGGATTCAAAGCTGGCGCAGTAGGGGAGGCAGGAATGGCTGTTGGCGATGGTGTGCTCGTACTTTCGACCGGATTGAGCAACGTGAGCACCGTAGCACTATCTTTTTGCACTGTCCCGGAGTTGATCGTTGGGGTTAACGAAGCCAGGCCGGGCAGGTGGACAAGCAACCTTTGACCGGCATAGATGTCGGTCGAGTCTTCGGGAATATTGTTCCAGGCCCGGATTTGTTCGATCCTGATCCCGTAAGCAAGGGCAATAGCCCATAGCGTCTGCCCATATCCCACCACGTGAAAGGTCGCCCCGTCTGAATCAGGAGTCATGGTAGCCAAAGGGACTAGAGGTATGGGGGTTGACGGATTTTGCGTGGGCTCGGCACCGGACGGATTGCTGGCCGTGGCAGCGCTATCCGATGGGCGGACCTCCAGGGTGTAATAAACCGTTTCCCCATCATCGGCAACCCCTACTCCCATCGATCCAGCCTCATAGCCAGTCATCGTCTTCATATGCACCGCGTCAACCCAAATCTGGTATACAGCCACCTGAGGAGTGATGAATCCAATGTCGCCGCCAGCTACATTTTCCACCACGCCAAGATCAGGTGGGCCGCTTCCGTCACTATGCTGGTGGGTGCTGGTATGGATCGAGGCCTGGTAGGCTGAATGTTCTTGAGCCATGGCCATTAACCCTGGATCTACAATATAAGGGGCCAGCCCATAACTCGCCCGGAGCCCGTTGATCAGGTTGATCAATTCTGATCGGGAGCCTTCCTGCGCTGCCACCTGGTAGCTTGGAAGACAACTGGCAAAGATCACCAGCACGAGAAGAACCTTGTGCAAGGAAAAGAAGCCCATTTTTTCTTTACCAGCCAGCTGCAGAGCGCAACACCTGCAATGCGCGGTAAGTCACCCATTTATTCGGCTGCTTCTTTACCCCAAAATCGACCCAGGTTTTGCCACTATAGTCGTACTCCAACGCCCAGCGCCCGCTGGCATCCTGCTTACTGAGAATGAGCTGTAAGGCTTTCATCAGACGCGCATCATCACCATATCCCAACCGAACCATGGCTTCAACCAGCTGAAGCAGGTCGGTGACATAGAATACCGGAAAGCCAAATTTCCACCAGTTACCGCTGGGTTTGTCGCTCCAACCGTTGGGATAGCCCGCCGTAGCCGGATCGACACCCAAGAAAAAGTCAACGCCCTGCTTGATGGCGTCCCCAACCAGAGGCGTGCAGTAATTCATCGGCATTTTTCCAAATGCCAGCATCACTTTGACACCCCCCCAGGCGCAGGACAAGCTTGTTATTCGCGCCGCAAGCGAACAACGGGCCGCACTTACCGGCATAATAGCGTACTGGAGCACTTTTCTCCTCCATCGGCGCTATCCCTTCACCGGTCACGCTGCGCGCCATCCACGCATAAGCCATCTCCAGGCGGGGATCATCGATCCCCAGATCACTCAAGGCGGCGCACAGGTTGCCCTGCAGGCAATCAGCCGTGCCGGACGGCGCTCCGTTCGTTGAAAATTGCCCGTCTGGAGCCAGGCTGTGATCGAGCAGGTAGTCGCAAGCTCGCCGGATGCGCTCATCGCAGGCGACAGAGCCTCCCAATTGCGCCAAAGCAATCAATGACCAGACTGTGCCCCGGTACTTGGGATAGTACCCTGCCCCAGATTCAACCCAGTATCCTTCTGGCTCCATCGCTGCCAGGATAGAGGCGATCGGTCCCTCCCGGTGTGCTCGCTCCCGAGCACTTAGCAGCTTGGGGTCATCCTCATCCAGGTCGCACAAGTCGCGCAGCGCCAAATAGCTTACCCCCGGGTTCTCTACTTCCAACAGCCAGGACAGCGGGTCATCATTCAATTGATCATTCCAGCTCATGATCTTTCCTCCAGCAGGTGTCCATCTATCAGCAAAACTTTACAGCTGATCATCATAGATTTTGCTTACATGAGTATATAGGAATCTACCCTCCAAAACAAGACCCCCACAATCATAAAAGAAATTCAAGAGAATCAAAACCTCCCGCAGGGCTCCATCCTTCCATCTTTCAGGATAGACACTACGGGAGGTCTTACAGGCGGTGGCGCCTCACTTACCAGTTTCCGTTGGATAACCTGCTGTGCTCCATTGCTGAATCCCGCCCGCCATCGAAGTCACTCCGCTAAAGCCGTTCTTGGCCAGGATCTCCGCTCCTGACTGGCTGCGGTTACCAGAACGACAGTATACAACGATCTCTTGATCTTGAGGCAATTCACCCAGGCGCTGAGGTAACTCGCCGAGTGGGATCAGTGTGGCGCCGGGGATATGCATCTCTTCCCACTCCTCCGGTTGGCGTACATCCAGCATGAAAGCGCCAGCCTCATAGCGGGTTGCTGCCTGCTCAACGCTGATTTGCTGCCAGGCATTGACTGGCAAAGTCTCCGCTGGCGCAGGCAGGGTTTCAATATCTGGAGCAGAAGAACAACCAGCCATCAAAAGACTGATTAAAAGTAAAGCTAGTAGAGTAAGCCTGAGATGTTTGGAATTACCCAGTCGAGAATAGTTAGAAGAGAAAGAAAGAATCATATTTTTCATGTCGGTGCCTTTTCACGTTTTATTGATTAGATGTGAAATCCTTCGAAAGGTTACACAAGCTGGAGTTATCACCGTCTTCGCGAGCTCAAACAGAAAATTCCCCTATATTTGGATACACCCATATGTCTATGCGAAATACCAGATTAATTAATACAGGTTTAAGCTTCATCTCTCTTGCGCATCCCTAACATGCGCTAATTTCTGCTCGAACTGAACGCGATCGAGACCACGGTGACTCAACTCATCTGGCGGCAGAGCTAAAAGACGCTCATAAAAAGCTATGATCTCCGGTCGCAAGTCGGCGATAACTCCCGGCCGCGCAGCCAAATCTGCCAGTGCTCGCTCAGCCTCGTCAAAATCACCACTCTGATCAGCATAGCAAAATACTGCCCACAAGGTGTCCTCAGAAAGATTTGTTTGCCCTAGCGTTTGCAATAACCCATCAATCTTCTGATTTAAAGGGATATTAATTTCATTGGACTCACTGGCCAGCCCAACTTCCAGGTAACCCGTCAACGCCCGACGAAAGCCCTCGCGACTCTCATTTACCCTTCCCTGGGCTGCGTTGATCTCCGCTTGTTCACGGAACAAATCTGAGATGATCTCCAGGCGGACTACATCCAATTGATCGTTTATGGTAAGCGCCCTCAACATAGCCTCATCGTCCAACCGCCAAACCAGGTCAGCTTTTAGACCCAGCAATTCCTCCAGTTCCTGATCAATCGCCTGCTGGGCTTGTTTGTATTGCCCAGCCTGCTTAAATCCAGCGATCTTAAGCAGCACGGCAAGCGCCTGATTAAGCATGCGCATGACGTAATCTTCACTAAGCATGCTGCCATTTTACCCTGTAAACCCGCCTGCTCGCATATTGATCATAAAAAACCTCCGAGTTCTGGCGGAACTCGGAGGTTTTGGTTATCTCCAGTGTGAACTTCGTGGATCCCTTACGCCGGCTTGCCAGCCAGGAAATCTTTCACAGCCTGCACTGCCATCTTATTTTCTTCCTCAGATCCGACAGTGATGCGGAACCAGCCGTCAGAACCGTACTTCTCGGTCTCGCCGCGGAAAATCATACCGCGCTGGAGAGCGAATTCGAGCATATCCTTGCCACGCTTGCCCGCGCGCCAGCATCAAACAAGATATAGTTGGCCTGTGACTTGAACAGGATCTAGACCAGGCAGGTTGCCCAGTTCCTTCTCGAAGTATGCCAGCGCCTTATTATTGAAATCAACCCGGTACTGGAGCGCTTCCTGATCCTCGAAGGCCGCCAAAGCTGCCCACATTCCGATTGTGCTGACATTCCAGGGTAGCAACGCACCCGACATCTGCCCGATCACATCCTTATCGCCCAGGGCATAACCAAAGCGCAGGCCCGCCAGCCCGTAAGCCTTGGAAAGCGTGCGGGTGACGATCACATTCTTGATACTTCTTGGTCAGGCCGACCTGTGACTTGCCCAGTCCGGCATACTCGACGTACGCTTCGTCAACGACGAAGGGGATGCCCGTCTCAGCAATGGTGACAAAGTGCTGCGGGTCCATGAAGTTGCCTGTCGGGTTATTGGGATTGGCAACCACGATAATCTTGGTCTTCTCGGTGATCGCTTCCAGGATCGAACCCGGGTCATAAAGGATCTGCTTATCTTTGTAGACCATCGGCACGGAGACCAGCTTGCCGCCCAGGATGTTGCAGCGCAGTTTGTAGATGCCAAAGCAGGGGGTATGCTGAATGACTTCATCGCCCGGCTGTAGAAAGGAGCGGAAGATATTATCAAACACTTCACTCGAGCCGTTGCCAATCATCACATTCTCAGGTCCATCCAACCCATTCAGCTCAGCGATCTTAGCTGCGCACCAGAAGACCCTGATCCATGTAACGGTTGCCCAATTGAGCGTACTTGACAATGGCTTCCATAACTTTCGGTGAAGGCGGGTTAGGGTTTTCGTTGGACATCATGCGGTGCAGCTCAGGCCGTCGCCAGGCCAGCTCGATATGGCTTGAGATGTACATCGGAGTCCCCTTGACCCAGGGAGCATAGAACTCTTCAATCGATTTCTTCATGATGATTTCCTTTCCTTACTTTGTAATTAGATGGATGGTTGTTAAGCTCAACTGCCAAGAGCACCAAGAACGCTAGGACGATTTGGTATTCGCTTTGCGTCCATTCGCATCTTTGCATTAGAATTCCCTATACCTTTCCAAAGGCGAGCAGCTTTCTTAGCCTTCTCCGCTACGTTCTCGGGAGTCAGGCCAAACTCAGAATACAGCGTTTTGTAAGGTGCAGATGCCCCGAAGCGGTTCAACCCAATTGCCGCCCCACTTTCTGCCGTCCAGGTAATGCGCCCAGGCCAGGGTGACGCCGGCTTCGATCGCCACACGCGGCACCCCCGGCGGCAATACACTCTGCTGGTATGCTTCAGGCTGGGCGTCAAACAGCTCCCAGCAGGGCAGCGAAACCACCCGAGCGTGGATCCCTTCAACTGCCAGCAATTCCCGTGCTTTGAGCGCAATGCTCACCTCGGAGCCAGTGCCGATCAACGTTACATCCGGGCTGCCGTTCTCAGCATCCTCAAGAACGTATCCCCCACGCAGCAGGCTATCGTCAACCGGTGTGACCAATGGCAAGTCCTGGCGAGTGAGGATCAGCGCGGTGGGAGCCCGTTTGCGCTGCAGAGCCAGCTTCCAGGCCGTGATCGTTTCATTTCCATCCGCCGGGCGGACAACCGCCAGGTTGGGGATCGCCCGCAGGGCGGTCAGATGCTCCACCGGCTGGTGTGTCGGACCGTCTTCGCCTAACCCAATGCTGTCGTGGGTGAAGACATATACCACCGGCAAGCCCATCATGGCTGCCAGGCGGATCGTCGGGCGCATATAATCGGAGAAGATCAAGAATGTGCCGCCGTAGGGACGTAATCCGTGCAGCGCTAATCCATTCATGATCGAGCCCATGCCATGCTCACGCACCCCAAAATGGATGTACTGCCCACCATAATCGCCACGATGGATAACTTTTCCATCCTTGGGCAGGGTGTTGTTGCTCGGGGTCAAGTCAGCGGAGCCTCCCACCAGGGTAGGCAGATGCGCTGCGATGGCATCCAGCACTTTGCCAGATGCCACACGGGTCGCGGGTGGTTTCTCGGCCGGCATCTCCGGCAGAGCCTGCTCCCAACCTGCCAGCAACTCTCCCTTGACATAGGCTTCCCATTCCTTGGCCAGCTCAGGATATTCCGATCGGTAGCCTGCCAGGAGTTCTTTCCACACGGCTTGCTTTTCCGCTCCTGCCTGCTTTATTTTTTGGAAGTACCCCTTGACCTCATCAGGGATGTAGAACTTGGCGTCTGGATCCCAGCCGTAGGCTTCTTTAGTCTTCTGTAATTCTTCCTCACTGAGGGGAGAGCCATGAACCTTGGCAGAGTCCTGCTTGGGGCTCTTAAATCCAATATGTGTGCGGCAAGCAATCAGCGAGGGACGTTCGTGTTCAGCCTGGGCTGCCCGCACTGCAGCATCGATCGCCTCCAGATCATGCCCATCTACCGCCTGGACATGCCAGCCATAGGCTGCAAAGCGCTCGGGAACATTATCACTATACGCAAGATCTGTGGAACCATCAATTGAGATGTGGTTGTCATCGTAGAGCACGATCAACTTTGCCAGCCCCAGATGCCCAGCAAAGGAGGCTACTTCGTGCGAAACCCCTTCCATGAGGTCCCCATCTGAAGCCAGGACAAAGGTATAGTGATCAATCAGGGGGTAGTTCGGCCGGTTGAAATGAGCAGCCAGGATACTCTCAGCCAGCGCCATGCCCACCGAGTTGCCAAAGCCCTGACCCAGCGGACCAGTTGTCGTCTCCACGCCGCGCTCGGGGTCATATTCCGGGTGGCCGGGAGTAATGCTACCCCACTGTCGAAAACGTTTGATTTCATCCAGCGGCATGGGATAGCCGTACAGGTGCAGCAGGGCGTAGAGCAACGCCGAGCCGTGTCCCGCAGATAGCACGAAGCGGTCCCGGTCTGGCCAGAGCGGATCAGCCGGATTGTGTTTCATCACCTTCGACCAGAGCGTCAAGGCGATATCTGCTGCGCCCAAGGGTAATCCGGGGTGTCCCGATTTGGCCTGTGTCACAGCGTCTGCTGCCAGCATACGGATAGTCGTGGCAGCTAAACGATCGGTGTCATTGTACATAGTTTATGTATACTCCTACGTGATTATTCTCTCAAGTTTCAACGATGTGTATGGAAGTGTCAAGTAAGCTTTGTCCTGAAATCTCCATGACTTCTATAAGGCACATGGAGACTTCCGAAGCTTGTTTTAGCACTTCGGAAGTCTCTCGGTGTATCTTAATCTTGCACGCTCTAATCTCTGATTACCTTCCACCTTCACTATCGACTTACCACTCCCAACTTCTCTCGTTCCTCTCCATACTATGCCTTTATTCGCTCCCCCTTCGGATCGTATAGCGGCATCTTCTCAACGATCGCCCCGACCTTCTCGCCAAACCACTCGATCTCCAACGCAGTTCCAGGTTTAGCGTATTCAATGGGGAGATAGGCGAATGCCAGGCTTTTCTCGATCGAATAACCATAACCGCCGGAGGTCAGCCAGCCGATAATTTGATCGGTTCCAGCCAGGCGGATTGGTTCTTTACCCAGCACGATCGTACGGTTGTCGTCCAGAGTCAGACAGCACAATTTACGCCTCAGGCCAGGCTCTTTCTGCTTGAGGAGTGCTTTTCGACCGATGAACTCACCCTTATCCAGTTCGACGGCAAAGCCGAGTCCAGCCTCGTAAGGAGTGTAATCCGGACTGATTTCAGCGCTCCAATAGCGGTAGGCTTTTTCAAGGCGCAAGCTATCCAGAGCCTTGTAGCCTGCTGCAACCATCCCTTCCGGCGCGCCGGCTTCCCAAAGTGTATCCCACAATCGCAGGCCGTACTCCATCGGGCAATAGAATTCCCAGCCCAGCTCGCCAACATAAGTCACGCGGGACGCCAACAGCGGCACATCGCCAACAGTGATTGATTTGGCCGTCATGTAAGGGAAAGCTTCATTTGAGATATCATCCCGTGTGACCTTTTGCAGGATCTTGCGGGCCTTTGGCCCCCACAACCCGATACAGGCATAAGCTGAAGAGACGTCTTCAATAGAGACCGTACCATCTTCAGGCATATGCAAGCGCAACCAGGAGCGATCGTGCTCACCGAAGGCTGTCCCAGTGATGATAAAGAAGCGCTCTGCCCCCAGGCGGGTGACCGTAAAGTCACACTCAATCCCGCCGCGCGCATTCAAGCATTGGGTGTAAACTACTGTACCCACCGGCACATCGATCTCGTTGGAACATACATAATTGAGGAATTTAAGCGCCCCAGGACCGCGCACCTCAAACTTGTTAAATGAAGTCTCGTCGAACAGGCCAGCCGCCTCGCGTGTCTTTAGATGCTCGTAGCCGATAGCGCGAGACCAATTGTGGTGGGGCCAACCCATGGGTTCGTGACCGTGGTGAGCTAACTCTTCGTAAGGCTTGAAAAAGTTAGGCCGCTCCCAGCCAAACTTCTCGCCGAAGGAGGCGCCCAGCTCGCGCAACCGATAATACGTCGGGGAGAGGCGCTGGTTGCGGCGGGTCATGCGCTCCTCGCCGGGGAAGTGGATGTCATAATATTGGGAGTAGGTTTCGACCGTGCGTGTCACTGTGTAATCCAGGCTGGCATAATTGGGGCCGAAGCGGCGCACGTCCAACCGCCACACATCCCATTCAGGCTGCCCGTCGATGATCCATTCAGCCATGGTCTTACCGATGCCGCCAGCTCCTGCCAGACCGTGAGCGCAGAATGCGCAGGCTACCCAAAAACCTTTGACCGCTGTTGGGCCAAGCAGAAATTCGCCGTCAGGAGTGAAACCTTCCGGCCCGTTGAGCAGTTGGATAATCTCAGCGGTCTCAACGGCTGGAACACGCTTGATCGAATTTTCCATCAATGGAGCAAAGCGATCCCAATCAGGAGCTAAGAGCTGATACTTGAAGTCCTTAGGGATGCCTCCCAGACCAAACGGCTCTGGATGGCGCTCGTAGCCTCCCGTCACCAAACCACCAACTTCCTCACGCCAGTAGACCAGCAGGTCTGGGTCGCGCAATGTGGGGAAATCGTGTCCAATACCTTCGATCGGTTTTGTAATAATGTACAGGTGAGCCATCGGCACAACCGGCAAGAACAAGCCGACCATCTTGCCAACCTCACCACCCCATTGCCCGGCGGCGTTGACAACGATCTCTGTCTGGATGGTGCCTTTATCCGTCACTACTTCATGCACAGCGCCATCTTTCAGGTTAATCCGCTCAACATTCGTATCTTGCAAAAATTTCGCCCCGCGCTTCTTTGCGCCGGCTGCCAGGGCATTGGTCAGGCCAGTCGGATCGATCACACCATCGGTGGGGGTATAAGCAGCGCCCTGAACCCCATCCAACGACATCATCGGGAACATATTGTAGGCTTCTTGTGGGGTGAGCATTTCCATCGGCATTCCAAAAGAGCGCGCCATGCCCACCAGCCGTTTAACATCCTCCATCCGCTCGGCAGAGGAGGCCAGGCGAATCCCACCCACTTCACGCCAGCCAGTATCGACGCCAGTCTCGTCTTTCAAGCGTCGATAAAGGTCAGTGCTGTAAGACATCATGCGGGTCAGGTTCGCGTCTGAGCGAAGCTGTCCCACCAATCCAGCAGAATGCCAGGTAGAGCCAGCGGTCAGCTCGTGGCGCTCGATGACTACTACATCCTTCCAGCCCATTTCGGTCAGGTGGTAAGCGATGCTACAACCGCCCACCCCACCACCGATGACAACTACTTGAGCCTGCGTTGGGAATTCAGCCATATTTAATATTCTCCTTGTTGGATGATGTAAATGTTATGGGTGTGTGATGGGAATAAGCAGTGGCTCATAGTTCAATAATCACTACTCACCACTGCTTAATCATAATAGGTTATTGGATATTGTCGACTGACTACTATCAATTACATTTTCCTACTGCTGCCATACTGAATCCGGACGAGCCATCCCCACGACGATATCAAAAGATGAGATGATGCCGAGCGGGAGACACTCCGGCTCATGCGGGTCTATAACCAGCAAACGATGGTGGCGATTCTCAATCATCAAACGAGCCGCTTCTTGCAAATTGGCGTCCATTCCAATGGTCAGGAACGAATGCATGAGCTCGGTAACCGGTTTGTCATCTGGTATTCCATGGATATTCTCATAGGACAGCAAGTCCAGACCACTGAAGAGGCCTAGAGGCTTCCCGCAGGCGTCTACCACTAGTACTGACCGCCACCCGGTATCGGTGAGCGCTTTTGCAACCATCTTGACCGATGTCTTGTCTCTGCATACCAGGTATACGTCAGACATAACATCCCCTACCGTGTCACGCCCTATCGGGGCACTTTCGGCCAGCACCACCAGGAAATTCGAGATAGAGATCACGCCTACAGGCTTGCCCTTATCGCAAACCAGCAAGCGGCGGATACCTTCCTCGCGCATGCGCCGGGCTGCCTCGCTAGCCCGGTCATCGGCATTGATTGTCTCCACCGGGGAGGACATCAACTCACCTGCGGTCATCCCGCGCATGGCGATCAGACTTTCTGCGTCACCTGAAAGCCACTCGCCAGCCAAAATATCATAGTCGGTTATCACACCGATCGGTTTATTGTTTCGATCAACAACAAACAGAGAATGAACGCGCCGCTCCGCCAGCATCCGGGCTACCTGCCCCAGTGAGGCGTCTGGCCGGCAGGTCATAATCCCTGGGTGCATCAAATCACGAACCAATCTGTTCATGGTCTATCTCCTTATTAAGAATCAACCGACTTCGTCCACATCCTTGTACCATTTAACCCGGTCGCCGACTCGCGCCCGCAGCTTCCAGGAAGTCGCTTTCGGTTCATCTTCGATGCGCTTAAGGGCAAGCTTCACCTGCTTATCCACATGGACCTTCTGTTCATCGCTTAGCTGCGGGTAATGATCCGCCATCTGGCGTACCTTCTCCAGATTCATCGTAGTGGTGCGCCACAACCCCCAATCTTTTGATAACAGTTGTGCGATGCGTTGGATATTAATCTCTTCATTATCATGGATGCCCAAAGGGTGCTCTAGCAGCAGCATGATGGTATCGATGATATCCTTCTCATTGATCTGAAGGATTTGCATCTTTTCTAGAAGCAGCTCAGCCAGCGGAATGGTTGGTTTATCAACTTCCAGCCGGTCGATCCAACTGATCTCATGAGAAAAATCCAGCTTATCAAAGAAAACATCGACATGCAAAGCGCTGGTTGGATTGTTGAATATTGACCGGTTCCCTTCGCTGACAATAAAAACTTCACGGTCCTCAATATAACCCAAGCCAGTCATCAATATTTTGACTTCTTTAGTCTGCTTTTTATAGGCGCCGAAATCGATATCCGTGTAAGCCCGCCCCATGGCGGCTTGTAGTGATCCGTTTTTTGGACAATGCATTTGAAATGCCAGCGATCCGATCACTCGCAGGAGCACTCCTGCCTGGTCGCTGGGTTCGACTTGCCTTCCATGCTTTCCTCCTTTGAGGTGACAAACACCGATTCGCCATTGACGGAGATCCGGACGCTTTCGGCATTTGCGCGATTCTGCTACGGGACGGCAAAGGAATCCTATCTTCCGGGCTTGACTTATGATACCCGGTACGAGAATCTCGTCTTACGAGGAAGAACCGTTTCAAACGGAAACTCCCATCACAATCTTTTCTTCTTTTCGGGCATCCATGACAGGAACTTTCCCTGGGGAGACGGCGAGGTCTTCTGGGATCTTGCTCTGATCCTTCAGAAGGAGGATGGCGCCTGGGAGAGGTATGTCCTGACGGACCGCGTGATCGAGGGTCTGAAGCTGGATGTGAAGAAAGGCGTCTATCAGTACGAAGGGCCGATCTACCAGCTGATCGAAGGGTACGCCGTTTCGAAGAGCGATCTTGAGAAGTCGCCCCTTCCCGGCCATTTAGGCAAGAGGCACGTCGCAATCAAGATCCTCTTCCAGGCAGAACCGTACCCGCCGGTAGATGTCCCCTTCCCGCCCCCATCCAAGCTTGAAGGCGCTCGTTCCCCTTCAATCGATGGAGGCCATCAAGGATCTGCTCCGCCGCATGGGTTCTCTCGGATTTCATTTGACCCCTCACCGCATCCGTCTCTCCGAAGGACAGATCGTTCTGAAGGATGAAACGACCGAAAAGACCTACGCCTTTCTGCCGGACCAGACCACGGGGGAAGCGGAGATCTCGACCTTTAAGAATCTTCGATGGCCCGTCCTGTACTACAACTATTTTTGCGCGTTGGACACGGTTTCGAACCGGATTTATGTGAAGGTCCGCTTCGACGTGCTCCGGAAACACCGCACCGATTATGTCATGGATCAGACGGAGCAGTTCCTTGGGAAGCTCATCCGCAGTGTCGCCTCATTGGATCTCGATATTCAGAATGACCACGCGGAAATATTGTCCGGCGACGATGCCCTCTCTTTCAAGATGGAGGATGAAAACCTCCTCGAAATCAATAACGACCATTTTCCCACAGCCACCTTCCAGAGGCGGATGGTTCTTCTGACCGACGGCCAGGGCAAGAGGTTCATCGCCCTGGAAGAAGACATGGACCCCCATATGCTGAAAAGCATCAATTCGGAGAAACGGGTGGACGTCGCCGCCTTCAAAGATCCCGATAAGTTTCGGGCCCTCGAAAACGTTTTGGAAGCGACCCGTTTCTTCGAAAAGCTCGACGCGGCCCGGGACAACTCGGGAAAACGGAGAGAGGATTTTGCCGTCGTCGTCAAGCCCAACTTCATGTTCATGTATTCGACGAAGGATCCGTCCACCTATACAGACCCCGAGCTGGTCGAATATCTCATCGACCGAATTCATGAGCGGGGGTACAGAAACCTTGCCGTCGCCGAGGCGAGAAGCACCTATGGCACTTTCTTTACCAATCGCGAAGTTAAAACGGTGGCGGCCTTCATCGGATTAACGGGGAAGAATTAT
>CAVVMX010000040.1:0-117108 GCA_963749455.1 uncultured Chloroflexia bacterium
GGTGATGGCGCCTTCGAGCCAGCCGGTGCAATCCAGCACGGTCATGGTCACCGGCAGGGTGACCAGCGGCTCGTCGGGATCGTTGCTGATCAGCAGGCTGCCAAAGTAGTCGCCCGCAGCCATCGACTGGGAATCAAAGGTCACTTCGACCGTCACGCACGCGCCGGCCGTGAAGGTGCCGGTGAGCGGCGCCTCGCTCAGCCACGGGATATCGGCCGCGGCCGTCTCGCCATAGCCGCGGACTGTCCAGTTGCCCGCGAAGCCAAAGTTATCGAATCGTGCCCCACATCCCATCGGGGGGCAGCACAGGCGGGGTGGGCGGGTCGGTGCTCCAGGCGGCCACCCACGACCGCCCCTGCGTTGCGGTCTGATCGAGCCCGGCGGGAAGTCGGACGGATCCACGCCGCTGACCTGGTAGCGGTTGATGACACCGATCAGCACGTCGCCGGGGCCGGGCAGGGCCAACGGCACCGCCAGCAAGCGGGTAGTCGTTCCACGTGGCGCCGTCATTGTGCTGCACGGTCACGTTGTACGTGGCCAGCCAGGCGGCGTTGCCCGGGTCTGCGTCGCCGTCGGTGTCCTGGTAGACCACCAGGTCGATCGGGTTGCCCACCGCGACGCCGGTGCTGCCCATGATGACCGAGACCTGGGTCAGGTTGAATGGGAAATCGCCGGCGTTGGGCGTAAAGCGGTTGAGCCACAGGAACTGGAAGCCGGAGGTGCCGTCGTTGAGGCCGATATAGTTCTCGGCGCCGCCGTCGTCCAGCGCCAGGCTGACCGGCGCGTCGATCACGGGCGGATTCGCCGCCACACCGGGCCCGCTCACCGCCTCGAGCTTGAGCTCCACAGCCCGGGTCCTGGCTGCCGCCGGCCTGGCGGCCGGGCCGCTCACTTTCACCGGCAGCGCCTCCGACAGCGCCCAGTCCAGCGTCCCGCCGCCGGCGTTGCAGATGGTAAAGGTCAGGACGGTGGTCGTGTCGGGGCACAGCTCCGCCTCCAGCGGCGGCGCAGTCACCACGATGTCCGGGTCGGGCTCTGTGGTATAGACCATCACATCGTCGATGAACCAGCCGGCATAGTTGACGACGGTAGAGGCCATCATGTGGATCTCGACGTTGACCGGGCCGCCGATGTAGGGTGTCAGATCCACCACCTGCTGCACCCATGCCGTGGGTGCGACATAGCCCCCGCCGCAGTGCTGAAAGACCACCTGGCCGTTGACGTACACCTCACCCCAGTCCCAGTCCATGAACAGGTCGTTCCACTCCCACCAGCTCATCTCCACCGGGTCGGCCACCCCGGTCAGAATCAAAGCCGAACGACAGGATACTGTCGTCGGCGGGGTTGCCGTTCACGCAGGTGGCATAGCCCGAGTTGTTGCCCAGGTTCTGGTAGCAGGTGTTGAGGCTGGTGCCCCACATGTCGGTACCGGAATGGGCGGCGGCCGGGGTGTGGGTGGTGCCGTAACAGCCGACGCCATTCCAGTTGTAGGTCCCCCACACCCAATCCAGGGTGCCGGCAAAGCCGCCGTTGCTGCCTTCAAAGTCCCAGGAGTAGAGAATGGCGTCGGGAATTCCTGCCTGCCGGCTTGCCACACCGGCCTTGACCGCCGCCGGCAGCAGGTTGTGACCGGACGCTTCGGCGGCTTGTAGCTGGTCGGGGGCCGCCGTGACCGGATCCGCGACCGTTTCCTGGGCCGCCGTGTAGGGGATCACCAGGCTGAGGGTCAGCAGGGCCACCACTACGACGGCAAGAGAAATGACGCGCTTTCATCCTGATTCACTCCTTTCTTTTGGTTGCCTCCAACGTGCGGAAAAACGACGGGGATGCTTGCAGCCGGAACAGAATCACCTCCTTCCCTGCGAACACCGTTTCTAGTGTGCATTATACACCACCCGCCCCGAAAAATCAAGACACCTTTCAGGACGCAGAGCTTCCCGGAAGGTGCAATGTGATCAGCGCCACCTCGGGCCGGCAGTTCAGGCGAATCGGCGGCGCGATCACGCCGATGCCGCGGCTGGTATACACCTGGAGACGCGAGGCGCCCACGCGATACAGGCCCGCCGGATACTTTTGGCCGAGCCAGGGCAGGATGGGCGCCCCCACCCCGGGCAGGCGGACCTGCCCCCCATGGGAGTGACCCGACATCTGGAGCACGATCCACTGTGGCGCCCCGGGCCGCCTCGTCGGCCAGGTCGGGCTCGTGGGCAAGCAGCAGCACCGGCTCTTCCGCCGGAATCCCGGCCAGCGTCGCCGGCAGGTCTGCCTTGCCCTCGCACGCGTCGTCCACGCCGGCAATCCACAGCGGCGCGCCCCCTATCACGAGCCGCTGCGCGCTGTTGGCCAGCCACGTCAGGCCGGCAGCTTCTAGCTCGCGGCGCACCGTCGAGACGCCGGCCCAATGGTCGTGATTGCCGGCAATCGCCCACACTCCCAGCGGCGCGTGGAGGGCGGCCAGCGCGGCAGCGCAGGGCGGGGCATACCTGGCGACGTGATAGACGAAATCGCCGGTCACCGCGATCAGGTCGGGCGCCAGGGCATTGGCCGCCTCGACCGCGCCGCCGATCTCGCGCTCGCCGGTGTATGGGCCCCAGTGCAGGTCGCTCAGGTGGGCGATGGTCAGGCCGGCGAGGGCGGCAGGCAGGCCGGGCGCCTCCACCTCCACCCGCTCGACGGCCAGCCACTTCGGCTCCAGCCCGGCGGCATAGCCGGTCACGCCTGCGCCCGCCGCGGCGGTAGCCAGCATCCCGCGCACGAACGCCCGCCGCGTCATCCCCCGCTCAGCCCTCGCCACCGATTTTACCCTCTTTCCTCCGCCGTCACCCAACCGCTTCCCTGCCGCATGCCCGCCGGAACCTGCACCGCCCGCACAGCGCCACGTCCTCGCTCATCGGGAAATCCGCTTCCTGGGCCAGGTTGCGCTCCCGGTCAACCAGCAGCGACAGCATCGCCTCGGCGCTGCTTCGCACAACCTCCTCGGCCCAGGCCAGCGAGCCGGCGTCGATGGGGTGCTCGATCAGGCGGCCGTCGCTCAGGCTTACCTCCCACGTCGTAATCTTTTCCACCGGCGCCGCCCACTGCTGCGCGGCATACAGGGCATACACCGCCAGTTGCAGCCGGGCCACGCCGATATCCGTGCCCGTCTTCCAGTCCACGACGACGATCCGGCCGCCGGCCAGCCGCATCACCAGGTCGGGCACGACCCACACCGTGTGGCCTGCCAGCGTCAGCTTGTGCAGCTGCTCCGCCTCGAGGAACCGGACGGCAGGGTCGCCGGTCAGCAGCCGGTAGGGGTCGGTGTTGAACAGGTTGCGGACGCAGTTGGCCGCGTATTGATAGTGGCCGGCAAAGGCGTCAGGATTGGCCGGCGGCCCGTAATAGTCGTCAACCAGGCACAGCATATTGGCCGGGTCCTGCCTGTACCGGCCGGAGCGCGATGTCTGCCAGTCATACCCCATCCGCCGCCGCAGTTGGTTGACCGCCTCGTCGGGCGACAGGCGGAGCTGTCCCTGCGCCCCCGACACGATCTTGCGCACCTGGCTGTGGACCACCGCGCCCACCCACATCGGCCGCGTCGTCAGGTGGCGCATCACGTACAGCTCGCGGGCGAACGGATCGCTCGCTGCCCGGCGCCCGTCCGGGGAGCGATAGTAGTGATAGTAGTACAGCCTCAGGCATTCGCGGAACATCCCGTCCCGCGACTTGGACCACGAAAAGGTCGTCACTAACCGGTCCCCTCCTTTGCCCGCCAGTATACCACACCACGATAGCCCCCACAACAAGAGACTTGACAGACAGAGCACCGTGCCATTCTTGGCAGGTTTGGTTTCTTGCATCTTGCCCTCCTGGTATGACAGCTTGAGAGCGAACACCGCCGCGCTTCAAGAGCGTCGCCAGCTTCCCGGCAGGGCGCCCCGGCCGGAGGGTGGTCGCCAACCCAGACGACCCAGGCACAGGGACATGGCTGACATCCCTTCAAGCTCGATGAGGCTGCGAAGAAGGGAACATCGGTGTGAACAACACAGGTGCCCGAAGGCCCCCGCCACGCAAGCTTGACAGCGCATGCGCTGGGTGGTATAATGTCAGCATCATCACGAGGAGGCATCCGATGTTGAGAAAAGCCTTACTCCGGACTCTCGGGCTGGCCCTCATCCTCATGCTGCTGGTCACCCCGGCCCTCGGGCGGGCGTCGCAGGCCCGCGATGCTGCCGCAGCACAGGCCGTGTCCCCCGTGCCCGGGCGCGCCCCGGCAGGGAGCGGCGGCAAAGCTGCCGAGCCGGATTGGGTGCAGCGCACCCCGGCAACCACACCCTCTGCGCGGGACCTCTATGGGCTGGCCTACGACGCCGCGCGCGAGGTGACCGTCCTCTTCGGGGGCTCTTACTACTCTGGTGGATACCACTACCTGAACGACACCTGGGAGTGGGACGGCACGAACTGGGTGCAGCGCTCCCCGGCAACCGCACCCTCTGCGCGGCGCGTCTACGCGATGGTCTACGACGCTGCGCGCGGGGTGACCGTCCTCTTCGGGGGAGAAGACCAGGCCAATCTCCTGGGCGACACGTGGGAGTGGGACGGCACGAGCTGGGTGCAGCGCGCCCCGCTATCCGCACCCTCTGCGCGATGCTATCACGCGATGGTCTACGACGCCGCGCGTGGGGTGACCGTGCTGTTTGGGGGTTCTACTCTCAGCACCTACCTGAACGACACCTGGGAGTGGGACGGCACGAGCTGGGTGCAGCGCTCCCCGGTAACCGCACCCTCTGGGCGGGCTGCTCACGCCATGGCTTACGACGCCGCGCGCGAGGTGGCCGTCCTCTTGGGGGGCCGTGACAGCGACGGCTACTTCCTGAACGACACCTGGGAGTGGGACGGTACGGACTGGGTGCAGCGCTACCCGGCAGCCGCCCCCGCTGCGCTGGCCCATCATGCCCTGGCCTACGATGCCGCCCGCGGGGTGACTGTGCTCTTTGGCGGCTACAATGGCACCAGTTACCTGAACGACACGTGGGAGTGGGGCGGCACGAGCTGGGTGCAGCGCACCCCGGCGACCGCACCCTCTGCGCGCGCTACTCACGCCATGGCCTACGACGCCGCGCGCGGGGTGACCGTTCTCTTTGGGGGCGGCAACGACATGGTTTGGCTGGACGACACCTGGGAATATGGTGTTTCCCATTGGACAGTCTATCTCCCCCCTGGTTCTGCGCGCCTATGCCGCGGGCCCCTAGGCCCGACGACAGCTTCTCCGAGGCCCAACCGACCTGACAGGTCGCTCGGCAGCGAAACCTGTCAGGTCTTCCCCATCATTGACATCCGCCGACAACTCTGCTACAATCCCGCTTGTCTGTGGACAAGGAGGTGGATCATGGCTGCTCCCGTCGTCAACAGCGGCAAGCGCGAATCGGAAGACATTCGCAGTCTCCAGCTCACGGTGGCCGTATATGCCGTCGTGCTGGCCATGAAGCTGATCGTCTACTTGATGTCCGGCGTCATGGCCCTGCTGGCCGAGGCGCTCCACACCCTGAGCGACCTGTTCGTCTCGGGCTTTTTGCTGGCGGCGATGTACATTGGCCGCAGGGCGCCAGACCGGGTGCACACCTTCGGCCACGGCCGGGCGCAAAATGTGGCCGCCCTGGTGGCCGCGACCCTCTTTATCTCCTTCACCAGCTTTGAGCTCTACCGCGAGGCCATCCCCCGCCTGTTCAAGGCCCACGAGGCCGAGTACCAGAACCTTCCCTGGGTGATCGCCGTCCTCGTCCTGTCGATGCTGATCGCCGCCGCGCCGATGGTCAAGCTAGTCCGGCAGAAAACCCGCGGCGCCGCGGCCAAGGCCCAGCTCACCGAGCTGTTCAACGACGAGCTGGGCCTGCTGGCGGCGCTGATCGGGACCCTGTTCGTCGCCTGGGGCAAGCCGATCGCCGACCCGCTGGCAGCCATCGTCGTCGCCACCATCATCGCCTACAACGCCGTCGGCCTCTTCCGCGAGAACGCCTCCTTCCTGATGGGCCGCTCCCCCGAGCCCGAGCTTCTGGCCGAGATCGAGCGCCTGGCCCGCGCCGTGCCCGGCGTCCTCGACCTCCACGACCTGCGCGCCGAGTGCAGCGGGCCCGACACCGTCAACGCCGGCCTGCACATCGAGGTGCGGCGTGGCCTGCCCGTTGAGGAAGCCGACCGGATCGCCGAGGAGGTGATGAGGCAGGTTCAGCACATCACCAACGGCTACTGCGTCGTCCACGTCGACGCCCGGCCCCCGCCTTTCCCAGGATTCATCCCCTGAGTACATCATTCCGGTAGCCGACAGGTTTGAACTTCATCTCCCTCCCAGGAACTCGGTTTCTGCAAAACCGAGTTTGTACTTCACCATCCTTGCGTTTTCTCCCCAATAATAGTATAATAAGGATGACGTTGAATTGACCATCTACCAGGAGGAGAAGCGATGGATGAGAGAGGAGAAGATAGGGGAACGGCGAAACAGCGCAGCTACCCCAGCCTGCTGTGGCCGCTGCTTCTGGTCGCCATCGGCGTCCTGTTGCTCTTGAACAGCCTGGGCCGCATCAACCTCAACTTCTGGGACCTGTGGCGCTACTGGCCGGCGCTGCTGATCCTGATCGGCCTCGACCTGCTTGTGGGGCGGCGCTCGCAGCTCGGCCGCCTGATCGTCGTGCTGCTGACCCTGGTTGTGCTCGGCGTCTGCGTGGGGCTGATCCTCCGGGCGCCGGGGCCGGTGACCGGCGGCGCCGAGGTGGACACCATCTCTGAGCCGTTGCAGGGAGCCGAGCGGGCCAGCCTCCGCGTCGAGTCTGTGGCCGGCAAGCTGACAATAATCAAGCTCGACGACTCGTCCTCGCTGATAGAGGGCACCCTGGACCTGGCCTCCAGCCGCAAGCCAACCTGGAAGGTCGATCGGACCGGCGACCAGGTGTCGATGCAGCTCGCCTACCAGGAGGGCACCTCCTTCAGCATCGGTTGGGGCCGCAGCGACTCGTGGGACCTGCGCCTCTCGCCGGCCGTGGTCTGGGCGCTGACCGCCAACCTGGCCGCCGGCGAGGGCCGGCTGGACCTGACCGGCCTCGACCTCGATACCCTGTCCGTGGAGCTGGGCGCCGGCAAGTATCAGGTCACCCTGCCGGACAGGGTCGGCGGCAAGGTCAGCATCAAGGGCGGCGCCGGCGGCCTGGTGCTAGAGATCCCGGAGACGCTGGCGGCCCGCCTGGACGTCCAGCGCGGCATTGTGCCCGTCTCCATTTCGGATCGCTTTGAGGAGAAGGACGGCGTCTATGTCACCGCCGACTGGGAGACCAACGACAACCGCGTGGAAGTAGAGATCGACCTGGGCGTCGGCGGGCTCACGGTCCGGGAGCCGTAGACAGGATCGTGGCCCGGCCCCACGGGGCCGGGCGCAGCAGGTGATAGGCATCATGGCCATCGTGGATAGCGTGACCCGGCTGGGCCAGTTCCGCCTCTTTGCCGGCCTCAGTCAGGATGACCTGGTCCGGGCCGGCAACTGGGTAGAAGAAAAGATCGCTCGCAGCGGCGAGGTCCTTTTCCGCCAGGACGCCATGCCCGATTTTCTGTACCTGGTGGAGAGCGGCCAGATCGTCGAGGTGGGCCGGGATTCCGCCAAGCAGGTGATCCTGCGCCGCACGGCCGAGGCAGGCGACCTGGTCGGCCGCCGCCCCGCTCTGGAGAATATAGCCCACGAGGCCACCGCCACCGTCCTCCAGGAGGCCCGGCTGCTGACCATCAGCACCGGCAACCTTCGCTCCCTGTTGAGCACCCTGCCCACCCTGCGCGGCCGCTTGCAGCGCGCCGACATCGTCGGCCGGCTGATGGCCCTGCCGCTGTTCAGCGGTTTCGACCAGCCACAGCTCAATCAGATCGCCGATCTGATCCAGGTGGTCGAGGTTCCGGCCGGGCAGGTGATCTGCCGCCAGAACGAGCTGGCCGGCGCCATGTATGTGATCGACACCGGCCAGGTAGCCGAGACGAACGACACCGCGCTGTCGGCCGCAAACTGGACCAGGTACCGGGCCGCGGGCAGCTTTTTTGGACAGGAGGAGCTGAAGCAGAACGCCGCCTACGGCGCCACGACCGTGGCCAGCACCGACGTCGTGCTCTATCGCATCAACCGCGACGGCCTGGATTGGCTACAGCGGCTGCACCCTCTGTTCAGCCAGGCCCTGATCCCGCCGCCGATAGCCGGTTGGCTGGCCAAGACCGAGCTGTTCGCCAAGCTGAGCGACACGGAGCGGGACTATCTGGCCGGTTTTACCGGGCTGGCCCGCTTTGACGCCGGCGAAGCGATCTTTCGCCAGGGCGAAAAGGACCAGACGCTCTATATCCTGTACGAAGGAGAGGCGATCGTTCGCACCCTGGACCCGGACGGCAAGGAGCGGCCGCGCGATTACGCCTACCCCGGGGCGCAGTATGGCGACAGCTCTGCTCTGCGGGGCGAGCCCCACTCGGAGACGGTCGAGGCTGCCACCCCCAGCAATTGGCTCTACCTGCACCACGATGACCTGGAACGCTACCTGGCCAAGTACCCCGGCGCCCGGGACAAGCTCGTGCTCAAGCCGGTGCTCCAGGCCCGGCAGAAGCTAAAACCGCTCAAGTGGATGGACCGCGACGAGCTGCTGCTGCTCAGGGAGCGGCGCCATTGGATTGCGCTGCTGAACAGGCTGGCTGCGCCCGGGGTTTTTGTGCTGTTGGCGCTTGTTCCCCTGGCGCTGCTGACGAGAGGCGACCAGGGGCTGTACCGGGCGCTGGATATCCTGGTGATCCTTGCCGCCCTGTTGTGGCTGGCCTGGAGCCTGGTCGACTGGATGAACGACTATTTCATCCTGACCACCAAGCGGGTGGCCCACCGGGAGAGGGTGCTCTTAATCCGCGAGACCCGCGACGAGGCTCCGCTGGACAAGGTCCAGAACGTCAACATCGATCAGCAGTTTTGGGGTAACCTGCTCGGCTATGGCGCCCTGGTCATCGATACCGCCGCCTCCTACGGCGGCGGCCGGGTCCGGTTCGATTACCTGGGCAACCCGGCACAAGGTACAGCGAGAGATATTTGAAGAGATGAGCCGGGTGCGGGCCGGCGAGCGGCAGGAGGCCCGCCGGGCGATCCGGGACAAGCTGGCATCAGGGATGGGCGTCACCCTCCAGCCGCGCATCCCACGGACGGCGACGGCGCCACTGGCGGCAGGTCCGGCGCTTCCGGCCAAGGCCAGGCCGGCGATACGGATGCCCCGCCTGCCCAGCTGGCATCCTTTGTGGGCCGAGAAAAGAATGCAGGACCAGGTGATCTGGCGCAAGCACTGGATCCGCCTCCTGGCCCGCGTCTGGATCCCAGGGCTGTGCATCCTCACCCTGCTGGCCGCCGTTGGCTTGATGCTGTTTGCCGGTGGGCTGCAAGTGTCAGGCCTACTGGTGGGGAGCGTGGCCGTCATGCTGGCGCTGCTCGGTTTCTGGTTCTGGTGGGGATTTGTCAACTGGGGCAACGACCAGTATATCGTGACCAACGACCGGCTCATCGACATTGAAAAGCTGCCCCTCGGCTTTCGCACGGCGCGAACCGAGACGACCTTTGACAAGGTCCAGAACGTGAACTATACGATCCCCAATATCCTGGCCAACCTCCTCGACTATGGGACGGTCATCATCCACACCGCCGGCCCGGAAGGCAAGCTCACCTTCGACTGGGTGCTGCACCCACGGCAGGTGCAGACCGAGATCTTTCGCCGGCTGGGCACCTACAACGAGAGCCGGCGGCGGGAGGATCGCGACCGGCGCACCGCCGACCTGCCCGACTGGTTCGCCAGCTACGCCGATCTGACCCGCGGCAGGCCGTGACACCCTCCCCCCTGGGATTCTCGCCGCCAAGCCGTGACACTTTTCCCCCCCGGTTTCAATCTAGCCGAGAAGTGTGCTATAATTGGCGTCCATTGATGGAATAGGAGATTGGTGTGGGTAATCTTGATCTGACGTGGACTCTACTCGTGCTGGCAGTGCTGGTTGTGTCGATCACGTTTCACGAGTTTATGCATGCCTGGTCGGCCAACGAGCTGGGGGATTCGACCGCCAAGCGGATGGGCCGGCTGTCGCTGAACCCGATCGTCCATTTTGATCCGCTGGGCGCGCTGATGATCGTCTTTATGACGATCAGCGGCGTTGGCATTGGCTGGGGCAAGCCGGTGCCGGTCAACCCGCACAACCTGCGCGGGAATGCGCGGGCCAGCATGGGTCTTACGTCGGTCGCCGGCCCTTTTTCAAATCTGGCGCTGGCGACGATGGCAGCCATCCCACTGCGGTTGGTGGGCGCGGCCATGCCGTCCCTGGTGGCTCAATTTCTGGTCGTGATGGTGTACGTCAACGTCGGGCTGGCGCTGTTCAACCTGATCCCGCTGCCGCCCCTGGACGGCTTTGGGGTGGTGCAGGGGGTGCTGGCTACGCAGCGCGGCCGCTGGGCATATGACCTGAACAACACACTCGACCGGCTGGCGCCCTACGGCCCGATGCTGCTGCTGGCGGTGCTGTCGCTGGGCTGGTTTACCGGGTGGAGTCCACTGAGCTGGCTCTTGGGTCCGCCAAGGACGGCCATCATCAACCTGCTGCTGGGTCACTAGAGCGTGCCGGCCGCAACCGCCTATCGCGTCCGGCAGTTCTTGCAGGCGGTGGGCGCCTGGTTTCAGACAGGAGGAAGCAGACGACGGGCGCGGTGTCCGGCGCTCTGCCGCCGGAGGCAGCGACCCTCTTCCGAGGCATGCCCCGCCACGACCGGCGCCACGCCCTGCGCGTGGTGCGCGCCTTACAGGCCGGGGGCCGGGCAGAGCAGGACCTTGCTGGCAGCGGCGCTGCTGCACGATGTGGCCAAGAGCGGCCGGCAGCCCGGAACCGGGCGAAAGGCCGGCCGGGTGCGGCTGTGGCACCGCGTAGCGACGGTGTTGGTGCGGGCTGCATGGCCTGACCTGCTGGAGCGGATTGGCAGGGATAGCAGCCCGGGAAGCTGGCGCTATCCGTTCTACGTGCAGCTGCACCACGCGGCCATCGGCGCGTTGCTGGCAGAACAGGCCGGCTGCTCATCCCGGACGGCGGACCTGATCCGGCGCCACGAGGATGCGGCAGCGGATGACGGCGATTTGCTGCTGATTGCGCTGCAAGAGGCTGACAGTCAGAACTGACAGAGGGGGTGGATATGAGTAATCCCAAACCGCAGATTACTATTGTCGGACTGGGGATGATCGGGGCGTCGATGGGCCTGGCGCTCCGCCGCTCAGGCGCGGCCTCGGCCGTGGTCGGCCACGACAAGGAGATGGGGATCGCCAACCAGGCGCGCAAGCTGGAGATGGTGGACCGAACCGAATGGAACCTGATCTCCGCCTGCGAAACGGCAGACCTGATCATCCTGGCGACGCCGATAGGAGCCATCGAGCCGACGCTCAAGGCCATCGCCTCCTATCTGCGCCCCGGCTGCGTGGTGATCGACACAGCCACGCTCAAGGCGCCCGTGCTGGCCTGGGCGGAGGCGATCCTGCCCAAAGAGGTGCATTTCGTCGGCGCCGACCCGATCATCGTCAGGTCGTCGTCCGTGGCGCACGAGGTCCAGGCGACCGGGCTCAAGGCCGCAGACGCCGACCTGTTCAAGGACGCGCTGTTCTGCCTGGTGCCGTCGCCACAGGCAGATCCCTCGGCGGTCAAGCTGGCCGCCGACCTGGCCGCAATCCTGGGCGCCAAGCCGTTCTTTCTGGACGCAACCGAGCACGACAGCCTGCTGGCCGCGGTAGAGCACCTGCCGGCCATCGCCTCGCTGGCCCTGCTCGAAATGGCGATGGGGCAGCCAAGCTGGAAGGAGCTGCGCAAGATGGCCGGGCCGACCTTTGAGCTGGCCACGCACCTGGCTTCGACCGATCCGTCCACCCACAGCGACCTGGCAGCGGCCAATCGAGACAACGTGGTGCGCTGGATCGACGCCCTGACGGCCAGCCTGGCCTCGCTGCGCCAGGCAGTGGCTGAAGGAAACCAAGAAGCTCTGGCCAAGCGCTTTGCCGAGGCGGCGGCCGAACGGGATCGTTGGCTGAACGACCGAGCGACCGGGCAGCTGCTGGAAACTCCTCGCGGGAGCCAGATGCCGGGCAAGGGCGAGATGTTCGACGCATTCCTGGGCAGCGGCCTGCGCAAGGCGCTGAGCGGTGAGCGCGGCGCGCCCAAGCGGGACAAGGGCAACTAGCCGGTGCCCTTTGTCTACATCGTCGCTTGCAGCGACGGCTCCCTCTACACCGGTTGGGCGACCAACGTTGAGGCCAGGGTGAAGGTGCACAACGCCGGCCGCGGCTCGGTCTACTGCAAGCAGCGCCGGCCGGTCCGGCTGGTGTATCAGGAAGAGGTGGCCACGCGGGCCGAAGCTCAAAAGCGGGAGCTGGCCATCAAGCGCATGCGGCGCAGCAGAAAGCTGAAACTCATCGGAGAATGACATGCCCAGTATTTCACTCGTCATGCCTGCCCACAACGAAGCCGAAAACATCGAGCCGGTCGTAACTGAGGCTGTGCCGGCCCTGGCTGCGGTTAGCAACGATTTCGAGATCATTGTCGTCGACGACGGGAGCAAGGACGACACGGCGGGCGTCACCCGGCGGCTGATGGAGACAGAGCCCCACCTGCGGCTGGTGCAGCACCCGGTCAACAAGGGGTTCGGAGCCGCGGTCCTGACCGGCTTTACATCGGCCACCAAAGATTGGATCCTGTACACCGACGCCGATCGCCAGTTCGTGCTGGCCGAGCTGGCCAACTTTATGCCGTATACCGACAAGGCCGACCTGATCGCCGGCTATCGGGCGCCCCGGCGCGATCCGTTCCTGCGGGTGCTGTACGGCAAGGGCTGGAGCATGCTGTGCACGCTCTTTTTTGGCTACACCGTGCGCGACGTGGACTGTGGCTTCAAGCTGCTCCGCCGCAAGATCATCGACCAGCTGGCCGACAAGATCGGCTCGCGCGGGGCGACCTTTAGCATCGAGTGGCTGGTCCGCGCCAAGCGCGCCGGCTATCGCTTCGTAGAGCTGCCGGTCACACACCGGCCAAGGGTTGCCGGCAGCCAGAGCGGAGCCCGGCTGAAGGTCATCACGCGAGCCTTCCGTGAGCTGTTCCGGCTCCGCCTGCAACTGTGGCGCGGGGAATGAGGCGCTGGTTACCTTGTTCTTCTGATCCTGATCGCCTTTGGGCGAGGTGTGTTGGGGCTGGGAGCCAAGAGCCTGTGGTGGGATGAAAGCCTCAGCCTGCACCGCGCCCGGCTAGACCTGCCCGGCATCCTGTCCAACGAGATCACCCTGACCGACAGCATCCAGCAGGTGGTCACCGTCGACAACCACCCCCCCCTGTATTTCCTGCTGCTGCGGCTGGCCACGCAGCTGTTCGGCGAAAGCGAGTTTGCCCTGCGTTTTCCTGTCGCTGGCCTGTGCGGTGCTGATCGTGCCACTTCTGTACGCCACCGCCCGGCGGCTCATCCCGCGAGGGGCATACGGCCGGTCTGATAGCCGCTGCGCTGGGCGCTCTGTCGCCGATGTACCTGTGGTATGGCCAGGAAGCGCGGATGTACACCATGCTCGCCTTCCTGAGCCTGCTTTCCTTCTACCTCTACATCCGGGCTTCTTCGAGGACGGTCGAAGGCGCACCGGCCGGATCGTGGCCTACATCGGCACGTCGATCTTGCTCATTGTGACACACTACCTGGGTGGTTGCTTGTCGCCGCCGAGCTGGTGGGGCTGATAGTCGATTCTGGTGCGGCAAGAGGCATCACGCCGGCTGACCAGTCGCCGCCATCGTCACGCTGACTGGCCGTCATCCTGGTGTCGTTGGTCAACGCCTGGCTCGACCATGCCCGACCGTCACCCGATCGGTCGGATTCCGTTTCATCCCCCTGTTTGAGCTGCTGCGTGACCTGCTCAACTCGTTCAGCCTGGGACTGTCGGTGGACGTCGCCGACTGGTATGTGCTGCTGATCGACCTGCTCTTCCTGCTGTTCCTGGCTGCTGGGCTTTGGCCTGGCTGATCGAGACGGGAGCGCCGCGCCGCCTGGCTGTTGGCCGGCTATCTGCTTCTGCCGATCCTGTTCCTCTACCTTCTGTCGTTCGTGCGACCGGCCTATATGACCAGCCGGCACCTGATCCTGGTCACTCCGGCATTCTACCTGCTGGTCAGTGCAGGACTGGCGGCAGGCAGCTCCGGCAGCCGGGCAAATCGGCGAGCAGCAGACGTCTCGCATCGCGCGCGCTATCTGTGCTCGCAGCGCGCCCTACCTGGTGCTGGCCGCCGGCTGCCTGCTGCTGGTGGGCATCGGCTACTCGACCTACAACTATTTCCTGGATCCCCGCTACGACAAGGATCCACCACCGCGAGTGGGGCGCCTACCTGCGCGAGCACGTCCGCCCCGGCGATGTGGTAATCGTCGATCCGCCCCACATCGCCGAGCTGTACGACTATTATGCCAGCAGTGAGGCGCCGTGGGTGGGGCTGCCGCTGCTGAACAGCCCGCGGGCCGACACGGTGGCCAAGCTGCAAGAGCTGGTCGGCAGCTACGACCGGGTCTGGCTGGCCCTGTCGCACACGCCGGCGTGGGGAGACCGGAACGCCATTTCCGGAAAAGTGGCTGAACTGAGAACGCCTTTCGCGTTGACTATCAGGAGTTTGAGAGCCCCAACTCGACTGTGCAGGTGGCCGCCTACGTGCGAGGCTCGGCCGGTCGTTCACAGCCTGCCAGAGGGCGCGCAGCCGGTGCAGGCCCGCTACGGCGCAGCGCTGCAACTGAACGGCTACCGTCTCGTCTCGCCGGCGCAGCCCGGCGAGCAGCTGCACGTGGAGCTGTTTTGGGGGGTTAACCAGGAGATTGGCGAAGAGGCCAGCGTCGTGCTGCGCCTGGTGGATGGGGAAGGCCACCTGTGGGGTGAGGGCGAGCAGTGCCCGTTCAACGGCCTGTTCCCGATGTGGCAGTGGCAACCGGGCGTGCAGCTCCAGGACGAGCACGAGCTGTCGATCTGGCCCGGCACGCCGCCCGGCACTTACCAGCTCGAAGTGATGCTGGTTAGCCGGCCATCGGCTGACGGCTGCCTGGGAGAACGGGGCCAAGCGATTCTCGCCCACAGCCGCCGCCACCGGCCGGGGAGACCGGGTATTGCTCGGCGAAGTGGTGGTAGATCGGCCCGACCAGCCGGCTTCCGAAGCCGAGCTGGGCATCGAACAACAGCACCGGGTCCGCTATGGTGACCTGGAGCTGCTGGGCGACAACGTGACGGCTGCCGAGCTGAGGGCAGGCGATCCGGTGGACGTGACCCTGTACTGGCAGGCCCGAGGCGCCCCGCTGCCCGATGCGCAGTTCCGGCTCCAATTGCTGGACACAACCGGCAAGGTGTGGCAGGAGGAGATAGTCCGGCCCGCCGGCGACCAGTATCCGGCCGATCGCTGGCAGGCCGGCGACCGGTTCAGGGGGCAGTTCCGGCTGTGGCTGCCCGACAATGCGCCGGCAGGCCGATACACGATGAGGCTGCTGGCAATGCCGCCGCTCCAGCAGAGCGGGTTGGCGGCCGCCCTGCGCCGCCGGCTGGCCTGTGCCATGGGGGACTGCACCGTCGCCGAGAGGGCCGGCGCGAATCTGGGTCCGATCGAGGTGACCGCAGCGGCATCAGGGCAGGTCGGAGGCACGGACATCCCGTCTCCTCCGAGCGACCTGACCGTGTCCCATCCGCTGATGGCTACGCTTGGCAGCCAGGTGCGGTTCCTGGGCTACGATCTCAGCGCTGACACCATCCAGGCCGGCGACACCTTCTCGGTGACCCTGTACTGGCAGGCGCTGCGGCCGATCGAGATTGGCTATCATGTGTTTACGCACGTGGCCACGCCGTCGGGCCACGTAGTTGCCCAGCAGGACGGCGTGCCGCGCCAGGGCGCCTACCCGACCGATCTGTGGCAGACCGGAGAGGTGGTGGCCGACACGTACCTGGTGACGGTCGATCCGGCCGTGGCGCCCAGCCAGTATGACCTGGAAGTGGGCATGTATCGTCTGGAGAACCAGAAGCGCCTGGCGGTGACCGACGCCGGCGGCCAGCCGGTGTCCGGCGGCCGGGTGCTGCTGGCCAAGATCACAGTGCTGCCCGCTCCGACACCCACCCCGGTTCCGCCGGGCAGGGCATTCTATTTACCCCTGGCAGGCAAGTAGGTCCAGCGGGTGGGAGCTCAGCATAGTACCATGCAGACTGGGAACGGATAAGGGGGACATCAATGTCCATGCGGATCAACATCTCCGGGAGCAGTGACCTGTTGCGGCTGCCTCCCGGCGAGGACCTGTTGGTCGGCCTGTATCGCGTCTGCCGTGAATGGGGCATCAGTTTCGGTGTTTTCACGGCTACCGGTTCGGTCCGCAGCGCCACGCTCGGTCACCTGGACCAGGAATGCGGCAAGGTATGCCGCCAGATCCTGGAGGTCGATCAGGAGCTGGTTCATTGCGGCGGCAACATCAGCCTGCAGGAGGGCAGCCTGTCGATACGCGCTCACGCCGTCCTGAGCGATAGGCAGGGTCGAGTCTCAGCCGGGGAGCTGCTGGCTGCCGAGGTGCATGTCGTCGAGCTGTTTGTCCAGGCGCTCAAGGGCACTCCGCCGACCCGGACGCCGGACCCGGAAACAGGGTTGTGGCTGTGGCCCGTGGCATGAGACGGCAGCAGGCGGAGGCAGGAGTGCTGCCGCCGCCGGAGCAGAAAGCGACGCGCGTCCGGGCCATGTTCGGGCAGATCGCCCGGCACTATGACCTGATGAACCGGCTGATGACCTTTGGGCGCGACCGGGCCTGGCGGCGATATACCGTCCAGCAACTGGGCCGATCCCCTGAAGGGGATGGGCGCAAACCAGAGATCGTCCTGGATGTGGCGACGGGGACGGGTGACCTGGCTGTGGAGGTGCTCCGCCAGCATCCTCGACGCGCAGGTGGTGGGACTCGATTTTACGCCGGAGATGCTGGCCCTGGCGCGGGAGAAAGCCGAGGTTTCGGCGCCCAGGCTCACCTGGGTCGTCGCCGACGCCATGCGCCTGCCCTTTGCCAGCGCCAGCTTTGACGGCGAGGTGACCGGCTTTGCCCTGCGCAACGTGACCGACATCCCGGCCACCTTTGCCGAGATGGCGCGCGTGGCACGGCCCGGCGGCCGGGTTGCCTCGCTGGAGATCGCCAAGCCGCGCACGCCGATCTTTCGCCGGCTGTTCGGCTTTTACTTTTACCGGATCGTGCCGCTGATCGGCACCCTGATCAGCGGCCAGCGGGCCGCCTACACCTACCTGCCCCACTCGCTGAGCGGCTTTCTGACGCCCGAAGAGATCGCGGCGGTGATGCGCCAGGCCGGCTGGGGCCAGGTGCGCCACCGCCGGCTGATGCTGGGAACGGTGACGGTGCACGCGGGTAGGCGGGATGTTGGATACTAGATGTTGGATTCTTGGTCGAGTCTGGGGAACTTACGGGGCGGGGCCGGCGTCTAGGGATTGAAGCACGAGAAATCTGATTCTTGTGCAGCAGGTGGTGTACCATGGGCGACGCAAAGGAGAAGAGAAGCATGAAGAAGAGAGTGATGGCGCTGACAAGCCTGGCGGTGCTGCTGGCCGTCCTGGCAGCGTGCGGGGGATACGCGCCGGCCTCGGAGCCTGCCGGCCGGCGTTGCTGAGCAAGCCGTGGAGCGGGAGTATGACCAGGCGAATGCCAGCGGCTCGGCGGATCAACCCAAGGAGGACCAGATAGAGCGGATGATCGTCTGGACGGCCGATATTGTGCTGACGGTCCAGGATACCGAGCAGTCGATCAGCGACGTGCTGGCGCTGGCCAAAGAGATGGGCGGCTATGCGGTCAACACCGAATCGTGGATCCAGAGCGAGCTGCTGTACGCCCGGCTGACGATCCGGGTGCCGGCCGACCAGTACGAGACGGCCATGGCCCGCCTGCGCGACCAGGCCCTCAAGGTGGAGCACGAGAGCGCCAACAGCCAGGATGTGACAGAGGAGTATGTCGACCTCGAATCGCGCCTGCGGGCCTTGCAGGCAAAGGAGGCGCAGCTCACCAAGCTGATGGACCAGGCCGAGGACACGGAAGCGGTCCTGGCCGTCTACGAGCAGTTGTCGGCAACCCAGGTCGAGATCGAGCAGGTCAAGGGCCGGATGAGCTACCTGGAAAACCTGTCGGCCATGGCCACGATCACGGTGAACTTGAACCCGAGGTGCCTGAGGCGCCGGTGATCGAGGAGGGCTGGCGACCGGGGAGCACCCTGCGCAGTGCGGCAAGGGCGCTGGTCAACGCGCTCAAGGGGCTGGGCAACCTGGTGATCTGGGCGATCGTCTTTCTGCTGCCGATCCTGCTGCTCATCGCCCTGCCGATCGCGGTCGCCTTCTTCCTGTTCCGGATGTGGCGCCGCCGCAAGCGTTCGAAAGGATCATCAGCCTGAGGCACGACCGGCTGCAAGACGTACGATGTTCTGCCTGGAAGCGGAACATCGGACGTCTTGTTCGGTTATATGGCGGTCTTGCTATCAGCGGCAGAAGATGGTAAAATGGAGGGCGGAAAGGACCGGTCCAAGGTGCTTGTACCGTTTAGCCCCGGCGAGAGCCTGAGGGTCTACCGCCTCCAGGGCAGAGGCCTGACGCTCGACCTGGAGCGGGGTCTGACTCGAACCGAATATGCCTCTGCGGGAGGCATGGGTGGCCTTCCTGACGCAACAGGCGATGGGACGGGCAACCTATGTGCTGTACGACGCCCAGTACGGCGAGGCCTTTGTCCAGGTGCAGTACCGGCCGCACCAGGCAGCCGCCGACGTCGCCTATATGGCGCCGTCGCTGGCGAGCAACAGGCAGGCGAACGCGGGCAAGGCCTGGTCGCGCCTGCTCGACGGCGTGTCGGTGGAGATAGCAGCACGGGGCATCCAGCGGCTGTTTGCCAGCCTGCCCGAAGCAGGCCCGGAGCAGGAGATCTTTCAGCAATCCGGCTTTAGCCGTCTATGCCTGCGAAGACATATTCCGCCTGGCGCAAGCGCCCGCCGATCTGGCTGCCAGCGCCGTGCCCGGCCTGCGACCGCAGCAGACCGAGGACTGGCCCGCCCTGCAAAAGCTGTGCATCGCCATCACACCCCAGCGGGTGCGCCAGATCGAAGGCGGCATCGCCATCACACCGGCAGGGGGCAAGCGTCACCAGGGCTACGTCCTGCCCGGGTCCGGGGCCGACGGAGATTCGCCGGCGGGGAAGGGAACAGGCGGGGACGACCTGATCGCCGCGCTCTACCTGCACATCGGCAGGCAGGCCCACTGGCTGCGGCTGCTGGTCCACCCCGACGCCCGCGGCGCCGCCGGCGCCGTGGTCGACCTGGGCTCTGTCCAGGCTGGCAGGCCAGCCGCCGAGACCGGTTTACTGCAATGTGCGGCAGTACGAAGCCGGCAGTCGCGATGCCTCTACAGGCGGCCGGGTTTGAGCTGGATCACACCCGGACGTTGATGGTCAAGCAGACCACTGCCTGGGCCAAGGCGCCGGTGCAGGAGCTGGTGCCGGCCCTGAAAGGCAGCGCCGAACCGGTGTTTCACAGCAGCAGCCAGCATCCTAGTCAGCAGCAATCAAAACTGAAGGCGGGCAGCCGACCACTGAGTAAGATCCCGTCTCCCCTGGTGAGGGGCGGGAAGGGACCAATTGAGGAAGTCATGCAAGATCGTATCACGGATGATTTGGACGCTTTGCTAGAGTGTCGTGCCGCCGGCGATTGCCGAGGCGGTGCGGCGCGAGAACCATGGCGACGACCTGCTCGAGATCGTGCTCGACCTGGGCCGCCTGCCCGAGGCTCGCTTTCTGAGTCACGAGGTGGTCTTGAGCAGACCGCGAGGCCACGTGCGAGGACATCAACTATGCGGTCAGCCGCGTAGGCGAATTCACCACCGACAACCGGGCCGGGATCGAGCGCACGCTGCACCGCATCTCGGCCATCCGCAACCGCAAAGGCGGCGTCGTCGGGCTGACGCTGCGCGTGGGCCGGGCGGTGTACGGCACCATCGACATCATCAACGACCTGCTGGAGTCGGGCCAGAGCATCCTGCTGGTCGGCAAGCCCGGCGTGGGCAAGACCACGCTGCTGCGCGAGGCGGCTCGCGTTCTGAGCGAGACGAAGCGGGTGGTGGTGGTCGATACGTCGAACGAGATCGGCGGCGACGGCGACATCCCGCACCCGGCCATCGGCCGGGCGCGACGGATGCAGGTGTCTGCGCCCGATTACCAGCACGAGGTGATGATCGAGGCAGTGGAAAACCACATGCCCGAGGTGATCATCATCGACGAGATCGGCCGTGAGCTGGAGGCAGAGGCGGCGCGGACCATCGCCGAGCGGGGCGTGCAGTTGGTGGCTACTGCCCACGGCAACACCCTGGAGAACCTGGTCCAGAACCCGACCCTGTCCGACCTGGTGGGCGGCATCCAGGCGGTGACGCTCAGCGACGAAGAGGCCCGCCGGCGCGGCACGCAAAAGACGGTGCTGGAGCGCAAGGCGCCGCCGACCTTTGGCGTGCTGATCGAGATCCAGGACCGCCAGCACCTGGCCGTCCATCACGACGTGGCCGCCTCGGTGGATGCGTTGCTGCGCGGCCGCAGCCGGCCGCCGGAGATCCGCTACCGCGACGAGTCGGGCCAGATCCAGATCGAGCAGGCCCTGCCCCCGCCACAACTGCGTCCCGAGGAGATGCCCTTCAGCCGGCAACCCTTGGCCCGCGAAACGGGAGAAAACGGACGGCCAGCGTCGGCTCGAACGCTTGCGGGTCTATACCTACGGCGTGGGCAAGAACCGGCTGGCCCAGGCCGCCCAGAACCTGCACCTGCCGGTGGAGATGACCGACGACCTGCGCCAGGCCGAATGCGGTGCTGACCTTGAAGAACTATTACCGGCGCCGGCCGCAGCCGATCAGCGACGCCGAGCGACGGGGCATTCCCGGTCTACGTCCTGCGGTCCAACACCACCAGCCAGATGGAAGGCTGCCTGGCCGACATCTTTGGGCTGGAGATGGCCGACCCCGACCCGCTGGCCATGGCCGTGTCCGAGACCGAGGAGGCGATCCGCCGTGTGCTGTCAGGCCAGAAATCGGTCGACCTGTCGCCCCAGAACTCTTTCATCCGGCGCCAGCAGCACGAGATGGCCCGCCAGGCCAACCTGATATCACACAGTTATGGCAAGGAACCGCGCCGCCACGTGCGCATTTTTGCATCGTAGCAGGCAGCTCAGCACATAAGGAGAGGGAAATGGCCTACAAGTTTCCGTCGGACGAGTGGATCAAGGCCCTGATGGTCGAGCTCAACAAGAGCGAAGCCTACAAGAAGGCGGCCAAAACCTGGGAGGGCGACTTTTACTTTATCGCCACGGGAGAGGGCCTGACCAAGCCGGTGATCCTGTACATGGATCTGTGGCACGGCGACTGCCGCTCGGCCTGTGAGGTGGCCGACGACAGCGAAAAGAACCCCGAGTTTCGCATCTCGGCCACTCTGAACGTCTGGCGCAAGGTGATCGAGAAGAAACTGGACCCGATCCAGGGGATGATGACCGGCCAGCTAAAGCTGAAAGGCACGATGACCAAGATCATGCGCGCCCCCAAGGCCGCCGCCGAGCTGGTCAACTGCTGCACCATGGTGCCGACCGACTTTTCGTATTCCTCGCCCTCCCGCAGGTTGTGTGAAGCGCAGTCTGCGGGAGGTTAGGTGATCGAGCGATGCCGTACCTGACTGTCAACGGCGAGACGGTATATTATGTCCACCGGCAGAGCCGAAGGGCCTCCAGGGCCGCCCTGGTGTTCATCCACGGCGCGGGAGGCAGCCACCAGGTGTGGCTCTACCAGGTGCGCGGCCTTAGCCAGGTGAGCAGCTATGCGCTCGACCTGCCCGGCCACGGCCAGTCGGCCGGCCAGGGGCGAGACAGCATTGCCGCTTACGCCGATTGGCTGCTCGCGTTCCTGGATGCGGCCGGGCTGGAGCGAGCCGTCCTGGTAGGCCATTCGATGGGCGGAGCGATTGCGCTCGACATGGCGCTGCGCTGCCCGGAGCGGGTGGCCGGGCTGGGCCTGGTGGCCACGGGCGCCCGGCTGCGGGTGGCCCCGGCCGTGCTGGAGGGGCTGCGCAGCGACCCGGCGGCGGCGGTGCGGCTGATCGGCGAGTGGGCCTATGGCCCCCAGGCGCCGCCGGAGATGATCCGGCTGGGCGAGGAGCAGATGGCCGCGACGCCGCCCGAGGTGCTGTACCGATGACTTTGCCGCGTGCAACGCCTTTGACGTCACGGGCCGGCTGAGCGAGATCACCGCCCCCACCGTGGTCGTGTGCGGCACTGAGGACAGGATGACGCCGCCCAAATACGCCGCCTACCTGCGCGACAATATCCCCGGCGCCGCCCTGCACCTGGTCGAAGGGGCAGGACACATGGTGATGCTGGAAAAGCCGGAGGAGGTAACGGCGATCCTGGCCGGGGAGCCCCGATCTCGAACCGGCGCTCCAGAATCTTGACCGGATGAGCGGATACCACGCCAGACCGTTCGTCAAGTGGGCCGGCGGCAAGGCGCGGCTCCTGAAGCAGTTCGAGCCCTACTTTCCGAGCCCGGCGCAGGTCGGGCGCTATTTTGAGCCGTTCGTCGGCGGCGGGGCGGTCTTTTTTCACCTGTGGAACACCAGGCGGCTGCCAGATCAGGTGTTCCTGTTCGACACCAACGACGAGCTGATCAACGCCTATCGGGTAGTCAGGGATCAAACCGACGAGCTGATCGCCCTCCTGGCCGTTCACGAGGAACGGCACTGCCGCGAGTACTATTATGAGATGCGCGAGATCGACCCCCACGGCGACGATCTCAGCCCGGTGCAGCGCGCTGCCCGAACTATCTACCTGAACCGGACCTGCTACAACGGGCTGTACCGGGTGAACGGCCAGGGCCAGTTCAACGTGCCGATGGGCTGCTACCGGAACCCGAGGATCGTGCGCAGGGCAGCCCTCAGAGGCGCCAGCGCGGCGCTGCAGGGTGTCTGTATCGAGGAGAGGGGCTTTGACCGGGTTGTGGATCTGGCCCGGCCGGGCGATTTCTTTTACTTTGATCCGCCCTACCACCCGGTGAGCAGGACCGCCAGGTTTACGAGCTACACCGCCGGCAGCTTCCGAGACGAGGACCAGCGCCGGCTGGCCGCGGTGTTTGGCGAGCTAGTCGCGGAAGGGCTGCCTGTGCATGCTGAGCAACTCGTACACGCCGCTGATCGTGGAGCTGTACCGCGAGTTCCGGCTGGAGATCGTCCAGGCCAGCCGGCCGATCAACTCGAAGGCAGGCGGGCGGGGAGCGATCAAAGAGGTAGTCGTGCTAAACTACTAAAGTCCATGGCCTGTACGGCCCGCGCCCGGTGGCTGATCCGGTTCTTGATCTCGGGCGGCAGCTCGGCCATCGTCTGCCCGCCGGAACCGTCGACGATGAAGACCGGATCGTAGCCGAAACCATGCTCGCCGCGCGGCGCCCAGCCGATCTGCCCTTCGCACCGCCCTTCGGCAGTGCGGATGGCGCCGTCGGGCCAGGCCAACGCCACCACGCAGCGGAAGCGGGCCGTGCGCCGGCCATCCGGCACGCCGGCCAGGGCATTCAGCAGCTTCTGGTAGCGGTCGGCGTCGCCGGCGCCCGGCCCGGCATAGCGCGCCGACCAGACCCCCGGCGCGCCGCCGAGGGCGTCGACCTCCAGGCCGGAATCGTCGGCCAGGGTCGGCAGGCCTGAGGCGCGGGCATAGGCCAAGGCCTTTAGCCGGGCGTTGTCCTCGAAGGTGGCGCCCGACTCTTCGACCTCCAGGGCGATCCCTTCCCGGGCGGGGAAGGTCACCTCAAACGGCAGCCCGGCCAGCAGCTCCTCAAACTCGCGGACCTTGCCGGGGTTGTTGGTGGCGACCAGCAGTTTCAGCATGGGTGGCTCTCTCGTTGGATTATCTGTTAACCTGGGCTCATTGTAGCACATTTGATGCGGGGGCACAAAGGAGCCTTGCGGGGGCGGGGTTTGTGTTACTCGCGGACCTTGCCCGGGTTGTTGGTGGCGACCAGCAGTTTCAGCATGGGTGGCTCTCTCGTTGTCTCGTTGGATTACTTGCTAACGCCGGGCATTGTAGCATACTTGGCGCAGGGACACAAAGGGATAACCGGCTCACAATGGGGACGTTACTACTCAGCCATCTGCCAGGCCGCCGATTGAAATCGGCGGCTGAGATCCAAAACGCGTTGAAACGCGTTCGGCCACGCGCCGATGGGCAACCCGCTTCAGCGGGTATCTAATGCCAGCCGTGCGTTTCAACGCTCGGCGGCCCGGTGGCTGAGCAGTTGCGCCGCTGTAACCATCAACTATGGCCAATGGTGCAGGGGCACAGAGGTCCCTTGGCGGGGTGCGGGGTTTGTGTTACAATGCAGACGGTGATAGCGATGCGTCTTGAGTGTGCAGCCATTCTGTTCGATCTGGACGGCGTCCTGATCGACTCGACCGCGTGTATCACCCGGCACTGGCGGCAGTGGGCCGAGCGTGCACGACCTGGCCCTGGCGGAGATCATGGCTGTGGCGCATGGCCGCAGGACGGTGGAGACGATGCGCCTGGTCGCGCCGCACCTGGCGGTCGAAGAGGAAGCTCAGCGGTTCCACGAGATCGAAGCAGCGGATGCAGAGGGGGTGGTCACTATCGCCGGGGCCTCATCTCTGCTTGACTCACTCCCGGCAGATGCCTGGGCGATTGTCACGTCAGGCACCAGGGAGGTGGCCGCGGGCAGGCTGAAAAGCCGGGGCCTGCCGGTTCCCAAGATCATGGTCACGGCGGAAGACGTGACCAACGGCAAGCCCGATCCAGAGCCGTACGTGGCGGCGGCGGACAGGCTGGGCATCCCCGCGGAGCAGTGTGTCGTGGTCGAGGATTCTCCGGCCGGGATTGCCGCGGCTACTGCGGCCGGCATGCGGTCGCTGGCGGTTGCCTTTACGCACTCACCACAAGAGCTGGGGATGGCAACCGCCATCGCCGGGCGGCTTGAGGATATCCAGGTCACGAGGAGCCCAGACGGCCGCCTGGTCATGTGCATTGCGTCGTGATCCATCGACCCTCTCTGCCGCGAGGCCGGCAGGAATCCGGGACAGGCGCCCCGCCAGCTGCGGCAGGGGATTTGCCATCTGGTTGCCCCTTGGGTACAATACGGCGGGTGAATTGTGGGTTGGAGATTGGCCATGCCAATCTCCAACCTGCGAATTTGGCTGGAGACGAGGCGTGAGGTATGGAGGCAATGGCGGGAGCCGCCCTGGCGGTGGCAGTGCTGGCGTTGGCCGGGGTGATCGTGCTGCTGGTGCGGCAGGAACGGCTGCTGGGACAATACCGGTATTTCATGACAGGCGCAACGGGCACCAGCCTGGAGGCGGTACTGAAGGATCACGTCGCCCAGGAAGGGCAAACGACCGACCAGGTGCGCGCCGTAGACAAGCTGGCCCGCCGCCTGGAAAGCGCGAGCGTCCTTCACCTCCAACGCCTGGCGATCGTCCGTTTCAATCCGTTCCGCGACACCGGCGGCGATCAGAGCTTTGCCATCGCCCTGGCCGACGGGCAGGGCAACGGGGTAATCCTGTCCAGCCTGCACGCCCGCGACATGAGCCGCGTCTACGCCAAGCCGCTGGAGAAGTGGCAATCGACCTACACCCTGACCGATGAGGAGAAGCAGGCGATCGGGCTGGCAAGGGAACAAGGGGGCAGTAAGTGACGAATCGGCGAGCTGATGAACCAGTAGTTACGGTGATTCGTTAGGTCAGAAGGAGCACAACATGTTTGGCAGGGAAAAGCGGGGGACCATCACAGATCGCATCGAAGTGACAGTCGGACCGGGGGCGAATTTCAACGGCGACCTGGTGTCCGATGGCATTGTCAAGATCGACGGTGTGTATCAGGGCAGCATCAAGACGGCCAGCAACGTCATCATCAGTGAGCAAGCCCGGGTCGACGCTCACATCGAGGCTCAGAACGTGTCGGTGTCGGGCCAGGCCAAGGGGTCGATCGTGGCCAAGGGACGGCTGGAGATCCTGTCGACGGGCCGGGTGTGGGCCGACGTGACCGTTTCCAGCTTTTTGCTGGACGACGGAGGCAAGCTGCACGGCGCCCTGAAAATGCTCGGCGCCGGCCCCGAGCCAGAATCGTTCGAGATACCAGCGCCAAGCATCGAGTAAGCTGCACAGATCCCTCTAGGGGATGAATTTGGTTTGGGGCCGCTGGCCCCAAACCAGATTCAAAATCAGGGGGTGATGCGGGTGCCGGTCTCGCCGGCCAGCGCCTGCTCGATATTCTCCGGATTGGTTATGATCGCCTCTTAACCGCCCCGTTCGATCAGCTCCTTCATCCCGAAATTGCTCGACAGACTGGAGATTGGCGGAAAATTGGGTATTGACAAGGCAAACAAACAGTGCTATACTGTATCCAGTATCGGATACAATCGGGATTCGTTTCGGGTTTCTACGCAACCTGGGCGGAGGTCTTATGGACGATGATGCTCGAGTGCTGATGGATATCATCAAGAAGCGGCGGAGCGTCAGGCGATTCACCACCCAACCCGTGGAAAAGGAAAAGCTCGATCTGCTCCTTGAGGCCGCGCGGTGGGCGCCTTCGGCGGGCAACAGCCAACCCTGGCAGTTCGTGGTCATCACTCGGGCCCGCACGATCCGCACCCTGAGAATGCTCATGCCCGGGGTGATGGGTAACATCAAAGAGGGTCCTGTCCTGCTTGGCATCTGCCTCGATACTCGCCGCAAGGGCGCGTGGTCGTCCTTTGACCTCGGCTGTGCCCTTCAGAACATCCTGCTCTGTGCGCACGCCCTGGGCCTGGGGGCGTGCGCCATAGGCGGCTTCGAGGCGGGCCAGGTCAAGGATCTGCTGGAGCTGCCAGGGGAATCGGACCTTTGCCTTCTGGTGACACTCGGCTACCCTGCAGGAGAGGTCAAAGCACCACCACGGCGGGCGCTGAACGACTTGATCGTCAAAGTGTTGGCACAAGATGACTGAGGACGTGAGGTCGGGCGAAGAGTATCTGTTTGAGATCACGGCTTTCTTGATCACGAGCGCGAAGCGCTGCCTGGGGCCTGAGGCCATGTACGGCTCGGGCCGGCTGGTACAAACCATGAATCTTCTGTCCCACTTGCCAGAGTTTGCTCCGGAGCTCGAAGGCAATTCGCTGCTGCTGGCGGTTCGGGATTTTGTGGACGGGGACCCGCATTGGTGGCATGAGGAGAAGCTAGGCCAGTTTATCGATCGGCTGAGCGAGGAACTCCTCATAGTCATAAAGCAGAGAATGGCAGAGGTCTAGCGACAGCGACTTACGGATCGCCCAGGCGCTATTGGGGGACAGAGCAGCCCGGGCATGGCATCAGGTTGGTGTATTCTATCAGAGAGGTGTACCATGCTAAAACCTGTTGGAGACGCCTCACTCGCCGCCCAGTCGACGCCAGCGGCGGTGGCGGATCGCCTACGCAGCCTCATTCTGAATCGCCACCTGGGGCCAGGCGAACGGCTGGTACAGGACGATCTCGCCGCACAGCTAGGCGTAAGCCGCACCCCCATTCGCGAAGCCCTGCACGCGCTGGCCGCCGACGGCCTGGTGGTCCTCTCGCCGCGCAGGGGCGCCTCCGTCGCCGCTTTCTCGCTGGAGGACCTAAAGGACCTGTACAGCATACGCATTCCCCTCGAGGGCTACGGCGCCCTTCTGGCTACGCGGGCTACCGGCCCGGAAGACGTTGCCAAGCTCCACGCACTGGTCGAACAGATGGAAAGGCTCTTTTACGCGGGGAACCGATGGGAGCTGCTGGTCGTGAACCGGCAGTTCTATGCGACGTTCTATGCCACTGCCGGGCGACCGCGGCTGTACGACCTGATCATGAGGCACCTGGACATGGCCGGCCTGTACCGGCGCATGGCCTTTGCCGTGGACGATCTCTATGGCTACACTCTGAAGGAGCACCTTGAACTGCTCATGGTGGTGAAACAAGGCGCTGCAGAGGAGGCTGAGCGGCTGACGCGCGCCAATCTCGAGCGTACGGCTGCGATGTTGATGTCCTCTTGGGAGAAAGGACAGATACCTTACTGGTCACCACCACCTGTGGTGGGAACGGCGGAAGGAGGTGATAACAGGGGCCCATAGTTCTCGGCGGAGTGGCAAGAGTTTCGGACTGAACATGGAGGAGGAAACGAAATGAAAAAGCTGTCAGTTCCAGTTGTGCTGATGTTGGTGATCGCGATGGTGCTTGCGGCCTGTGGGGCAACGGAGACGCCACCGACCGAGCAAGCACCGCAGGAAACGGCTGTGGCGCCAACGGCGGCGCCGACCGCTGCGCCGGTCGCAGCAGAGCGGGTGCTGCGCGCCACCTTTTCCTGGCCGCTCTATGCCGACCCTGCCGTCGGCAGCGACTATGCATCCTCCACCGCCCTGGTGAACATCTATGATACGTTGGTCTTTCCAACGGCCGATGGAGGCACGGATCCGTGGCTTGCCGAGTCGTGGGATGTTTCTCCCGACGGCATGACCTACACCTTCCACCTCCGCAAGGGGGTCAAGTTCCACGACGGCACCGAGCTGCTGGCCGGCGATGTCATCTACAGTTACAACCGCCTGCACACGATCGGTGAGGGCTATGCCTATCTCATCAGCGGCATTACCTCGGCGGAGGCTCCTGACGACTATACGGTGGTCTTTAAACTCGAACAGCCGAGTGGACTCTTTGTGCCCAGCCTGGCGCGCCTGTCTATCCTTAACGAGGACCTGGTCCGGGCCAACACGGTCGCTGAAGGTGCGTATGCCGCCGAGGGCGACTATGGCAAGGCATGGCTGCTGACGAACGACGCCGGATCGGGGCCCTACCAGATCGTCGAGTTTCCGCTCGAGGAGTACTGCCTGCTAGAGAAGTACGACGGCTGGTGGGCTGCCGACACATTCCTTCCCAACGCACCGACCCAGGTCAAGTTCATCGGCACCACCGAGGCGGCCACCGTCCGAGCGCTGATGAGCACCGGAGAGCTCGAGATCTCTGACCAGTGGCAGACGGTCGAGGCCTACCAGGCATTGGACAAGATCGAGGGGGTGGACGTCAAGACCTTCCTCAGCATGTCCTCCTTCTACTACATGTTGAACACCCGCCTGGCTCCGACCGACGACATCCACTGCCGCAAGGCGATGGCCTATGCCTTTGACTATGAGGCCGCCGTTGCGCTTGAATGGCCCGGTACCCCGGTGATGGACGGCCCCGTCCCGGCCGCCCTCGGAGGACACGATCCGAATGTCATGACCTACACCCGAGACCTCGACAAGGCGCGTGCAGAACTTGCCCAGTGCAAGTACGCCGCCGACCTGGCGAGCGTCCCCATTGACGTCCACTGGATCTCTGAGGTGCCTGCGGAGGAAAAGTTCGCCCTGCTGTTCCAGGCCAACATGGCCGAGATCGGCATGAAGGTGAACGTGGTGCAGACGCCCTGGTTGAGCGTGGTGGAGGAAATGGCCGCCCAAGAGACGAGCCCGCACGTGGTGACGGTGTACGTCTCGGCCGGGCTGCCCGAGGCCGGCCTGATGCTCAAGGACCGCTATCACTCCAGCACCGCCAACACCTGGCAGCAGAATGAGTGGCTGCTCGATCCAGAGCTGGATGCTGCCATCGAGGACGCCCTGGCCACAGCCGATCAGGGCGAGCGGTTTGCCAAGTATGCTGCTCTGGAAGCCCAGATTATGGAGCTGTGCCCTTCCCTCTTCCTCTACGACCAGCTCGAGCAGCATGCCGTCGTGAGCTATGTGGATTGGGACCCAGCAGGGCAGAGTCCCTTGATGGGTTACGCGTTCTGGCTGCCCGCCATGGGCGTTAATGCGCCGTAGATAGCGTCACCTGGGAGACCCCGGGCGAGGTTGGCCTGGGGTCTCCCAACTGGAGCTCAGCGCGGTTCCGGAAAGGAGTGAGGCTTGTGCGATACGTGACCTTTATTGCGCGCCGGATCTTCCAGTCGATCTTTGTCCTGCTGGGCCTGTCTGTCCTTATCTTTGTCATTTCGCGGGTCATGCCGGGCGACCCGGCGCGCGTCGCGCTGGGGTCTCGAGCGCCACAGTGGGTCGTCGATAACCTGCGCGAGCAGATGCACCTCAACGACCCGCTCCCTGTCCAGTATTACTACTGGCTTGTCGACGCGGTACGGGGCGACTTTGGGCTGTCGCTCTTTACCCGGCGTGCAGTAGCCGACGACATTCGCGAGTTCCTGCCCGCCTCGCTCGAGCTAGTCTTTTTCTCGGGGACAATCGCCGGAGTCGCGGGGATCGGCCTTGGCGCCCTCTCGGCTCGCTTCAAAGGCAGCTGGGTTGACAACCTCGTCCGCATCTTGTCCTATTTCGGTATCGTCACTCCCTCCTTCGTGTTCGGCATCATCTTCCTGCTGCTCTTTGGCCTGGCCCTGGAGTGGCTGCCGCCCATTGGCCGTCTCAGCGAAGGTGTGCCCAAGCCACCCGCCGTGACCAGCCTGATGACCATCGATGCACTCCTGGCCGGCCAGCTCGGCACCTTCTGGGACGCGCTCAAGCATATGCTGATGCCCGCATTGGCCCTGGCGATGGGCTCCCTGGCGCAGGAGGCGCGCATCACGCGCTCTAGCATGTCCGACAACCTGGCCAAGGATTACATTGCCGCCGAGCGCTCTCTCGGCATCCCCGAGCGCGCCATCATGACCCGCTTCTTGCTCAAGCCCTCGCTCATCCCGGTGGTCTCGGTGTTTGCCCTCGATTTCGCAGCCGGGCTGAGCAACGCCTTCCTGGTCGAGATGATCTTTAACTGGCCCGGCCTGTCGCGCTATGGCATGAACGCCATGCTGCGCAAGGACCTGAACGCGATCGCTGCCGTGATCCTGATCCTCGGCGTCACCTTCACGATCGCCAATATCGTCGTCGATCTCGTGGTGGGCGCGCTCGACCCGAGGATCCGGCTGAGCGCGGCAAGGAGCGAATAGCACCATGAATCGCTCAGCTTTGGCCAGTGAGGCCGGCATGATCCCCTCGCCCAAGCAGATCAGGGAGATGGAGCGCAAGACCAGGTTGGAGAACCTGGGACGCTCCTGGTACAAGTTCTCACGCAACTCGCTGTCGCTCGTCGGCGGTGGAATGGTGCTGTTGGTCATCCTGCTGGCGATTTTCGCCCCGGTAATTGCCCCCTATCCGGAACACGTCAAGCCTTTCACCGACTTTGCCGAATGCCAAGCTCCCGCCCAGCCTGGCTCATCCCTTTGGCACCGACGAGATCGGCCGCGACATCCTGAGCCGGGTGATTTTCGGGTTCCAGAATGCGCTGTTGATGGGCGTGGTCGTCCTTGCTCTCGTGGTACCTCCCGGTGTGCTCCTGGGTCTGGTGGCCGGCTACTACCATGGGACCCGCATCGACACCATCATCATGCGCATCACCGACATCTTTTTGGCCGTCCCGCCCCTCATCCTGGCGCTGGCCATCGCCTCGATTCTCAAGCCGAACCTGATGAACGCCATGATGGCGATCTCGCTGATGTGGTGGCCGTGGTATACCCGGCTTGTCTACGGACTCACCTGCGCCCTGCGGAATGAGTACTTTGTCATCTCGGCCGAGACGATGGGAGCCAGCACTGCCCACATCCTGTTCCGCGAGATCCTGCCCAACATCGTATCGCCGATTTTTACCAAGATCAGCCTGGATGTGGGCTGGGTGATCATCATCGGGGCCACGCTCAGCTATGTCGGCCTGGGTGTCCAGCCGCCCGAGCCCGGCCTGGGCACCATGGTCTCCAGCGGCGCCAAGTACCTGCCCGATCAGTGGTGGATCGCCACGTTCCCTGCCCTGGCCATCGTCCTGATCGTCCTCGGCTTTAACCTGTTGGGTGACGGCCTGCGCGATATGCTCGCCGGCGAGGAGGCCTAAGTGACCGAGACACCCATTCTGGATATCAGGAACCTGAGCGTTCACTTTAAGGTGTACGGCGGCGTCCTCAAGGTCTTGGATGGCATCAACCTGGTCGTCCAGCGAGGGCAGAAGGTTGGTCTGGTGGGTGAGACCGGATGCGGCAAGACGACGTCGATGAGGGCTGCCCTGCGCACCCTGCCCATGCCCCCGGCCCGCATTCCCGGGGGCGAGATCCTGTTCGAAGGCCAGGACGTGCTCAAGATGAACGGTTCCCAGCTTCGCCGCGTGCGAGGCCGCGGCATGGCGATGGTCTTCCAGGATCCAACGGCAGCCCTAAACCCGGTCTTTAGCGTCGGCCAGCAGATCGAGGCCGTGGTCCGCTACTCGACCGATAGCAGGTTGTCGCGCCGCGAAACGCGCAAGCGCGCGATCGTGCCCCTGAAAGAGGTGGCTCTGCCCGACCCCGAGCGGATGCTGGATACCTATCCGGTCCAGCTCAGCGGCGGCATGCGCCAGCGGGTCTGCATTGCCATGGCCCTGGTGGCCAACCCGCGGCTGCTCATTGCCGACGAACCGGGCACCTCGCTAGATGTCACCATCCAGGACCAGATCCTGCGCCTTCTGCGCAACCTGGTGGAGGAGAAAGGCCTGTCGGTCATCGTCATTACTCACACCCTCGGCGTCGTGAGAGAGCTGACCGACCGCGTATACGTCATGTACGCCGGCAACATGGTCGAAGTCGCCGCGACGCCGGAGCTCTTTCGCGAGCCATTCCACCCCTACACCCGCGGGCTGATGGCGGCTGTTCCCAAGCTATCGGGTGGTGGGGTATCTGACGGCATCCCGGGCCACATCCCCGCCTATATGCATCCGCCTCCGGGCTGTCGCTTCCATCCACGCTGCCCGCAAGCGATGGACATCTGTCGTCAGGAGAAGCCGGCCTTTTACACCGTCGGCAGCGATCACCAGGTGGCCTGCTTCCTCTACCGAGATGGCGGGGCGGCGGGAGGCAGCGATGCCCAGTGACATCCTAAGCTTCACCGATCTGAAAAAGTACTTTGTGATCGGCAAGAAAGGGTTCATACACCGCACACCGATCACCGTCAAGGCGGTGGATGGAGTCTCGTTCAGCATACAGGACGGGGAAACATTCGGGCTCGTCGGGGAATCGGGCTCTGGCAAGAGCACAGTGGCCTACACTACCATTGGTATGTACCGGCCCACGTCAGGAGAGGTTCGCTTTCGCGGCCAAGACCTCTTTGCCGAAAAGCGGCGCCCGCAAGCGCTCAGGAAAGAGATCGAGATCGTCTTCCAGGACCCAGGCTCCTCCCTGAACCCGCGGCGCACCATCCGGCAGCTCATCGAGCTACCTCTCCGGCTCCACCGCCCGGGGGTCAACCTTCTGCAGGAGACTATACGCCTCCTCGATATGGTAGAGCTGACGGTTGACTATCTGCCCAGGTACCCGCAAATGCCCTCAGCGGCGGCGAGAAGCAGATGGTGTGCATCGCCCAGGCCCTGGCGACCGAACCCAGTTTGATCATCCTCGACGAGCCGACCTCAGCTCTTGACGTGTCGATCCAGGGCAAGATCATCAACCTGCTGATGCGCCTGCAGACGGGAGTTCAACCTTTCTTACCTGTTCATCACCCATGACCTCAGCCTCATGCGCAACGTTGCCTCGCGGGTCGCCATCATGTACCTGGGCAAGATATGCGAGGTCGCAGACGCCGTCGAGTTCTTTCGCACGCCGTACCACCCTTACACACAGATGCTCCTGTCCTCCATCCCGGTGATCTCTGAGGAGGAGGAAGCGCTGAAACCGCGCAAGATCGTGTCCCGGGGCGAGATCCCTAGCCCGGTCAACATTCCCAGCGGCTGCAGCTTCCATCTGCGCTGCCCGCACAAGATCGAAGTCTGTTCCACGCTGGATCCGGTCATGGTTGAGGTCGAGCCAGGTCACATAGTACGCTGCCATCTGTTCGAGCAGCCGGACCAGCATCCGGCTGCCGAGAGCACAATCTAGTCAAATGCCATTCCACGGGAGGAGGCTCCATGCATGTAGCCAGCACCCCGCCGTCGCCCATCTAGCGTATCCAGATGACGGCGAGCATGTGTCCCTGAGGCAATCTCTAAACCTATCGCGGAGGATTTTACTATGCTGAGAGTAGCAACCGACATTGGAGGGACATTTACCGACCTCGTCTATGTGACCCAGGACGGAGAGGTAGTCTCGGGCAAAAGCCACACCACTCCTGCGCAGTTTGAGAAGGGAGTGATGGACGTCATCCATGCCCACAACATCTCACCGGCCGACTTTGTGTCCTTTGTGCACGGGACGACGATCGTCATCAACGCCATCACCGAGAAGAAGGGCGCCAAGGTCGGGCTTCTGACGAGCGAGGGCTTTCGCGACGTCCTCGAGATCGGCCGCGGCAACCGCCCCGATTTCTTTAACCTGGAGTACCGGAAGCCCAAGCCCTTCGTAGCCCGGCACCTGCGCCGCGAGGTGAGGGGCCGGATCAACTACAAGGGGATCGAGACCGCACCGCTCGACCTGTCTGGGCTGCCGGCCATCCTCGACAATTTCAGAGCCGAAGGCGTCGAAGCGGTGGCCATCTGCCTTCTCAACTCCTATGCCAGCCCGGCACACGAGGAGCAGCTCCTGGCGAAGGTGCGAGAGCTGTGGCCCGAGGTCTCGGCTGTGGCCTCGCACCAGATCACGCGTGAGTGGCGCGAGTACGAGCGCACCAACACGGCGGTCCTGTCTGCCTACGTGCAGCCGATCGCCCACCGCTATCTTGACCGCCTGACCAGCGTCCTGCACGAGGCCGGCATGCGCTGCACGCCCTACATCATGCAGTCCAACTGCGGTGTGGATACCGTCAAAAGCGCGCGCCAGATCCCGATCACCATGGTCGAGTCGGGCCCCGCCAGCGGCATCTGGGGCGCTGCGGCGCTGGGCCGCCTGATCGGAGAGCCGGATGCCATTGCCATCGACATCGGTGGGACAACGGCCAAGTGCAGGCTGATCACCGGCGGACATGTGAAGCTGAACACCAACTACCTGATCGAGCGCAGCGACACCTCGGCCGGCTACCCGGTGATGGTCCCGGTTGTTGACCTGGTGGAGATCGGCAACGGCGGCGGGTCGATCGCCTGGGTCGACGAATTCCAGCGGCTCCACGTCGGCCCACAGAGCGCCGGCGCTGTGCCGGGGCCGGTGTCCTACGGGAAAGGCGGCACCGACGCAACGACCACCGACGCCAACCTGGCGCTCGGCCGCATCAGCCCGCACTATTTCTGCGGAGGGACGATGGAGGCCGACATGGATGCCGTGGCCCGCGCCGTGGGAAAGCTGGCCGACACCCTCCAGATCACACCGCGGGACGTGGCGGCCGGCATTGTCCGCATTGCCAACAACAACATGGTCAATGCCATCAAGCTGATCTCTGTCAACCGCGGTCACGACCCGCGCGATTTCACGCTGATCGCCTTTGGCGGCGGCGGCGGCATGCATGCAGTCGCCCTCGCGACAGAGCTTGGTATCAAGAAGGTGGTGGTTCCCAGGCAATCCAGCGTCTTTTCCGCCTGGGGCATGCTGCTCAGCGACCTGCGCCGCGACTATCTTCAGACGCAGATCGTAGACCTTTCCACGCCAGAGGCGCCGGCGCAGCTCGACGAGGGCCTGCGGCGGCTCGAGGAGAAGGCGCTACAGGAGTACGTCGCCGAAGACATAGACGCAGCGCGCGTCCACTTTTTGCGCTACGGAAGGTGCCGCTATCAGAATCAGGAGCACTCGGTGGAAATCGCTCTGCCCGCCGGCCTGATCACCCCCGAACAGGCCGCGACCATCCGGCAGACCTTTGACAGCGAGCTATGAGCGCGAATATACCTACCGGCTCGACGCGCCGGTGGAGCTGGTCGAGTATCACCTGGTCGCCATCGCCGAAGTGGACAAGGTCACGCCGGAAAAGAGTGCCGTGACCGGACGGAAGGTCGAGGAGGCGGTCAAGGAGCTGCGGGACGTGGATTATGTTGGAGCCGGCATCCAGCGCGCCACCATCTACAACGGCGACTTGCTCGAGCCAGGCATGAAGCTTCGTCGGCCCGGCCATTATCGAAGAGTCCGGTGCCACAACCGTGATTCCCCCAGGCCTGCCATGCCACGTAGACGAGTATGGCGGCTACCAGATCCGCATCGGACAGTAAGGAGGACCTGTGAACGAAAACTATGATCCGATCACCCTGGAGATCATCCAGAGCTCGCTGCAGGCGGCTGCCGACGAGATGTTTGCCGCCCTGCGCCGCACGGCCATGAGCGCCATTATCTACGAGGTGCTCGACATGGGCACCGGCATTACCGACAAGCACGGTGAGCTGGCCGGTTCCGGCGCCGGCATCCCGGCCTTTGTGGGCGTTCTCGACAAGACGGTCAAGACGGTCATCGAAAAGAACAAGCCCGGCCACATCGAGCCCGGTGATATCTTTATCACCAACGATCCCTACAACGGCGGCGTGACGCACCTGAACGACGTCGTGCTCGTAATGCCCGTCTTTGCCGGGGACGACCTTGTGGCCTGGACGGCCAACATCGCCCACTGGAACGACGTGGGGGGGATGGTTCCCGGCAGCATGTCGACCGATGCGACCGAGATCTTTCAGGAAGGGCTGATCCTGTCTGGCGTCAAGCTCTTTTCCCGGGGCCAGCCCATCCAGCCGGTCTTGGACATCCTGACGGCCAACTGCCGCATGCCCGACTTTTTGACGGGCGACCTGTGGGCGGGTGTGGCTTCGGTCCGGGTCGGCGAGCGCAGGATCCTGGAAATCGTGGAAAAGTATGGCAAGAAAGTCTTTTTGCGTGCGGTCGAGGAGTTCCTCGACTATGGAGAGCGGGTCAGCCTGGCCGCACTGAAAGGGCTGCCGAAGGGCACCTATTCGCTGGTGGAGAAGCAGGATTCCGGCCAGGATTACCGGGTCACCGTCGAGGTGCGCGACGACGAGTTCATCGTCGACCTGCGCGACAATCCTGACCAGGACCGCGGACCTTTTAACATGAGCCGTGATGAGGCAGTGACAGGCTGCCAGATCGCTTTCAAAGGGATCGTCTCACCGGACCGCACCGCCAACGGCGGCTCGTTCCGTCCCCTGAAGGTGCTGACCAGGTACGGAAGCATCTTTGACCCCAAGTTTCCGGCGGCGATGGGCATCTACTATGAGCTTAGCATCAGGCTCCACGACCTGATCTGGCGGGCCTTGGCGGAGGCCATGCCCGATCGCCTGCCAGCCGGCGGGTTTGCTTCCATCTGCGGCACCCTTTTCGGCGGGACCCATCCCGATACGGGCCGGGCCTATGCGGTCATCGAGCCCGAGCTTGGCGGCTGGGGCGGCTCTCCGCTGGCTGACGGCAACCCCGGGCAGTTCAGCGCCTTTCACGGCGAGACCTACAACTGCCCGGCCGAAGTGGCCGAAGCACGCTATGGCGTCACGGTGGACTATCTCAGCTTCCACGATGAGGAAGGGGGCGCCGGCTTTCACCGCGGCGGAAAAGGGGTTCGCATTGACTATCGGATGAAATCGGACAACGCCTGGCTGACTGTGGCATATACGCGCGATAAGGTGCCTCCGTGGCCCCTGAGAGGAGGCCAGCCCGGCTCACCGAATCACGTCGAGATCGTGCGGGCCGACGGCAGGACAGAGCGCTACGCTGTGGTCAGCGGCTTGACCCTGAACACAGACGACATCATCCGGGTTATGACCTCGACAGGTGCAGGCTGGGGCGACCCGCTAAAGCGCCCGGTTGCGCTGGTGCTGGACGATCTGAAGAACAGCTACATCAGCTTTGACCAGGCGGAAAAGCAGTATGGCATCGTCGTCAACCCCGATACTCTGCAGGTCGAGAGGTTCGTTGGCGGGCGCCAAGGGTGATATGCATCTGGGGGGGCACGCAGCCCCCCCAGACCGGCCGCCTATCGCCGGTAAAGAGCGTCCTTTTGACTGCCACAATCGACAGAAAATCTGACATGGAGATTAGATATGCGCATCCTGTACATTAACCCGCTTGGGACGGACATCTACGACGAGGGAATGTATGATGTCCTGACCAAGGCCAAGCGGCCAGACACCCAGGTGGACCTGGTCTCATTGCCTTCTGACCGTCCCAAACATGTCGAATACCACTCTTATGAGGCCTCGGTAGTGGCCGACGTCGTGCGCATTGTCTATGATGCCGCGCAAGCATACGACGGGATCATCATCGGCTGCTTCTACGACCTGGGGCTGCGTGAGGCCCGCGAGGTGTCGGGCAAGGCGGTCGTCACGGCGCCCTGCCAGTCGGCGACCGCGATCGCCAGCAACCTGGGCAACACCTTCTCTGTGCTTGTCGGGCGGCGCAAGTGGATCCCCAAGATGAGGGAGAACGTACATCTATACGGCCACGGCCACCGTCTTGTCTCGATGCGCCCGCTCGGGCTCGGCGTCTCTGATTTCCAGGTGGACCACGGGCGCACCTGCGACTGCCTGTTGACCGAAGGGCGCCGGGCGGTTGAGGAAGACGGGGCCGAGGTGCTCATCCTCGGGTGCACAGCCGAGTTCGGCTTTCACGAAGAGATGCAGGCCAAGCTGGGTGTGCCCGTCATCGATGCCGTGCTGGCGCCCCTGAAGTATGCCGAGTTCCTGGCCGAGCTTGCCGGGCGCTTTGGCATGTATCCCAGCCGGATGTGGGGCTCGGAGGCTCCGCCGCAATCTGAGCTGGCTGCCTGGGGTCTGTTTGACGGTCCCGCACCCATTGGGAGTCGGGTCCCCTGAGCCGATCCATCTGCCAAGAAACCCAGTAGGAGGAAACAAGGTGATCAAGCTGACCGTGCTGTATAACCTGCCACCCGGCGCCGACCCCGAGGAGTTTGTCAAGTGGCGCACGACAACGCACCAGAAAGAGAACATGGCGATCCCCGGCGTTATCAAGAGCGATTTCTATGCAGTAAAGCGTGCCTGGCAAAAGACCCAGCTGCCCTATCGCTACGTGACTGAAGCCTACTATCCCGACATGGAGACCTTTGAAAAGTCCTTCTTTGACCCAGACTACCAGGCCAAGATGACCAAGTGGCTTGAGCTCATGGCCGACCCGATGTTCCTGATCTCGGAAGAGGTGCTCTCGGAATCGGCGCAGGGCGCCGGCTAGCCCGCCCGCCGGCGCCCAAATCTGACGCCCAATCACAAGACAAGGAGGTACTTGCTTGACAATGCCAATTGATTCAGCCGGCCGCATTCGCCGTCTGCAAGCAGAGATGGCGCGGCAGCATGTGGACCTGGTCGCTATAGCGCAAACGGTCAACATGCGATATCTGCTCGGGTTCGCGTCCTTTCCCGACGAGCGCCCTTGCTTTTTGCTGCTGAGCCCCAACGCGACCACGCTGGTGGTCCCGGCCCTCAACGCCGACCAGTTCGAGGCACACACTGCCCTGCCGATCGCACGCTGGACAGACGCTGCGGGACCCCGTCAGGCGATAGCGCAATCGATGGCGGCCATCGGCGTGGGAACGGGCGCCACAATGGCAGTCGACAACTCGATGCGCGCCGACGCCCTACTGCTTTTGCAGGAGATGGTCGCCCCGGCGCACTCGGTCGCCGCGGACACGCTTATGGCCGCCTTGCGCATGGTCAAGTCGGAGACGGAGATCGAGGCTCTGGCCCGCTCGGCCGAGCTGGCCGACGGCGCCATGCTGGCCGGTGTGGCCGCCTGCAGGCAGGGCACCACCGAGCGCGCCATCGCCGAGGCGGTTGCCAACCACTTTCGCACAAGTGGCGCGGAAATGGTCGATTTCACCATCATCGCCTCGGGGCCGAACGGCGCGTTCCCGCACCATGAAGCGGGCAGCCGACGGCTTGAGATCGGCGACACGATCATTCTGGACATCGGAGCCACTCTCGACGGTTACAAGTCGGACATCACGCGCACGGTCCTGATGGGAGAAGCGCCGGCGGAGGTGCGCGCGGCATACGACGCCGTCCGAGAGGCCAACCTCGCCGGCCAGCGGGCGGCTGTGGCCGGGGCACGAGCCAGCGACGTGGACAAGGCGACTCGCCAGTCGCTGGAGCAGGCGGGGTACGGTCCCTACTTTGTGCACCGCACCGGGCACGGGCTGGGCATGGAGATTCACGAGCCGCCGTGGATCTCGTCCGAAAGCGACACCGTCCTTCAGCCGGGAATGGTCTTTTCGATTGAGCCGGGAGTCTACTTCCCGGGCAAGTTCGGCATTCGTGTCGAGGACATTGTCGTCATCCAGCCAGAGGGAATGTGTCGCTGCCTGACCGGCCTGGCTCACGACCTCAACGTGCGGGCCTGGCCATAGACGTGACAGGTTGTGGGAGTCTGCCGGACTTACGGCTCCCACCAGATAAATGCGTTCGCCCCAGGGAGATGGGGATTCCCACAGGGAACGGGCGGCGAGCTTACGGCCGGCGGGGTGATGTTATAATGAATTGCCAGGGGACTCACGTTGGTTATGAGCCAAGCAGACCGCAACCAGCTATTCGATCACTGGGCAGAGCACTATGATCCTGCTGCCGCATCGGCTGAGGATGATTTCCCCTTTGCCGGATATGAGCTGATACTGGATCAGGTCGTCAAGCTGGCCGATGTCAGGCCGGCTATGCGGATACTTGACCTGGGGATTGGCACCGGCAACCTGGCCGCACGCTTTCTTTCCAAGGGCTGCCTTGTGTGGGGCATCGATTTTTCGGCCAAAATGCTGGCTCAAGCCCGCGCCCGGCTGCCGCAAGTCGTTCTCGTACAGGCGGACTTGATCGGACGAGTGGCCCCTCAACCCTCGGGAACCCTTTGACCGCGTTGTGTCGGCTTATGTTTTCCACGAATTCGCTCTTGAAACAAAGGTCAGCCTGCTTGAACGAATAGCGACGCAGTACCTATCGCCGGGTGGACGTATTGTGATTGGCGACATTGCCTTTCCGAGCAGCTCTGCTCGCGCGGAAGCAGCTCGGCGGTTGGCGGCCTGTTGGGATGAAGATGAGTATTATTGGGCAGCAGACGAAACCGTTGCAGCGGGTGAACAGGCAGGACTGGGGTCACATACAGGCAGCTATCAAGCTATGGCGGGGTGTTTGTGTTCACAATCAAGGAAGCGGGCTAATAATAAGATCCAGGCGGCCCAACACCTCATTTCTCGAATCTTCCCTTCTGTCCACAACCGTGCTATACTGAACACGAACTGATAGTTGACTGTGAGGAGGAGCAAAGCCTTGGCCAAGCGAACGCGAAGCGCCGAGCTGGCAGCCCTGACAGAGATCGCGGCGCAGGTGAATTGCACCCAGGATCTGGATGAGATCCTGCGGGGCGCGCTGCAGACGACGGTGGAGGTGACCGGCGTAGACGCCGCTGAGGTCTTTATCACCGACCAGGAGTCGGGCAAGCTGATCCTGTCGGTGGGGCACGGGCTGTCGGACCGGTTTGTGTCGGATGAGGCCGTCCTCGGCCCCGACGAGTGTCTGTGCGGCCTGGCGGCCGGATCACGGCGGCCGGTGATCGCCGCCAACGTGCTCGACCACCCGGCCCGGACGCGCCCAACCTGCCTGCGCGAGGGGTTCCAGTCGCTGGTGTGCCTGCCGCTGCGGGCGCGCGGCCAGGACCTGGGGCTGCTGAATGTGCAGAGCCGGGCGCATCGGGAGTTTGGCCCGGAGGATCAGGAGCTGCTGGCGGCGATCGGGAACCAGATCGGGATCGCGATCGAGAATGCGCGGCTGATCGACGATGCCGAGCACCGCCGGTCGACGCTGGACAGCGTGATGCGCAGCCTGGTGGATGGGCTGCTGCTGATCGACCAGCGGGGACAGGTGCGGTACGCCAACCCATGCGCCGAAGTGATGCTGGGGCTGACCGGCGCCGACCTGGTCGGGCAGCCGTTGGCCGCGATCGACGGCAAGCTGGCGGAGCGCACCGGCAGGCCGGGGCCGCGGCTGGCCGGGCTGCTGCCGGCGGAGGGGGCGCAGGACGAGGGCGAGGGACAGGTGCGGGCAGTGGAGTTTGAGCTGCCTGCCGAGCCCGCGGCGGACGGATCGGGACAGGCCGACGGTCCGGACGCTGCAGGCCCGGCTCTTTCCAGTGCGCGATCCTGACAGCGGGCAACAGGGCCATGGGCTGCTGCTGCGCGACATCACGCACGAGAAGGAGCTGGACCGGCTCAAGTCGCAGCTGCTGTCTACGGTCAGCCACGAGCTGCGCACGCCGCTGGCCAGCATCAAGGGTTTTGCCACGACGCTGCTGCGCCAGGATGTGGCGTGGGATGACGACACGCGCCGCGAGTTTCTGGCGATCATCGACCAGGAGAGCGACCGGCTGTCGGAGCTGATCGGCAACCTGCTCGACATGGCCCGCGTCGAGGCCGGCACTCTGCGCGTCGAACCGGAGCCGACCAACCTGCGCCCAATCGTCGACGAGACGGTGGGGACGTTCCGGCTGATGACCAGCCAGCACCAGTTTCAGATCAAGATGCCCAGGCATGTGCCGCAGGTCATGGCCGATCCACGCCGGGTGCGACAGGTACTGCGCAACCTGGTGGAGAACGCCGTCAAGTACTCGCCGGCCGGGGGTCCGATCGTCATCGCCGTCGAGGTCCATGCCGACGCAGTCCAGATCGGCGTGACCGACCGGGGGATCGGCATCCAGCCAGAGCACCTGGACCGCATCTTTGACCGCTTTTACCAGGTGGACAACGCCTCGACGCGCAAGGTCGGCGGCAGCGGTCTGGGCCTGTCGATCTGCAAGGCGATCGTCGAGGCGCACAAGGGGCGCATCTGGGTGGAAAGCCAGGTGGGGATCGGCAGCTCGTTCTACTTGACGCTGCCGGTGGCAGATGACACCGGGTCTGAGGAGGAGGCAAGCCGCCATGGCTAGAAAGGCAACCATTCTCGTCGTCGACGACGAGCCGCACGTCGTCAGGCTGGTCAAGGCCAACCTGGAACCGTCGGGCTATAAGATCCTGACCGCTACCGACGGCGAACAGGCGCTGCAGGTGGTTCAGGACGAGTCGCCCGACCTGGTGATCCTGGACATCATGCTGCCCAAGATGGACGGCTACGAGGTCTGCCGGCGCATTCGCGAGTTCTCGCCGGTGCCGGTGATTATGCTGACCGCCCGCAGCACCGAGGTGGACCTGGTGCACGGTTTTGACGTGGGCGCCGACGACTATGTGACCAAGCCGTTCGCGGCCAACGAGCTGCTGGTGCGGGTGCGGGCGGTGCTGCGGCGCAGCAAGTGGCCGGAAGAGGTGCTGTCGCGCCACGGGTTCAAGGCCGGGCCGATCGAGATCGACTTTGCCGGGCACAAGGTGACCGTCGACGGCCAGCCGGTCAAGCTCAGTCCGACCGAGTACCGGCTTGCTGGCTTACCTGGCCTCGAACGCCGGGCGGGTCATCCTCCACCGCGAGCTGCTGCGCGCGGTGTGGGGGCCAGAGTATGGCGACGAGAGCGAGTATCTGCGCGTCTATGTCCGCTACCTGCGCCAGAAGCTGGAGCCGGACCCGGCCAACCCGCGCTACCTGCTGACGCAGCCGGGGGCGGGGTATGTCTTTTACCAGCCGGAGGAGGACAAGGGCTAGACAACCCGCCAAGGTCAATTTGCGTAATGGGGCGAGTGTGGTATAATCGCACGCACCGTGGGCGATTAGCTCAGATGGCTAGAGCGCGTCGTTGACATCGACGAGGTCACAGGTTCAAGTCCTGTATCGCCCACCTGGCGAAGAAAGACCTGACAGGTTTTCCAAAACCTGTCAGGTCTCGGTGTTTTAGGGGGAGAAATGACCGGATTACTCCTCGCCATACTCGCCATAGCCGGACTCGGGGCCACCGTCATCGGCGCAGTTCTGCTCGCCCACACGAGGGCCTTTGTCCGGCGGGCCGCGACGGCCCAGGGCCGGTACGCCGGTGCAGAGTGGGAGGGCTCGGCCGCAGATCCGAACGTGACTCCCCGGCATACCGCCTACCCGCTGGTCGAATTCCAGACGGCCGACGGGCAGACGATCCGCTTTGAGGCGCGGACCGGGACGCCGTGGGCCGGACAGAAAGCGGGCCGGCCGGTCGAGGTGATCTACGATCCTCAGGATCCACAACACGCCGTCGTCCGCTCGTTCGTCGAGCTGTGGCTGCCGGCGCTGCTCTTTCTGACTGTGGGGCTGTCGCTGATCGCCGCTGCCCTGGCGGTCGTCACCGTGCTCGCCGTTGTTCTGCTCCGCAGCTGAGGAGGAGGGCGTGTCGCGGCGGGCAGAACGGCAGCGGGTGAACCCGCAGCCTGATATCGGAAACGCGCCAAGGCGCGTTCAGTCGTTTGCAGCCCGTTCCAGCGGATCTGCAAGCCCGCCCCTACGGTGACAGGGGAGGAAGGGCGATTTGTCCCCTGCGGCATCGTCAGGAGCGCGAGGGCAAGGCCCACATACGTTTGCTCCAAATGGGCACCGCACCGGATTTGACAAAAATCGCGTTTTGGCTATAATTGCGTGCAATCGAAATCCCGAACACGTTGAGCAGGACGAGTAGGCGGCGAAAAGCGCCAGAGAGTGCGGGTCACCGGCTGAGAGCCCGCTTCGCCGGAAACTGCCGAAAACCTCCTGTGAGTGGGCTCTTGAAATCTGCAAGGAGAGTATAGAGCCCCGGCCGGCCCCGTTATCGGCCCCACGAGGACGGCGTATGCCGTCGAACATGGGTGGAACCGCGTGACGAGCCTCTCGCCCCATGGGGCGAGAGGCTTTTTTGTTGCGGCGATCGGCAGCCGAATGGCAGCCGATGGCAGAAAAGGAGGATGAGACGATGGCATCTGGAAACGGACACGACGAGGACAAGCTGTACCGCCTGCGCCACTCGACGGCCCACGTGATGGCCCAGGCGGTGCTGGAGATGTTCCCGGAGGGCAAGCTGGCCTTTGGCCCGCCCGTCGAGAACGGCTTCTACTACGATTTCGACCTGCCCCGGCCGCTGACCACCGAGGATCTGGCCGAGATCGAGCGAGCGCATGAAGGCGATCATCAAGGGCGACTATCCCCTTTGTGGCGCGCGACGTGAGCGCCGACGAGGCCAGGAAGCTGTTCGCCGACCAGCCGTTCAAGCTGGACCAGATCAACAAGCTGGCCTCGGGCGAGGAGGACGAGCATGGCGAGGCCGGCGCGCAGCCGGTCAGCCAGCCTGTCGCTCTACACCCACGACCGGTTCACCGACCTGTGCCGCGGGCCGCACCTGGCGCGGACGGGCGAGATCCCGGCCGATGCCTTCAAGCTGCTGAACGTGGCCGGCGCCTACTGGCGCGGCGACGAGAAGCAGCCGATGCTGCAGCGCATCTATGGCACGGTCTGGCTGACGGCGGAGGAGCTGAAGGCCCACCTGGCCTGGCTGGAAGAGGTCGAGCGGCGCGACCATCGCCGGCTGGGCAAGGAGCTGGACCTGTTCAGCTTTCACGAGGAGGCCGGCGCCGGGCTGGTCTACTGGCACCCCAAGGGCGCGCGGATCCGGGCCATCATCGAGGACTTTTGGCGGCAGCAGCACTACAAGGGCGGCTATGAGATCGTCTACTCGCCGCACATCGGCCGGGCGCGGCTGTGGGAGACGAGCGGGCACCTCGATTTCTACGCGGAGAGCATGTACTCGCCGATGGACATCGACGGCCTGGACTATTACATCAAGCCGATGAACTGCCCGTTCCACATCATGATCTACCAGAGCCGCCGCCGGTCGCTACCGCGAGCTGCCGATGCGCTGGGCCGAGCTGGGCACGGTCTATCGCTACGAGCGCAGCGGCGTGCTGCACGGGCTGATGCGGGTGCGCGGCTTTACCCAGGACGACGCCCACATCTTTTGCACGCCGGAGCAGATCGAGGACGAGATCCTGGAGGTGCTGCGCTTCTCGCTGCAGTCTGCTCAAGGCCTTTGGCTTCACCGAGTTCAAGGCCTACCTGGCGACGCGGCCGGCGAAGGCAGTCGGGGAGCCGGCCCGGTGGGACCAGGCGATCGAGGCGCTGAAGCGGGCCATCGCGGTCGAGGGCCTGCCGTACGAGATCGACGAGGGCGGCGGCGCCTTCTACGGGCCCAAGATCGACCTGAAGCTGCGCGATGCGCTGGGCCGCGAATGGCAGATGACGACGATCCAGTTCGACTTTAACGAGTCAGAGCGGTTCGACATGACCTACGTCGGCGCCGACGGCCAGGACCACCGGCCCTACATGGTCCACCGGGCGCTGCTCGGCTCGATCGAGCGCTTTTTCGGGGTGCTGATCGAGCACTATGCCGGCGCCTTCCCTGCCTGGCTGGCGCCGGTGCAGGCCATGGTCATCCCCATCGCCGACCGGCACAACGACTATGCCCGCCAGGTGGCCGCCCAGCTCAAGGCGGCCGACCTGCGGGTCGAGGTCGAACGACTCGGGCGACCGGATGCAGGCCAAGATCCGCGCGGCGCAGCTCCAAAAGGTGCCCTACATGCTGATCGTGGGCGACCGGGAGATGCAGAACGGCGCCGTGTCGGTCCGCTTGCGCAACAACCAGGACCTGGGCGGCCAGCCCGTGGCCGAGTTCATCGCCATGGCCCAGGAGGCGGTGGCCGAGAGGCGGGATCTGTAGATAGGTGCGCGCACGTGGCCTGGTGCGTCGCACTTCCCTCCATTTGACCCATAACGGTTTTTTGGGTATAATGCGCGATATCTTGAACGGGGGTCAAGGATGCTCCCGTCTATTTCCCAAGACTAGGAGGCGCACAGATCAGCAAGGACAGAACTCGGATCAATGAGGCTATCGACGCCAGGCAGTTACGTGTGATCGATGCCGACGGTAAACAGCTTGGCATCCTGCCCCGAAGTGAGGCGCTTCGCCTCGCCGAGGAGCGGTCTCTCGATCTGGTGGAGGTGGCCCCACAGGCCGACCCCCCGGTCGTCAAGTTGATGGACTTTGGCAAGTACCAGTATCAGAAGGCCAAACGCGAGCGAGAGGCCCACAAAGCCAGCAAAGCGATCGAAGTCAAAGAGATTCGCATGCGGCCCATCACCGGGGATCATGACGTCGAGACCAAGGAGCGACGAGCGCGCGAGTTTTTGCAGGCGGGCTGCAAGGTCAAGGTCCGCATCCGCTTTCGCGGCCGTGAGATCGGCAATGTGGACATTGGCAGGAAACAGTTGGAGCGGTTCGCCAGAGATCTGGCTGATGTGAGCGTCATAGAACAGGCGGCGAGCTTTGAAGGGCCGACCATCTTGATGGTCCTGGCCCCCGGCCACAGCAAGTGATTTTCGACTCTGGGTTTTAGATTTTAGATTGCCGAGTTTGGATCGGATTGGGTGAGATGCGACTCTAGCACAGCCCCAATCCAAAATCCAAGATCGCAAATCCAAAATCGATTGCCCCCGCAGGGTGAGGGGCAATCGTTTTGTCAGGAGGAATGGTGCCAAAAATCAAAACGTACAAGGCAGCGTCCAAGCGCTTCAAGTACACCGGCTCGGGCAAGCTGATGCGGACCAAGATCGGCAAGAGCCACCTGCGCCGCCGCAAGTCAAAGCGCGTCAGGAACATGTTCGACGAGATGCACGAAGTAACATGCAAGGGCGTCAAGCAGCATGTCCGGCGCCTGATCCCGTACGCAAAATAGCAGGCAACCAGCCTCAAGCGATCGGCAGTCACAACAGGCTGATGGCCGAGCGCTGAGAGCTGATAACTGAAGGAGTATCGACGTGCCAAGAGCAAAAGGCGGGCCCCGGACCCGCGATCGCCATAATAAAGTACTGAAGTTCACCAAGGGCCAGTTTGGCGGCAAGCATCGCCTGTTCCGGCGCGGCAACGAGGCGATGATGAAGTCGATGTGGTATATGACCCGCGACCGGCGCGATCGCAAGCGCGATTTCCGCCGTCTGTGGATCGCCCGCATCAATGCTGCGGCCCATCTGCACGACATTTCGTACAGCCGCTTCATGTACGGCCTGAAGCAGGCCGGCATTGAGCTGGACCGCAAGACATTGGCCGACCTGGCCGTCCGCGACGAAGCGGCCTTTGCCCGGTTGGCCGAACTGGCGAAAGCGCAGCAGGCAGCCACGGGCTGATCGGCTGCCCGGCCGACCTGCTGATCCGGTGATCACCAGTATTCACCACGATCAAGCCAAATATGTCCGGTCCCTCGCCCGGCGACAGGCGCGCCAGCGAGAGGGCCGGTTTGTTGTCGAGGGCACCCGGCTGGCAGAAGAGGTGGTGAGAGCGGGCGTGAGGCCCGCTCTCTTGTTTTATAGCGAGGCGTGGGCCGCCTCCCCCGCCGGGCGGCGCCTGCTGCCGATGCTCAGACCGGCCGAACTGGGCGACTGGCCGGTAAGCGAAGCGGTCCTGGCCGCCTGCAGCGATACGGAGACGCCGCCGGGGATACTGGCCGTCGTTCCGTTCCCGTCGATCGAGCCTCGAGCGGGGTTGATCCTGATCCTGGACCAGATCCGCGACCCCGGCAACATGGGCGCCATCCTTCGCTCTGCCGAAGCAGCGGGCGTGGGGCAGGTGATCCTGACCCCCGGCACGGTGGACCTTTACAACCCCAAGGTGGTGCGAGGGGCGATGGGCGCTCATTTTCGCCTGCCGGCGGCCAGCCTGGACTGGCCGGCAATTGCCAGGCGCGTCGCAGACCGGGCTGTGTGGCTGGCCGACGCCGCCGGCGAGACGGCCTGCGACCAGGTAGACTGGACGGCGCCCTCGGCGCTGATCGTCGGCGGTGAAGCAGCCGGGGCAGGGGAGCAGGCGGCGGCCCTGGCCAGCGGACGGGTGTCGATCCCGATGGCCGGCGGCGCCGAATCGCTCAATGCGGCGATGGCCGCCACGGTGATCCTGTTTGAGGCAGCGCGCCAGGGCAGGACAAGATGAGAATTCGCTCTGTGACCTGCTTTGTGAACGCCGGCGGCGACGCCATCCAGGCAGCCGGCCGACTGGCGAATGAGGCACGGACGGCATTTGACGAGGCCGGGCTGGCGGTGCAGACTACCCGCCTGGCCACCCAGCCACTATCGCTGCTGGGCGGCGATCCGGTGGAGCTGGCCGGCGAGCTGTGGGCGCAGTGCGCCGCCGCCGGCATGGATTACCTGTCGTTGGGGCCGGTTCTGGCCGACGCACCCGGCGCGACGCAGAGCATGGCGCTCATCGACCGGATCCCAGACCTGATCCGGGCAACCGGCGCCGTCTTTTGCAGTGTGCTTGTTGCCCGGCGGGGCCAGGGCATTAACCTGGCGGCGATCCGGCGGACGGCCTGGGCCATCCGCGACATTGCCCACAGCACCGATCTGGGGTTTGGCAACCTGCGGCTGGCCGCGCTGGCCAATGTCGGCCCGGGCGCACCCTTTTTCCCGGCGGCCTACCACGACGGCGGCCCGCCGGCCATGGCCATCGCCACCGAGTCGGCCGACCTGGCCGTGGCTGCCTTTTCGCAGGGCGGCTCGCTGGAGGAGGCGCGCGACAGGCTGGTGGGTGAGGTCGAGGCGGCAGCCAGGCAGATCAGCTCCGTGGCCGGACCGCTGGCGGAGCGCCACGGCTTTCGCTTCGCCGGCATCGACTTGACGCTGGCGCCCTTTCCTGAGCAGGCGCGCAGCATCGGCCAGGCCATCGAGCGGCTGGGCGTCGACCGTTTTGGCGCAGCGGGCACGCTGTTTGCCGCGTCGTTCATCACCGACTGTCTGCGCCGCTCGGCCTATCCGCGGTGTGGGTTCAACGGGCTGATGCTGCCGGTGCTCGAGGACGCGACGCTGGCCGAGCGCAGCCGCGACAGGCTGTTCACGGTCAACGACCTGCTCCTCTACTCGGCAGTGTGCGGCACCGGGCTCGATACCGTGCCGCTGCCGGGAGATGTGACTGAGGAGGAGCTGGCCGGCATCCTGCTCGATGTGGCGGCGCTGGCGCTTCGCCTCGACAAGCCTTTGACAGCGCGGCTGATGCCGGTGCCGGGGGCGCAGGCCGGCGATATGACGGCCTTTGATTTCGACTACTTTGCCAACGGCCGCATTCTGGCCGTCAAGGAGCTGGGAAGCCCTGGGCTGTTCCGGCGGGCAGACTGGCTGGCAATCTAGACCTACTTCGTGCTGCGTGTTGCGTGTTGCGTGACCAAGCACGGAACACAAAACACGGAACACGGAATGAGTGAAATGGAAAACAACCAACTGACTGCTATTCGAAATATCGGCATCATCGCCCACATCGACGCCGGCAAGACGACGGTCACCGAGCGGGTGCTGTTCTATACCGGCCACACCCACCGCCTGGGCAACGTGGACGAAGGCACGACTGTGACCGACTTTATGCCGCAGGAGCGGGAACGGGGCATCACCATCCAGTCGGCGGCCATCACCTGCGACTGGCGCGATCATCAGATCAACCTGATCGACACACCGGGCCACATCGACTTTACCGCCGAGGTCCAGCGCAGCCTGCGGGTGCTGGACGGCGGCATCGTAGTATTCGACGCGGTGGCCGGCGTCGAGCCCCAGTCAGAGACTGTGTGGCGGCAGGCCGACCGCTACCGCGTGCCGCGGATCTGCTTTGCCAACAAGATGGACCGCATGGGGGCCGACTACTGGCGCACGATCGAGACCATCGCCCGGCGCCTGGGCGCCCACCCGGTGGCCATCCAGATGCCGATCGGCGCGGAGAGCGACTTTTGCGGCGTGGTGGATCTGATCGAGCAAAAGGCGATCCTCGTACTGCGGCGCGGAGCATGCCGAGCCGGCGGTCACCGATGTGCCGGAGGAGCTACGGGCAGAGGTCGCCCGCCGCCGCGAAGAGATGGTCGAGCGGTTGGCCGAGGCCGATGACGACCTGGCCGAGCGCTATCTGGACGGGGAGACGCTGTCGCCAGAAGAGCTGCGAGCAGCCCTGCGCCGGGCGACGCTGGCCAACAAGGCTGTGCCGGTACTGTGCGGCACCGCCCTGCACAACAAGGGGATTCAACTGCTGCTGGATGCGGTGATCGACTATTTGCCGTCGCCACTGGACGTGCCACCTCTGGCCGGCACGGATCCCGACAGCGGCGAGCCGGTGGCCTGCCTGCCCGATCCCGAAGAGCCGGCCGTAGCACTCGTGTTCAAGATCAACACCGACCCGTACATCGGCCGGCTGGCCTACGTGCGCGTTTATTCCGGGGCAGTGCGCCGAGGCAGCGCGCTGCTCAACAGCAACAGCCAAAAGCGGGAGCGGATCGGCCGCCTGGTGCGGATGTATGCCGACCGCCGCGAAGAGGTAGACGAGGTCCGCGCCGGCGACATCGGCGCGGTGCTGGGTCTAAAAGGCACCACCACAGGCGAAACGTTGTGCGCCGAGGAGCGCCCCGTACGCCTGGAGGAGATCACCTTCCCGGCGCCGGTCATCGAGCTGGCCGTCGAGCCGCGCACCAAGGCCGATCAGGACAAGCTGTCGATGGCCTTGCAGCGGCTGGTGGACGAGGACCCCACCCTCCAGGTACGCACCGACGAGCGGTCAGGCCAGACCGTCCTGGCCGGCATGGGCGAACTGCACCTGGAAGTGGTGATCGACCGGATGCGCCGCGAATTCGGCGTGGCAGCTCAGGTGGGCCGGCCGCAGGTGGCCTATTATGAGACCATCACCCAGCCGGCGCGGGCTGAAGGCCGGCTGGTGAAGCAGACCGGCGGCCACGGCCAGTTTGCCGTCGTCGAACTGGATGTGGAGCCGCTGCCAAGCGGGAGTGGCATTGTCTTTGAGAACAAGGTGATAGGCGGCGCCGTGCCCAGGCAGTTTATCTCGGCCGTGGAGGCCGGCGTGCGCGATGGGCTGGGCCGAGGGGTGGTCGCCGGTCACCCCGTCATCGACATCAAGGTGACGCTGGTCGACGGCAAGACCCACGACGTCGATTCGTCAGAGATGGCCTTCCACGTCGCATCGTCGATGGGGGTGCGGCAGGCAGTGGGCAAGGCCAGCCCGATTTTGCTCGAGCCGATCATGCATGTCGAGGTGGTTACGCCCGACGACTACCTGGGCGATGTGATCGGCGATCTGAGCGCCCGGTCGGCGAGCATCACCGGCATCGAGCCGCAGAACGGCAGCGGCCAGGTGGTGCAGGCCCACGTGCCACTGGCGGCCATGTTCGGCTATGCCACTACCTTGCGCTCGCGCACCCAGGGCCGCGGCGTGTTTGTCATGGAGTTCGATCATTACGCCGAGGTGCCGGCAGAGGTGGTCAAGGCGCGGGAAGGTTGATGGGACGGCCGCCAGTGACATGCGGCACAGGCTGATTGATCCCTCTCGGCTTGACATCGATATGAAAGTGAGTTATACTATCTGGTGGGAAGGATGGTATGACTAGATGGCAAGTGTCAAGGTCGCAATCTCGCTCGACAAGCCGCTCTTTGAGCAGGCTGAACTGTTGGCCCGCGAGTTGAAGGTCACGCGCAGCCGCCTGTTCATGATCGCTCTGGACGATCTGATCCGGCGTCACCAAGGCCAACTGCTCCTGGAGAGGATCAACGCAGCGTACGGCGACACCCCACCGCCGGCAGAGCAGACCCTCCTGCGCAAGATGCGCCGCCAGCACCGGCAGATCGTGGAGGGCGAATGGTGATCCGCCAAGGCGACATTTTTTGGGTCGATCTCGGCGATCCGTCAGGCTCGGAACCGGGATACCGCCATCCGCACGTCGTCATCCAGAACAACGTGTTCAACCTGAGCCGGATCAGCACCGTGGTCGTGTGCGCTTTGACCTCGAACCTGAGACGCGCTCAAGCGCCGGGAAACGTCCTTCTCGAGATCGACGAGGCCAACCTACCCAAGCAGAGTGTCGTGAACGTGTCTCAGATCTTTACGGTGGACAAGATGCAGTTGGGCGAGAAGATCGGCACACTCTCGACCGAACGGGTGGGCGAGATCCTGGACGGGATCGGGCTGGTGCTGGAACCGTGTGAGCCCGAAGGGTAGCTGCAGCCTGCTGCGGGCAGGGTTGTGGCGAAGCGCCGGAGCGCAGGCTTGGGCTGGGTATGTAGGGAATAAAGGAGCTGATCTGATGAGCTGGTGGGACTCGTTTGTCAGGTGGCTGCGTTCGCTGGCGGGCTTGCCGCCGGCGCCATCGCCCAGCGGCGAGCCAGAGCCGATGCACCGGCGGGTGCTGCTGCTGGCCTTTAACCCGACCATGCCGTCGCAGGGCGGCCGGAAGCTGATCGAGGTGTTGAACTGGAACGATCCGGACCAGCTGGCCCAGCAGTATGCCGCCGACCTGCGCGACGCGAGCGGCGGCGTGGCCGATTTCGAGGTCGTCGATCGGATCGAGGTTGACGGCTGGCCGGTCAAGATCGACGGCTTTACGTACGCTCCGGACGACTACTCAAGACTCTGGTCCAGCGGAGGCGGCTGGCATGTGCCGGACGTGGCCGACTATACGCGGATCGTGGCCGATTTCAACCTTCTGGAGCGGGTCGCTGCCGGGGAGATCGACGAGGTGTGGATGTTCGGCTCGCCCTCGGCCGGATTTTGGGAATCGAGCATGGCCGGGCCAGGGGCTTTTTGGTGCAACTCGGAGCCGGTGCCCAACACCGGCGCGGCCGGCCGGCGTTTCATTATTATGGGCTTTAACTTTGAGCGCGGCATCGGCGAGATGCTGGAAGACTTTAGCCACCGGGTCGAGGCGCACCTGGACCGCGCCTGGCAGTGGGAGAGCAGCGAGCAGAACCTGTGGAGACAGTTCATCCTGTACGACCAGGTTGCGCCGGGCCAGGCGAACTGTGGCAGCGTCCACTATGCGCCCAACAGCACTCGAGACTATGACTGGGGCAACCCGAGGTACGTACCAAGCACCTGCGACGATTGGCTCACCTTTCCCGATCTGAAGGGGGTGACCAAGCAGGTCAACAGCGCCGAGTGGGGCGGCGGCGACATCCGAGCCCATCACCTGTGGTGGCTGCGCCATCTGCCGCGCGCTGCCGGGGACACGAACGGGATTCCGAACAACTGGTGGGCTCTGGCCATCGATCCTAATACGGTGTCATAGATTGGGACGCTGATGAACGCAGATGAACGCAGATTACTGAACCATGCGCCGCCGGTGTTGATCGGCGTCAGAGTATGGAGGCAGATGTGCCCAAGATCTTGACAGCTCCCGCCATGGCCCGCTGCATCGACTGCAATTCGTGCATGCTGGCCTGCGCGCGGATGGTCTACAATAGCTTTTCGCCCCACAAAAGCGCGATCCAGATCCGCAGCCGCGGTGGGGCGATGGGCCGCTTGGCAGCCAACATCTGCACCGCGTGCGCCGAGCCGGTGCCGTGCGTCGAGGCCTGCCCCACCGAGGCGCTGACCGTCCGGGCCGGCGGGCGGGGCATGACCTACCGCAAGGCCGAGTGCATCGGCTGTCACAAGTGTGTCGAGGCCTGCCCGGTGCAGGTCATCGGCTGGGATGAAGAAGAGACCAAGCCGGTGGTGTGCGTCTTTTGCGGCCAGTGCGTCCGCTTTTGCCCTCACGACTGCCTGGCGATGGAGGAGGTGGGCTGATGCTGAACACCGATTTTGTCCGCGCCCTCCACGTCGACCTGACGACCGGCAAGAGCCACGTTGAAGACCGGGCCGACCTGTTCCGCGACTATCTGGGTGGAACCGGCGTGGCCATGCGGCTGCTGGACGAGCTGGTCCACGCCGACCTGGATCCCCTGGACCCGGCCCAGCCGGCCATTTTCGCTATTGGCCCGCTGACCACCATCTTTCCGGTGGTGACCAAGACGGCGGCGACGTTCCGCTCGCCGCTGACCGGCGAGTATGGCGAGAGCCATGCCGGCGGCCATTTCGGCTCGGCCTTGCGCTACGCCGGCTATGACGCGTTGGTGATCACCGGCGCCGCACAACGGCCGGTCTACCTGCTGATCGACGGCGACCGGGTCGAGATCCGCCCTGCCGACGCCATGGCCGGCATGGACACCATCGAGACCGGCCGGGTCATCCGCAACCAGGTCGAGGGCGCAGGCCATCGCAGCATCCTGCGCATCGGGCCGGCCGGCGAGCGGCGGGTGCGCTTTGCCAGCGTCAACGTCGATACCTGGCGTCACTTTGGCCGTTTGGGGCTGGGAGCGGTGTTGGGCAGCAAGATGCTGAAGGCGGTGGCCGTCCTCGGCCAGAAGCACGTGCCCCTGCCGGAGGACTCGCGCGCCTACAAGAAGACCTACGCCGAGGTGTACGACAGGGTGCTGCACACCGACGCCATGAAAAAGTACCACGAGCTGGGCACCCCTTCCAACGTTTTGCCCCTCAACGAGCTGGGGGCGCTGCCCACCTACAACGTGCGGCAGGGCTACTTTGGCGAGGCCGAGGAGATCAGCGGCGAGGCGTTTGCCGAGCACGATCTGATCACCAAACATGCCTGCGCCGGGTGCCAGATCGGCTGCATCCATATCGCCCTCCACCGCCGGCTCTTTGCCCCGGGCTGGGAGTTCGAGTCGACGATGGTGGCTTACGACCACGAGCTGATCTATGCCGTCGGCTCGCTGCTGGGCGTCGGCAACCGCGACAGCATCTTGCACCTGATCGAGGAGATCGACCGGCTGGGCATGGACACCATCTCGTGTGGCACGGCGCTGGCCTGGGCCACCGAGGCGATGGAGCGGGGGGCGATCAAGCCCGAGCAGCTCGGCGGCATCGACCTGCGCTGGGGCGACGCCGAGCGCTACAGCCGGGCGGTGGCCGCCATCGCCCGCGGCGACACGGAGGTGGGGCAGTGGCTGGGCCAGGGGGAGGTGGCTGCCGCGCGCCACTATGGCGGCCAGGAGTATGTGGCGGCCGCCGGCGGGCAGGGGATCGCCGGCTACTGGACCGGCTATGCCCACGTGGTGGGTCACCTGCTGGGGGCGCGCCACTCGCACCTGGACAACGCCGGCTATGGCATCGACCAGAAGCTGGAGCCATACACGGACGAGGCGATCGTCGACCGGATCATCGCCGACGAGGCGGAGCGGATCGTGCAGACGAGCATCGCCATCTGCCTCTTTGCCCGGGGGGTATACGACCTGGAGACGGTGAGCCAGGCGCTGGGCAGTATCGGCGTCCAGCGCAGCGCCGACGAGCTGCGGGCGATGGGCCAGCGGGTGTACTGGGAGCGGGTACGGCTGCGCGAGCGGCTCGGCTTCCAGGCCCGCGCCGAGGACCTGCCCGGCCGCTTCTTTGAGACGCCCACGCCGCGGGGGCAGATGGACCGGGCGCGAGTGGCCCACATGCTGGAGCTGTACCAGGCCCGCCGGGCGGCGGCGATGTAGTTGAAACACACAGTCGAGGCAGCACGAGCAGCAGCGGACCTGCCAGAGCCGTTCGGCTCAGCCGTGGGCGCGACCCTCGCCGCCCTACAGGCCGATCCACTCGTCGAAGCCGTCGTACTGGGCGGCTCGCTGGCCCTGGGCCAGCCCGCGGCGCGCAGTGACGTCGACCTGGTGGTGATCAAGAGCCCTGACGTCGCCGTTATGGAGCGTTATGTAGACTACTGTGAGGGCGTCCAGGTGCAGGTGATCGCCGGCCCGCCTCGCCAGTTCGACCGCTGGCTGGAGCTGGACCGGCCGCAGGGCACCGTGCTGCGCCAGCTGGCAGCCGGCCGGCTGCTGTTCGACCGCAGCGGCCTGGGCGCACACTATCAGGCCCTGGCCTGCCAGGTGGTTGAGCGCGGCCTCGAGCCGTTAACCGACCGGCAGATACTCGAGCCGCCGCTTTACGATCACCGAGATGCTCGACGACGTGGCCGATTGCGCCGCAGACGCGGACCAGGCGCGCTGGCTGATGATGACCGGCCTGGACTATGTGGTCGAGACCGCTTTTCTGTGGCGCCGCCGCTGGACGCCGAAGGGCAAGCGTGCGCTGGCTGAAGTCCGGGCACTGGACCCGGAGCTGGCCGGCCATTGCCAGGCCTTTCTAGGCGCGGTGGACCTGTCCGAGCAGCTCGCCGGTTTTAGGGCGCTGGCCGCCCATGTCCTCGCACCCCTGGGCGGCGAGCTGCGGGAGCCGTGGGCGCGCCCTCCAGAAGCGGTAGCACCCGAGCCCGAAGGCGCGGGATGACTATGTCCAAAGCAGAGCAGCCATGAACCTAAGACCCTTCAAATTGGAACGGTACTTTGCCAAGTACGAGTTCTCGGCCAAGTATCTGCTGTCAAGCTCGGATTGTGATGGGCTGTCACAGAGCGAGCTGCTGAACCTGGCCGATGATGAAACCCGCAGTCTTTGGGAAAAACTGACGCTTGGTTATACGGAGTCTCTTGGACACCCTGTGTTAAGAGATGAAATCTCCAAGCTGTATCACGGAATAACTGCTGATGACTGCCTCGTGGTAGTTCCTGAAGAGGGTATCTTTATCGCCCTGAACAGTATCTTGCAGAAAGGCGACCACGCTATCTGCACATTTCCGGGTTATCAGTCTCTGTACGAAGTAGCAGAGGGCTTGGGCTGCGAAGTCACAAGATGGGAACCAGAAGAAGAGAATGGATGGAGATTCGATCCAGGTTTTCTGGAGCAAAGCATCAGGCCAAATACAAGACTGGTAATCGTCAACTTTCCTCACAACCCTACAGGCTACTTGCCAAGCAAAGAGGATTACGAACGGATTGTCGAATCGGCAAGAAAGCGCGGCCTGTATCTATTCTCCGATGAGATGTATCGCTTAATAGAATACAGCAGCGATTGCCGGTTGCCTTCGGCCTGTGAGGTTTACGATCGAGCCATTTCCTTGTGCGGAATGTCAAAAACGTTTGGCATGGCCGGTGCGAGGATTGGCTGGCTTGTGACAAGGGATAAAAGCCTCTTGGCAACAATGGCAGCATTCAAGGACTATACGACTATATGCGGCAGCGCCCCAAGCGAGGTACTGGCGATAATCGCCTTGAGGGCGAAGGATGCAATAATCAGCAGGCATTTGGCCAGAATTGGGAGGAATATCGGACTGCTGGATAGGTTTTTCGTGGAATACCAGGACATGTTTGAGTGGATCAGGCCGAGAGCCGGAACAATCGGTTTTCCGAGATTGAAAGGAAAGCCAGGCGCCTTGGATTTCTGCCAGACGGTTGCCAAAGAAGCCGACATCATGCTCCTGCCATCGACCGTGTATGACTATGACGATAGGCATTTTAGGGTAGGTTTTGGGAGGGAGAACTTGCCTCAGGCTTTGGGGCGATTCCGTGAATACTTGGCCGCCCACCCCTGGATTTGAGTAGCTACGGTGGCTGCAGCGGTTCGATGGCGCCACGGCCTTGAGCTGCACCTGCCGCACCCCCTTTTGACCGGCCTGTTGACAGGGCTGGGTTTTTCGGGTATACTCGCTCGCTGTGGAGAAGCGACATTGACTGAAACCTGGCGCCTGCTCGATACACCCCCTTGTTCGGCAGCACGGAACATGGCCCTCGACGAGGCGATCCTCACCGCCCACAGCCGGGGACAGGCTCCCAATACGCTCCGCTTTCTCATATTCGAGCCTCATTGCACCCTGGTCGGCTACCACCAGGCGGTCGAGCAGGAGATCCGGGTGGAATACTGCCGGCAGCATGGCATCGACATCAACCGCCGGCTGACGGGGGGCGGAGGGCTGTATTGGGACGGCGGGGCGCTGGGCTGGGAGGTGTATGCGCCGCAGGGACACCCCGCCATCGCCCGTGACGTCGAAGCGATGTACGAGCAGTTGTGCACCGCCGCCGTCGGCGCCCTGGGCCGCCTGGGCGTGCAGGCTGCCTTTCGCCCCAAGAACGACATCGAGGTGGACGGCCGCAAGATCTCGGGCACCGGCGGGACCTCGTTGGGCGGCTCGTTCATGTTCCAGGGCTCGCTCCTGGTGGATTTCGACGTGAACACGATGCTGCGGGCGCTGCGCATCCCCACCGAAAAGCTGAAGGACAAGGAGATCGACTCGGTCAAGGAGCGCGTCACGTGCCTGCGCTGGGTCCTGGGGCGCGTCCCGCCGCTGGCCGAGGTCAAGGCAGCGCTGGTGGAGAGCTTTGCCCAGGCGCTGGGCGTGGCGTTCGAGCCCGGAGGGCTCATCCCGGCCGAAGAGGCGCTGCTGGCCGAGCGGCTGCCCTTTTTCGAGTCGGAGGAGTGGATCTATGGCCCGCGGCGCACGCTCAACCAGAGCCGCGAGCTGCGCGCGCTGTACAAGAGCCCGGGCGGGCTGATCCGCGTCGCCCTGGTGGTGGACAACGAACGGCCGCCGGCTGCAGAGCGTGCTGATCACCGGCGACTTTTTCGCCTATCCCCGGCGGGCGATCTTTGACCTGGAGGCGGCGCTCAAGCACGCGCCGGCCGAACGAGGCGGCCATCGAGCGGATCGTGCGCGGCTTTTTCGCGGCCAATCCGGTGCAGATCCCGGGCATCACCCCCGACGACCTGCTGTACACCATTTACCAGGCGCTGGACAAGCGACATTATGTCGAATATGACATCCGGCCCGACGAGGTCAACGCCGTGTTCACGGTGGGCAGGTCGCTGGCCGAGATCACGCGCCAGCCAGGTGCTGCTGCTGCCCTACTGCGCCAAGCTGCCCGACTGCGAATACCGCTACGAGCCGGGCTGCAGCCAGTGCGGCGGGTGCTCGCATCGGCGACGCCTTTGCCCTGGCCGAGCGCTACGGTCTGAGGCCGGTCAGCATCCAGAACTATGAGGACCTGGAAGAGACGCTGCAGCGCCTCCACGACGAAGGGGCCGAGGCTTTCGTCGGGAGCTGCTGCGAGGCCTTTTACGCCAAGCACCGGGACGATTTCGAGCGGATCGGGCTGGCCGGCATCCTGGTGGACGTGGACAGCTCCACCTGCTACGACCTGGGCAAGGAAGACGAGGCCTACGCCGGCCGGTTTGAGAACCAGACCGAGCTAAAGCTGGACCTGCTGGAGCGGGTGGTCCGGCGCGTGGCCAGGGGGCCGGGGCAGTGATGCAGCCGGAATCGTTCGACGTCCTGGTGGTGGGGGCCGGGCCGGCAGGGAGCTGCGCCGCACGCGCTGCTGCGCAGGGCGGGGCGCGCGTGCTGCTGGTGGAAAAGCGGATCCAGGTGGGGCTGCCGGTGCAGTGCGCCGAGTTTGTGCCGTGGCAACTGGCCCACCAGGCGCCGATTCCGGCGAGGTGCATCGCCCAGACGATCCGGCAGATGCGCACCGTGCTGCCCGACGGCAGCGTCGTTGACAAGCAGGCCGCCGGCATGGTCCTCGACCGGTCGCTGTGGGACAAGCACCTGGCGGTGCTGGCCCACCAGGCAGGCGCCGAGCTGCGCACCGGCTGGACGGCCGCCGAGTATGACGGCCACGAGGTGCTGCTGCGCCACGGCCGCCGCGAGGCCAGGATCCGGGCGCAGGTGATCGTCGGCGCCGACGGGCCCCATTCGACCGTCGCCGGGTGGGTGGGACAGATCGCAGTCGGAGCTGGTCCACGGCGTCGAGGTCGAGGTCGCGCTGCCCGCGACCGCGCGAGCAGACCGAGATCTATTTCGATCCGCTGTACCGGGGCGGCTATGGCTGGCTCTTTCCCAAGGGCGACACGGCCAACGTCGGGGTTGCGGTCAACGTCGCAGATGGGCGGGCGGCCGGGCCCGGCGCTGGAGCACCTGCTGGAGCGGCTCGGCCTGTCCCGCGCCGCGGTCGTCGGCACGCTGGGGGGCGCCGATCGCCGGTGGGCGGCCCGGTGGCCGGGCTGCAGGCCGGCAATATCCTGCTGGTTGGCGATGCGGCCGGGCTGGCCCATCCGATCACCGGCGGCGGCATTGCGCCGGCGGTGCTCAGCGGGCAGATGGCCGGCCAGGCCGCGGCCCAGGCCGTCGCCGGGCAGGGCGTGGCGGCGCTGGAGCGCTACCCGCAGGAGTGGGAGGCGACGATGGGCGCGGCCGATGGGCCAGGCGGTGGCCAACCGGCGCTACCTCGACGCCCGCTGGAGCGATGACCCTGCCGTGCTGAGCGATCTGGTCCGGGAGACCTGGATCGCCTTCGCCGGCCTATGGCCGGCGGAAACCAAACACAGAAGCAGCAAGGAGGACAGATGGAGAGTCCGCGAGTACGTACAGATTAGCATGGCCGCGGCCAAGGCGCTGGGCTATTTCCCCAACACCTTTCGCCGCAACTCGTTTCTGCGCGGGCTCAACCTGCTGGTGACCTACGACCAGCTCTGTTCGGCGCGCTGCGCCTACTGCGGGCTGAACCGGGCCCGCGAAGTGGAAACTCCGAGGGCGGACCTTTATCCGCGTCCAGTGGCCGACCTACGCCGTGGACGACATCATCGAGCGTCTGAACAACGACGGCGGGCAGCTGCGGCGGGTGTGCGTGGGGATGATCACCCACCCGCGCGCCTTTGACGACATGAACGCCATCATCCATCGCTTCCACACCGAGACCGGCCGGCCCGTGTCGGCGCTGATCTCGCCCACGGCCATCCGCGATCCCAAGCGGCTGGTCGAGACCCGCGCAGGCGGGAGCCGACATTGCCACCGTCGCCGTCGACGCCGCAACGCCGGAGCTGTTTGACCTGTACCGGGGGCAGGGGGTGCGCGGGCCGCACCGTTGGGAGCTGTTCTGGGAGACGGTGGAAGAGATCGGGCGGATCTTTGGGCGGGGCAAGGCGGGGGTGCACCTGGTGGTCGGCCTGGGCGAGACCGAGCAGCAGATGGTGGCGACCATCCAGCGGGCGTACGACCTGGGCGCCGACACCCACCTGTTCAGCTTTTTCCCGGAGGCGGGCACGGCCATGGAGAACCATCCACAGCCGAGCTACGGCCACTACCGGCGCGTGCAGCTGGCCCGCTACCTGATGAACAAGGGCCTGGGCCGCTACGAGCAGATGGCCTTTGACGACCAGGGGCGCATCGATCGATTTCGGCGTCGACCCGGCTGTGCTCGAGGAGAGCATCCAGTTCGGCGAGCCGTTCATGACGTCGGGCTGCCCCGGGGCCGATGGCCGGGTGGCCTGCAACCGGCCCTTTGGCAACGAAAGAGCGGGCCGGCCGATCCGCAACTATGCCTTCGAGCCCGAGGTCGAGGACGTGGCCCTGATCCGCTACCAGATGAAGGATTATGTCGGCTTTGGCGATGGGCAGCGCTAAGCAACCTTCCCCCCGGCCCTGTCCGGCCGAGGATGAGGGGGAGGCGCAAAGGCTGTTCGGACTGCCGTGGGAGGAGCTGCAGAAGCGCGCCTGGGCGGCGCGCACGGACCATTTCGCGCCGTGGCTCGGCCTGGCCGTGCCCGGCGCGCGGCACTACACGACCGAGCACTATGTCAACCAGCCGCAGCGCTTTGCGACGGTCAGCCTGACCGGGACGGCCTGCGCGCTCGAACTGCGCTCACTGCAGCCGGCACCTGCTGGAGACGATGTACGCCGCGACCACCCCGGCCAAGCTGGTCGCGCTGGGACGCCGGTTGCAGGCCGAGGGCTGCCAGGGCGTGCTGCTCAGCGGCGGGGCCGACGCCACAGGGCGCGGTCCCCCTGCGCCGCTTCCTGCCCGCCATCGCCAGGCTGAAGGGGATGGGGCTGCAGGTCATCGTCCACACCGGCCTGACCGACGAGCAGACGGCCCGCGGGCTGAACGACAGCGGCATCGACCAGGCGCTGTTTGACGTCATCGGCGATCGAGGAGACGATCCGGCAGGTGTACGGCCTGCCCTATACGCCGGATGATTACGCGCGCGGCCTGGCCATCCTGCGCCGGGCCGGGCTCGCCGTGGCGCCGCACGTCGTCATCGGCCTGCACTTTGGCCAGATGCGCGGGGAGCTGAGGGCGCTCGAGATCATCCGCGAGGCCGGCGCCGAGATGGTGGTGCTGGTGGTGCTTCGTCCCTTGCCCAGGACGCCCGATGGCCGAGGTCACACCACCCGGCGCGGAGGAGGTGGGGCGGCTGGCCGCCGTGGCGCGGCTGTTGATGCCCGATACCCCGCTGATGCTGGGCTGTGCGCGCCCGGCAGGGCCGGCCAAGGTGCCGATGGAGCGATTGGCGGTGCTGGCCGGCGCCAACGTGGTGGCCTATCCCGGATCCGGAGACGGTGCGGCTGGCAGCGGAGATGGGGCTGGAGACCGGGTTCGTGGAGAGCTGCTGCACGCTGGTGGACGCGAAGCGCCTCAGATGACCGCAAGCGGCCATCCTTTTTGTTTTATGAGCTGTAATCGAGCGAGTGAGGCGTGATCGATCACTGAGCGGGTAGAGGTGAAAAGCGTGGTCGCGGCGGCAGAGCGCGCCGGGGTCCCTTACATGGTGAAACCCGGCCTCGTTGGTACAGGCGGGAGCGACGCGGCTCCCTTCAGCCAGGCCGGCCTCAAGGCTACGACACTGATGCCTTTCAAGATGCCTCAACAGATGGTGGCCTTCTATCACCAGAAGTGGGATAGGCCCGAAGTTCTGACCATAGAGCCGTTGACTAAACGTGCTGAAGCTCACTTTCGAGTGGGTACGCCACGGCGGGGAGTAGCCAAAACGAATTTTCACATTTCGGAGAGTGACCTGTGACGAAAATGTCGATCCGAGGAATCTCGCTGAACGTTAAAGTCATTGGGAAGGGATATCCGTTGGTGCTCATGCATGGGGGTCCTAGTGCAGACCTCTATACCATGATGGCGTTCCGGTCACTTGCGGACCACTTCACGCTGGTCTTCTATGACCATCGCTGCAACGGCCGCTCTGAGGGGGAAGTCACCTCCATGACGTGGGAGAACCTTACCGCGGATGCAGACGCGCTGCGCCAGGCGCTGGGTTTCGAAAAGTGGGCGGTGCTCGGGCACTCCTTTGGCGGGCACGTTGCGATGGAGTATGCGCTGCGCTATCCCGAAAGCCTGTCTCACCTCCTGCTGGTCGACACGGGCGGCGAGAGTCAGTGGGCGCAGGAGAAGGCGCCAGAGGTCCTGGCGAAACGCGGTTATAGCCAGGACATGGTGAACCTCGCCCGGCGCTTGTTCAATGGCCAGATGGCACCCAAGGAGGTCTTTTCAGTCCTGATGAAGCTCGGCCCGGCATACTTCTATCACCTCAACCTCCTGCAACTGGCACAGCTACTGGTCCCGGGAGTGCGGTCGAAAATCAGGCCCGAGGCACCCATCTTTTGGTACGGCCAGTATTTCAGGGGCTGGACGGTCATGGATCGTCTCGGCCAGATTCAGGCGCCCACCCTGGTCTTGGCAGGTCGCCACGACTTTGTGTTCCCGCCTGAATGCCAGGAGGCGCTTGCGGCTGGGATACCTGGCGCACGCCTGGTGATTATCGACCGCGCCGGTCATAATCCGATGGATGAGCGGCCTGCTGAGGTCTTCCAGGCGGTGAGGAGCTTCCTGCACGACGTGAGTTCCTCGACCTGAGGCGCTTTTCGACCCCGATATTCTCGACGAGGTTCCAGCAGCGCGCTTGACGCGCACACTTGCTGATTGAGTGCGGGAATGGGCTGGGCGAAGCGAATGGCCGGTAAACAATCTTGGTGAAAGGAGAGTATGGTATGGCTGACCAGGAAACTGTGGCAAGGCTTCTCAACTCTTACCGCGATGAGATACGGACCAAGAGCCCGAAGTCATTGTCAATCTGGCAAGGGAATCGCACGGTCATGCCGGCAGGTGTAGGAAGCGTATTCCGGCTGGCGGACCCCTTTCCCCTGGTCGTCAAGCGGGCGAAAGGCGCCAGGATATGGGACGCAGATGACAATGAATACCTGGACTTTATGCTTGGCTTCTCGGTCATGATCCTCGGGAACGCACCGGACGAGGTCGAAGCAGCGGTCAGGGAGGCGCTGCCGCGCGGGACCTCGTACGGGCTATGCCACGAGCACGAGTATGAGTTTGCCAAGCTGTTCTGCGACATGGTGCCGGGCGTAGAAAAGGTGACCTTCTGCAACTCGGGGAGCGAGGCAACCATGTACGCGCTGCGGCTGGCTCGTGCCACGGTAGGGCGACCTCTGGTTGCCAAATTCGAGGGGGGCTATCACGGAGCCCACGATCTGCTGGCCGTCAGCTTCGGCCGGCCGGGCCTGGCCCCTGAAGTGAGCGGCCCCATCGAGGATCCCACGGCAGTCCCCGAGAGCCCTGGGCTTGCCGAGGGAGCATGGAGGGACACGATTGTCTTGCCGTTCAACCATCCGGCGGCCTTTGACAAGATCCGTCGTCATGCCTCCCGGCTGGCCGCCGTGATTGTCGAGCCCGTGCAGGGCGCCGCCGGCACCATCCCGGCAGACAAGGAGTTCCTGTCAGAGCTACGCAGGATCACGCACGAAATCGGGGCCTTTCTCATCTTTGACGAAGTGATCACCGGCTTCCGTTTGGCCCCGGGCGGAGCTCAGGAATTCTACGGGGTGATTCCCGACGTCAGCACCTTCGGCAAGGTCGCAGGAGGGGGTCTTCCCTTTGGGGCGGTGGGTGGGACCGCCGAGGCGATGCGGTTGACGGAATACGACGTGAATCCGGGTTCTATCCTCGTGGCAGGGACCTTCAACGGCAACCCACTGGTTACAGCGGCCGGGACCGCCGTCCTGCGGCGCCTCAGTGAGGAACCGCACCTGTATGCACGGTTGAACGCGATGGGAGACCGCTTTCGGGCCGAGATCAACCGGTTTGCCCAGGAACAGGACTATCCGGCGATCGCCACAGGCGTCGGCTCCATGTTCTGGATGCACGCAACGCGTGGACCGGTCAACAGCGTCCGGGATGCGCACCAGGGTGACCCTGCAGCAAGTGTTGGCTTGAGGCTGCTGTACCGCAAGAATGGACTGCACATATCGTCCCACCATGGGTTCATGAGCACGGCGCACACAGACGAGGATATCACTCAGCTGATCGAGATCCATAAGCGGCGATGGAGGAGCTGAGGGCCCAGGGCGTGTGGTGAGATGATTTCCTATGACGCGATCGACGCTTACGTCGAACAGCAGATGCGTCGCCTGAACATCCCTGGCGTATCTCTCGCCATCGTCGAAGGCGACCAGATCGTGCACCTGCGCGGCTTTGGCCGGGCCCGCCCGGGCGGTGAAGCGCCAACCCCGCAGACGCCCTTCTTCATCGGTTCTACTCACCAAGTCGTTCACCGCCCTGGCCGTGATGCAGCTCGTCGAAGCCGGGAAGATCGAGCTGGATGCCCCGTCCAGCGCTACCTGCCCTGGTTCCGGGTGGCGGACCCCCAGGCATCTGCCCAAATGACCGTGCGCCACCTGTTGAACCAGACCAGCGGCCTGCCCACGTCGTCCGGGGAGATTCAGCTGGCCGATTTCGACGATAGCCCGGGCGCCACCGAGCGCCAGGCGCGCGCCTTATCAACGCTCGTGCTCACCCGCCCGGTCGGCTCGGCGTTCGAGTACAGCAACTCGAACTACAGCTTGCTCGGGCTGATCATCGAGGCCGCCAGCGGTGAATCGTACGCGGACTATGTCCAAAACCACATCTTCACCCCACTGGGGATGAGCCACAGCTATACCTCACAGGCCATGGCGCAAACAGAACGGCCTGGCGGTGGGCCACCGATACTGGTTCGGGCATTCCCTTCGCCGCGCCCAATCTGCCCGTCCCGCACGGTTCGCTTCCAGCCGGTCTGCTCATCTCCAGCGCTGAAGACATGGCGCACTACCTGATCGCTCATCTCAACGGCGGCCGCTACGGCGACGTGCAAATCCTCTCGGGCGCCGGCATCGACGAGCTGCACCGCGGGGCGGCGGACTATCAGCGCGATGGGCATTTCGCTAGGGCAGTACGGCGATGGGATGGTTCGTCAGACGAGATCGGCCAGACGAAGCTCGTCTGGCACAGCGGCACCCTCCCCGACTTTGCTGCCTATATGGCGCTTCTGCCGGAGCAAAAGAAAGGCGTGGTCCTGCTCTTCAATGCCGACCATCATTGGATGACCCCCGTCCTGGCAGACTTCGGGACAGGCGTGGCCGCTCTGCTCGCCGGCGATCAGCCCGCTCCGATCCCGTTTGTTGACATGATCCCCTGGATGCTGCGTGGCCAGCTGCTGATCCCGGCCCTCCAGATCGTGGGCGTCGTCGCCACGCTGCGGCGGTTGCGCCGCTGGCGCCTGGATCCTGAGCGCCGCCCGAGCGGTGGACGCACATGGGGGCTTCACATCCTGCTCCCGCTGATCCCAAATCTGTTGGTCGCCCTCAGCCTGATCCCAGTGCTGGGCAAAAGGCGCGGCTATCTGAGGCTCTACATGCCCGACTTTTCCTGGATCGCACGGTCTGCGGCAGCTTTGCGCTGGCGTATGAGCTTTTCTGCGCACCGGGCTGATCCTGCGGGCCCTCCGAAAACGCTAGTTGAACTTTACATCCCGGGCACGATTACCAAGTTCTGATTGGAGGAAACTAACTCATGAAGAAAACAGGTCACACCCTATCATGTCGTCGATCTCACACCTGGGCGCCGCGCCTGGCTGAATGTCCTCGATCTGCCTAGACCCACACATCCCATGTTCGGTCTGCTGGAAGTGGACGTGACAGTGGCCCGGCAGCTCATTGCCGAGCACAAGAGGCGTACCGGCGAGGCACTTTCCTTTACCGGTTTCCTTGCCCTCTGCCTGGCCAAGGCAGTGGATGAAGACAACACCGTGCAGGCATACCGGAAAGGCCACAAACAGCTTGTCTTGTTTGACGATGTGGATATCGGGTTAATGGTCGAGCGGAAGAGCGGAGAAAAGCGCGAATTGACGGGTTATGTTGTACGGGGCGCCAACCACAAGACCTACCTGGAGATCCACCAGGAGATCCGATCTGTCCAGTCCACACCGGTGCCAGCGAGCAAAGGCATACCCAACTGGTTCCGTTCCGCCATGCTATTGCCGTGGCCGTTGTCCAGCTGGTTCACCGCTTTGGTTGGTGCTGCCGTGCGCCACGACCCGGCGATTGCCGTGAGAATGGCTGGCACTGTTGGCATTACCGCGGTAGGTATGTTCGGTCAAGGTCACAGAGGCTATGGGTTGGAAGCAACACGCCACTCGCTTGACCTGATCGTGGGGAGCATTGCCTGGAAGCCAGAGGTGGTCGAGGGGCGGATCGAGCCGCGCGAGATCCTCGACCTGACAGTGGTGTTCGACCACGATGTGATCGACGGGGCGCCAGCAGCCCGCTTTGTGCGCAGGCTGGTGGAACTGATCGAGAGCGGACATGGGCTGGACGCGGAGCAGAGTGAGTCGCCGACTTGAACAGGAGGTCAAATCTGACTGTGGACCTTGGTTCCGCGCAAAGAACTGGCCTGATTGGCCAGTTCTTTGTTTTCCAGGATTGTAGCTGTGTTGACAGCATCGCCAAGGTCATCTGCAAGGCATGCCTTATCTTTGCACATGGCCCGCATCTGGCGCCGGTCCACTGCCTGACGAAGCTCACCTGGTCGGATTCATGCTCCAGGAACAGCCTTGTCCTTCAAGGCTCGCCAAACTCGCTCCGGCGTGATGGGCAGCTCGTAGAGGCGCGTCCCGAGGGCTGCGGCGACAGCATTGGCCACGGCAGCGACCGGCGGCACGATGGGCGGCTCGCCGACGCCTTTCGCACTGTGCGGTCCGTCCGAGCCGGGCACTTCGACGATGATCGTCTCGATCTGGGGCACGTCCGCTGCGGTAGGCATGCGATAGTCTGACAGGTTCGGATTGCGAACCTGACCTTGTTCGTCGTACAGAAGCTCTTCCCACAAGGCCATCCCTGCCGACTGGACGGCTGCGCCCTGGATCTGTCCCTCGACCGCCAGGGGATTGATGGCCTTGCCCACGTCCTGGGCTGTGGTCAGCCGGGTCAAGGTCACCCGGCCTGTGTCCGGATCCACAGCCACTTCGGCCACGCTGGCCGCAAAGGCGCGGGTGGGCCGCCGCAGGGGCGCGGAGCCCTGGCCCACCAGGGGGCTGTACTTGGCCGACCAGCTCGTGCCCAGCTCATACAGCCGCTGAAATGAACAGATCTGTTCTGGATCGGCGGCGACGTGTACCCCTTTGTCGGTGATGGCCAGCTCCGACTCTTCTGCTTCCAGTTCAGCAGCCGCGCTTTGGAGGATCTTGGCCCGCAGGTCCAACGCCGCTTCTCTCACCGCCGGACCTGTGGCATAGATGGTCTGGCTGCCGCCGCTGATGGGCGCATAGGAGATATGGTCGGGGCTGGCTTTGCTCACGACGATCTGCCCCGCCGAAACGCCCAGGGCCTCTGCCGCGATCTGGGCCAGGCTGGTGAAGGAACCGGTCAAATCCACCGTGGCCAGGACCACGCGGATCTTGCCATCCGCCTCCAGGATGGCCAGCGCCGAAGACGGCCCCCGACCGGCCCCCCAGCTCCCCAGGGCAAAGCCCCGGCCGCGGAGCAGGCCGTCGTCGCCCCGGCGCGGGGGCGGTGGATCGCTCCAGGCCGGGTGTTCGGCGAGCGCCGCCAGCACTTCCTTCGCCCCGACCGGCGGCTGGGGCTGCAGGTTCGGCAGCGGATCGCCTTCCAGGGTCACATTGCACCGGCGCAGGGCGATCGGGTCCAGGTCCAGGCGGCGGGCGATCTCGTCCAACTGTGATTCGACGGCAAAGGCGGCCATGGCCGCGCCCGGCGCACGATAGGAACCGGCGCCGGCCTTGTTGGTCAGCACCTCCAGGCCCTCCATGCGCCAGGCCTGAAACTTGTAGTTGGCCAGTATCAGCCACAAGACGCCGCCGACCGTCCCCCCATACATAGGACAGGCCCCCACGTCCAGCAGGACCTCGCCCTCCAGTGCCGTCAACGTGCCGTCCCTCTTGGCCCCGGTCCTGAGCCGGATCACCGCGCCGGGCGCCGGGTTGGCGGCCACCAGCTCGTCGTGCCGGGTCAGGACCAGTTTGACCGCCCGTCGCGCTTTCCTGGCCAGCAGGACCGCCAGCGGCGAAAAGAGTCCCCCGTCCTTCCCGCCAAACGCGCCGCCGATCTCGGTCGTATTGAGCGTGATCTGGGTGTGGGGGATGCCCAGGCTGTCGGCGAGCAGGTCCCGCGCCCCGAACGCCCCCTGCGCGCACTCCCAGACCGTCACATGATCGGCCCGATCCCAATAGGCCGTGACGGCGTGGGGTTCCAGGTAGCCCTGGTGCAACATCGGCACCCGGTAGGCGCCCTCGACCACGACGTCCGACCCGGCAAAGGCAGAGCTCAGGTCGCCGTGCTCCAAGACGAGCCGGGTGGCGACGTTGGGCAGTTCCCGCTCCGCCGCCGCCGTCCCGTGAGACGCCGCCGGGCTGTGGGGCTGGATCGCCTCCCGGATGTCATGGACAACGGGCAGGGGCCGGTACTCGACCCGGATCAACGCCAGCGCGGCTTCGGCGATCGCCAGGTCGTCGGCGGCCACGGCTGCGACCGGCTGCCCGGCATGGACGGCGAACCGACGGGCCATGAAGGCATGCTGCCGGCTCTCTGGATCGTACTTGTCCACCGGCGGGATATCGGCCCCGGTGATGACTGCCCGTACACCCGGCAACGCCTCAGCCTGCGACGTGTCAATCGAAAGGATCTCGGCGTGGGCGTGAGGGCTGGGCAGCCACTTGCCGACCAGCAGCCCCGGCAGGCGCACATCGGGAGCAAAGACCGCCTCCCCCCGGGCTTTGGCCCTGGCGTCTATAAGCGGCAGAGATTGACCGACAACTCGTGTCTCAGGCATGATCCACCTCCTCTGCGGCGGCCTGCACGGCCCGCACGATCTTGTCATAGCCCGTGCAGCGGCACAGGTTGCCGGCCAGGGCGTCGCGGATTTCCGCTTCGGTAGGCCGGGGATTGTGCTTTAACAACGCCACCGACGACAGGACCATCCCCGGCGTGCAGAAACCACACTGCAGGCCGCCGTGGGCGACGAGGGCCTCCTGCACCGGATGCAGGTCGCCGTTGTTTGTTAGCCCCTCGACCGTGATCACTTGACTGCCCTCGGCCTCGACGGCCAACAGCAGGCAGGCGTTGACCGGCTCGCCGTCGAGCAGGACGGTGCAGGCGCCACAGTTGCCGGCGCCGCAGCCCTCCTTGGTGCCGGTCAGGCCCAGCGTGTCGCGCAGCAGTTCCAGCAGCGTCAGGTGGGGCTCGATCGCGAGACTGACGGGATCTCCGTTGACCGAAAGGTTGAGCTTGTACAGCATGATCTACGCCTCCTTTGCCCTGGCCAGAGCGCAGCGCAGCGCCCGCCGGGTCAGAACATCCACCAGGTGTCGCCGGTACTCTGCCGAGGCGCGCTGATCGTCAATCGGCTCCGCTTCCCGGGCCGCCGTCGCCCCGACCTCGCGCCACAGCTCGTCCGTCAGAACCTGACCAGCGAGCAGCGCTTCAGCCTGCCTGGCCCGCAGCGGCACCGGAGCCGCCGCCCCGAGCGCGAGACGCGCGTCCACGATAGAGCCATCCGCCTCCACCGTCACGGCCGCAGCCACGCCCACTACTGCCAGGTCCATCCGGGCGCGGGGGGTATGGCGCAGGTAGAAAGAGCCGCTGCGCTGTGCGGGTTGGGGCAGGGTGATGGCTGTCAGCAGCTCGCCGGCCTGCAACGCCGTGCGGCCCGGTTCCTCAAAGAATTCCTCCAGCGGAATCGTGCGCTCGCCCTGCGCGCCGGCGATCACTGCCTGCGCGCCCAGGACAAGCAACGGCGGCGCCGTGTCAGCCGAGGGCGAGGCGTTGCACAGGTTGCCGCCCACGGTGGCCACGTTGCGGATCTGCACCGAGCCGATCAAGCCCGCGCCCACTGCCAGGGCAGTGTACGCCTGTTGAATCCGCGGATCGGCAGCGATCCTGCCCACGGTGACGGTTGAGCCGAGGATCAGCGTCCCGTTGTGGGCGTATTGCCGCAACTCCGGCACCCGCTTCAGGCTGAGCAGCGTCTCCACCGAGCGGCTGCCCTCCTTGACCCGCACCAGCAGATCCGTCCCCCCGGCCAGGGGAATGGCCTCGGGCCGGTCGGACAAGATCTGTAACGCTTCTTTCAGGCTTCTGGGGGCCAGGTATTCGAATCGTTTCATCTCGCCTCCTCATACGTGAATCGTGCCGGCGGCCTGCCGGTTTCCCTCTTACGTGGCCTCGGCAAGCTTTCGTCCCAGCTCGCGACAGGCTTCCAGCACGGCACGGTTCGGTCTGCCGTACGACTCGATGGTCTTGCCAACCTGCCGGCCCATCCGGCCAAAAAGCTCCTCCAGAGGGCCGCGCACCCCTCCTCCACCGCCGTGAGAATAGAACAGGCCATAGGGCTTGTTCTCCAACCCCTGCCGGCCGGACTTGCCGGCGATATACCAATCGTCCAGAAAAACCTTCAATCCGCCGGCAAGGTAGCCCCAATAGTCAGGCGTTCCAAAGGCGACGGCATCGAAACGGCGGTACTGATCGAGGTCCAGCCGCTGCTCGTTGGTATTGACCAACGTTGTGTCGGCGCCTGCGGCCCGCGCGCCTTCGCCGATGGCCTGGGCCATGGCCGCCGTGTTGCCATATTCCTGAGAATGATAGAGCACAAGTACGGATCCCATTTTGTAGCCTCCTCTCTAGCTTGGATGACTCCTGGAGTCAATCGTTTCATAGATCGTCTCGAAAAAGCGATCGGCCGGCTCGGCCAGAGCACGCTGTATCTTGACCGAGAGCTCCTCGGCCCCAAGGCGGGGCCAATCCTCCGGCAAAAGATCGGGGGGCAGGACCGGATCCTCACTGGCGATGGCGTAAAAGCCCCACAGGTTCTCCAGGCGGATGGCAAAACAGGCCCGGTCCTCGAGCCGGCTGGCCTCAAGACGATGCAGAACCAGCTCGCTCTGGGCAATATACTCCCGGTAGCCGGCTGCAAGGGCCGGCACCTCGGGAAAGACCCTGGCCACCATGGCCGGCAGGTCGCCGGAGCCGACGTACGCCGACCGGAAAACGTCCATATAGTCCCACACCCCCATCTCGCGCCAGCTTTGCTCCATCTCCGGCAGCAGAGGGACGGGCAGAAACCCAGGTCCCGGGCGCCAGCAAACCGAATCCCCACCACCTGAGCGAATCCCGCAGCGCGTCCCGAAGCTCCCGTCGTTCCTCGGGGACAGAGTAGATGACGACCGTCCACTGCCCATCCCAAGCCCGCGTTGGGGAGAAAGAGAAGCGAAACCCGCCTATGTCGAGGCGATGCAGGCCCACATCGGTCAACGAGTAAAAGGTGCGGCGACCCACCCGCCGGCCCTCGATGGCTCCTCTCTGTTTTAGGCGCAGGATGGCCGACCTCGCCGCCGCTTCACTGAATCCCCAAACGGCCATGGCCTGGATCAAGCTCCCCAACCAGATCATTCCTCCTCTGGGAAGCACGTACTGGCCAAACATGCCCAAAATGGCCATGTTGGGGTTAACCGCAGTACTCAATGCATTCCTTCCAAGTGAGTCATTAGATTCTACGACCGTAAGGATTCTGACGTGTATTATACCACTAAAGCAGCGCTTGTCAAGAATACCTGGAGGGCCGCGATGGCTTGCTGGTGGCGCCGCCGACCGCGACGCCCTGAGCACGGCGCAGGCAGGAGATCAAGGGGCCCCAAGGGTTGTGCCAACCCTTGGGGCCGTTGTTGTCAGGGTCGGAGTGAGCACCGTCGGGTCCGGCTTGACGCGTATGGACAGGAGCCGGTTTTGCTCAGTGGGGTGAGAGTGGGTATACTGTAACGGTGTGCCGCCGCACCCGGTTGGCGCGGCGGTCACGGCGGAGTCCTGACCGTGAATGCAGACAAGGGTTCTCTGGCAAGTGCGCTTGAGTCAGCGCTGGAGGCACTGGCGCGACGGGAGACGGGGGTCGCGCGGCGACGCTATGCCAGAGGGGAGCTGCTCTACCGGCAGGACGAGCCGGCGGACTGCTTCTTTTACCTGCGCAGGGGACGGGCGCGCACCTTTGTGCTCTCGCCTGAAGGCCGGGAAAAGACCCTGCTGATCATTGACGCCGGAGATCTGCTGGGCGACGTGTCCTTTTACCTGGAGTGCCCTCGCCTAGAAAGCGCCGAAGCCTTTGGCGCTGAGGTCTATGCCTATCAGGTCGGCGGCGCAGGGCTGGAATACCTGCTGGACCATCACTCAGCACTGGCTCGAGTGCTGCTGGTCAACCTGTCGGCCCGAGCCCGGCTGATTGTCCAGGAGCTGGTGAGCCAGAGCTTCCAGGACGTGCGAGGCCAGGTGCAGGTGACCCTGGTGCACCTGGCCGGCAAGTACGGCCGCGTCACCCCCGAAGGCGTCGCCATCGACATGCGGCTCACCCACGAGGAGCTGGCCAAGATCGTCGGCGCCAGCCGGGCCACGGTGAGCGCCTGCCTGAGCCAGCTTCAGCGCGAGGGCTTTTACCGCGTGGTCGAGCAGCGGATCGTGCTGGCGCCGTGGGCCGCCGGCCAGATTCTGCCCCCCTAAGAGCTGCACCCCTCTGCTGCCCGAACCGGTGCTCACCCTGAGCACACGGTTCCTGTCGCCTGGGTGACAGACAACGCAGCCCGCAGGTGCTACAATGGCCTGGACGAGAGGCAGGGGCACCAACCGTGATGCACAACTGGCTGACAGGCGCTCGACGAGTTGCGGAGGCGATCGCGGGCACTCCCGATTGCGTGCCGATCTATGGATCCCTGCCCACCCACGCCCTGCACCTGGCCGGCATCCCGGCCCGCACCTTCTACTCTGAGCCGGTCCCGTTTGTGCAGGCACAGATCCTGCTGGCAGAATACTATGGCTTTGACCTGCCTATCGTCTATGGCGATGTGCACAACATCGAAGCCGAGGCGTTGGGCCGGCGCATCATCTATCACGAGGAGGCTGCTCCACTCCTGGATCCGGCGCAGACTCTGGTCCAAAGCAGATCCGACCTGGACCGCTTACCGACTCCCGATTTCCATCAGGCGGGGCGGATGCCGCTCATCCTGGACAGCTACCGGCTGGCCGGCGAGCTGACCGGACTGCCCGCCTGGCGCTGGTTCTGCGCCCCCTTTAGCCTCGCCTGCGCCGTGCGCGGCTATGCCGCCCTGGTTCACGACATACGCTTCGAGCCGACCTTTGCCCACGCGTTGATGGAGCGACTCACGGAGCAGATCCTGGCGCCGTGGATCCGGTGCCAGTTGGCCCAGGCGCCGGCCGCCCGCGCGGCCACCGGCATGGACCCCTGGGCCTCTGTTCCGATTGTCACCTGGCCGATCGTGGACGAGTTCGTCCGGCCCTACGTCCTGAGGCTGCAGGAGCTGTTTGCAGCCGAGGGATACAGTGTCGGCGCAACCGGCTACTGGGGCGAAAGCCAACTGCCCGATCCCGTGCCGTTCCTGGAGGCCAAGATCCAGATGCGCGGCAGCCTGCGCGGCCTGGACCCCGACGTGCAGCGGCTGGGGCCGAAGCTATACGTGGACACGGCTGCCCGCCACAACGTGGCGCTCGCTCTGGGGCTGGACTCCCGGCTGATCCACGATGGCCCGGTGGAGGCCATCGTCGCCCGGGTGCGGGCCTACATCGGCGCTGCCGCGCCACGAGGACGGTTCACCCTGGTCATCAACAACGTTCCAGGCGACACTCCACCCGAGCACGTCCATGCGGCCGTAGCCGCCACGCGCCTATACGGCCAGTATCCGATTGCCGACGACCTGGATGCCATTCCTTTCGAGATGTCCGATCTGGAGCCGTTTGCCGACTTTTGCCGGCGCCGCGGCTGGAGCTGGCGATGACGGCCTTCATGGGAGCCTGTGCATGACCTCACTGCTGGACGTGTTGAAACAAGCCGTCATCGTCGGCGATGCCGACCGGGCGGCGGAGCTTGCCGAACGGTGCCTGGCGGAAGGAATGCCGGCCCAGACCCTCTTTGAGCAGGCCATCGTGGCCGGCATCCAGGAGACGGGGCGGCTGTGGGACGCCAACCGCTATTACGTTCCCGACGTCATCCTCAGCGCCGACGCATTCCGCCAGGCGACACGCGTGGTGGAACGGCAGATGGGCCAGCGCAGGGCAGGGCGCCGGGGCAAGGTGGTCATCGGCGTGGTGGAAGGGGACGTGCACGACCTGGGCAAGGGGATCGTGGTGGCCAGCCGTGGCCAAGGCGAAGAAGCTGATGGAGGTGAAGTAACATGTCAGCCGATGAGAAGAAAGAACAACAGAGCGGGCACGGCAGCGGCACCATCCTCTCCGTCCTAACCAAGGAGCCGCCCAAGACCCTAACCGTCATGGCCCAGATGCACGACCACGTGATGACCCTGACCAAGGTGCCGGCCAAGGTCTTTTACTATGAGCCGGTGCCGTTCGTGGACGCTTTCGAGGCCGTGGGCGCATACTATCACATGGACGCCGTGCTGCCCTTCGGCGATGTCTATAACTTTGAGGCCGAAGCGCTGGGCCAGGCCATGATCTACGGCGATGCCATGCCGACCATCGACTTTCGCGATCCGCTGATAAAAAAGCCGGCCGACCTGGCCCGGATCAAGATCCCTGATTGGGCCACAACCAAACGCGTTCCCTACCAGTGGGAGCTGACCCGCATTGCCGTGGAGCGGGGCATGACCAATCAGGGAGTTAACTGCGCTCCCTTTAGCCTGGCGGTGGGCATCCGCTCCTACCCGCTGCTAATCCGCGACATGCGGCATGATCCCAAGTTCGCCCATCAGCTGTTCACCTGGATTGTGGACGAGGTGCTGACCCCGTACATGAAAGCCATGGCCGCCTATGCTGGGGTCAACCTCATCCTGCCTGCCGATGCCTGGTCATGCTACCCGAACCTAACCCCTGACCTGATCGACGAGTGGGTGGTCCCCTACATCCAGCGTCTGCAGGGGAACCTCTACCCCCACGGCATCTATTGCTCTGTGCCGTGCGGCGACTATTGCGAGGAGCGCCTGGAAAAGTTCGACAAGCAGACGCTGTGGCGCTGCTTTGACGCACAGACCAGGGGCGCCGGCGCCCCTGTGGCGTTCATGGCCATGGGGCGCTGGCAGGACTACCCCGTCGAGGCCGTGGCCGAGTACGTCGACATGAAGAAGGCAGAGGGCTTGGCCGTGAACGTCACCGCCGGGGTCAACGCCCGCCTCCTGCGCGAGGGGCCGGGGCTCCAAGGGCGGTGCCAACCCTTGGGGCCTTGTTGTGAGTAAGGCATTTTGTGCTATACTATCACCGGTAATCCGGTTATCGCTGGTAGTAGCGTCTTTGTCCAGGATTCAAGGAGGCAAGATGCTGAAGAAGCGAACGGCCCAGCGGTCGGGGTTGGCTGCCATGGCCGCAGTTGTCTTTTTCCTGGCCGCGGCCTGTGCGCGACGGATGCCCGGCGTTGAGGGGAGCACAGCGGCCGCCCCAACGCCGGCCAACGGCTGGCAGGCCCTGCTACAGAGCACCCCCTTTCCCTACAGCATCCCCCTGCCGCCGCCGACGCCGACGATCCTGGACGGCACCTACACCAAGGAGGAGCTGAGGGAGCCCTCGGTGGCTCCATGCAAGCGCTGTCCAGACTATAACCCGGAAGCAGGGGTGTGGAAGCTGAGCCTGGATCGGGGCGTTTTCCGGATCTGGCACCAGGGCACCGGCTGGCGGAGCATCGGCTCCTTCACCACCTTCTACGACCAGAACTCGCGCCTGAGGGTGGACCAGCTCGTGCTGTTCAATGATCCCTATTGCCCGGGGGTGGTGGGTCTCTACAACTGGCGCAGCGAGGATGGGCAGCTCATCCTGGAGGCTGTGGGCGACACCTGCTCCATGGGCCTGCGCGCGGTGAATATGACCAGCCTGCCATGGCTCTCCTGCCGGCCGCCCAACACAGAAGCAGGCGTTACCGATCACTGGCCCAAGCCGCCAGGGTGCGAATAACGCGCTAGACCGAGAGGGTCGACTCCTTCCCCGAGAATTCACTCGGGCTGATCAGTCGATGGACAGGATCGGCCTGTATCGGGGCCAGGCTTTCCTGGCGACGATGTCCGGCCGGTACTCATCCTCGGAAGTGGGGGTGGCCTGTCCGACCTGGCCGGCCGGCAAGGGCGCCCCGGCGCTCTGATTGAACTCGGCGATGGCGTCCAGGGCGGTGACGATGAGCATCAGTTGGCAGAAGAGCGGATCAGGCAATGGCCTCCCCGTTGCCCCAATGTCCCGGGAAAGTAGGGACGGTTGTCAGGTACATCTGGAGTCCTAGTATGGTATGATGATATTGCTCGTGTTCTGCCACGAGCACAGTTCGTTTTCGTCCGCGTTGGGGGTATGCCTGAGGAGCGAGAATGGAAAGGGGGCGCCATTACAGGAAGACGAGTGTTTTCGCGCTTTTGAGAATGTAGACTGAAATTTCTCACCATCTAGCGATCAAGACAAATCGAAGGAGGACGACGAATGTCAAGGAAGATCATTCATGGAATGTGGATTGGCCTGGTCCTGCTGCTGCTGGGTGTCGTGGTGATGGCCGCCAGTGCGTCTCAAGGCACTGCCAGTCCTGTCGCCGCCCAAGGCACCGACCGGTACTCGCGCTGCTGCTACTACGGTTACTGCACCCACGGTCGACGTTGAGACCTGTGTGATATGCCATCCCGAAGCCGGCGCCAAGCATCAGGCGTCCTATGACGAGCTGTATCAGGATGGCGTCATTCAGGTGACCGATCTGACGTACTCGTTTGCTGCTCCAGACACGAGTACGGTCACTTTCAAGATGACCAAGAATGGCGCTCCTTTCAATGGCACAAAGGCGACCAATCTGGCCATCTACTTTGTACCGTATACCGGCACCAAGTTCCAGTTCGACCCGCCCGCCGAAGACTGTCGCTCAAAGGCGGAAACTGACCTATGACGGCGCAGGCGGGATCACGAGTGTTGTGACGGGGACCACCGATTTCAGTGGGGTGAACGGCCTCATCGTGGTGTACGGCCGGGACGAGGATATGGGCCAGCTTCCTGCTCGCGTCTACCAGACCAAGTACCCGTTTGCGGCCCTGCTGGAAACCGGCAAGGGCGTCGACTACGTTTCCGCCGCCAATAACGCCGGCTGCGAGAAATGCCACACGACTCCCTACCTCAAGCACGGCTACATCTACGGCCAGGTCAATGGCGATCCAGCGACTGACTTCTACACCTGCAAAGCCTGCCACCTGGATAACGGTGAAGGCGGCCATTTCGAATGGCAGCTCCTGGTGAACGATCCGGCGCTGGCTGCCAAGTTCCTCGCAGGAAGAAGTCAAGCTGACGCCCGAGCAGGAAGCCCAGTACGCCTACAAGACGACGCTCATGAACGACGTGCACATGTCGCACGCCATGGAATTCCCCTATCCGCAGTCCATGGCAAACTGCGTCACCTGCCACGAAGGCAAGCTGGATACCGTCTTGGCGGATGCCAACTTCACGGTGGCGACCTGCAAGAGCTGCCACCCCGTGACAGGCGCGAAAGCCGCCGCCAAAGAGGGCGAGGAACCAGCGTAGGATACTACCGGGCTCGCGCTGAAGACGATCTTGCCCGCGGTCCATCAGTCGATGGATCTGAACACGACGGACTGCACTACCTGCCATGGTGAGGGCAAGTCGGCTGCCGGCCTTCAAGCGAGATCCACACCGGCTATGACAAGATGATCTACACCGCCGACGGGCTGAGGTATTCTGACGCCATCAGCGTCACCATCGACAGTGCCTCCTTCGCCGACAGACAAGCTCACTTTCAAGTTCAGCGCGGCATCAAGGGACCGGGCGTTGACGGCCTCGATGTGGCGACCATCACGCCCACCGTGCTGGTCGGCTTGTACGGCTGGGACACGAAGGACTACATCATCGGCCCGCACGAGAGACTCATTGACGACAACGGCGATGGCACCATCGACAGCAAGGATCAGCAGGACCCTGGAAGCCGAGGTCGGTGAAGAGCACCCGCGCATCACGACCGTGTCGGCAGCAGACGGCAAGTGGGAAGTCACTGCCGACCTGTCGGCGTGGGCGGACCTGATCGCCGACGGCACCGTGAAGAGGGTGGAGATCGCTGTCATGCCGACTCTGGTGGATGCCAACGGCGTCACCCTGGCACTCAATGCTCCTTCCCGGACCTTCGACCTTGGCGCCAATGCCTTTGCCGATGACTTCTACAGCCCCATCGTGAAGGTTGCGGATGGCTGCAACAACTGCCACGATGCGCTGGCGACCACCTTCCATACGCCGGACAGAGGCGGGAACGTCGTCGTCTGCCGAATGTGCCACATCACGAAGAGCGGCGGCTCGCACCTGGAAATGCAGTCGCGGTCGATCGATTCCTATGTCCACGCGATCCACTCGGGCCAGGCGTTCGATATCGGCGACATCGACTTCGCCGATCCGGTGCAGGCCCTGCACTATGAGCATCACATCGAGTTCCCGTATCCCACGCACGGCATCACAAACTGCGAGTCCTGCCACGAGGCGGACGCCTACAACGTGCCGGATCAGACCAAGTCGCTGCCCGGTCTGCTGTCGGCATCCAGCGAACTCAGCGGCCGGGACAGAAAGATCGGTACGATACCGTCTGTGGTCACCGGTCCCGCTTCGCGGGCCTGTGGTGGATGCCACCGGGCGACACTGATCAACGAGGATGCAGCCGGTGAGCTTGTGCCCTTCAACCAGCACACCAAGCAGGGTGGTTACCTGATCGACGCGAGAAAGGACGCCAGTGACATTCTCATGGACGTAATCGATCAGATCATGGCGATGTTCAAGTAGGTGAGGAACGTGAGGTGGGCTTCGGCCCACCTCAATCGGCTTCAAACATGGGCCATCCCGAGCTTCGGGATGGCCCATGTCTTTTGCCAAGACGGTGTGGTGTTGAAAATGGGCAAGAAGCCGTTGTGCGCGCTGCCTTGCTGACGCGCGGGTGTTTACACTTGCATCCAACAGAATTTGTGCTAGAATGGCGCCAATGCGATCGGGGGTCGTCTAATGGCAGGACAAGGGACTTTGGATCCCTGTATCGAGGTTCAAATCCTCGCCCCCGAGTCTGATCATTTGCTCTGTCTGTCCTGTGCCTGTCGGCACAGGACAGACAGGACAGGCTGGGAACTCCTTGACAAGGGCCCTTAGCTCAGTGGTTAGAGCGACCGGCTCATAACCGGTTGGTCGTAGGTTCGAACCCTACAGGGCCCATAAGCGCTTTCGGTGGTCAGGATTCAGCAGCGGTCAGCCTGAACCCCGAGAGGCAAGCCGATAGCTGACCGCTGTTAGCTGACAGCCAGGCCATGACTCAGGTTCTCGTCCTAAACGCTACTTATGAACCGATGAGCGTGGTCTCGGTACGCCGGGCGGTGTTGCTCTTGTTGAAGGAAAAGGCAGAGATCGTCGAGGCGGCCGAGGCCTATCTGCGCTCGGCGCGGATCGAACTTCCGGTGCCCCTTGTCATCCGACTGGTGTGCTACGTCCGCATCCCGCACCGCCTGTCGCTGCCGGTGTCGCGCCGGACGGTGCTGGCCCGTGACCAGTACACCTGCCAGTACTGCGGCACACAGCCAGGCCGCGCACAGCTCACTTTGGACCATGTCGTCCCCCGCTCGCGCGGCGGCGAAACCTGTTGGGAGAATGTCGTCGCCGCCTGTGGGCCGTGCAACCGCCACAAGGGGGGGCGCACGCCTGAAGAGGCTCAGATGCCGGTGCTCAAGTCTCCGCGCCGCCCACGCTACCTGGCTCTGACGCTGTTGGAGGGCAGCGGCGCGCACGAGACGTGGGACAAGTACATGTACTTCTAACTACCTATCTCCGTCCACAATGGCGCCGGCTCACCCTTCTGGGGGTGCTGCTGGTGACCGGCATTGGCCTGCAACTGGCCAATCCCCAGATCGTCCGCTATTTCATCGACACCGCCCAGACAGGCGGTCCGCAGAGTGCGCTTAACAGGGCGGCGATCATTTTTATCGCCTTTGCTCTGGCAGCGCGGGGCATAGCCCTCGCCGCCGGCTATTTGGCCGCTGCCACCGGCTGGACGACCACCAACGCGCTGCGCGCCGACCTGACCCTGCACGTCCTCAAGCTCGACCTGCCGTTCCACAAGGCGCACACCCCCGGCGAGCTGATCGAGCGGATCGACGGCGACGTCAGCACTCTGGCCAACTTTTTCTCCCAGTTTACCATCAAGGTAGTAGCGAACAGCCTGCTGGCCGCCGGCATCTTGATCCTTCTCTACCGCGAGGACTGGCGGGCCGGCGTGGGGCTGACCGCCTATGCCCTGCTGGTCCTGTTTGCCCTGGGCGCCGTGCAAAAGGCGGCCGTCCCGCGCTGGACGGCCCAGCGCCAGGCCGACGCCGAGCTATTCGGCTTTGTGGAGGAGCGGATCTCGGGCGCCGAGGAGATCCGGGCCGCCGGCGCCGAGCCGTACGCCATGCACGGCCTGTACCGCCTGCTGCGCGAGCTGCTGACCAAGACCCGCGCCGCCATGCTGGTCAGCCACGTGACCTATGTCCTCAGCAACTTTTTGTTCGTGATCGGCTATGCGCTCGGGCTGTCGCTGGGCGCCTACCTCTACAGCCGGGGACAGGTGACGATCGGCTCTGCTTTTCTGATTGTCTACTATATCGGCATGTTGGCCGAGCCGCTCAACGGCATCCGCGAGCAGGCCGAAGACTTGCAGCAGGCCACGGCCAGCATCAACCGCACCTCCGACCTCCTCCGCCTCCAACCTAAAGTCCGAGACCGGTCCGAGACCAGGCACGCGCCCAGCGGGGCAAGCCACCCGTCTGAGCAGCAGTCCAACATCCAGCATCAAACCTCCAGCCTCCCCCCTGCTGTGACCTTTGACAACGTCTCCTTTAGCTACGAGGACGCAGGAGCCGACGACAACCCCGCCTTGCGCGGCGTGTCGTTCGACCTGGAGCCGGGCCAGGTGCTGGGCCTCCTGGGTCGCACCGGCAGCGGCAAGACGACGGTCTCGCGGCTGCTCTTTCGCCTGTACGACCCGACCGGCGGATCGATCCGGCTGGATGGCATCGACCTGCGTGACCTGCCCCTGGCCGATCTGCGCCGGCAGGTCGGCATGGTCACCCAGGACGTGCAACTGTTCCGGGCCACGGTCCGCGACAATCTGACCTTCTTTGACCGCCACATCGGCGACGACCAGATCGAGCGCACCCTGCGCGACCTGCGGCTGTGGGACTGGGTGCAATCGCTGCCCCGCGGGCTCGACACACTGCTGGCTGCCGGCGCCGGGCCGGCCCAGGGACAGGGGTTGTCGGCCGGCGAGGCGCAGCTCCTGGCTTTTGCCCGAGTCTTTATGCACGATCCCGGCCTGGTGATCCTAGACGAGGCGTCGTCGCGGCTGGACCCGGCGACCGAGACACTGCTGGAGCGGGCCGTCGATCGCTTGCTCGAGGGCCGGACCGGCATTGTCATCGCCCACCGCCTGCGCACGATCCGGCGCGCCGACCACCTGCTCATCCTGGCCGACGGCCAGGTGGCGGAAAGCGGCCCGCGCGCCCACCTGGCGGCCGAACCCACCTCCCACTTCTACCACCTGCTACAGACCGGCCTGGAGGAGGCGCTGCAATGAGCTCCACCAGGCTGCCCAGCCTCCCCACCTGGCGCCTCAACTGGGAGATCGTCCGCTACCTGCCTCGACCGTTCGCCGTCCACTCGCTGGCGGTCATCGTCGTCTTTGCCACGCGTGTGGTGCCGGGACTGATCGCCCAGGCCGTGTTCGACGGCGTCTCTGGGGCGGCGGGAGCGCCAACCGGCCTGTGGGGCCTGATCGCCTTGTACGTCGCCGTCGAGCTGGGACGGCTGGCCCTGTCGTTCGGCGACATCTGGGGCGGGGTGACCTTTCGCCTGGGCGCCGGCGGACTGCTGCGCCGCAACATCCTGGCTTCGATCCTGCGCCGGCGGGGCGACCAGGCCCTGCCGGTGTCGTCTGGCGAGGCGATCAACCGCCTGCGCCACGACGTGGCCGAGACCGCCGACTTTCCGACCTGGCTGCCCGACCAGGCGGGCAAGATCCTGTCGTCGGCGGTGGCCATCGTCATCATGGCCCGCATCGACCTGGGGATCACCCTGATCATCTTTGCGCCGATGCTCGGCGCCGTTGCCCTGTCGCGCCTGGCATGGGGCCGTGTCGTGCATTATTACGGCACGACCAGCAGAGCAGCCGACGCCGTCACCGGTTTTCTGGGCGAGATATTCGGCGCCGTCCAGGCGGTCAAGGTCGCCGGCGCCGAGGCAGGCGTCGTCGATCACCTGCGCACCCTCAACGACGACCGGCGGCGGTCCGAGCTGCGCCTGGCGCTGTTTTGGGGCCTGCTCTACTCGTTTGCCGACACTGCCGTCAGCTATGGCGTGGGCGTCATGCTTCTGCTGGCCGGCCAGGCTATGGTCACCGGCGCCTTTACGGTGGGCGATTTTGCCCTGTTCGTCTACTACCTGTGGTTCACCACCGAGCTGCCGCTCGATCTGGGCGCCTTTATCGGCGACTATAAGACGCAGGAGGTATCGATCCGGCGCATGGCCGAGATGGTGCAGCCCGAGCCGCCCACCGTCCTGGTGGAGCATCACCCCCTGCCCCTCAGCGGGCGCAGTCCCCTGCCGCCGGTCCGCCTCCAACCCCCAACCGCCGCCGGCCGGATGGAGCGCCTGGAGGTGCGCGGTCTGACCTATCACTACCGGAGAACCGGCGAGCTTGCTGAGGGCACTGAAGAGGAGGGTCCTCGCACCGGCAGCCTGGAGAGGGGAGCCAGCATTGAAGGGATAAGCTTTGCGGCGCCACGCGGCTCATTCACCGTCATCACCGGGCGGGTGGGTTCCGGCAAATCGACCCTGCTGCGCGTGTTGTTGGGGCTGCTGCCATGCGAGGCCGGCGACATCCTTTGGAACGGCGAGCGGACGGACGATCCGGCTGCGTTCTTCCGGCCGCCGCGCTGCGCCTACATATCACAGGTGCCCCGGCTGTTCAGCGAGACGCTGCGCGACAACATCCTGCTCGGCCTGCCAGAGGATCTGGCCGGGCCACGTCTGCCCGGCGCGCTGTGGCTGGCCGTGTTGGAAGAGGATATAGCCGGGCTGCCGCGCGGCCTGGACACGCTCGTCGGCCCGCGCGGCGTGCGACTGTCGGGCGGGCAGGTACAAAGGGCTGCCGCGGCCCGCGCTTTTGTCCGCAACCCGGAGCTGCTGGTCGTCGACGATCTGTCGAGCGCGCTCGACGTGGAGACCGAGCAGATGCTCTGGGAGCGACTCAACCAGGCCGGATCGGACCGCTTCACCTGCCTGGTGGCCTCTCACCGCCGGGCGGCTCTGCGCTGCGCCGACCAGATTCTCGTCCTGAAAGAGGGTCGGATCGAGGCGCGCGGCACGCTCGATGAGCTGCTGGCAAGCAGCGATGAGATGCGGCGCCTATGGCACGGCCAGGACTCGATGCAATGATTTGTGCAGGCACCTCGCAGGTTTGCATCAAAACCAGTTTCACCATATAATGGTTTGGTTTGGAAAGTGCTCGCTTCAGCCACGGCCCCTGCCGGGGAGAGACCGCAGAGGCGGGATTGTCCGGTGAGCAGAGCACCAGAATTGGAGAAACAGGATGTTCCGAGAGCGGATCGGCCGCAAATACGGCGAGTTGTCGCCCAGCTTTAAAAGGCTGGCCGATTTTATGCTTACGTCCCACCAGCGGGTCGCATTCATGAGCGCCTCGCGCCTGGCCCACCACCTGGACCTGGACGTCGCCACCGTAACGCGCTTTTCCCAGGCTCTGGGCTACGACGGGTTCACCGAATTAATCAGGGAGATCCAGGAGCAGGTCCTGGAGGAGATGCGCCAGGCGCGCAGCCCAGTCACTGACCGGCTCGAAGCGACCAAGGGATCCCCTGTTAGCACCATGTGGCAGGATTGGGCCAACATGGAACAGACTATCCAGGAGATGCGCCCCGAGCGGGCCGCTTCGGCGGTAGCCGCCCTCAAGGCAGCAGAAAAGATCTATATCGTCGCTGAGGGCGTGGGCATCGGCCTGGCCCAGGTCATGGCCTCTTACCTGTCGATGATCAAGCCCGACACCATCATGCTAAACAAGGGCCCCTTTGACACAGCCATCGAGCTGAAGGACCTGACGCCCCATGATGTGGTTATCGGCATCGGCTTTACCAACTATGCCTACTCGGCCACCCGCGCCCTTCAGTACGGGCGCAGGGTCGGCGCTCGTACGATTGGCATTGTCGCCCAGGCCGGCTGCCCCATCGCCGAGCGGGCCGAGATCCTGTTCATCTGCTCCGAGGTGGCAAGCGGCTGGCTGCCGTCGCCCACCGGCGTGGCGGCGATCGTCTTTGCCCTGGTGTATGCCCTATTCAGCGATGACCAGGAGCACTATCAGCAGGAACTGCTCCATTTCCAGGAGACTTACGACAGCCTGGTCGAAGGCACCCCTCGGGGTGACATAGAGGTCGAACAGGACCTGAACACCCGCTTCCAATAGCATCTCACCAAGCCGGGCCCGTGCCAGCCATCTCCGCGTCGGAAGCGAGCGCACCCGGCAAGAAGGAATAGTATGAAAACCACGAGTGAACGACAGGAGAACTGCCAGGTCCGCGTCACAGTTGAGCTGGATGCGGCCGAGGTCGAGAACAAGCTGCGCCAGACAGCCCAGAAGCTGTCACGCCGCTACACCGTTCCCGGCTACCGCAAGGGCAAAGCGCCCTATGCGGCGGTGCTGCGCACCTTTGGCCGGGAGTTGTTGCAGGAACAGGCCCTGGAAGAATTCGGCCAGGAGATCTATGATCAGGCGTTGAAAGGGATCGAGTACGAGCCCTATACCGCCGGCGAGCTGGAGAAGGTCGAGTGGGATCCGTTCCGGCTGGAGATCCTGGTGCCGATCATGCCCGAGGTCGATCTGGGCGATTATCGCTCTGTGCGGGCCACACCCGAGCCCAAGCCGGTCACCGACGACGCAGTGGACCACTACCTGGAGGACCTCCGGCAGCAGAACACGCAGTGGATCCCCGTCGAGCGCCCCGCTGCCCCCGGCGACCATGTGGTGGTTGACATCGAGGGCCGGGCCGGCGACCAGGTCGTCCTGAGCAACCAGGGCCGCGAGCTGACCCTGGACACTGCCAGTCGCTACCCGCTGCCCGGGTTCCACGAGCAGGTCGCCGGCATGTCGCCGGGCGAGGAAAAACGGTTCACCCTCACCTACCCCGACGACGATCCCAGGAAGGACCTGGCGGGGCAAGAGGCAACCTTTACGGTCAAGCTGGTGGCCATCAACGAGCCCGACGTGCCGCCGCTGGACGATGAGCTGGCCCAGATGGTGGGCGATTACAGCACGCTGGCCGACCTGCGGGCCGCCGCTCACAAGAACCTGGAGGAAGAGGCCCGCCAGGCTGCCGAGGCCGAGCTGCCCGACAAGGCCCTGGACGCCATGATCGCAGCCGCAGTCCAAGATCGAGTATCCGCCCCAGGCCGTGGACAAAGAGGTTGACGCGCTACTGGAGGACATGGAACAGAACCTGTCGACCAGGGGCATCAAGCTCGACACCTTCCTGGGCATGATGAAAAAGACGCGCGAGGCCTATCGCCAGGAGCTGCGCCCTGCCGCCGAGGAACGCCTGCGGCATGTCCTTGCCCTGGCCGAGGCGATCAAGCGGGAAGGGCTAAAGGTCGAAGAGGCAGAGGTAGAGGCGCGAGTCCAGGAGATGAAGGCAGACGAAGAATTCCAGTCTGAAGAGATTCAGAAGCTGCTGGACGGTCCGGCTACCCGCGCAGGCCTGGCCAACGACCTGCTGATGGCCAAGATCCGCGAGCGGATCGCCCAGATCGCCAAGGGCGAGGCTCCAGCCATTGGAAGCTGCCGCCGAATCGCCGGCCGATGTGGAGCCGGTTGAAACGGCAGAACCGTCGGGTGAGACCTTACAGACGCCAGAGCCCTAACCTGGTATACTGCTGCTCAAACCAGAATCAGGAGATTGAATCATGGACAACAGCTTGATCCCGATGGTGATCGAGACCACCGGGCGCGGCGAGCGCGCCTATGACATCTATTCGCTGCTGCTCAAGGAGCGGATCGTCTTCCTGGGCACGCCGATCAACGACCAGGTCGCCAACCTGATCGTGGCCCAGCTGCTCTTCCTGGACCGGGAGAACCCGGAGCGGGAGATCCAGCTGTACATCAACTCGCCCGGCGGCGAGATCTACCCCGGCCTGGCCATCTACGACACCATGCAGATGGTGCGCGCCCCGGTCTCGACGATCGCCGTCGGCTGGACGGCCAGCCTGGGCACGGTGCTGCTGGCCGCCGGGCGCAAGGGCCGGCGCTTTGCCCTGCCCCACGCCACGATCCACATGCACCCGGCCGGCGGCGGCGCGCGCGGCTATGCGCCCGACGTCGAGATCCAGTACAAAGAGCTGAAGCGGATGCAGGACCTGCTGCACGACATCCTGTCCAAGCACACCGGCCAGCCGGTGGAGAAGATCGCCGAGGACTTCGACCGGGACTATTTCATGGACGCCGACCGCGGCCGTCGAGTACGGCATCATCGACGAGGTGCTGATCGGCCGGCGAGCCGGCCAGGAAGGACGGACGAAGCCAAGGCCGAGGACAAGGACAAGTAGGAGTTAGGCGATGGGGCGGCGTGCACACCGGACGCGCAGCACTGCTCTTTTGCCACCGCAGCCACGAGGAGGTCGACCGGCTGATCTCCGGCCCGGACGGCGTCTACATCTGCGACGAGTGCGTGGCCCTGTGCGCCGAGATCCTGGACGAAGAGCGGCAGAAGGAAAAGAGCGCAACGGGCAGTCGCCGAGCTGTCCAGCTTCCCTCGCCCCAGCGAGATCTACCAGCGGCTGGACGAGTACGTCATCGGCCAGGAGCAGGCCAAGAAGGTGCTGTCGGTGGCCGTCTACAACCACTACAAGCGCATCAACGCCGGCAGCAAGCGTGGACGACGTGGAGCTGCAAAAGAGCAACATCCTGCTGATCGGCCCCACCGGCTGCGGCAAGACGCTGCTGGCCCAGACGCTGGCCCGCATCCTGGACGTGCCCTTTTCCATCGCCGACGCCACCGCCCTGACCGAGGCCGGCTACGTCGGCGAGGATGTGGAGAACGATCCTGCTCGGGCTGATCCAGGCCGCCGACTATGACCTGGAGCGGGCCGAAAAGGGCATCATCTACATCGACGAGATCGACAAGATCGGCCGCAAGTCGGGCGACAACCCCAGCATCACGCGCGACGTGTCGGGCGAGGGGGTGCAGCAGGCGCTGCTCAAGATCATCGAAGGCGCCGATGTCAACGTGCCGCCGCACGGCGGGCGCAAGCACCCGCAGCAGGAGTTCATCCGGATCAACACCACCAACATCCTGTTCATCTGCGGCGGCACCTTTGACGGGCTGGACAAGATCGTCGCCGAGCGGATCGGGGCCCAGGGCCGGGTGGGCTTCACGGCCGTCAAGAGGACCGCCGCCGAGCAGGAGCATGACCTCCGCTGAACTGCTGCACGAGACATCGCCCGACGACCTGATGCCCTACGGCCTGATCCCCGAGCTCGTCGGGCGGCTGCCGGTGGTGGTCAGCGTCGAGCCGCTGGACCAGGCGGCCATGATCGCCATCCTGACCGAGCCCAAGAACGCGCTGGTCAAGCAGTTCAAGCGGCTGTTCGAGCTGGACGGCGTGGAGCTGGTCTTTACCGACGACGCGCTGGAGGCGACCGCCGAGGAGGCGATGAGCCGCAAGACCGGCGCGCGCGGGCTGCGGACGATCATCGAGGAGACGCTGCTGGACGTGATGTACGAGATCCCCTCCCGCTCGCGACGTGGTCAAGTGCGTGGTGAACGGCGAGACGATCCGCCGCAAGGTCCGGCCCCTGCTGCTGACCAAGGCGGACCGGCCGGCGCCGTGGGGCGACCAGGCGCTGCAAGAAACCGGCTGATCGAGCCCCCTAGATACTCGGCAGCGGCGGCTTTCATGCCGCCGCTGCAACAAGGCGGTTGGCAGAGCCAGTTACTTGAGTGCCTGCCGCTGCGCGACCAGCAGCTCGCCGATCCCCTTATCCGCCAGGTCGAGCACGGCGTCGAGCGCCCGCCGGCTGAACGGCTCGCCTTCCGCCGTGCCCTGCACCTCCACCAGCCGACCGTCGCCGGTCACGACCACGTTGAAATCGGCTGCTGCCGCCGCATCTTCCGCGTAGCATAGGTCGAGCAGCAGCCGGCCGCCCACCCAGCCCAGGCTGACTGCTGCCACCTGCCCGGTCAGGACTCTATCCGGCACGGATCCCGCGGCTGCCAGGCGCTCGACCGCCAGCGCCAGCGCTACATAGCTGCCGGTGATGGCCGCCGTCCTCGTCCCGCCGTCGGCCTGGATCACATCGCAGTCGAGGATGATCGTCCGCTCTCCCAGCCGGCCCAGGTCGGCCACCGCCCGCAGGCTGCGCCCGATCAGCCGCCGGATTTCGTGCGTTCGCCCGGCCTGGCTGACCGTCTCGCGCGGCGTCCGCTTGTGCGTCGAGCGGGGCAACATGGCATACTCGGCCGTGATCCAACCCGCGCCGCTGCCCTGCCTCCAGCGCGGCAGCGACTCTTCGACGCTGGCGTTACACAACACCCGCGTCCCGCCCACCTCGATCAGTACCGAGCCCTCAGCATAGGGCACAAAGCCCGGCGTCATCCGTACCAGACGCATCTCATCCCATTGACGGCCGTCTACGCGCATGTTGTGCCTCCGTTAGCAGCCGGCGATCAGCCGCCGGTTGTTGGTTCCCCTGATTATACCATTGAACGCCGGCGCCAACACAGTACCATAGGGGGATTGCACGAATGGCCCATTGCTTGTATAATAGCAGCCAATACCGGTCCAGGTGAATGTAGCCTTGGCTAGCAATCTTGACACGCACAGGATCACAGACGACAAGCTGCCGGCGGCGCGGACTGAGGGCACGCTGCCGACCAAGACAGTTCTGCAAGAACGCTACGAGATTCTGGCCGTGCAGGGCATCGGCGGCATGGGCGCCGTCTATCAGGCGCGCGACCTGCGCTTCGGGGCGGTCAGCCGCATCATCGCCGTCAAGGAGATGATGAACGCCGCCCCAGACCCCCGCCTGCGGCAGATCAGCATCCAGAATTTCGAGCGTGAGGCCAACATCCTGGCCAGCCTTTCCCACCCGGCCATCCCCAAGATCTTTGACTTTTTCAGCGAGAGCAGCCGCAGTTACCTGGTCCTCGAGTTTGTAGACGGCCGTACCCTCGAGGAGATCCTGACCGAGCGCCGCAAGCCGTTCGATCAGGCCGAAGTCCTCCACTGGGCGCTCCAGGTGTGTGATGTGCTGACCTACCTGCACGGCCAGAAGCCGCCCGTCATCTTTCGCGACATCAAACCCGACAACCTGATGCTCCGTCACGATGGGCGGATCATGGTCATCGACTTTGGCATCGCCAAGGTGTTCGAGCAGGGCCAGCGCGGAACGATGATCGGCACAGAAGGTTACTCACCGCCGGAGCAGTACCGGGGTGTGGCCGATCCGCGCGGCGACCTGTATGCCCTGGGCGCTACGCTTCACCACCTGCTTACCAGCCGGGACCCACGCCTTGAGCCGCCGTTCACCTTCCACGAGCGGCCCATCCAGCTCTTCAACCCGGCCATAGCGCCCGAACTGCAGACTGTCGTTAGCAAGGCCCTGGCTTACGACCTCGATGACCGCTACAGCTCGGCCGTCGAGATGAGCCAGGCGCTGAGCAAGGTTCTGCCCGGACGGCGGCCGATGACCACCGGGCTGGGCCTGCCGCAGATCAACGCCGTGCCCCAGGAGATCGTCCCCAAGTGGACCTTCCGCTGCGAGGATGAAGTCCGATCCTCGCCTCGCGTGGCCGACGATGTGGTATACGTCGGCAGCTACGACCACAACCTGTATGCTCTCGACGCCGAGCGCGGCACCTTTATCTGGAAGTTCCCAACACAGGGGGGGATAGCCTCCACGCCGATTATCTATCAGACCCAGACGATGGTCGGCTCCGACGACGGCCATTTGTATGCCATTTCATGCCGCGCGGGTCACGAGATGTGGGCCACCGCCTGTGGCGGTCCGATCCGCTCCTCGCCACGCGTCGAGTACGGCCATGCCTTTGTCGGGGCCGACGACGGCAGCCTATATGCCGTCAATGCCCAATCGGGCCGCGTCGTGTGGCGCTTCCAGACGGCGGGGCCGATCCGCTCATCGCCGCTCATCGCCGGCGAGATGATCTATGTTGGCTCGGACGACGGCTTTCTCTACGCCATAGAGATGCGCAGCGGTCAGGTCAAGTGGAAATACAACACCAATCGCCGGATCTCCTCTTCTCCGGCGGGCCTGGACGTGATGATCTTTGTCGGTTCTGCCGATGGCAGCCTGCACAGCGTCAATGCCGGCTCTGGCTGGCCGATGTGGCGTTTTCGAGCCAAGGGGCCCATCCTGTCATCCCCGGCAGTCGTCGAGGGCAATGTTTGCGTTGGCTCGGCTGACGGCAACCTCTACTGCCTGGATGCCAAGACAGGACGCCAGGTGTGGAAGTATGAAGCCGGAAGTCCTATCGCCTCGTCGCCTGCGGCGGGCGATGGGGTAGTGTACGTCGGCTCGAACGACGGGACTATTCATGCCGTGGAGGCAGCCAACGGCCATGGCCACTGGCGCTACATGACCGGCGGCCCAGTCCCATCGTCGCCGAGTGTCGTCAAGAACACCGTCTATGTCGGCTCGAACGACCACAACGTCTATGCCCTGCCGGCGTAGAGGTCCTTGAAAACCATGAGGTTCGAATTCGATCCAGAGCGCGACTATTACGCCATCCTCGGCGTCCCGCCCAACGCCGACGAGCTTGCGATCAGGCGCGCCTACCGGCAGTTGGCACGGCGCTACCACCCCGACGCAGTCGCCCAACGGGCCGACCAGCCCGAGCCCGCCCAACAGGCCGACCAGGCTGAGCCCGCCCAACAGGCCGACCAGGCTGAGCCCGCCGAGCACGCCGACCAGCCCGAGCCCGCCGAACAGGCCGACCAGGCTGAGCCGGCAGTCGAGGAGAGTGTAGCGGCGCCGCCGATCCACGTCGAGCGCTTTCACGAGATTCATCAAGCCTACGAGATTCTGACCGACCCGCAGCAGCGCGAGGCATACGACTACTGGCGGCGCCAGCAGGGGCTGGATCGCCCGCCGGCCTTTGTGGTGAGCACCGTCGTAAGCCACGACGTGTTGCCCTGCCTGGGCGAATCCCAGAGCCTGTACCTCCTGGTCAAGATCTCGGCCGCCGAAGGGATCGAAAGTCGCCGGATGCCACTCAACCTGTGTCTGGTCCTCGACCGCAGCACATCGATGAAAGGCGCCCGCTTGCAGCAGGTCAAGGAGGCCGCGCGTTACATCATCGACCAGTTGGGTGACGACGACATATTGTCGGTGATCTCTTTCAGCGATCGGGCCGAGATAGTGCTGCCCGGCCAATGGCCGCCCGACAAGGCGGCGGCACGGGCGGCGATCAGCCGCATCCAGGCAGCCGGCGGCACCGAGCTCCTCCAGGGGCTCAGGGCCGGCCTGAAAGAGGTGAACCACTGGCGGCGCGACAATACGTTCAGCTCGCTGATCCTCCTCACCGATGGCCAGACCTACGGCGACGACCAGGCTTGTCTGGAGGAAGCCGGCTGGGCCGGCGCGCAGCACATCCAGCTGGTGACGATGGGCATTGGCCCCGACTGGAATGACAACCTCCTGGATAGGATGGCCGGGCTGAGCAACGGCATGTCGCTCTACATCGACTCGGCAAGCAAGATCTCTCAAGTCTTCCAGGAACAGATCCACACTCTGGGCGACATCTTTGCCCAGGACCTGGCGTTGCTCGTCCACTGCAGTGAGGGGGTCGAGGTCCGGGAGATCTATCGCATTTCACCTCAGATCGCCCCGCTACAACTGGTCGACGAGCAGGTAACCCTCGGCCTTTTGGAAAAACAGCATCCCCAGATATTGCTGTTCGAGCTTCTGGCTACCGGCCAACAGCCAGGCCGCGCCCGCCTGCTTCAATTGGCGCTGGAAGGCGGTGTACCGGCCGTCAGCGACCATCCGGTGCGCGTCCAACAGGACGTGGCGGTGACCTTCACCGCCGATTTGGCCCACGCCACCGGGCAGACCGGGCGTCCGCCGATCCCGCCGGAGATCGTGATGGCGATGGGCAAGCTGACCATCTTTAAAATGCAGGCACGAGCCATGGCTGAGGCCGAGACAGGCCAGATAGACATGGCAGTGAACAGGCTCAAGACGATGGCTACTCGCTTGCTCAACATCGGCGAGACCGAGCTGGCGCGGGCTGCCTTCCTGGAAGCCGGCTACCTGGCTCAGACCGGCTCACTTTCGAGTGAAGGACGAAAGAAACTGCGCTACGGCACCCGCGGCCTGACGATCGTGCCGAAAGAGGTGCGCCCATGATCAAGTGTCCCTTCTGCAACACCGTCTATCCAGAGAACACGTTGTTTTGTCAGGAATGCGGCTCTTACCTGGCCGGCAGCAGCGAGCAGGGCACCGACCCGCTGGTCGGCCAGACAGCCGCGGAGGCAAACCGGGGCACCGGGGACAGCGCCGGTTTCATGATGCTGACACTGGCCTTTGGCAGCGGAAGCCGGGTCGAGCTGCCACTGTCAAAAGAGATCGTGCTGGGCCGGCTCGATGCCGGCCGGGCCATCTTTCCTGACATCGATTTGACTAACGAGCAAGGGATGGAGATGGGGGTCTCGCGCCGCCATGCCCGTATCGTGCGCCGCGGCAATCAGGTGTTCATCGAGGACCTGAGCAGTCTGAACGGCACGTTTTTGAACACTGCGCGCCTGGCGCCCGAGCTGCCTTACCCGCTCAAAGAGGGAGATCAGGTGCAGCTGGGAAGGCTGATCCTGACAATACACCTCAGGTAGGGGCGGCCGCCTGCTTATGGGAGTAACCTATGGTTGAAGTAGTGATCCACCTGCACAACGAGGATCCGGTGCTGGCCGACATGGAAAAGCTGCCCGATCCGACGCACACGAGCATCGTCATCACCAACCCACGCCGCCGCGACGGCAAGCCGCTGGGCTATGTGACCGAAGGAGCGCAGATCTTTGTCTTCCCCTGGAGCCGGATCAGCTTTATCGAAGTGATGGGCGGCGAAGAGGCCGAAAAAGAGGTCGAGGAGTTCTTTCGCGAGTAGCAGCTTTCCTCACTTGACCTCAGTGAGGATCACCCGTACCGCACCGGCCAACCGGAGAGCCAGGTCCACCCCGCTCCTTGTCTCGTCTGTCACCAGAGCGATCATGTTGCCGCCCCAGCCGGCACCCGACAGCTTGGCGCCCAACGCCCCACCCTCCCGGGCGGCGATCACCAGCCGGTCCAGCTCCGGGCAGCTGACACCCATCGCCTGAAGCAGGGCGTGGTTTTCGTCGAGCAGCGGTCCGAGCGCCTCGGCCTGCCCGCGCTCAATGGCCGCACGGGCCTTGGCGGCGATCTCTCCCGCCCGGTCGAAGAGCGGCTCGTAATGGGCCGGATCGGTCCGGCAGCGGCGACGCAGGTCACCCACTACCTCCCTGGTCGGGCTCGCGATGCCGGTGTCGGCCACAGCCAGCAGGAAAGGCCGGCCCACCCAAAAGATCTCACAGCTCACGTCTTTGACAAAATAGACCGGCTTTTCAAAGGCCACCACCGTGTTGTCGATGCCCGACGGCGTGCCGTGGTAGATCAGCTCGGTCTGGTACACCAGGTCGGAGATGGCACGCGACGAGAACCACCGGCCATAGTGATCGGCCAGCGCCCGCACGATGGCCGTTGACACCGCCGCTCCGCTGCCCATCCCCCGTGCAATCGGCACCGTCGAGGTGACCGTGATCGTCAGATCCGGTTCGCCCAGCACGCCGATCGCCTGGAGCGCCAGGCGCGCGATCCGCGCCAGGGGATCGTCGTCACCTGCCTCGCGCACGGCCAGCCGCCGGTTCAGGTCAGGCGCGTCGATCACTACCCCCCACCCGTCGCGGGCCGGCTCGACCGTTGCCCGGGCCTGCACCTCGGTCACCGGCACGGCAATCGCCGGCCGGCCATAGACCACCGCGTGCTCGCCGCACAGGATCACTTTGCCGGGCGCATAGGCTGTCGTCATGGGCCCTATTATACCCTCACACCTCAAGGGTTTCCAAAACCCCCTGGCTCTGTCGTGAAAACGCTGCCTTGACAATGCATCTCCGATCGGGTATAATGATCTCATCACGACGCACAACGATTGCTCGCACCACTGCCTGGCGCGACAGGGTTGTCGCGGACCTCCTTTACATTCTGTGGGATCGATCGATCACACCGGTGTGTCCGGCCGTGCTCTGCCCGTGCAGGGCATGGCCGTTTCAGAGAAAGGAGCCTCTTATGAAATCGGGCAAGCTACTGATCTGTTTGGCCATGCTGGCCCTGGCGCTGGGCGTGCTGACGGCCACCGCCTACGCCATGCCCACCGGGCCAGATACCGACAAGCGGCCGATCACGCCGCAAGCGCCGGCCGCAGCCCTCGACGCAGCCCCGGCCCAGACTTACGAATGGGCCAAGTACGTCAACGGTGTCCCATGGACGCCGGACATCGCGATCACCCTCCAAACCTCCGACACGCTCCAGGTTACCGAGATCGTGACCACGGTGCTACCCTTCACACAGACCGAATCCTGGCAACCCGCCCGCCTGCGCCTGCTCGGCTGGGAGGTCAGCCCCGGCGGCGTGGTGATGACCAGCACCGGCTACCTGGAGTGGCGGCAGACGCCCACAGGACCGGGACCGTGGTACATCAACAAGTGGTTCCACGTCGAGCCCTGCACCTGGGCCGCGACCACGCTCTGGGAGGATCTGTCGGTTGAGGGGGGCGAGTACGAGCAGCGGTCGGTCACCATTGACCATCTGCTGCCGGCGCTGTGGATCGACGCCACATACGAAGCGGGTGTGTTGGCGGGTTTCCCGGCCAGCTTTGCGCTGAGCTACGGCAACACCGGCGGCCTGGAGAGCGCCGCCGGGGTCTACAACAACTTTCCGGCGACGGCGCCGTTCCTGTCCTCTGTCCCACCACCGACCTACGTCGGCCCCGGCGGGCTGTACGTCGAGTGGAGCAACTTGGGCACCCTGCCGCAGGGGGCCACAGGCGTCATCAGCGTGACGGTCGCGATCCAGCCCGGCCTGCTGCCAGGGACCACCATCGAGATCTGGGACTATATCTACGACCACACCTTCACCCCACGCGACTCGGTGCTCATCACCTTCCTTGTCGAGCCGGAATTCGTGTGGACCAAGCTCATCAACGGCGTGGTGTGGGAGCCGAACATGACGGTCACCGTCCAGACCTCCGACACGATCGTGATCGAAGAGATGGTCGACTCGCCGCAGGAGTATACCCTGGTCGAGAACTGGGACCCGGCGCACCTGCGACTCGACGACTATGCAATCAGCGGCGGCGTGGTGATCACCAGCGCCGGCCAGCTCGAATGGCACGTGCCGTCCGGCATGCCGCTGCTGACGATCACCAAGTGGTTCCATGTCGAGCCGTGCACCTGGACCGACACCCTCCTCCAGGAGATGCTAGTGGTGGACGGCCTGGCGCCGGTCTATAGACCGGTGCCCATACACAAGGTGCCGCCGGCGCTGTGGATCGACGCTCAGGGCGGAGGCTCCGCCTTGCCGGGACAGCCGGCCGAGCTTGACCCTGCTCTTTGGCAACACCGGCGGTTTCGAGAACAGGGCCATGATCCGCAACGTCTTTCCGCCGGCGGCGCCCCTGGCGGCCTCCACTCCACTCCCCGACCGCCAGGATCCAAACGGCCTGTGGGCCGAGTGGGACCTGGCCAGCCTGCCGACGGGTTTTGAGGGCAGTATCGACGTCACGGTCATGATCTCGCCCACCGTGCCGCCGTCGACCACCCTCGACATCTGGGACGGCATATTCGACCACGCCGGCACCCTCGTGGACTGGGTTACCATCACCTTCCACGTCGAGCAGCCGCAGGAGTGGATCAAGCTCGTCAACGGCGTGCCGTGGGACCCGGACATGGTGGTCACCGTCGAGACATCCGACACGATCGTGATCACGGACACGGTCACTTCGCCTCTGGACCGCCACCTGATCGAAAACTGGAATGCCGCGCACCTGCAGTTGATCAACTGGGTGGCCGACTGCGGGACGGTAACCGTGACGCCGGGGCACCTGGAATGGGATGTCATCCCCGGTATGCCGCCCTGCACCCTGACCAAGTGGTTCCACGTCGAGCCGTGCACCTGGACCGATACGGTGCTGGAAGAGATCCTGATAGTGGACAACCTGGAGCCGGTCCACAGGCCGGTGCAGATCCACAAGGTGCCGCCGGCGCTGTGGATCGACGCCCAGGGCGGAGGTCCCGTCCTGGCCGGACAGCCGGCCGACTTTATCCTGCAATACGGCAACACCGGCGGCTTTGAGAACAGCGCCATGATCCACAACGACTTTCCGGCGACGGCGCCCTTAATCAGCGTCCGCCCCGCCGCCCGACCGCCAGGACGCGGCCGGCCTGTGGGCCGAGTGGGACATCGCCGGCCTGGCAATGGGTGATCAGGATAGCATCAGCGTCACGGTCCTGATCTCACCCACTGTGCCGCCGTCGACCACCATCGACATCTGGGACGGCATCTTTGACCACGCCGGCACCCTCGCGGACTGGGTTACTATCACCTTCCACGTCACGCAGCAGCAGCAGCTAACGGTCGAGTGGGACAAGTATGTCGACGGCGTGGCGTGGACGCCGGGGATGGAGATCACCCGCCAGACCTCCGACACGATCGGGGTCGTCGAGGTGATCCACATCGTACCGTCGCCGCCGGCCAAGATCGGCGGCAAGACGGCCTCTCGCCCGGAGGAGACCATCGCCCAGGGACCTGTCTTTGCCCAGATCGAGACCTGGGACCCGACCAGGCTGCACCTGCTCAACTGGGCAGCCACCGGCGGCGAGGTGATCGTCGACCCCGCCGGACAGGCGGCGTGGACCGCCGAGCTGATCGAGCCAGACGACGATCACCCTGACCAAGTGGTTCCACGTCGAGCCGTGCACCTGGACCGAGACTATGCTGTGGGAGGAGCTGTGGCTCGACCAGGTTGAGCTGGAACAGCGGCCCGTGGTCATCCACAAACTGCCGCCGGCGCTGTGGATCGACGCCGTGGGCGGAGGTAACGTCTTCCCCGGACGGGTGGTCAGCTTTACCCTGCTATACGGCAACACCGGCGGCAATGAGAACGACGTCATGATCCGCAACGACTTTCCGCCGGGGGCGAACTTGGCCAACGCCTATCCCTATCCCGACCGCTGGGATGAGCAGAACGCCCTGTGGGCCGAGTGGGACATCCCCGCCCTGCCGCAGGGCGGGCAGGGCAGCATCGAGGTCGCCATCTTGATCGCTTCCGCCGCGCCGCCAGGGACCGAGTTTGAGGTCGTCGACTATATCTTGGACCACGTCCGGCACGAGTGGGACCGGGTCACGATCCCCTTCCACGTCGTTGCGCCTCACCGCTACATCTATCTGCCGATCGTGCTCAAGAACTATGCACCCGGCCGTTAGGGCCTCCAGACTGGGGCGCACCCGCATCCGCGGGTGCGCCCCGCTTTTCTTCTTGACCTCGGACCCGCTTCAGGAGCGCCACAACGCTCGCTCGGCCCCTGGCGGTCTGTCGCCAAGTCCCAGCCTTGACAAAACCCCTCTGATCTGGTACAATAGCCTCAAAACAGCACAGAACCGTTGTGACGACTTGTTTTCCTACCCGAGGCAGGCAGCCCGCCTGCCCTATAGGGTAGAAAGGAGATGAAACCGCACAAACGGACCCGATTCACATCCCATGGGATCGATCGGTCACGCCGATGTGTCCAGCCGTGCGCGCCCCGCGTGGGGCAGGGCCGGCTCATTGAAAGGAGCCTCTCATGAAATCGGGCAGACTGTTGATCTTGGCCGTACTGGCCGTCGCGCTGGGCGTGCTGGCGTCCACCGCCTACGCCGCGCCCACCGGACCAGACACCGATCCACGGACGGTTGTGCCGGTTAAGCCACCCCGGCCTGCAGCTCCGGACGTGTCCCTGGGCGCAGCCCCGGCCCAACCGGCCGGCGGCGGCATCGAGTCGCTGAGCGGCTCGTTCGTCGTCTTTGATCCGTCGGCCGGCGGCGACGCCTGCTATACTCCCGGCATCAGCCAGACCCTCTGCTTCCGCGCCGAGTCGCTCACGAACGATTGGGAGTATGTCTACAACCTGTGGCAGCGCTTCCCCACCGACTGGACGGTGAGCAACGTCTACGTCCAGGGCACTCCCTCGTGCACCGGCAGCGGCTCGTGGGGCACCTTCAGCTGGTCGTTCGAGACCTCGCCTTACGAAGTCAACATCATCCCACGCCCGCTACCAGGCCACCACCGACCACTGCACCGCCTACTACTGCTTCGAGGTAGTCTCGGGCACCGGCAGCCCCAACGCCCTGGAGTCCTGGTACTGGGACGGCGACAGCTATGGCGGCGCGCCCCACTGGCCGTGCAGCAGCGACGGCTACACCCCGGGCAGCATGGCCGCCTATCCGTGCGACGAGGCCGTGCAGCCGCAGGCCTCCATCCCGCCCTGCGATCTGGATCTCGTCTACCTGACGCCCGAGACGGTGACCGCCGAGGGCTGCAACGGCGATCCGCAGCCTTACACCTTCCAGCTCTACAACAACACCGGCGCCGACGGCAGCTTTGGCATGGCCTATTCGCTGCCCACCGCCAACGGCGCCCTCACCGGCCCGCCCGTCGTCGACGCCGCCAACGGTGTGACAGTCTCCTTTGAGGTCATCCTGGAGCCCAGCCAATGCCTCCAGCCCGGCGCCATGGTGACCGGCCTGATCGAGGCCAGCGGCAACGGCTCCGCTGATGAGTCCACCATCCAGGAGACGATCGTGGCCGACCACTGGGCCGAGATCAGCGCCGAGCCGAACAACGGCCGGATGGACAACGTCCTCGGCGCCTGGGACGACAAGGTGTGGTCGATCACCGGCTACGGCGCCGACGCCAATGTCCGCAGCTACGACCCGGCAACGGACGCCTGGACGGTGGTCGGCACGCCGGCGCCTTTTGGCATCAATCATGCCCGCTCTGGGTGCCAACACCACGACGCGGTCATGGTGTACGGAGACGCGTACACGGCCGGCTTTACCGGCCTGTGGGGGTACTATATCGACATCGGAATGTGGATCCAACCGGCACCGGGCGGGACACCACCGACTCAAGCCGGGATTTGGGCTCCGGCCTGGGCTTTCGACCCCGAGACCGAAAAATGCTACATGACCGGCGGCGCAACGGCGCCCGGCGGCGGCAACCTGAGCAGCGTGTATGTCTACAACACGGGCGGCAACTACTGGGAGACCCCGCTGCCCAACTTTACCACGCCCCGCGATTTCCACGCCGCCTTGATTTTTCGCCGGCCGGCCGACAACCACAAGCTGCTGTGCGTGGCCGGCGGGAACGACGGCTCGAGCACCACGAGGGGCGTGACCAGCACCCAGTGCTACGATTTTGAGACCGGCGCCTGGAACGCCGAAAACGTCGACCTGGGCACCCTGTCCACCGACTGGTGGGGCATGGGCTATGCCCAAAAGCTGCACTCTGGAACCGAGCCGCAATTGTGGCTGGTCGGCGGCGTGCGCGCCGGCGTCATCTCGGCCGTCACCGAGTATTATGACGCCAACACCGGGACGTGGCAGGCCGGCGGCCCGCTGGCAAGCGCAGCGGTGTACCGCAACTCGGCCGTGACCCTGAACAACGAGATCTATAAGCTGGGCGGCGCGACCAGCCAGTTCGTCTACACCGGGCTGGCCGACCGCCACGTCCAGTGCCTGGGCTGCAGCTACGAATGGGCCAAGGTATATCAACGGCGAGGCGTGGACGCCGGGCATCTCGATCACAGTCCAGACCTCCGATACGCTCCAGGTCACCGAAATCGTGACCACCGACCTGCCCTTTGGCCAGATCGAGAGCTGGGACCCGGCCCACCTGCAACTGGTCGACTGGTCGGCCAGCGGCGGAAGTGTCGTGGTGGACCCCGCCGGACAGGTGACCTGGACGGGCCAGGTCACGGTTCCGACGACCTTGGCCCTGACCAAGTTATTCCAGGTGGAGCCGTGCACCTGGACCCAGACCACGCTGCTGGAAGAGCTGTGGGTCGATGGGGTCGAGATGGAGCAGCGGCCGGTGGCCATCAACAAGCTGCCGTCTCAGCTGTGGATCGGCGCGGCGTACGAGCCGGCGGTGACCTCTGGGCTGCCGGCCACCTTTACCCTGATCTACAGCAACACCGGCGGCTATGAGAACAGCGCCGGCATCTACAACAACTTTCCGCCCGAGGCGCCGTTCTACAACTCGGCGCCGCCGCCCGATCTGCTCAGCCCTGACCGGCTGTTCGCCCAGTGGTACCTGGGCGACGTGGCCCAGGGCGAGGTGGGCAGCATCGACGTGACGGTCATGATCTCGCACAGCCTGCCGCCGTCGACCACGATCGAGATCTGGGATTATATCGGCGATCACACCCTCCAGGTGCAGGACGCGGTGAGCATCACCTTCCACGTCGAGTCGCCGCTGGTGTGGGACAAGACGGTGGACGGCGTCGGCTGGACGCCGGGCATGACGATTACCCGGCAGACCTCCGACACGATCGTGGTCCAGGAGGTGCTGCACCTGCTGCAGCCGCCGCTGCTCAAGGCGGCCGTGGAGCCGGTGTTCGACCCGGCAAGCCCGCTGCCCGAGCCGCGGGCAGACCTCACGACGCGGGCCGGCGGCGGTCACACGGCGGCTGCGCCGCGCAGCCCAGAGGCGGTCCTGTGGGATCAGTCGACGGCCCAAGGCTCGGCCGGCGTCTCGGACTATATGACCAACCTGAGCTTGGGCGCATTTAGCGCCGATGACTTTCAGAATGACACTGCGTGGTCGATCGACACCATCTTTGTCGACGGCTGGGACACCGGCGGCGACCTGCTGCGCGCCAGCCTGCTCAGCTGGTATATCTACGCCGACGCCGGCGGGGCGCCGGCCGGCTATCCCAGCGATGGCCTGGATACCGCGCTGTGGAGCCTGTCGCTGCCGCCCAACCACCCGGCCGTCACCATCGGGCTGGGCAGCTACCAGAACGTCACCCTGGACGTGATCCAGGCCACCGGCGGGTCGCTCAACCTGCCGCCCGGCCACTATTGGCTGGTCTTTTACCCGTCTCTCGACTCGGCGCCGGGCCTGTGGTACTGGCGCTTTGCCACGACGTCCAACCTGAACCATCCCGCAACTGGTCGACCCGGCCGACTACTATGGTTATGGCTACACCACCTGGACCGACTGGACTCTCGAAGACCCGGCCTACACCGACATGGTTTTCCGGCTGGAGGGGATGGCCGTCCAGCCGCCGGTCTTTGCCCAGGTCGAGACCTGGGACCCGACACACCTGCAACTGGTCGACTGGGCAGCCAGCGGCGGCAACGTGACCGTCCAGCCCGACCGCGTGGAGTGGACCGGCGAGATCCTCGCCCCGGCGACGATGACCCTGACCAAGTGGCTCCACGTCGAGCCCTGCACCTGGACTCGAGACCACGCTCTTGGAGGAGCTGTGGCTCGACCAGGTCAGGCTGGAAGAGCGACCGGTGGTCATCAACAAGGTGCCGTCTGAGCTGTGGATCGACGCCGTGGGCGGAGGTCCCGCCTGGGCGGGACAGCCGGTCAGCTTTACCCTGATCTACAGCAACAGCGGCGGCCTGGAGAGCGGGGTCATAATCCGCAACGAGTTCCCGCCGGCCGCGCCGTTTGACTCGTCTGTGCCGCCGCCGACCAGCTTTAATCCGAGCGGCCTGTGGGCCGAGTGGGAGATCGGCGACCTGCCGATGGGCGGTGGGGGCAGCATCGAGGTGACGGCGATGATCTCGCCGACCGTGCCGCCGTCGACCACGATCGTGATCTGGGACGATATCCTGGACCACGCCGGCACGTCGTGGACGCAGGTCGAGCATCAGCTTCCACGTCGAGCTGCCACTGCTGACAGTGGAGTGGGACAAGACTGTCGACGGCGTGGCCTGGACGCCGGGCATGTCGGTCACCCGCCAGACCTCCGACACGATCGCAGTGGTGGAAGTGATCCAGATCGTGCCGCAGACACTGGCCCGCTGGAAACCGGCAGAGCCCAGCGCCGCCTGAGGGCGGCTGGGTGGTCCAGCCGGCGCTGGACCTGGTCACGGCCGAAGTGCAGGCCGCGCCCTCTGCCATGCCGGAAACCACCTGGTCGGCTCCCGAAGCCGTCCTGTGGGACAACGGCCCGCTGGTCACCCATGCCGGGGCATGCAGCGGCGTCGACGCCAGCCGGCTACAGAGCGACCTGCTGATGAACACCCTCGGCTTTGGCCACCAGTTCTCGGCCGGCTACCGCGTGGCCGATGATTTCACCATCACCGATCCGGGCGGCTGGCAGATCGACACCATCACCTTCTTTGCCTACCAGACCGGCGCGCCGGCCAGCCCTTCGCCGATCACCGGCGTCTACTACCAGATCTGGGACGGCCCGCCCGACGACCCGGCCAGCAGCGTCGTGTTTGGCGACCTGTCCACCAACCGGCTGCTGTCCTCAACCTTTACCAACATCCAGCGCGACAGCACATCGTCGCCGTGCGCCAATTCCCGCTACATCTTGGCCGACGCGGCCGGCGCCGGCCTCACCCTCCCGGCTGGCACCTACTGGATCGACTGGACAACCGACGGCTCGGCATCCTACAGCGGCCCGTGGGCCCCGCCGGTCACCATCCTGGGCCAGACGACCACCGGCAACGGCTTGCACTATACCGGCGCGTGGGGGCCGGCCAACGACAGCGGTACGGTCACCCAACAGGATCTGCCCTTTGTCATTGAGGGGAGTGTCTTTGAGGCGCCGGTCGTGGCCCAGATCGAGAGCTGGGACCCGGCCCACCTGGCCCTGCTCGACTGGCAGGTCAGCGGCGGGGAGGTGATCACCGGGCCGGGCCGGCTGGAGTGGACCGCCGAGCTGATCGAGCCGGCGACTATTACCCTGACCAAGTGGTTCCACGTCGAGCCCTGCACCTGGACGCAGACCACACTCCTGGAAGAACTGTGGCTCGACGAGGAGCTGTTGGAAGAACGGCCGGTGGTCGTCAACAAGCTCCAGCCTGAGCTGTGGATCGACGCCGTGTGCGAGCCGGCGGTGACTTCCGGCCTGCCGGCCATCTTTACCCTGGTCTACAGTAACACCGGCGGTTATGAGAACAACGCCGGGATCTATAACAACTTTCCGCCCGAGGCGCCCTTCCTCAGCTCGGTCCCGCCTCCCGGCTTGTCAGTCCCGACCACCTGTACGTCCAGTGGGACGTCGGCGATCTGCCGCAGGGCGCCTTTGGCAGCATCGACGTCACGGTCGATATCACCCACAACCTGCCGCCGTCGACGACGATCGAGATCTGGGACTATATCTTTGACCACACTCTCCAGCCACAGCGATGCGGTGAGCATCACCCTCCACGTCGAGTCGCCGGTGGTGTGGGACAAGTATGTGGACGGCATTCCGTGGACGGCGGGCATGTCGGTCACCCACCAGACCTCGGACACGATCGAGGTCGTGGAGGTGCTGCACCTGCTGCAACCGCCGACGGTCGTGATGAGGCCGGCAGTGGAGCCGGTCCACGCCGCCCGCAGCCAGCCGGCGGCATGGCCGCCGGCAGAGACGACCAGCGGGGCGCAGCCGGCGCGGCAGGTGCTGCCGGTGGGCACACCCAGGGCGTTGAGCGCCGGAGGGCTGCTGTACCTGACCAGCCTGAATATCGGGAACAGCACCTTTGCAGTGTACGACCCGGCCACCGATGCCTGGACAACACTGGCTCCCTACGAGACCGGCTGCCAGATGGCGGTGAGCGCGTCGGGTCAGTTGTATGCCTACGGCTACAACACGGGCACCATCGACCTGTACGATCCCGGCAGCGACACGTGGACGCCGGTGCTAGGCCGCTCCGCCGGGTCGCTACGGGCCAGTACTGCAACCTGGAGATCACCAACGCCGGCGAGTTCCTGTACACCGAGCACAACAACACGTTGTGGTACACCTCGGGCGGAGTGTGGAACACACTCGCCCTGCCGTTTGCTGGCGAACGCCGTGGGCGACTATGATCCCACTGCCGACCAGTATGTCATCGGCCAGTATCAGACCACCAATGCCCACCGGATCGACGTGCACACCTGGGCGATCACCAACTATGCCTCCGCAGTGGGCAACGGCGAATGGGCTCGCTTTGGTGTGGCGATGGGCAACCGCTTTTACTTTGAGGCGGGGGGCAGCAACGTCCATTCCTTCGACCTGGCCAGCCCGGCCGCGCCGCCCGTGGACCATGGCGTGTACCCGGGCTGGTACACCAGCGCCGCGGCAGACCGCGCCAACGCGGTCATCTATGTCGCCAGCTCTCGACGGCACGGCGCTATCGCTCTTAAACCCGGCGACCAACTCGCTCACCCCGCTCACCGGAGGTCCTTCTCTGCACCACTCGAGCCTGGCCTTTGTGGGCGGCGGCCAGGGGCCGATCGTATCCCAGATCGAGACCTGGGATCCGGCCCACCTGCAACTGGTCGACTGGCAAGTCAGCGCCGGCGAGGTGGTCACGGAGACGGGCCGGCTGGTGTGGAGCGACGAGCTGGTCGCCCCGACGACGATCACCCTGACCAAGTGGTTCCACGTCGAGCCGTGCACCTGGACCACGACCACACTCGGGGAAGAGCTGTGGCTCGACCAGGTCGAGCTGGAGCCGCAGCGGCCGGTGGTGGTCAACAAGACGCCGTCTGAGCTGTGGATCGACGCGCAATACGAGCCGGCGGTCACCTCCGGCCTGCCGGCCACCTTTACCCTGGTCTACAGCAACACCGGCGGCTACGAGAGCGGCGTCGTGATCTATAACAACTTTCCGGCGGAGGCGCTGTTCCTCAGCTCCGATCCGCCGCCCACGATGGTCACTCCCGACCGCCTGTACGCTCAGTGGAACCTTGGCGGCCTGGCGCAGGACGTGCGCCGGCAGCATCGACGTGACGGTCATGATCGCCCACAACCTGCCGCCGTCGACCACGATCGAGATCTGGGACTATATCTTTGACCACGCGCTCCAGCCGCACGACGCGGTGAGCATCACCTTCCACGTCGAGTCGCCGGTGGTGTGGGACAAGTATGTGGACGGCATTCTGTGGACGCCGGGCATGTCGATCACCCGCCAGACCTCGGACACGATCGAGGTCGTGGAGGTGCTGGACCTGCTGCAACCGGTGGCGCTGGCCGGCCGGAAGCCGGCAGAGCCCGCGCCGCCTGAAGGCGGCTGGGTGGTCCAGCCGGCGCTGGACCTGGTCACGGCCGAACTACAGGCCGCGCCCTCTGCCATGCCGGAAGCCACCTGGTCGGCTCCCGAAGCCGTCCTGTGGGACAACGGCCCGCTGGTCACCCACGCCGGGGCGTGCGGCGGCGTCGACGCCAGCCGGCTACAGAGCGACCTGCTCATGAACACCTTTGCCTTTGGACACCAGCTCACGGCCGGCAACCGCGTGGCCGACGATTTCACCATCGCCGATCCGGGCGGCTGGCTGATCGACAGCATCACCTTCTTTGCCTACCAGAACGGCGCGCCGGCCACCCCGTCGCCCATCACCGGCGTCTACTATCAGATCTGGGACGGCCCGCCCAACGACCCGGCCAGCAGCGTCGTCTTTGGCGACCTGTCCACCAACCGGCTGCTGGCCTCGACCTTCTCCAACATCCAGCGCGACAGCGGCACCACGCCGTGCATTAACAACCGCCGTATCTTTGCCGACGTGGCCGGCGCGGGAGCCGTACTCCCGGCGGGCACCTACTGGATCGACTGGATGACCGACGGCTCGGCGTCCTACAGCGGCCCGTGGGCCCCGCCGGTCACCATCCTGGGCCAGACGACCACCGGCAACGGCATGCAGTACCTCAGCTCCACCGGCGCATGGGAGCCGGCCAACGACAGCGGTACTCTGACTCAGCAGGGCCTGCCGTTCATCATCGAGGGGACGGCCTTTGAGGCGCCGGTCGTGGCCCAGATCGAGAGCTGGGACCCGGCCCACCTGGCCCTGGTCGATTGGCAGATCAGCGCCGGTGAGGTGGTCACCGGGCCGGGCCGGCTGGAGTGGACCGCCGAGGTCACCGCCCCGGCGACGATCACCCTGACCAAGTGGTTCCACGTCGAGCCCTGCACCTGGACGGTGACCACGCTCGTGGAGGAGCTGTGGCTGGACCAGGTCGAGCTGGAGCCGCAGCGGCCGGTGGTCATCAACAAGGTGTCGCCTCAACTGTGGATCGACGCGGTGTACGAGCCGGCGGTCACCTCCGGCCTGCCGGCCACCTTTACCCTGATCTACAGCAATACCGGCGGCTATGAGAGCGGCGCCATGATCCGCAACGAGTTCCCCGCTACGGCGCCGTTCGCCAGCTCGGCGCCGCCGCCCAACCGCCAGGATGCGGGTGGCCTGTGGGTCGAATGGGACATCCCCGGCCTGCCTATGGGCGGCGCCGGCGCCATCGACGTCACGGTCATGATAGCGCACAACCTGCCGCCGTCGACCACCGTCGAGATCTGGGACGGCATCCTGGACCACACCGGCGAGGTGCGCGACGCAGTGACCATCACCCTGCACGTCGAGTCGCCGGTGGTGTGGGACAAGTACGTGGACGGCGTGGCCTGGACGCCGGGCATGACGATCACCCGCCAGACCTCGGACACGATCGAGGTCGTGGAGGTGCTGCACCTGCTGCAACCACCGCGCGCTGGCCGGCTCGATGCCCTTTGTGCCGGTCAACGTCGAGGGACAGGGGACCGACGCATCGCTGACGACGTCGTCACCCGCTCGGGCGACGGGCAAGGTGGAATCGGCGCCCCATCCCGAGGCTGTGCTGTGGGACCAGCCGCTGAGCACGGTCAACCAGGGCGCCTACGTGGACCAGGACTTTCCCGACTATCCGACCTACTCCTCCTTCCTGGCCGACGATTTCGTCAACGCCGACCTGTGGAGCATCAGCACCATCTTTGTCCCCGGCGACGGGTGGAACGGCTTCTCCTCGCTGCTCAACGCCACGGCGCTGACCTGGCAGATCTATGCCGACAACGCCGGCGTCCCGGCCGGCGACCCGTCGGGCGGGGGCAGCCCGCCGGTGTGGACGCTGACCCTGGCGCCGACCGACCCGCAGGTGGTGATCAGCACCGGCACGCCGGGTGGAACCCTGTCGAACGCCACCCTCAACCTGGCGGCGCCGCTCAACCTACCGGCCGGCCACTGGTGGCTGGTCTTTTACCCGACGATGAGCTTTGGCTCCTACGGCCAATATGGCCGCCAGCCGGCCGACACGACCAGCGGCTACACGGGGCAGCTCATCAACCCCGGCGGCGGCTTTGGCTACGGCACGGTGTGGCAGCCGTGGACGGTGCTCGGCCCGACCCAGACCGACATGGCCTTCCGCCTGGAGGGAGCAGTTGGCCAGCCGCCCGTCGTGGCCCAGGTCGAGAACTGGGACCCGGCCCGCCTGGCCCTGCTCGACTGGCAGGTCAGCGGCGGTGAGGTAGTCACGGAGACGGGCCGGCTGGAGTGGACCGCCGAGGTCACCGCCCCGAGGACGATCACCCTGACCAAGTGGTTCCACGTTGAGCCGTGCACCTGGACGGAGACCACGCTCGTGGAGGAGCTGTGGCTCGACCAGGTCGAGCTGGAGCCGCAGCGGCCGGTGGTCGTCAACAAGGTGCCGTCCGAGCTGTGGATCGACGCGGCGTACGAGCCGGCGGTCACCTCCGGCCTGCCGGCCACCTTTACCCTGATCTACAGCAACACCGGCGGTTATGAGAACAACACCGGGATCTATAACAACTTTCCGCCCGAGGCGCCGTTCGTCAGCTCGACGCCGCCGCCGGCCCTGGTAAGTCCCGACCACCTGTACGTCCAGTGGGACGTCGGCGATCTGCCGCAGGGCGCCTTTGGCAGCATCGACGTCACGGTCGATATCACCCACAACCTGCCGCCGTCGACCACGATCGAGATCTGGGACTATATCTTTGACCACGCTCTCCAGCCGCACGACGCGGTGAGCATCACCTTCCACGTCGAGTCGCCGGTGGTGTGGGACAAGTATGTCGACGGCATTCCATGGACGGCGGGCATGTCGGTCACCCGCCAGACCTCCGACACGATCGAGGTCGTGGAGGTGCTGCACCTGCTGCAACCACCGACGGTTGTGATGAAGCCGGCCGTGGAGCCGGCCCACCCCGCCCGCAGCCAGCCGGCCGCATCGCTGCCCCCGGCACAGGCACACGCGGACGGGACGACGAGCGCCGGGCAGCCGGCATGGGGGGTGTATGCCAACGGCATTGCCAGCGACAGCCTGGTGCCGACGCCCCCCCAGTCCGCCCTGACCGCGATCGCGCCGCCGCCCGGCGCCATTGTGATCAACTTTGACGATGCGGCGGCGCCCTGTCTCTTCATGAATACAACGGCCCTCCGCGACCAATACGCCGGACTGGGGGTCCTGTTTATGGGCCCGGCCGTGAATGACGGCGGCGGCGCCGTCGACCAGTGCGGCAGCTGGGGCGTCAGCGGCCATAGCCCGCCCAACTTCCTGGGCTTTAACCCGGACGCGCACTTGAGCGACGGCGGCATCCCACGGCCGCCCGAGATCATCACCTTCACCAATGGCGCCAGTTACGTCCAGGTCAACGCCGGATCCGGCGCCGGCGCGGGCCAGCTCGTCACGATGGAAGCGTTCGACGCCGCAGGCAACTCCCTGGGAAGCGACAGCCTGACCCTGGCCCCCACCCTCGACACCCTCAGCATCACCGCCAACAGAATCGCCTACGTCGTGATCAACTCGCCGGCCTACTTTGTACTGGACGACCTGGCCTTTGTGGGCAGCGGCCAGGGGCCGATCGTATCCCAGATCGAGAACTGGGACCCGGCCCACCTGCAACTGGTCGACTGGCAAGTCAGCGCCGGTGAGGTGGTCACCGAGACGGGCCGGCTGGTGTGGAGCGACGAGCTGGTCGCCCCGACGACGATCACCCTGACCAAGTGGTTCCACGTCGAGCCGTGCACGTGGACCCAGACCACGCTGCTGGAGGAGCTGTGGCTCGACCAGGTCGAGCTGGAGCCGCAGCGGCCGGTGGTGGTCAACAAGGCGCCGTCTGAGCTGTGGATCGACGCGCAATACGAGCCGGCGGTCACCTCCGGCCTGCCGGCCACCTTTACCCTGGTCTACAGCAACACCGGCGGCTATGAGAGCGGCGTCGTGATCTATAACAACTTTCCGGCGCGAGGCGCTGTTCCTCAGCTCCGATCCGCCGCCCACGATGGTCACTCCCGACCGCCTGTACGCTCAGTGGAACCTCGGCGGCCTGGCGCAGGGCGGCACGGGCAGTATCGACGTCACGGTCATGATCCAGCCCACAGCCTGCCGCCGTCGACCACGATCGAGATCTGGGACTATATCTTCGACCACACCGTCCAGCCGCGCGACGCGGTGAGCATCACCTTCCACGTCGAGTCGCCGGTGGTGTGGGACAAGTCTGTCGACGGCGTGGCCTGGACGCCGGGCATGACGATCACCCGCCAGACCTCGGACACGATCACCGTCGTCGAGGTCCTGCACCTGTTGCAGCCGCCGGCGCCGGCCGGCCGGAAGCCGGCAGACCCCACGCCGCCGGAGGGCGGCTGGGTGATCCAGCCGGCGCTGGACCTGATCACGGACGAATCGCCGGCCGCGCCCTCTGCCATGCCGGAGGCGACCTGGGCGATGCCCAGAAGCCGTGCTGTGGGATAATGGACCACTGGTCACCCACGCCGGGGCGTGCGGCGGCGCCGACGCCAGCCGGCTGCAGAGCAACCTGCTCATGAACACCTTTGCCTTTGGGCACCAGCTCACGGCCGGCAACCGCGTGGCCGACGATTTCACCATCACCGATCCGGGCGGCTGGCAGATCGACGCCATCACCTTCTTTGCCTACCAGAACGGCGCGCCGGCCACCCCCTCACCGATCAGCGGCGTTTACTACCAGATCTGGGACGGCCCGCCCGACAACCCGGCCAGCAGCGTCGTCTTTGGCGACCTGGCCACCAACCGGCTGCTGTCCTCGACCTTCGCCAACATCCAGCGCGACAGCGACACCACGCCGTGCGTCAACAACCGGCGCATCTTTGCCGACGTGGCCGGCGCGGGGGTCATACTCCCGCCGGGCACCTACTGGATCGACTGGATGACCGACGGCTCGGCGTCCTACAGCGGCCCGTGGGCCCCGCCGGTCACTATCCTGGGCCAGACGACCACCGGCAACGGCATGCAGTACCTCGGCTCTTCCGGCGCATGGGAGCCGGCCAACGACAGCGGCACTCTCACTCAGCAGGGGCTGCCCTTCATCGTCGAGGGGACGGCCTTCCGGGCGCCGGTCGTGGCCCAGATCGAGAGCTGGGACCCGGCCAAGCTGCGCCTGCTCGACTGGGCGGCCACCGGCGGCGATGTGGTGGTCGAGCCCGACCGGTTAGAGTGGACCGCCGAGGTCATCGCCCCGGCGACCATCACCCTGACCAAGTGGTTCCACGTCGAGCCGTGCACCTGGACGGTGACCACGCTGGTAGAGGAGCTGTGGCTGGACGAGGTCGAGCTGGAGCAGCGGCCGGTGGTCATCAACAAGATGCCGCCTGAGCTGTGGATCGACGCCGTGGGCGGGGGTTCGGTATGGACCGGCGAGACGGCCGGCTTTACGCTGCTCTACGGCAACGACGGCGGCTATGACAACAGCGTCGGGGTCTACAACATCTTTCCGCCCGAGGCGCCGTTCGCCAGCTCAGTCCCGCCGCCCGACCTCGTCGATCCCGACGGCCTGTTCGCCCAGTGGTCCGTGGGCGACCTGCCCCAGGGCGCCGCGGGCAGCATCGACGTCACGGTGATGATCTCACCCACCCTGCCGCCCTCGACCACCATCGAGATCTGGGACTATATCGTTGACCACACCGGCCAGATACGCGACGCGGTGAGTATCACCCTCCACGTCGAGCCGTGGGTCACCTGGGACAAGACGATCGACGGCGTGGCCTGGACCCCGGGCATGTCGGTCACCCGCCAGACCTCCGACACGATCACCGTCCAGGAGATCCTGCACCTGAAGCAACCGCTGCCGCTGGCCGGCTCGATGCCCTTTGTGCCGGTCAACGTCGAGGGCAAGGGGGGCGAGGCGCCGCTGACGACGTCGTCGCCCGCGCGGCCGCTGGGCGAGGTGGAACCGGCGCCCCATCCCGAGGCCGTCCTGTGGGATCAGCCCCTCAGCACGGTCAACCAGGGCGCCTACGTGGACCAGGACTTTTCCGACTATCCAACCTTCTCTTCCTTCCTGGCCGACGATTTCACCAACCCCGACCTGTGGAGCATCAGCACTATCTTTGTCCCCGGCGACGGCTGGAACGACTTTGCCAGCCTGCTCAACGCCACGGCGCTGACCTGGCAGATCTATGCCGACTGCGCGGGTGCGCCGTGCGGCGACCCGTCGGGCGGCGGCAGCCCGCCGGCATGGATGCTCACCTTGCCGCCGGCCGACCCGCAGGTGGTCATCAGCACCGGCACGCCGGGTGGGTATGCGTCCAACGCCACCCTCAACCTGGCGGCGCCGCTCGTCCTGCCGCCCGGTCACTGGTGGCTCGTCTTCTACCCGACCATGGGCTATGCCACCTACGGCCAGTACGGCCGCCAGCCGTCCGACACGACCAACGGCTACACCGGGCAGTTCATCAATCCCGGCGGCGGCTTTGGCTACGGCACGGTGTGGCAAGCATGGACGGTGCTCGGCCCGACCCAGACCGACATCGCCTTCCGCCTGGAGGGGACGATCGCCCTGGGGCCCGTCTATGCCCAGATCGAGACGTGGGACCCGGCCGAGCTGCGCCTGCTCGACTGGGCAGCCACCGGCGGTGAGGTGACCGTCGAGCCTGACCGCCTGGTGTGGACCGGCGAGATCATCACGCCTGCAACCATCACCCTGACCAAGTGGTTCCACGTCGAGCCCTGCACCTGGACCCAGACCACGCTCGTCGAGGAGCTGTGGCTGAACGGAGTCGAGCTGGAACAACGACCGGTGGTCATCAACAAGCTGCCGCCGGTGCTGTGGATCGACGCCCTGGGCGGGGGCACCGTCTGGGCTGGGCAGGTGGTCAGCTTTACTCTGCTGTACGGCAACGACGGCGGCTATGAGAACGAGGTCATGATTCGCAACGACTTTCCGCCCGAGGCGACTTTTGCCAATGCCTATCCCTATCCCGACCGCTGGGATCCGGGCGGCCTGTGGGCCGAGTGGGACATCGGCGGCCTGCCGCAGGGCGCGCAGGGCAGTATCGAAGTTGCCATCTTGATTGCCACTGCCGCGTTGCCCGGCGCCGACCTGGACGTGGTCGACTATATCTTGGACCACGCCGGGCAGGAGTGGGATCAGGTCACGATCCCCTTCCGTGTCGGCTATCACATGTACCTGCCAATCGTGCTCAAGAGTTACCTATCCGGCCCCTAGGGGGTGTACGCTGGGGCGCACCCGCATCCGCGGGTGCGCCCCACTTTCTTTTTGACCTTTTGCTTCGATTCGAGTATACTACCGTTCAGCGGGGCGTAGCGCAGATCGGCAGCGCGCTTGGTTTGGGACCAAGAAGCCGACAGTTCAAATCTGTCCGCCCCGACCATGACAGACACGTTCCGCAGGCGTGCGCGTCGCCTGCGGGTGGTTTTCTTGTCGTTTTCCGAAACTTGCTGGAGGCCGGGATCGCGGCGGCAAGGGGTTACACGCTCACGACGCAGATGGACCTGTAGAAGGCGCACCAGGACGCCAGCCGGGTGGCTAACTGGCTGCTGTAGGTCATCGGTCTGGAGGCTGCTCTCTGACCTTCCCGGAGGGAGGTGCAGAGCAGCTGGGTAAACGTGCAAACAGTGCCTCGCAGAAGAGATCCCGGTGGATCAGCAATGATCCAAACCCATGCCGGGCTACCTGCGTTGGAACAACCAATCGAGCAGCTGTGCGACAACCCAGGCGAAGCCCGCCACAGCAAACATGCCGACAGCTATCTGCCAGGCTTTTGCTCCAGTCTCAGGCCAGCGCTATGCCGCCTAAGGTCAGCGTGGTGAGGACTAGGACGATCAGCCACTTGATCCTGTTGTCGAGCAGACGCCACGGAAGCGCAATGGCAGCAGTACATACAGACGTCCAGATCAGCGCCGAAAGCAGGAGCTCGTCTGTTAGAAGGCCCAATGTGTAGCAGATCAAACTGCAGAAGCCAAGGAAGAACCAGATTGTGGTAGCGGTTATGATGAATCGCACTTGGTCGCTCTTCGCTTTCAAGTCCACCTCGAGCTGTGCCACCCTTCGCCTGGTCCCCTTCTTCTTGCTCTTGGAGCTGATTCGTCAGACTGATCTGGCTGGTCAGTTCGCCGCGCGCTGCCGGTTCGGCTAGTTCCTCAAGCCAGGAGGTATCGCTCGCGGCTTCAGCCTCTGCCTTTGCCTGGCCTGCCTCGGAGACGGCCTTCTCAATTAGCTCGGTGAAGGCAGTCTGCACTTGAACCTCTTCTGCAAACCCACCCAGTGAAGCGTACTGACTGCTTGTGGCTACGATGAGCTGAGCCGTGGCTTCGTAGTAGATGCCTTAGGACTTGGCTCGAAGAGGAGTTGGGATGTAGCGTCGGCGAAGTCCTGGGTACGCGGATGCATCGTTCGGAGGAATGCTAACCAAGCCGAGGACAGGATACAGAATGGAGCTTCGAAGTCGGCGCGTCAACGCTTCAGAGCGTAGGGTGGGAGCCTAGTGTCGCAGGTGACGAACCAGTGCCGGGCAAAGGCGTAGTCCTGGTACGGTTCCCTTAGAGCCTGCATGAGGAGAAGATGGTAGGCATCGTGCTGTGCTGTTCGCGGACGATCTCGATACAAGGGCTCGTTGAGTTGCAGGTACTGGGCCTCTTGCGCAATGAGAGCGTCATCAAGCGGGACGAAGGTGCGTCAGGGGCCAGCATGACACCCTTTTCAGCTAATAGGGCTTCGAGGTTGTAGATGAACGGATCGAAGAAGTGCTCCGGAGCAATCGGGGCCGGTTAGTCGCACAGGCCTGCACATATGCGGTCAGCGGGCTATGTCGGCCATCGCGAAGCTGCCTCTCAGCGTCAAGCCTCGCCTCCTTCGCGTGACTGAGCGAACTGCTTGGTGTGCGTGAGTGCTTCCTGAGCTCCATAACCGTCCGGGGCGAGACGACAACTTGGGCGCCCACTTCGTTGGAGAGCTCGACCAGCCGCTGGACATGAGGCTGTGTGTTCGGGTTACTGAGGCCCAGCAAGTAGACGGAGGTTCGTGTCAGCGAAGAGGGTGAACTCCCTGAGTCGCCCTTGCAGTAGCAGGGCGAACATACGCGGATGGAACGTTCAGGAGCAAACAACCATAGCAACATCGACCAGGGTGACCAGAAACTCCCTCGTCTCAGGGTGCGTTATCTGCACGCACGAAGCGTAGAAGACTAACTTCGTGCTTCCTCGAGGTAGGGCTCACGCTGTGGGAGAGCGCCAGGGCATCCGAGAATGCGTCGTCAGCCGACCATTGGCCTCAACCTTATCGGGGTATATTACTGAAAGGAACTCCTGTGACCACATGACCACCAGGCGCGCAAGGTAAGCCGGAATCCTCTGTCGAGTAGTTCAAGTTCGTCCGGCGACAGGCTCGGGTACTCGTCACTGACGCGCTGGCGCCAGCGGGACATGATTCCTCGCGTTGGTCGAGTGCCTCTCTTCGGTGCCGCTGTAGGTGTCTGCGCTCCTGTTCGGTGAGCGCTAGTGATCGGTTGTTTTCATTCCAGGACACTAGGTGCGTTGGGCCGGTTCCTGTGCGATTTGCTCCAGTTCCAGCTCATGAAAATCTTCAGATGATACCTGCTGGCTAGTAGTGACCGCACTTCGTGGAGGGGATGCTCGCCCTTGCCGCGTTGGGAGGAGCTTCAATAAGCAAGCCAAGCGCTTGTTGTGCGAAGCTGTCTGTTGTGCGAACCGACGTGAAAAGACACAGCTGGTAATTGCGTCGCTCGCTTTCTTAACATCTATTGGATGCGCGTTGCACGTCCATATGGTGTACCTATTCTGTGACAGGTAGCTCCGGTTCCAGTCGCGCCTCGGCCTATGCTAGACTCGCGATGCGTTGGGCCAATTGCCCTCCAACGGGAGAGTATACTACAGAGGGGTAGACCTGTCAATTATCCGTAGTGTGGATAGGGTGATTATCAGTACAGGCTAGAGGAGGCGCCAGTCGCCGGTGAGGGGGTCGAGGGCCGGAAGGTACGGGGGGCGGGTCGCTGGCGCGGCGAGCAGGCGAGGAGGCGAGGGCGGGCGGCGGGGGGGAGGAGTGCGGACTTTTTGGTGGAAGGCGATCTCGGC
>CAVVMX010000041.1:0-189645 GCA_963749455.1 uncultured Chloroflexia bacterium
CGGCATTGAGCTGTTGCCCGAAGAGCGGGCGTTGCTGAGCCACATCTGCGACGAGACGCTGGAACGGACGATCGATAGGGTGATCATGCCGCCTGTCAGCCGGCGGGGATTTCTCAAGCGCGCAGCAGCCTCAGTAGTGCTGGCACTGACCGGCAGCGCCGTGCTGGCGCAGGCGGCATGCGGGGGTGCGGCGCCCGACCGACCGCTCAGCGCCTATGACAAGCCGGGCCATTACTGGGCCAACCTGGCCGACATGCGCTGTTTTGTGTTTGTACCCGAGATGTATGAGTTGCGCCGTTCTGCCTACCCTATTCACTTCACGCCGCTGCTGATCGTTCTCCCGGATGCCGGCCAGACGAGCCTGGAAGCAGCCAACCAATGGACGGACCTGTGCACCCAAGAAGGGATCATCATGATCGTGGCTGAGTGGGACAGCCAGAGGTCCTACGTGCGCTGGCGCCTGGAGGAGCTACTTGGGGACGTCAGCAGACTGTGGGGAGCGATCCATCATGAGGCGCGGGTTGTGGCCGGCTGTGGAGAGGCAGCGGCGGTAGCTTTGAGGGCGGGGGTGTACTCCTCTTCCTGACCTACATCGCATTATCGCCTGTGGTGGGCTGCCCGGCCCAGGTGCGGAATTGGCGATGACCGCTGCCGAGGGGACACGCATCTACTTGAGGCTGGGCAGGCAGGACCTGAACGCCGGAGAATACGAGACCTACATTGGCGCGCTGCGCAAGGTGGGCTGCCAGGTTGACGCTGACCTGGTGGAAGGCCGGGTGACGCTGGCGGAATTCTCGCAGAAGGAAGCCTGGGACTGGGTCACCGAGGGCGCCGGGCTGTAGGAAGCCATGGCTCTCGTCACGCTCCTAAACCTTAATATGCTCTACTTGCGTTACGCCGAGCGCGTGGAGCGCGAGCGACACGTGCCGATCGGGCCGCTTTACCTGGCCGCGGCGTTGGAGCAGGCGGGGCACCAGGTCGATTTCCGGGACTATCAGTTCTGCGAGGCAAAGGATCCCTTCGGACGAGAAAGCATCGCCGATTACCTGGTCGATGCTGGGCCGATCGTGCTCGTAAGCTGCATGACGAACCTGCTGCCTTTTACCCTGCTCGCCCTCGAAGAGGTCAAGGCTCGCTACCCCGATAAGATGGTGGTGCTCGGCGGCGTGGGCCCGACGGCCATCGAGGCACAGATCCTGGACCAGTTTCCGTTCGTTGACGTGATCGCGCGCGGTGAGGGAGAACGCACCGTGGTAGAGCTGGTGGAGGCGCTGCAGGCGGGCGGCGACCTGGGTTGGGTGCAGGGGATCGCCTATCGCCACGATGGCCACGTGGTCCTGACACCGGCCCGGCCTCGCGTCTCGGACCTGGACTCACTGCCCTTCCCGGCCTTTCATCTCACCGATTTGAACCGCTACCAGGGCTACGGCATGGTCACCTCGCGCGGCTGCCCCTACCCATGCACCTTTTGCAGCGTGGCCCCAATCTGGGGGCGCCAGTCGCTGAGCCGCTCAAACGCCAACATTCTAGGCGAAATGCGGCTGCTGCAAGAGCGAGCGAACGTGGAGCTGTTCCTGTTCCAGGACGAATTCTTTGTCTCCTCCAAAGCGCGGGTGCTGTCGTTCTGCAACGCGCTCCAGGCATCAGGCATCAAAGCCAAGTGGAAAGCTTTTGGCCGGGTGAACCTGACCGACGTCGAAACGATGGAAGCCATGGCCGACGCCGGCTGTGTTGAGATCCGCTATGGGATCGAGTCAGGGTCGACCCGCGTGCTGGATCGGATCAAGAAAGGGTTCACCCCAGAGGAGGCGATGGACACCCTCTCGCAGGCGGTCGGCATCTTTGATCGGGCCGATGCGTTCTATATGTGGGGCTTCCCCTTTGAGACGATGGATGACTTTAGCCAGACGGTCTTTCAGATGCTCTCCGCCCGGGCAATGGGGGCGCGGGTCCTGCCCTCTCTGCTCTCGCTGCTCCCACAGACCGACCTCTACCAGGAGTATGCCGGCCTGGGGCCGCTCGAATTCTGCCCGACGCTGATCCCGGAGTATATGCTCACCGGCCACGAGGTGTGCGAACTGGGGCGGATATCGATCACCGACAGTTATCGCTACATCTTTGATTTCATCTCGCAGCACTCAGACCTGTTTCCCAGCTTTTTCCACTGGGATGTAGCCGGCAACATCCTGCCCAAGCTCGAGGTGTTGACGCAATTTGGGTTTTACGAAGAGATGGCATCACACAATGGCGAAACGGAGTCGTGTGGCGCCCACTCGTCCAAGATTCCAATCTGAGGGAAAAGCGGTGGACGCCTCAGACGAAAACAGACCTGACAGGTCGCGGAAGACCCGTCAGGTCTATTCAAGTCGCGGAGGGCCTGCCAGGTTCACTCCAGCGCCCGGTCGAGCATCTCCCACAGGTCGAGCACGTCCACGAAATAGCCCAGCTCATTGGCCAGCCGGCCGGCGCCGCGCAGCAGCGTAGGCCGGCAGGTGGGGCAGGCGGTGACAATCGTCTGGGCACCGACGGCCACGGCGTCGCGGACCCGGCTCTTGGATACCTCGATGGCCAGGTTGCGGTCCACGTCCAACACACCGCCCCCACCGCCGCAGCAGGTGGAGAAAGTGCGGTTGTGCACCATCTCTACCAGCTCGACGCCCAGCGCCTGCAGGATCTGGCGCGGCTCTTCGTACACGCCCAGCATCCGCCCCAGGTGGCATGGATCGTGGTAGGCCACTCTTAGGTTCAGCGGCTTGATCTGCTTTTCGCCGAGTTTTTCGGCCACGGCCACCAGGGCGTGCTTGACGTTGAGGCCATACTCGTCGCGGAGGGTGACTGTGCAGGTGGGGCACACGGTCAGGATCTGGCCGTCCAGGAATGGCCCGTACACCTGGCGGAAGTGGGCCTGGGCCTGCTCGTATTCATTCGCCAAGCCGGTGGCGCCGACGATGTAGCTGCAGCACACCTCGTCGGACACGAGCGGGTCGAGGCCGACCTTTTCCAGGACCGACACGATCGTCTTGACCTCCTGCGGCTGGCTCTGGTAGGCGCAGCCCAGGTACAGGGGCATCGTCCCTGCCCGGTGGAAGGGGGTGGGCCGGTCGAACAGGGTCCCCTCCTCCAGGATCTTGGCCGCCGTCTTCTCGTGCTTGGCCGAGCTAAAGCCCGCCGCGCGCATCTCCCGGCGGACGGCGCTAAAGATCTCCAGGTTGTTCAGGGCGCAGCGTGCCTGGCAGTAGCCGCACATCAGGCAGTCGTCCATCACCTCCTGGATTTCGGCCGAGGGCTCCAGAATGCCCTCCACAAGCCCACGCGCCACCAGCATCCGGCCGCGGCTGGAGTAGGTCTCCAGGCGCTTGACCCGGTAGATGGGGCATTCTTCGCGGCAGAAGCCGCAGCGGGTGCGGTTGCAGGTATAGATGTCGTCAGTAAACTCTTGCAGAGCCGGATAGTCAGCCCCCTGACGGGGATGTTGGTCCATGATTGTCCTCGTTTTCCAGTGTTATTTGATCCAGCGCGACTCGAACTTTTTGCCGGGGTTCATGATCTTCTTCGGGTCGAACAGCGCCTTCAGATCGCCCATGTACTGGTAGCTCAGGCCATGCTCGTGCTCGTTGAAGCCACCCAGCCGGTCGCCGTCGCCGATGTAGGTGCTCATCGTACCCTCCAGCTCGACCGCCTTCAGGCTCATCTCGCGCACATAGCCGTAGAATTCCCTGACATTCTCCTCAGATGTATCGTCGACAAAGACGGCAAAGCTGATGCTGGGGCTCACCTTGTTGGGCGACTCGTTGTAGACGGTCATGCCCAGGACATCCTGGTGGTACTTGGCCGAGAGCTCGAGAAAGGCGTGGTACATCTCTTCCAGGCGGCCCATCGGCACGCCGACGTCGGCCGCGCCGAACTTTTTCTCGCGCTGGCTGTCGGGCCATTTCTGCTTGAAGGGGATGAAGGCCAGGCGGTGCTTGCTGTCCCAGTAGCCCTCGACCATCTCCTGCTCGCGGACCAGATCGGCCCCATACTCCCCTTCCAGGATAGACGTGCGCCTTCTTCAGGCCGAACTCGACCACGTCCGGGTCGCCGCCGAAGGACAGGAACAGGATCGACTCGGCCCAGTCGGGGATCTCGGGCTCTTTGCCGTACTTTTGCCGGTAGGCGTGGGTGTAGAAGTGGAGCCGCCGCCGGCAGTTGAGGTGGGCGCTCTCCACGCTCAGGCCGCTGGCCAGCGTCCGCTCCAGGGCGCGGGCGCCGTCGATCAGGGTGCGGAATACCCAGGCACGCACCTCGCGCGTCTTGGGCAGGGTCACCACCCGCAGGGTGGCCTCGGTGACCACGCCCAGCGTTCCCTCGCCTGCCACCAGCAGGTGCATCAGCTTGTAGCCGGTGGAGGAGAAGGAGGCCTTGCGATGCCCCAGGCGCACCGCCTCGCCGCGCCCGGTGACGACCACGGCGTCGGTCAGGCAGTCCAGGATCTTGCCGTAGCGAACGCCAAAGGTCGAGTCGTTGTCGCAGCCGATGGAGGCGCCGATGGTACAGGCTCGCTTGCTCTCCGGCTGGTGGGGCAGCCACAGCCCATAGGGGGCCAGCTTCTCGTTCAGCTCCCAGATGGTGATGCCGGCCTGGACGGTGACCGACATGTTGGCCGGGTCGATCTCCAGGACCCGGTTCATGCCCTTGGTCTCGACCAGGATGCCCTTCTTCCAGGCGACCACCCCGCCGCCCATGCCGGTTCCCCCGGCAAAAGGCACCACGGGCAGCTCGTACTTGAGCGCCACCTGGACGATCTTGACCACCTCTTCGGTGTCGTGCGGCACGACGACGATGTCCGGCAGGTCGGTCATGTCGTCGTAGCGAGGGCTCCAATCGCGGCTGTAGGCCATGCGATGGATCGGCGAGTCGGTGGCCCTGTCGCCGAGAACTCCTTTGAGCTCTGCCAGCGCCGCCGCCAGCTTTTCCTTGTCTGTCATCCAATCCTCCAAGTATGTAAGTGGGGCAAGCCGACAGTTGTCTCTCGGTGCTACCCGCCAGCGTACAGCAGCCGGTCGCAGATGGGGCAGTAGTTCAGTCCCTGTCCCCGCTCAGCCGCGCGGGCAAGGGTCATTGGCACGTCAACTCCGCACACCTGGCAGATGCCGTCCTTGAGCAAGGCGATCCCTTTGCCGCCCAACCGGCCCTGAAGGTCGTCGTAGAAAGCCAGGTCTCTGGCGCCGATCTCGGCCCGCATCGCGCTCTGCTGCTCATCTAGCTCGGCCAGCCGCTGTTGCAGCCGATCCTTCTCGGCAAACATGCCTGCCTGGTCGGCGCGCCACGAGGCTTCGATCTGACGCAGGCGGGCCTGCCGCTCGGTCAGCTCGGCTTCGCCCTCTTCGGTGGCAATCATCAGCTCCAGCTCCTTGTCCTCCAGCTGCGACCGGTGGCGCCGCAGCGCAGTGGCTTCTTCCTGCAAGCTCTTGAGCTCTTTCGGGTTCCGTACGTGGCCGCCGTAGAGCTGATCCTGGTTCTTTTTCAGCTTGTCCTCGACCGCACCGACCTCCAACTCGAGCTCACGCATCTGCTTTCGCAGTTGGACAAGACTGGCCTCCATCTCGGCGACCATCTGCCTGGCATACTTGAGGTCCTCGGTCTCTCCAAGACTGGCCTCAACCTCGGCCAGGTGGCTGTTTTTCTCCTCGCGTTCCAGGTTCACCCGCTGCAACTGGTAAAGCTGCCCGATCACACTCATGCACGCCTCCTCGCGGATCCGTTGCCTTGCCCGATCAAAAAAGGCCTAATGCCAAGGCATCAGGCCTTTTCACCCAGCCCGACAGAGGCAGGGGTGGGCTTGCGCCCGCCCAGCAGGAAGGCCGCCCGCCCTGTCTCGTTCAACACCGTCGTCGTCACGTCGCCAGTCCCTCTCTTCAACGGCCCAGATTATACCATATCCCGGCCGGCGGGCAAAATGCACCCTATCTTGGGGCAGATTGGAGAAGAGGCAGGCCTGACCTCCTGTCAGGGGGCAGGGATCGGCTTAGTACTTTCTTCCCGCTTGCTAAAGCTGGCAATTATGGTACAATAGTGGCGAAAGTGGCTTCCTGGCGGGAGCATGCCAGACCCGGGCCAGCGATCATGTCAAGAAGCGAAAACCGCTGGGCATTGCTGTGGGCCGTCATTGTCGTCGGGCTGACCTGCCTGCCATACCTGGCTGCCTGGTGGCTGGCTCCGGATGGCACGCAATACACCGGCTTGCTGGTTAACCCTCTGGACGGCGAAACCTATTTCGCCAAGATGCAGCAGGGCGCCCGGGGCGATTGGCTCTTCCACCTGCCCTTCACCCCAGAGCCTCATCAGGGGGCGGTCGTGAACACCTTCTACCTGGCCCTGGGACACCTGTCGGCCTTGCTGAGATTGCCCATTCCCCTCGTCTATCACCTGGCGCGCGCCGCCGCCGGCTTCTTCCTGCTGCTGGTGGCGTACCGGTTCATCGCGGTTTTCTTGAAGCAGGTGCGCACCCGTCGCGTCGCCTTCCTGCTCCTGGCTTTCTCGGCCGGGCTGGGCTGGCTCATGGCTTCCTTTGGGGTCATCACTGCCGATCTGTGGGTCGTCGAAGGGTTCACCTTTCTCAGCATCCTGGTCAATCCCCACTTTCCGCTGGCCATTGGCCTGATGCTGCTGATCTTCATCCAGGTGCTTGGCTTGCAGACGACAGATGGCGGGTCCCAAGCCGCAGCAGCTACGTCGTTCTGGCCAGGACTGAGTTGCACTCTGCTCGGGTTGGCGCTGGCGGTGGTCCAGCCGTTTGCCGTGCCCATCGTGCTGGCCGTTCTGGCCGTGTACCTGGCTGCCCTTGCTTGGCAGAACCGCCGCCTGCCGTGGGGCGAGATCCTCCTCACCGGGATCGTGGCTCTGGCAGCTGCGCCGGTCATCATCTACGATTTTTGGGTTTACCGCACCAACTCCCGGCTATGGCTGCCCTGGTCGACCCAGGATGTGAACCCGTCGCTGCCGCCCTGGAACTATGCCCTGAGCTATGGCCTGATCCTGGTGCTGGCCATCGCCGGCGTTCCGGCCGCACTTCGCCGCCGCCGGCCGGCCGACCTGCTGGCCCTGTCGTGGCTGGCGGCGGCGGTCGTGCTGCTGTACGTGCCAAGCAGTGTGCAGCGGCGCTTTATCACCGGCCTGCACGTGCCGCTGGTGATCCTGGCTGCCATGGGCCTGGAACAGGTCATCTGGCCGCGCCTGGCGGCGCGCCGCCGGGCACTGATCACCGGCGTGATCGTCGGCTTCACCACCGTGACTAGCATTCTTTGTGCCGCTGGTAGCCGTGGCAGGCGTAGCCCAGGGACGGGCACCCCTGGTCATGAGCTCCGACGAGGCGGCCGCCTGGTCGTGGCTCGAAGACCAACACCACCTGGACCGACACCGTGTTGGCGCCGGTGGATACCGGCCAGTTCATCCCGGCGTGGGCCGGCAACCGGGTTGTGTATGGCCATCCCCTCGAAGCGATCGACGCCGAAGCCAAGAAGGCCGAGGTCGCTCGCTTCTACAGTCCGGACGCAACCACGGCCGAGCGTCGCGCCTTACTGGAACGCTACGGCGTGCAGTACGTGTTCCTAGGTGCCGGCGATCTGGCGACACAGGACCAACTGGACGTGGACGTGGCGACCCTGGGCCTGGTCGAAGTCTGGGCTCGTGGCGACGCCGTCTTGTACCAGACCAAGGCGGAGCCGTGAGACGCCATCCCGCCCTCTGGCTGGCGATATGCCTGGCGATATTCTACGCGCTGCTGGGGAACAGCCGTGTGGACAGCGGCGATGGAGAGGCGATGCTCCAGGTGACCAGAGCGTTGGCGGAGCGGGGTCGCGTCAACCTGCCGAAGGGCATCCTGCCTCCCGTGGAGATCATCCTCGTACCGAGCACCGATACCGAGATTCCCTACACGTTTGTCGGCCGCGATCAACGCACCTATGCGAAGTACGGGCTCGGCCAGTCGTTGGCCGCCCTGCCCCTCTATGGGTTGGGCATGGCATGGCGAGCGGCAGGCAACATCAGCCACGCTCCGCGGTCCGTTTCTCTTCTGTTGAATGGACTCCTAACCGCCTGTACGGCAGGTGTGCTGTGCATGGTGGCCAAGAACCTAGGCTTTTCGACACGGTCCGGGATTGTACTGGCACTTGCCTTCGCGCTCTGTACCCCTGCCTGGCCCTACACGCACACCTTCTTCAGTGAACCGTTGGTGACCCTGTGCCTGACGTGTGCCACCTTGGGCGCCGTGCGCTTTTCGCAGACCGGCCAAACTCGCTGGCTGGCGCTCATGGGTGCGCTGCTAGGCCTAGCACTGCTCACACGGATCAATGCCGTGGCGGCGCTGCCGGCCTTTGGCCTGTATCTGGCGCTGATCTGGCGGGCGCAGCGGACGCCACCTGGCATCGCCGTCCGGCAGGCCGCTTTGGGTCTGGCAGCCTTTGGCGCCGGCATCGGGCTGATGCTCCTGTATAACCATGTCCGGTCTGGAAATCCTCTTGACTTCGGATACCATACCTCCAACTGGCAAGCTTCCTTCTTTGTGGGCCTTTACGGATTGACTCTGAGTCCCGGCAAAGGCCTGTTGTGGTACGCCCCTCCCGTGCTTCTGGGGATCGTGGGGCTGTGGGCCTTTGCGCGCCGCTCGCCGCGAGAGGCGCTGCTATGCGGAGGTGTTCTGCTCGGCTATCTGCTGTTCCACGGCGCCTACACCTATTGGGAGGGTGGTTGGTGCTGGGGGCCGCGGCTGATCCTGCCTGCATCGCCCTTGGCTCTCTTGCCAGCCGGGTCGATTCTGGATCGCCCAGCTCAAAGACAGGTTGCTCAACTGGGCCTGGCTATAGTCCTCACAGCAGGGCTGTTGGTTCAGGTCCCGGCCGTGGGCAGCAACTATGCCCATCCGCTGCAAAAGATCTATCTTGCCTCACCTGACGAGTTTCAAACCCGAGTCCTATACCAGGCAGCATATTCACCCCTGATCCGCCAATGGAGCAGCCTCGTCGAGGTAACATCGAATCTGCGCAGCAGCGCTGCACGCACGCAGATTGCCGATCTTGTGGCTGCTGCCCAACCTGGGCATGACACGCTCCTGCTCACCGACTCGCTTGAAGAAGCGCTACGCATTGAACGACAGAGGGTCCTGGCCTACAACCTCCCCGACTTGTGGGTGGTGACCTGGCCATGGCTGCGCCAGTCCCCTCGCCTTGGGGCGGGGGATCTCCGTGAGGCGTTCCCATGACCACCTGGCTGCGCTCGCGTGACCTGCGACTACAGCCTCCTGGTGGTCGCCCTGGCTACACTTCCTCTTCTGCCGGCCCTGGTCCAGCCTGCCCACCTTGTCTATCCCAGTTGCTCGGAGTTCTCGTGACCTGACCCTGATCCACTGGCCAAAGGTCACGCTGATCCGCGAATCGCTGGCACAGGGCGACGGCTGGCCCCTGTGGGCATCGTACAGCCTGAGCGGCCAACCCCTGGCTGCCAACCAATTGGCCATGCTCTTCTATCCGCCGGCCCTGCTGCTGTTGGCCAGCCCCCTGGCCTGGGCCTTTACGCTATTCTACGCCTTGCATCTGGCCTGGGCCGGGATCGGCACCTACTGGCTGGCGCGCGGCCTGGGTCGGCGGCGGGAGTCTGCCCTGCTGGCAGCGGCCATCGTGGCCCTGGGCGGCAAGCTGGCCGCCCACACAGCCATCGGCCACGCCAGCCTGGTGGCCGCCATCGCCTGGACACCGTGGGCGCTGGCCTTTCTCCACCGCGCGCTGACGCGGCGTAGCCTGGCCTTTGCCCTGCTCACCGGGGTGGCTCTGGCCGCCCAGGCGACAACCCACACCTATGCGCTGGTCTACACCGGCTACGGCCTGCTCGTGTATGCCGCGAGCTATCTGTTCCTGGCACCTGCCGAGTCCCGCGGACCGGGCTCTGAGCAGAGCGGGAGGGGACGGGAAGCCCTGAGCCAACTGCCCCGGCTGGCGGCCATACCGGTTGCGGCCGTCCTGCTCGGCGCGGCGCAGCTCATGCCGCTGCTGGAGATGGCCTCCTACAGCAATCGCTCCTTCAGCTTTACCGAAGCGACCCTCGTATTCCCTGTCGCCAGGACAAACACTCGCCGGGATTCTGTTTCCGACCCCCTACGCCGGGCCAGAATTGACGATCTACCCTGGATTGCTGACCTTGGGCCTGGCGGCAGTCTCGTGGCCGGGCCTGCTCGCGGCAGCCAGATCTGGAACGATCCGGTCTGTCAGAGCGATGTTGAGCCGTGAATGGCCGGCCGTCGCCTTAACGGTCCTGATCGTGGCCGGGGTGATCCTGGCCCTGGGGAGCTATACCCCGTTCTACCGGCTGGCCTATACCCTCCTGCCGGGCCTGCGCTGGATGCGGACGCCGGCCCGGCTGTGGTTCTTTATCACGCTGGGCTTGGCCGTCTTGGCCGCCTACGGCGTGGAAGCATGGGGAGAGGTATGGCGGCTCCCTCGCCAGCGACGACTGCCTCGTTGCTGCTGGTCGCCGCGATTGGGTGCGCAGTGACCCTCAGCCTGGGCGTGATGGTGATGTCGCACCAGTACGGACGCAGCGCATGGGGATTGGCGCTCTTGGGCACGCTGAGCGGTGCCCTGCTCCTGTGGGGTGCGCGAGTCCCCAAAGCGCAGCGGAGTGAGGCCCGCCGCCCCGCGGGGTCCTTTGCTTGGTTGGCTGTGGCGGTTGTCATTGCCGATTTGCTCAGCTTCGACCTGACCCTGTTCCGCTTTCCATCCCTGTCGGAGGTATCGGCGCAAGGTCGCGAGGCCGCCGAGTGGTTGGCGGCTCAGCCTGGCCCCTTCCGCACCTATTCGCCCAGCTACAGCCTGCCCCAGCCAGCCGCCATCGAGGCCGGCCTCCAGCAGATTGACGGCGTTGAGCCGGTGCACCTGACCTATTACGACCAGTTCATGGCTGTGGCCGGTGGGTATGACAGGACACCTTTAGTGTGACGATCCCGCCCTTCCCAGACGGGCTGCCCCAGGAGCCAGACGACGTGGCAGTGCCCGACCTGAGCCTATTGGGCCTGCTCAACGGCCGTTACCTGGTCTCTGCCTTCCCGCTGGAGATGCCCGGCCTGACCCTGCGCTGGCAAGAAGCCGGCACTCTGGTCTATGAGAACGCTTTGACCCTACCGCGCGCTTTTGTCGTCCATCAGACCGAGCTGATGTCCGACATTGCCATCATGGATGAGGAATTGAGCCATCTGGAGGCGATCAACCTGGAGAACACCGCTTTGGTGTACGACGGACAGCCTCTTGACGGACCGCAGGGGCCGACCACTGCCCAGGTGGCAGAGCAATCGCCTAACCGAGTGGTTGTGCAAACCGCCCTGGACGCACCCGGCCTGCTGGTGCTGGGCGAGATCTGGTACCCGGGCTGGCAGGCTCGCGACAACGGCCACCCAACCTCGATCGTGCGCACCGATGCCATTTTACGTGGCGTCTACCTGGAAGAGGGCAGCCACACGGTCGAGTTTGTCTATAAACCGTGGACCGTACAGGCCGGGCTGATCGTCTCGGTCGCGACGGCACTGGCGCTGGCAGGTTATGCAGTGGTGTGCTTGATCGGCCAGTGGAGGCGTCGATGAGCCGCGCCGAGGTCCGCTGGGTTCTGATCGCGTCGGCGATCGTGCTGCTGTTTGCCAGTGTGCCGACACTGTACGCCTGGCGGCTGACCGATGCCGAGCACGTTTTTACCGGCTTTGTCTACAACAACGAAGACGGCAACGCGTACATCGGCAAGATGCAGCTGGGCGCTCAGGGGGAATGGCTGTTCCGCCTGTTCTACACTGCTGAGGAGCACCAGCCAGCAATGGCCTTTTTGCTTCACATCCTGATGGGCAAACTGGCTGCCGGAACTGGCCTGTCGCTGGTGCTTGTCTACCACCTGGCGCGTGTTGGCTTTGGGCTGGTGCTGCTGCTGAGCATCTATGTCTTTTTTGCCCGCTTTACTCCCGACGTCACGGCACGGCGGCTGGCCTGGGCTCTGACGGCGTTGGGAAGCGGCATGGGGTGGCTGCTGGTTGTGCTGGGGCAGTCGGATTGGCTCGGCGCCATGCCGCTGGATTTCTGGGTGCCGGAGGCATTTGTCTTTCTCGTACTCTACAATCTGCCTCACCTGGCATTGGCCGAGGCCCTGCTGCTGTGGTCCTTGATGTGGATGCTGGACAGTTTTGAGCAGAAGCGCCTCGGGCCAAGCTGTGGGGCCGGTCTGGCAGCAGCGAGCATGACCTTGATCGTGCCGTTCTACGCCGGGGTGCTGGCGGCAGCTCTCGGCGCTTACCTGCTGGCGCTGAGCATTAGGCGTCGGCGCATCCCGTGGCTTATGGTAGGCCAGACGGCGCTAGTCGGCGCATTCGTCGCACCCATTGTCGCCTACAATTCGTGGGTCTTTACGGCCAACCCCGCCTTCCGGCAGTGGACGGCTCAGAACACCATCCTGTCGCCTCATCCGCTGCATTATGTATTGGGCTACCTGCCCTTGCTCATCCCGGCGGTGCCTGGAGCCGTCCTGGCCTTTAGCGACCGGGATCACAAATGGCTATTGCCGCTGGCCTGGCTGCTGGTGGTGCCGTTGCTGCTGTACGTGCCGTTCAACCTGCAGCGGCGGATGATCGCCGGGGTGCAGATCCCATTGGCTTTGCTGGCAGCGGGCGGCCTGCTGTGGTGGGCTCGGGGATCCAGCCACACGCGGCGGCTGGGCCTGGCAGCCTGGGTGGCCGTGGCCGCGCTGAGCAATGTTTTGCTGGTCAGCGGCAGCCTGGTGGAGGTGAACCGCCGGGCAGCTCCCATCTTTCGTCCTGCCGCCGAGGTTGCTGCCATGGACTGGCTGGGCGACCAGTCCAAGCCCAGCGACACGGTGCTATCCGCCCTTGAGACGGGCAACCTCATCCCGGCAAGGACAGGGAGCCGCGTCTTTATCGGACACGGGCCGGAGACGCTGTACTTTGAGGAGAAACAGGAGGCGGTGAAGCGATTCTTCACTCCGGCGACCGACGATGCGTGGCGCCAGGAGCGATTGGCCCAGTATGGGATCGCCTACGTCTTCTATGGGCCGGCCGAGCGGGCGCTGGGCGGCTGGGATCCGGCCGGCGCGCCCTACCTGGCACCGGTCTATGAGCGGCAGGGGTACACCATCTACCAGGTGAAGAGGCCATGAAGCTCGCGGACCTGCAGCGGCTAAAGGCAAGTCCTCTCGTGGCGCCGGTGGCGCTGATCGTCCTGCCGCTTGTCCTGTATGCCCGGCTTTTGTTCGGAGGGCAGGTCCTGTACTGGGGCGTCTACCTGCTGCAGTTCTATCCGTGGCGCCAACTGGCCGTGGAGCAGATCCAGGCCGGTCACTGGCCGCTGTGGAACCCGTACCTGGGCGCCGGCACGCCGCTGGCTGCCAACCTGCAAACTGCAGCCTTTTATCCGCTCAATGTCCTCTTTCTGCTGATGCCTGTGGAGCGGGCTTTTGGCTGGGAGCTGGCCTTGCACGTGGCGCTGGCCGGATTGTTCGCCTATTACCTGGGCCGGACGCTCGGCCTTGACCGCTTGGCGCATTGGTGACCGGACTGACCTACGGGCTGGGCGGTTACCTGGTTGCCCACTGGGTCTTTCCCAGCATGGTGTATGCCATTGCCTGGCTGCCGCTGCTGCTGGCTCTGACAGAAAAGACAGTGACAAGGGCAAGCACGAGGGCGGGCACGGGGGCAGGCAAGGGCAGGTGCGGGGCCGGCCCCTACAGGTACGCTGGCCTGTTGGCGCTGGCCATCGCCCTCCAGCTCCTGGCCGGCCATGCCCAGACCAGTTTCTACAGCCTGCTCATCGTCGCCGCCTTTGCCCTGTGGCGCGCCATCCGGCAGCGAGGCGATGGAATCGTCCGCTGCGCCTGGCCTGTGGCCCTGGCTGTGGTGTTGGGCCTGGCCTTGGCCGCCGTCCAGCTCTTGCCGACCGCCGAGCTGACTGCCCATTCCCAGCGGGCCGGCCCACTCGCCGATCTGCAGTTTGCCCACGAGCTGTCTTTCTGGCCGTGGCGGCTCATCAGCCTACTGGCGCCCGATTTCTTTGGCAACCCCGCCCGCGGTGAGTACTGGGCACACGGCACCTACTGGGAGGAGGCAGCATTTGTCGGGGTGCTGCCGCTGATGCTGGCCGTGCTGGCCCTTGCCCGAAAGGGATGGCGGCGACGGGCAGCAGCTCGCGGCTGCCGGCCGGAGGGCCGGCCCTACAAGATGCCCGCCCTGGTGCTGGTCCCGTTTTTCGTGCTGCTGTCGCTGGTCGCCATCCTGCTGGCGCTGGGGAACCACACACCGCATCTACCCCCTTTTGTTTCGCTACGTGCCGGGGTTTGGGCTGTTTCAGGCCCCGGCGCGGCTGATGATCGGCTATGCGCTGGGGATGGCGGTGCTGGCCGGCACCGGCGCGCAGGTAGCAAGCGATGTGCGGATCACACCGCGCCTGCAGGCTGGCGCTCAACCTGACTGCGCTCGCCGGGCTGGGGATGGCTGTCGGCGGCATCTTTGCCGCCGTGGCCCTGCCCGGCATCCACACGAGCTTTAGCACGAGCATGATCCGGCTGGGAGTGACCGTGGCCCTGGCTGCCGGGCTGCTCCTCGCACGTCACCTCACCGGGGGGCAGGGAGCTCGTGGGTTTGCGGCTGAGGCGGGAGCAGTGGCAGGCACTAATCGCGGCGTTTATCGCCATAGACCTGCTGACCTTTGGCTGGGGGTTGGCCCCAGGCACTCAGCCCGGCCATCTATCGCGCGCCGGTCGCGACGGAGCAGTTTCTACAGTCGCAACCGCCCGGCCGCCTGGCCGTTGCCTATCCGTATGCCCAGAAGGTGTACGAGCAGTATGTCTCGCTGCGCTCCTTCGGATCCGGCGATCCCAGCCTACCTGCAGGGCCTGCGCGAGAGCATGCTGCCCAACCTCAACGCCGCACTCGATCGTGCCGGGCGTGGGCAACTATGATCCGCTGACGATCCGCCTGTATCGCGACCTGTGGGACCGCATCGCCGCGAACCAGGACGGGCCGCCGGAGGGGGTGATCGAGGGGGAGAGCCGCTCGGCGCTGAACCTGTTGGGCGCACGATATCTGATCAGCGACGACGACCTGCCCCTGCCCGTCATCTATGACGCCGGACCGCGGATCTACCTCAACGACGCCGCCTTGCCGGCCGCCTTTGTCGTGTTCCAGGCGCGCGTCGTCGAGGACGAGGAAGCACGGCTGGCCGATCCTGCTGGATCCGGCGTTCGATCCCACGCGCTGAGGTGTTGCTCAGCCAGCCCACCATCCAGCTCTGCTCCCAGAGACGGGCAGGCTACGGCCACAGACCACCAGCCTGAGCCGTCGGTGTTGCGCCCAGGGCCGGATCGGGTTATCATCCAGGTGAAGATGGACCAGCCGGGCTACCTGGTGTTGACCGACACCTACTATCCCGGCTGGCGGGCCACCGTAGACGGCCAACCCGCCGAGATCCTGCCTGCGGATCACGCCTTCCGCGCCGTCGGGCTGGAGGCCGGCGAGCATACAGTCGTGTTTCGCTACTCACCCGGCTCTTTCCGTCTTGGAGCCTGGATCAGCCTTGGTGCAACCCTGTCGCTGGCAGTGATGCTAATTGCCAGTCGGCGTCGACGGAGGGCAGGGTGAAACGTCTCCTCCGTCCCTGGTGCGTTGTGACGGTCGTGGCGCTGGCCTACATGGTTGCCGTCGTGCTGCGCGGGCACGGGGATCCGTTGTCTCTGGCGATGCTGGGCACGCGATTCTCGGAGGGCGATCCGGCCGGCACTGAGGGGTACGACGGCCAGTTCGCCTACTATATCGCCCGCGATCCGTTGGACGGATGCAGCCAGTGCGACGTGCCTGCCTATCGCTACCAGCGCATCCTGTACCCTATGCTCGCGCGCGCGTTGGCCCTGGGCCAGGAATGGCTGCTGCCCTACACCCTGCCGCTGCTCAATTTGATCGCTCTGGCAGTCGGCACCTGGCTGACCGAGGAGATACTGAGCCGATACAGGGTGAGCCGTTGGTATGCTCTGATCTACGGTCTGTACGCCGGCCAGCTCATGGCCGCCCGGCTGGATCTGAACGAGCCCCTGGCCTATGCCCTGGTCCAGGCTGCCCTGCTGCTAACCGAACGGGATCGCTGGAGGTCAGGGGTTGCCTGCTTTGCCCTGGCAGCACTCACCAAAGAGACGACGCTGACCTTTGTGGCCGGTTATCTGCTGCTGCTGCTAGCGCGGCGCCAATGGGGCCGGCTGGCAGGGTTGTCGTTGGGTGCGGGCATTCCGTTCGCCGCCTGGCAGGTTATCCTGAAGGTCTGGTTGGGCGACTGGGGGGTAGGCTCTGGCGGCGCGGGGGCTACGGGGTGGGAGGTACTGCCGTTCCGCGGGCTATGGTCTGTGGGCGCCATCGATCTGAAGGCCCTGGCCATTCTGGCCCTGGTCATGGTGCCTCTGGCGGTCGTCCCGGCGCTGCTGAGCATATGGGCTGCCGGCCGGGATGTGTGGCACGGACGGTGGCACCCGTTCACGACCATGCTGCTGGTCAACGCCCTGGTTATGCTCTTCCTGCCGCAGAGCACCTACCGGGAGTTCCTGGGCATGCTGCGCATGACAACCGGCCTGATGATGGCGACGATCCTGTATGGAGCCGGCAGGCGATCAAGGCGGACTCTGAACTACACCTTGCTGTGGCTGGCCAGCCTGGTCTTTTTGGCCAAGGATGTGCCGGCGCCATGAGCTCCTGCAAGCCAATCCTTTCGGAGGGAATGAGGGAATCATCTGGACCGACTCCTGCCTTGGGACAGATCGGCATCGACCGAGCTTGCGTCATAGGAGAATTGGGGTTAGAATAAGTGTATCAGCCAGCATGGGAGCGAATTTGGACACGCATGTTGTGATCATTCCCACCTATAACGAGCGTGATAATATCGGCTTGTTGGTGGACAGCATCGAAGGCTTGCAGCTCGGCTCACGGATCATCATCGTGGACGACAACTCTCCTGACGGTACGGGGGAACTGGCCGACGAGCTGGCCGCACGCTATGACAGCGTCCGTGTCATCCACCGCAGCGGCAAGCTGGGGTTGGGCACAGCCCACATCGCCGGCATGAAAGCGGCCCTGTCAGACGGGGTGGCCTGCATCCTGACCATGGATGCCGATTTTTCCCACCACCCCCGCTATCTGCCCGACTTGGTGGCCGCGCTCGGGCAGTACGACGTCGTCATCGGCTCGCGCTATGTGGCCGGGGGCGGCGCGCTGTACTGCACATTGCCTCGCCGGGCACTCAGCCAGGGGGCTAACCTCTTTGCCCGGATGGTGCTGGGTCTGAGCGCCGGCGACGCAACCGCCGGCTTTCGCGGGTATCGCCGGGCTGTGCTCGAGTCGATCCCTTTGGACGAGATCGTCTCTGAAGGCTACTCGTTCCTGATCGAGATGCTTTATCGCTGCCAACGGCAGGGCTGGCGCATGGGCGAGGTGCCGATCGTATTCGAAAACCGCCAACGCGGCGCATCCAAGATCTCCAAGATCGAGATCCTGAAGGCCATGCAGACCGTGCTGCGATTGGGATGGGAGCGGATACGGCAGTGAGCAGGGCGAGCCCTAGCCAGCCTCGACACCCGGCGCCTGCTGGTCGCGGTGCTGTTTGTGGCCATCTTCGCCATGGTTGCCTCCCGCGGCCAGCCAGCCGACACCGACACCTGGTGGCATCTGAAAAGCGGCCAACTGATGTGGGACACCGGCCAGATCTTGCGCACCGACCCCTTTTCCCACACCGCCGCCGGCCAGCCGTGGATCGACCATGGCTGGCTGGTCCAGGTGATGCTGTGGCCGATCTACCGGGCCACCGGACTGGCCGGGCTGGCGCTGCTGCTGGCGGCGATCGTCACGGCAGCATTCGCGCTGGTCTACCGCCAGTGCGAGGGCCGGCCATTTGTCGCCGCTTTGCCACGCTGCTGGCGGTGGTGGCCTCTTCGGTAATCTGGGCCGTCCGGCCTCAGATCGTCTCTTTCCTGCTGGCGGCGATCATCGCCTATCTTCTGGATGCCTACAGAAGAACCGGCAGCGTCTCGACGGCTGTGGCCGATTCCTGTGGTGGTGGTGCTGTGGGTCAACTGCCACGCCGGGTTTGTCGTCGCCTTTATCCTCATGGGCTGCTACCTGGCCGGCGCGATCCTGAACCAGATCACGAACCCGCGGGAGATGCCGCCAAAGACCAGGCCGGCAGCCCTGGCCGCTGTTCATGCTCATCAGTCTGCCCGCCGTGCTGATCAACCCCAACACGGTGAAGATGATACCCTACGCCTACCAGACAGTCAGCATCGGCCCGCTGCAGGCGTTTATCCAGGAATGGTCCGCGCCTGATTTCCACAACCTGCAATTCCACCCGTTTATCTGGCTGCTATTGCTGACGCTGGTGGCGATGGGCTTGTCGCGGCGGCGGGCCGACTGGACCGACCTGATCCTGCTGTGCGGTTTCGGCTACATGGGCCTGCTGGCCGTGCGCAACGTCGCCCTGTTCGCCCTGGTGGCAGCGCCGATCCTGGCCCGTTACGCGACCGCCGCCCTGGACGAGCTGGCGCTGAGCCCGCGGCTGTCGTGGCTGGGAATGCTCACCCATACCCTGCCTTTGCCCCGCCCCAGGCGATCCATCGTCGCGCTTAATGTCACGCTGCTCGTCGTGGTCCTGGCGGCGGCAGGGGTCATGGTGGGCCTGAATCTGGTCCGGCTGCAGGACTCGGAGGTGTGGGGAAAGGGCTTGCCGCTTCAGGCAGTCGATTATCTGCGCGAGCATGATCTGCCCGGCCAGATGTTCAACACCTACAATTGGGGAGGCTATCTGATCTGGGCCCTTTATCCCGACAAGCCTGTCTTTGTAGACGGCCGCACCGACCTGTACGCTTTCAACGGAGTGCTCGACGATTACGTCCAGGTCCAGCTGGCCCGCCCTGGTTGGCAGGAGATTCTGGATCAGGTACGGTGTGGGCTATGTGGTGACCGAGCAGGACGGATTGCTGACAAACGCCCTGGATGGGTCAGGCGATTGGCAGAAGGTGTACAGCGACACGCTGGCCGCGATCTATGTGCAAACAGGGGCAACGCCGTAAGATGAAAGTCATTGTCGTCATGCCGGCCTACAATGCAGCCAAGACGCTGGAAAAGACCTACCGGGATATCCCTCCAGAGACTGTGGATCACGTCATCCTGGTTGACGATGTCAGCAAGGATGAGACGATAGAGGTTGCTCAGCGACTAGGTTTGGATGTCGTTGTCCACCTGCAGAATAGAGGGTATGGCGGCAACCAGAAAACCTGCTACTTGGAAGCTCTGAAAAACGGAGCAGATGTTGTAGTCATGCTCCACCCTGACTACCAGTACGACTCGCGACTGATCCCGCAGTTGATCATGCCCATACAACAAGGCCAAGTAGACATGATGCTGGGATCGCGCATGTTGGGGGAAGGAGCGCTCAAGGGCGGCATGCCTGTGTGGAAGTTTGTCGCTAACCGTTTTCTGACCTGGGCAGAAAACACTGTGTTGGGCCAGCATCTCTCGGAATACCACACGGGGTTTCGAGCCTACAGCCGGCGGGTACTGGAGACGGTCCCTTTCCTCCTCAATTCCGACAATTTTGTCTTTGATACAGAGATGCTGGCCGAGGCTGTGGCCTTTGGTTTCCAGATTGGCGAGATCGGCGTGCCTACCCGTTATTTCAAAGAGGCATCAAGTGTCAATTTCAGGAACAGTGTGATCTATGGTTTGAGCACGCTGTGGATCATGGCCATCTACCTGCTCAATCGGCTTGAGCTGATCCACTCGGGACGATTTCACAGGCGCCTGCGGGATGTGCTGAGCCCTTATCATCAGCCGTCCATACTGAAGCGGGCTGACGACGATCAGCTGCCCGGACAGGCAGGACACCAATGATGCGCCAGATCCAGAAGCATCGGCGGGCCCTGGTCACGGCGGGAGTTCTCGCCGCTGTGCTCTGCCTGCTATTGCTGCTATCACCCGTATTGCCCGTCGCTTTGGATTGGACTCAGACCTATCGCCCTGCCACTCTTGCCCTGTTGCAGGGGCAGGATCCCTATGCCGTTGAGGTAGCTCCTGCTGCGCCATTCTTTGCGGCTCCATGGAGCCTGTTGCCGCTTGTTCCCCTCGCCTTGCTGCCGAGCCATGTGGGACGAGCACTATTGCTGTTCACAAGCCTGGTTACACTGGTAGTTAGCGCGCGGAAGCTGGGCGCCCGTCCAATTGCTCTGGCCGCGTTTCTGGTGGCGCCACCTGTGGTGTACGGTTTGATACTCGGCAACATCGAATGGATGCCCCTACTGGGTTTCGTGCTGCCGCCGCAGATCGGGCTGCTGTTCATCGCCGTCAAGCCGCAGACGGGGTTCGCCGTCGCGATCTTTTGGCTCATCGAAGCGTGGCGCACAGGAGGCTGGCGCAAGACGGTGGAGACTTTCGCCCCGGTAACGGTGGTCTTGCTGCTGTCCTTTGTGATCTTTGGCCTGTGGCCCCTCAAATTCCGGAGCATATTTGGCATTGCCAAGGACTTTAACGCCAGCCTGTGGCCATGGTCTATACCGGCCGGTCTGGCATTGATGGTTGTCGCGATCAGGAAGCGCAACGTCAAGTTTGCGATGCCGGCTTCACCCTGTCTGTCGCCGTATGCGCTATTCCATTCGTGGAGCAGCGCGTTGATCGCGGCCTCCGCCAGCGACGCCGCCATGGTTGCCATCGTAGCCCTCCTATGGCTGATAGTGAGCACTCCCGCATGGCTGCTATGACCAAACGGAGGTCTTTGCGCTTGCGGCAGGTCGCCGTTCGACTGATCGGCCTGGCCATCCTGGTGCTCATCCTGCTCAAGGTGGATCTTGGGGCGACTGTATCGGCGCTGGCGGGCTTGCACTGGGGCTATCTGCTGCTGGCCATCGTGGCAAATGTGCCGCAGTTCGGGCTGAAGGCCTGGCGCTGGCGCGAAATGCTGCGGATGCAGGGCATCGCCTATCCCTGGCGCGATGCCTTCCTGGCGTTCATGGCCGGGCTCTTCCTCGGCCTGGTGACACCCGGCCGGGTTGGCGAGATGACCAAGGCGCTGTATGTGAAGCAGGATCGGGATGTGCCGATCAGTGTCGGCTTGGCCAACGTGCTGATGGATCGCCTGTTCGACCTTTATACCATCCTGGTGCTTGGCGCGACCGGCCTGGTCTGGTTCCACTTGCTGCCCGGCTGGACCCTGGCTTTGATCGTGGCCGGCACGGTGGCTTCTATCACGCTGCCGGTCGCCCTGCTCAACAAGCGACTGACCGCCTGGACATTGGGCCTCGTCGGGCGCCTGCCGCTGTTGCGCCGTTACGACGCCCGCCTGACGGGTGCGGCCGGGCGTTTCCAGGAGGGCCTCCGCCCACTGCTTACCCCACGTCTGGTCATCCCGCTGCTCTTGACCCAGGCCGCCTACCTGGTCTTTTTCTGGCAGGGTCAGCTACTGGCGGCCGCCGTCGGTCTAGAGATCGGCATCGGCTACTTGGCCATGTGCCTGTCAGTTGCCGGAGTCATCACCCTGCTGCCTATCTCGATCTCTGGCCTGGGCACGAGAGACGCAGTCCTGATCGCCATGTTCGCGCCGCTGGGCATAGACGCCTCGCACACGATCGCCTTCTCCAGCCTCTACTTTCTGACTTTTTACGTAATAGGCGGCGCCATTGGTGGTGTGGCGTGGCAGATCAAGCCGCTGAAAGAGCGTGTGTCAACTGCGCCATCGGGCGAGGATACCCGCGAATGAGGATGGTACGTTGAACCGTTCAGGACGTCAATGGGTACTGGTCGCCGCCGGAGTTCTGCTGTGGCTCGTCGCGGTGATCCCTGCCTATTACGTGGTTCACAAGCCGCTGAACGGCGCCCAGGCAACTGCGCTCACTAGCTCAGTCATCAGTCTGAGCCTGTTGGGGCTGACTCTGGCTGTGGCTGCCGTTTGGGGAAACCGCATCGGGCGCTGGCTGGGCATTGCCTTTGAGCCAGGCCTGGAAGAGTGGGCCCTATCCGCAATCCTGGGGTTGGGGCTGCTGGGGACGCTGGTCTTGGGGCTGGCGGCGATCGGGGGACTGTATCGCTGGGTTGGGTATGTGCTGTTGCTGGCTCTGGGCTTGGCCGCGCTGCTTCTGCCGTCGCCGCAGCACAGCAGAGGGGAAGAGGCACATAGGCTGTGGCGCTGGCTGGCGTCAGGGGTGCGCCAGCTCAAGTCAGGCTCATTCTCCTGGCTGTGTCTCTACAGCGGCGTCATTGGCCTTTTGTCGCTGGGGCTGGCTCTTTTGCCGCCCACTGCGTGGGATGCGCTGGCTTATCATCTGCAAGGGCCACGGTTGTACGTAGAGGCCCATCGCTTGCTGGCTGTGCCGGAGAACTTTTACCTCAACTGGCCGGCCCAGGTCGAGATGCTGTTCACCTGGGGCCTGCTGCTGCAAGGCGATGTGTTGGCCCAGTTGTTCCACTGGGCTTTCTGGCCGCTGACGGCCGCCCTGCTCTACGCGCTCGCGCGGCGGACCATTGACGAGCGCGGCGCCCAGTGGGCCGTGGCGCTGTGGGCTGCGGTGCCGCTTGCCAGCAGCGTGGCTGCCTGGCCTTATGTCGACTTGGGCATGACGGCTTTCATATTGGCCGCCGTCTACTCGTTCCTGCAGTGGACCGAATCAGGGCGCGGCAACTGGCTGACCTTGTCAGCCCTGTTCGCCGGGCTGGCGGCTGCAACCAAGTACACGGCCATCATCTGGATGGGAGCTCTTCTTCTGCTCTTCATCTTCCATGCCCGGCGTCATCACCATCGATCGCTGGGCTGGATTGCGCCTCGGGCCGCGGCATACCTTGGCGTGGCAAGCCTCCTTGTCGTCCCGTGGCTGCTCAAGAACTGGATTGTGACAGGTAACCCTGTATACCCACTCCTGTTCGGCGGAGTCCAGTGGAACTCACTTCGCGACGCATCACTTACGCTGAGTGGTCATGGCTACAGCCGGAACGTGCTGGACTATCTGACACTTCCCTGGCTGATGACGGTGTTGGGCACCCGTGGCACCGGGGCATTTGATGCCACTATCGGCCCACTGCTGCTGTGCCTGGCACCCCTGGCCCTTCTGATCAAGGGACGGCCCCGGGCGGTGAACTATGTCCTGGGTCTGTTGGGGGTTATGTGGGCCTACTTTCTTGTTTCGGTCTTGCGCTATGCCTTCATGGCGCAGACGCGGCTACTGCTTTCGGCTTTCCCTTTGTTGGGCCTGGCAGCAGCGTTTGCCATCCGCCGCTTGGCGGTTTGGGATCGGCCGAGCTTGCACCTATCGTGGATGGTCAGCACGGTTGCAGGGCTGGTTTTGGCTATAAACCTGGTTACGGAGGCCTTGGCTTTTGTGGAGGTCCGTCCTCTTGAGGTACTGGCAGGGTTGGAATCCCGAGAAGGCTATCTGTCACGGCGCCTGGGCGCCTATTATGAGGCCATGTGCTATACAGACGAAGGCTTGCCTGCTGATGCCAGGCTCCTCTTTCTTATGGGAGCCGCGTGGCTACTATGCCCAGCGTCCCACCCAGGCTGATCCGACCCTGGACAATCTGGCTCAACTGCGCCTGGCTTGGGGCAGCCCAGATGCGGCCGTGGCCGGGCTGCAAGCGAAGGGGATCACCCACCTGCTCTTTTATCGGGCCGGCCTGGAGTTCCTGCGAGGGCCTACGCCACGCGCGCCAACCCTTGGCAGCCTGGCCGGCACGCCGCCAGATGAGCATTCGTACTATCCGATCACGGACCAAGATGTGGGCTTTCTCGAGGCACTCCTCACCCGCTGCCAATTGCAGGAGAGCATTGGCGACGGCTACGAGATCTGGCGGCTGCCGTAATGCAGTAGCAGCACAAAGGAGAAGAGGGAAAAGAAGCTTGACATCGTGGAGGGCGTGGGTCGATGCGTGAAAGCAAGCGGGCTTGGCAGACGCTGAGCGCCTGTCTGTTGCTGATAGGATTGCTCGGCCTCAGCGTATACGTCACCTACCACTCCTTCACGTCCAAACGCCCCGGCGCCAACGACTTTTACTCCCGCTGGGTAGGCGGTTGCGCCCTGGTACGCGACGGGATGAACCCCTATTCCGAGGAAGTCACCCTCCGCATTCAGCAAGGGATCTATGGGCGACCGGCACGCCTCGATGAGGATCAGGGGGCCTTTACTTACCCGCTCTATAGTCTGCTTTTCTTCTGGCCCCTGTGCTTCACTGACAACTACCCCCTGGTGCAGGCTATCTGGTTGTGGGTGTTGCTGACAGCACTGGTGGCCGCCATGTTCCTTTCGATGCGAGTCATCCATTGGCGGCCGAGGCCGTGGTTATGGGCAGCTAACCATGCTCTGGTGTGTGTTCATGTACCATGATTTTCGGGCGCTGCTTCTGGGTCAACTGGCTGTGCTCGTCCTGCTGGCCCTGATTGCCGCCCTGTGGGCAATGCAGCGCGGCCACGACGGGTGGGCCGGAGCTATTGCTGGCATTGACGACCATAAAACCGCAGATGGTCTATCTCGCGATCTTGTGGCTGTTGCTGTGGACTGCCGGCCAGCGACGCTGGCGACTGTGGTGGGGCTTGGGCGGGGGCCTGGCAGCACTGATCGTGATTCCGATGGTTCCGCCTTTCGGCGAGCCATCCTGGATCCCTGATTTCATCCGGCAGTCGTTGGCCTATCCCTCCTACACAGTCTATGGCTCGCTGACGTGGATGATCGTGCACTATTGGCTTGGACTGGGGCGCGGCGTCGAGATCGCCGTCCTGGTCATCCTGGTCGGCGCCACGGCGGCCCTGGGATGGCATCTGTGGCGCGGAAGCTGGGAACAGATGGTGTGGATGTTGGGCGTGTTGCTGCTGTTGACGAACTTGTTTCACGCCCAGGATCGCGACCACCAACTATGTACTCCTTGTGCCCTGGGTGTTGTGGGGTTTCCGCTGGATGCAGCTCGCCTGGAAGCGAGCCGGCACGTGGACAGTGGTGGTCACCCAGGCCACCTTGATGGTCGGCTTGTGGCTGTTGTTCCTGCTGACAATCGAGGGTGACTTTGAGCAAGCGCCGGTCTATTTCCCATTCCCGATAGCAACAGCTTTGCTGCTGGCCTGGCTGTGGAAGCATGTGGAGAGGTCACCCCGCCCGCAGACACGAGATCCAAAATGGCGCCTCGCGGCCTGACACAAGCGAGAGCTGAGGGCCTTGCCCGGCCGGAGCCCAAGCCGGCGATAGCAGCGATCCTGGCTTTGGTGGGCCTATCACTGGCGGTACGCCTGCTGATGGCCTGGCTGCTGCGCCAGCCAGGCTACGCCGACGCCTATTACTATGCCGTCGGCGCGCGGCAGCTTCACGCCGGGCAGGGGTTCGACGAGCCGTTCATCTGGAACTATCTCGATCCGCCGTCCGGCTTACCCCATCCAGGCTATCTGTACTGGATGCCGCTGACATCCATCCTGGGCTGGCTGGGTATGACCGTTCTTGGCGACTCGTTTCGGGCGATCCAGGCGCCGTTTGTGCTGCTTTCTGCCCTGCTGCCGCTGCTGGCCTACGCCGTGGCCTGGGACCTGACGCACAAGCGCCAGCATGCCGTGCTGGCCGGGCTGCTGGCGGTCTTTCCCGGCTTTTACACCCATTTTCTCGTCCTGCCCGACAATATGACGCCTTTCGCTCTGGCAGGGGGTGTCTGCCTGTGGGCCGCCGGCCGCGGCCTCCGCGACCGGCGGCCACTGTGGTTCGGGCTGGCCGGCCTGGCGGCCGGGCTTGGGCACCTGGCACGGGCCGACGGCCTCCTGCTTGAGGTCGTAGTCCTGTTGAGCGCCCTGAGTCTGGCCTGACGGGGCAGCACAGCCCGATCCCGGTCCACCGTCCAGAATCCGACAGATTCCCGTCTGGGGACAAGATCCGCAATCGCCTGTGTGGCGCTGGCCTGTTGCCGGCTATCTGGCAGTCATGGCTCCCTGGTTCGTCCGCAACTGGCAGGTGATTGGAGCTCCCCTTTCCGGCGCAGGCACGGCGACCCTCTTCTTGACGTCCTACGACGACATCTTTGCCTACGGCCGGCCGCTGACACTCGGAAGCTATCTGGCCTGGGGGTGGGGTGCCATCCTCCGCTCCAAGGCCGAGGCGCTGCTGGCTCAACCTGCAGCGGCTGTGGGTGGAGAACCTGTTGATCTTCTTGCTGCCCTTCACCGTGCTGGGGCTGTGGCGGCTGCGCCGGGAGCGCCTGCTGTGGCCATTCTTCCTGTACGCGCCGCTCCTCTTTGCGGCCATGACCCTGGCCTTTACCTTCCCCGGGATGCGGGGCGGGCTGTTCCACTCCGGCGGCGCGCTGCTGCCTTTCTTCTTTGCCGCCGCCGGGCCAGGGCTGGAGGCAGTGCTGCATGGGCGGCCCGCCGGTTCCGCGGCTGGCAGGTAAGGAAAGCCTGGCCGGTATTCAGCGCCGGGCTGGTCGGACTGGCGGTCTTGCTGACAGCGCCTGGGCTCTGTGGCGGGCCGGGGCATTGCTGGAGCAAGCGGGGCGACTGGAATGAGACGGGAGCAGGGCTATGGCGAGATCGGCCAATGGCTGGCCGGGCAGGCGCAGCCGAGGGAGCCGTGGTGATGGCCGGCGATGCGCCGGGGTTTACCTGGCACACCGGCCATCCGGCAATTGCCGTGCCCAACGAGCCACTCGACACGGTGCTGGCCGTGGCCGACCGGTACGGCGCACGTTACCTGGTCCTGGATGACTTTAGGCCACGGACCACCGATGCGCTCTACGACGGGACGGTGACCCACCCCCGGCTGGCACTGCGCTACGCGTCAGGGGCAGGTGAAGGGGCGTGGCAACTGTACGAGATAACGCCAAAGCAGCCTTAGCGGAGAGGGACATTCATGGCGGCACAACCACTCCCTGACCAGTCTGCCACCGCAGGCAGGAGATACCGATCTGGCGGTGATCGGCCTCGTTGCTTTGGTGTCGGTCCTGTCCTCGGTCCTCTACCTGGTGTACGCCCGGTCGCACGGCGCTGGCCGGCTTTCCCCTGGACGACGCCTGGATCCACCAGACCTATGCCCGGAACCTGGCGCAGACCGGACAACTGGCCTACCTGCCCGGCCAGCCGAGCGCGGGCTCTACCTCACCGGCATGGAGCTTTATCCTGTCGGTCGCCTACATGCTAAAGGTCGACTTTTATCTGTGGACCTATCTGGTAGGCTGCCTGGCCTTGGCTGCCACGGCCTGGTTCACCTACCGCCTGTTCCTGCGGCTGGGGACGAAGGGCAAGGGGATGAAGGCAGCGTTGTTGGCCGGGCTGCTGTGCGCCGTGGAGTGGCACCTGGTGTGGGCTTCTGTGTCGGGCATGGAGACGATCCTGTTCACGGCTCTGTCGCTCGCCCTGCTGGAATACTATTTCAGCCACATTGCGGCGATGTGCCGCCTGCTTCTGGCGGCCATGGCCAAGCGAGCCGGCCTCGGTCCACAAAGAACAGACCATCGTGCGCGCCGTCGGCATCGGCCTGCTGGCCGGCGTGCTGGTCCTCACCCGGCCTGAGGGCGTGGTTCTGGCCGGGCTGGTGCTGCTCGGCCATGGTTGGGGTGCCGCGGCCGTCGACGCGCGACGAGCTCAGAGCTGCGCCTGGTGGCTGCCGGGGTTGCGGTCGTGGCCATGGCCGCCGTCCTGAGCCCTTACGTCGCCTTTAACCTGCGCACCTCGGGCACGATCTTGCCCAATACCTTTTACGCCAAGCAGGCCGAATACCTGACCGGGCTGCCGATATGGACTCGCCTGTGGCAGGTGTTGAGCCCGACGCTGGCAGGCGCCCAGGCGCTCCTGTTGCCGGGGTTTGTCTACAGCATCTACCACCTGCTATCCCGGCCACAGGGACGGCGCAACTGGCCGGCCCTCCTGCCCGTCGTGTGGTGGCTGGCGATCCTCGGCCTCTATGCGGTGCGCCTGCCGGTCAACTACCAGCATGGCCGCTATACCATGCCGTCGATCCCCTTGCTTATCCTGTATGGGGTGTGGGGCACTGCCGAGATGGTGCGCCCTCGCTCCTCCCGCATGTGGGTGCGTGTCCTCAGCCGTGCCATGCCTGCAGCCATAGCCGTCCTGGCCCTGCTCTTCTGGTGGCGTGGGGCAAGCGCCTACCGGGACGACGTTGGCTTTATCGAGGGGGAGATGGTCTCCGTGGCCCGCTGGCTGGGCGAGCACACCGCCCCCGGCGACCTGATCGCCGTGCACGACATCGGCGCTATCGGCTATGTGACCGACCGTCCCCTGCTCGACCTGGCCGGCCTGATCACGCCCGAGGTGATCCCGTTCATCACCGATGCGGGCCGGCTGGCCGACTGGATGGCTTCAAACGAGGGGCGGCCTATGCCGTGTTCTTTGCCGATTTCTCGCCGACCTACGCCCAACTGGCCGCCGATCCCAGGTTCCAGCAGGTGTACTGCGCCGATCACGCCTGGACTCGCGCCGCAGGCCATCACAACCTATGCGTCTACCGACTGGTCCAGGTTCCTGACTAGAGGTCGAAGAGAGACCGATTTGGCGCACAGACTTGAGCCTCAGCGTGTCCACAGGCAGCCACCCTTTACGCTCCATCAACAGCTGATCCTTCTGGGTCTGACGGGCTTGGCTTGTCTTCTTCGGTTCTACCAGCTGGCGAGTGAGAGCCTGTGGTTCGACGAGGCGCTCAGTGCCCTATTCGCCACGCAGCCGTTCGGCCTGTCTGTGCGCTCGATGCTGGAGGAAGGGCTGCATCATTCTCCGCTTTTTTACGTTCTGCTGCGGCCCTTTGCCGCTGGCGGATTCAGCGAATTCAGCCTCAGACTGTTGCCTGCACTGCTAGGTGTTGTGTCCATTCCGTTGTTGGCTCAGTTGGGCCGGCTTTTCGCCTCTCCCCGCGCCGGCATCCTGGCAGCCTGCTTGCTCACGATCAGCCCCTTTCACGTCTGGTACTCGCGCGAGACCAGGATGTATTCGCTGGTCTTCCTGGCAGCGGCCGGCGCGACCTACTTTTTCGGCAAGTGCGTTTTTGAGCGACCAGCGCTGCGATACTGGCTGGCCCTGGCATTCTTCACAGCCATTGGCTTCAACACCCACCACTTTGCCTTTTTCATCCCCCTGGTGCAGTTCGTCTACATCCTGGTCACCTTCAGGGACAACCACCGCTTGCTGCGTGCGTGGGTAGGTGCTGAGTTGCTGGCCGCTCTGTCCCTCATTCCCTGGTTGCTGGTCATTCTGGACTGGGGTCACTTCTATGGCTCCAGCGCGGCGCCCGGTTATCGACTGACCATGATCGATCCGTTCGCGACAGTGTGGAATTTCAGCATTGGCTACACAGGAGAAGTAACCGCCCTCGTCGCCGTCGCAGTCGGCCTGTTCCTGGTGGTCCTGGTCGCCGGGTTAAGGACATTTACTCCGCCGCAAAGCTGCTGGTGTGGATATGGCTCCTCGTTCCGCTCCTTGATTATCATTGGCATCTCGTTCCGAGTTTCGATCTACATGGATCGCTATCTGATGGTCGTCTTTCCAGCGTTTCTGCTGCTGGTTGCCATCGGCCTGGACGGCATGCGACCATCGATCCTTCGCCAGGTGGCTTCAGTCGCGATCGTGGGCGCGATGCTGGCCGGGCTGGGCCGCGTCTATTATGACAAGAGTGTCTACAACCGCGCCGATTGGCGTGGTGTGGGGGCCTACCTGGAGCAGAGCGTGGACGCTACTACCGACACGATCTTTTCCTTGTACTACCAGCATCTTGTGCCGCTGCATTTCTACTACCACGGGACTGCAGCCGTACACCCGGTTATAGGCGGCGAAACGGCCGGGCTTCCGGAATTGCCAACTGAAAGAAATGGCCAGAGGATCTTGCTGATCCTTGACCATCCGAACATCTCGGTCCATCTCGTCGGCCATTGCCAGGCGTTTGACATTGACGGCGTCACATCGGACGTGGCCGTCAAGGAGTGGCGCAGGCAGAACGAGAAGAGGCTGACTGGAATCAGGGAATTGACCTGCATCAGAGTGGAGACATACGAGTAGTCTGGCAGGGCTACTTTGAGCAGAAACGTGGAGTGGAGCCGGGACCGCGATGCCACCAGGAAAGCGAGAGGGTGCTTGCTTTTCCTCGGGTGTTGTGCTATACTGCCCGAGCGCTGGGAGTGGCTTGGTACCGGCTCTCTCAGTGCAGGCCAGACCTCTCTATTGGCAAGTGAATGGCCGCCGTAACGGTCGTGCCCCTGTATCTCCCTGTGCGCAAAGCGGGGAAGGCCGGCCGTGTTCGCCAGGCAGATGATTTCGGAAGGAGGCAACGCCGTGTCCGCGCCTGATGGTCGCAAGCTGCTGCTTCAGATCGCCCTCGACCGCCAGTCCAGTGCCGAGGCCGACGCCGCTGAGGCGGTTGCCGACTCGTGCCGTGCATTTGCGTCTTCGCTTGGCCATCCTTTCGAGATGACGATGTCCTGCCCATGCGACCCCACTATCTCGGTCGTGATCCCCATGCTCAACGAAGAAGCCAATCTCCCGACTCTGCACGATCGTCTGACCAGGGTCCTCACGTCTTTGGGCGTGCCGTACGAGTTGGTGATGGTCGACGACGGCAGCACGGACGGAACACACGCCGAGATCGTCCGGCTGCGCCAGCAGGACCCGCGTGTCAAGTACATCCGCCTGGCGCGCAACTTTGGACACCAGGCAGCCCTGACCGCCGGCCTGGCCCATGCGAGTGGAAAGGCTGTGATCGCCATAGATGCCGACCTGCAGGACCCACCAGAGCTGATCTGCGATCTCAACGCTCGCTGGCAGCAGGGGTTCGATGTCGTATACGCAATTCGTCGCCACCGCAAAGAGCCGATCTCGAAGCGCATCGCCTACGCCCTCTTTTACCGCCTGCTCCACCGGATCGCTCCCCTCGACATCCCGCTCGATGCCGGCGATTTTTGCCTGATGGACCGGCGCGTGGTAGACCAACTCAATGCTCTGCCCGAGCACAACCGCTTCGTGCGTGGCCTACGCACCTGGGTTGGCTTCCGCCACACGGGCATCGAGTACGAGCGGCAGGCGCGGTACTCTGGCCGCAGCCAATACAACTTTTGGAAGCTGGTTCGCCTGGCTGTGGATGGACTCGTCTCCTTTTCATACGTCCCGCTCCGAGTTGCATCGCTGGCAGGGTTCGTCGTGTCCCTCGGCAGCCTGCTGGTCGCCATCTATTATTTGATCCTGCGGATGGGCGGACAGCGCGACCCGGCCGGGTTCGCCGCCATCATCGTCTCTGTTCTCTTCCTGGGTGGGATCCAGCTTGTCACCATCGGCATCATGGGTGAGTATATCGGCCGTATATTTGACGAGGTTAAGCACCGTCCGAGCTATGTTGTGTCTGAAAAGGAGGGTTTGTAGCCGTGGGGGTTGTCCCGCCGCCAAGCACCGGTGCCGTCCCGGTACGCCTCCTCATGTTGAATAACGAGTTTCCCCCCCTCGGCGGTGGGACCGGGACGGTCAACCACGCCATCGTGGCGCGTCTGGCGCAGGTGCCCTGGCTCCAGATCGACCTCGTGTCTTCAGCGCTGGGCAAGCGGGCAGAATCGGCGCAATTCGCGGAACGGGTGCGTATCCTGAAGGTACCGGTGAACAACCAAAACATCCACCACTCCTCCAATCGCGAACTGGTCACCTACGCCGCGCGCGCCCTGATACTGGCCTTCAGGCTACATCGGGCCGCGCCTTACGACCTCTGCTTTGCCTGGAGCGCGGTCCCGGCGGGAGGCGTCGCACTGGCGCTGCGCCGCCTGACCGGCCTGCGCTACATCGTGCGCGTATGCGGGCCGGACATCCCGGGCTTTGAAGTGCGCTACTCCCGGCTCTATCCGTTCCTCAAGCCCATCGTGCGCGCCATCTGGCGAGGAGCCGAAACTGTGGTAGCCAAGTGCGGGGGCGAGGCGCAGATGATCCGCGCGGTGGATGCCACGGCGCGCATCTCCATGGTACCGAATGGTGTGGATCTGGAGGCGTTTCCGCCTGGGCAGCCGGTTCCCGACGAGGGCCCGCTGCGCCTGCTCTGTGTCGCGCGGCTTATCGAACGGAAGGGGCAGCATCACCTGATTGAGGCGGTCAAACAGCTCACGGACCGTGGGATTGAGGTGACATTGGATCTGGTGGGCACCGGCGATGCGGCCACTGAATACCAGGCGCAGGTGCAAGGGCTTGGGTTGGAGGACCGTGTCCGCTTAATTGGGTATGTCCCCCGCGAAGAGATCGCCCGGCACTATGCGACGGCCCATGTTTTTGTCTTGCCCTCGTACAACGAAGGCATGAGCGTTGCGACACTCGAGGCGATGGCCGCCGGCCTGCCGGTGATCGTGACGCGCACCGGCGGCACAGCCGAGCTGGTTGAAGAAGGGGTCAACGGCTTTACCTTTGACTGGGGCGACGTCGACTCGCTTGTGGGTCACGTGCACCGCCTCGCCACCGATCGAGAGTGTGTCCGCACTATGGGCCAGGCTTCCCAGGTCCGCGCCGCGTCGTTTACCTGGGAGGCAGCCACTCGCAGCTACCAGGAGCTCTTGGCGGCGCTTACCCAAACCGGCGCCCGCCGAGGTCCCGGCCGGGAAGGATCGGCCTGATGTGCGGGATCTGCGGGCAGATCAACGTCGAACCGGGGCGGCCGGTCGACCCGGCCGTACTCGGGCGGATGAACGCCGTCATCCGCCATCGCGGGCCCGACTCTGACGGGTTCTATCTGCGCGACAACGTTGGCCTGGCCATGCGCCGCCTGGCGATTATCGACCTGGTCGACCGGGCGATCAGCCGATGTGCAACGAGGACGGCACTGCCTGGATTGTGTTCAACGGCGAGATCTATAACCACGCACAGCTCCGTTCGGAGCTTCAGGCGCGCGGCCATGTCTTTCAGTCCAAGAGCGACACCGAGGCCATCCTCCACTTGTACGAAGAGTGTGGCCCGGCATGTACCGACCGCCTGCGCGGCATGTTCGCCTTTGCCATCTGGGACGAAAAGCGGCGCCGGTTGCTGCTCGCACGGGACAGGCTTGGCAAGAAGCCCTTGTACTACGCGCAGCACGACGGCGCCTTTTTGTTCGGCTCTGAGCTCAAATGCATCCTGCAGTACCCCGGTTTCCCCCGCGACATTGACCTGGAAGCGATCCACCACTACCTGACGCTGCAGTACGTTCCAGATCCGTGGACCGCCTTTGCCCACGTCCGCAAACTGCCTCCGGCGCACCGGATGGTCTGGCAGGACGGAAGGTTCCAGATCGAGCGTTACTGGGACCTGTCGTACGAGCCGAAAATGTCCCGGCCTTCATGGCCGGGATGGACCGATCCCGAACCTGAGCTGAGAGAGAGGCTGCGGGAGACGATCACCGAGGCGGTGCGCCTTCGCCTGATGAGCGATGTGCCTCTGGGCGCCCATCTCAGCGGCGGCATCGACTCTAGCATTGTGGTCGGCCTGATGGCGGGCATGATGGACCAGCCGGTCAAGACCTTTTCCATCGGCTTCAAGGAAGATGCCTTCAGCGAGCTGCCATACGCGCGCCGGGTCGCGCAGCGGTTCGGGACCGATCACCACGAGTTCATCCTGGAGCCGGATGCCCTGGAGGTGCTGCCCCGGCTGGTGGCTCACTTTGACGAGCCTTTTGCCGACCCGGCGGCCATTCCCACCTGGTATCTGGCCCAGATGACCCGCGAGTACGTCACTGTGGCGCTGAATGGCGACGGTGGCGACGAAGCCTTTGCCGGGTACCAGCGATACTATGCCGATCTGATCGCCGATGCTTACCGCCTTGTGCCCGGCTTCTTGCGGCATGGCGCCATAGACCGGCTGTTGCGCGCTTTGCCGGTGCAGACCGACCGCCCCATGGAGCGCAGCTATGTGATGGCCCTGCGCCAGCTTGCCCAGGCGGCAGACATGTCCCACGCCGCAAGCATCATCCGGTGGGGCGGCTACTTTGACGAGGCAGAGAAGTGGAGCCTGTACACCGACGACGTGCGCTGCGTCGTCAACAAAACCGCTTCCGCCGCGCTGCTTGAGGAGACGTTCCACCGAGCCCGTGCAGGCAACCGGCTGGATCGCACGCTGTATACTGACATCCACCACTATCTTCCCGGTGCGTTGCTGCCCAAAGTGGATCGCATGACCATGGCCCACTCCCTGGAAGCCCGCTCCCCCTTCCTGGATCACGAGGTGATGGAATTGGCTGCGCGGCTGCCGACAAGATGGAAGGTAAAGGGGCGGCAGACCAAGTGGATTCTCCGTAAGCTGTTCTGTGACCTCATGCCTGGGTCGGTGGAGAAGCGCGGCAAAGTCGGATTCAGCGTGCCCCTCGGCATGTGGTTTCGCGGCCCACTGCTCGGCTCGGTCGTGGAGCTGTTGCTGGCCCCAGGCGCCCGCATACACGACTATTTGCGCGTGGAGCCCATCCAGCACCTAATCGAAGAGAATAGACAGGGCAAGGCCGATCATGGGAAGCGGATCTGGGCGTTGTTGATGATGGAAAGCTGGTTGCGCCAGTACGGGGTAGGCAGATGAGGTCTCTGCCTTCCGGCTTGGGCCGGAATAGGACATCCCTTTCGAGGGCAGAGGTCGATGCCGAAAGCCCAGTTGGCGTGGTGCAGCCAGGTATCGACCCAGGGTCCTTGCGAGTCGGGTACGTAATTGACAGCCTCCGGCGGCACGGGACTCAACGAGCGCTGCTGTATCTGGTTTGCGGACTTCGGGAGCGAGGTTACGAGCAGCGGGTGTTGTGCCTGAACGATGTAGTGGACCAGGATGTGCAGGCCCAGATGGCTTCTTGTGGCGCCTCTGTCAGGGTCATTGGCAAGAAACAGCTGATGGCCGCTCATGGAGTGATGGCCCTCTATCAGGAACTGCGCCGCTGGCAGCCGCACATAGTTCAGACCTTTCTCCCCTTTGGGGATGTGATCGGGCGGACTGTCGCCCGGGTTGCTGGTGTCCCGGTAATTGTCTCTTCGATCCGCGCCCGCAACATCGACAAACGTCCCTGGCAATTCCTTTTGGATCGGATCACGCTCCGGTGGGTAGACAAGGTCGTTTTCAATAGCCAGTGCGTTATCCCCTATTCTGTGCAGCATGAAGGAGTGCGGGCCGATCAAGTCGTATGCATTCCCAACTGTGTGAGCATCGTGCGGCAGGCCAGACCGTCGACCCGAGCAGAGGCTCGCTCACGACTGGACATCCCTGTGGACGCGTTCGTGATTGGCATAGTGGGGCGCCTGTACCCGCAGAAAGGGCATCACTATCTGCTCCTGGCATTCAGAGATGTCTTGTCCATGATGCCCTGTGCGCTACTACTCGTCATCGGCGATGGACCGCTTCGGAGTCAACTCGAATCAGAGGCACTGCAACTCGGGATCAGCGAGCGCACCCGATTTCTGGGCGAGAGAGCCGATGTGCCCGATTTGCTCGACATCCTGGATCTGTATGTGCAGCCCTCGATCTTTGAAGGAATGCCAAACGCAGTTATGGAAGCGATGGCAATGGGCAAGCCCGTGATTGCCACGAATGTAGATGGGACACAAGAGCTCATTACACACGGGGAGACCGGCTGGCTGGTGGAGTCCTGCAACCCAGAAACATTGGCAAAGCAGATCATCTATGCGCTGCAGAACCGGGACGAGTGCGCCCGCGTCGGGGCGGCAGGCGCCCGCCGGATGGACTGTGATTTCTCTGTTCAGAGAATGGTCACAGCTTATGATGGCCTGTACCGAGGCTTGTTGGCAAGTGCGGGGTATTGAGGCATGGACTTGTTGGCGGAACAACGATTTGAGGCTCCCGATCGATCCTTTGTGGGCCACCGCGACATTCAGACGCGTAGTGCGGCTCGTTACTTGTTTGTGGCACCTCACTTGCGAGGGTCTATTCTGGACATAGGCTGCGGCCGGGCCTATGGACTGGAGATAGTCGAAGGCAAGGGATTGACAGCGGTCGGCGTTGACGTGTCCCTCCAGTTCCTACGAGCCGCCAGGGCCAGGTTGGCGGCCGCTCCACTCGTCAATGCCAGTGGCGACGGGTTGCCTTTTGCCTCCGGTTCGTTCGATTCCATCATTTCGTTTGACGTGATCGAACACATTGACGATGACCAGAGATTCCTGGACGAGGTCAGACGCACGACCCGCCAGGGTGCGTTCATTGCTGTCTCCAGCCCCAATAGACTCGCGGCTTCGGGCCGCCGAAGGATTCCGCTCAACCGTTTTCACGTCCGGGAATATGCCTCTGCTGAGTTCTACTCCCTGCTGAGCGGGACGTTCTCTTCCGTGACGATGTTCGGGCAGTCCGAGAAAGCTGCAGGCGACAGCACGCGAACAACTCTGTCGCGCCTGATCGACCGGATTCCTATCAGGTGGAAATACCTGCTTCCAGCTCACATCCAGGACATTCTCAGCGTCGCGATACGCCCGCCTCTTACGCTACAGGAAGTTCGGTTTGACCGCGAGCGATTGGAGATGGCACACACATTCATCGCGCTCTGTCAGCGATAGCATTTGTCAGGCTTACATGTCAGACTTGAGGACCCGATCTCGTAGACGCACCATCTGGAACTGGGCCAAGATCGCGTTGGCGCTTGGCCTGATGGCGTTTGTCCTGTCTCGAATCAGCGTCAACGATCTAGTAGACGTGGCGCGACGCGCTTCCCTCTGCTGGCTGGTACTGGCTGCCCTCGCGTATTGTGCCTCCGCGTGGTTTCTCACGCTTCGCTACTGGGTTTTGATCCGGCGCCAGATCGCTCTCTCGCAGCTATTCGGCGTCGTTTTGCTGCAAAACGCAATCTCGAACTTTGTCGCCAGTGGACTGGGTGCTGCCTCTTATGTGGCTGTGCTACGAGGAGAACACCAGGTGACAGCAGTCCGCGGCGTTGCGTCACTCCTGTTTGCCAGGGTAGGGGACCTGCTGGCTCTGCTACTGGCGCTTGTGGCATCATCCTACTTTGTGTGGGGACAGATCGGCCCTGTGCATCCCGTTGTCATCGCCCTCTTGGCAACCATGACCGCCGGGCTAATAACCCTGCTTATGGTCATTGCTTTCCGGCATCCACTTGCGAAGCTTGTGGATTCACTCCAAGCCAGGTTTGAAGGAACGGGTTCTAAATCGATGCAGAGGATTCTGGGGCTGGCCTCCAGGATGGCCGATGCCGATCTCGACAGTCTATACCGTGAATTGGGCCCGCTTGTAGCGTATTCGTGCCTTGTGATGGCCTCTTCAGGCCTTTGGGTATTCTGCGTCGTGCGGGCATTCGCGATTCCAGTCGGCACCTGGCCCATCGTCTTTGTCGTATCAATAACCCAGTTGATCGGCATCATTCCTATTCAGGTGTTTGGGGGGCTGGGAGTGTATGAGTTCACGAGCGTCTACTTGTACGGCCTGTTCGGTATAGCTCAACCGGAAGCCACTGCCTTGGTGGTAGGCATCCGCATCATCTTGTCTGTGCTGAACCTCGTGTTGTTGCTTTACCTGCCCGCTCGGAGCTGGATCGATCGCCGGACGACCGCAACGCCACGCTGACCGGGGATGGATGAAGGTTTGCATGCTGATGAACCTATTGTATCCTGAACGAGAAGTTCAGGAATGTCGATCCAGACACACTCTCGGTGCTTGGGTCCACGTCCACGGCGAGAAACCGGGTTGAGAGGCAGCAGATGACACAAAGCGATCAGGCAGCTTTCCAGCGGCGATGGATCATCATCGTGCTCGGGGTTACTCTCGCCCTGTGCCTCCTGGCATTGACCATCCTGGACTATGCGATAGGCGCACACAATACCGCTGCAATCGCGGCCGCAGTCCTTTTGTTGGGGCTGTTGTCTGTGCTGTTGATCCGGATCTGTTTACGAGAGCGAGACAAGCTTAGCCTCGTCTTGGTACCCACGGACGAGGGTGCCGGCACGACTGCCTTCCTCATACTGCTGGCCTTGATCATCCTCGCTACGGCACTCCGTCTCTATCAGCTCGGTCAGGAGAGCTTCTGGTACGACGAAGCCTGGACTGCTTTGTGGGCATCCCGATCCGCGAGCGATCTGTTGCGCATGGTCAACCCACTGCCCCACCTAGTAGCGCACCTGAGCCTGTTACTTGGCCGGTCAGAATTCATACTGCGGTTGGGGCCTGCCCTCGCCGGCATCCTTCTCATTCCGGCGACCTACCTGCTGGGTCGAGTGCTGTACAGGCGAAGGGAAGGGCTGATCGCTGCCGGCATTCTCACGGTGTCGGTGTATGCCATCTACCATAGCCAGGAGCTGCGCTTCTACTCATGGCAAATGCTCTTCTCCACACTGACGCTCTACTTTCTGCTGCACGGACTTCAGCGTCAGCGATGGCTTGACTGGGCTGGCTTTGCCGTGACCACAGCTTTCAACCTCTATAGCCACCCTGCGACCCTCTTTGTGCTCGCCAGTGAGGGCCTCTATGTGCTGGGTATCCTCATCCCGGAGGTGCTTCGTTCGCGGACAGTCCGCCCAGTTGACGGCCATCGCCCTTTCTCATCCGTTGTGCGGCGCCTGGCTCCCCCTGCGATCGCCGCCCTGGTCGCACTGGTCGCCTTTGGACCAGGATGGGGTCACCTTGCCTCGCTGTCCAGTAATCCCAACTGGGCCGTCAGCCCAGAGCTTGCCTCTGCAGACACGCAGGGCGGGGTGTGGTTCTCCGCACCGATCGCCACTTGGACCTACGAGGTGCCGAGCTTGCTGCTGGCGCTGAAGCACCCGCTGCTTCTGGGCGCGGCGTTTGCCCTCTTCTTTATCGGGCTGCTCTCTTCACCACGGCAGCAGAGGGCGCTGATCCTTCTCTGGTTTCTCGTCCCACCAGTGGTCTTGTTCGTCGTCAGACTTCGTTTCTACGATCGATACCTGAGCTATTTTCTGCCACTTCTCACGATCGTCATGGCCCACGGCATCGATCACCTGGCGTCGGCAATCGGGCCCATCCGGCGCAGGCGCATGGTTGCCCTTGCGCTCCTCACTGTGCTCACGGCAGCTCCCAACCTCGCCCAGCTCCCCGGATACTACCAGAGCACACAGAAGGAGCAGTGGCGGGAGCTTGTCTCGTGGGTCGAGTCCAGCCGGCAGCCGGGAGACCTCGTGCTCGTGACGCTGAATTCGGGCGTGTGGGCTCCGCAAGAGCCCTTCGATTGGTACAGGACGGTGCCAGACCCCGAGCTGCCCTGGCAGTTCTTCCCCGAAGGAGGCGTCCTGACGGACCGTGCACAACTCGCCGAGCTCCCGACAGTCGTCCAGGGCCACCCACGTGTCTGGTTCGTGTTGCCCTCAGGCGCTACGCAAACCGAGCAGGAGATCTCGGAAGCGCTGGAGGAGTGGTTCCGGCTCGTGCAGGAACGAGAATTTGTTCAGCTCAGGGCGATACTATACGGAGCCGTATCACAGTAAAGGTTTCGATGAGCCTCCCTCTGCAAAAGTATAGAGTTGCATAAATCGGCAATTATGTGGTATACTAGACAAAACTGTTCTGACTCGGGTGGCGATGGCTGAACCCTCTCCCTGGCCGACCGGGTTTCCGACCATAGAGAGGCCAGGCTCTGGGGTGGGCTGAGGTAGAGAGCGATGCAAAAGATTACGGTCATGATCGTGGACGATCATCCTGTCTTCCGCCAGGGGTTGCGGCGTGTGCTGGAAAGCGAAGACGACCTTGACGTGATCGCTGAAGTGGCCGACGGCATCGAAGCCATGCAACTGGCCAGACAAATGGTCCCTAACGTGATGCTCCTCGATATCAACCTGCCCGGCATGAACGGGCTACAGATCGCCCGTTCGCTGAAAGACCTCTTCCTGGATATCAACATCATTATGCTGACCGCTTACCACGACGACGAGCAGGTATTCCACGCAATCCGCGCCGGGGCGTCGGCCTACTTTCCCAAAGATGTCAGTCCACGGCGGCTGATTGAGGCCGTCCGGCTGGTACACCAGGGCAGTTATGTAGTCGAGGACCGGATCCTGGAAAAGCCAGAGGTCGGCACCTGGCTCCTCGATCAGTTCAAGCAGGCTGACAGTGATGCCATGGACGTCGAAGGCTCGCTGCTTGTTTCCCTGTCGCCACGCGAGATGGAGATCCTGCAGTTCATCGCCCGGGGCAGGAGCAACAAGGAGATCGCCCACGATCTGGGCATCAGCCGCCAGACGGTCAAGAACCACATGACCAGTATTCTGCGCAAGCTGGCTGTGAACGACCGGACGCAGGCCGCCATCTATGCGTTGCGGCGGGGTTGGATCCGCTTGCAGGACATCGGTTAGGCGATCGGCGGAAGCATTCAGAGACTTGCGACAACAAGGGAGTGAGGCATGTCAAGTGATGAGACGCAAGCGGCGCCATCCGGCGCCCAGCACCTAAAGACGTTGATCCAGGACATCCAGCAGGAATACGACCAGGTCCAGAAAGAGCTCAAGGAAATAGACGTCTTGATCCGCCAGAGCACAGCCGAAGTGGACAAACTGGTTCAGCGTAATACCCAGATCGCTAACCGCGTCCGGCAGATGGAAACGACGATCGACACCTACCCTCGCAGCGACATCAAGGAAATGTACGCTGCGGCGCACGAGGCGCAGATGCGCCTGTTCATGATGCGCGGCCAGGTGGAGCAGCTCCAGAGCCGGCAACAAAGCCTGGAGCAGCAGGGCCAGCGCGCCTTGCAGTTCATCGAGCTGGCCAGCCAGATCGGACCCGAAGAGATGTCTGTCAAGCCTGGCCCTGCCGCTAGCGCTACGGCGAGCCAGAGCAGCATCGTCCGGGTCATCGAAGCCCAGGAGACAGAACGGCAGCGTCTGGCCCGGCAGATACACGATGGGCCGGCCCAGTCGATGACCAACCTGATCCTGCAAGCCGAAATCTGCGAGCGCCTGTTCGACCTCGACCCGGCCCAGGCTCGTGTGGAGCTGGGCAACCTGAAGAACGCCGTCAACGCCGCCTTCCAGAAGGTCCGCGACTTTATCCTCACCCTACGACCTATGATGCTCGACGACCTCGGCCTGGTGCCGACTTTGAAGCAGTACGTCCAGGATTTCGCGGAAAAGACCAAGGTGTCGGCTAACATGACTGTGGTCGGTCGCGAAACCCGATTGGCCTCCTATAGCGAGGTCACCCTCTTTCGCGTCGTCCAGGAGCTGCTGACCAACATCCAGAAGCATGCCCACGCCACTCACGTCCAAGTTCTGCTCGACTTTCAGGACACACTCGTGGTTGCCAGCATTGAAGACGACGGCAGTGGGTTTGACATGAATGAACTCAAGAGCGCCGCGCCGCAGCGCAAGGGCTTGGGCCTGTCCACTATGCAGGAACGGGCTGAGATGCTCGGCGGCCAGGTCCAGATAGACAGCCGCATCGGGCGCGGCACGCGAGTCCGGATCGAGATTCCGGCCACACAGCAATAGTACCAAAGGCCTATTGCCAAGAACGAACAAGTCTGTTATAGTGATGACAACAACCGATAAAATATCGGTCCTTAGACTCAAGAGGAAAGGGGGTGAACGAGATGTTGTTCTTGCCGCGTGAGGAAGGGCAGGGATTGGTAGAATACGCTTTGATTCTTGTTCTGGTGGCTATTGTTGTGATCGCCATCCTGCTCCTGCTCGGACCAGCCGTCGGAAACGTCTTCAGCACCATCGTCAACGCTATCTAGAGCTGAAGAAACCAACCCTGTCAACGTCATCGTAGAGCCCCACGAAAGTGGGGCTCTACCCTTTTAAGAGGCAGTAGGACCTTTGTCCTAGCCGTTATGAGGGCCATTAGTACCAATTGGCTATTGTCATTCATTGTTGCGTGTGATATAGTGAAGCTGCCCGGCAAGGACAAATGTGTCGGGATGAGAGGCCGTGAATGAGTGCACTGAACTGTATCAAGAAGTGGCGACAAACGAGGCGTCGGCCCCTGGCCATGATTCACCGGCAAGAGGGACAGAACCTCCTCGAGTTTGCCCTTCTCAGTGTGGTTTTGTTCATGATCCTCCTGGGCATCATGGGCTTTAGCCTGATCTTCGCCGCCCACCTGAGCCTCAACCTGGCCGTCAATACGGCCGGCCGCGCTGCAGCGGTCGAAGACTGGACCCTGGCTCCGGAGACCGGATATGATCAGATCATCTACGACGAGCTGGTCGGGTCGCTGATCATTCTGGATCCTCAGAGCGTCCAGTCGATCATCATCTACCGTCCCAACGCCGACGGCACGATCGGCAGCATGAAGAATGTCCTCGACGGCAGCGGGAATCTCCTGTCCGAGGGCTATGATAGAACTGAGCGGTCGAGGGACACCTTCATCGGCGTCCAGGTGACCTATCTCCAGGCGGTAATAGTGCCCTTTGTCAGCGAGGTCACGGGCACGCAGATGCAGATCACCAAGTCGGCCACTTTTCGGATAGAGTAATGCACAGACAGGGTGTGATGATCAAAATGCGCAAGACCGAGCCAGAGCATTTGGAGCACAAGGAGCAGGGCCAGGCCCTGGTCGAGTTCGCCCTGCTGATCACCTTCTTGACCTTCGTGCTCATGGGGATTCTCGCCTTTGGCATCATCTTTACCAACCAGATCAGCCTGTTCTCGACGGCCAACCTGGCTGCCCGAAAGGCGAACCTCAATGACATGAGGTACGAGTACTGCAGGGAGGGTCAGCAGGACCAGCACCTGAACACACCGATCTATGACACGGTGATCAACAACCTGGGCGGATTGGACCCGGACAAGATCCACGACATCCTCATCTTCATACCCGACGACGCCACCGGAAAGATCAAGCCCGGCCGGGTGGACGTGCTGGACGCCGACGGCACCCTCATAGCAGAACACTCCTGCTACGACTATAACCACGACGGCACGTGCGACTGCACCAGTTGCGCGGCGGGCGGCGAGAACTGCGTTGATGATGTGTGCGCCGGCACACTCAAGAACGAGTGGCGCTGTCCCTCATCTGTATCGATCGGCGTTGAAGTCCGCTACGATCAGGATGTGGTGGTCCCGATCGTCAATGCTATCACCGGCGACGTAATAGTCGTTCCGGCGCGCGTCGTTATGCACATCGAAGACTAGAACGTAACATCGTAGCCTGTGGCCAAATCTGTATAACAAGGAGGAACAACAATGAACAGCAGGCAAGGAAGAAACGAAAAGGGCCAGAGTATCATCATCGTGACACTCATGATCATCATACTCATGGCAATGGCCGGCCTCAGCATCGACGTGGGCCGGCTGTATACCACGCGGCAGCAGCTCCAGGGCTACACCGATGCTGCCACGCTGGCAGGCACCCGGCAGTTGCCCTACGGCAACGAGGCCTCGGATCTCATCAAGAGCAAGGTGGATCTCGCCACGCAGCGCGCTCTGCAGACCTACGCCCACAACGTCGGCGTCGACATTGCTGCGCTGCCCGACCCGCCCTACAGCTACAGCCCGGCCTGGAACCGGAACGGCGAGAACATGACGCTCAGCTACGACATGGTGCATGGCACGGAGACCGATCACGTCGTCGTCACCGTGTTCTATCACGATGAGCTGACCATAGCCCGCGGCATACCCAAGGAACGGGCGATGCTGGTCGAAGCCAGCCGCGACGTGCCGATGATCTTTGGCAGTCTGTTGGGACCGCCAGTGGCCAAGGCCAGCCGGCCGGCCGGCGCTTTCAAGAGCGTCTTTGAGGTCAAGTGGAAATTCAACACCCAGGCCGACGTGCACGGCACGCCCCTGTATGCAGTGGACTCGGTTGACGGCAAGGAAATGGTGTTCACGGTCTCCAAGAGCGGTTACATCTTTGCCCTCGACGCCTGGGGCGAGCAGGGGACGGGCCGGACGTACGCCTACTGGAAGTTCAAAGTTCTGGAGAACGGCCTCGGCGAGCGCACACTGTGCTATCCGTACACCAGCAAGTACTTCTGCGAGCCTCCGGAGGGCGAGAGCGAGGGCAACAATGCCATCATCGGCTCGTCCAAGGTGACCCGCCGGGTGGACCGGGCCGAGCAGTGTGGTATCAGCACCACCTGCTGGGACTTTACGGCCTGGCACTCGATCGACAATGGCGACGGCACGACAACCCTGGTCTACCAGGTCTGCTCCACCAACGACGCCGCCTGCAATCACGGGCTCAGCAACGTAGCGTTTAGCCTGCCAACGGGTCAGACCGCCTCGTGGCCGACGAACAACTACCAGGGGTTCAAGTCGTACAGCGTCGAGAACCCGACCAACAACCCGTTCTACAGCATCAAGTTTGAGACGCTCGGCGAAGGGATCAAGAACGGCCAGTGCGACACTTTCCAGTGGACCCTGCCCAGCGCCGTGGCCCAATACGCCGTCCAGGTCCAGGCCAAAGCATCGACCTACAGCCAGGGCGGCACCTTCGAGAACAACTGCAGCTTCCGCGACCCGGTTGACATGGGCCAGGACGTGGTCCTGTTCACCTCCTATCCCAAGAGCAACGACACGAACCGGGGTTATCTGTACGCGCTCGACGTGCACACCGGCGACAAGGCGTGGGCCAGCTACGTGGGCCAGCGGCAATACCAAAAGGGCGCTTATTCGGGCGGCCAGAAGGGGCAGACCGACGGCGTGTCCTACATCGACTCTACCCCCGCCTTCTCCCCGGATGGGTCGGTGGTCTACTATGCCTCGCGCGATGGGCGCCTGTATGCCTACGAGGTGGGCGACGGGTCGGCCGTATGGCCAGACTGCGACACTTCGAGCGCGCTCGTCAACTCCTGCGTCCAGCTGGCGGCAGGCACGGTCTCGACTCCGGTCGTCGACCCCACCACCGGCATCATCTATGTCGCCACCTCGCGGCAGAGGGACGGCAGCGGCAGCGGCTCGCCCAAGAACGACCGGGGGGTCATCTATGCCATCAGCCCCAGCGGCACGATCAGGTGGACCTGGTACCCATCCCGGACCGGATACGGCTTTGACTCGTCGCCAGTGTTGTGGCCGGCCACCCACCCGACTGCTCTGTACATCGGTGGACGCGACACATACCTGTACAAGCTGAACCCCAGCACCGGCGCGCTGATCTGGGAATACCAGACGCCCACGAGCCTGCCCGGCCAGCCCAGCGGCAACCCGCAAGCTGCCGTCTCGAGCACACCGGCGATAGAGCAGCAGGGCAGCAACGTCTACATCTACTTCTCGACCGAGAAGGGCGCCGGGATCAAGCTGCGGGACGACGGTGCGTCTCCTGCCTGGGAGTGGGGAGTATGGCTGGGCTATGACATCGACACCACGGCCAGCCCGCCCGGAAACGGCAGCGGCAACAACGTCCGGCGAATGATCCACGGGGCGCCCGGCCTCACCAGCGACTTTGTATACTATGGAGTCGTCACCGAGTGGGACCAGGAGTGCGCCTTCCAGGCCGTGCGCAAGAGCGACGGCGTGATCTTCCAGTCGTTTGTGATGGAGAACGACACGCACTCGACGCTGCGGGTGGCAGCTAACAACTGGCTATACTACGCCAGCTGCGACAACTATACCTATGGGGTGGATACCAACCCCAGCGCACTGGACAGCCGGCTGATCCGCTAGTGAGGCTGTTCAGGCAGGTCCTGACTGCGTAAAGAGAGGCGTCCCCGTTGGGATTGTATCCCGGCGAGGACGCCTCACAGCAGTCAGGCCATGCCAACCCTGACATAGATTGATCCAGCGGCGGGATTCCCGCTGCGTGCCAGCCGCCGGTTAATGCCGGATAAACAACGCACTCTCATCGTACCGGGCGACCGTTCTGGGTCGCCTATTTCATTAAGGGAGGAGATATGACAAGCAGACGGATCAGGACGACGGCCATTATCTCTCTGTTGCTGGCTATGACCCTGCTCAGCGCTTCCTTGGTATGGGGCGGCGGTTTTACGCACACGACCAAGGGCCCCTACGGCGGCGTCATCCAGGCCATGACCGTGGCCGGTGACGGGGCGATCTACGTTGGCGTTTACAAGGGCTGGACCTTCAAGAGCACCGACGGCGGCCTGAACTGGACACGGTCCAAGCTAGGCTTTCCTAACACGGGCCGAGACGTCCGCGCCCTGGTCGCCAGCGCCGGCACCGTCTACGCCGGCTCGTTCGGCGGCGGCGTCCTGAAAAAGCTCAACTCCGGCTCGACCTGGACGCAGATGAACTCCAACCTCAGCGACCTCGAGGTCCGGTCTCTCCTGCTGGACTCCTGTTCATCCGGAACGCTCTACGCCGGGACGAATGATATGGGGGTTTATCGATGGGTAGATCCCGGCCCATCGTGGGAGGCGATCAACGACGGCGCTGTCACAGCCTCCGTCCTGACCATGGCCATGACCGGCGACTGTAGCCTGTACCTGGGGCGAGAGAACGACGGCACCTACTACGGTGTCTACCAATATGTCGGCGCTGCTTGGCAGGAGAGGAACAACGGCCTGCCTGCCACTACCACCGTGCGCTCGCTGCTGGCCGACGGCAACAACCTGTGGGCCGGCACCGGCGGCCAGGGCGTCTATTACTGGGATGGCAGCACATGGGCAGCCCGCAACACCGGCTTGCCGGCAGGCGATGCTCAGGAGGTGTCGGTCGTCGGCCGCGACGGCAGCGGCGAGACCTACGCCGGGACCGAAGATGGGTTCTACCACTGGACCGGCACGCAGTGGGAGCTCCGCGACAGCGGCCTGGAGGGCAACGGCCGCCACGTCAATGTCTTTGTCTCGACCGGCGGCACAACGCTTCTCGCCGGCAGCGATGGCCGCGGCGTGCTCGGGTCGATCAACGGCGGGCTGGACTGGACGGCGAACAACACCGGGTTGTCGGGCCACTTTGTCCGGGCGGTGGGCATCAACCCTCAGTACGACTGGCGGATCTTTGCCGGCACCTATCGCGGTGGCGTCTATTGGAGCGTCAACGGCGGCCAATCCTGGAACTGGTGGAGTCAGGGGCTGGGTGACCTGGAGGTTGAGACGCTGGCCGTGACCTACCCGGCCGGTACACCGGTCTACACCGGACTGAATGGCCAGGGCGTCTTCCGTCGCGACAAAACCGACCAGTTCAACCAATGGTCCGACTGGGCGGCCAAGAGCAATGGGCTCACCGGCAACGCCCTGATAGTGCATGCCCTGGTCGTCGCCCTGGACGATCCTAACACTGTTTTCGCCGGCACTGAAGCCGGAGTCTACAAGTCGACAAACATGGGCGAGAGCTGGTTCCCGTCGTCCATCGGCCTATCCTACCCCGTGACCTCGCTGAGCATTGATCCCGGCAACCCGTCGACGATCTGCGCCGGCACGAGGCAGAATGGCGTGTATCGGTCGATCGATGGAGGCCAGAGCTGGACTGTCCTATCCGGGCTGAGCGGCAACGGGGCCAAGACCCTATCACTGGCAATTGACCATGCACATGACATCCTGACCGGCACCATGGATGGCATCTACAGGTATTCCGGCGGCGCCTGGATTGCCGATGGACTGCAGGGCACAGAGATCGACGCCATGGTCGTCGACATCATCTCGCAGACGGTTGTGTATGCCGGCTCGGCAGAGGGAACATCGCCGATAGGCATCGTCGAGAATAGCCTGGGGCCGGGTCTATGGGCGCCGTTGAACAGCGGTCTTGAAAACCTGAACGTCCATGCCCTGGCCGTCGATGACTATCACCCGCAAACCTTGCACGCCGGAACAGGGGGCTCTAGTGTGTGGGACTATACCTTCGCCGATGCCCTGCCCGAGATGACCCCTGAGATGGGCATCAACCTAGACGACGGTGTCACCGTCGTGCACGTGGGTGATCTGCTGACCTACACCCTGACCTACTATAACAGCGGAATCGTGGACGCCACGGGCATTGTCGTCAGCATGACCTTGCCCAACGACACCGAATACGTCAGCAGCAACCCGCCGTTCAGCCAGGTGCCTAGCCCACCGTCTACTGGCTGCAGGACGCGCTGGTCGAGTTCGAGTCCGTGGAGACTGCCCGATTCACCGTGCGAATAGAGACCGAGGAGCCCTACCCGCCCACTATCACGGCCAATGCCAAGGTCTGGGACGACGGCGCAACCGGTCCGGACCCATGGCTCTACAACAACAAGGATGGCGACGTGGATAACGTGGAAGCAGCAGAGCCGTGGAGAGTATTCCTGCCGATTATCCTCAGGAGATGATGGCGCGTGCTAGATCCCTCCCGCGGGTCTCGCCAAGAGGGAGTGCGACCCGCGGGGGATCTCAGCGCTTGAAGGTACGGGCAAAGTTGCCAAACAGGTGGTTTTCTGGTAGAATATGAGCGCAGGGAATCGATCCGGCTCAGTGGTCGGGCAGATCTGTCAGGAGCCGATAGCCATGGTTGGATTCGGACAGGTGGTCAGGACGATTGCGGGGATTGCGGCCGTGATCTGTGCCTCCAGGATGACCCTCTTTCCGGCAGTAGTGGGTGATAGCTCAGTCCGCCTAGACAGTGAGGAATCTCAATCAAGTAGAGAATCTCAAGGAGGAAACCGATGCGACGCGGTAGATTGTTGATTCTAATAGGTTTGATCTTGGCCTGCGGCACGGCTGCGATCGTGTTTGTCCTGTTGCAAAACATGCAGAAAACGCCAGAGACGACCCCGATCACAACCGAGGAGGTGGTGATTGCGGCCCAGCCGATAGAAGAGGGCCAACCGACGGAAGGAAGACTGGCGATGAAGGCAGTAGACGTCAATATCATCCCCGGTGGCGCTCTGCGCTCCCTGGATGGTACGACCGGCCTGCTGACCAAGATCAGAATCGATCAGGGCACTATCGTCACTGCGGCGATGCTCGAGACCAAAGAGGAACAGATGGCCAGAGGCCAGGTCGGCCAGCTGGTCGAGCCGGGTTACGTGGCGATGGCGTTTCCGATTAGCGAGCTGTCCAGTGTGTCGTATGGCGTCCAGCCCAACGACCTGGTGGACATCCTGGTGACGTTCGTGTTCGTCGACCTGGACACAGAGACACAAAGCAAGGAACCGCTCTGTCCCCCGATCTGTCCCGCCGCCGAGGGCGGACAAGCATCTGCCGCGGCCGACCAGATCCCGCGCCTGGCCGCGCAGCTCACGCTACAGAAGGTCCGGGTGCTGGGCGTCGGACGATGGACGTACCATGGCCGCCGACGCCTGAGCCAGGTCAGCAAACCGGAGGCGACACAGCCAGCCACCGCCGGAGAGCCACCGCAGTACATCACGCTGATGTTCCCGCCACAGGATGCCCTGGTCCTGAAACTGGCCCGCGAACACAAGGCCAGCATCGACCTGGCCGTACGGGCAAAGGACGATACCCAGGATTTTGCCACTCAGCAGGTCACGCTGGAATACATGTTGACCCGGTTTGGCGTCAGCGTGCCGGCCAAACACGAATACACCATCGAGGGGTTGGCACCCTGAGCAGGAACTCGCCAGTCGATGATCCTGTGAGCGAAAGAAAAGATCACCCTTGCTAATCGTCGACGACATCTCCGAGACGCGGGAGAACCTGCGCAAGCTGCTCTACTTTGAGCCGGATATCGAGATCATCGGCATGGCGGCCAGCGGCCGGGAGGCCATCGAGAAGGCCAAAGCGCTGCAGCCAAACATCGTCCTGATGGACATCAACATGCCCGACATGGACGGCATCACCGCCAGCCAGCAGATCACCCGGGTGGCCCCGGCGTGCCAGGTGATCATGATGTCGGTTCAGAGCGAAGCGGACTATTTGCGGCGCTCTATGCTGGCCGGGGCGATGGACTTTTTGACCAAGCCCTTCACCAGCGAAGAGCTGAGCAGCAGCATCCACCGCGTCTATGAGATGGGCGCCAGCCGCCGAGTGGCTGCGCCGGCCGGCGCCGCCGCCGGTGAAGGGATGCCGACCGGCCCGGAGGCAGGGACACCGGCCCGCCGGTCGCAGCCCGGGGGCAAGCTGCTGCTCGTCTACAGCCCCAAGGGCGGCACCGGCTGCAGCACGGTGGCGATCAACCTGGCCGTCGCGCTGCAGCAGGTCACGTCCAAGAAGGTGGCCCTGGTGGATGCCAGCCTGCAATTCGGCGACGTGGCGGTGCTGCTGGACCTGCGGGGCAATCGCTCCATCGCCGATGCGGTCGCCCAGATCGACACGCCTGGATGTTGAGACGACTGGTCGCCCTCATGTCGCCTCATCAGTCCGGCATCAAGGTCCTGCCGGCGCCGCCGTCGCCCGAGATGGCCGAGGTTGTCACGCCTGACCATCTGAAGACCATCATCGGCCTCCTGCGGCGCGAGTTTGCCTACATCGTCCTGGATACGTGGCGATACCTGGACGACACGATCTTGTCTACCATGGAGCTGGCCGACCGCATCCTGGTGGTGATGACACCCGAAGTGCCATCGCTCAAGAGCACCAAGCAGTTCTTCGAGACGCTCGAGGCGCTGCAGCTTCCTACCGATCAGATCGACCTGGTCCTGAATCAGGTGTTGGCCCGCGAGGGCATCCGCCCCGAGAATGTGGAGGACAACCTGAAGCACCCGATCGCCGTCCAACTGCCATTCGATACCCGGATCGTCCGGCAGGCGGCCAACCGGGGCTTGCCGTTGATCATGATCGAGCCGAACCACCCACTGGCCCAGAGCTTTCTCGTCCTTGCCCGGCAGGAGATCGCCGCCTTGGAGCCACAGCCGGCCAAGACGGTTGGCTCGCAAGCAGCGGGGCAGCCGAAACGGAAAAAGAGGAGCGCAAGAAGCGCCCGGGCCTTTTGGGCCGGCTAAAGCGCTGATGAACGGGCGGCCCGAAAGTCGCCTTTGGGGGCAGTCGCCCACTCCCGGCGGACGAGGTCGGGCCCCTAGAACGGAGTCAAGATGTCACTACTGAAACGGATCGAAAAGACTCAACAGCTGCCCGCTCAGCAGCCGCAGGATCAGCCTGGCGCAGCAACCGCCAGCCCGACCGCTCCGACGCGGCTTGAGGATCTGCGCATCCGCCGCCAGCCGGTGGCGCCTGTCCGGGACACCTATCAGGATCTGAAGAGCCGCATCCACAACAAGCTGCTCGCCGAGCTTGATCCCAAGATGGACGTCTCCAAGACAGACGAGGTGCGGCAGACGATCGAAGAGATGTACGATACCATGCTGGCGCAGGAAAACCTGGTGCTGAGCCGGAATGACCGCCAACGCCTGCTCGAACAGATCGTGGCCGAGATCCTCGGCCTTGGACCCATCGAGCCGCTGCTGGCCGACGACAGCATCACCGAGATCATGGTCAACGGCCCTAACGCCGTCTATATCGAGCGGGCCGGGCGCGTAGAGCCGACCGACATCAAGTTCGAAAACAACGACCACGTCCTGCGCATCATCGACCGCATCGTGTCACCGCTGGGCCGCCGCGTCGACGAAAGCCAGCCCTACGTGGATGCCCGCCTGCCCGACGGCTCGCGCGTCAACGCCGTCATCCCGCCCCTGTCGCTCATCGGACCGGTGCTGACCATCCGCAAGTTCTCCCGCATCCCCATCACGCCCCAGAAGCTGGTCGATCTGGGCTCCGTCACACCGGAGGTGCTCGAGTTCCTCAAGGCCTGTGTCCAGGCCAGGCTGAACATGGTCATCTCCGGCGGCACCGGTTCGGGCAAGACGACGACCCTCAACATCTCTGTCCGCCTTTATCCCCAACGAGGAGCGGATCGTCACCATCGAAAACGCGGCCGAGCTCCAGCTTCAGCAGGAACACGTGGTCACGCTGGAAACGCGCCCACCCAACGTGGAGGGCCGGGGCGAGATCACCATGCGCCAGCTGGTGATCAACAGCCTGCGCATGCGCCCCGACCGGATCATCGTCGGCGAGTGCCGCGGCGCCGAGGCGATCGACATGCTCCAGGCCATGAACACCGGTCACGACGGCAGCATGACCACCGCCCACTCCAACAGCCCTCGCGACACCCTGGCCCGTCTGGAGACCATGGTGCTGATGGCCGGCATGGACCTGCCGCTGCGCGCCATCCGCGAGCAGATCGCGTCGGCGCTCGACGTTGTCGTGCACCAGGAGCGCATGCGCGACGGCACCCGCAAGATCACCAAGGTCACCGAAGTCCAGGGCATGGAAGGCGACGTGATCGTCATGCAGGACGTATTTCATGTTCGAGCAACAGGGCATCGAAGGAGGCAAGGTGATCGGACGGCTCAAGCCGACCGGCATCCGGCCCAAGTTCATGGAAAAGATCGAAGCCTACAACATCCACCTGCCGCCTACCATCTTTGGAGTGGGACGCCGCTTCTAGCCCGGTGAAAGGATAGGACCTATGGACCTGTTGCTCAGCCCGGTCTCTGCGGCGGTTGGCGCAGCGCTTGCGGTGCTGCTCGTTTTCGTCGGCATCAGCCTCGCCAGACGGTCGAGCGATCAGGCAATCGAAGAGCGGCTGGACCTCTACAGCGGCCGTGGCGGTGCAGAAGAGAAGGACAAGGCCGTCAGCAAGAAGCGCCGTTCGGCCATGGACGGTCTGGACGAGGCGATGACCCGCCGTGGCTTTGCCGCCAACATGCGGATCGACCTGGCCCGGGCGGACCTCAAGCTACGGGTGGCAGAGTTCATGGTCATCACCGTCCTGATCGCCGTCCTGTTCGTGCTGCTGGGGCGACTGCTCTTCGGCTCTCCTCTGCTCGCTGCTCGTATCCGGCGTCTTGGGTTTCTTTGTGCCGCGCATTTTACGTTGGCATGCGCAAGAGGAAGCGGCTGAACGCCTTCAACGACCAACTGGGCGACACGATCACCCTGCTGGCCAACTCACTCCGCTCCGGCTACAGCATCGTCCAGTCGATGGAAACGGTGGCCAATCAGCTTCCCGATCCGATGGCCGGTGAGTTCCACCGCGTCACCCAGGAGATCGGCCTGGGCCTGCACTACGAGCAGGCGCTGAACAACATGCTCCGCCGCATCCCAAGCGACGACCTGGATCTGATGATCACAGCCATCAACATCCAGGGCAAAGTCGGCGGCAACCTGGCCGAGATCCTGGACACAATCGGCCACACCATCCGCGAGCGGGTCCGCATCAAAGGGGAGATCCGCGTGTCTGACCGCCCAACAGATGATCTCGGGCTACGTGCTCACTTTGCTGCCGGTGATCCTGGGGCTCGTCCTGTACTTGATCAACAAGAACTATATGATGCAAGCTGTTCAGTGACCCGTGTGGCTGGATCATGGTCGGCGTGTCAGCGATCATGATCGCCATCGGATTCGTGATCATCCGCAAGATCGTGAAGATTGAAGTGTAATGAAAGGCTAGAACAATGCTACCGCTGATAATTGTCGCTGCGTTCATGGTCTTTCTGTCGGTTATGCTGATCATCGTGGGCATCGCTTCGCCCCGAGCCGGCCGACGAAGTCGAAGCCCGGCTGGTCGAATATGGCGGCCGGCCCCTGACCCTGGAAGAGATCGAGCTGGCCCAGCCTTTTGGCCGGCGGATCCTGGTGCCAATGATCAACGCCAGCGCCGGGTTTGCCAGCCGCTTTACACCGCAGCGTACCATGGAGGCCACGCGCCACAAGCTGGAGCTGGCCGGCAACCCCAACAACTGGACTCCGGCCCAGTTCTGTCGGCGTGCGCGGTCTGGCGGCTCTCCTGCTGGGCACGCTCACCTTCGCCCTGACCATGCTGTCCAGTGTCGGGCCACTGCAACGGATCCTGTTCGTGCTGGTCATGATCTTGATCGGCTTCATGCTGCCCTCGATCTGGCTCGGCCAGCGCATCAGGCGCCGCCAAAACGAGATCCTCAAGACCTTGCCAGATGCCATAGACCTGCTCACCATCAGCGTCGAGGCCGGACTGCCGTTCGATGGGGCCATGCAGCGCGTCGCCGACAAGTGGGACAACGAGATCAGCCGCGCCTTCGGACGCGTCCTGACCGAGCTGCGGGTCGGCAAATCGCGCCGTGACGCACTGCGCGACATGTCCGATCGGGCGGGTGTGCCCGACGTCACCAGCTTTGTCGCCGCACTCGTTCAGGCCGACCAACTGGGTATCAGCATCGCCAAGGTGCTGCGCATCCAGTCTGAGCAGATGCGCATCAAGCGCCGCCAACGGGCCGAGGAAAAGGCGCACCAGGCGCCGGTCAAGATGCTGTTTCCCATGATTTTTCTGATCTTCCCGTCGATCTGGATCGTCATTCTGGGGCCGGCTATCATCATCTTGAAGCAATCGCCCGTTGTTCAGCGTGATATGAGGCTGGGGAACGCCATCGCCGATCTCCTGTTTCCTCCCCGATGCGTCGCCTGCCATCGGTTGGGCGCCTGGCTGTGTACCGACTGCCTCGCCGACATCCAGGTGATTCGCCCGCCCGTATGCGCCCACTGTGGCGTTGCGCTGTCAGCAGATTGCCGGGGTATCGCTCCAGCCTCTGCTCCGAGCCAGGGAACAGCAAGGGATTCTGGCCGGCTCTGCGCCCAGTGCCAGAGAGCTCCGTTCCAGATGGACGGGCTGCGCGCCTGTGCCTTTCACAGCGGGCCACTGCGGACGGCCATCCACCAGTTCAAGTACGAAGGACTGCGCAGCCTGGCTGCTCCACTCGGTCGGCTGATGAGCCAGGCGTGGTCGGAGTTGGCTCCTGCCGACGGCTTCGATGCGATCGTCCCCGTACCGCTGCACCCTGCCCGGCAGCGCGAGCGAGGCTATAACCAGGCCACCCTCCTCGCCCGCGAGTTCAGCCCTAGCCTGCAAAGCCCGGTAGTCGAGAATGAGCTGGTTCGCGTCAAGGCCACCATCCCGCAGATCGACCTGAGCGCCGAGCAGCGCCGGGCCAACATGCAACACGCATTCAAGTGCACAAAGGACAGCCTGGCGGGCAAGCGGGTGCTGCTCGTTGACGACGTGTGCACCACAGGCGCCACGCTGGAGGCCGCCGCAGCGGCCCTGTACCAGGCAGGCGCTGCGTCTGTATGGTCTTTTACCCTGGCTCGCGCCAGGTCGTGAGGGTCCCGGCCTGCAAGGCCGGTATCGGTTCCTTCTTTGGACCGGACAAATCTACGATAAGGAGAGGGATAGATGCAACTGAACATCAAAGGCAAGAACTTTGAAGTGACTGACCGGTTGCGCAACTACGTGGATCAGAAGATAGGCAAGCTCGACCGCTATCTGCCGGGGATCATCGAAGCATGGGTGGAGCTGTCGGTGGAAGATACCAAAGCGGCACAGGACCGGCAGGTGTGCCAGGTCACCCTGCGCACGGATCGCGTCATCCTGCGGGCCGAAGAGCGCTCGGATGACATGTTCACGGCCATTGACACCGTTCTTGAAAAGGTGAATCGCCAGATCGACCGCTACAAGGGCAAGCGGAAGAACCGCCGGCGCGGCGCAGGCGCTCCTGCTGAGCCTGGCGTCGAGGAAGCCGAAGCGGCAGAAGCTGAGGAGGAAACCGCTTCCATCGTCCGGGTCAAGCGCTTTCCCATCACTCCGATGCATCCTGAGGAGGCCATCGAGCAGATGGAGCTGCTCGGCCACGACTTTTTCGTCTTTTACAACGCCGAAGTCGGCCAGATCAACGTCCTCTATCGCCGCAAAGACGGCAACTATGGCCTGTTGCAGCCCGAAGTTGACTAGCTGACTGTAGGAAGACCTGACAGGTCTCGGCAAGACCTGTCAGGTCTTTTGTTCTAGGGGGAGGGTACTGTGAGTCTGATCCTGGTTGTCTGCACCGCGAACGTGTGCCGCTCACCGATGGCCGCCGGCCTGCTCCGCCAGCGGTTGGCCGCGGACAAGGTCTATGCCCGCCACCAGGTCCTGTCGGCGGGCGTGTGGGCGGACGCGGCAGGCCGGCCAGCGAGAACGCCGTTGCCGCCATGGCCGAACGCGGGATCGACATCAGTGACCACCAGTCGCACAGCCTCACCAGCGACGAGATTGCCGAGGCGGATCTGATCCTGGTCATGACCCGTGAGCATGCCACGCCTGATCCGCCACACTTGGCCCCAGTATGCCTGGAAGGTTCACCTGCTGAGCGAGATGACCGGCAAGCGCCGAGATGTCGAAGATCCGTACGGGGGCTCTATCGAGGAGTATCGCGCCTGCGCCGACACGATGTCTCGCTACATCGACGACGGCCTGGAGCGCATTCTGGAGCTGATCTAGGCGCAGCAGCCGAGGAGTCACTCGGCCGTATGTCGATCTGCCGGGGCGCCAGTTCGTATCTTCCGTAGCCGCCAATAAGCCACAAACGTATAGTAGGCCATCAGACCACAGAACAGCACCCCATAGAGCGTGGTCACGATATCCCTGCAACGTCACAAAGCGCCGCCAGAACTCTCGCAGCGGCATGGTCACATAGGTCCAGGGCCGGACCCTGACCCCTTGTTCGTGCAGGATGTGCGCCTCGTAATCCATGTACCGGTTCTGCTTGCGCAGGAACTGGTCCAGCGTGTCATAGTTGTAGTGGATTAGCCTGTTTTCCAGCGTGCCGGCCTGGCCGTCGAGGACGACGACCTCGTGGACCGGCCGGCCGGGGTCGTAGCGGGCCTTGCCCCGGCGCAGCAGCCGCAACTGGGGGTCGGGGGACCATCCTCCACCGCGCATACGATGGCCGACCATGTAGTTATGTCGAGGAATCCACCACCCTACCCGGTCGCCGCCGGCCACAACCCGCCGCACCTCTTCAGCCAGTGTCGGCGTGGCCCGCTCGTCGGCGTCCACGAACAGGATCCATTCGGCCTGCACCGCATCGAGCGCCGCGTCCCGCTGCGCGGAAAAGTTCTTGAACCGGTGCTGGATGACCTGCGCCCCTTTCGCCTGGGCAATCTCGACCGTCCGGTCGGTGCTGAAATCGTCAAACACCACCCGCTGATCGGCCCAGGCCAGGCTGTCCAGGCAATCGCCAATGTGGCGCTCCTCGTTGTGGGTCAGGATGACCGCCGCCAGCTCGACCGTCACAGCGCCGCCACCTCCCGGTAGGCGGCCAACCGCCCCTGAAGATCGGCCTCGGATATCTCGCCCCGCCGGCAGGCGGCCGTCGCCCGCCGGCGCTCGGCCCCCAACCCCAGCCTCACCAGCCGGCGCGCCGCCCACCGCCAGGCCGCACTTTCGTGTTTGTCGAACATCAGGAACCGGCTGCGCCACAGCGCCACGAACATCTGGTCGCGAAACTGGCGGGTGCTCTGCGCCGCGAGGTGGACGATCTCGGCCTGCGGCACGCAGTAGATACCCCAGCCTGCCTTCTTGACCCGCCGGCAGAGGTCGATCTCTTCGCAGTACATGAAAAAGCGCTCGTCAAAGCCGCCCACCTGGGCCAGTGTCTGGGCCCGGATCATCAGCGCTGCGCCGAGGGGGTGATCGACGGCAAAGGGCCGGCCTGCCTGGTATAGCCGCCGCGGATAGCGCCCGTTCAGCCGCGATTCGAGGAGGCGTGGATGCAGGGGATAGAAGTCGAAGAAGATCTGCAGCAACCCAGGGAAAGCAAAGGCCGAATGCTGAAAGCTGCCGTCGCCGTGGATCAGCCGCGCCCCGGCCACCCCTGCCTGGGGCGTCGCATCCAGGAAGCGGACCATCTCGCCCAGCGCATCGCCCACCACCCGCGTGTCGGGGTTCAGAAACAGCACGTGGCGGGGCGCAGACCCACTGAGGCTTGCCAAGGCCAGGTTATTGCCCGCCGCAAACCCTATGTTCTGATCGTGGGCCACCAGCCGCACGGCCGGGAATCGCTGGCGGACCATCTCGGCGCTGCCGTCAGCCGAGGCGTTGTCGACCACCCACACCTCACCCGACAGACCCGACCGCTCCAGGCCGGCAAGGGCCGCCGCCAGGCATTCGGCCAGCAGCTCCCGGGTGTTGTAGCTGACGGTGACGATGGCCAGGTCGATCACGGGTTCAGGGCTGCCCGATGTGGATTAGCACGCGGTCGACATAGTTGTTCTGGGCGTCGATGCCCACCCACTCGTGGATCAGCCCGCCCCAGGCGTAGATCTGGTCGCGCGGGAACGGCCCTACCAGCTCGATGCTGCCGGTGACGGTGCCGCGCTTGCCGGGGTCCAGGAACCACTGCTCCTGGCCGTTGATGATCTCGCGGCGCAGCTCGTCGGGCCGGCCCACCGCCCAGCGGTAGGGGAAATCGGTCTGGGATACGTCAAAGTTGATGCCAAAGCGCCACACGCCGGCCTGCTCGTGATAGCTCGGCTGGCCCATCTCCACGGCCAGGGTGTTGGCGTTCTGATCGCTGCGATAGGGGGTCCCCGACGGCGGGCCGGAGGTGCGGATCGGCACCTCGCCAATGTTCTCAATGTAGGTGGTAAACACCAGCGTGGCGCCCAACGGCATATAGAGCTCGGTGCCTTCCAGGCTGCGGGTGACGTCACCCCACTGGATCTCGCCGGTGACCACTTCGGCGCGGGGCTTGCCGCCCTGCTGGATCGTCACCGTGCTGCTGACCACCACGTGATAGCCGGACAGGTCCCGCGCCTCAGCCGCCGACGACGTAGGAGCCGTCGGCCGGCGGGTCGGCGCCACGGTCCACGCCGCCGTCGTAATCGTAGTAGTGGTAGCCGGCCTCGCCCGGCTTGACCGCCCGCTCCTGCTCCTCCAGGACATAGCGCACATCGGGCTGGGCTGGATCGTAGAGGTAGACCTCGACGTTGTCCACCTTCTTGTTCAGGTAGTAGCTGACGCCGGTGCGGTCGTCGAGGCCGTCCTGGTTGGGGGTAAAGGTCGGCAGGGTTACGGTGAACTTGGCCAGCTGCTGGCACCACCGAGTCGCCGCCGGAGATGGTGATCTGGCCCTCGGCCTTTTCGGTGTTGCCGTTGTCGTCGGTGGCCGCCACGACCCAGGTGTAGGCGCCGTCGGGCAGGACCCAGCTTTCGACGAGCTGCCGGCCGGCACCGCCATCCAGCTCTAGCCAGTAGGACTGGTTGATCCCCCCGCCCCACTGCACCTGGTACGTGCCCGCCGATCGGGGCCGCTCCTGCCGGAAAAAGAACTCGCTGCCGTCTCTTCACGAAATAGATCGACACGTCGGCGTTTCGCGTCAGCTTGTAGGAGATGTTTGTGGCGTCGTCGATCCCATCGGCGTTGGGCGAGATGACGGCCGGGCTCACCGACACGTCGGACAGCAGCGGCCGCAGGTGGCAGCCGCTCAACATCAGACCGGCTACCACCGCCACAACCAACAGACTCGCAATTCGTTTCAAAGCACTCGTCCTTGTAATGGAAGCTGTTCCTCAGGGCGCGTATTTGGCCTGCCTACCCTTTTCGCGCATTGTACCAGCTTGCAGTCGATTCTGCAAGTTGGGATTTCGCGCGCAACTGCTTGGGGTGCAGTTCGGGGTTCTGGATGTCAGAGAGATGGCGGAGACGCAGATTGAGTGGGCAGTTGGGCAACACTGTGGGAGTGCGCCTTACGTTCGCCCCTCCAGCCAGCCCATCGTCGCCTCGGGAAAGGCGTCGAACGGCGGCACGTAGGGCTTGATGTCGAGCAGGGGGGTTCCGTCCAGTACGTCGATCCCCTCCACGTGCAGGATGTGGCCCTCGCGGCGCACCAGCCGCACCACCGACAGACCGATCGGATTGGGCCGGCGGGGGTAGCGCGTGGCGAACAGCCCGTGCGGCTCCTTGTCCAGATAGGGCGTCACGATCAGATCATAGCCCGGCTCGGCGTGGTGGAAAAAGTAGAGCAAGATGACGTGGGAAAAACCCTCCAGCCCGTCCAGGCCGCCCTCATAGTCGGGCAACAGCTCGATCCGGCCCGCCGCCTGGGAGCGATAGGGCTGGATGGGTGTCTGGTCCTTGCGGGTGAACGGTGACCGGATGATCCCGATTGGTTGAAAAGCCGGCACGGTGCCTCCTCAAGTTCAAGGTCCGGTTGTGTTTCGCACAACCGGACCTCTACCTGCTTACGCAAACCGCCGGATCAGCTCACCCACGAAGCGGATCCCCTCAAAATAGTCATCAATGTAGATGTTCTCGTTGGGGGCGTGCAACTTGGAGTTGCTGTGGGCCACGCCGGCCATCACCGTTGGCGTCTCGCGGCACAGCACGTACAGCGGCCCGCTGCCGGGGGTAGTCGGGTAAATGACCGGCTCGGCGCCATAGGTGGCCTTGGCCGCTTCGACGCACATCTTCACAAAGGGCGCATTCAGTTTGCTGCGGGCCGGCCGCACGCCATCGGCGTGAGCGATCTCCACGTCCGTGAACCCATGCCGATCCAGGTGCGTCCGCAGCAGGTCCTTTACCAGCTCGGGCGTCAGGTCGGGCACCAGGCGAAAATCGACTTTGGCCGTAGCCGTGCTGGGCAAGACCGTCTTCATCCCCTCTTCGATATAGCCCGACTTGAGCCCGCAGATCGTGCACGTCGGGTGGTAGTAGTGCTTGACCAACAGATCCAGCCCGCTGAGCCCGTTGACAAAGTCGGCCACGCCCGCTTCGGCTTTGACCATGGCCTCGTCGAAGGGGATGGTCGCCAACTGGGCCAGCTCGGTCTTGGTCGGAGGGCGCACATGGTCCATCAGCCCATCGACCAGGATCTGGTCGTCGGCGCCCTTGAGCGAATTCAGGGCCCACACCAGCCGCCAGGCCGCGTTGGGCACAATGCCGCCCATCGACGAATGGAGGTCACTGGGCGCCGTCCTGACTGCCAGCACCACGTAGCAGATACCCTTGACGCCCAAGGCAAGTGTCGGGCGCCGCGCCTCATCCTTGTTGCCCGTCTCCCACAGGCAGCCGTCGGCCTGGAGCAGATCGGGATAGGTCGCGGCAAAGGCCTCCAGGTGCGGGCTGCCGACCTCTTCCTCACCCTCGATGATGAATCGCACGCGGAATGGCAGCGGCCCGATCGCTTTCTGGTAGGCCTCGATGGCCTGTAGCCGACAGAGAAGGTCGCCCTTGTCGTCGGCCACCCCTCGGGCAAAGAACTGGCCGCTGCGGATCGCGGGCTCGAAGGGAGGCGACTCCCACTCATCCAGCGGATCGGGAGGCTGGACGTCATAGTGGTTGTAGACGAGCAACGTCCGCTTGCCCTGGCCCAGCTCGGCAACCAGGGTGGGCGGGCTGCGGTCGATGGCGACGCGCCGCACGCTGGCCCCCAGGCCCTTCAGCCGCTTCTCGACCAGCGAGGCCATTTCCTTCAGACCAACACCTTGGGTGGCGATGCTCGGCTGGGCGCACCATGCCTTCAGCTCGTCCAGAAACCGTTCTCGGTTGGCAGCGACATACTCTTGAAATCGTTCCATGATTCCTCTTTGGATAAGGCTTGAGCGTCTACATCAGCTATTATAACACCACTTGCCGATCCGTCAAGTTGCAGTCCTTCGCAAATGTGCCTGCGAATCGCAAGGCTACTGACCACAGTTCGCGCACAGCAAGCTGGCCAGCGCCAAGGAATAGACCCGCGCTCGCGGCGGATCGGACCGCGAGGTCAGCACTACCGGAGCCGAGGCGCCCATGACGATGCCGGCCATCCGCGCCTGAGCCAGGTACTCCAGGTTCTTGGACAGGATATTGCCCGAGTCCAGGTCAGGCGCCACCACCACGTCCGCATCGCCCGAGACGGGGCTGACGATCCCCTTTTCACGCGCCGCCGTGGCCGAGATGGCGTTGTCAAAGGCAAGCGGCCCATCGATGATCGCTCCCCGGATCTGCCCCCGCTCGGCCATCTTGCTCAGGCAGGCCGCATGGACCGTGGAGGGGATGTTGGGGTTGATCGTCTCTATGGACGACAGGGCCGCGACCTTGACCGGGTCAACTCCCAGCTTTTGGGCCAAGTCGACCGCGTTTTGGGCGATTTCCGCCTTTTCCGCAATCCCGGGGCTGATGTTGATGGCTGCGTCGGTAATGAGCAGCAGCTTGTGGTAGGTGGGCACCTCCAGCACAAAGACGTGGCTCAGCAGGCGGTCGGTGCGCAGGCCGGTGTCGTGCGCCAGCACGGCGCGCAGCATTTCGTCGGTGTGGAGGTAGCCTTTCATCAGGACGGAAGCCTGGCCGTGGCGCACCAGCTCCACGGCGGCTGTGGCAGCCGCTTTGTTCGTCGGGGTTGCCACGATCTGCACGCCTTGCAGATCCCAGCCGATGCCCTCCGCCACTTTGCGGATATCCTCTTCCTTGCCCACCAGTATGGGGATGATCAGCCCCAGGCTGACGGCCCGCTGCACCGATTCGAGCACCAAGTTGTGGGCGGCCGCCGCCACGGCGACCCTGGTGGGCTGATTCTTCTGAGCCATGTCGATCAGTTCCTGCAATCGCTTGATCATGATCATCCTCCTCCCCGGCGAACACGCCGCAAAGCTAGGGGCAAGCGGGGAACAAGATCGCCGGCTACCAGGCCCATGTCGCCCAGATCGGCCCGCGCCAGCTCGCCTGCCAGCCCATGAAGATAGGCGGCGCAGACCGCCGCCTCAAACGCGCCCAACCCTTGCGCCCGCAGCCCAACGATGGCCCCAGACAGGACGTCGCCGGTGCCGGCCGTGGCCAGCCCAGGGTTGGCGAACGGCATCACGATGGTGCGTCCGTCGGGTGCGGCGACGACGGTGAAGGCTCCCTTGAGAACGACGACGGCCGACCAGCGGGCCGCCATCCGCCGGGCTGTGCCTTCCCGGTCGGCCTGGATCTCTTGAACCGTCACCCGATCACCCATCAGCCGCGCCATCTCACCGGGATGAGGGGTCAAGATGGTATCTGGCGGCAGTGCTGTCCACCACCCCCCTGACTCGGCAGCGGCCAGCGCATTCAGCCCATCGGCGTCTATGACGAGGGGGGGCAGGCTCGACTGTTCCGGCTCGTCTGCCGGCGAGCTGCCCACAAAGCCGATTCGGCCTTTGCGCTCGTGCCCATGCAGCCCCAGCAAGGCGTGAACAAAGGCCGTCGTCTCGCTTTCCTGGGTCAGCCCTGGCCCCAGTAACATCGCTTCATAGCCGGCCATCTTTTCTTGCAGTACAGACACCGCCCCAGAGGCGATGACCCCCAGATCGTGAGGCAGCAGCAGGTAGGTGACCTCTGGCACCTGGGCAGCCACGGCCGGCTGGATCGGCGGCGGCAGGGCCATCGTCACGAGGCCGGCGCCCACGCGCGTGGCGGCTGCCCCGGCCAGGGCCGCCGCCCCGACATAGTTCACCGAGCCGGCCACGATCAGCGCCCGGCCGAAGGTTCCCTTGTGCGCTGCGCGAGGGCGATCCGGCAGCCAGGAGCGGATCATCGCCGGAGTGGCCAGCTCCAGGCCCACGTCGTCGGCAAGCTCCGGTGGTATGCCGATGTCGGCAACGACCAGCTCGCCGACCGCCTCGGCGCCCGGGAAACGGAGCAGGCCGGCCTTGGGGTAGGCAAAAGTGACCGTCAGGTCGGCCGGCAGCGCGGCAGGGTCCAGCGCGCCGCTGTCACAGTCGAGACCGGTCGGGCAGTCGACCGCCACGACCCACGGACCGGGAATCGCCCGGGGACAGAGGCACCGGCTCGACCAACCCCTGCAGGCTCCTTTCGCTCGGCCAACGCCTGGCGCGTAGCTTGCAGGATCTCGGCGAGCAGGCCGTCGATGGGGCGAGACACGCCCACACCCAACAGCGCATCCACGACCACCGTAGCGCCTGCCAGGAGGGTGCGCAGGGCCTCGAAGCCCTGGTCGTCCTCGGCCCAGATCACCGGCAGCCCATCGGCCTCGATGCGGCCGCAAGTTGGCATCATCGGCGACGTTGCGCTGCCAGATGTAGCACGACACCAGCGCTCTCATCTCGCTCAGGTAGTGAGCCGCCACCAGGCCATCGCCGCCGTTGTTGCCCGGTCCCACGAGCACTACGACCCGCGCGCCTTCCAGAGATTTCCTGTCATTGTTCAGATCCCCTCTGGGGGATGAGCGAGGCGAAGGATTTCCCGCGCCGTCAGCCGGCCGGCATTCTCCATCATCTGCGCATAGCTCAAACCGCGCTCGTCGGCTTGCTTTTCCAAGGTGCGGCTCTTTTCTACCGTTATGATCTTGATTTGAACCACTACTCTTCCCCCCTTTGCTCTGCCGGCGAAAGCGGCCGGGATGTTGCTCCCAGCCACAGCCAGGCGATGAGCAGCCAGCGCCAGCCCGGCCACCGCCATGATGATCAGCCCAAAGAATAGCTGAATGCTCGTCGATTGCGAGCCACCGATCGGGTCAAGAGGATGGCGGATCGCTTCCGCCCGGCGGACCAGTATCCAGGGCACAATGCCCATGACCAGGTTGACCAGAGCGGTAAAGTCGCGATGGCCGACCAGCCGGGTCACGATGGCCAGCACGACCGCTGCCAACAGGATGAGCGCGCTGGCCCGGACTCGCGGCTCATTCCAGGCGATGACCTGTCCCCAGGTCAGGCCGGTAACGGCCATCGAGGACAGGCTATAGACGATCCAGACGATGAGAGCTGCCAGGCCTGCCGCCCAGGTCCCGTTGTACCAGACACGGCGACGGACCACCAACGCCACCAGGCCCAGCCCTCCGGCAAGCGAAAAGGTGCCCAGGCCGACCATCACCAGCGCCCCGTGGACGTACACCAGCTTGATCAACTGGCCCAATTGCGCCTCGGCGGGAGCCAGGATCACGCACACCGCCAGTAACCCCAGCAGCCCGGCCGCCAGCAATGGCAGCACCCGGTCTCTCACTCTTCCCGGCGAAAAAAGCCAGGACTTTCCCGGCGAAGGAAGCCAGGACTTGGCCAATCCGCGCGTCTTCACGGTCATCCTCACTCCCGGCGAAAGAGGCCGGGACTTTCAATAGGCCTTCAGCTTTTGGCAATCAGCGAGTTGCACGCCCCGTTCAGGTGCGGTACAATACAGGGCATGGAAACGCCCACCCTTCCGGAAAAAGAGACGCGCCGGCGGCTGTCGCCGGGCTGGCTTGCCGCCGGCCTCATCGGCATACTCGTGCTTGCCCTGTTGGGCTATGGGCTGACGAGCCATGCATCGCTCCAGGTCGGGAACGCGGCGCCCGAGGTAAGCCTCACTGCTCTTGATGGCAGCTCCATGAGCCTGGCCGACCAACGCGGCCAGGTTGTCGTGATCAACTTTTTCGCCAGCTGGTGCCCACCGTGTCGAGAAGAAGCCGCCGATGTCCAACAGACCTGGAGCGACTATCAGCAGCGGGGCGTGCAGTTCTACGGCATTGCCTACAAAGACGCCGCCTCTCCGGCCCAGGCCTTTCTGGACGAGTTCGGCGTCACATACCCGTCCGCCATAGACCCTGGCAGCCGCATCGCACGGGCCTACGGGATAACCGGCGTGCCCGAGACCTTTGTCATCGATCAGCAGGGGCAATTGGTTCGCCATTTCCCCGGTCCGGTCACCAGGGAACAATTGAGCCAGGAGCTGGAAAAACTGATCCATTAGGACCGAAGGGAAAGGGCTACACACGCTCTGTCCAGCCACGGCCCCCCAGGCGATGCTGAAAGAAGGCCGAGAGCACACTCTTTAGTCGATTCATGTCCAGCCGGCGGACCATCCGGCCGTTGTAAGCCACCGAGATGATCCCTGTCTCTTCAGAGACGACGATCACCAACGCGTCGCTTTCTTCGGTGAGGCCGACAGCCGCCCGATGGCGAGTACCCAGGCTGCTGTACTGGGGATTCTGCGTGGTCGGCAACATGCAACCGGCCGCCGAGATCCGGCCATCACGGACGATGACAGCCTTGTCATGCAGAGCGGTGTTGGGATGAAAGATCGTCCGCAGCAGCTCTGCCTTGACCTCGGCATCGATCCGCACCCCCGTCTCGACAAACTCCTGTAGGCCGGTTTCCCGCTCCAGCGCGATCAGCGCCCCGTGACGCTGCCCGGCCAGGCGGTGGACCGCCCGGACCAGCTCGCTCGCCGTGAGCTTCCTCGGCTTCTTCCTCCTGCCGGCGGAGCAACAGGCTGCCGGTGCGGCCCAAGCGCTCCAGCGCACGACGGAGCTCGGGCTGAAAAATGACCGGTATGGCAATCAGCAGGGCAGGCAGTGAGTTCTGAATGAGCCAACTGAACCCTTTGAAGGGCAGCAGTTGGCTGACCAGGAAAGCCGCCAGCACGACCAGCACCATCCCACGCAGCAACTGGACCGCCGCCGTTCCCTGGGCCAGTGAGAAGAGCAGATAGAAAACTACTGCCACCAACAGGATGTCAACAACATCAAACCACTGTATGTGTGACAGTACCCAAATGACGTCCGACACCAAGTAACTCCAGACAAACCTATATGCGAGAAAGCAACTGCTGGTAGGCCTCTACGTTCTCGGGTTTCAGAGAAATGATATACTGAATCGTCTTTCTGGCCTGTTCGCGCAATCCGGCATCCAGCTGCAGCTCGCCCAAGGCGTCCAGCTCGATGATCGCTTCTTCTCGCCTCTCCAGGTCGATATAAGCCCGGGCCAGCCGGGCGTGAAGGGACATCTGCTGCGGCTGCAGCCGCACCGCCTCTTCCAGCAGGGCCAGCCCTTTCTCGTTCTGGCCCAGCGAGCGGAAATGGTCCAGCAGCCGGATCACCTCCTGGTCAGCCTGCTTGGCCTGGTCCAGTTTGTAGTGCAGGTCGATCAGACTCAGCCAGGCGCGCTCGTCCTCGGGATCGACTCTGACGATCTGCTGATACAGTTGGGCCGCCTCGCGCCAGTTGAGGCGGTGCATGTGCACCTCGGCCATCTTGCGCAACAGGCGTCCTCGCCACCTCTTCTCGTCGGAGGCCCTGGGGGTCAGCCTCAGCGCTGCCGTGTATTTCTCCAACGCCTTGTCCACCTGAGCAAGCTGGTAGTAGGCGTCAGCCAGGGCCAGGTACTGCTCCAGCGCCTGGTCGATCTCGCCAAAGGTGGTGAGCAGGTCGATGAGCCGCGAGCGTACTGCGACGTCCATGGGCATCAGGCGCAACACCCTCTTGTAGACACCGATCAGGTGGCGTTTTTCATCTCGCACTTTGTAGACGTCGGCCACGGTCATGTACTTGGTTACCGCTTCCTCGACGCGGCCATCCTGAGCATAGATCTCGGCCAGACGCAGGTGGAGCGGCAGATAGGTAGGTGCATGCTGGATGGCCCGGAAGCAGACGTCGATAGCCGCCTCATAGGCACCGTGCTTCACATACTCCTGACTCAGAGACATGGCCGACAGCAACGCGGTGGCGCTCGGCGTTGTCAGAACCTCGGCCAGGCTCATGGTGACCCCCTCGTCAGCCATGCTGTCGATCCGTTGGCGGGCCTCACGCGCCTTGTCGGCCCATCCCCTGGACGACAAGAACTCTACCAGGGACTTCATGAACTCCAGTGCCTTGGCTTGATCCCCTTTGGCGACATAGCTATCGGCCAGGGCATCATAAAGCTGGACCAGGTCATCGGCCTGGTCGCGCTGTACTGTGCCCAGGTCCACGAATTTGAGCACCTGAATTAGGTGATCCAGGGCCTCGTCGATGCGTCCCATGGCCTTGTAGCATCCGCCCAGAGCAAAATGGCTGCCAAGAGCGTATTCCTGATGGCGCACCGATTTGCGAAACTCGGCAATAGCCTGGTCGAAACGCAGCCGTTGCTGATAGAGCAACCCGAGGTTAAAGTGGGCGGCAGGCCGATCCACACCTGCACCGATCACCCGGGTGTAGCAGGCGATCGCCTCGTCCAGCAACCCACGCGTCTGAAAGTCGATCGCCTGGGTGATCAGGGCGTCGATCTGCGGACGGCTGAGGACCGACTGGGTCGGCGCCCCTGCCGGCGACGCGCTCGGCTCGAAGGCCGAGATGTCGGCGGCGGGGCCGACCGGGGTTTCTTCGAATGGGATGCCTGCCAGCTCCTCCAATGCCTTGTCGCGGGCCATGTCTACCGGGCTGGCCCCCTCTTCGACGAGCACTGCCGACGCAGTGGAGGGCTGAACTTCCCCAGTTGCCTCACCAAGTTGAAGGGCCTCTGACAGAGCGCGCGCCTCGGCGTTCTGCGGGTCCAGGAGCAACGCCTCGCTGCACTGCTCCGCTGCCTTGAGGGTCTGTCCCTGCTTCTGCAATGCCCGGGCCAGGCTCACCCGCTCTTTGGCTGCACGTTGCGGCTGATCGAGCCGGGCATAGATCTCGGACAACATCAGACGCGCCGGCAAATGGTCGGGGTTAAGCCGGATCGATTGTTGGAGCGCCTGGATGGCATCTGCCCAGGCCAACTGGCCCTGGTGAGCCTCAGCCAGCGACAGGTAGACGGCAGCGGCCGCATGCGGCTGCCCCGCCAGCTCGTGGATTTCGGCCATCCGCGCCAGCGGCGCCGGGTCGCTGGGCGACAGCCGGCTGGCCTGATGATAGGCTTGCAGCGCCTCTTGGAGGTGCTTCAATTGCAGGTGGGCATAGCCAATGTGATTGAGGACCACCGGATCGTTGGGCATCTCGGCCTGCGCCTTCTGATATGCCGCCAGCGCCTTGTCCCACTGGCCTTCCCACGCCAGATTCAGGCCGGCACGGAGTGACTTGTCATATAGCTTTCTATCACCCGCCACGTTTCCCCCCTACGAATACGGATTATAGCACACAATGGCTGCCCATGCCAGGCACGAGGCACAATGCACCTGGTCAAGGGGCACGGTACGTTTGCTCTGCCCAGATTTCGAGCCCTGCGCCCAGATCAAACCCGATGCGCAGCGTGTGCATCGATTGATCGGCCCCGTGCAAGGAGGTCAAGTCGATACGGTCCTTCCCCCTGGCTGTGTCAGCAGCTAAGCGAGACCTCATGTCATCGGACCGCGGAGCTCTCTCTACAGCCGGCCGCGAGGCAGAGGGAACAGGCGCTGAGTATCGAGGCCAATGGATAGCAGGGCGCCGTGCACCTGACGATCGGGCTGCCGGCTGATGATAGACAGAAAGGCCGAGCGCGGATCAAGACTGGTCAGCCCGAGCTCGACTTGATCCGCCCTGACCAGCTCTAGCGCCCGAATGACAAGGCGGGGATCAAAGTAGTAGCGGTTAATCGCCAGAGTCTCGATCTCCTGACCGGTCACCGCGAGGTGGCCGTCGGCTAGGCTGACCATCACGGCCAACCTGGTGCGGTGAATGTGCCGGTGCGATTCCATGGTCACTAACTGGATCACTGCCTGGTGAACTGCGTCTGAGACCTGCAGGTAGTCAAATCGAGTCAGTGCATCTGGCAAGACGAGCATACGGCTCATTTCCGGCGGTGCGGGAAAGCCAGCAGGATCGGAGCGCCAGCGCAGCTCATAGCTGCCCAGCTCATCAGTCGTAATCAGTGCAACGTTGTTACCGTCCAGGAGAAGATCCGCCTTGTCTGTACTTGGGCCCGTGACGGCCAGCAGATGGTTGACGATCATGGGTGGAATGACAAAGACGGCCGGCCGCTCTGCCTGCGTTGGCAAGGCGAACTCCCAGGAAACGACCAGCCGCAGGCCACTCACGGCCACAAAGGTGAGGCTGTTCCGCCGGGCAAGGCACAGGATCGGCTCTTCAGAACGAGCCGATGCCTGCCGAATGCCATCGGCCAGCACCTGCCCGACCAGGCAAATCCGTTGAGACGTCGACTTTTCTTGCACGCGGTGCGCTCCGTCCCGGCGAATGGGGCCGGGACATTCGTCCACAGGGATCGGATCACAAGCAGGGCAAAACCACCGGTGGCCCTTTCAGACCAACCCTGTCCGTCGGACTATAGTATATCACGAATTGGCAAGAATGGCAAAGCAATCCGGACTTTCGATGGCCTTCCGGGCGTCAGTGGTCGTGACAGGGGGCGCGGGAACACAGTTAGTAAGCGGCAGCTATGATGTCCTCATAGGACCACTGCCAGGCTTCCTGCCCCCGGCGGAGCGCCTTCTCGGCCGCGGCAATATCCCGACCATAGACATGGAATGAGTCGATGAACTCCCGATAGATGCCGGGCTCCACCGACAGCCGCTCGGCCCATTGTTTATGGAGGTGGGCCAGGGCAAAGACGTTTAGCCCCCACGCCTTGTATGCATCTCGACTGCGCCAATGGGTGTGCATCTCGAGCCTACCATCCACGATCCTGGTCCAAATCCGCTGTAGGCAAGGGGGGTGAGGCGAGCCGGTGTCCTCGTCTGGCCGCCAGGTGATCGACTGGGCCCGCCTGGTCTGCGGATTGCGCTGAAGCTCAGCAAGCTGGCCATCCCACTGGCGATGCAGGCGGTCGTGGTAGGTATAGCCCAGCATGTCGATCAGGTGATCGTGAGAACCGCTCACTACTTCCTCCACGTAATCAAAAGCTCCCTTTGCATCGGAGAACATGCACCGAGAGAAGATGGGAGGGCTCCACGGTGACGTGATCTCGATGGCCACCGGTGCATCCAAGGAGGGCTCTTCGTCCTCGACGTCATAGTCGGTCGGGATCGACCGGCCGGCCTGGAACAGGTCGGACAGAACACGCCAGTGTGCTTCCCCAAAAGAGGGCGCCTGAATGAATATCATCACCCACTCCTTCCTAATAAGGAGTAAACCTAACCGGTCTCGGAAGACCGGTCAGGTTGTCACGCCAGTCCGTGGTCTTGTTTGTATCGGGCGATCTGCTCGCGGATCGTGGCCCGCTCCTCGATCGCCTGCTGTGACGGAGCGACCAGCTTTTGTTGCCACGTGTCGATCAGGCCCACCAGGTCGCCCAGGAACGCCTCCAGTGGGTCAAAGACGTGCTCGACCAGCGGCTTGAACAGGGTATCGTCTATCCCCCTCCCCTCCTCAGTCGAGAACCAATCCTGGCGCAGCGGCTCCAGCAGGTGGGTGTTGATCCCCTCGATCAGCTCGGGGATGCCGCTCACCAGGTCGGACAGGGTGCCCAGTACGCTCTGGACCTTGTCGCCCATGCCGAACGGCAGCTTGTCCAGGACAAAGGTGACAAAGTCGCCAAGCGCTTCGGTGATCGGGCTGGCTTTGTCTACCACCCGGCCCAGAGTCGCCTGTAGCGCACCTATGCCATCGGCCAGGGCAGAAACCCCCTTCTCGACCCACTCGATGCCGGTCTGGACGATGGGAAAGGTCCTTTCTATCGACAGCAACCCCTTCTCCACGAGCTCCAGGCCCGACTTCAGGCCGTTGGCTCCCAGCTCAAGCCCGCCAAACAGCAGACCCACTGCCGCCATGCCGCTCTGGATGATGGCATCCAGACCGATCCGTTCCAGCTTCTCATACAGACCTACCAGCCCCTGCAGACGGGCGATTTCGTCGTCAGCAGTCGCCTTGGCCAGGTCAGCCTGAGTGTCAGCTACCTTCCAGACCACTGCGCCGGTGCCGGCAGCCACGGCCAGCCCGGCTGCTCCGCCGGCCAGGGCCCCGACCAGGAACCGGCGGCGGCTCAACTGCTGCGCGGCCTCCAGGTCTTGGGCCAGAGCCTCCTCCAGGTTCTGGGCCGGCTCTTCCTCATTGTCCTGAACAAGGCACTCATCAGGAAGTGCCTCTTCCAGTTGTTCTTCTTCGTCCACCGTTCCTCCTTGAGACCTGATAGGTTTTCCGAAACCCGTCAGGTCTTCCTGAGCGGCTATTCAAAGCCGGCAAAGTCTTGGTCGCCGCGCAAGAGGCTCACATTTTGGGCCAGCTTGTCCTGCAGCTCCTCGCCCTCGACGTGGCCCACCTCGGCGTACAGCTCGGGGCCGTAGGGCCGGGTCTGGACCACGACCGGCATCGGCACGGCGTGGCCCAGGATCAGCGCCTGCTGGCGGGTGTCGAGGCGGGCCAGCACCTGGCGGAGCTGGGCCGAGCCGGCCACGCCGGTGAAGACGGCCTGGATGTCGGGCTCGTTGTCCAGCAGGGCGGTCACCCGCGTGCCGATCTGGCTCATCACCTCGCCGTCGATGCCGCTGGGCCGCTGGTCGACGATCAGCAGGGTCACGTTGTACTTGCGCAGCTCGCGGGCGATCGTGCCAAAGATCGTCTGGCGGGCGATGGCCGGGTCGAGGAATTTGTGCGCCTCCTCGATGGTGATCACCAGCGGGCGCGGCTCTTCGCTCTGGCGGCCCAGCGCGGCTTCTTTGCGCTGGACGTACCGCTGGTGGATGCGGCGAGTCAGGTAGTTGGCCACCAGGATGTAGGCCTCCAGGTTGCTGCCGTAGCGCCCAAACTCGAGAACGACGTTGATGTCCCGGCTCAGGTAGTCCATGATCTTGCCGACCACGTCCTCCTGGACCCGCGGCCGCAGGAAGCCGAAACGGCGGAAGAGGCCCAGCTTGCGCTGGATGGCGCCCAGCGTGCCAGGGGCCAGCTTGCCCTCGTCGACCAGACGATCGAGCTGGGCCGAGCCTTCGAGTCCGACTCGTCGTCGTCCTCTTCCAGCAGCTTGGCGATCCAGTTCGGGCCCAGCCTGCGCCGCAGCTCGTACAGGGCGCCGACCTGGACGTCGCTCAGGGCCATCAGGCTGCTCAGCATGTCGACGTCTTCCGGCTCGATCTGGTCGTAGCCGATCTGGACCTCGTAATCCCACTTGCTGCCCCGCCGATCCGACGACTCGCGATCGAGGGTCATGACGCTGACTTGCGACGGGAAAAGCTGGCGCAGGCCCTTGACCCGATAGTTGGCTTCGCCCTGGCTCTCCCAGCCATACTCGTTGTGCATGTCAAAGATCAGGTTGACCGCCACGTTGTGCTTGATAATGCCGGCCAGCAGCGTCCGTGACAGGAAGGTCTTGCCGGTGCCGCTCTTGCCAAAGACCCCGCTCGACCGCTCCACCAGCCGCTCGAGGTTGAGGCAGACGCGCACATTCTCCATGTCCAGCGGCGTGCCGACGTAGAAATGCCGCTCGTCGGCCGCGCCAAAGACCTGGTTGACGTCCTCCTCGGTGGCCTCGTAGACGGGCGAAAAATGGGCCGGGACGGTCTTGACCGGCTTGGGCTCGTCGGCGCCTTCGTCCAGGACCAGCATGGGCGAGACCTCCAGGCGGCCAAAGGCGCTGGTACCCTGGTAGACCTGGGCCAGGAAGGGGTCGGAGGTGTCGGGCGGCGTCTTTTCGATGGCCGGGTTGGTGCAGTCCAGCGCCACGTCGGTGATGATGCTGAAGAAGCGGCGGCCGGTCTGGCCGTGGATCACGACGTAGCGGCCCACCGCCATGCCCTCGACCACGGCGCCGCGGTCCAGCTTGACGCTCAGCCCCTTGCTCAGCGCCCCGCCGACGACGATGCCCAGCCGGCGAGCCTGCTCGGCCGCCTCGGGGCTGGCGGGGGTGCGGGGAAACCAGTCGTCGAGTGCGTTGTCGGTCACGTTCTCATCCTCCGCAGGATACTGTCCAGCCGGGGCAGATCGACGGCCAGCAGGCGGGCCAGCTCCCGGCCGGCGTCGACCAGGAAGTCGCGACCCGCCGCGCCCCGCGCCTCGGCGGCGTAGCGCAGGTTGGCCGCCAGGAGCTCGTCGGCCGGCAGGTCGCGGTTGTCGAGCACCAGCCGGAAATAGTCGAACCGCTCGGTAAAGGCCACCAGCTCTTCCGGCGGGCAGGTATAGATCACGTCCAGGCTGAGCGGCGGCTGGGGCGGCAGCCAGTGATAGACCCGGCCGCCGCGCCGGTAGCCGACCACCAGCACCCCGACCTCGATCGGCACCTGGCGGTTGCGGCGCTGGTCTTCGATAAACTCGGGCCGCACGTCGTCGAGGACGGCCATCTGCCGGACAAAGGGATCGTCCTCCATGCAGCACGTCGTGGATCAGCCCATAGATGTCGTCGTCGCCCAGCGGCCGGCGGCACCTTGACCAGCGATCCAAAGACCGGCACCTGGGGCCGCAGCACCTGGCAGCCCACCGCAAAGCGGGCCGTGCTCGAGCGGATGATCCGCCCCACTTCAATCTCCATACTCTATGCTCCTCGCAAATCGGCGAATCGGCAACTGGCCATGATCTAGCGGCGTCGCCAGCGGGCGACCTGCTTCTGCTGCGCCTTGCGCGACAGCTCGGGCAGGTCGAGGCCATGACGGAGCATGGCCTGGACCAGCATCGACTCCAGGGCCTCCCGCTCCTCGCCCTGGATGACCGCCTGCTCGTCGGCGCGGGTCAGGATGTAGGGGTAGCCGTTGTTGAAGCGGCACTGGTCATACACTGCGGCGTGGACCAGGCTCAAGGCCTCGGGCCGGGAGGCCAGCCACTCGGGCATCTCGACGCGGGCGATCTCGGCGCCGGTGTTCAGGTAAAAGAACCAGATGCGGTGGCCCTCGGCCCGATAACGCTCGTTGGCGGCGGTACCCCGGGCAAACAGCGCCGACCGCTCGTCCCGGCCGGAGGAGGTCGCGGAACAGCGCCCGGTCGGTCAGGCCCCGGTAGGGGGTCTCGGACAGGCTCGTACCTGGCCGCGCTGGTCTTCCTCCACCTGGCGAAGGTAGAGCAGGGCCACCACCTCGGCGCTGTGCGGGCGGCTGACAAACCCGGCCACCGCCGGCCCCTGCGCGGCCCGCAGCCGGCCCAGGCAGGCCAGGTAGGCGGCCAGCAGGTCGGTCTGCCGGTCGGACGGGCAGGGCGGCCCGCTCTATCCAGAGGAGCAGCGGACCCATCGGCCAGGCCCAGGCAGGGCGGCTCGCAGTCCGGATTCGGCCAGGATCAGGTCGGTCAGGATCTGCATCTCGGCCACGGACCGCTCGACGTTGACCAGGTCGCTCGACACCGGGTCGCCGCCGGGATAGACCTTGTCCTCGGCGTAGAAGAGGTGGGGATCGGTCGACGCGGTGGGGGCCTGGCCGCTGCCGTGGCGGAAGACGATGGAGCCGATGTTGATGGCATAGTAGAAAACCGGCCCGTGGCGGTCGGGGTAGATCTGCGAGCCGTCGGCGGCGATCAGGGTCGCCTGGGCAGGCATGGGCGGGGCCGGCAGGGCCGCATCCAGCGGCTCGTCGCCGGGGCTGGCACAGCGCAGCCTCTGGCCCGGCTCGGAGGCGGCTATGCGGCACAGCTCGTCCTGGTCGTGGGCATACAGGTGCAGCAGGGTCTGGGCGGCGGGCAGCGACCTTGTTGTGGCGCTGCCACCGCTCGGCCAGCACCCGGCCCATGTCTTCGATCTGGGCGGTGACCTTGTTCAGCTCCAGTGTCATGGTTTCTCCCGGTCCAGCTCCGTCAAGCCGTGGACTGGATGGCAGGGGACGGCCTGACTATCCCCTGGAAAGTATTATACCCCAATCGGGTCAGAATGGCAAAGGCCACAGGCCAATAGCCATCATCCACGATGAGTATGCTGGTTATGTGGTTGGCGGAGATCCGAAGCTAGAGGCGGCGGCGGGGCTGTAACCCCGCCGCCGCGACTGCTGTGTTTGCCTACGTTACTGCGAGCAGGCCGGTGGGATTCCCCGGGCCGGCGCAGCGCCCCGGGCGGCCGATCGGATCGTTGCCTGCGGACTCAGCGTCCTTTCCGCCAGCGCCCGTGATACGCGGGGGTCGCTGTCGCCACCGCTGCGTCTGGGCACGCACCAAGCTCGTCGCCGTGCTGCGTATGCCCGAACAGAGCGGCAGCGGGCAGAACGAGCGTCTTTTCGGCCGGGGTTCCGGGCTTGTGGCAGACGGTGATCGTTTCTGTGGCGGTAATGATGGGCGTTACTTCCTGGCAAACACCCTCATAGTCGCCATGACGCAGGTGGCCCGGCAGCGCCGATGCGGGCAGGACGAGCGTCTTTTCGGCCGGGGTGCCGGGCTTGTGGCAGACGGTGATCGTCTGCGTGGCGGTGATGGTGGGCGTTACCTCTTGGCAGACGCCCTCATAGTCGCCGTGACGCAGGTGACCCGGCAGCGCCGATGCAGGCAGGACGAGCGTCTTTTCGGCCGGGGTTCCCGGCTTGTGGCAGATGGTGATGGGCTGTGTGGCAGTGATCGGCGTCGTGTCGGTGGGATCGTTTGCGCCAGGTGCATCCTTGGGTTTGTGGCCGCCTGCGGCCTCCTGCCCTCCATTGGGCTCATTCTTGGGCTTGTCTTTGTCATGACCCCAAGCAGGGGGGTCTTGGTTGTTCCCGGCCCCGTGCTTGCCAGCGTAGGTCGGTACGGCTACGACCAACAGCAGAACGCTGAGCAGGACAACGAGACTCAGGGTAACTCCGAGTCCTTTCATCGCATTCTCCCTTCTTGTTTCTTAATGTCCAACACGGCCTGGACAAAGTATAGCACATTCCTGCCCAGGTGAAAATAGGACCAGGGGATTAGGCCTGGGCAGAGGCATCTGACTGCATGTCTCCCAAGAGCGATTATGCTCCGAGCAGCGCAAGATGGCAGCGTCACACCGTTCCAGGGGACGGACCTGCGGGAGGGTAGCGCCTAATACTGGCGTAGCACACAGGGCAGGTAGGTGCAGCAGCAGCCACTGCCATTCGCAGCCGGCACAGCCCCGACCAAGCGGTAGCCGCCACCACGGGCCTCGCTCTCGGCCGCGGCATTGTCACTCACCAGGCCGCTTTCGTACTTGAGTCAGCAGCTTGAGGTTTCACCCAAATGGTGGTATATTTCTCACAGCCATGCGGCACATCAGCATGAGGGAGGAAGAAACCATGACCGGTTATGTTGGACCTATTGAGAAAACCACTGAGGAAAACGACTACTTTCGCCAAGTGCTGTTCACCGGCAAACACAGCCAGCTCGTGGTGATGTGTTTGCAGCCGGGTGAGGAGATCGGCAACGAGGTGCATCCAGACGTCGACCAGTTCTTCCGCATCGAAAAGGGCTGGGCCAAATTCGTCTTTAACGGCAAGGAGAAGCACAGTGTGGCGGCCGGCGGCGCGGTGGTGGTCCCGGCAGGCACCTACCACAACGTGATCAACACCTCGGCGACGAGGCCGCTGAAGCTGTACACGATCTACACGCCTCCGCAACACCCGGATGGGACGATACACAAGACAAAAGCCGAAGCGGAAGCTGCGGAACACGACTAGCAGTCCTGCGATTCCTCAGGTGGCTGCTGACAGACAACATGCGACAGGCCGTGCCCACGCGAGAGCGTGGGCACGAGCATAGAAGGCTACTGTGCTGCAATCGGGTCAGGATGGCAAAGGGAAAACACTCTCTTTGCTTGCCCGTTAGGGCTGGTTGTGGTAGACTGTACCCAGCCGGGAATCAAATACGAGGAGGAGGCCATGGAGGCACTGAAGGAGCGGATCCGGTCTGAGGGGCAGAACCTGGGGCGCGGGATTCTCAAGGTGGATGGGTTCATCAACCATCAGGTGGACGCGGAGCTGATGATGGAGGCAGGCCAGGAGCTGGCGGCGCGGTTTGGCGAGGCCAGGGCGACCAAGGTGCTGACGGCGGAGATCTCGGGGATCGCGCCGGCGCTGACGACGGCGCTGTGGCTGAAGGTGCCTGTGGTGTATGCGCGCAAGACCAAGCCGGTGACGATGACGGACCCGGTGTATGTGGAGGCGGCGCCGTCGCACACGAAGGGGATTTCGGTGTTCTTGATGGTGTCGCCCGAGTTCCTGAGGCCGGACGATCGGGTGTTGATCATGGACGATTTTCTGGCGAGCGGACAGACGATCGGGGCGCTGGTGCGGCTGGTAAGGCACGCCGGGCGCAGAGCTGGTGGGGATCGGGGCGTTGATCGAAAAGTCGTTCGAGGGGGGACGGGAGGAGCTGGAGGCATTGGGGGTGCCGCTGCACGCTCTGGCGACTATGACGGACATGAGTGACGGCCGGATTGTGCTGGAGCCGTAGGAAGGGCAAACGCGATGAGCAATCCGGTCTCTGGCCGCGAGGCGGTGGCGATCCTCGACTTTGGGTCGCAATACAGCCAGATCATCGCCCGGCGGGTGCGCGAGGCGCAGGTGTACTGCGAGCTGTTCCGGTATGATGCGCCCGCCGAGGAGGTGCTGGCGCTCAAGCCGCGCGGGTTTATCTTGAGCGGCGGGCCGAGCAGCGTGTACGAGCACGGACGCGCCGCAGCTTGCCGGCGTATGTGCTGGAGAGCGGGCTGCCGGTGCTGGGGATCTGCTACGGGATGCAGCTCCTGGCGCACAATCTGGGAGGACGGGTGGCGCCAGCTGGCCGGCGGGAGTATGGGCCGGCGCTGCTGGAGGTGACCGACCTGGGCTGCCTGCTGTTTGCCAATCTACCGTTTGCGCAGCCGGTGTGGATGAGCCACGGCGACCGGATCGAGGCGCTGCCACCCGGCTTTACGGTGATGGCCCAGACCGACAATTCGCCGATCGCGGCGATGACCCACCCAGGCCGGCGGCTGTACGGCCTGCAGTTCCACCCGGAGGTGGTGCACACGCCGCACGGGGCAGCGATCATCCGCAACTTTCTGACGCTGCGGGTGCGGGCTGAGCGGGACGTGGACGGCGGGCAGTTTCATTGCCGAGAGCGTGGCGGCGATCCGGCGCCAGGTGGGCGCCGGGCGGGTGCTGTGCGCACTGTCGGGCGGGGTCGATTCGGCGGTGACGGCGGCGCTGGCGCACCGGGCGGTGGGCGAGCAGCTGACGTGCATCTTTGTCGATCACGGGCTGCTGCGGCAAGGGGAGCCGGAGCAGGTGATCCGCACCTTTCGCCAGGAGCAGGGGATGCGGCTGGCGGCGGTGGACGCGGCGAAGGAGATGGTGGCGGCGCTGGCGGGGGTGACCGAGCCGGAGGAGAAGCGGCGGATCATCGGGGCCGGGTTTGTGCGCATTTTTGAGCGGGAGGCGGCGCGGCTGGGGGAGTTTCAATACCTGGCGCAGGGGACGATCTATCCGGACGTGATCGAGAGCGCCGGGGCGGGCCGGCCGGGGGCGCAGCGGATCAAGACGCACCACAACGTGGGCGGGCTGCCGGAGGAGATGCGGATGGAGCTGGTGGAGCCGCTGCGATTCTTGTTCAAGGACGAGGTGCGGGCGGCGGGCAAGGAGCTGGGGCTGCCCGACGAGATTGTGTACCGGCAGCCATTTCCCGGGCCAGGGCTGGCGGTGCGGATCCTGGGCGAGGTGACGTGGGAGCGGCTGGAGACGCTGCGGGCGGCGGACGCGATTTTCGTGGAAGAGCTGGCGGCAGCGGGGCTGCTGCGGCAGGGGGAGGGGCAAGGGACGGCCCAGTCGTTCGCGGTGCTGCTGCCGGTGCGCAGCGTGGGGGTGATGGGCGATGGGCGTACCTATGGCTATACGGTTGCGCTGCGGGCGGTGACGACGAACGACTTTATGACGGCGGACTGGGCACGGCTGCCCTATGAGCTGCTGGCGCGGGCCAGCAACCGGATTGTGAACGAGGTGACGGCGGTGAACCGGGTGGTGTATGACGTGACGAGCAAGCCGCCGGCGACGATCGAGTGGGAGTGAAGAGGGATACTAGTCCTTCGCAGCGCTCAGGATGGCACTGCTGGATTGCCGACAGCGTCAAGTGCAAGTCAGAGGGGGGTCAGGCGACGGACGGCAGAAGGTGGTAGAATAGGGGGTGAAGGTGCAACGATTGCGTTGCAGCGACGTATGGGTAGTTAATCATCACAAGGAGGGGGTAAGATGGATTACGGGAAGGTTCTGAAGCGCGCGTGGGAGATTACGTGGCGGTGGAAGATCCTGTGGATCCTCGGTCTCCTGGCCAGCCTGGGCCAGGGTGGAGGCGGCGGGGGAAGCAGCAACTACCGGTTCTCCAGCAGCGACTGGGAAGGGTGGCAAATCGAGCCCGAGCTCACGGGGGCGGTCATTGCCGCCATCGTCGGCGTGGCGTGCCTGGCGATCCTGATCGGCATCGCGCTGTGGGTGGCGTCGGTCATTGCCCGGGGCGGGCTGATCGCCGGGGTGCAGCAGGTGGAGGATGAAGGCGGCACCAAGTTTCGGTCAGGCGTGGCGAGTGGGCCGCAAGCGGTTCTGGTCACTGTTTGGGATCAATATCCTGACTGGCCTGCCGTCCTTCCTGATCATTATGGCCTCGATCGTCGTTCTGGCGCTGTCGATCTGGGGCATCGTCCAAGGGTCCGAGGAGTCGAACCCGCTGGCCGCGCTGGGTGTTGGCGGGATCGGGTGCGCCGGGCTGTTCTGCTGCCTGGCGATCATCATTTCGTGGCTGTTGAGCCTGATCCAGACCTATGCCGAGCGGGCCGCGGTGCTGGAAGGGCTGGGCTGGATCGACGCTTTCAAGCGGGGCTGGCAGGTGCTCAAGGCAAACGTCGGCCCGACGCTGATCTTCTGGGTGATCTTTTTGGTGATCGGGCTGGTCGTCGGCGGGGTCGTGCTGGCGGGGGTGATGGCCGTCGCCCTGCCGATCATTGGCGCGGTGACCTCGGCCACTACCGACGTGGGAGGGTGGGTCCTGGTGCCGATCTGCGGCGGCGCGCTGATCGCGGCGATCCTGGGCGCGCTGATCGGCAGCGTGATCAACACCTTTACCTCGGCGACGTGGACGCTGGCCTACCGGGAGATGGTCCGCCGGATGGATGAGCCAGCAGCAACGGCGGCGGTATGGCCGCCCGAAGGGGTTTGAAGCACAAACCCCAATTTCACGGCGCTCCGTGCTGCAGTGAACGACGGCCTTGAGGTCGGGGACTGACAGGCCACTAGGGTGACCTAGTCGTGAGGCCTCCGAGGTCAAAGACCTCGGAGGCTTTGGAGAAGGTTATGATCCTGGGCGTTGACGTCGGGGGGACGTTCACCGACCTGGTGCTGCTGGACGGCGCGGGCCGGGTCCGCATCCACAAGCTGCTGACCTCGGCCCGCGACCCGTCGCAGGCGATCGTGCAGGGGATCGCCGAGATCGGGGCGGGGCCGGACACGGCGGTGGTGCACGGGGCGACGGTGGCGACGAACGCGCTGCTGGAGCGGCGCGGGGCGCGCACGGCGCTGATCACCAGCGCCGGTTTTGGCGACGTGCTGGAGATCGGGCGGCAGACACGGCCGGATCTGTACGCGCTGCACCCGACTCGGCCGGCGCCGCTGGTGCCGGCCGAGCTGGCGTTTTGAGGTGCCGGAGCGGGTGGATTGCCACGGGACGGTGGTGGTGCCGCTCGACATGGCTGCCGCCGACGCGGCTATCGGCCAGATGCTGGCCGATGGGATCGAGTCGGTGGCGGTGTGTTTCCTCTTTTCTTTCCTCTATCCCGACCACGAGCGACAGGTTGGGGCGCGGATTGCCGAGCTGGGCGGGGCGGACGCGCCTTTCGTGTCGCTTTCCTCCGAAGTGCTGCCCGAATACCGGGAGTATGAGCGGACATCGACGACGGTGATCAATGCCTACGTGGCACCGCTGATGAGCCGGTACCTGGCCAACCTGGAACAGGAACTGGGCGGGCGGCGGCTGCGGATCATGCAGTCGAACGGGGGGACCATCTCGGCTGAAGCAGCGCGCAGGCTGGCGGCGCGGACGGCGCTGTCGGGGCCGGCCGGCGGGGTGGCCGGGGCGTTTGAGCTGGCGCGGCTGGCCGGGCTGGAACAGGCGATCACGTTCGACATGGGGGGGACAAGCACGGATGTGTCGCTGTGCCCCGGCAGGATCCAGGAGACGGCGGAGGGGTCGGTGGCGGGGCTGCCACTGCGGCTGCCGATCATCGACATTCACACGGTGGGCGCCGGCGGGCGGGTCGATCGCGCACCTGGACGCCGGGGGTGCGCTGCGCGTGGGGCCGCAGAGCGCAGGAGCCGACCCCGGCCCGGTGTGCTATGGCCGAGGGGACCAGATCACGGTGACGGATGCCAACCTGATCCTTGGCCGGCTGGACGCCGGGCATCCCCTGGGAGGGCAGGTGACTCTCGGATCTGCCGCGGACGCAGGCGCGGATGCAGGAGCTGGCGCGGCGACTGAGCCTGCCGCTGGAGGCAGCGGCGTGGGGGGTGATCCGGGTGGCCAATTCGAACATGGAGCGGGCGATCCGGACGATCTCGGTGGAGCGGGGGCACGACCCGCGGCGGTTTACGCTGGTGGCTTTTGGAGGGGCCGGGCCGCTGCACGCCTGCGAGCTGGCGGCGGCGCTACAGATCCCACGGGTACTGATCCCGCCCCACCCGGGGGTACTGTCGGCGCTGGGGATGATCCTGGCCGACGTGGTGAAGGATTATTCCCAGACGGTGATGGTGGCGGCCGGCGGCGGAGACCGGCAGGCGGAGCAGGTGGCCGCGGTGCTGGAGCGGCTGGCGGAGCGGGCCCGCGCCGACCTGCTGGCCGAAGGGCTGGCCGATGAGGAGATGGTGCTGCAGCCGGCGCTCGATATGCGCTACGCCGGACAGTCGTACGAGCTGACGATCCCGGTGGGCCGGACGCGCTCGACCTGACGGCGATCACAGATGCGTTTCACGCCGCCCACCGGCAGCGCTTTTCGCACGCCAACGCCGGCGAGCCGGTGGAGATTGTCAACGTCCGGCTCAAGGCGGTCGGCGCCACGGCCAAGCCCAGCTTTACCAAGCAGCCGCTGGGTGAGGCGGATCCGCGGAAGGCGCACAGCGGCTACAAGCCGGTCTATTTTGCGGACCCCGACGCGCCACACGCGGCCCGGCCGCTGCCGGCGGCGCTGTACGAACGGGAGCGGCTCGCGCCGGGCAACATAGTGGTCGGGCCGGCGATCCTGTTCCAGCTCGACACGACGACGGCCATCCCGCCCGATTGGGCGGCGACGGTCGACGGGTGGGGGAACCTGGTGGCAAAGAGGTACCAGGCCATGGCAGGCGACCGAAGGGAGTTCCGGACCGTCGTACAGTGCGGCGCAGTCTGCCGCAGCACCGGCGGAGTGGATGAGCGATGAGCGACCTGGATCCGATCGCGCTGGAGATATTCAAGAACCTGTTCATCTCGGTTGCCGAGGAGATGGGGGTGACGCTGGGGCGGACGGCCTACAGCCCGAACATCAAGGAACGGCGCGATTTCTCGTGCGCCTGCTTCCTGGCCGAGCCGGCGGGGCAGATGATCGCCCAGGCAGCGCACATTCCGGTGCACCTGGGGGCGATGCCGGCGTCGGTGCTGGCCGCGGTTAAGGCGGTGGAGGCGTGGTCGCCGGGCGACCTGGTGGTGCTGAACGACCCGTACCTGGGCGGCACGCACCTGCCCGACATTACGATGGTGTCGCCGGTGTTCGTGGAGGAGACGACGGGCAGGGAGGATGGTCCCATGCTTCGTGGTGGCCAGCCGGGCGCACCACGCCGACGTGGGCGGGATGTCGCCGGGGTCGATGCCGCTGGCGAGCGAGATCTACCAGGAGGGGCTGATCATCCCGCCGATCAAGCTGGTGGACGGAGGGCGGACGAACCAGGAGGTGCTGGCGCTCATCCTGCGCAACGTGCGCACGCCGGCGGAGCGGCGAGGGGACCTGGCGGCGCAGATGGCTGCGCACCGGGTGGGCGAGCAGCGGCTGAAGGAGATTGTGGCCCGCTATGGGCTGGCGGAGACGCTGCGCTATGCGCACGGCCTGCTGGCCTACGCCGAGCGGCTGACCCGAGCGGCCATCGCCCGCATCCCTGACGGGGTCTATTTCTTTGCCGACGAGCTGGACGACGACGGAAGGCGGGATCGCCGCCATGCGACGGCCGGCGAGCAAGGCGGCCCGCGGATCCAGGTCAAGGTGACGGTCGAGAGCGACAGGATGACGTCGATTTCACGGGCTCGAGCCCGGCGGTGGCCGGGCCGCTCAACGCGGTGCGATCGATCGCCGAGTCGGCGGCCTGGTACGTGGTGCGGTGCGTGGTCGGCGCCGATGCCGGCCGACCTGGCCAGCCCGGTCAACAGCGGCACATTCGCCCCGGTGGAGGTGATCACGCCGAAGGGGAGCATCCTGGATGCCGAGCCGCCTCACGCGGTGGCAGGCGGCAACGTCGAGACGTCGCAGCGGATCGTCGACGTGGTGCTGGGTGCGCTGGCCCAGGCGCTGCCCGACCTGATCCCGGCCGCCAGCCAGGGGACGATGAACAATGTGGCGATTGGGGGGTATGACCCTGAACGGGGCAGGCCCTTTGCCTATTACGAGACGGTGGGGGGCGGAGCAGGGGCCGGCCCGGCCGGCGATGGGCTGTCGGGGGTGCACGTGCACATGACGAACACGCTCAACACGCCGGTGGAGGCGCTGGAGTATGCCTACCCGTTCCGGGTGCGGCGCTATGCTCTGCGGCGCGGATCGGGCGGGGCAGGCCGGCATCGAGGCGGAGACGGGCTGGTGCGCGACATCGAGTTCCTGTGCCCGGCGACGGTGACGCTGCTCACCGAGCGGCGACGGACCGCGGCCTATGGGCTGCAGGGCGGCCAGCCGGGGGCGGTGGGGCGCAACCTGCTGATCCACAACAGCCACGAAGAGGAGCTGCCCGGCAAGGCAGAGTGCGAGGTCAGCCCTGGCGATGTATTGAGCCTGCAGACGCCCGGCGGCGGTGGATGGGGAGAATAATGGGGCGATTGGTTTGCACTATTCGAGGTCTTCGGGCGGGAGGGTAAAGCGGCGCCAGAGACGCCGGACGGCCTCTACCCTCTGTTCCAGGCGGCGACGGAGGAGGGCAGGCCAGGTCTGGCTCCAGAGCTGCTTGACGTCGGCCTCGGGGACGGTCTTGCCGCCGAAACGCTCCTGGACATAGTAATCGGCGATCTGGTCGACGGCCGGCTGCTCCCGGCCCAGGGCGCCGTTCACCGCTACGGCGTATTCATGGGGCGTCTGATGGGCCAGGGGGCTCAGGCCGAACAGACGCCGGACCCAGGACACCAGGCTGTCGTAGGTCCACTCGGCCACGCTATAGCCGGCCATCTGGCGGCGGCGGCGCGACACGAGAAGTGCGACTGCCAGGATCGCCAACGCCAACAGGCCGAGGATCCAGCCACTGAAGCGGCCAACCCGATTGAGAAAGGGCTCGGGCGTCGGGGTGGGCGCGGGGACGTAGGTGCCGCGGCCGAACATGTCTTCGCGATCGCCCAGGCGCTCGGCGTCCTCTTCCTCGTGAGGGATGTTGCGCGGCCCCTGCTGATCCTCCCTGGGGCTCGGCCGGACGATGACCGGTTGGGCCGACGTCGGCTCGAACTCGACCCAGCCATAGCCGGGGAAAAAGACCTCAGGCCAGGCATGGGCGTTGCTGGCCAGGACGTGAAAGACGCCCCGATCCTGTTCGCCCAGGCTAAAGCCCCGGACATAGCGCGCCGGCACGCCAACCGCGCGGAGCATGGTCACCATTGCCGAGGCGTAATAGTCGCAGTAGCCTTCTTTGGCCTCGAACAGGAAGTAGTCGACGCCATCCTGGCCGGGGGCCGGCCCGTTGATCTGCTGGTTGTAGGGGATGTTGCGCAGATAGCCTTCAATCGCCTCGGCCTTGTCAAAGGGGGTCTCGCGCCCGGCCGTGATCTGCTCGGCCAGGAGACGCACGCGGTCCGGAAAAGCGTCGGGAAGCTGGAGGTAACGGGGCACGATCCAGGATGGGTATTCGGTACCCGCCGCGCGCAGGCTCTCTCTCGTCGGCGATGGTGATCGACGAAACGACCTTGTAGGACTGGCCTGCTTTGAGCAGTTCCCTGACATAGAGCGCCGAGGCATCGCCCGGCATGGTGTGGAGCTCGGTAACGGACGAACTGAGCCTGGATGGACTCGGTCTCGACGGTCACATCGCTGACGCGAGCGTCGACCGGCAAACGGCTGGCTATGGGCTGGCCTGCCGCGACGATCAGGCCCGGCGGGCCGAGGCTTCTGCCTGAGCGTGATCGTCTGCGTTATGTCCAGTCGCAGGTCGAAGGGAGGAGAGGCCAGAGGCGCCTGGCCCGGCTCGAGTGGGACGACGGTCTGATCGGTATTGTTCCAGCCACCGGCGGTGTATTCGTGAAAGACGATGACCCGCCAGTAACGGGCGTAGAGCGACTCGACATCGATCACCGGATCGTCGGACAGGTTGACCGCGCCGCCGAACCTGGTGGAAAGGCCAAAGGAGACAAAGACAGGCTCGTTGCGGTAGTTGAGATTGTTAAAGATGCGCGACGACTGATCCTGCAAGCGGCGCCAGGGCTCGCCAATCTTGTCCCAGAATTCCTGGAAGGGCCGGCTGGCCAAGGCCGAGGGCGCAACCCAGGCCAGGGCGATGGCGACGACAGAAATGACCAATCCGGCCCGCAGGAAGCCATAGACGATGTCGGTGTCATAGCCGACCCGAGACGCCTCCCACTCACGCACCCGGAAAGCCAGGTTGGTGCGCACGACCAGGAGCATGGCGGTCAGGAGGAAGAGGAGGATGTAGAAGGTCATGCTTGACGGGCGCATAGGTGACGTTGACAAGCATGACCAGACCGCAGAGGGTGACGGCCCAGGCGACTCGCGCCCAGCGAAAGATGGCCCAGGCGGAGAGATAGGCCACTATCCACAACAAGAGGGCCAACAACAGGACAAAGATATAGTTTCCCGGGCTCGTCTCGGTGCCGAAAAGGATGCGGAGCCACTCGACGAGCCGGTGACTCCAGGTCGGCGACGGCCAACTGGAGGGTTGACTCGGTGGAGCGGGCGATGACGGTGGCGGTCAGGTAGCCGACCCACGTCACTCCGGCCAGGGCCGACAGTAGATGGGCCATGCTGCTTGGGACGCGGCTCTTGGCCAGCACGATGCCAAGCAGACCGCCAAGCAGGACCACGGTCTGGAGGATGGCCAGGCCAGCGGTCCACTCCACGGCCTGGATGGACCAGGCTGTGATCAGGAGCATGAACAGGAACAGGGCGACTGTGGCCCAGCCCTCTTTTGGCCCAAATCTGGAACCCATTGACATTCCCCAGTAATAACCCGACTTGGAGCATGCAGGTTCATCTGACGCCGGGGTATTGTAGCGCAGCCGGGGTTAGAAGTCAAGAGGGAGGTGCCGGCCGGGCAGGGCTTTCGCGTGTAGATGGCATGGAGGCTGATGGGCAGTGCGGCCTGGTGAAAGCCTATGGGCCCGGGGGCGGCTCGGGGTGTGGTGGGTCGGGTGGCGGCGGGCCGGGCGGTGGTGGGTCGGGCGGCGGCGGGCCGGGCGGTGCCTGGGTCGGCGCGACGACGGTGATGACGACGCTGCCCGAGACCTCGCAGGCGAGGAGCGAAAAGAGGAAGAGGGCACAGAGCAGCAATAGGAGCAAGCGCTTGTGTTTCATCAAACCTCCTTATCGGACAATTCCCATTATAGCAGGCGGTGCGGCGAAGTCAATACTCCGCAGGGCTGAGCTTTGGGAGGGCGCGCAGTTCCATAGATTGAGGCGCACAAGCCCTGCGCCAAGAGGGTAAAGGCGAGAGGATCAAACCAGAGATCCGATCTTTCGCAAAAGATCGGATGTTTGTGTGTACAAGTTGATCAAACGCTTGACAATTGACAGAATTAGTGTTATGATGTAAGGTAAGGCTGGAAGAAGCTAGACATTAACAATTGGCCCCAAGGAACAGATCATGGCTCAGACGACGGACAAATCGAATGCGAACACATGGCTCCAGGAGATGCCGCCGGGCCTGGAGCGAATGCCGCTGGACAAGGTCAGGGTTTTCTTGCTTGGGCGGCTAAAGGAGATCGACGGAGAGATCGACCAGATCAACAGGACTGCGCCCTCCACCGATTGGCTGCTGCAGCGCGCCGGGAAGCCGTTCATGGATTTGAACGGTCCCGCCTGGGATCCGCTGCTGTATCTGGAGTATCTGAAAGCCACGCGACGGGCGATAGTGGCGACGATTCGAATGATCTAGGCGCCGGTCGGCCTCCGATCGAGGGAGAGTGTATTGTTCAGGCGAATCGCCGATCAGATCAGCGCTCTGCCGCTCTTCCGGCACAAGGTCTATGCTCTGCTGATCGGCGCAATTCTGCTGACGCTGCCGTGCTACTGCACGGGGATACTGCTGCTGATCCTGGCGCCGGCCCAAATGACGCCCGCGCCCCCCTATACACGGACACCCACTGCTACCTGGACGCCTTCTGCTACCTGGACGCCGCTATGGACGGCCACTGCCGTGCCAATCTTCACTCCATCGATCACTGACACGCCCAGGCCGGGCGCCAGCGCCACCTTCACCGGCACGCCTACCAGCACGCCGACGAACACGCCGACTGTTACATTTACGCCATCACGAACGCCCACTGCAACCTGGACCTGGACCCCGAGCGCGACTCCGACGCCGAGCAACACCGCGATCCCGACCAGTACCCCGACGTTGACGCCGAGCGCCACGCGACACCGCCGACGTTGACGCCGAGCGCCACGGCGACAGCGACTGATACGCCCACGGTTACGCCAACGCCGACGGCAACACCGACCGATACGGCCACCGCTACGCCGACGGTCACACCCACGCTGCCGACGACGGGGTCGATGACCTTTGGCGGCGATCTGGACGGCGACGGCGGTCAGGGTCAAGACTAGAGGGCCGGATGAAGAGACGGCGACGGCGAGGGCTGGAACTGACAGAACGGCAGCAGCTTGGGCTGGTTCTGGTTCTGGTGGTGCTGGCGGCTGCCTCGTTGCTGTACTGTGTGGGTTTTGCCGGCCTGACAGTGCGCCAGGTGTGGGAAAAGGTACCGGCGCCGTGGACCAGCCCAGAGTCAGCGGACGAGGAGCTGACGCCCGCACCGGAGATAACCTCGACGCTGCCGGTGACGGTGACGGCTGCGCCGGCGATGACCCCGTTGCTTCAGGTGACGACCATGCCAGCGATAACCCCAACGCTGACGCTGACGACCGCCCCGTAGCCCCAGATTCCGGGCAGGCACCCCCAGCCGCGAGTCCCCTGCGGCATACTCCGCCGCACTGAACGACGGTGGCGGTGATCTGCGTGCTCCGTGATGTGCGCGATGTGCGTGATCTAGGTGACCCGCGACGGGGACCCGCCCCTACGGCCTCACGACTTTGACAGGGAAGAGGTTCAGGACTATAATCAAGCGACCTCAATATATCTCTGACCAGTGGAGAAGATAGGCTCGTGGACATTGTCGGTCTATTGAAACGTCTCTGCGAAGCACACGGCGTATCGGGTTATGAACACCAGGTCCGGACGATCGTGCAAGAGTCTTTTGGCCCCTTTGCCGACCAGACGTATGTGGATACGCTGGGCAATGTGGTAGCGGTCAAGCGAGGAAGCGGAACCGATCCGCGCCCGGCGGTGATGCTGGCTGCGCACCTGGACGAGATCGGCCTGATCGTGCTGGAGGTGGAGGAGGGGTTTATCCACTTTGAGCAGGTGGGGGGCTATGACGACCGGGTGCTGCCCGGCCAGGAGGTGGTGGTGCACGGCCGCCGGGAGCTGACGGGGGTCATCGGCGTGCCGCCGCCCCACGTGCTGACGCGCGCCGAACGGGACAAGCCGACGCCGGCCGACAAGCTGCTGATCGACGTCGGGCTGCCGCCCGAAGAGGTTGGCCGGTTGGTGCGGGTGGGCGACCTGATCACGATGAAGGCGGAGCTGGTGGAGCTGAAGGGTGGATTGGTCGCCGGCAAGGCGCTGGATGATCGGGCGTCGGTCGCTGCGGTGGCGGTGTGCCTGGAAGAGCTGAGCCGGATGCACCATAGCTGGGATGTGTATGCCGTGGCGACGGTGCAGGAGGAGGTGACGTATGGGGGAGCCATCACCGGCACGTATGGGCTTAAGCCGCAGATCGGCATCGCGCTCGACGTGACCTTTGCCCACCAGCCCGGGGTGCCCGACGATGAGACGTTCGAGCTGGGCAAGGGACCGACGATCAACTATGGCCCCAATTTCCACCCCAAGCTGTCGGATGAGCTGGTGGAGGCGGCCAAGTCGCTGGAGATGGCATGGCAGATGGAGCCGAGTCCCCGACCAGGGGGCACCGATGCCTATGCCATCCAGATATCACGCGAAGGGCATCCCGGCAGGGCTGGTGTCGATCCCACTGCGGAACATGCACACGCCGGTTGAGACGGGGGCGATCAAGGACATTGAGCGGGCCGGCCGCCTGATTGCGGCGTTTATCAGCCGGCTGGATGAGGACTCGCTGGGGAAACTGGCATGGGACCTGGGGCTGGATTGAGGATAAAGGAGAACGATTTGCTGCTAGAAGAGTTGTCAAATGCCTTTGGCCCACCGGGCTGTGAAGACGAGGTCCGCCGGATGCTGGCCCGCCACCTGCGCGGCCAGGTAGACGAGCTGTCGGCCGATGCGCTGGGCAACCTGATCGCGTTCAAGCGAGGCACCGGCCCTGAGCCGCGGCTGAAGGTGATGATCGACGCCCACACCGACGAGGTGGGGCTGATGATCGTCAGCATCCAGAAGAACGGCATGCTGGGCTTTCGGGCGGTGGGCGGGCTGGACGCCCGGCTGCTCCTGGCCAAGCGGGTGATCGTCGGCGAGAAGCGGATCCCGGGTGTGATCCCGGCCCCACCGATCCACCTGACCAAAGAGGAGCAGATGGGGCAGACGATTCCGATCGAGCAACTGGTCATCGACATTGGCGCCAGCAGCGAAGAGGAGGCCAAGGGGCTGGTCAAGCTGGGCGACTATGCCGTGCCCGACACCCGCTTTGAGATCCTGAGCGAGGATGGCCTGCGCACGGTGAAGGGCAAGGCATTTGACGACCGGGCGGGCTGCGCCGTTGCGGCTGCGCTGGCCGACGGCCAGTATGCCGTGGACCTGTACCTGTCGTTCAGCGCCCAGGAAGAGGTGGGGATGCGCGGGGCGCGGGTGGCTGCCTACCGGATCGCGCCAGACCTGGCATTTGCGCTGGAAGGCACTGTCTGCAACGACATGCCCAAGAAGCAGGATGTGAGCCCGACGACGCGAGCTGGGCAAGGGACCGGCGATCACGATCATGGACCGCTCGTTCATCGCCGACAAGCGGCTGGTCCGGCTGCTGACCGATGCGGCGGAAGCCAACGGCATCCCCTACCAGTTCAAGCAGCCGGGGATCGGCGGCACCGACGCCGGGGCGATCCATCTGACCAGGACCGGTGTGCCGTCGGCGACGGTGGCGGTGCCGTGCCGCTACATTCACAACCCGGTGAGCATCCTGAGCCTGAACGATCTTGACAATACGGTGGCGCTGATGAAGGCAGCCCTGAGGAGAATAGAGTGAAGAAGCTGATCAAGAAACTGACGGAAGCTTACGGCCCTTCGGGGAACGAAGAAGGGATCCGGGAGATCATCCGCGCCGAGATCGGGTCGCTGCCCGACGAGGTGCATGTGGATGCTCTGGGGAACCTGATCGCGATCAAGAGAGGCACAGGCGGGGGCAAGCGGGTGATGCTGTCGGCCCACATGGACGAGATCGGCCTGATCGTGAGTTATGTCGACGAGAAGGGGTTCCTGCGCGCCCAGCCGATCGGCGGGGTGAATGTGATGACCCTGGTGGGCAGCCGGGTTCAGTTTGCCGACGGGGCAACCGGCGTCATCTCGCCAGAAAAAGGGGACGAGATGAAGAAGGACCCGGACCTGGCCAAGCTGTACATCGACGTCGGGGCCACCAGCCGTGAGGAGGCCAAGGGCCGGCTGGGGCAGGCTGCCAGCTTTGTGCGGCCCTTTGCCGATCTGGGCCGGCGTGTGGTGGCCAAGGCCATGGACGACCGGATCGGCTGCGCCGTGCTGATCGAGGTGCTGCGCAAGATGAAAGGTTCGCCCCACGACGTCTACTTTTGCTTCAGCGTGCAGGAAGAGGTGGGCCTGCGTGGAGCGCGCACCAGCTCGTATGGCATCGATCCAGAGGTGGGGATTGCGGTGGATGTCACCGGTGCAGGCGACACGCCCGAGGCGCGCAGGGTGGCAATGAAGCTGGGGGCCGGGCCGTGCATCAAGGTGATGGACGGCGGGATGCTGTCTCATCCGGGGATCAACAACCTGCTAATCGGCGCGGCCGAATCGCACGGGATCCCTTACCAGCTGGAGGTGCTACCGGGAGGCACGACCGACGCGATGGCGATCCAGCTCGCCCGCTCGGGTGTGCCGGCCAGCTGTATCTCGATCGCCACCCGTTATATACACACCCCGTCAGAGATGGTGGACATGGACGACGTGGAGAATGGAGTGAAGCTGTTCCTGGCCTTCCTGGGCCAGCCGATCGATCTGTGATGGCATGATGATAGTCTGAGCGAAAGGTAAACAGTGCTGGCCATGGATACCCCCCCTAGCCCCAGTCACAGTGGATCGAGTAGATCAAGACGACGGAGCACGCACCCGCATCCGTCCGCCGTGCGGCGTTTCGTGAAGGATTGGTGGGTCGAGATCCTGATCGCCGTTTTTGTGGCGCTGGCTCTCTTTTTGCTGGTGGAAAAGATGCAGATCCGCCAGGCACTGTGGGCATGGCTGCTGGGCGCCGGCCGTGGGCTTGAGGGCCTTCTGTCCCACCTTGCCCAGGCCACGATCAACCGGATGCGGCAGCTCACCCTGTCGGATCTGGTGGCGTATGTCCTGCTCCTGGCAGCCGCTTGGCTGGTGCTGTGGCGCGCCAAGCGAAGGGCGATCAACTCGCCCCGCTGGACGGCGACGGCCTGCCCCCGCTGTGGAGGGGAGATGCATCGCATCCACCGGCGCTGGTACGACCGCGTGTTCAGCCTGTACATTCCGGTGCGCCGTTACCAGTGCACGGAAGCAGGCTGTCACTGGCGCGGCCTGCGCGTCAAGCGTTCGAGACGCGAATAGATGAGCAGCGACCCTTGAGGATCGAGCGTACGGTCAAGAGCGCATGGAACTGGGTTCGGTCCAGGGTCTACCGCATGCAAGGAGATGCCCACAGACATGCCGGCAACAACTCGGGCGACCTACAGGAGTACTGGGCAGCGGTGGAAGACTATACGCGGGCCGCGACGCTGGATCCCGGCTATGCCGAGCCGTACTACTGCCGCGGGGTGCTATATTGGCGCGAGATCGGCAACTATTACCGGGCGATCCAGGATCTCTCGCGGTTCATGGAGCTGAATCCGACCCGGGCCGAGGCCTACTTTAACCGCGGCCTGGCCTACAAGCTGCACCGGCAGCCGGACAAGGCCATTGCCGACCTCGAGCAGTACGTGGCCACGGGCACAGACCGGTACTGGCTGGAAGCGGCAGGCCGCCAACTGGCCGAGTTGCGCGACGAGCCAGGCTGGGGGGCCGGCGCAAGCGGCGGTCAGGGAATGCCTGGGTGAGGCCGGCCGATGATCCTCCTTTACGCATTGCTCGGCTTGCTTGTCGGTGCGTTCATCAACCTGTGCGCCGACCAGCTTCCACGCTCACGCCGCCTGACGCGCACGCCGTTCTGCCCCTACTGTAACCAGCCCCGGCCGTGGTGGGCGTGGATCGGGACGGTCGCCTATCTGGCATTCAAGCCCAACTGCCGACAGTGCGGCGCCCCTATCTCGTGGCGCCATCCGATCACGGAGCTGGTGATGGCGCTGCTGTTTGCCTTTATCTGGCAGCGTTACGGCGTGACGGTCTATCTGCCGCTGTACAGTGTCTACTCGGCCATATTTGTCCTGGTGGTGGTCATCGACCTGGAACACCGGCTGATCCTGAACGTGGTGATCTATCCGGCCTGGGCGCTGGCGTTGGTGGGCAGCCTGCTCCGCCCGGAGCCGGCCCACTTTTGGCGGATGGCTCTCATCGGCGGGGCGCTTGGTTACGGCCTCCTGTTTGTGATCTACAAGTTCGGTGAGCTGTTTGTGAGGGTGATGAGCAAGGCTAGAGGCAAGGATATCAACGCCGTCGCTTTTGGCTATGGCGACGTGCGGTTAGGTGGGTTCATCGGGCTCGTGCTCGGCTTTGCCGACGTTTTTCAGGCGCTGTTCCTGGGGGTGCTGCTGGGCGGCTTGGGCGGGCTTGTGTACTGGTTCCTGCGGGCCATCGTCCTGCGCCGCTACTCGCTGTTCACGGCCATTCCCTACGGTCCGTTCCTGGTCGCCGGGGCGATGGCAATGCTCTTCTTCGGGCCGGAGATCACACGGTGGTGGATGGGGGGATGACCTAACCGGAGGGCGACACTCGCTCTGCTCAAGGCCGTCCCCACCCAAACAGGACGCCATGACCGTCTGCCACGCATCTTGACAATTTTCCCCCACCGGTGTATTATTGCCCCCATTCTGGCGACTGGGGGTAACCATGCTCAAGAGTCACAACTGTGGTGAATTGCGTGTCACACACGCCGACCACACGCAGGCGGTCACGCTGGCCGGATGGGTGCACCGCTACCGGACCCACGGCGGCGTGATCTTTGTCGATCTGCGCGACCGGTCGGGCATTGTACAGGTGACCTTTAGCCAGGATACCGCACCTGAGGCGTTCGCCGTGGCCGACCAGGTGCGCAATGAGTGGGTGATCCAGGTGCAGGGCACGGTACAGCGCCGCCCGCCAGGCCTGGAGAACCCGGAGATGCTGACCGGCGAGGTGGAGGTGGCAGCCAGCGCTGCGACGGTCCTAAACCCATCCAAGACACCCCCGTTCTACATCGACCACGAGGCAGGCGAGGCGGAGGGGCTGCGACTGAAGTACCGGTACCTGGACCTGCGCAGGCAGCGGATGCAGCGCAATGTGATCATGCGCCACCGCGCGGTCAAGTTCATCCGCGACTTTTTGTCGGAACGGGGATTTGTCGAGATCGAGACACCGATCCTGACCAAGAGCACGCCGGAGGGGGCGCGCGATTACCTGGTGCCCAGCCGCGTCCATCCCGGCAACTTTTATGCGCTGCCCCAGTCGCCGCAGCAGCTCAAGCAGATGCTCATGGTCGCCGGTTTCGAGCGCTACTTTCAGATCGCCCGCTGCTTCCGCGACGAGGACCAGCGCGCCGACCGCCAGCCAGAGTTTACCCAACTCGACCTGGAGATGAGCTTTGTAGAACGCGAGGATATTCTGCGGCTGATCGAGCCGATGATCACCGAGCTGGTCGAAACGGTCAGCGACAAGAAACTGCTGTTCAAGCCGTTCCCCCGCCTGACCTACCAGGAGGCGGTGAGACGCTTTGGGAAGGATAGCCCGGACCTGCGGTTCGGCATGGAGCTGGCCGATATCAGCGACCTGGTGGCCCACAGCGATTTCTCGGTGTTTCGCAACGCGGTGGAGGGCGGCGGCCAGGTGAAGGGCCTGCGGGCCGAGGGGCTGGGCGGCTACAGCCGCAAGGAGATGGACGAGCTGACCGAGTTCGTGAAGGGCTATGGGGCCAAGGGGTTGGCCTGGCTGGCGGTGCAGCCGGACGGCTATCGCTCGTCGTTTGCCAAGTACCTGAGCGGGGAGACGGTGGACGCCATTGTCGCCCGCCTGGGCGGACAGCCGGGCGATCTGCTGCTGTTCGTGGCCGACCGGCCGGCCGTCGTGGCCGAATCTCTGGGCCGGCTGCGCGTGGAGCTGGGCAACCGGTTGGGGCTGCGGGACGACCATGTGCTGGCTTTCGGGTGGGTCATCGATTTTCCCCTGTTCCAGTGGAACGAAGAGGAGCGGCGTTGGGACCCGAGCCATCACCTGTTCACATCGCCGATGCCCGAGGACGTCTCCTTGCTCGACACGGACCCCGGAGCGGCGCGGGGCCAGCAGTATGACCTGGTGTGCAATGACTTTGAGATCGGCGGGGGAAGCATCCGGATCCACCGCCGTGAGATCCAGGAAAAGGTGTTCAGGCTGATCGGTCTGGATGTGGAGGCGGCCAAACAGCAGTTCGGCCACATGCTGGAGGCGTTCGAATATGGCACACCACCGCACGGCGGGATCGCCCCCGGCATTGACCGGCTGGTGATGCTGCTGGCCGGCGAGCACAACATCCGGGAGGTGATGACCTTCCCCAAGAGCCAGACTGCCTCTGACCCGATGACGGGGGCGCCGTCGCCGGTGACCGAGCAGCAGCTCAAGGAGCTGCACATCCGGCTGGCGGAATGATGGGACGTAGATCAGCGATCGATAGATCAACTGGGCACAGATTAGCGCAGATCAGCGCAGATCTTTGCGCGCCGGCGAGAATCAGCCAGGGTTGACGGACCGCCGGAACCGCTGAAAAGCTCAAGAACAGCCAGAAAACGTAGAGCGTAGGGCAATCGTGGGGCAAACGCCGCACAACGGGCAGCCGAGGGACTTGCCAATTCTCTCGTATTGTGGTATCATACGGTTGGCGGAACCCTGCTGTGCGCGTGATGCCCGTAGAGAGGTTTGAGCCAACACTCGATTGAAGGGGATCGGGTATCCAGAGGGGATGCGATAGCCTCTCGAGGGCAAGGCAGTAACCGATGGCTGGATCCCCACCTGCTTAGGCAGGTTCAAAACCAACAAGGCACACGGCACAGCGGGGCCCTGTCGAGCAACCACCGGATACCATCCGGTGGTTTTGCTTTTGGACGCAGTCGAGCGGCCGCCAGAAGCATGCGGCACATGCAGATAGACATCGATTGTTCTGTGGGTGCGGAAATCTGAGTTCTGAGATAGGCTCTTGTTCATGTTGGAGGGCTAGTGACACATCGAAGTGTGACGCTAAATGGGGCTGAGTGGCGACTGGGCCAGGCGCCGGCTGACGCCGATCCGGAGCGGGCGAGATGGGATGAGCTTGGCCGGGTGGAGGAATGGCTGCCGGCGGTGGTGCCCGGCAATGTGCAGGCCGACCTGCTCCGGGCCGGGCGTATACCCGACCCGAGCGTGGGCCGACAGAACGAGATGGCCCAGTGGCCCGACAACCACTGCTGGTGGCTGGTGCGCGACTTGGATGCAGCACTTGTCCCAGGAGGCGATCCAGGATCCCGACGGGTGCACCTGGTGTTTGGCGGGGTGGACTATGTCTCGGATCTGTTCGTCGACGGCCGGCACCTGGGCCGCCACGAGGGGATGTTCTCGCCGCACGTAGTCGAGATCGGCGGCTTGTTGACAGGCCAGAACCGGCTGGCGGTGCGCATTACCGGCTCGCGGTGGCTGCCAGGCGACCGCAGCAGCCGGTGGGAAAAGGCGCTGAACCAGATCGAGGCACTGACCCTCCGAGCGCTGGGCCGTTTCCCCCACCGCCGTGACACACTGAAGTGCCAGATGGGTTTTGGCTGGGACTTTTCGCCGGCGCTGCGGACGATGGGGGTGTGGGACGACGTAACGCTGGCGGTCAGCGACGAGGTGTTTGTCCGAGGGGTTGCTGCCAGGCCGCTGTGCGCCGGAGGCGGGGTCAGGCTGAGTGTGGAGGCCGAGATCGACGCCCGGCTCGAGCGGGGGGCCCGGATCCGATGCAGTCTGTGCGGCGAGACATTTGCCAGCGAGCCGCTGGTTGCCGACCGGGCGGTGGAGCTGACGGTGGGCAGCCATACCTACGACGTCGAGCTGGCAGTGCCGCAGCCGCGCTTGTGGTGGCCGTGGGATCATGGCCGACCGGACCTGTACCGGCTGACGGTGGAGGTGTTGGACGGCGACCGGGTGCTGGATTGCTTCGAGGATGTGATCGGCCTGCGCCAGGTGGAGCTGGACGGCTGGACGGTACGGATCAACGGCCGGCGCGTGTATGCGCGGGGGGCCAACTGGGTGCCCGCCGACCTGATGCCCGGCCGGGTTGGCGAGGCCGATTATCACCAACTGCTGACGATGGCCCGCGAGGCGAACATGAACATGGTGCGGGTGTGGGGCGGTGGCCTGCGGGAAAAACGCGCCTTCTATGAGCTGTGCGACCGGCTGGGGATCATGGTGTGGCAGGAGTTCCCGGTGGCGTGCGCTTTTGTGACGCGCTTTCCGCGCTCGCCCGAGTACCTGCGGCTGGTCGAGGCCGAAGCGAAGGCGATCGTCCGCGGCCTGGAGAACCATCCCAGCGTCGTGCTGTGGTGCGGCGGCAACGAGTTCAGCCCCAGGCGAAACGCGCCGCTGGTGGAGGCGCTACGACGCGCCGTGGCCGGCGACGCGACGCGGCCCTTCCTGCCCGCCTCGCCTTACGGCGGCGACAGCCACAACTGGCAGGTGTGGCACGGGTATGCGGCACCGGCGGCCTACCGGGACGACACGGCCCGCTTTGCCAGCGAGTTCGGGCTGCAGGCTCCGCCATCGGCAGGAGCGCTGCACCGGTTCATATCGAAAGGGGAGGTGTGGCCGCCCGGGCCGTCGTGGAGCTATCACAACGCCGGGCTGAAGAAGCTGGAGCGGTATGCCCGGCCCTTCCTGGGCGGGCGGCGGGCAGGAGGGGTGAGCCTGGAGGCGTTTGTGCAGGCCAGCCAGCAGGCCCAGGCCTACGGGCTGCAGATCGCCATCGAGCATTACCGCCGGCGCAAGGCCAAGGGGTGCGGCGGGGCGCTGGTGTGGCAACTGAACGAGCCTTGGCCGGCGATCTCCTGGGCGCTGATCGGCTTTTTCCGGGAGCCCAAGCCGGCGTATGACATGGTCAAGCGGGTGTTCAGCCCCGTGCTGATCAGCGTGGAGTATGGACTGCGACGCTACCAGGCCGGCGATCGGTTCAGCGGCGAGGTGTGGATCGTCAATGACAGGGCAGGACCACTCCTCGACTGTGTCCTGGAGGTGATCCTGGTGGATGGGACCGGACAGTCGGTGAGCCAGCTCGTCCACAGGCTGGACGTGGCGGCCGATTCGGCCGAGATCGTTGGCCGCTTGGACTGGGTCCTGCCCGAAGGAGATGGTTGGCGGCTGGTGTGCCGGTTGGAGCAGAAGGGTCAGCTTGTGACCGAGAACGAATATGACCTGACCGCGCACGACGGGCTGGGACCGGGCATTGGGCAGCGGCTATGGCAGTGGCTGAGCGGCCTGTTGGTGACCGAGTGACTTGGCCGCGCAGGCTCACCGCCCCAGGCTCCTGACCCTTCGCCACTGACGGCCGAGATAGATCAGGTAACCGGTTGTTCTCTGTACGCCCGCCACGCGCCCTGGTTTCCCACGGTCTGCACATTGTGCTATAATGGCGGGCAGCCTCGGGAATCGGTAGCCGAGGAGGTGGCAGGTCCAGCCGAAGAGGGTATGACCAAGGGAACGGTGTTCCTGACCATACAGCAAGACTAGCTGTGAAGAAGGAGTCATTGGAGAGAGATGGAACGCAGACGGGTGGTAGTAACCGGCCTGGGGATCGTTTCCCCGGTCGGACTTGATGTCTCTACAGCGTGGGGGAATCTGAGTCGCCGGGCGATCCGGGATTGGCCCGATTACCCTGTTCGATGCCAGCAACCTGGAGGTGCGCATCGCCGGCGAGGTGCGCGGTTTTGACCCGGCCAACCATATGTCGGCCAGGGAGGCTCGCCACACCGATCGCTTTACCCACTTTGCCATCGCCGCACTGGCCGAAGCGCTGGCCCAGTCGCGGCTGGTGGTGGACAAGCACAACCCGTACGACGTGGGCGCCATCATGGGCTCCGCGATAGGCGGCGCGTGGACCTTTACCGAGGAGTTTGACGTGCTGCGCGAAAAGGGACCGCGCCGGGTGAACCCGCTGCTGGTACCGATGATCACCGTGGACGCCGCCGCCGTCCAGGTCGCTTTGCGCACCGGCGCCCGGGGACCAAACCTGGGTGTCTCTTCGGCCTGCTCCTCCGGCGTGGATGCCATCGGCCAGGCCTACGAAACGATAGTGCGTGGTCACGCCCAGGCCATGTTTACCGGCGCCTTCGAGGCAGCCACTACGGTGATGGCGGTGGCGACCTTTGACCGGATGCGTGTCCTGTCGCGGCGCAACGACGATCCGGGCGGCGCGTGCCGGCCGTTCTCCGCCGACCGTGACGGCTTTGTCGTCGGCGAGGGGGGGGCGATGTTCATCCTGGAGGAGCTCGAGTTTGCCCGGGCGCGGGGAGCGGAGCCGCTGGCCGAAGTGCTCGGCTATGCCGCCACTTCCGACGCCGTCCACGTCGCGGCACCCGACGCCGAAGGCACAGGCGCGGCGCAGTGCATGACACTGGCCATGCGGCGCGCCGGCGTGACCCCCGAGCAGATCTCGTACATCAACCCCCACGGCACCGGTACGCCGGCCGGCGACCTGGCCGAGACGCAGGCCGTCAAACGGGCGTTTGGCGATCACGCCTACCGCGTGGCAATCGGCGCCAGCAAGCCAATGACCGGCCACCTGATGGGCGGAGCCGGGGCGATGGAGGCGGCGATCTGCGTCCAGGTCCTTCGCACCGGCATCATCCCGCCCACGATCAACCTGCACACGCCCGATCCCGCCTGCGATCTGGACTATGTGCCCAACCAGGCGCGTCACGCGAAGGTGGAGGTGGCGATGTCCAATTCGTTTGGCCTGGGCGGCCACAATGCGACTCTTGTGCTGCGGGCCTGGCATGAATGAGCCTTCGGACCTGGAGCAAAGGATCGGCATCGTCTTTGTGGATAAGAGCCTGCTACAGCGGGCGCTGACGCATCGCTCGTACATCAACGAGCATCCCGATTTTCCTTTCGAGGACAACGAGCGCCTGGAGTTCCTGGGCGACGCTGTAATCGATTTTCTCAGCGGGGAGTATCTGTACCACCGTTTTCCCGAACTGCCGGAAGGGCCACTGACAAACCTGCGATCGACGCTGGTGCGGCGAGAGACGCTGGCCTGTTTTGCGCAGGACCTGGAGCTGGGGCAGTACCTGCTGATGGGCTATGGCGAAGCCGACAGCGGCGGACGCGAGCGGCCGACGGTGCTGGCCGACGCCTTTGAGGCGCTGGCAGGGGCGGTGTATCTGGACCAGGGACTGGAAGTCCAGCGGAGCTTTTTCCAGCCGTTCATGGAAAAGAAGGTAGCGGATGCGCTGCGAGACGAGGCGGACAAGGATCCCAAGAGCCGGTTACAGGAGCTGGCCCAAAGCCAGATGCGCCATACCCCCCGCTACCTGGCCGTGTCGGAAAGCGGCCCCGATCATGCCAAAGAGTTCACGGTGCAGGTGACGATCGGGGACAAGGTCTATGGGGAGGGCAGCGGCCACAGCAAGCAGGTGGCCGCCCAGGCCGCCGCCCAGGCTGCACTGGAACGGATCGAGGCGGAGGGCGCTGGCGAGATGAATGCCGACGAGATAGCGCCGCCGCCCAATGAGGGGTGATACGCGCACCCTGCTGATCACCGGCGGCTCTGGCTACCTCGGCCGCCACCTGGTCCGCCGGGCCACAGCCGAGTGGCAGGTGGTGGCCACCTACTTCTCTCACCCGGACCTGCCGGCCGGCTGCCAGGCCGTGCCCCTGGACGTGCGGGACGGGCCGGCGGTGGCCCGCCTGGCGGCGGATCTGCGCCCGGCAGCGGTGATCCACACCGCCTATGACATGACCTCGCCCGAGGCGATGCGGCCAGTCATCGTCGAGGGAACTCGCCACGTGGCGACGGCTGCGGCGGCAGTGGGGGCGCGGCTGGTGGCCATGTCCACCGACGTCATCTTTGACGGGGAACATGGGCCATACCGTGAGGCCGACCCGCCCAGCCCAGTGACCCCATACGGCCAGGCCAAGGCCGAGGCAGAGCGCGCCGTCGCAGAGCTATGCCCGGAGGCGGCCATCATCCGCACGTCGCTCATCTACGGCTTCAATCCGGCCGATCCACGCACGCGGTGGGTGGTGGACAGCCTGCGCAATAACCAGCCGATCACGCTGTTTACGGACGAGCTGCGCTGCCCGATATGGGTCGAGCAGCTGGCGGCGGCGCTGCTGGAGCTGGCCGGCGAGGAGGGGGAGGACCTGGGCGGCATCTGGCACCTGGCCGGGGCACAGGCCCTGAGCCGCTACGAGTTTGGGGTGCGGCTGGCCCGCGCCTACGGGCTGGACCCGGCGGGGATCACGCCCGGCCGGAGCCGGGACAGCGGGGCGCTCCGGCCTCGCGACTGCCGGCTGGAGATCGGCAAGGCACAGGCGCGGCTGCGGTCGCCACTGTGGGGGGTGGATGAGGTGATTGATTGGACGCAGACCGCGGAGCGCACAGACAAACGCTGATTAGTGCTGATAGCCGATAGCTGACGGCCATCAGCGGTCAGCTATCGGCGGGCGGGGTAGAGGAGGAATTGGAAACCCGGTTTCCGCGGGGAAACCGGGTTTCTTGTTGTGTCAGGCCGGCTGGCCGGGGGTCAGGTGGTGGACGAAAAAGCCGGTGATCTCGTTGTAGCAGCGCACCTTGTTCTCGAGCTTGAGCACGTCGTGACCTTCGTTCTCGAAGACCAGGAGGTCGACCTGCTTGCCCTGGCGGCGCAGATCTTCTACGACGTCGCGGGACTCGACCTCGCGGACGCGCGGATCGTTGTGGCCCTGGATGACGAGGAGCGGGCAGGCCAGCTGGTGCGAGGTAGGTGGAGGGCGAGCTGGGCTACCAGCGCGTCACGGTCCTTTTCGGGGTGGCCGATCGACAGGTAAAAGTAGGTCTTCCAGGTCTCGGGCAGGCGCTCGACGAAGGTGATCAGGTTGTAGGGGCCGAACATGTCGCAGGCTGCCCGCCACAGGTCGGGATGCCGCCCGGCCAGGGTGAGGGTCATATAGCCGCCGTAGGAGCGCCCCACCACGCCGGCCCGATCCAGGTCCAGGCGCGGGTCGCGGCGCAGGTGGTCGAAGGCGGCCACATGGTCCAGCCGGTCCTGACCGCCCCAGTCGTGGTCGACCCGCTTCATGTAATCCAGTCCATAGCCGGTGGAGCCGCGGACATTGGGCACGAACACCGCCAGGCCGTTGAGGGTCAGGAACTGGATGAGCGGCATGGAGAACCAGGTAAAGTCGGGGCGCTCCTGGCTCTGCGGCCCGCCGTGGATGTAAAAGACGACCGGCCGCGGCCCGGTAAAGCCGAGCTCGGCTGCGGGCAGGTAGAGCCGGGCCGAGACGCGCAGCCCGTCGTGGCTGACGTAGGAGGCATCCTCGCCGGAGGATAGCAGACGGTCCGGGATGCCCAGGATGCGCTGGCGGGTGCGCTGGATCGCCTTCTTGGCCGCGCCCTCGATGGTGTAGAGCTGGGCCGGCGAGGTGGCGGTGGAGAAGGAGGCGGCATAGTCGCCGCTCGCCTTGTCGTAGTGGAGTGACTGGAGCACGCCGTTGGTCAGCGCGCCGGCGCCGCAGACGACCGTGTCAACCTGGAAGCGGAGCGCTGCCTCGTCAAAGGCGCCTTCGTAGGCGTAGGAGCAGCCGTCGATGTTGTAGGTCAGCAGGTAGCGGTCGCCGGCCAGGTGCTCCAGGCCGTACAGCTCGCCCTGGCCGCGGTGGACGGTGCCCACCACCTCGACAGGCTGCACCTGGTGGTCGCCGGCCAGGGGCAGATAGCCCAGACCGTAACTGTCGTCGAACAGAGCAGTGGTCAGCAGCAGGCCCTTGTCGCCGGGGGTAAAGTGGCAGGCGCCGATGGCGTTCAGCGGCACGGTCTCGCCCGGCCGGCGGTCGTCGAGCGGCTTACCGTAGAGGAGCTTGCGTCCGCCGGCACCCTTTTCCCAGAGGTACACGGCGTGGTCGGCGGAGGTGTAGCTGTCGACCAGGATGATCCGCGAATAGTCGGCATTGGCGCCGGTGTAGTAGTTGCCATACAGGCCGGTGCCCAGGTCGGTCAGCTCCATCGTCTCCAGGTTGAGCAGGTAGGATTCGTTGAGCGGGCTGGTACGGGGATCGACAGAGAGCGCGGCCAGGCTGCGCTCGGCGTCACAGTGAAAGACGTTGACCTGCTGGCCCCGGAAGCGCTCGGCCAGAACCGGCTCGGGGATGCCGCCGTCGAGCGGGATCAGGGTGGGCTGGTAGTTCTCGTCGCCGTCCTGGTCGACCAGGACCAGGATCTTGTTCAGCCTGGGAAAGACAAAGAAGGACTCGCCGTTCATGAGCGCCGGGTTCTGGAGGGCAATGTCGGGCGGCAGGAGCGGCTCGGGCACGCTACCGCCGCGGTCCATGGCGTAGAGGCTGATCCGGCCGGAGAGGTCGCTCAGGAAGTAGATGCGGTCGCCGACGAGCTGAGGGCTAACGAACAGCCGGGCGGCGAGCAAAGACTCGATTTTGAAAGCAGTCATGGTATTCCTCCTTGATTTGGCGTAGGATGGGCGCAGATCTATGCAGATAGACGCTGATGTTTTCTCGGTTATCGGATGAGGAGCATGGGGAAATCCAGCTCTTCCACCAAGATTGACAGCGCTTCGTCGCGCAGCAGAGCGGTTTCGGCCGGCAGGACCAGGGTGCCACAGCCTTCTGTTTTCAGGGCTTGCACCAGCCTGGACACGGTCGCTTCGGTCAGCTGGCGGAAGCGGACAGGGATCGCGCGAGCCCGCAGCCGGTCACCGGCCTGCGCCTGCAAGCGCTCGTTCTCAGCCGGGTCGTCGGCCACCACCAGGACGAGCAGCTCGCCCTCCTTGCCCTGGGCCAGACGTGCGGCAGTGGCCAGTGCGCTGCCGGCCAGCACCGACCCGTCGTACACGGCCATAATGGGCGGCTTTAGGTGGGCGCCTTGCCGGACGACCAGTGCCGGATGAGGAGCCTGGGACAGCACGGCCCGGGCCGTGGAGCCGACCCGCCGCCGGCCGGTCGGGCGACCAGCCGGACCGGCCCAGGCTGATCAGGTCGGCTTCGGCGGCGGCCGCCAGCAGCTCGGCGGCGATGGCGCCACGCACCACGCGGAAGGACCAGGGCACCTGGGCAGGCTCGGCCAGGGCCGCCAGCGCATGCTCTGCCCGGCGGGCCCGCGCCCGCAGCTCGCGCTCGATCTGCGGCTCGTCCAGAGGGCGCGGCGTCAGGGGAATAGAGCCCTAGCTGCCGGGCGAAAGGCAGCCCGGCCAGTCGCAGCAGGTCGTCGTCTTCGACAAACAACCCAACCAGCTCGGCCTGAACGCCGGTAGCCAGTACGACCGCCGCCTCCAGCGCCGCCAGGCTGTGAGGTGACGCATCCAAGGCTACCAGTATGCGCTGGAAGACCGGCTCGCGCTCCTCCTCGCTGCGCTCCTCGTCGCTCATGCCTCCTGCTCCTTGGCCAGGCCCATCCGCTTTTTGGCCAGGTCGATCAGCCGCGCTTCGACGCGGTGATTGATGCTGCCCTTGGGATAGCCGCCCGCCTTGTTGCGCTCACCGGCCGGCAGGCCGGTCAGGAGCTCGATGCCCTGATCTATCGTCTCGACGGCATAGACCCGGAACTGCCCGGCGGCCACCGCCTCGACCACGTCGTGGCGCAGCATGAGGTGCTTGACGTTGGAGGCCGGGATCAGCACCCCTTGATCGCCGGTCAGTCCCCTGGCGCGGCACAGGTCAAAAAAGCCCTCGATCTTTTCGTTCACCCCACCGATGGCCTGCACCTGGCCGTGCTGGTTCACGGAGCCGGTCACGGCCAGCGATTGCGTGATCGGCACATCGGCGATGGCCGACAGGAGGGCGTACAGCTCGGCCGAGGAGGCGCTGTCACCCTCCACGCCCATGTAAGACTGCTCAAAGACCAGGCTGGCCGACAGGGACAGGGGGCGGTCGGCTGCGTAGCGGGCTCCCAGAAAACCGGACAGGATCAACACTCCCTTGGAGTGGATCGGCCCGCTCATCTCGACCTCTCGCTCGATGTCGACCAGCTCGCCCTTGCCCAGCCGCACCCGAGCCGTGATGCGGCTCGGCTGGCCGAAGGAGAAGTTGCCAAGCTGGAGGACCGACAGGCCGTTGACCTGGCCTGTTTGAAGCCCGTCGGTGTCGATCAGGATCGTCCCGCGCAGGATGTCCTCCTGGATCCGCTCGCGCACCCGGTCAGAGCGATAGACCTGGGCATCGATCGCCCGCTGCACGTCGGCAGCGCCGGCCACGTCGCGCCCGGCCTGACCGGCCCAGTAGTCGGCCTCGCGCACCAGGTTGGCGATGACCCGCATGTGGGTTGAGAGCTTGTCGGCATCGCCCGCCAGCCGCGAGCTATGCTCGATGATGCGGGCCACGGCCTCCCGGTCGAAGGGCCGCAGCTCGGCCTGGCGGATCATGCTGGCGATCAGCTTGGCATACAGGGCCTGATTCTCGGGCGTGCGATCCATCTCTTCCTCGAAATCGGCCTGAACCTTGAACAGCTCGACGAAATCGGGATCGGCGTCACACAGCGTGTAGTAAAGCGCGCTGTCACCAAGCAAGGCGACCTTGACGTCGAGAGGGATGGGCTCTGGCTCCAGGGAGATGGTGCTGACCAGGCTGAGCGTCTGGCCCAGCGCTCCGATCTGGATCTGGCGCGCTTGCAGAGCCCGTTTCAGCTCCTCCCAGGCGTAGGGCTCCAGGAGCAGCTTGCGCGCGTCCAGGATCAGGTAGCCGCCGTTGGCCCGGTGAAGCGCACCGGGCTTGATCAGGCTGAAATCGGTCAGCAACGCCCCCATCTGGGCGATGTGCTCGACCCGTCCCAACAGGTTTTGATAGCTAGGGTTATCTTCGTAGATGACCGGCGCCCCCTGCGAGCTACTGTGATCAACCAGGACGTTGACCTGGTAGCGGCGAGAGGGAGGCAGCTCGGCCTGGGATAGGGCGGCAGCATCGTCGGATTCGGACAGCATGGCCGACGGCTGGCTGTCTTCCTCCTGTGGCAGAAAGTCCTGGACGTGGTCGATTACGTCCTGCCGCACGGCATCCAGGTAGCCTTCGACCGCTGCCAGGCCGGCGTACTTGTCCGCGAGCTCGTCGATGTGGCCGCCAATGGCCGCGTTGGCGATCTCGCCGTCCAGCGCTTTGACCTTGTCCCGTGTCTCGCGCTGCCAGCGCGGGAACTGCTGGACGGCCTTCTGGAGCACGTCCTGGAGCTGCTCCACGTCGGCCTCCATCCGCTGCTGCTCCTCCTGGGGCAGCTTCTGAACATCGTCGGGCGACAGCACCTGGCCGTCGCGCACAGGCGCCATTGCCAACCCAGAGGGTGTCTGGAGCAGGGCCAGACCCTTTTCCTGGGCCTGCTGCTGGACCTGGTTGAAGACGCCTTCCTGCCGTTCCTTGAACTCTTCTTCGATCGCCTGGCGGCGGGTGCGATATTCCTCGCTGTCAAACGCCGCCGACAGGTCGGTGCGCAGCACCTCGACCAACTGGGCCATGTCCCCGCGCAGCTCGACGCCCTTGCCCGGCGATAGGCACAGCGCCTGGGGCTTGTGCGGCTCTTTGAAGTTGTGGACGTAGCACCAATCGGCGGGCACCGGCTCGCCGGCGGCATGCTGCTCGAAGAATTGGCCGACGATCGAGTGTTTGCCCACCCCGACCGGCCCCAGGGCAAAGATGTTGTATCCCTGCCGCTCCATGCCGATGCCGAATTGGACGGCCTCGCACGGCCCGCGGCTGGCCGATGATCGCGTCGAGATCCTCCAACTCGGCTGTTGTCTCGAAATCGAACAGGCCGGGGTCGACGCGCCGGTAGAGCGCTTCGATTGGCAATGGCTTGATGTGGGTCATGGTTGAACCTTCCTCCTGGTGCGATTATAGCACAGACCTGTCAGGTTTCGGAAAACCTGACAGGTCTATAACGGCCAGCAGGTTAGTTGCGGTAGGGCAGGAACTCGGGCCCCAGCAGCTCGCGGCTGATGATCAGCCGCATGATGTTCATCGTCCCCTCGGCGCCGATGGAGTAGGAGCGGATGCCGCGGATGCCCATCTCGACGGGGCACTCTTTGGTGTAGGCCATCGCCCCAAACCAGTCGGCCACCTCGTTCATCAGATCCAGGCCCATCTTGGGCGCGCGCAGCTTGGCCAGCGCCGCCGCCAGGGCGATGTCGCTGTGGCCGGCTGCTCCGGCGCCATACTTCTGGTCCATGATCCAGGCCGCCTTGTAGACCAGCAGCCTGGTGCTTTCCAGGTTGGCGTAGTGGTCGGCCATGGGGAAGGAGATGCCCTCGTACGAGGCCAGGGGCCGGCCAAAGGCCTGGCGCTGCTTGATGTGCTCGACGCCGAGATCCAGGACCGCCTCGCTGGCGCCGACGCAGGTGGCGCCGATCAGCACCCGCGCGGCCGAAAAGCCCTCCATGGCGTGGTAAAAGCCACGGTTCAGGTCGCCGACCTGGTGCTCGGCCGGCAGGCGCACGTCGGTCCATGGCAAAGCCGCCGGTGGAGATGCCCATGCGGCCCATGTCCTTGAAGTAGGTGGGCATGATGCCCGGGGTGCCTTTGAGCGGCAGGGCAAAGAAGGTGAAAGCCCGGTGGCCGGCGGCCGGATCGGGATCGGTGCGGGCCAGCAGCAGGTGGACGCCGCCCATGGCCAGCGACTCGCGCACGCCGCTGATGTAGACCTTTTCGCCGTTGATGACCCACTCGCCGCCCTGCTGCACGGCGGTGGTGCGGCAGGCGCCCAGGATGTCGGAGCCGCCCTCCGGCTCGGTGGTGGCGATGCCCAGGAAGGCCTCACCGGCCGTCACCTTGGGCAGGATCTCGGCCTTCAGCTCCGGGCGTGCCGTAGCGGTCCAGGATGAAACCCCAGGCCGCCTCGACCAGGTAGAGAACCGGGATGGCCAGGCTGATGTCGGCCCGGCCCAGCTCCTCGGCGGCGATGGCGGCCATCGTCCAGTCCATGGCCGCGCCGCCGTACTCTTCCGAGCAGACCGGCGCCAGCAGGCCCAAGGCGGCCATGCCCTTGATGATCTCGGGCGGAATGTGCTCCTGGGTGTCGATGTCGCGCACGCGGGGCGCGATCTCTTTCTGGGCAAAGTCGCGCACGGCCTGCCGCCACAGTTTCTGTTCTTCGGTCCAGCCAAAGTCCATGGAACCACCCTCCTGAGAATAGGTGAGCTGGCTCTCAGCTCACAGTCGACAGCGCCTTTTCAAAGATGGCGAGAGCGGTGTCGATCTGCTCGGCGGTGATGACCAGCGGTGGGATCCAGCGGATGACGTTGACGTAGGGGCCGCAGGTGAGCAGGATCAGGTCGTTGGCCAGGCAGCGGGCCTGGACGGCCTTGGCGGTGGCCGGGTCCGGCTCGCCGCTGCTCGGTGGTGAATTCGACGCCGACCATCAGCCCCAGGCCGCGCACGTCGCCGATGACGGGGTACTTGTGCTGGAGGGCACGCAGGCCGGCCATCAGCCGCTGGCCCTGGCGGGCGGCGTTGTCCACCAGGCCTTCGTCCAGCAGGACCTGGACCGTGGCCGCCGCCGCCGCACAGGCGACGGCGTTGCCGCCGTAGGTGCCGCCGTGCGTGCCCGGCTGCCAGCGGTCCATCAGCTCCCGCCGGGCGGCGATGCCGCTGATCGGCAGGCCGGAGCCCAGCCCCTTGGCCATGACCAGGATGTCGGGCACCACGCCGAAATGCTCCAGGGCAAAGAACTTGCCGGTGCGCCCAAAGCCGGACTGTACCTCGTCCAGGATCAGCAGCAGGCCATGCTCGTCGGCGATCTGGCGCAGGCCTGGCAGGAAGGAAGGCGGCGGCACCAGGTAGCCCCCCTCACCCTGCACCGGCTCGATCAGGAGGGCCGCCGTCTCGCTGGGATCGGCGTGGGTGTGGAGCAGGTGGCGCAGCTCTTCCAGGCACCACTGGCTGGCCGTCTCCGGGTCCCAGCCGTGGCGATAGGGCTCGGGGTATGGCGCCACGGTCACGCCCGGCATGAGCGGCTGGTATCGCAGCCGGTAGACCGTCTTGGAGGTGGTCAGCGACATGGTGCCGACCGTCCGGCCGTGAAAGCTGCCCTGAAAGACGATCACGCCCGGCCGGCCGGTGGCGTGGCGGGCCAGCTTGACCGAGGCTTCGATCGCCTCGGCGCCGCTGTTGCTGAAGAAGAAGGTGTCCAAGGAGGACGGGACCACGCGCCGCAGCGCCTCGACCAGGCGCAGGGCCGGCTGGTGGTAGTAGATGTTGATCTGGGCGTGGATCAGCTTGGCCGCCTGGTCCTGGATGGCCTTGACCACCTTGGGGTGGCAGTGGCCGGTGTTGGTCACGGCGATGCCGCAGGTGAGGTCGAGCAGGCGCCGGCCGCCGGTGGTGTAGACGTAGGCGCCCTCGCCACGCTCGATGACCTCGTTGCTCAGGTGGGTCCAGACCGGCGAGAGGTGATCGAATGCATTGTCGCTCATGATCTTATCGCCTCCTACTAGAAGCGCAAGTGCCAGGCACGGGCGCTCGTGCTGCGCCCCTACCAGACGTGTCATACCGGGCTACAGCTTGGCCGCGATGGCGTTGGCCATGTCCAGCGTGCCGGCGCTGCCGCCCATGTCGTAGGTGCGGACCTTGCCCTCGGCGATGACGGCGGCCACGGCCCCCTCGAGCTGCGCGGCCTTGTCCTTCTCGCCCAGCCAGTCGAGCATCATCTTGGCCGCCAGGATGGTGGCGATCGGGTTGACCTTGTACTGCCCGGCGTACTTGGGCGCCGAGCCGTGGGTCGGCTCGAAGACGGCATAGTTGGTGCCGATGTTGCCGCTGCAGCCAAAGCCCAGCCCGCCCACCATCTGGGCGCACAGGTCGGAGATGATGTCGCCGAACAGGTTGGTGGTGACGATCACGTCGTAGTTGAGCGGGTTCTTGAGCAGCCACATGCCCATGGCGTCGATGTTGGCGTCGTCGAAGGGGATGTCGGGGTACTCGGCCGCCACCTTGCGCGCCGCGTCCATGAACACGCCGTCGGTCTGGCGCAGGACGTTGGCCTTGTGCACCGCCGTCACCTTCTTGCGCTTGTCCTTGCGGGCAAATTCAAAGGCCGCCCGCACGATCCGCTCCGAGCCTTCCGGCGTGATCGCCCGCAGCGAGATGGCCGCGTCGCGCGGGACCTTGTCCATGCCCTTGACGGCATAGAACTCTTCCGGCACCTGGGCGTACTCGACGCCGATGTACATGCCCTCGGTGTTCTCGCGGAAGACGACCAGGTCGATCCCGTCCTTGTAGTTCAGCGGGTTGCCGGGATAGGCCTTGCACGGCCGCAGGCAGATGTACAGGTCGAGCAGCTGCCGCATGCGCACGATCGGGCTGCGGTAGCTGTAGCCCTTGCCCTGCAGCTCGGCGCCAGCTCCTTGTCGGCCTTGTCCTTGCCCTTGGAGGTGATGGCGCCGAACAAGGCGCAGTCGGTCCCCTTCATCAGGTCGATGGTGCGCTGGGGCAGCGCGTCGCCCTCCTTGCACCAGAACTCCCAGCCGATGTCGCCGGGGATGTACTCGGCGTCCAGGCCGATGCGGTCCAGCACGATGCGGGCCGCTTCCATCACGTCCCGGCCGATGCCGTCGCCTGGCAGCCAGGCGATCTTGTACTTTGCCATTATCATCCTCCTCAGACTATTTGTCCCGAGTCTTAGCCGGTCTACTAGTCCCAGTTTCCGCTTGACGTACGGCACCAGGCCCCCGGTCTGGAGGATCTCCAGCACCGACGGATCCAGCGGCGGGAAGGTATATTCGCCGCGCGGCGTGAACACCTTGCCCGCCCCAAAGTCGATGGTGACCTCATCGCCGTTCTCGACGCCGTCTACGGCGTCGCAGGTGACGATCGGCAGGCCCTCGTTGATGCAGTTGCGGAAGTAGATGCGGGCAAAGGAGCGGGCGACGATGGCGCCCACCCCCATCTCTTTCAGGCAGATGACCGCCTGCTCGCGCGAGCTGCCGCAGCCCCAGTTCTTGCCGGCGACGATGATGTCGCCCGGCCGGACGTTCTTGACAAACTCGGGGTCCAGGTCCTCCAGGGCGTGCTGGGCCATCTCTTTGCGGTCCAGATTCTGTAGGTGTACTTGCCGGGAAAGATGACGTCGGTGTTGACGTCGTCCCCATATTTCCAGACTCGACCAGTGATTCTAGCTTCCAATTCTGCTCCTCCTCTATCAACATGCGGACCGGCGAAGAGTCGAGAAGCGGTCATCGCAGCCTTTCAGCGTCCCTAGAGCGCCCTGGCAGTAGATCAGCTTGTTCCAGGCTAACGGTGATGCGTATGATACCGCCACCCGCCCACATGCGGGCAAACTGCCAGCGCGGCGCAGTGCCGACCTTGCGCAGAGTCTTGATGTCGGAGCCATCGGGCCGCATGACCCGCAGGGCCCACGCCGTGCCGTTCTGATCGCTCAGGTAGAAGATATAGCTGCCGTCGGGCGAAAACGCCGGGTTCGTGTCGTTGCCCTTGTTCTTGGTGAGCTGCTTCATCCCGCTGCCGTCGAGGTTGACTATCCAGATCTCCGAGTCGCCGTCCGCAGAGCTGCAGTAGGCGATCTTTTTTCCGTCGGGCGACCAGGCGGCATTGCCGCCCGCGTCGCTGGTCACCTGGCGCACCCCCTGTCCGTTGGGCTTGATCGACAAAGATGCCGCAGTCGTTACCCTGGCAGGAGTCGTACGCGATCAGATCACCCTTGGGCGACCAGACAGGCCTCTCGCCCGGCGTCAACTTTGTAGAGGCCGCTGCCATCGACATTGACCACGTACAGGCTGACGTCGGCGCTGTACCAGCTGCCCACCCATTCGTGAAATACCAGCTGCTTGCCGTCGGGCGAGAAGGAGGCAAACTCGGCCCAGTTCCTCGGGACGGGCAGGGTGGTCGTCTTTTTGTTGAGATCATAGACGGCGATGCCCTCGCCACGCCTTGTAGTAGGCGATCTTGTTGGCCATTGGGCGAATAGGCCGGCATGGTGGCCGTATCCAGGATCTTGGTTGCGCCGGTGCCATCACCGCGCACTCCCCAGACAGCTGTAGTGGGTCGCGTCCGACTCTGAGCCACCCGCAAAGTTGCTGTAGATGAGCCCATAGGACGCGAGCGATGTCTCGGGCTTTTTTGTGGCCGTTGGCGCCGCCGTGGCCTGCACTGCAGTTGGAGCCGGTGTATCGGTTGGCGGGAGCGGCGTTTCGGTCGGCGGGACCGCTGCCGTAGCCGTCAGATTAGCAGCCTGCGCGGTCAGGATGGTCTGCGCCGTCGCGATATCGTCAGGGCTAAGGGTCGGCTGCGACGGTGTGGCAGTCACCACGATCACCTGCGCGCGGGAGGGAGTAGCCGTCACCACGATCACCTCGGGAGAAGGCGTAGCGGTCACCACAATCACCTGCGGTGTGGGAGTGGCATGTCACTAGCAGACACCTGCGTGTTGCGCCGTCCGGCGTGGCCGTGACGATGATCACCTGCGGCGTTTTCTCGCCACCGCAGGCAGCAGAGCAATGCCAGCAGTGCCAGGAGGAGGGCCAGGATGGCGACGCTGCTTCTGCTGCTCTGTTACCCATGTGCTACACTCCTCGCGGATCGGTGATAGCCCCGGTCAGCGCCGAGGCCGCCACCGTGGCCGGGCTGGCCAGGTAGATCTCGGCGTCGCGGCTGCCCATCCGCCCCTTGAAGTTGCGGTTGGCCGTGGAGATGGTCCGCTCGCCGGGGGCCATGCAGCCCTCGTGCGCGCCCAGGCACGGGCCGCAGCCGGGGTTGAGCAGCGTCGCACCGGCGGCCACCAGGTCGGCGATGACGCCCGCGGCCATGGCCTGCCAGCAGGATCTCGCGCGAGGCCGGCAGGACCAGCAGCCGCACCCACGGCGCGATGTGCTTGCCGCGCAGGATCTCGGCCGCCGCCTGCAGGTCCTCCAGCCGGCCGTTGGTGCAGGTGCCGATCAGGGCCTGGTCGATCTGGCGTGCCGGCCACCTCCGTCACCGGCACGACGTTGTCCACGCGGTGCGGCTTGGCCACCTGGGGCACCAGCGCGGCCACGTCGTAGTGAAGCACCTGGGCATAGGCGGCATCCGGGTCGGGCAGGACTCTCGGTATAGGCGGCGTGGTCCGGCCGGCCAGCCAGGCCCGCGTCACCGCGTCGGGCGCGACGTAGGCGTTCTTGGCGCCCATCTCGGCGGCCATGTTGCACAGCACCAGCCGGCCGCCGACGCTCATCGCCTCGATGGCCGGCCCGGCAAACTCGACCGAGCGGTAGTCGGCGCCGTCGGCGCCGATGTCGCCGATGATGCGCAGCACCAGGTCCTTGGCCGAGACCCGCGTCGGGCAACTGGCCGTCGACGACGATGCGCATGCTCTCGGGCACGCGCAGCCAGATCTCGCCGGTGGCCATCACCGCCGCCGCCTCGGTGCGGCCGATGCCGGCGGCAAAGGCGCCGAGCGCCCCGTAGCTGGGCGTGTGCGAGTCGCTGCCGACGATCAGCATGCCGGGCAGGGCATGGCCCTTCTCGGGCAAGCACCTGGTGGCAGATGCCCTCGCCGATGTCGTAGAAGGCCTTGATGCCCTGCTCGCGGACAAACTCGCGGATCTCCTTGTGGCTCTGGGCATACTCTTCGTTGGCAGCCGGGGTGACGTGATCGAGGACGATCACGTTGCATGTCGGGGTTGGCCACGCGCGCCACGCCGATCTTGCGAAAGGTCTGGGCAATGGCCGACGTGTTGTCGTGGGTCAGGAGCTTGTCGGGCCGGACGGTGACGATCTGGCCGGCCACGGTCTCGTCCAGCCCTGCCTTCAGGGCCAGGATCTTTTCGGCGAATGTTTTACCCATATCTCCTCTGACTCCTTCAAGAATAGGCAGATACGCAAATGCCCGCTGTTTCCGTTCACTGCTGCAGGCGGAGCTTATCAAGACTCCTTTGTCTCAAAGCAAGGACTTAAGCGTGCACATTGTATTCGAGTTGTAGGGCTGTGTCAAGCCACAGAAGTCATGGGCAATACACGATATGCAGGAACGGACCGTGGGCGCATCGCGGCAGCCAACTTGCCAACCCTCCCTGCTGATGCTATAATGGCCGCCTATTTCTACCAGGAGCAAGCAGACCTTGGAAGCCTTGGAACATCAGCTCGTCGATTTTCTGATGAATCTATTCCAAACGATCGGCTGGTTTGGCGTGGTGGTCATCATGGCGCTCGAAAGCGCCAACATCCCCATCCCCAGCGAGGTGACGATGCCCCTCGCCGGCTGGATGCTGGTCCGGGACGGCCAGGTGCCGCAGGTGCCGGCCTGGCAGGCACTGTGGATGGGCGGGCTGTTCGGCGCCATCGGCTGCACGCTTGGCTCGGTGATCTCCTATGCCCTGGGCGCGTGGGGTGGACGGCCCCTGGTCAAGCGCTATGGCAAGTATATCCTTGTCGACGAAGAGGACCTGGAAAAGGCCGACCGCTGGTTCGCCCGCTGGGGCGACTGGGCGGCTTTTATCTCCCGCCTGCTGCCGATCGTGCGCACCTTTATCTCCTTCCCGGCCGGCGTAGTGCGCATGAGCTTTCGTCCGGTTTACCCTCTTTAGCTTTGTCGGATCGTTCATCTGGTGTGCCCTGTTGGCCTGGGGCGGCTACCTACTTTGGCGCAGCATTGGGAGGAGCTGCGGGCCATCATGCGCCCCTTTGACATCCCGATTGCCATCGTCATCGTCGCCGGCCTGGCCTATTATGTCTACCGCCACGTCCGCAAGAGGCAGAGCCAAGATCGCTGCCGACGGCGGGCAGTAACGCCGACTGAAAGGAAGCAGCCATGTCTCAGCCATCGCGCACGCCCGCGGAGCATTTGCCGTTGCCCGACAGCTACGAGGGCCTGTTTGTTCAGGCGCGCAGTCTGGCACAGGTCGATCTGGTGCCCGACGCCATTGCCGCCTACCAGCGTCTGATCGAGAAGCTGGGCGGCCTGAGCGACAGGATTCTGAAGCCGCCGCCCTGAGCTAGGCGATCTGCACAAACAGGCGATCGTCGAGCTGATCGATCTGCTGGCGTGGGAGCGACGCTTTGCCGAGGCGGTTGAGCACCAGCAGGAGCTGGTGGACAGGGACCCGAACGGGCCACCATCTGGCGCCGCCGGCTGGCCAGCCTGCGCATCCAAAAGGGCGAAACGGAATCAGGGCTGGCCGATCTGCGCGCCCTGGCCGAGGAGGCGCCCGACGACCCATGGAACTGGCTCAGCCTGGGAGAGGAGAGCCGTCTCGAAGGGCGCCTGAGCGAGAGCCTGGCTGCCCTTGACCGAGCAGTGGGCGCGGCCGGCCAGGTCGAAGACGAGAAGCGACGGGCCGAGGCGCTGGCCAGCGCCCACTTCCGGCGCTTTCTGCTGTTCAAGGAGATGGCGCGCTGGGACGATGCCACAAGGGCATGGGAAGAGGCCGCGGCGCTCAAGCCAGAGGAGGTCGCCGAGACGCTTCCGGAACTGTACAAGATGCTGACTGATGCCGGACTGTACAGTACAGCCCGCAGCTACGTCGATCGAGACAGCAACAGCCTGCGCGCCGGCATGCAGCGCGGGCTACTCGACCTTATGACCGGCAAGCCCGGCGACGCCGTGCAGGGGTGGCGCGCCGTCGCCGCCCTCGATCCGCTCAGCTTCGACAGCGGCCAGGAGGCCTGGGTGGAAGCTGTGCTGCGGGTGGGTGACCCTCAGCCTGTGTTGGACCGGCTGGAAGATCTCTTGTCCCGCTTTGGGTCAACGCGGATGCTGATTCTGGGGGGCATGGCCTGGGCCATGAGCGGTAAGGCGGAGACGGCCGGGGCATTGCTGCAACGAGCCATCGATCTGCTGCGCCGCGAGCGCCCTCCAAAGACCAAGCTGGATGGCGCCGATTGGCGCCTGCTCACGTCACTGGTGCCCTACGCTGAGATGAGAACAGCGCTCAAGCCCAATTTTGCCGTGATTGAGACTACGTGGGAGCAGCCAGCACGCTGATCACGGGCGAGCCGGGGCGATCTGTCTTGGACAACCGCCCGAGTTGTGCTATAATGCGGCGGTGCCCGCCCGTGGCAACCTTTTGAGGTACGACGATGCGTTTTGCAGAGGCAGAGGAGCAGTACCGCGAGCTGAGAGGCAGGTTGGATCGCGGTGAGCTGTCAGAAGATGATTTCCTAATCCAGACGGCCGGGCTACGGGTAGTCGATCAGCACGGCCGGCGGTGGGTGCTGAGTGGTGAAACCGGGCAGTGGTGCGTGTTCGACGGCCAGCGATGGACGCCCGCCCAGCCACCGCCAGACCCCAAGCCGGCGATGGAGATCGAGCTGCCAGTGTCGGACTGGCAGGAGGACGAAGCTGCCGGCGAGATCTTGATCCCCGAGTGGACCGAGGAAGAGCCGGAGCCCCAGCCCGTGGCGCCCCAACCCAGGCTCGTGGTGTCGAGGTCGTTGGCTTCCAGAGTCCTGTCCCTGGCTGCTGCTGCCCTGGCCATCATCGGGTGTCTGGTCGTCGGCGGGGCGGCCATCTGGGTCTTGCTCCTGCGCGACAGCGGCGAGGTGGCCGTCACGCCAACGGTGATGGCACAGATCGACATCGTGCAGACATTCACGCCACGGCCGGCGACCGCGACCTATACACCCACCTTCACGCCAACGCCCAGCCGGACCCCGATCCCGACCGATACGCCTATTCCGACCGACACGCCTGTTCCGACCGATACGCCATTGCCGACTGAGACACCTACCGCCACACCGACACAGCCTACGGCTACCCCGACCAGGCCGTCTGCCACTCCCACGCCCAGCAGGACGGCCACGCGTACGGCCGTGCCGGGCACCGTGACCTACACGGTCAAAGCGGGCGACACCCTGTGGGGGATTGCCACCCGCTTTGGCGTCAGCGTTGACGCGCTGGCCAGGGCCAACGGCATTTCGACTACGGCCCCTATCCACGCCGGGCAGGTGCTCGTCATTCCTGTGCCGGGGACGACACCCGCCACCCCCACACGGACGTCTACGCCCACGCGGACCAGTACCCCGACACGGACGGACACGCCCACACGGCCAACCACTACTCCGACCGGCCGGACATCGACGCCGCGGCGACGGCCAAGCCGACCGGTACGGCGGCGCCAACCGGCACGGCCAAGCCGACCGGCACACCCAAGCCAACCGCCACACCTACCCCCCCGCCGGCGTCGCTGAAGGGCAAGATCGCCTTTACTGTGTGGGATCCGTACGCCAGCCCAGGAAGGTACGACCTGTATATCAGCAACATCGACGGCACGGGGCGCAACAAGCTTGGATCGGGATTCCGCCAGCCGCAGTTGTCACCTGACGGAACGATGGTGGCGGCAAGCGGCGACGGGGCGCCCAACTATGAGCACCTGACGACGATGGATACGAACGGGGGCAACCTGCGGACGGTCAGCAACCATACCGAGGACAGCTATCCGGCCTGGGCACCCGACGGGCGGTCGCTGGCCTACTCGTCCAGCTCGTGGGGCGACGGAAAGGTCCGGCTGGGCATTGTGTCCGATCCGCTCGGCAAGGTTCAGGCATGGATCTATTATGGCAACACCGAGATCCAGGGTGAATACCCGTTCTGGATGGCAGACGGCTGGGTCATCTATCACGGTTGCGACTTTTTGGTCGATTTCTCGGCCTGCGGCCTTTTCCGGGTGGGGGCCGGCGGGGGCCAGTATCTGCGCCTTACCACCCATGCGAGCGACACCGCCCCGGCCGGCAGAGGCAGTCGTGTAGCATTTATGTCGAGCCGGGACGGCAACTGGGAGGTCTATGCCATCAACGCCGATGGCAGCGGCCTGAAGCGGCTGACCAATAACGCAGCCCGCGACGGACTGCCCACCTGGTCGCCCGACGGCAAGTCGATCGCGTTCGTCTCGGATCGGAGCGGCGCCTGGGCCATCTGGGTGATGAATGCCGACGGCAGCAACCAACGCAAGCTTTTCGATCTGGGCGGCAGCTATAGCAGCGGCGACTATGACTGGACCCACGAGCGGATCTCGTGGAGCCCGTAGGGCGTTGCAGAGGGCAGTGAGCGGAATGTCGAACGGGGTGTCGAGGGGTCATCTGGCCAACGGCGCGGCCTTGCTGTTGGTCATTGGGCTGGTAGCCGTACTGAGCGGCGGCGGAACGCCGGCTGTGGCCAACCACCGGATGTTGGGCACGCCAACGTTCACGCCCACGCCTACTCACACGCCAACTCCAACGGCGACCTTAACCCCGACACCTACGCCGACCCCGACCCATACACCGACCCAGACGCCGACGCCGACGCCAACCCCGACACCCACCATCGTGGTCACGCCGACGCCGGAGCCGGCTTCAGCTCACCTGTGGCTGCTGCGGCCTATCGGTCCGGACTCGACCGGCGACCGCGCACCGCAGTCCTACTTTCCGTATGGCGCTACCGGGGGCGGCAAGTATTTCCTCCACCACGGGGGAGACTATATGAATCCGGCCGGCACGCCGGTGCTGGCTGCGGCGGACGGCATGGTCCTAGTCGCCGGAGACGACAAGACGACGGTTTATGGCCTGAAGGCGGACTTCTACGGCAACCTGGTGATCCAGGAGCTTGACCGGCAGTTCCAGGGTCGACCGGTCTACCTGGTGTACGGCCACATGTCGCAGGTGAGTGTTCAGGTTGGGCAGCATCTCGACGCCGGCGAGGTGGTTGGGCTGGTGGGCGCGACCGGGGTGGCAATTGGCAATCATCTGCACCTCGAGGTGCGGCTCGACGCCAACAACTATCAGAGCACGCGCAATGTGGCTTTGTGGCTGCGTCCTGACCCCGGCCAGGGGGTGATCGCCGGCCTGCTGGTAGATGCCAAGGGCGCGCCGATCCTGGAGACGCCTATCACCTTCTTCCGTGCTGCAGAGCCTGCCAAGTGGTGGCGACAGACCCAGACCTACGGCCAGGGCGACATCAACGGCGACGACGCATTGGGCGAGAATTTCGTCCTGCCCTACGTGCCGGCCGGAGAGTACATAGTCAAGGCCAAGGTGGGTGACAAGTCGTACACCCAGCGGGTGACGGTCGTGCCTGGCGAAGTGGCATTCGTCCAGCTCGTGGCTGGAAAATAATCAACCCAGAGGAATGAGCATGCGCAAGCTCCTGTGTGCCTGTACGGTGGCGACGATGATGGCCCTCGCTGCGCTGACCCTGAGCGGCTGCGGCGAGCAGATCGGCAAGGTGCAGGGCACCGTCACGCAGATGCAGGATCCGAACGGGCCAGCAGACGATCCGGCCAACATTGGCTCGGCGATCGAGCGGGCCACCGTAGTCGCCTATACCTTGGAGAGGTTCTCAGAGGTCACAGAGATCGAAGTCTATAACAAAGGCCCGATAATCGGAAAGGTATTCACCGATGCAGCCGGCGCCTATTCTTTCTCCTTGTCCAAGGGCAAGTATGTGATCGAGGTGTGGGTTGGCGGGTTTACTGTGGCCAGTCGCCAGGTAGAAGTCAAAGGTGGGAAAACCACAGAGCTCAACTTCAATGTCAAGACCACCCCTTAGCCGGATAGCCGCACCGGAAAGATCGAGACGGAGTAGAGGGAATTGATCCTCCTGAGCCGCGAGGACTTTGAAAGCCTGGTGGATGAGGCCCTCAGCAGTCTGCCCGAGGAGGTCCAGCGATGGCTCGACAACGTGGCGATCGTCGTCGCCGACCGGCCTTCGCCGGAACAGCAGGCCCGCACCGGGCTGGGGCCGGGCAGCCTGCTGTTTGGCCTGTATGAAGGGGTGCCCAAGACCAGACGGGGGGTGACCTATGGCGAGGTCGTTCCTGACAAGATCCTGATCTTCCAGCGGCCGATCGAGATGGTGTGCCGCACACCTGCCCAGGTGCGCAGCCAGGTGCGCCGGACCGTACTGCACGAGATCGGCCACCATCTGGGCCTGGACGAGGATGAGCTGGAGGACTCGGGGTATTGAATTCAGGCCCTGAGGGTTTAAAAGAACCCTCAGGGCCTGAGTTCATTAGCCCAAACCGAGTACCGCCAATCGCTCCTGCGTCGGCATACCCTCCGCGGTCCAGCCGCGGGCGCGATAGTAGTCCTCCAGCAAGAGGCGCTGATCGGGCAACACGCCCGCTGCGCCACCCGATGGCCGGGGCTCGACCAGCAGCCGCCGGGGCAGGGTGTCGTCGGCGCCGGTGACGCCCAGCCGCATGTTGATCAGCCGTTTCAGGTTGACCAGCCGCTCGCCCATCTGAAGCAGATCGCCGGCAGTCCAGGTCCAGCCGAGCGCAACGTTGACCAGGTCGGTCACGTGCTGCGGTCCTACCTGGCCCTTGGCAATGAACTTGCACAGGCCCAGCGGGTTGTAGACGGACAGGTAGTTCTGGAAATCGACCGCCACCTGGCCTTTGCCGGCGCTGTCGTGATCGTCGAACGCCTCGGGGGCGTACCAGCCCGGCCAGCGCACCCCATAGCCCATCCAGTAGGACAGGGCTTCCAGGTGGCAGGCGCCCCGGCTGGCCGTGGCATAGTTGGCCGCCATGGTGACAAAGGCGCGCGGATCGTGGTAGGCCATCTCCATGCCCTTGACGTGGATCGCAAACGCCTCGGCCCCCTGCCCGATGCGGGCTGCCGCCGACCGCACCCCGTCGGCCAGCAGATCGCCGATGCCGGTCCGGTTGGCGATGGCGTGGATGGCGCCGATGATCGCCTCGGCGTTGCCCCAGGTCAGGTCCAGGCCGCCGGTGTCTCGCCGGGAGATCAGGCCCCGCTCGTAGGCTTCCATGGCAAAGGCGATGACCGCCGAGGTGCTGATCGTGTCCAGGCCGTAGCGGTTGCACAGGTCGTTCATGCGGCAGATGGCGTTCAGGTCGTCGCACAGGCAGTTGCCGCCAAAACCGGCCAGCGTCTCGTACTCTGGCCCGTGGCCGTAGACGCCGGCGTAGGGACCGTCGGCGATTCGCACCGTCTTGCCGCAGCCGATCGGGCAGGCGAAGCAGTGGGTGTGCCGCTCAAAGATCGTCTCGGCGATCCGCTGTCCGGAGATGCGCGCCACCTCCTCCTTCCAACTGCCCTGCGCCCAGTTCTTGAGCGGCAGGTCGCCGGCTGCTTCCGACCCGCCCACACCGCCGGCCGTGCCAAAGCGCGACAGGCCCAGCGAGTTCTGCTGGATGAACTTGTTGATCTGCTGGACAAACTCGCGAAAGGCCTTGGCGTCGGGATATTGGGGTTTGTCCTGGCCGCGCACGGCGATCGCTTTCAGATTCTTGGAGCCGAGCAGCGCGCCCATGCCGCCCCGCCCGGCGGTGCGGGTGTGACCCTGCCCGCCCTGCACGACGTTGGCCAGCGGTATCAGCCTCTCTCCGGCCGGGCCGATGCACGCCACCTGGGCCTTGGGGTCGGTCTCGGCCCGGATCTTGTCAAAGGTGTCAAAGTGATCCAGGCCCCACAGCTGCCCGGCGGGCCGGATCTCAGCCTGGCCATCATGGATCCACAAGTAGACCGGCTCCGCCGCCCGCCCGGTGACGATCAGGCCGTCGTAGCCGGCAAAGCGCAGCTCGGCGCCCCAGTGGCCGCCCATGTTGGACTCGTTCCAGATGCCGGTCAACGGTGAGCGGCCGCACCACGAGCTGCGGCAGCCGGTCGGCGCAAAGGTGCCGGTGAGCAGCCCGTTGAAGGCCAGCAACGGGCTGGCCGGATCGAGCGGATCCAGGGCCGGGTTCATCTCCTGCCGGAAGATCTTGGCGGCCAGTCCGCTGCCTAACAGATAGGAGCGCAGGTCATCGTCGGCAATAGGCTCGGCGTGCTGCGTGCCGGTGGTCAGATCGATCCGCAGCAACCTGCCTGCATTCGTGTACGGCATCTAGTCCTCCCTCAAGAATACTCGAATATGTCAATACGCAAATGGGCCGGTATCATCGCGCGGTGCTGGCCACAGCCTCGAGGGCTATGTCCACCTCAGCCGCGGTGTTCAGAGCGCCCAGGCCAAAGCGCACCGCGCCTGGGGAAAGGTGCCCAGCGTCTCGTGGGCCGCCGGCGCACAGTGCAGCCCCACCCGGCACATGATCTCATGCTCTTCGTCCAGCCTCAGCCCTACGTCCGACGGCAGGCAGGCCGGCGACGTTGAACGATACGGTGGCCGTCTGCCGGGCGGCATCCAGCCCGCCATAGACCGTGACGCCTGGGATGCCGGTGCAGGCCGTCGATGAGCCGCTGGGTCAGCTCGATCTCGTGCCGGCGGATGGCCGGCACGCTGCGATCCAGCACCCAGCGCACGCCGGCGCCCAGCCCGGCCAGGCCGACGGCGTTGGCCGTGCCGCTCTCGTACTTGTCCGGCAGGAAATCAGGCTGCTCCTGCCGCTCGGAACGGCTGCCGGTGCCGCCCCGCTTCAGGGGCTCCAGCCGCTCGACGTCCACCCGCTCGCCGATGGCCAGCCCGCCGGTGCCCATCGGCCCGACCAGGGCCTTGTGCCCGGTAAAGGCCAGCAGGTCGATCTGGTCGGCCTCGACGTCGAGCGGATACGCCCCCGCCGTTTGGGCGGCGTCCACCAGCAGCAGGCAGCCGTGGCGCCGGGCAATTGCCCCTGCCTCGCGGACCGGCAGCAGAGAGCCGCACACGTTGGAGGCGTGGTTGAGGACGATCATCGCCGTCTCGGGGCGGATCGCCGCCTCCAGGTCGGCCGGATCGAGAAAGCCCTGCGGCGAGCAGGGCACCACGGTCAAGGCAATGCCCTCTCGGCCGGCCGAGGGCCTGACCAGCGCCCGCAGCGGCCGCATCACCGAGTTGTGCTCCATGCTGCTGGTGATCACGTGGTCGCCGGGGCGCAGGTAGCCGTGCAGGGCCAGGTTCAAGGCCTCGGTCGCGTTGGCGCCAAAGACGATCCGCAGCGGATCGCGGACGTTGAACAGCGTGGCAAGCGCCTCTCGCGCCTGGTAGACGATCCGCCCGGCCTCGATCGACAGCCGGTGCCCGGACCGTCCTGGGTTGGCCCCGACCTGGTTCAGAAAATGCAGCATCGCTTCGGCCACGCCCGGCGGCTTGGGCCACGAGGTGGCGGCGTTGTCGAAGTAGATCATCTTGACCCGGCGGCGTGCAGCGCCGCGCCCAATGCGCCGATGATCTGCGGATTGTCGGGCACATGGACCGGCACGCCCATCGCCTCGGCAAAAAGCTGCCGGAGGCAGGGGTTCAAGGCCACGCCGCCGGCAAAGACGAACCGCTCGCGCACGCCGACGCGCCGGACCATGCCGCCCACCCGGTCGACGATGGCCCGGTGCAGGCCCAGGGCCACGCGCCGGCTGTCCTCGCCGCGGGCGATGAGCGACACCACCTCCGACTCGGCAAAGACGGTGCACATGCTGGAGATGCTCACCGCCCGGCCGCCGGCCGCCAGCGCATGCGGCCCCAGATCCTCCACGGCCATCCCCAGCGCGTGGGCCATATTCTCCAGAAAGCGGCCGGTCCCGGCGGCGCAGCGGTCGTTCATCTCAAAGCGCAGCACCCGCCCGCCGCGGCCGACGTCGATGGCCTTGCTGTCCTGGCCGCCGATGTCCAGGACCGTGCCGACATCGGGGTAGAGGTGGTGGGCGCCCAGGCCGTAGGCCTTGATCTCGGAGATCACCTCGCCGGCCAGCTCGCGCTCGGCGGCCAGGTTGCGCCCATAGCCGGTGGCCACCAGCCGGTCGTAGGTCCGATCCGACGAGCAGCGCCCGCGCGTTGCCCAGGGGATCGTTGCCGGTATCGACCACGACCGAGCCGCACGATCTGCGCCCCGTCCCACTCGACCAGGGCGATGGTCCGCGAGCCGATGTCGAGCCCTGCTACAAGCATGGCGGCCTCAGCTAACCGGTCACCGGCTCGACCGCCAGGTAGATCGTCAGCTGGGGAAAGACCAGGCGAAAGGGCTTGCCGGCAGCCAGCACCGCAGATTCACCCTGGCTCACGTAGGTCACCTCTTCGGACGGGTCATGAGATCTCGACCCGGCCGTCCAGGATCCACAGCAGGCGATCGTAGGCGACCGCCTGCGGCTGGTCGCTCAGCGGGCCGTACCCGGCGGCGATGAGCGCCCGGCAGCCGTTCATCGGCCCCATCTCCAGGCAGACGTTGGCCGTGCCCCCGCCCAACACCCGCCCGGCGGTCATCTTGCGCACCTTTTTCTTCAGCTGCTCGATGTCGGTGACTGTTAGCTGCACAGGTTCCTCCTAGAGACAAGGCCGTGGGCCATGGCCGGCGCCAGGCCTCACGCCTATCCAGCGAGCGGATTATACCCGAAAAGTGAGGAACCGGCAAGCAGGCAGCGGGGCAACTGGTGATTGCCGTCAGATCATGTCCATCGACGCTGATGGTGCCGACTGATTTGCAGGCGGGGCAAATCCGAGGTATAATGCAGCCGGTTATAACTGTTTGTTATAGACATCATCAGTCGCGGCCAAGCAGGAAAGGCGGTCGAATATGAACCTGCAGCATTTGCGCACCCTGCTGACCATCGTCGAACAGGGCAGCCTGTCGGCAGGCGGCCCGCGCCATGGACATCAGCCAGCCGGCGGTCACCAAGCAGGTGCAGCGGCTGGAGCAGGAGCTGGAGGCGGCGCTGCTGGTGCGAGGGCCTCAGCAGCAGGTGGCGCTCACGCCGGCCGGGGAACAGGTGCCTGGCCTTTGCCCGTGAGACCCTGGCCCACTTCGAGGCGCTCCAGGAGCAGTTGGCCCTGCTCAAGACGGTCACCCGCGGCAACCTGGCCCTGGCCGCCAGCACCATCCCCGGCGAGTACCTGCTGCCGGGCCTGCTGGCTGCCTTCCGGGAGCAGTATCCCCAGACCCAGGTGGAGGTGATCATCGCCGATACGGCCGAGGTGGCCCGCCGCGTGCTGGCCGACGAGGCAGACGTGGGCTTTGTTGGGGCAGTAGTGGACAGGCCGGGCCTCCGATTGGAGCGCCTGGTGGCCGACGAGGTCGTCCTGGTCGTGCCGCCCCACCACCCCTTCGCCGGGCGAGGGCACGTGGCGGTGGAGGAGCTGCGCGGACAGCCGCTCGTCATGCGCGAGGAGGGCTCGGGCACGCGGCGCAGCGTCGAAGGAGCGCTGGCCAGCGGCCGGCCGGGCACTGGCCGAGAAGAACGTCGTGCTGACCCTGGGCAGCACCCAGGCCGTGCTCCGGGCGGTGGAGCAGGGGCTGGGGTTGGGCTTTGTCTCAGCCCGCGCCGCCGCCCAGGCCCAGGCCGACGGCCACCTGGTGTGCGTCCGGCTCGACGGCGTGGATCTCCGCCGCGACCTCTACCTGGCCTACCTGCCACAGCGGCTAGCCGACCCGGTGGTGGCACACTTTCTGGCGTTCACCCGATCCCAGTTCGCTCAAGCGGCTGCCGGCAGTGACAGGAAGGAGGACCAGAGGTGAGCGACCGGCAAAGCCCGAGTTATCCGGTTGTCAATGCCCACAACGAGTGGGATCCGCTGGAGGAGATCATCGTGGGGACGGTGGAGGGAGCGCTGGTTCCGCCATGGGACGTGATCATGGAGGCCACCCTGCACCGCGAGGAGCTTTGGGAGTTCTCACAGAAGGCATGGCGGCACCCCCTGGCCCGACGAGCTGCTCCGCGCCGCGGAAAAGGATGTCGACGAATTCGTGCATATCCTGGAGGCTGAAGGGGTTATGGTTCGACGTCCAACCCCCTATGACTTCTCCAGGCCTTTGAGCACCCCTGACTTTCAGATCAAGAGCAGCTGTTATGCCTTGATGCCGCGGGACGTGCTGTTGGTGATCGGGGATCAGATCATCGAGGCTCCCATGGGCTGGCGCTCGCGCTACCATGAGAACCATGCTTACAAGGAGCTGTGCAAGGAGTATTTCCGCAAGGGCGCACGGTGGGTCTCTGGGCCACGACCTCAGCTGGGCGACAGGACCTACAAAGAGGGTTTTGTTGCTCCGCAAGAGGGCGACCCGATGCGAGACGATCCTCACCGAGTTCGAGCCCCTGTTCGACGCGGCCGATGTGATCAGGTGCGGTCGAGACATCTTTGCGGCGAAGAGCAGTTGCTGCAATCGATTCGGCATCGAGTGGCTGCAGCGCCACCTGGGCGACGGGTATCGGGTGCACGAGGTAGAGGTGTACGACACGCACCCAATGCACATCGACGCGACCTTTTACCCGATAGCGCCCGGCAAGCTGCTGATCAACCCAGAGCGTGTCCGGCGTGTGCCACAGATATTCACCCAGGCCGGGTGGGATATCCTGGTGTGCCCCGAGCCGATGATGCCGTCCAGTCACCCCATGTACAACGCCAGCCGCTGGATCTGCATGAACGTGCTGATGCTGGATGAAGAGCGGGTGATCGTCTCCAAGGGCGAGGATAGGCTGATCCAGGCGTTCAAGGATTGGGGGTTCAAGCCAATACCCTGCAACTTCTGGAACTTTTCCACGATCGGCGGGGGCTTTCACTGCGCAACCGTCGACATCAGGCGCAGAGGCGAGCTCAAATCCTACCTCTAGAGGCTTGCCCAAGAAGCTTCTCCTCTTCCAGCCGCTGCAGCGGCGCAAACGACAGCCGGTGCGCCGGGCTCGGTCCCAGCACTGCCAGGGCAGCCTGGTGCTGCGCCGTGCCGTAGCCTTTGTGCCGGCCAAAGCCGTATCCGGGCAGACGCTCGTCCAGCTCGACCATCATCCGGTCGCGGCTCACCTTGGCGACGATCGACGCCGCGGCGATCGACAACACCAAGGCATCGCCCTTGGGCAAGCTGTATTGGGGCAGCGCTACTTCGACGAGAGGCAGGTGATCGATCAGCAGATAGTCGGCCGGCGGCGAGATCGCCTCCAAGGCCTGGACCATTGCCCGGCGGGTGGCAGGCACGATGCCCAGCCGGTCGATTTCGTCGGGCGGCACGACGCCGACCCCGACGGCAACGGCGTATTCCCGGATGACCTCGAACAGTGTCTCGCGCTGTCTTGGCGCCACCTGTTTGGAATCGCGCACGCCACGCAGACGCTCGAGCAGCGACTGATCACCGGGCGGCAGCACAACGGCAGCGGCCACCACCGGGCCGGCCCAGGCGCCCCGGCCCGCCTCATCCAGGCCGGCCACGCGCCGATAGCCGGCCGCCCAACGGGGCATCTCGTAATCAAGGCTTGGCAGGAAGTGAGCCTGAGTCATGAAAAGCCCTACAAATGTAACAAGGGCCGTGCGATGGTCAAACCACGCACGCCCCTCGTCACGGTGGCGAAAAGATGCACTCTATTTCTGAGTGAGACGCTTTTCTTTCAGGCGGACCGACTTGCCCTGCCGCCCACGCAGGAAATAGAGCCTGGCGCGGCGGACATGGGCATGGCGCAGCACTTCGACCTTTTCGATGCGCGGCGAATGGGTGGGAAAGGTTCGCTCGACACCCACGCCGTGCGAGGCGATGCGGCGCACGGTAAAGCTGGCGTTGACCGACCCCCGCCTGATGCGCATGACGGTGCCACGGACCAGCTGGATGCGCTCCTTGCCGCCCTCGACGATGCGGAAATGGACCTGGACATCGTCGCCCGGCCGGAGCTCGGGTACTGTCGACTTCAACTGCTGTTCTTCTACTGACCTCAATAGATCGATGCTCATGATACGTCGTCCTTCCTACTGATTGGCAGCGGGGGATTATACCACAAGCACGGCAGTGTGCAAAATCAGGGGCAGGGGTAGGCAGAGAGGCAATTCGCCCAGGCAGCGGATAGCTGCGCTTTGACCTGGGCAGACGGTGGTGTCTGGACTCTGCCCGCACGCTCGGGATCCTCCCAGCGCGCATCGGGCGCCGGATGGGACTTGCAGGCAAGGAGGTGGACTCGTCTCTCCCGTTGGGGGCGGAGGCGATCCTTCTCGGGCTGTACGACAAGAGCGGCATTATGGAGTCTGGGATGGACGCAACTGGGCGACCAGCGAGCGCAACCGGCCGAGGGCGCTGCCGGTCATCTCCTCCAGGCGGTCGAGCAGCTCGGGGACGCGGGCCGGCTCGCGCTCCAGGAGCAGGCGGGCCGACTGGCTGGTGAGGGTGATGCCAAAGATGATCTGGCTGACCGAATCGTGCAGGTCACGCGCCAGGCGGTTGCGCTCACGCGCTGCGGGCAGCTCTTCTGCCTGGGCTGCGTGTTCCTGCAGCTCGTGGTGGGCCTGCTGAAGCTCAGCCAGCAAGGTCTGGCTTTCGGTCTGGTCAGCCTGCGTCCGGGCGTAGAGCAGATCATACGATATCACGCTCGTGTAGAAGGGACAAGTCTCATTCGATCCTGCTATGTAGCCGGGAGGAGAGGGCTATCCACCAGGGCGGGGCGGCCGCTCACCCAAGTACTGATAGTAGTATACCTCGATTGGGCCGTTGTGCAGCTTTCTCACCCTGTCGGGCCGCGCTCGCTTGAAATAGTCCAGGAACTTCTCATCGGCGGTCAAGATATAGACCGACCACCCTTTTTTCTTCTTGAAGGTCTTGTTCAGCGAAACGTAGATCTGGTTCAGGGCCTGGAACTCGCCCATCTTGATGCCATAGGGTGGATTGGAGATGACGATGCCATACTGTTTGTCGATCCAGAGATCCTTGACATCCTTTTGTTCAAAGACAATGTCATCGCCGACGCCGGCGCGCCGGGCATTGACCTTACTGGCGTCGATAGCCGCCTCGTCGAGGTCGTAGCCGAGTATCTGAAGGCTGCCTTCCTTGTCGATCGCCTGGCGCGCAGCGAGCCGGGCCTGCGGCCACGCCTCCGGAGCGATGGCCGGCCACAGCTCGGAGGCGAATTTCCTCCTGAGCCCGGGCGCGATGTTGCGGGCGATCAGGGCCGCCTCGATCAAGATCGTGCCCGAGCCGCACATGGGATCGATCAACAGCCGGTCCTTGTTCCAGACGCTGAGAAGAACGAGGGCTGCCGCCATGGTCTCCCTGAGCGCCGCCTCGACCGATTTGCTGCCGGTAACCTCGCTTGTTCAGCCCTGACCCGGACGTGTCGATGGTCAGCAGCGCCACGTCTTTGAGCATCGATACCTGGATGGTGAACTCGGGCCGGTCTCGGCGAACCAGGTCCGGTGGTACTGCTCTTTGAGCCGCTCGACGACGGCTTTTTGACAATCGCCTGGCAGGCTCTGACGCTGCCCAGGGTCGATCTCACCGCCTTCCCGGTGACGGTGAACTTGCCGTCCTCTGTGATCCACGCCTCCCACGGCAGGGCTTTGGTCTGCTCGAACAGCTCGTCAAAGGTCAGCGCCGGGAATTCGCCCATCTTGAGCAGGACACGGTCGGCGCTGCGCAGCCACAGGTTCGCCCTAGGGATATCGCCGGGCGTCGCTTCGAATTCGACTTTGCCGTCGGCGACGTGGGTCGTTTCGAAGCCCAGGGCGTGCAGCTCGCGCTTGACAACCGCCTCGAGTCCAAATGATTGGGTTGCGATCAGGGTGATTTGGTTCATAGGCCGCTCGTGTCCCTCGAGTTCTCGGTGACAGAGCCGATGGCTCTGCGACGTCCTGCCCTCCGCTTGAAGAGTATAGCACGGCTGGGGAGGCAGGGCAAATAGAGCAGGTAGAGACTTACAGCAACTTGTCAAGTGCAAATCCGTATAAACAAGTAGCGCGGATCCTGAATTGGCACTTCTGAGATGAGGAGGATTGCCTGTGAAAGCACTTGTATGTAGAAAAAACGGGCGACCGAGGGTTGTTCCTGCACTTGAGGAGGTTGAAAAACCCGTTCCCAAGGACGACGAAGCCCTGGTGCACGTTTATGCAGCATCTGTTACCTACAATAACCTGCTTCTGGTGAGCCGTAAGCTGTTCCTCGTCCGCCTGGTGCTTGGGCGGGCCTTCAGCCTAAATGATGAGATACCCGGAAACGACATGGCAGGGCGAGTTGAGGCGGTTGGCAGGAATGTAACGCAGTTCAAGCCGGGTGATGAGGTTTATGGTGACTTGTTCGGGTGTGGTAAGGGCGCTTATGCCGAGTATGTATGCGCTCCGGAAAGTGCATTGGCACCGAAACCGGCCAACCTATCGTTCGAGGAAGCAGCGGCAGTGCCCGAAGCGGCAATGGTCGCCCTCCACGGTCTGCGCGACACAGGACGGATCTTGCCGGGGCAGAAGGTTCTGATCTATAGCGCCTCCGGTGGCATCGGTACTTTTGCAGTGCAGATTGCCAAGTACTACGGGGCGGAAGTGACCGGCGTATGCAGCACGCGGAATCTGGAGATGGTACGCTCGCTTGGCGCCGACCATGTCATCGATTATACAAAGGAGGATTTCACCAAAAGCGGGCAGCTTTATGACCTGATTCTTGCCGTCAGGAAAACCCGCTCAGTTTTTGCCATCAAGCGCGCCTTGAGCCCCGGAGGGATTTATGTCAGCACCGCAAGCGGTTCTCCGGTGCGATTGTACCAGGAGGCGGTCGTCGGACCACGGAATTTCAAGCAAGATGGTAAAGAAATCCACATCATATCCGGCAAAACGAACCAAAAAGATCTGCTCTTTATAAAAGAGCTTATTGAGGCCGGCAAGGTGAGACCCGTTATGGACAGGCGCTACCCGCTAAGCGAGGTCCTTGAAGCTTTCCGGTACTATGAAAAAGGACACGCCCGGGGAAAGGTAGTCATCACCATGCAGAGCTAGTAGAACTAGCTACTGATACGGGCGATCCCTTTTCTTGGCTGCCGAGCCATCTCGAGAAGGCCTGAGGTTCTGGAGATTGCCGATGAGGCCATCCCATGGGTTGACGCTTGCCAATACCTCGGCTATAATCCTCTGCTGACAGAAGATCAGCGCATCGTCGTCGGCTCAATAGGGAGGAGTGACATGAAAGCAGTTCGCCTGGTCCGCATCGGCCAACCCTTGGAGACACAAGAGATACCGGTCCCGCCCATCGGCGACAAGGACATTCTGGTCCGGGTGCGGGCTGCCGGCATCTGCCATTCAGACGCGCATTATCGGGCAGGGACGTCGCCCGTTCGGACGCTGCCGGTGACGCCAGGCCACGAGGTAGCCGGCGTCGTCGAGCAAGCCGGCCAGGAGGTCACCGCCCTGAAACCCGGCGACCGAGTTGCCCTTCATTACCTGGTCACCTGCGGCGCCTGCCGCTATTGCGCCGCTGGCCACGAGCAATTCTGCCCTGATGGCTCTATGATTGGCAAGCATCGCGACGGTGGCTATGCCGAGTATATCGCAGTGCCAGCCCGCAATGCCGTGCTCCTGCCTGATGCCATACCCTTTGAGCAGGGCGCAATTCTCATGTGCTCGTCAGCCACGTCGTTTCATGCACTGAACATATCACGCCTGCGGCCGGGTGAGACGGTCGCCATCTTTGGGCTGGGAGGGTTGGGGATGTCGGCAGTGCAGCTTGCCCGCGCCTTTGGCGCCTTTGAGGTGTATGCCGTGGACCTCAGCCCGAACAAGCTTGCCCTGGCGCAGGAATACGGTGCCGTTCCGGTGGACGCACGGGCCGGCGACCCCGTCGCCGAGATCCGGCGCCTGACGGGTGGGCGCGGCGTGGACGTAGCGGTGGAGCTGATCGGCCTGCCGCTGACCATGCGACAGGCCGTACAGTCGCTGGCCGTGCTGGGCCGGGCTGTAATAGCCGGCATCACTCGCCAACCGTTCGAGATCTATTCCTATGGCGAGCTGTTAGGCAAAGAGGCCGCGGTCCTGGGCGCCGACGATCACCTGTTGGCCGAGCTGCCCCTGCTGGTCGAATATGCCCGACGGGGTATTCTCGACCTGTCGCGGGTTGTCAGCGCCACCGTTCCTCTGGACGCCGAGGCGATCAACGGCGTGCTGGACGGCCTGGAACATTATAGCTCCGAAGTACGGACAGTGATAGTAGTCGAATGAGAGTTGGGGACGTGGATTCCCGGCCTTGATCGATTTGCGGATCTTACCTACCCCCTGTGCTATAATACGGCTCGCCCAATGGGGCCCGACAAACTATATGACAGGAGAGGAACCGATGCAGATCCTGGCCGTTGACATTGGCACCGGCACGCAGGACGTGCTGCTATTCGACACCGACAGGGAGCCGGAGAACGCTCTGAAGCTGGTCATGCCCTCGCCGACCGTGCTGCTGGCCCAGGCCATCCGCGCCGCCACGCAGGCCGGCCAGGACCTGCTGCTGACCGGCGTGACGATGGGCGGCGGGCCGTGCGCCTGGGCCGCCGAGGATCATCTGAAGGCAGGCAGGCGGGTGTTTGCCACGCCCGACGCCGCCCGCACCTTCAACGACGACCTGGAGGAGGTGGCGGCCAGCGGGGTGCAGATCGTCGACGAGGACGAGGCAGCCGGGCTGTCGGGCGTCCGCCACCTGGTGATGAGGGATCTGGACTATGACGCCCTGGCCCGCGCCTTTGGCGCCTTTGGCGTCGATCTCGACCGGGTCGACCTGCTGGCCGTGGCCGTTTTTGACCACGGCGCCGCGCCGCCCGGCGTCAGCGACCGCCTCTTCCGTTTCGAGTACCTGGCCGAGCGGATCCGCGGCGAAGGCAGGGCTGGCCGCATTTGCCTTCCCCAGGGATGGGATCCCGGCCAGCATGACCCGCCTGCAGGCCGTGGCTTCCACCGCCCCGGCCGGCCGGCCGGTGGTGGTGATGGACACGGCCCCGGCAGCCGTCCTCGGCGCGCTGGAGGACCCGCAGGTCGGCAGCCGCGAGGAGGCAATCGTCGCCAACGTGGGCAACTTTCACACTCTGGCTTTTCACCTGCGCCGGGGGGCCATCGCCGGCCTGTTTGAGCACCACACCGGCAAGCTTGGCCAGGCGCAGATGGAGGATCTGTTGACCCGGCTTGCCGCCGGCACTCTGTCCAACGACGAGGTGTTTGCCGATCACGGCCACGGCGCGCTGATCGTCGATCCGTCGCCGGTTGATCCCGACGCGCTGTGGGTGGCCGTCACCGGCCCGCGCCGAGGGCTGCTGGCCGGTTCGAGGCTGAGACCCTACCTGGCAGTGCCCTACGGCGACATGATGATGGCCGGCTGCTGGGGGCTGGTGCGGGCCTGCGCCCATGTCCTGCCCTGGACGGCAGAGGCGATCGGCCGGGCGCTGGCGGCAGAGGTTATGATCGGCGGCGCTGGCGGATTACTTCGTAGACCATCGCCGCCGCCGCAGCCGAGACGTTGAGCGACGTGGCCCGGCCGAGCATCGGCAGGCGGACGAGGAGATCGGCCCTGTCGCGAAGGTCAGGCGGCAGACCGTAGCGCTCGTTGCCGACCAGGAGGGCGAGGGGACGGCGATAATCTGCCTCATAGTAGTCCTGCCGGCCGTGGGCCGACGAGGCGACGACGCACAGCGGCACCCCCGCAGCCCGGACCTCGCCGACCCACCGATCCAGGCCCAGCCGCGTCGACGGGGTAGATCACCGGCAGGGCAAAGAGCGAGCCCATCGTCGCCCGCACCGTCTGGGGATCGTACAGGTCAACCGACGGCGTCACGGCTACCACCCCGGTCGCGCCGGCTGCGTCGGCGGTGCGGATGATCGACCCCAGGTTGCCCGGATCGCTCAACTGGTAGGCGACGACCACCAGCATCTCGGTCGAGAGGGGCAGCGCCGACAGGGAACGGTCCTCGATGCGCACCAGGGCGGCGATGCCCTGCGGGTCATCTCGGTCCGAGAGGCTGCGAAACGCCTCGGCCGACAGGGCCAGGCGGCGGCCCTGGATCGACCTGCTCGATGAGCGCCTGCGCCCGGTCACTCACCAGCAGGTCGGGCGCATAGATCACCGTCTCCACGGGCGCGGCGCAGGCCAAGGCCTCTTCAACGATGCGGATGCCCTCGATCAGGAAGCAGCCCTCCTGCTCGCGGTATTTGCGCAAGCGGAGGGAGCGCAGGAGCTTGACTCTGGGGTTGTGCAAGCTGGTAATCAATGCCGCCAACCGGCAATCACCTGTCCGCGGTCAGGCCGTTGACCTGAGGATCCCACGACCTCGGCGGCAGTGCAGGTCTGCCCATCCCGCGTCAGGGTGCCGTCGTAATCGGTCCCGCTCGAGTGGGCCTGCCAGCCCGACAGGATGAACGGCAGCGGGCCGTCGGCAGCGATCCATTCGCCGTTGTACTTGCGGGCAAAGTGCAGGTGGGAGGATTCGGAAAAACCACCCTCGCACGAAGGATGGCCGATCGGATCGCCCGGCTTGACGTGGGTGTCGAGCGGCACCCTCCCGTCGGAGGCCATGTGGAGGTAGAACAGGACCCATCCGGTTTGCTCGTGGCCGTCCTCGTCGAGGTCGATCATCACTTCCCCATCCTGGCTGTAGATGACCAGGCCAGGCGCGGCGGCCCTGGCCGGGGATGGGGGCAGGGCACAGCCGAACGGCCCGCCGATCGGAACAAAATCGAGGGCAGCCCAGGCGCAGCCGTCCTCCCAGGCGCCATGCGGGCCACCGGTAAAGTGCCAGGTCTCCCCCTTGGCCCAGGGCAGCGACAGGGATGGATTGGCGAGGCCGGCCGGAACGAGCGGCTCCACAGCGTACTTGGCCGGGTCGCCGAACAGGCTGCCGGTAGGTGGCGATAAAGCTGTCCGAGCCGTCGCCCACCCAGGTCGCCCACTGGCTCTTGGTTGCATACAGAGACAGAAAGATATTGCAGCCCGGCCGTCCCGGCGTTCAGGTTGGAAGCGTAGCGGGTGGAGGTGCCGTCGTCCCAGGTGAGCAGTTCCATGCCCCGTCCCCGCCAGTCGTAGTAGCCCTGATTGAGCCGGTCGGCCGCCCAGGCCAACTGCCGGCTGAACAGGTCTGACTCGGCTCCGTTGGCGGCCCAAGCGCCGCTACCATCGGGCTCGGGTTGGTCACCCAGCCACCCTTTAGCTCTATCATCGCCAGCAGCAGGCGGGGGCCGACGCTGTAGTGATGGGCCACCAGGCTCACGATCTCTGCCCCGCTCAGCACCTTGCCGTTGACAGTCTCGGAGTAGTTGGCCAGGTAGCCGCCTTGACCGGCCACAAAAGCGGCGACGTCGAAATCGACATAGGCCGGGCCGTAGACGAACTCGCTGTCGGGCAACAGCCGGGCAGAAGGTCCGCTCTCAATCTGGGGAGAGGGGATGTCCAGCTGCTGTCCCACCTGAAGGGCATTGGCGTCGGTGATGTTGTTGGCCCGCATGATGGCGTCCACCTGGCAGCCGAAACGGGCCGCAATCCCGCCCAGGGTATCGCCCGATTGGACGATGTACACCTGGGGCGGAGGAGTGGGCTCGACCGTGGCCATGCCGACGCTGGGCAGCTCGCCGGAGGAGGTAGGAGTAGCAGGCTCGGCGCCCGGCTGTGCCGGCTCGGCCCCCGGTTGTGCCGGACCGGCAGCGGGGGTCGCTGCGGACGGGGTAGGTCTTTCACGGCTGCAAGCGCTTACCGCCAAGCCAGATGCTCAAGGCAGCAAGGGCGAGGGGAACGATCCACCTGGTCGTGGCCGGGATGTCCAAGTGCGGACGGCGGTCCGCCCGGGGTTTGGCGTTTCTTTTCATGTATGCCATTATACCACAGATTCTCATTCATGCCCAAGACGGCCGCGCCCGATGTTAGGACTGTGGGAGACACACCGGCGCAGGATTGTTGGGAGCACCGGTTGTCGTCCCGCACTATTCCCCAGGCGATAGATCTGCGCCACAGGTCGCTGCCTGGGACTTGACACCCCCGCTCCGAAACCATATAATGGCGATGTGGACGATTCAACGCTGATCAGCCGCGTGACGACGACCTACCTGGGCGACAACCGGGTATCGATCGCCGCCGGCAACCGCCACTTTGTAGCCGACCAGCGCACCTGCCTGGACCGGCCGGACGCCGGCTTCTGCCCCCTGGAGCTGGTTGCAGCCGCGCTGGGCGCCTGAATGGCGCTGACCATGGCGGCGGTCGCCGCCAACAAGGGGATAGACGATCGGCAGGCTGGCTGTCTCGGTGGAAAGCCGCGCCGAGCTTGCCGACCGCAGCGCCGTTACCCACTTTACCAGCCGGGTGGAGCTGGACAACGGGCTCACCGCCCGCGAGCGGCGCATCCTGTTCAATTCGGCCCGCCTGTGCGAGGTGCACAAGGTGCTGCGCGGCGAGATCACCTTTGAGGAGACTCTGACAGAGGGAGAATGAGATGGACCTGGGGTTGAAGGACCGGGTGGCGATCGTCGCCGCCTCCAGCCAGGGCCTGGGCAAGGCCTGCGCCCTGGAATTGGCCCGCGAAGGGGCCAAGGTAATCATCTGCGCCAGGGACGCCGAGTCCTTGGCGACGACCGCTGCCGAGATCAGCGCCGCGACCGGTGGCGAGGTCACCTGGATCGCCATTGACCTGACCGATGCAATCCAGATCCGGCATCTGGCCGATGAAGTAGTGCGCCGTTACAGCCGCATCGACATCCTGGTGACCAACGCCGGTGGCCCACCGTCCGGCTATTTCGACGATTTCGACGACGAGGCCTGGTTCGCTGCCCACCAGCTGACGCTGATGAGCGCCGTGCGGCTGATCCGCGCGGCACTGCCGGCCATGCGCGCCCAGCAGTGGGGGCGGATCGTCAACATCACCTCGGTGTCGGTCAAGCAGCCTCTCGACAATCTGCTCCTGTCGAACGTCTATCGGCCCGGCGTCGTTGGCCTGGCCAAGACCTTGTCGGCCCAGGTGGCCGCCGACGGCATCACGGTCAACAATGTGGCGCCCGGCTACACCCGCACCGCGCGCGTGGTACAGCTTACCGAGGCCCGCGCCGCCCGCGAGGGCAAGACGGTGGACCAGGCTCTGGCCGAGACAACGGCAAGCTATCCCATGCAGCGCATGGGCGAGCCGGAGGAGCTGGCCGCACTGGTGGCTTTCCTGGCCTCAGAACGAGCGAGCTATATCACCGGCGCGACGATCCAGGTGGACGGGGGATATTACCGGGGGCTTATGTGATGGCGCTGACACTGCTCACCGGTGCACCAGGCTGGCTGGGGACCCGGCTGGTTCAGGTACTGCTGGAGGGTCTGGACGGGATATCATCTCTGCCTGCTCCGGACGGCACTCGCCAGATCCGCTGCCTGGTGATGCCCGGTCTGGATGGCTCGACGCTCGGCCCGGCAGAACGGGTGCAGGTGGTGCGCGGCGATCTGCGCGATGGGGAGGCGGTCCAGACTCTGTGCCGGGACGCGGCAGGGGCCACCCTTTTCCACTGCGCCGGCGTGGTTCACCCCGCCCGATTCGTCCGCGAGCTGTTCGAGGTCAACGTAGACGGCACTCGCCGGCTGTTACAGGCCGCCGAGGAGGCAGGTGTTCGCCGCGCCGTGGTGCTGTCCTCCAACTCGCCGGCCGGCAACAACCCCAGCCGGGAACACCGGTTCGACGAGCAATCACCCTACCACCCCTACATGGCCTACGGGCGCTCCAAGATGCTTGATGGAGCGGGTCGTCCACGAATTTCAGTCCAGGGGCAGGCTGGAGACGGTTATCGTTCGCCCGACCTGGTTCTACGGCCCGGGCCAGCCCCAGCGCCAGACGTCCTTCTTGCGGATGATCAAGAACGGCGCGGCCCCCATCTCGGGGATGGGGGAAACCTGCGGTCGATGACCTACATCGACAACCTGTGCCAGGCGCTGCTGCTGTGCGAGCGCAACCCGGGTGCGAATGGCCAAACCTATTGGGTATCCGATCGCCGGCCCTATTCGATGAACGAGATCGTAGACACCGTGGAACGGCTGATGGAGAAGGAGTTTGGGCTGAAGGTGGCCCACAAGCGTTTGAGGTTGCCAGTCGGTGGCCGGTGAGATCGCCGGGTGTGGCGGACGGGCTTGATCCAGAGGCTGGGCCTCTACCAGCAAAAGATCCACGTGCTGTCCGAGATGAACAAGAATATCGCCTGTTCGGTCGAAAAGGCGCAGCGGGAGCTGGGCTATGCGCCCACCGTCGAGCTCGAGGAGGGCATGCGGCGGTCGCTGGCGTGGTGCCAAGCGCACGGGATTGCCCTTTGATAGAGACAAGGCAGAGTCGGCTGCCCCTGCTGGCCTGGTCGGGACTGGTCGCCTTGATCCTGTTTCAGGCTTGGGCCTACTACTGCCGATTGCCCCTGTCGCTGGGCCCGCGCATGATCCTCGCAGCCATGGCTCGTGCAGAACGGCCAGGTCCTGTACGAGAACATCGGCGATCAGCACATGGCGCTGCTGCCGCTGCTGCTGGCGCCGCTGCGGCTCCTTGTCCCCGATGGACTGCAGCTGGCCAAGTTGGTGCTCGTGGCGCTCATCTCCCTGTCGACGCTGCTCACCTTTCTGGCCGGCAAGCGGACCGCCGGCTGGCTCGGCGGACTGCTGGCCGCCGTAGTTTTCGTCGCCTGGTCGCCCGCATTCACCTTTGGCAAGCTGTGGCACGAGACGTTCCTCGCGCCACTGTACTTGCTGTTGCTGACTTGCTCTACGACCCTTCGGCGCCCAGGCGCTCGGTCAAAAGGTTGGTCGGCCTGGGCATCGTTGGCGGCAGCGCCCTTGTTGTCAAGCAGCATGCCGCCGTTGTTTTCGCCGCATTTCTGTTGTGGAACGCCTTCACCGGCTGGCAAGCCCACCGCTCGAGGCAGGAGATCCTGCGGGAGATGGGGCTGATGATCTTGGGGGCAGCCTTGCCCTTCCTGGCGTTCTTGACCTACCAGTACGCGCGGGCAGGCACCCTGCAGAGCTTCTGGTACTGGGCAGTAATCTACAATCTGACCAGTGACTACCGACACGCTGGCCGCCCGCAGCCCCACCGCCACTCGAGCTCAGGATCGTCCTCGCCAGCCTTTTGCTGCTTCCCGCCGCCGTTGTCTACGCTACTTGACCAGAAACGCCAGGGCAACAGGATATGGCTGAGCCTGGGCTGGGGACTGGTGCTGTTGGTAACAAGCAGCCTGACCGCCTATCCGCGCTTTGAGCTCTTTCACTTTCAGGCAGCTCTGCCGGTGCTGGCCTGGTTGTCGGCTGTGCCCCTGGCCGTCGCCCTGCAGTCCAGAAGGCATGGCCGTTCCTTCGCCGCCGGCATTACCGTGGCCCTGTTGGCCGTTTGGCTGATCATCGCCGCCCCTGCCTACCGGCCGGTTGTCAGGGCCGACCAGGCGCAGAAGATATGGGAGTATTCGGATCTGGTGCCCCTGGCGGCCGAGATCCGGCAGCAGATTGGGCCGCACGACTGCATCTACATCTTTCCCGACGACGAGGCGACGGCCAACCTGTACTACCTGACGGGCTGCGTGCCCAGATTCTGGGTCTTTTCCTATCCGTGGTACATGGTGGACACAGTCAAGCAGCGGATCCTGGCAGCGCTCGAGGAGGATCCCCCGCAGTGGCTCGTCACCTTCCCCGGCCGGTGGGAGATCGAAAAGTACGCCCCTGAGGTTATGAGCTACCTGGAAGACCACTATCGCCGCGAGGTCGAGCTGCATTTGGCGCAGGGGGAGGCCTGGCTGCTCAAACGCCTGCCCTGAGAGGATAATCGGCATGTGCAGATACAATGCCGGAGAACAACGTCTGGACGGAGATCGCGCTGAGGACCCTGCCGCCACAGCTATGCACATCTGGTTGGCGCTGCTCCTGATCCTGACCCTCGTCCATGGGCTGATTTACAGTCTGGTAATTCCTCCCTGGCAGGCACCCGACGAGCCAGGCCATTTCGAGTATGCATGGTTGATTGCACACCTGGGTCGACTGCCCACTCAGCAGGACCTCTCGCCCGCATTTGAACAGGAGCTGTTGTGGTCCTTGTACGAGTGGAGGTATGGGGAGTACATCGGCCGGCCTTTGCCAGAGGAGATGCCTGCGCGGCTGGACGACCTGTCATCAAGGATCCACGTCCAGCGCTCACGCCCGATCAAGGGCGACCGCTTTTCGCTGTCATACGCGTGGCAAGCGATCTGGCTCTTCCCCGTCCGTTCTCAGGATCTGACCCTTCAGCTCCGGATCTGCCGCTTCTCCTCTGTACTGCTCAACGTAGGCATCATCTGGCTGGCTCTCAAGACGTTTCTCGAGCTTCTCCCGCCTTCCCGTCGCTATCTTGCGTGGGCAATGGCCGCAGTGGTCGTCTTGCTGCCACAACACACCTTCATCAACAGTATGGTTGGGGATGGGCCGCTGGCCGAGCTGATGGCCTGCCTGGTTCTGTATTGTTGGGCTCGTCTGTTCCGCCGAGGCATCACGGTCTGGACGGTTGCCGGCATCGTGCTGGGAACAGTGGCCGGCATCTGGGCCAAGTTCACAGCCGCTTTTCTGCTGCCGGTGGACTTGGCCCTGGCACTTTGGTGGCTGGCTCGCCAGCTTCGAGGCGCCTGGAGCCGGCGACAGGCGGCCTGCCTGGGTGCAGGTCTTGTCGTCCTGGCTCTGGCCACATGGGCCTTGACTCGCCTCCCTTCGCCTCTGACTCCCAGCAGGCTGATCGCTGCCTGGAACTCGCTCTCTCCCGATCGGTTACTCTGGGTGGATGTGCGGGGGATTACCTTCGGCAATGCGCTGCTTTACACCCACGACAGTTTCTGGGCCAACTTTGGCTGGATGAACGTGCCTGTCAGCACAAGATGGTACGGCGCACTTCTGTTGCTGATCGGAGCGGCAGTCCTCGGCTGGCTGCTGGGAGCGAAGGAGCGGGATGCTCACCCACCATGGGCTGCGAAGATGATGTGGGGTTCTCTGCTCGCCGCGCTCGCCGCCTACGTTTGGGAACAGCTTCTAACCCAGTCTTCCGGATATTACCAGTATCAGGGCCGCTATCTCTTTCCAGCCATTATCCCCTTTGCGTTCTTGCTGGTCGGGGGTTGGTCGCGGATCGTCCCCTCGCAACAGCTCAAGCTAGTGATCGGGTCGGTGGTGTTGTTCCTTGCCCTGTTCGACGGGTGGTGTATAGTGGGCTACCTGCTGCCCCTGTATTCTACCTAGAGTGACGCCGTCAGTGCCCCAGGATGCGGACCGACTCCTCGCGCGGCTGGGTTCTCAGCTCAACCGCACCGAAGCGCCGCAGCAAGCGGAAGCACTTGTCACGTCTGTCCTGCATGCGCGGTTCCCTCACCTTCCACTTGCCCTGTAATTGGTGGATGACCAGCGCGCTGTCGCCCCGTACCTCGATGGCAAATTCCTGGGGCTGACGGCCCGCCTCCTCGATGCAGCCGATCAGGTCGGCGCAGAGCGGCGATCAAGGTGTCGTATTCGGCCTCGTTGTTGGTATAGTCGTCGCCCAACTCGAGCCGCTCCAGGCGCTGGGCGCCGTCCTTGGTGCGGGTGATGGCATAGCTGCCATAGCCCAGGCCAGGGTTGCCCTTGCTGCCGCCGTCGAAAACGAGCAGGTAGTCGGGCGGCCGCGGGCCCGGGGGAACAAGGGACAACTGCGCGGGCTGGGGGAGATGGCCTGACCCGGCAGGTCGCCCTGCTCGGCCAGGAGCCGGAGCAGGCGCTGCTTGTCTGCCGGCCGCAGCGCCGCTATCGCCTCGGCAATCTGCCGGACCGTGTCCATGCGGGGTGCAGGCCCTAGTTCGCCGCCTGGGCGTCAGGCTGGCCGGTCATGACATTGTACAGATAGTCCAGGTTGGCCAGGTGGAGCCGCTGCACAAGGCCACCCAGCGGAATGCGTGACTTGCCGCACGATTCTATGTCGATGCCCTTCAAAGCGGATCGGCCGCGACCCTTGTCGACGATGGCCCGCACACTGCTTCTCGATGGCCTGCAAATAGTCCACGCTGCTGTCGATCGTCTCGTCCACTTCTCCCCGCAGCAGCACACCGCCATGGCCCTGGATGATGTTCTCGAGGCTCAGGCTCTTGATCAGCCTGAGCGATTCGACCAGCTCGGCAGTGTCACCCCTGACGACGAGCGGCACCGGCGTCACTGCGTCGCTGGCCGCCAGTACCTTGTCCTCACGAACGTGGACGATCACACCGTCGGGCGAATGGCCCGGGGCGTGGATCAGGTGGATCGTCTTTTCCCCCAGGCGCAGCAGCATCTCGGTCTCGAAGACGAGCTGGGGAATGCGCAGTTGCACCGGGGCCAGGTCGGGCGTCTGCGCCTTGGCCTTGGCCAGGCTTTCCTGGCCGACCTTGAGCAGGATGTCGCGGCACATGCCGGTGGGCGATGAGCTCTGCCTCGGGGAAGAGGTAGCTGCCATAGATGTGATCGGCGTGGTGATGGCTGTTGACCACGTATTTTATCCCGCGCGGGCAGCGACGCGCGGCAAACTCGCGGATCTGCTTGGTCTCTTGCGGAAAAGGCAGGGTGTCGATCAGGACACAGCCTTCCGGCGTAATGACGATTGTTGCGGACACCTCGACGTATAGGTCGCTGATGAACACATAGACGTCGTCGGTGACTCGTTCCCTCTGCATGATGCCTCCCGGGCTCTTGGCTGGGGTGTAGGATATCATAAATGGGGCCGATTGTCAAGGGCTATGAAAAAGCTGATGGGACGCAGATTAACGCAGATTTACGCTGATTGACACGTTGCCTGGGAGCATTCAGTGTCTTCATCGGGCTCGGCCGTCAGCGCTTCAGTGGTTCCGGCAATCCGTGTAGACACCCGGCGGAAAGTGTGTTATACTGGGACCATGGCCCCCGGCGTAGGGAAAGCGTTGGCTGGGCGTGGGCCGGGCAGCGCATCGGGCATCACCCACCGAGCGAGCCGGAGGGGGTATAATGAGGTCAGCTTTCTGACAGGAGTAAGTCGATGCTCGCCTGCGTGCGCCGGCGCCGCCTCGACCGAGGGAGTGGCGCTGGGCATCCTTTGGTCGCGATCGCCGTAGCCGGCCTGGGGCTGTACCTCTGGCTGGTGTCCGGGCTGCCGGCGGTGGACGATCTCAGCCGCTACACGGCCATGCCCAGCAGTTATGTCTACGACCGGTACGGCCGGCTGCTGTTCGAGATGCCGCCGCCCCATACCGGCAGCCACTCGCCCGTCCCCCTGGCCGAGATGCCTCGAGGCGCTGCGCCAGGCGACGATCGCCACCGAGGATGCCAGCTTCTACACCAACCCCGGCGTGGATGCGGTGGCCATCGTCCGGGCGCTGTGGATCAACCTGCGCGGCGGCGAGATCCTGTCGGGCGGCAGCACCATCACCCAGCAGTTGGCCCGCAACCTGCTGTTGAGCCCTGAGGAGCGGTACGAGCAGACGCTCAAGCGCAAGCTGCGCGAAGCCATACTGGCCTGGCGGCTGACGCGCCGCTACTCCAAAGACGAGATCCTGGCGCTGTACCTCAACGAGATCTACTATGGCAACATGGCCTACGGCGTGCAGGCCGCAGCCCAGGCCTATTTCGACAAGGACGTGCGCGACCTGGACCTGGCCGAGTGCGCCCTGCTGGCCGGGCTGCCCCAGGCCCCGGCCTACTACAACCCGCTCGAAAACCTGCAAGGCGGCCAAGGCACGCCAGGCCGTCGTGCTGGACCTGATGGTCAAGCAGGGCTTTGCCACTGCCGAGCAGGCCCGCATGGCCAAAGAGGAAAAGCTGTACCTGGCCTCGGCGCCCTTCGACATCCGGGCGCCCCACTTTGTCATGTATGTCCGCGGCCTGCTGGAGCAGGAGCTGGGCCTGGCCCGCCTGGAGCAGGGCGGGCTCGAGATCTATACCACGCTCGACCTGGACCTGAACGAGACGGCCCGCGACGTGGCCCGCTACCGGCTGGCGCGGCTGGCCGAATGCGACGGCCAGGTCGACGACTGCCCGCCCGGCGGCCGCAACGTGCGCAACGCCGCCCTGGTCGCCCTCGACCCGCAGACCGGCGAGATCCTGGCCATGCTGGGCAGCCCCGACTATTTCTCGGCCCGGATCGACGGCGCGGTCAACGGCACCACCGCCCTGCGCCAGCCCGGCTCGTCGATCAAGCCGCTCACCTACGCCGCCGCCTTTGCCAGCGGCAAGCTGACCCCGGCGACGATGATGCTCGACGTGCGCACCTCGTTCGTGACGCGCGAGGGCGCCTCGTACGTGCCGCTGAACTATGACCTCCAGTTTCGCGGCCCGGTCCGCCTGCGCGAGGCGCTGGCCTCGTCCTACAACCTGCTGGCCGTCAAGGTCCTGGACGCAGTCGGCATCGACACGATGACCGGCCTGGCCCGCCGGCTGGGGATCACCACCTTCGACGATCCCGACCGGCTGGGCCTGGCGGTGACGCTCGGCGGCGGCGAGGTGCGGCTGCTGGAGCTGACGGCGGCCTATGGCGCTTTTGCCAACGGCGGCTACGGGTCCAGCCCAAGGCCGATCCTGCGCGTGGAGGACGCCGACGGGCAGGTGCTGTGGTCACAGGTCGCCCTCCTCTTCGTCGGCGAGAGGCGGAGCAGAGCGGGTGCTCGACGAGCGGGTCGCCTACCTGATCACCGACATCCTGAGCGACGACCTGGCCCGCATCCCCAGCTTTGGCGACGGCAGCGTCCTGGAGCTGAGCCGGCCGGCGGCGGTCAAGACCGGCACGACCACCGACTATCGCGACAACTGGACGGTGGGCTATACGCCCGACCTGGTGGTCGGGGTGTGGGTCGGCAACGCCGACAACGAGCCGATGCACGACATTTCGGGGATCAGCGGCGCAGCGCCGATCTGGCACGATTTCATGGAGGCGGCGCTCAAGGGCCGGCCGGTCCACGAGTTCGAGCGGCCGGACGGGCTGGTGGAGGTCGAGGTGTGCGCCCTGTCGGGCCTGCTGCCCGAGCCGGACTGCCCGCACCGGGTCACCGAGCTGTTCCTGGCCGGCACCGAGCCGACCGAGACCTGCACCATGCACCAGCGGATCGCCGTCGATCGCGCCACCGGCCTGCGCGCCACCGCCGACACGCCGCCCGACCAGATCGTCGAGCGGGTGTACACCATCCTGCCGCCCGAAGCCCAGGAATGGGGGCGGGAGCAGGGGATGCCAGGAACCGCCGGCGGAGGAGCGCGGCTGTCAGCGATCAGCCGTCAGCGATTAGCTACCAGCCGTCTGCAAAATCGCAGAATTGATGCGATGGTTGGCCCGGATGCGGGAGCGGTCTATCGGTTGGATCCGGCGCTGCCGCGCGAGTCGCAGCGGATCGTGGTGTCGGCCTGGCCGGCGACGGGGTGACGCTTGGCGAGGTTACTCTGTATGTGGACGGCCGTCCCCTGGCCCGCTTTGGCGCGCCGCCCTACAAGGTGATGTGGCAGTTGGAGGCCGGGCGAGCACCGCTTCTGGGCTGAGGGGATAGATGCTCAGGGAAACCGAATCCGGAGTGAAGAAGTGGGAGTTAGTGTCAGAGAATGATTGTGGATTACCGCCCGGTGACAGTTGACGGCCGCTGATAGCCGACCGCTGATAGCTGACCGCTTTGAGGAAGGAGCAGACGACGATGAAGAAGGGGATACAAGTGAACAAGGCGCTATCGATTCTGATCCTGCTGGTCATGGTGCTGAGCGCCTGCGTGCAGGCCACGCCGCAGCCGACCAGCCGCAGGCGCCGACGGTCGAGCCGACCAAGGCGCCGACGGCCACGCCGGCGCCGCCGACGGCCACGCCGCTGCCGCTGCCGCCGGCGCGCCTGCTGCTGCGCAGCCCGGCGCCCGGCGAGGAGCAGCCGGTCGACGCGCCGATCGAGGTGACCTTCGACGAGCCGATGGACCAGGCCAGCGTCGAGGCGGCGTTTGCCATCTCGCCGACGGTCCAGGGCACATTCAACTGGACCGACGAGCGGACGCTGGCCTTCACGCCGGCCAAGAGCCTGGAGCGGGGCACCCGCTACCAGGTGACGATCGCCGCCACGGCGCGCAACGCCGAGGGCCTGCCGCTGGACGAGCCGATCGCTTTTGACTTTAGCACGACCGGCTTGTTGGAGGTCAGCCAGGTACAGCCGACTCCCGGCGCCGACGAGCTCGACCCCGACACGCTGGTGACGGTCGTCTTTAACCGGCCGGTAGTGTCGCTGGCGTCGATCAGCCAGCAGGCCGCGCTGCCGACTCCCCTGACCTTCATGCCGCCGGTGCGCGGCGAGGGTGAGTGGCTGAACACCTCGATCTATGTCTTCCGGCCTGCCGAAGGGCTGCTGCCGGCGACACGAGTACCAGGCCCGCATCGCGGCCGGCCTGACCGACACGACCGGCAGCGCCCTGGAGGAGGATTACGTCTGGACCTTTAGCACGCTGCGCCCGGCCGTCCTGGCGATCGTGGCCGGAGGACACATTCAAGTACATGGGCCCGACCGACGCGATCAGCGTCACCTTTAACCAGCCGATGGACCACGCCTCGGTCCAGGCCCATTTCTCGCTCAAGACCGGCGGCGAGGCCGATCCCCGGCACCTTCCGCTGGCAGGGCGGCAAGAACGCCCACCGCCGCAGAGGCGATGATCTTTACGCCGGACCAGCCCCTGCCCCGCGACGCCAAGTTCACGGCGCAGGTGGCGGCCGGCGCCGAGGCCAAGGCAGGGGCCGCCGGCACGACCGAAGACTATGTGTGGAACTTTACCACTGTCAAGGAACCCGGGCGTGGTGCGCACCGCGCCGTCCGGACGGGAGCAAGGGCGTCTCACCCTACAGCAGCCTGTACATCACCTTTGCCAGCCCGATGGAGCGCGACGGCTTTCTCGATCACCTGACCATCCTGCCCAAGCCCACCGCAGTCTATACCTACTGGGAGGAGTATGACACAAAGGTCCAGATCTCGTTCCAGCCCAAGCCGGCCACGGCCTACAGCGTCGTCCTGGACGCCAACACACCCGACAAGTATGGGGCCAAGCTGGGCAAGTCGCTCAGCGTCCGCTTCACCACCGGCGACCTGGACCCCTACGCCGGGCTCAACACCAGTGGCTCGACTGGGCACCTACTCCACCTACACCGACACGGTGATCTATGCCACCTATCGCAACGTGTCGCGGCTGGACCTGGGCCTGTACCGCCTGAGCCCCGAAACGTTCATGTTGCTGAACGGTTTTGGCGAGCAGAGCATAGACCGGTATGTACCCAGCCAGGACGACCTGATACGGAGCTGGTCGCAGCCGGTCAAGGCGCCGCGCAACACAGGGCGCGCTGTTCCGCTTCGAGCTGACCGACGCCGAGGACCAGCCCTTGCCTGCCGGGCTGTACTACCTGCAACTGACCGCGCCTGAGGTGCAAAAGATGCCCAACGGCATGCCGTCGCGCTACATGTTCGTCAAGTCGGGGATCAACCTGACCCTCAAGCAGACCCGACAGCGAGGCGCATGGTGTGGGCCACCGACCTGGCAACCGGCCAGCCGGTCGCCGGCGCACCGGTGAGCTTTTACTACAACCGGCAGACCAAGGCCGGCGCCACCGGCACCACCGGCGCCGATGGCACTCTTCCTGGCCAAGGAGCTGCCGATCAAGGAGCTGTGGAAGCCGTTCTTTGCCATGACCGGCCAGCCGGGCGACGACGACTTTGGCATCGCCTACAACAGTTGGGACGAGGGCATCAACCCCTGGGACTTTGGCGTCGAGTCGGAGTGCTGGGACTCGCGCTATCAGGGTTATCTCTACACCGACCGGCCGATCTACCGCCCCGGCCAGACCGTCTACTTCAAGGGGATCCTGCGGGCCGACGACGATGCCCACTACAGCCTGCCCACCGACGGTCAAGTCGGTGAAGGTGATGGTCAACGATCCGCAGGGCAAGGAGCTGTTCAAAAAGAGGTCTCCTTCAGCGACATGGGGACCTTCTTTGACGAGCTGGCGCTGGACGACGAGGCGCCCCTGGGCTACTACTATGTCTGGTTCGAGAACCAGTCCCTGGAGATCAACACCGGCACCAGCTTCCAGGTGGCCGAATACCGCGTGCCCGAATACCAGGTAACGGTCACGACCGACCGCGACGCCTATATGTCCGGCGACACAATCGCCGTCACCGCCGAGGCCACCTACTACTTTGGCGGGCCGGTGGCCAATGCCGCCGTCCACTGGAGCGTGCTGTCCGACAACTACTCGTTCAGCTACCAGTGTCCGGCAGGCCAGCCGTGCCCCTGGTACGACTGGACCGACTATGACTGGACCAGCTATGCCGGCCAAGAGAACATGGGCTATGGCGGCCTGCTGGCCGAAGGCGACGCCGAGACCGACGCCCAGGGCCGGGTAATCTTCAAGGTCCCGGCCGACATCAGCGACAAGAGGCAGAGCCAGATCTTTACCATCGAGGCCAGCGTCACCGACATCAACGGCCAGCAGGTGAGCAACCGCACCGGCGCCATCGTCCACAAGGGCGAGTTCTACATCGGCGCTCGCGCCGCGGGGCTACCTGGCCGAGGTCGGCCAGCAGAAGCAGTTCGACCTTCTGACGGTCGACCGGGACAGCCAGCCGGTGGACGGAGTGGGCCTTACGGTGACCTTGTTGCAGCATCACTGGTACAGCGTCCGCCGCCAGGCCGAGGACGGTCAGTTCTACTGGGACTGGACGGTCGAGGAGATCCCGGTGATGACCACCACGGTGACCACCGGCGACGACGGCAAGGCAGTGGCCACCCTCACCCCAAGGAAAGCCGGCAGCTACAAGGTGCGGGCCATCGGCCGCGACGCGCAGGAGAACGAGATCCGCACCGCCACCTACTTCTGGGTGTGGGGCGGCGACGAGTTCGTGAGCTGGCAGCAGGAAAGCAACAACCGGATCACGCTCATCGCCGACAAGAAAGAGTACGAGGTGGGCGACACCGCCGAGATCCTGATCCCCTCGCCCTACAGCGGGACGGTCCAGGCGCTGGTCACGATCGAGCGCGGCCACCTGGTGCAGGCCGAGGTCCGCGAGCTCAAGGGCAACAGCGAGGTGCTGCGCGTGCCGATCACCGACGACCATGTGCCCGACATCTTTGTGTCGGTGGTCATTGTCCAGGGCGTCAGAGCAGGCGCCCGACGGCCTGGCCAGCTTCAAGATGGGCCTGATCAAGCTGCCGGTGGCGGTGGCCGCCAAGGAGCTGACCATCACCCTGACCCCCGACAAGGACATGGCCAAGGGCGAGCACTATGGCCCGCGCCAGACGGCCACCTACGACGTGCTGGTCACCGACAACGCCGGCAAGCCGGTCGAGGCCGAGCTGTCGCTGCGCCTGGCCGACCTGGCGGTGCTGGCCCTGGCCGACGAGCCGGGCCCAAGCCTGGTGGAAACCTTCTGGCGCAGCCGAGGGCTGGGCGTCCGGACCAGCATGGCGCTGGTGGTGGCCATGGAGCCGTACAACCGCGAGATCAAGCCCGGGCTGAAGGGCGGAGGCGGCGGCGAGGAGGGCGGACTGGTCCGCAGTCGCTTTGCCGACACCGCCTTCTGGGATCCGACGGTGCGCACCGGCAAGGACGGCAAGGCTCAGGTGACGGTCGATCTGCCCGACAACCTGACCACGTGGCGGATGCAGGCCAAAGGCATCACCGCCGACACGCTGGTGGGCCAGGCGAACGTGGACATCCTGAGCAGCCTCGACCTGCTGGTCCGGGCCCAGCTGCCCCGCTTCTTCGTGGTGGGCGACAAGGCGCAGATCGGCACGATCGTCCACAACAACACCAAGGACACGCTGACGGTCAACGTCAACGTGGCAGTCACCGGGCTAACCCTGGCCGGCCCGGCCAGCCAGACGGTGGAGATCGCGGCCGGCGACAAGACCGAGGTCACCTGGCCGGTCACGGCACTGCCGGGGAGCGAGGTCAAGGTGCGGATGTGGGCCAGCGGCGGCGACCTGTACGACGGCCGCGAGGACACGCTGCCGGTGTATCGCTACTCGACGCCGGAGGTGGTGGCCACCGCCGGCCGCCTGTCGGAGGCGGGCCTGCGGCAGGAGATCGTCCAACTGCCGTCGAACCTCGATCCCACCCAGGGCGAGCTGACGGTCCAGGTCGACGGCTCGCTGACCGCCGCCACGCAGGACGCCCTGACCTACCTGGAGCACTATCCGTACGAGTGCATCGAGCAGACGGTCAGCCGCTTCCTGCCCAACGTCCTGACCTACCAGGCGCTGGACGAGATGGGACTGGCCGAGCCCGAGCTGGAGCAAAGACTGGCCCAGATGGTGGGCGTCGGCCTGCAGCGGCTGTACGCCAAGCAGCACTATGACGGCGGCTGGGGCTGGTGGGTGAACGACAAGAGCAATCCGTACCTGACCGCCTATGTGCTGCAGGGCATGCTGGAGGCCCACCGCGCCGGGTTCGTCGTGGACGAGGAGGTTATGGCCAAGGGGGCCACCTTCCTGCGCGACAACCTGCCCTCGGTGGCCCAGGTGGACACCCACTGGGAGGCGAACCGGCTGGCCTACATGCTGTACGTGCTGGCCGAGTATGGCACGACCTTTGACTCCTACCTGAGCGGCTACCTGGGGATCGCCATCCGCCTGTTCGACGACAAGCGGCACCTGCTCGACCGCTACGGCCAGGCCTACCTGGCCGTGGCCCTCAGCCTGCTGGAGCCGGACGAGCCGCAGCGGGTCAACACCCTGCTCAGCGACCTGACCGGCGCGGCGGTGATGAGCGCCACCGGCACCCACTGGGAAGAGGCCGAGCCCGACTACTGGAACATGAACACCGACATCCGCTCGACGGCCATCGTGCTGTGGGCCATGTCGCGGCTGCAGCCCGACAGCGAGCTGCTGCCCAACGCCGTGCGCTGGCTGATGGCGGCGCGCCAGGAGGGCCACTGGGAATCGACCCAGGACACCGCCTGGTCGCTGCTGGGGCTGGTGCAGTACATGCGGGCCAGCGGCGAGATGGAGGGCGACTTTCAGCTATGCCGTCTATCTCAACGGCGAGGGCCTGCTCAGCGGCGAGGTGAACAAGGAGACGATCGCCGAGAGCCGCAAGCTCCAGGTCGAGATCGCCCAGCTGCTGGTCGACGAGGCCAACCGGCTGGTGATCGAGCGCCAGGCGGCCCAGGCAGGACAGACCGGCAAGGGGCAGCTCTACTACTCAGCCTGGCTGCGCTACTACCTGCCTGCCGACCAGGTGCAGGCGCTGGAGCGGGGCATCGTCGTCGCCCGGCAGTACAGCCCGGTGGGCAGCCCGAAAAAGTACATCACCGGCGCACAGGTGGGCGACGTGATCCAGGTCAAGCTGACGATCGTCGCCCCGACCGACCTGTACTATGTGATCGTCGAGGATCCGCTGCCGGCCGGCTGCGAGGGGGTGGACATGAGCCTGAAGACGACCAGTGTCGTCGGTGAGGCGCCCGAGCTGCACAACCTGACCGCCGAACAGCAGAACCGCTGGATGTGGGACTATGGCTGTGGCTGGTGGTGGTTCTCCAACTCAGAGATGCGCGACGAAAAGGTGGCGCTGTTCGCCGACTATTTGCCGCGCGGCACCTACGAGTACACCTACCTGATGCGGGCCAGCGTGCCGGGCGAGTTCCAGGTCATCCCGACCACGGCCTACCAGATGTACTTCCCGGAGGTGTTTGGCCGCAGCGACGGAGCCAAGTTTAGCGTCGAGCCATAGAATAACCAAGACCCTAAGGGTTTTCCGAAACCCTTAGGGTCTTTTCTTTATCCGAGCTCGCCCTCCGGCTCGATGTGGACGAGCACCCGGCTGATGCCCGGAACCTCCAGCTCGAGCCGCTTTTCCACCTGGTCGGCGAGGCGGTGGGCCTCGGCGATCGGCATGTCGGGATCGGCCAGGCAGTGCAGCGCCAGGTCATAGCCGTCCGAGCCGGGCCGGATGTGAATCCGGTTGCAGCCGCGCAGCCCATCGATCTCGGGCGGTGACGGCCATGATCTGCGCCCGCAACTGCTCTTCGGCATCGGGCCCCAGCTCGGCGACAGCGGCCACCGGCGCCGCAATCGGCTCGATGTGGCTGTGGATGTCGCGCACATCAGGCAGCTCGTCGCGCACGGCCAGCTCGAGGCGACTGACCTCGGTCGTGGGCCTGGCCCAGGCTCATGTCGGCCGGCACCTCGACGTGGAGGTCGACAAAGTAACGGCCGCGGACGTCGTGGGCGTGGACATAGTGGGTGCGCAGCCCCAACCGGGCGGCGATGGCGCTGACCGTCTGGGTCAGGCTCTCGCCCGTGCGCCGCACCGGATCGACGTGGACCACCACGTCTACCCGGGGTATCACGGACTCGACCTGGCGCTCGACCGTGGTGGCAATCTCGTGGGCCTCTTCCAGCGAGGCGCTGCGGTCAACCGTGATGGTCAGGTCGGCAAAGGAGTTGGGGCCCGCCTGGCGCAGGCGCACCGGCCCGGCGGTCTGCACGCCGGTCACCCGGCCAGCCTCATCGGCAATGCGCTGGGCCAGGCCGGGCGGCGCCTCGTCCATCAGCGCGGCGATGGTCCGCCGCCCCAATTGCAGGCTGACATAGACGACGATGCAGGCCACACCCAGGGCTGCCACGGCGTCGGCGTGGACCAGCCAGTCCCAGCTCGGCACCAGCCGCTGGCCGACCCACACCAGGGCCAGGCCGCCGATGACCACCGACGAGCTCCAGATGTCGGTGGAAAAGTGGAGGGCATCGGCCTCCAACGCCTGGCTGTTGTACTTGCGCGCAGCCCGGTACAGGATCCGCGAGCGGGTTATGTCGACCAGCGATGGAGACGGCCATCACACCAAAGGCCCAGAAGTTGACCTCGACTTCGACCGGTCTTGAAAAAGAGGCGCTGGATCGCCTCGTAGATGATCCAGACACAGGTTATCAGCAGCAGCAGCGTCTCGACCAGGGCCGACAGGTTCTCGACCTTGCCATAGCCGTACAGGTGCTGCTCGTCGGGCGGGCGGTCGGACAAGCGCACGGCGAACCAGGTGACCAGCGCCGCCACCAGGTCCAGCCCGGAGTGGGCCGCCTCGGCCAGGATGCCCAGGCTGCCGGTCAGCAGGCCGACGACCAGCTTGAGGGAGGTAAGAGCGATCGCCGCGACCACAGAGCTAGAGGCGGCGTAGCGTTTTTCTTTCTCGGCGATAGCATTTCGAGTCAGCTGTCATGTGTGCTCCATTGCAGCCATCAGCTTTCAGCAGTCAGTCACTAGCTGACCGCTGAAAGCTGATGGCTATCACAGTATACCACGTCCGGGCGGAGATGTCCAGTTGCAGGAGGTCTATCTGCGGCGATAGACTTGACAATAGGCGCAAATCTGCTAGAATGGGGATGTTGTGCCAGGCCCCCATCGTCTAGTGGCCTAGGACACCGCCCTTTCAAGGCGGCGACAGGGATTCGAATTCCCTTGGGGGCATTTTGTTTATATAGAATATGGAATTCTTCAATTTGGAATCGGCCTAGTGGGCTGATTCTTGCTATGGCACCACGGACTTGTCCAACAGCTTCTTGCGGCGGTGCTCTTCCATCGGTTGACTTCTCCGCTTGACAAAAAAGGACCTCGGGTGCACAATACCGCCATCGTCTCCCTTGGTTCCGAAGCGACCGTGTTCAAAGGAGGAAGATTTCATGCTACGCGTTGAAATAGCAGGCTCGTACTATGAGCTGGGTCTGGAATACGGACGAATCGTGTCTGAGAACAAGCTCGATTGGTGGTGGACACAGCCGAGTGAGGCCAAGCTTGCGCTTGTCAAGGAATGTGAGCGCGAGATCGCTGTCCATGCGCCGGGGTTCCTCGAAGAGATCCGGGGAATGGCCGACGCGTGCCAGAGGGACTATGACCTGATCCTGTCGAACATGACGGTGACATACTATGAGCAGCCAGCCTGCAATGTGGTTGCTGTCGCCGGAACTCAGTGTCGGAATGGTCGGACGATCTTTGCACGCAATCACGACTTCGACGATGCGGATCGAGAGTGGGTGACCTGTTTCAGGACGAATCCCAAGAACGGCCTGCGGAGCATCGGCTTCGGCTTCGCCGATCCGGGACGCTATGACGGCGTCAACGAAGCGGGGCTGGCGATGGCTGGCGCCGCGATCTGGTACCGGCACAAACCACAGCCGGGCCTGCGGATGAACATCGTCACACGCTGGGTCCTGGACACATTCTCGGATACGCCGAGCGCTGTCGACTATCTCAAGCGCATTCCACACCACGAGGGCATCTCGTACCTGGTTGCAGACAAGGACGGGGTGCATCGCTCGTGTGGAGGCCGCGCCCGAACGCGTGGATGTCGCCTTCACGAAGGACGGCATGCTGGCAGCCATCAACCTTTTCCAATCGCCAGAGATGGGCGGCCTTGAGCACACTCTTGGCAAGGAGAACATCGTCTATCGACACAGTAAGCGCATCCCGGCCTGGTACGATGCCCACAAGGGCCGGATCGACCTGGATGCTGCAAAGAGGCTATGCAGCGACCATGAGATTGGCCTTTGTGATCATGGCGAGGGTAGGTCTGAGCCCTTTGGCACCATCTATTCTTGGGTCGCTGAGCTAGGTACAGGTGAAATTCACGTCGCTCATGGGAGACCATGCGAGAACGAGTATAAGGTTATCGAGCTTGAAGTATCATAGCTAATGTCTCGGTGATGACCCGAAATATGCTGTTGCGCAAATTGATAATGTTGAGGTCGGAGCGAGTTAGTATCTTTAGCAAAAGAGGCGGCTAACATCGGCACCCCTTGGCTGTCCCGGCACGCCGGCATTTCCAGTGGAAACGGTTTTGACGATTCACGCCATTTGTGGTGTGATGTCAGCGTTGGGATTGCAGTTTTGTTAATGTGGCGACAATAACTGCCCCCAAGGTCCCTTGGGGGCATTTTGTTTATATAGAATCCGGCTGCTGTCAGCGTCCTGGCTAAAATGCGCAGCCGTTCGCGATCAGCCGAGTAGAATCCACCACCCAGAGGGGCTGCTCATGGTGACTCGCTATTCTTCCGACGGACATGATTCATGAGCCAGTACAGCGGTAGCCCCATTGCCCGAACGGACGGCAGATGCCTGAAGAGGGAAAGACGAACGCCCAGGGTTGCAGAATGGCATCGGCTAGGTTATAATCGTGACTTGTGTTCCAAACGACCTGAGGCAGAATTGTATGGACAGTTCGATCGGAGCATCGTCCGCGCAACACCCGGCGGAGTCGATCCACCGGTTGCCTATTCCAGCAGGTCTACGCAGCGCTGGGAACACGGCCCTCAGGATTGGCCCAGGCCGAAGCCCAAGAGCGCTTGCAGCGCTACGGGCGCAACGCCATCCGCGAGATCAAGGGCAAGCCCCTCTGGCGCCGCTTCCTCGCCAACTTTACCCATGTGATGGCCATCTTGTTGTGGGTGGGCGGGATCGTCGGGTTTCTCGCCCAGATGCCGCAGTTGGGGATTGCGATCTGGATGGTCAACGTCATCAACGGCGTGTTCAGTTTCTGGCAGGAATTCAAGGCCGAGAAAGCGACGGAGGCCCTGCGCAAGCTGCTCTCGCCCTACGCCCGTGTGCTCCGCGATGGGAACAGAGCAGCGCATCCTGGCCGAGGAGCTGGTCCCTGGCGACGTGATGCTGCTGACGGAGGGAGATCGCATCTCGGCCGACGGCCGGCTGGTGGACGAGGCCGAGATGCGGGCGGATCAATCCACCCTGACCGGCGAGTCACACCCGGTGCGCAAGACGAACGAGGCCGTTTTGCTGAACGACCTGGCTCACACCGAGTTGCCCAACCTGGTCTTTGCCGGGACGAGCGTGGCGGCGGGCACGGGCAAGGCGGTGGCCTTTGCCACCGGCATGGACACCGAATTCGGCAAGATCGCCCATCTGACCCAGAGCCTGGGGGAAGAGCTCAGTCCGCTGCAGAAGGAGATGGGCCGCGTCACGCGAGTGGTGACCGTGCTTGCCACCAGCATCGGCGTGTTCTTCTTTGTTCTGGGCATCCTGGTGGCCGGCGTGAACCTGACCGAGAGCTTTATCTTTGCCATGGGCATGATCGTCGCCTTTGTGCCGGAAGGGATGCTGCCCACGGTGACGCTGTCACTGGCTATGGGCGTGCAGCGCATGGCGCACCGCAACGCCCTGGTCAAGAAGCTATCGGCCGTCGAGACACTCGGCTGTACCACGGTGATCTGCACCGACAAGACCGGGACGCTCACCCAGAACGAGATGACGGTCCGCGACCTGTGGCTTGGCGGCCGGCGGCTTGACCGTGACGGGCACCGGCTATGCCCCTGAGGGACAGATACTGGAAGGGGGAAAGCCGGTATCGAACCATGCGGACGGCGACCTGCGCCAGTTGCTCATCGCCGCCGGGTTGTGCAACAACGCCCGGCTGGTGCCACCGCAAGCAGGTGCGGAATCTACCCGCTGGACGGTCCTGGGCGATCCGACCGAGGCGGCTCTCGCTGTGGTAGCGCCCAAAGGCGGCCTGGACCTGCAAGCCGAGGCGCAGCAGAGCCCGCGCCTGCGCGAGCTGCCATTTGATTCGCGCCGCAAGCGGATGAGCACCATTCACCAGGTCCCAAACCTCAGATCCAGAACCCAAGACCGGGTGGCGTACGTCAAGGGAGCGCCGAAAGAGGTGCTGGCTCTCTGCACGCGCATCCGGGTGGACGGCCAGGAGCAGCCGCTGGACGACGGCCTGCGTGCGCAGATCATCGACTGCCAACGACGAGTATGCCCGCAGCGGGCTACGGGTGCTGGCCATGGCCATGCGCTCGCTGCCTGACGCAGCAGTGCCAGGCAGTGGCATCAGCCAGTACACAGCCGAGGCCGTCGAGCGCGACCTCACCTTCTTGGGGCTGGCGGCGATGATGGACCCGCCGCGCCCCGAGGTCGCCCAGGCGGTAGAAAAGTGCTACCACGCCGGCATCCGCATCGTCATGATCACCGGCGACTATGGCTTGACAGCGAGAGTCGATAGCCCGCCGTATCGGTATCCTTCACGGCGGCCAACACCGGATCGTCACCGGCTCCGATCTGGATGGGATGGACGACGACGAGTTGAAAGAGGCGCTGAAGGCCGAGGTCATCTTTGCCCGCGTCGCTCCCGAACACAAGCTGCGCGTCGTCAGCGCGCTTGCAGGAGATGGGACACATCGTGGCCGTGACCGGCGACGGGGTGAACGATGCACCCGCCCTGAAAAAGGCCGACATCGGCGTGGCCATGGGGATGGCCGGCACCGACGTGGCCAAAGAGGCCGCCGACATGATCCTGACCGACGACAACTTTGCCTCCATCGTCAATGCGGTCGAAGAGGGGCGGGCCGTCTACAACAACATCCGCAAGTTCGCCGTCTATGTCTTTAACAGCAACATGGCCGAGGCGGTGCCGTTCATCGTGATGCTCTTCTCGCGGGGACTCATCCCGCTGCCGCTCACGGTGATGCAGGTGCTCGCCATCGACCTGGGCACCGACATGGTGCCGGCCATCGGGTTGGGCGCCGAGCCGCCCGAAGCCGGGGTGATGGATCGCCCGCCGCGCTCGCAGAAAGAGCCCCTGCTCAACGCCCGGCTCCTCGCCAAGGCCCTGCTGTGGTATGGCATGATCGAATCGGTCGCTTCGATGTCGGCCTACTTTTTCTTCAACTGGCTCCACGGCTGGCCGGCGACACCCCTGGTCAGCGAGGGGGTGCTGTACGCCATGGCGACCACGATGACCCTCGCCGGCGTCGTCGCCACCCAGGTCGGCGCCGTGTTTGGCTGCCGGACGAACCGCGCGTCTATCTTCAAGATCGGTTTTCTCACCAATCGCCTGGTGCTGGTCGGCATTGCGGCTGAGCTAACCCTGCTCAGCCTGTTGATCTATGTGCCGTTCTTGCAGGAGATCTTTCACACGGCGCCAATCGGCCTGCGAGAATGGGCATACGTTTTTGCCTGGACCCCGGTCATCTTCTTGGCCGATGAGGCCCGCAAAGCACTGCTGCGTTGGTTGGAGCGGCGGCGCGGCACGTCGAGTGCGGTTTTGAGCGGAGGTGAAGTATGAGATTCATCGTGATCGGTTGTGGCCGGGTGGGAGCCGGACTGGCGCGGGTCCTGAACCTACAAGGACACGAAGTGTCGGCCGTCGACAAGGACCCGACCGCGTTTGAGAGCCTGGGACCCTGGTTCAAGGGCCAGACCGTGACGGGGGTCGGCTTCGACCGAGATGTGCTGATGCAGGCCGGCATTCAGCGTGCCGACGGGCTGGCCGCTGTGACTGCCAGCGACGAGGCCAACGTCGTGATCGCCCGCATTGCCAGCCAGGTGTTCCACGTGCCACGGGTGGCTGCCCGCTTGTACGACCCGCGCAAGGCAGAAATCTACCAGCGGCTGGGCCTGCAGACCATCGCCCCGACGACCTGGGGGATCCATCGTATGGCCGAGCTGTTGAGTTATACCCAGTTGGACACGGTCCTGTCGCTGGGAAGTGGTGGCGTGGAGGTTGTGGAGGTGGAGGTTCCACCCCTCGTAGTCGGCCGGACGGTGAGAGACCTGACGGTCCTGGGAGAGGTGCACGTCGTGGCGATCAGCCGGGGCGCCAAGACATTTCTCCCTACGCTGGGCACGATCTTTCAGGTTGGCGACCTGATTCACGTGGCCGTCGGGGAAGGATCTGTTGACCGTCTTATGGCGTTCCTTGGACTGGCGTAAGGAGGTGAACCGATGACAATGAACGTGATTATCGTAGGCGGGGGAAAGGTCGGTACCCACCTGGCTGCAGTCTTGCTGGCCGAGGGACATCGGGTCCAGGTCATCGAGGTGCGCCGCGAAGAGATCCCCGGACTGCAAGCGGCGTTACAGCACCCACAGGGAGGAGTGACGTTGGGCAGTGGCACCGATCCCAACGTACTGGAAGCGGCCGGGATTCGCCAGGCGGCTGTGGTGGCTGCGGTGACCGGAGCCGACGAGACTAACCTGGTCGTCACCAGCCTGGCGCGGTTCGAGTTTAGCGTGCCGCGCACCATTGCCCGCGTGAACAACCCCAAGAATGCCTGGATGTACACCCCCGAGATGGGCGTCGACGTGGCCTTGAACCAGGCAGACCTGATAGCCCACTTGATCGCTGAGGAGATGTCTTTGGGGGACATGATGACGCTCCTCAAGCTGCGCCGGGGCCAGTATTCGTTGGTGGAAGAGAAAGTGCATTCCACCGCGTTGGCCGTCGGCAAGGCAGTGCAGGAGCTCAAGCTCCCTCCCGACTGTGTTCTGACTGCTATCATCCGCAAAGGCGAGCTCGTTGTTCCTCATGGCAACACCATCCTGGAGCCTGCGGACGAAGTGCTGGCCGTGGTGCATGCCTCGCAACTGGCACAGTTGGCAGAGGCGCTCGGGCCCCGGTAGTGTCCGGCCGGAGACCCCCGGCGGCTCCACGGCGGGTGCTCGCTACAGGTGGTGTGCAGCAAAACGTACGCCGCCACAATGGCCCAGGGATCGCTGCGAGTGATCTTCGGTTCCCTAAGCAAGGATATGGCATGTGTTTGGCGATGGATCCCACTGCTTCAACACGGCTACCCCCCATTTCCTGAGCAGATAGGGAATAGCAATCGATGGCGCATAGAGCCAAAGGGTCCCAGGCTAGAGTATCAGACGAGCAGTCAAGGCAAACTGGCTTTGTACATTGCGAACACAACCATTGGTGGTTTGGGTTTTCCAATTATGTCAAGTCGCTGACTGAGCACCCCATGGTCGGCAAACTGGGGCCGAATGCGATTGACCTGTCGCTTGACCAATTCCGCGCCCTTTTGCACGGCCGTCGCGGCGCGATCAGAAGCTTCCTGATGGAGGTATGTGATGTCCACAGAATCGGTGACCTTGGCGGTCCCGGACTCGCTGGCACGGGAGTTGGATTTGGTCGGAGAGGATCTGCTGATTGAGAAATGTCCTAGTACCGGTCACCGATCACCTTAATCTGTGACATGGCATTATCGATTTCGCCCAGATCATCTGGCGTCAATTCAACATTACCCGCTCCGATGTTTTCGTCCAACCGCTCAGGCTGGCGCGAACCCGGAATGGGCACAATCCAGGGTTTTTGCGCCAGCAGCCAGGCAAGTGCTATCTGGGCCGGGGTGGCTCCCTTCCGCGCTCCGATCCTCTCCAGCAGGTCGACCACCACCCGGTTTGCTTTGATAGCCTCTGGCGTAAAGCGGGGATTGCGGCTGCGGATGTCAGTGCTATCATACGTGGTGTTCTCGTCGATTTTGCCGGTCAGGTAACCCCGGCCCAACGGGCTGTAGGGGACCAAACCGATGCCGAGCTCCTCGAGGGTTGGCAGGACGGCCTCTTCAACGCTCCTCCACCAGATCGAATATTCGCTTTGCAGCGCTGTGACGGGCTGCACGGCATGGGCGCGGCGGATGATATCTGCCCCTGCCTCTGACAGCCCAAAATGCATGACCTTGCCCGCCTGAATCAAGTCCCTGACCGCGCCGGCCACGTCCTCGATGGGTACGTTCGGGTCTACCCGGTGCTGGTAAAACAGGTCGATGGACTCGACCCGTAGGCGCTTGAGCGAGGCTTCAGCAACCCGCATGATCTGCTCCGGCCGGCTGTCCAGGCCAAACATCGGATTGGGACCCTTGACGGGGTCGTGTTTGAACCCGAACTTGGTGGCAATCACCACTTTCCCGCGAAAGGGCTCAAGCGCTTCACCTACCAACTCCTCGTTCGTGAAGGGACCATACACTTCGGCGGTGTCGAAAAAGGTGATACCGCGATCGACCGCCGCGTGGAGAAAAGAGATCATCTCGCGTCTATCTGTAGGTTTATCGCCGAAGCTCATCCTCATGCAGCCGAGTCCAAGAGCCGAGACGACCAAGCTATTTCCTAGAGTACGTTTTTGCATATTTGGACCTCCTAACGCAAGCTAGATGTCAAGTTTCCTGGTACCCAGCCATTTCACCATCTCAGGGTTACGATGATCAAAGAAACTACTGGTCTTGGTGTCTAGCGTTGTAAGAGCCGTCATATCTTCCGCGCTCAATTCAAAATCAAACACGCTGATGTTTTCTAGCATTCTCTCTTTGCGAACTGATTTTGAAAGAACCACTATGTCTCTTTGGGTAAGCCAGCGGAGAATGACTTGGGCCACGCTTTTGTTGTGTTTCGCGGCGACGGAAAGCAGTAATTCATTCTTGAAGATGTTATTCCTTCCCTCTGCAAAAGGAGCCCACGCCTCCACCTGAACACTGTTTTCTTGTAAAAACCTCTGCGCCTCGATTTGCTGATGGAAAGGGTTGACTTCAATTTGGTTTACCGCAGGCGGTATTTGGTTGTGAATCATCAAATCCATGATTCGGTCAGGAGGAAAGTTTGAAACCCCGATGGCTCTGGCTTTGCCTTGTTGATGCAGTTCTTCCATCGCGCGCCATTCACCATACACATCGCCAAAGGGTTGATGAATCAGATACAGGTCAATGTAATCTAGATGCAATCGCTTCAGAGAATCTTCAAAGGCGCGGAGTGTGCCTTCATAGCCATTGCGCTGAATCCAAAGTTTTGTCGTGATAAACAACTTTTCTCTTGCAATGCCGCTTTGTTTGATTCCCCTACCAACTGCCTCCTCGTTCTGGTAAGAAGCGGCAGTGTCAATGTGGCTGTATCCAGCTTGGATAGCGTCAACTATGCTTCTTTCACATTCGGCCGGATCAGTGATTTGAAAAACGCCGAAACCCAGGATGGGGATTTCAACGCCATTGTTCAGTTTTACAGTTTGCATCATTTTCTCCTTTTGTTTCTGTGGTTAATGATGGTGTCGTTATGGGGTAAGTAGCCTGGTGAACGAGAGCGAGGCTAACGTCCAGGTACCGCTTTGCTGCACATACACTTCTGTAACCACGAAGGGATTGGTGACCTCATTGCCGCCCACAACCGCTACCAGACGAATTCTGTTCAAAAGGATGGCGGTCGTCGTGCCAATAAACCGCACCGACACTTCCTGGATATCCACATCCTTGTAGTGAATCCTGCCGCTTCTGATGACTTCGAGTTCCTGATCCTTGGACATGGTTCCACCCATATGGACAAAGACAGCCTTCTCATCGAAAAGAGCAGCCAGGGAATCTACTTTGCGCTCTGACATCCAGCGCCATTTCTCTTTGGAGAGATTGATTACTTCTTGTTCCAAGTTTACGTTTTGCATAATTCGCTCTCTTGAATAAAAGCCCAGTTTGTCTGCAAAGTAGTTAAGAACATTCTCTGTATGATAGCCATTATAGACATCCTGAGCGCAATATGGTAGAATGATCGTGCAAGATGATTGTCGGATTCTGCACATCTTCTGGAGGGGTCATGGAGAGACAAGAGAAGGAGCTTCCTGTGGAGGTGATCATGGATCAGCAGGCAGAACGCGAGGCACGGCGGATGCGAACCAATCGCGAGGAGCTAGTTGAGCGGATCGCGCGGGTCGTCCCCAAAGATGGGACCGTTCAGCCGCTGGAAGGGCTTCATCTGTCGCGCTCCTCCGTGTCCCTGGAGCCGATTCACACCGTGCTCGCGCCATCCTTCTGCACAATTGCCCAGGGGAGCAAGGAGGTTCTGCTGGGGGACAGCCGCTACCAGTATGACCCCTCCCATTACTTGATCACCACCGTCGACCTGCCCTACACCGGTCACATCCTGGAAGCCTCGCCGGAGCAGCCCTACCTCAGCCTCCGCCTGGAGCTCGACCCCACCCTCGTCGGCTCGGTCATGGTCGAGGCCGGCCTCTCCTCGCCGCCGGGCGCTGCCGATGTGCGGGCCATGGACGTCAGCTCGCTGGATGTAGCCCTGCAGGACTGCGTCGTGCGGCTCGCCCGGCTCGTGGACTCTCCCGCCGCAGCCCCGGTGCTTCTGCCGCTGATCACACGGGAGATCGTCTACCGGCTCCTGGTGGGCAAGCAGGGGGTCCGGCTCCGCCACCTGGTGACTCTGGGGAGCTACACCCCTTACATCGCGCGGGCGGTCGAGCGGCTCCGCCAGGACTTTGACCAACCCCTGCGCGTCCAGACCCTGGCGCGCGAGCTGGGGATGAGCGTCTCGGGTTTTCACCACCACTTCAAGGCTGTCACAGGGACAAGCCCTCTGCAATTCCAGAAACAGCTACGACTGCAGGAGGCCCGCCGTCTGATGCTGAGCGAAGACCACGACGCAGCCAGTGCCGCTTATCGCGTGGGGTACCACGACGCCTCGCACTTTAATCGAGAGTACAAAAGCCTCTTCGGCATCCCGCCGATGCGCGACGTGCAGCGGTTGCGGGAAGTCGCCGGGCAAACCACTGGCCGATGAGCCGGAGAGAACGCCGTCCCGGCTCATGAGTAGATCAACCTGGTATTTGTTCAGGACATGGCTGATCGCGGCAGCGGCCTCTACTGCCAGCGGGATGAAAGCGTGATCAGACAATTCGCAAAGTACCGCCGCGTAACGTTGACCGTATGCGGTCCTATGGATAGCACACCCCCGGGGGTATGGACAGGAGGCATGGAGGGTCCCAGGCTAGAGTACTAGGCGAGCGGTCAGGGCGAACCGGTTTTGTCCATTGCGAACACAACCATTGGTGGTTTGGGTATGCGCATTATGCGGCGATGAAGACAGACCCTAAGGGTTTTTCTAAACCCTTAGGGTCTGGGGTGATGAGAAGGATTGGAAAAATGTGTAAAGCAAATTGGCAATTCATTGACGATAAAGGCACTTTTGTCTTGCCCGATCCAGATCGCCATAGCTACCTCTATTTTCCGCTGGTAAATGAAGGAGGGCTGGTAGCTGTTGTCACACCCACGCTGCACGGCGACGTCAAGGCCGGGCAGAACAGATTCTTGACCTTGCCTGTGTCGGCCGAAGACCTGCACATTTCACGGGCGGCTCGCAATTTCTGGGTCAATGTGGAAGGTCATGGGGCCTGGTCGGCGACGGGCAACTCGGCGCGGCAGATCGCCGAGAGTTTTGTGGCAGAGGACGCCGAGCAGGTGGAGCTGCAGGCCGGCTTCCTCTGGCACCAGGTGACGCGCAGCAACGCTGCGCTGGGCTTGCGCGCCGAGATCACTAACTTTGTGCCCGCGGATGGGGACCTTCCGGTAGAGGCCAGCCTGGTCGAGCTGATGCAGGTGGTGCTGACGAACGTGGGCCCAGAGCCACTAACCCTGACCCCCACCGCCGCCATCCCCATCTATGGCCGCTCGGCCGACAGGGTGCGCGACCATCGCCACGTGACCTCCCTGCTGCACCGGATCCACACCCACCCGTGCGGCGTCGTGGTCCGGCCCACCCTCGCCTTTGACGAACGCGGGCACCGGCCCAATGCCGTGGCCTACGCCGTGCTGGGCGCTGAAGGGAATGGCGCCCTCCCCGTAGCCTTTTTCCCCAGGTTGGAGACGTTCGTCGGCCCGGGTGGCAGACTCGACTGGCCGCAAGCAGTGGTAGAGCCTGAACTGGCGGGCATGAGTGGTGGGCAGAAGCTGGCCGGTTACGAGGCGATGGGCGGGTTACGTTTCCGCAAGATCACACTCGATCCGGGCCAGCGCTCGGCCTACGTACTCGTGCTGGCCATCCTGGACCAGAATACGGACCCAGAAGCAGTCATGGCCCGCTATGGCGACCAGGCCCGATTCGATGCCTGGCTGACCCGGACGAAAATCCACTGGGAGCAGAAGCTGGCGTCGTTGCAGGTGGATCTGGGCGAGGCGCGCTTGAACGGCTGGCTCAAATGGGTCACCCTCCAGCCGATCCTGCGGCGAATCTGCGGCAACTCGTTCTTGCCCTACCACGACTATGGGCGCGGTGGTCGCGGCTGGCGCGATCTATGGCAGGACCAGTTGGCTTTGCTCATCATGGAGCCCGACGAGGTTCGCGAGCCGCTTTTCAGCAACTTTGCCGGAATCCGCCTCGACGGCAGCAACGCGACCATTATCGGCAATGCGCCGGGCGAGTTCCAGGCCGATCGCAACAACATTCCCCGGGTGTGGATGGACCATGGCGCATGGCCCTTGCTCACCACCCAGCTCTATGTGGATAACAGCGGCGATCTGGCCTTCCTGTTACGGGAGCAGGTCTACTTTAAGGACTCCTGGATCCACCGCGCCCAGACGGTTGACAGGTCCTGGAATCCAGAGGAAGGAACCGAGCTGCGGACCAGCACGGGGAGCGTCTATCGCGGCAGCGTCCTGGAGCACCTGCTGGTGCAGCATCTCACCACCTTCTTTCATGTCGGCGAGCACAACATCATCCGTTTGGAGGGCGGTGATTGGAACGACGGCCTGGACATGGCCCGCGTGCGCGGCGAGAGCGTTGCCTTTACGGCCTTTTATGCCAGCAATCTGCGAGCGCTCAGCCAACTGGTACTGGCTCTAGGCCGGCTGGGCCTGACTGAGTTGAAGCTCTTTGCCGAACTGCTGCCGCTTCTGGACAGGCTGAACGCTCCTGTAGATTATGACTCGATCGCCGCCAAACAGTCGCGCCTGACCGACTATTTCACGGTCACGCAGCACACGATTCTGGGAGAACGGGTGGCGGTCTCGTTGCACGACCTGTCAGCCGACCTGGCGGCCAAGGCAGACTGGCTCTACGCCCGTCTTGGGCGCCAGGAATGGCTGCAGCAAAGCGAGGAACTCGGCTGGTTCAACGGCTACTACGACGAGGAGGGCCGGCGGCTGGAAGGAGATCACGCCGGTGGAGTGCGGATGACGCTCACCGGACAGGTATTCGCCCTGATGGGCGGCATCGCCACCGACGAGCAGGCCCGGCAGATCGTCCGGTCCGTCGACCGGTACCTCTATGATCCAAGCGTCGGTGGGCCCCGGCTCAACACCGATTTTGGCCCTGACGCCGAAAGGCTCAGTATGAGCCTGGGCCGTTGCTTCGGCTTTGCTTTTGGTCACAAGGAAAACGGGGCGATGTTCAGCCATATGGCCGTCATGTACGCTAACGCCCTCTACAAACGCGGCCTGGTAGGGGAGGGCTTTGCCGTACTGGATGGTATCTACCGCCACTGCCAGGACTTGAGCCTGAGCGGGATCTATCCTGGTATCCCCGAGTATGTCGAGCCAGGGGGACGGGGCATGTATCCCTATCTTACAGGTTCGGCCAGTTGGTACCTGTTGACGATGCTCACCGAGGTCTTGGGCGTAAAAGGGCGGCTCGGCGATCTGGTACTGGAGCCCAAGTTGGCGCCCGAGCAGTTTGATGCCGATGGCCGTGCTTCGGTCTTGACCTTGTTCGCCGGCCGCAAGCTTGAAATTGCCTACCACAATCCGGACCGTCTGCCTTGGGGGATGTACACCATCGCTTGGATACGACTGAACGGCGAACGGGTGTCCTATGAGAGCCAGGGTAGAGCCGCCATCCTGCCTCGGAATGCCATCATGGCTCTCGCTGTAGAAGGAGTCCATACCCTGGAGGTATTCCTGGCGGCCAACCCGCAAGACTGACAGGCAGACGCTTCTGGGATAGACCCCAAGGGTTGAGGAAAACCCTTAGGGTCCAACTAGACATCCCCTAAGGGTTAGGGAAAACCCTTAGGGTCCAGTTAGAGCAGGCCAAGCTCGCGGGAGCGCTCGACGGCGCCGATGCGGTTGTGGGAGTTCAGCTTGCCATAGATGTTCTTGATGTGGGTGCGGACGGTGCTGACGGAGATAAAGAGCTCGTCGGCGATGTCGGGGGTGGGCAGGCTGGTGGACAGGAGGTGCAGGACCTCCAGCTCGCGCTCGCTCAGCGGCTCAATCAGGTGGATCTTGAGTGCCGGACGTTGGACGCGAGATATTGGGCGCTGGATGCTGGATTTCGCCGCCTCTGGCGGCGCCGCCGGAAGGGTTCCCTCCGACTCGGCGGTCTCTTCGCCCAGGGCGGATAAGAGCTTGACGATGTAGGCGGGCGGGATGCGCCAGGCAGCGGCAGGGCGGCCCTGCTGTTGTTCGGCGAGGATGGCGGCCAGGGGCTCGACCATCAGCTGGCCATGGTCGATGAAGGTGCGGACATAGCCTTCGGGCTCGGCCAGGAACAGAGCGTGCTCCAGGGGAAAGACGGTCCACTCGAGCTCACCCCGCGCCTGCAAGGCCATTGTCCGCAGGACCAGGGATTCGATCAGAAAGCCGGCCGCGCCGGCGGCGTCGATCATGGCCGACAGGCGGGCCAACAGGTCAAGGGCCCGGTCGGGCCTGTTCTGAGCGATCAGGGTCCAGGCCTTGGTGAGATAGTCAGGCAGGCGGTCGAAGCCCAAGAGGGGTCTCAGCTTCCAGCCCGGCGGTGTCGTCGGACCAGCGCCCCGCCGCCGCCACGTCGCCCAGGATGAGCCACAGTCGCGCCTGGGCGGCGGCCGTCCTGGCCTCGTACCAGGCCGACAGGCCGGCCGAGACCTGCCTGGCCTTGTGCATGGCTTCGAGGGCGGCATCGGCGTCGCCGGCCGCCTGGAGGGCATAGGCCAGGGTCTCGTGGCCGGTGATCACGGCTTCGAGGTGACCCCACGATTCGCTCAGGGCGAGGCCCTGGCGGGCATGGTAGACGGCGGCCTGCGGGTCGTTCCACTCGCGGAACAGGGCGCTCAGACGGGCATGGACGGGGCCCAGGAACTGGAGCGGCTGCCCGCCGCGCCCGACATATTCGTCGGCGAGCCCGAGCGCCTCGCGGCTGTTGGCGGCCGCTTTTCTGAGCTGCCCCTGCTCGATCTGGATGGCGGCAAGGGCGGAAAGCAAGGTCACAGCGCCGTGGCTGTCGCCGGCTGCCCGGCCGGCATCGATGGCGTCGGTCCAGACCCGGGCTGCTGCCGCCAGCTCGCCGCTGTGGCGGAGGGTGGAGCCCAACAGCAGGGTGACGAGGCTGCGCACGGGCAGGTCCTCGCGGGGCAGACGGTCCAGGGCCTGGCGGGCAAGCTCTTTGGCGCCGCCCAGGTCACCGTCGATGGCTGTGGCGTAGGTGCGCAGGGCAAGGATGTGGGCCGTAATGCGCTGCGCTTCCGCTTGAGAAGCCTCGCGCGCGGCCCGCTCGGCGTCTTGCAGCGCCACGGCGACGGCGTCCCACTGGCCGGTGGAGGCCAGGACCCAGGCACGGGCGATGCACAGCCAGGGCCGGGAACAGACCACGTCGCCGGGCAGGGCATCGAGCCAGCCCACGACCGTCGTCACCTGGCCCTGGTAGAGCGCGGCCAGGGCGTTGTGCTCGGCCAGGTGCGCCACCTGGTCGACGTCGCCGGCCGACAGGGCGTGGCCCACCGCCTCGGCGATCAGATCGTTGTCCTCGTACCAGCGGCCGGCCAGGTGGTGCAGGGAGGCGATCTCCTGGGGCGTCGAGCTGCTGTTCCAGACGGATCGTGAGCAGGTCGGCGAACAGGTGATGGTAGCGGTACCAGCGCCGCTCGTCGTCCAGGGGCACCAGGAACAGGTTAGCCTGTTCCAACTGGGCCAGGACCGCCTGGCTGTCGTCGATCCCGACCACGGCATCGCACAAGGGAGCGGTCAGGCGCTCGAGGACGGAGGTCTTGAGCAGGAAGGCCTGGAGGTCGGGCGGCTGCTGCTCGAGCACCTCTTCGACCAGGTAATCGAGGATGAAGCGATGGCTGCCGGTGAGGGCCTTGATAAAGCCGGACAGGCCGGCGGCGCCATGCGCCCGCCTGCGGCCCTGCATGGAGATGGCCACCATTTGCAGGCCGGCGATCCAGCCTTCGGTGCGAGCATCGAGCGCAGCTATGTCCTCGGGCGAGAGGTCGAGGTGCATGACGTTGTTCAGGAAGGCCGCCGCTTCCTCGGGGGTGAAACGGAGGTCCTGGGCACGCAGCTCGGCCACCTCACCCCGAGCACGCAGCCGGGCCAGGGGCCAGGGAGGATCGGCACGGCTGGACAGGACCAGGTGCAGCTGAGGGGGCAGGTGCTCCAGCAGAAAGGTGAGCCCATCGTGGATCTGCCGCTCGGCGATCAGGTGCAGGTCGTCGAGGATGAGGATGAAGGGGGATGGACCGGCGGCTGCGATGTCGTTGAGCAGGCCGGTCAGGGCTGTCTCAAGAGGGGCCGGGGCGGCTGCGCCGGCTCCGGTGGCAAGCCCGGAGGGCGGAGCTGGGCCAGGGCTGCTTCTCCCACGCCGGCGGCGCGGAGCTCGGGGATGGTCTGGAGGGCGGCGATGAAGTAGGCCCAGAAGCGGGCGGGCTCGTTGTCGCCTTTGTCGAGGGAGAGCCAGGCCACCGGCCAATCACAGCGGGCGGCGCATTCGCTCAACAGGGTGGTCTTGCCAAAGCCGGCCGGGGCGGAGACGAGGGTGAGCTTGCAGTGGCAGGCCGGCCTTGAGCCGCTCGATCAGGCGCGGACGGGGCACCAGCTCCGGGCGAATGGGTGGGACGTATAGCTTTGTCGCCAGCAGCCGACTGTTCACGTTGACGTGCCCGACCTCGGGCGAGATTAATCAGGACCAAAATGTATATTACCACAGGTTTGGGTGGAGGGCAATACGGGGGTTCCGTCTTTCGGTCTTTGCCCCAGAGGGCAAAGATCGAAAGACCTGATCTGTCCCGGTGGGAGAGGGAGAGCGCTGCCTCTGCTCGGGATACCCCAACCTAGAAGCGCTCGTGGAGGTAGGGGACCATGGGGGGGAAGACGGCCCGCATGGCCGCCTGCAGCTCCGGGCGTCGGGTTGCCCCAGCCGCGGATCGCAAAATCGCCGGGATCGTGCGTGCCGTAGACCAGGGCGGCCAGACGCCTGGATGGATAGGTCACAGCCGGCCGCGCTCGCGCCGGCGGCGCTGACCCGGAGCAGCCCGTCGACCGTCTCGAACTGCCAGACCTTTTCGTTCCAGGGGCAGAGTGGATCGGCGATGCGCGCGGTGAAGCGGCCGGGTCCGGTGTGCATCCCGCCGAGCCTGGCCACGTCGACGACACGCCCCATCGGGGCACGGATTGTCTGATTCGGTGGCGACCTTGATGTCGGCCAGCCACGTCTCCGGCAGCTCAAAGGGCGCCAGAGAGATCTCGACCTGGGTTCGCCTGGTCGGCGTGGCGGGCGATCCACTGGAGCAGCAGGTATTTGCCCTGGCCGGTGTCGTAGTAGAAGCGGAAGGCACGCAGGGTGAACTCGGCTGACATCCTGGCCCTTGAGATCGTAGAGCATCACGCCGACGACCTGGCCGCCGACCCTGGCCAGCGCCAGCCAGAAGCGTGTTGCGCTGGACGCTGAACCGGTCGGGGTGGTCGAAGATGGCCATGCCGTGGGTGCGCTGTCGCACGGCGTGCAGATAGTCACGGTAGGCGTCGTAGCCGTCGCCGATCAGCACGAGATCGACCTGGCCGCCCAGGTCCTGCTCCAGCAGAGGCAGCAAGCTCAGCGGCGTGAGCCTGGCCGTGCGCGGCAGCGGGAAGGTGACATAGCCCAGCCGCTCGTAGAACGACTCGCGGAATGGGTAGAGGCACGACAACGGCTGGCCGGCGTCGCGGACGGCGGCGAGCAGGCGGGTCATGACGGCGCGGGAGTAGCCTTTGCGGCGGGCCGCCGGGTGGGTGGCCACGGCCCAGATGCCGCCGCGCCAAAGAGGGCGCCGCGCACCTGCTGGGTCATTGCCCCAGAGGCTGCGCCGGCGACCGGGATGTCGTCCTCCAACAGGGCATAGTAGACGAACCCCTCGCGGTGGGTGATCACCTCCTGCCACTCGGCCCTGTCGGCGAGAGGCGGCGACTCGCGGAAGGCGTAGGCATTCAGGCCATACATCGCCTCCAGCATTTCGTCGCCGTGGAGCTCGCGGATTGTGGTGTTGGTCATGGTTGATCGACTCCCTCGCAAATGCGCAGACGGCTGCCGGTAAAGTATACCCGTTTTCGGCAGGAGGTCAATGTCCTGGTGTCCTGCAGGGGCGGCCCTCGCTCCGCTCGGGGTGCCGCCCCTCGGAATGCTATGGGGCCGAGAAGGGGACGATGGCATCGGCGGCTCGGACCATGGAGCCAACCCCGTAGACGTAGGCATCGGAGAAGCGGAAGGCGGTGATGCCGTTGGGCATGAGGACGACATGGTTGCCGCCAAAGCCTGACATGTATGGGACCTGGAAGAGCTGACCTGTCGCGGTGCGATAGGGCTCTGACCAGAAGGACAGGTTGTACAGGACCCGGCCGACCTGGTTGGTATCACCGGTCGGCAGGCCGACACCGGCGACCTGGTACAGGGCCTCGGCCAGCTTGCCGGCATGCAGGAGCTGCTGCCCCTGATGGCGGCCACCGTTGTGGTAGAGGGCGGCGACCTTGGCGACGTCGTCGACCGTTGGATAGAGGCCGTAGCCAAAGATCGGCACGCCCCGGCTGCCGTCCGGCTCGACCGTGCGGATGATGGGGGCATGCTGGATGCCGATCGGCTTGTAGACCTCGTCGACGACCATGTCCCAGATGTCGGCGTCCGGGCCCTCTTTGCTCCTCAGGAAGCTCTGTTCATGGCCACCGACAGCACGAAGGTATTGATCGAGTTGTAGCGGGCAGTTTCGCCAGGACCCCACGGATACTGACCATAGGAGAAGGCGACGTCGAGCTTGTCCTGAGCACTGCCGGCCTCCATAAAGCGGTCGAACTTGACTTCATCTTCCTCGCCGGTGAAGGCCTTGAGATCGGGGTTGTCGCCGATGCCGGTGGCCATGTTGAGTGCATCGCCAAAGGTGACCTCGTCCCAGCCGTCGTGCGCGGCCGTGACATCAACATAGTCTGTGATCCTGAGGTCAAACACTTCCGGACCATACTTCTGGGCCAGCCGCAGCATGGCGACGGCAGCGCCCATCGATTTCGTGACCGAGAAGACCCCGTGGCGCATGTAGCGACAGTAGGGAAAGGCTCCATAGCGGGTGTAGCAGGGCTGGAGATAGATAGTGCCATCGGAGATCAGGCCGGTGGCGCTGATGTCCAGGGCAGGAACGGCGCCATTGAAGGTGTTCAGGAGATCAGGATCGGCCCGGTCCGTAAGGTCGGACCAGGGGCGGATGGGAGCCTGCGCGCTCAGCTCGACGGCGAACTGGGCTGCGAGGGCCTCGCGATTCTCGACCGGGCCGGGAAGGTAGTCGATTGGAGACTGCCCCCAAAAGTCGGTCCGGTTCCAGGCGCAGGTCTCCTGGACCACCTGGAAACGGAAGGACGAAATGTGGTCGTTGTCGTAGAGGAAGGTGGCAAGGCCGTTGTGGGTCTCGTTGGATGTTCCTCCGACCAGGGCAAAGGGGAAAGAGGCCCGGGACATGCCGCCATCTCCCGGCTCGGACCAGACCTTGCCCGAGGAAAGGATGATCTGCCAGGAGCTTGCTCCGCCCGGTGAGGTCAGGATCTCGATCGCGGAGCACAGGCACCAGGTAGTCGTCGTAGGTGAAGAACGGGACCGAAAAGCCGGGAAAGGTGATTTCGCCGGAGCGGACGGCCTGGCCGGCAGGGACGGGGTGCTGCATCCTGAACTCGGGCAGGGTCAGGGTGCCTTCCAGTTGGTGGAGAGCCGGAGCGGCCTGACCTAGCGGGGTGAAGTAGGCGTTGTTGACGGGGCCGTCGCCCTCGTAGCCGGGCGCGCTCAGGTCGGCAGCGGTGAGCTTGTCGCGCCGATCGAAGGATATGGGGGCCAGGGCGTCGACTGCCGGGAGAAAGACGGTGTCGTGCAACGCGGCGAATTCCTGACCAGGCGCAACCAGAACGGCTATGTAGACCCCGGCACCGGTTTCGGCGAGGGCCAGGGCCGCGGACAGGTTTCCATAGCCGGTGATGGCGACGTCAAAGCTGTGCAGAGTCCAGGTGAATGCCGGGGAGAGGCGGGCGCCGACGCTGGGCGGGAGCTCTTCCAGACCAGCTACAGGCAGAACCTGGGCAGCGATGGCCCATGCGGCGGTCATGCCAGGATAGAACTCGGCGCCCAGCCAGACCATGTCTTGGGGTGGGACGCCACGGTAGAAGCCGCCAGGGGCCAGCTCGGCCCAGCCCTGGGGCACCACGCCGCTGAGGCCAAAGTGCTGGTCCTCAAAGGGCACCAGGGTGATGGCCGGTGAGGCCGGCGCCGCAGTGGGCGATGGCGCGGGTGACGCAACGGGCGGGCCGGGCTCGGCGGTGGGCGACAGCGTAGGCGACGCAGCGAGCGGCGCGGTTGGGGCGCGGTTGGGGCTGCGGTTCCACCGCAGGCGACCAGGTTCAGGAAGATGGTTAACAGGAAGAGCAGAGCGATGCCTTTAGGTTTCATTTCACCTCTGGATATGGGATTGGTTGGACGCACCTGTAGGGGCGCACGGCCGTGCGCCCCTACAGGGATGTTATCAGGCCGGAAGGGCGCCCAGGCGGGTCACGCGGGCCACGGGCGAGAGGCTGCGCCTGACCGTGGGGGCGCCGTAGTAGGCCACACCGCCGGGGCCGAGGACGTTCAGGTCCAGGGTGTCGACGGCCCAGACTGTGGCGTAGCCAGCCCCTCTAAGCGTGACCTCGGCTTTTCTGCTCTCCAGCTTGGGCGCAGCGTAGATGCCCATGCTTACCTGGACCCGCTGCTCGGCTGCCTTGCCGGCGACCTCGACCTGACCAGCCCAGCGCAGATCGACTTCCAGCAGACCGGCGGCGAGCGCTCCGATCCGGACGCCGCCGGCTCCGCTGAAGGTCAGCGCCAGGCGCTCGGTGCGTAGGGCGTCGAGGCGGACCTGAGCAAAGCCGGTGATCTGGAGGCCGACGAGCCTGGTAACGGTCAGGCGGTAGATGATCTGGGGCCGGGTGAGGCTGGTCTGGAGCATGTCACCGAGCCTGTTCGACCACTTGCCACCTGCCGTGATGGTAAGGCGTCCCCCTTTTACCTCGGTTCTGATCCGGCCGACGATCTTTTCTCTGGCCTGAATCGTCAGGGCCTCTTGGGCGCCCTGGGTGATGATCAGGACAGACTCACCCGCGGGGCAAGAGAGAGCCACCCGCTCGAAGCCGCTCACATCTCTGGACTCACTGATGATCTGATCTATGCTCATTTGGCGCCTCCGTTCACCCCTCAAAAGCCGGGAGCTGTCGCAGGGCGTAGCGCTCCATGCGCCGGCCCGCTGCCACCAGGAGCCGACCAAGTTGGCACAGCAGCCGGCAGCCCGAGCGAGACACGACCCCATGCTGCGCGGCGCCCAACTGGCGCACGAGGGCGCGGGATCTCGCCTGCACCCACCCTTTCCTCAACACGTTGGAACATCGTTCTTTCGGCAACGTACAGATCGTCGGGAAACATGTGATAACCCCCTTCCACCTCACTCATCCGGCTGCCCTTCGCGCCTGACCAGCAGCAGGGGCAGCCCCAAATCGCGAATTTTGTTCAGCAGGCCGTGCAGGGCGGCCTGGTCGGCCGCGGGGCCGGTCAACAGAGTTTCGTCGCCCCCCTGCGGTGTAATGTCAAAACCGTCGAACCAATCGGACCATCTCTGGTCGAGGTTACCCTTGACCTTGATGCGATAGATCCCCGGCTTGTCGAAATTGCGCCCGTTGGTCATGGTCTATCTCCTCGTAGAATCTGCAAATGTATCGCCACTCCAGACACAGTATAACCAACGGATAGGGGATTTGTCATCCCCAAAGTGGGTGATTTCGACGGGTAATTGGGGAGGGGATTGGTTTAGCCTGGATTCGTGGTACGTAAAAAGGATCGCGCCAGGGCGATCCTTTTCCACAACATGCGTAAGGGAACCAGGGCAAACTACGTAGGCTATCCTGTCTCGCCCGCTGCCGTTCCGGTGTCGTGCAGTGACGCCAGGCCCTCGCGCAGAGCGTAGACTGCCGCCTGGGTGCGGCTATAGAGGTGCAGCTTGGCCAGAATGTTGCTGACATGGGTGCGGGCCGTCGCTTCCGTGATCCCCAACCGTGCGGCGATCTCGCCATTGCTCTGGCCTATGGCCACCAGACGCAGCACTTCTATCTCGCGGTCGGACAGCATGTCTGCTGCCGGCCCGCGCGATGCAGGCTGCGATAGACCCTGGAGCACCCTGCGGGCGATGGCCGGGTGGAGCGCCGACTGGCCGCCATGCACCTGGCGAATGGCCTGCACGAGCTCCTGCGGTCCCGATTCCTTCAGGAGGTAGCCCACTGCTCCGGCTTTGATGGCCGGGAACAGCTTGTCGTCGCCACAGAAGCTGGTCAGGACCAGGATCCGCACCTCGGGCCGGAAGGCCCGGATGAGGCGGATTGCTTCTACTCCGTCAGTGCCGGGCATGACGAGGTCCATCAGGATGATGTCGGGCAGAAGGCGCTGCGCCTCGTCAATCGCCTGCCGCCCGTCCTGGGCCTCACCTACGACTTGGACGTCGGGCACTGTGTCCAACAGGGCACAGATCCCTTTGCGGACAATCTCGTGATCGTCGGCCACGAGCACTCGTATCCTACCGTTCACGGCTGGCACACCTCCATCCTGATCGTCGTCCCGTTTCCCGGGCTAGTGTGGACAGTGAGCTTGCCGCCAAGCCGCGCAGCACGCTCTTCCATCCCCCGCAAACCAAACCCGCGCCGCTCCGTGACGGCCGCGGGATCGAATCCGACCCCGTCGTCGGCAACCTCCAGGACGACTGTGTCGTTGACCTGGTGGAGGCTGACGAGAAGGTGGTGGGCATGGGCATGGCGGAGGACGTTGTTCAGGGCCTCCTGGGCGATGCGGTAGAGCCCTTCTTCAACGTCCAACGGCAGCCGGCCAACGCCGTCACCCCGGAATTCTGTCTCTATTCCAACCCGACCCTCGACCCCTTCCAGGCGAGCCTGTAGGGCCGTGGACAGGCCGTTTGCCTGGAGGATCAGCGGACGCAACTCAAAAATGAGCAGCCGCATTTCTCGCAGCGCCTCCTGACTGGTAGCCTGTATGCGGCGCAGGTGCTCGGCAGTCACTTCTGCCTCGCCCAGGGCGAGCTTGCGCCCGGCAGCCTCGGCGTACAGCGTTACGCCGTACAAGGCCTGTATCATCGAGTCGTGCAGGTCACGGGCCAGGCGGTTGCGTTCCTCTACTACGGCCAACTGCTGGGCCTGCTCATAGAGCAGGGCGTTTTCAACGGCCATGCCGATCTGATGGCCGATGGCGGTCAACAGGGCCAGCTCTTCTGCCGTCACCAGGCGCGGTGTTCCGGTCGCCAGGTTGACGACGCCGACCGTCTCGCCCTTGGTTATGAGCGGGACACTGATCATGAATTGGGTCCCCTCGCTCAGCAGGAACTCGATGAACTCGTCGTCAGGTGGGTAGGACAGCCGGCTGACAATCGGCCGCCCTTCCTTGACAGCCCGACCGGCGGCGTCGGTTCCCAGGGGCAGTCGCGCCATGGAGCAGGCCGATCCATCGGCAAAGCCACGGTGGGCTATGAGCGCCAGAGACTGATCCTCTTTGTCCAGGCGGAAAGCCTGGCCTTTTTCCATGTGCATGACGGCCAGGATCTCATCCAGCGCGTCGCCCAGGATCTCGCCCAGATTCAGCGAGTGGCTCACTTCGGTGGCGATCTTGTTGAGCGTGGCCAGCTCCTTGGTCCGGTCGGCCACCTTCTGTTCCAGGTGAGCATGGGATTCCTGAAGCTTGGCAGCCATCAGGTTGAACTGCTCGGCCAGCTCTTCCAGCTCGTCACCCGATGAAACGGCAATCCTTTGGCTCAGGTCACCCCCGGCTATCCTGCGGGCCGCGCTGTCAAGCTCGGCAATCGGTCCTGAGATCCGGCGCAGTCCTGTGGCGACGAGGGTCGTAGGGGCCACCACACCCATTACGAGCAGGAGGAGCAGGAACTGCCCGTAGCGGCGGCTCGATGCGCTCAGAGCCGCCCAGCTCTCTTCCATCACCAGACTCCATGACGTGCCCGGCACGGGGGCAAAGCTGGCGACGATTTCCTGTCCAGACAGGTCGTGGGTGCGCAAGGCACCGGCCTGTTCTGTGATGACCTGCTGCACAAGCGGCTGCGCGTGCCAGTCATTGCCGACAAACTCGACGGTCGAGTGGTAGATCACACGGCCGTTGCCGTCAACCAGATAGACGGTCTTGCCTTCCCGACGGATCTTGTCGATGCTTCTGGATAGGGCAGTGTCAGAGGTTGAGCCCAGCACGAAAAACCCAGCCACCCCTCCCGCAGGCTGGTTGCCTGGGAGGGTGAAGGGCTTGACGACAACTACGATCTTTTCCCCCTGTGGGGTACTGGCGACCACATCGGAATAGACCGGTTCGGATGGGCGAAGCGTCAAGTAGGACAGGACTCTTTTAAACCAACTCCGGTTCCACGCTTCATACTCGGCGGGCTCGGCAGCCATCACCGTCCCGTCGGAGTCAAAGAGCACCCAGCCGTCAAACCCGGTCAGGTACTGCTCGGCCCACGGGTCGGTGTACGGCGCCAGCTCGGCCGCCAGCAGGCCGGCCGACAGGCGCGTCAGCTCCCGATCGCGGTCGATCACCAGGTTCTCGGTCACCCGCTGGTAGGCGTAGAAGGTGACTACGGCGACCATAACCAGGATGATCGCCGTGGGAACCAGGAACCAGGTGATGATCTTTTGCCGCAGACTGCGCTTCACATCGTCTCCCCAGCCCCACGCACCAGTAGCCTATCCGCCTGGGGTCCTGTATGATTAACACGTGACGGCGGCTTTTCGTTCAGACCTCCGGATGGCAAGGCCTACTTGCGCCAGCCGGTGGCCAGCCGCTTCCAACTGAAGGCGGCCGACGACAGCAGGTTGCCGGCCTGGAAGAAACGGGCAGCCAGAAGGACGAACAGGTAGGTGGTGACGACCAGGGCGGCCAGGCTGACGGCAAGCTGCCACCAGGGCACCGGCGCAACGGCCAGGCGGGTGACCATGGCGCTTGGGGCGCTGAAAGGGAAGAGGCTCAGGCCCACGACCAACGGGTTGTTCGGCTCTTCGGCAAAGAGCGACCCAAACATGAGGGTGGGCATGAGCGGGATGATCAGCAGGAAGGTCATCGCCCCGGTCTCGCGAGAGTTGGAGGAGATGGCGCCGCCCGCGGCCATGACCGAGGCGAAGAGCAGGTAACCCAAGATCAGGAAGAGGACGGCCCACAGGAAAAAGCCGGGCGGGAAGCTAAAGCTGGCCATCTTGAGCAGGTCGGCCCCCTTGTTGAGGATCAGCACGCCGCCGCCGACCCAAAAGACCAGCTGGACTATGACGATGATGCTCATGGCCAGGATCTTGCCGACCATGAGGTCGCGGGGGTTCAGGCTCAGCAACAGGACCTCAGCGGTGCGGTTCTCCTTCTCGGCGACGACGCTGCGCATGAGGTAGCTGCTGGCCATTATCAGCAGGAAGTAGAAGATGTAGGGCATCAGACTGGACACGAGCCCGGCGAGCTCCTTGTTCTCTGGGCCGGTGGCGGCGGGCGGGCTGACGTCGTGGGGCTTGGCCAGGGTGGCTGGGGTGGGGTTGCGCAGGGTGGCGGCAAGCTGCTGGTCGCCGGTGAGGTTATAGTCGAGGAGGTAGGCAAGCACCCAATCGTTGGAGCTATCAAAGGCCAATGCCTGCGTCCGGCTGCTACCCAGGATCTGAAACTCCTTGGTGTAGACGGTAACCTGCCCGGTGGCGACATAGTCGGCGGGGACGTACAGATATTGCCCCACCTCGCCCTTGTCCAGGGCAGCGCGGGCGCCGGCCTGATCGGCAAAGCGCACAAACAGGCCCGGCGGAAAATCAGGCGGCATCTTGGCGATCAGGCCAGCCTCGTCCACAAGGCCGATGGACGGCATGGCCTCAGGAGTGTCTTGCTCGGCCGCCTCGCTCGGATCATAGCCGGTGCCGCCCGAGGTCCGGTGTCCTGGATGGCGATAGTAACCCTGGAGCCCCACAAGCAGGATCGGCATCAGCAGAGTGAGGAACCAGAACGAGCGCTGACGGAGTGTGGCAGCCAGATCGTGTTTGATTACTTGCCAGATGGTTCGCAGGTTGATTGTCTCCTGTGGGGATCCCCTTGCGCCTCAGAGGGGAGATAGCGGACAGGGCGGATTTAAGGCTGAGCGGTTGGCCGTAGCGCAGCATGCCGGCGCGAAAGATGCGGGCCGCGACCCAGAACATCAAGAGCGTGGTGGCAACCAACAGCACCCAGCCGACGACCATCTGCCAGACCGGGATGGTGCCCAGCCCCCAGCGCAGCGCCACCGTCAGGAACGAGCTGGTGGGAAAGAGGGTGAGAAAGACGGCCAGCGGGCCGGCCGGGTCCTGGATGAGCACGGCCGAAAGCAGGATTGGCAGCATAAAGATCAGGTTCACGATGCCGGCAAGCTGCTGGCCCTGCTGCAGCTCGCCCACGGCGCTGCCGATGGCGACCATGACGGCGGCGACCAGGGCATAGGCCGGGAAGAAGAAGAGGGCGGCATATGCCCAGGAAGGTCCACGGCACCTCGACGTGCTGCAGCTGGACGACGTACGGCGCCGCGATCTTGAGGGCTATGACGGCGGCGACGACATAGACGGCGAGCTGGGTCAGGGTGGCAGCCAGCAGGCCCACCGTCTTGCCGGCGATCATCTGCCCCGGCGTGACCGAGGTGAGCATGATCTCCATCGTCCGGTTTTCCTTTTCGTTGGCCACCACGCCAAGCGTGTAGCCGGCGGCCAACATGGTGGCAATAAAGAAAAAGAAGGCGGCGACGAAGGGCAGGATGATGTTGATGATGCTGCTTTCGCTGAACTTGCGGTTGCTGGCCAGGTCATGGACGGTGACGCCGGGCCCGTCGAGCAGCCGGGCCTGCACCTCGGGTGGGTAGCCGGCCACCAGGTTGGCCCGCACGAAATCGTCAAAGTCGCCCCAGGCGTCTTGACCAGGCGTCTTGCCGGGTAGTAGAGGTCGGTGGCGAGTGTCTGCAGATAGTCAGGCGGGAAGACGAAGAAGGCCTGGATCTGCTCGCCTGCGAGCGCGGCCTGGGCGGCTGCTTCGTCGGGGAAGGCGCGCACCTCGATCGACGCGTCAGGATCCTGGCGGGCGACGTCGAGGATACCGGCCCGATCGACATAGCCGATCGGCAGGCTGCTTTGGCTCATCGTATACGTCAGGATGCCGAAGCGCGATCAGGAGCGCCAGTGCCGATGGGGATGGCCACGGTGGTGAGGATGAAGCCCCGCCTGGCCACTACCTGGAGGTATTCGCGCCTGGCGATCAGAAAGAAGTTACGCATCGCCACCCCCTTCGGCGGAGGCGCCGCCCTGGACCACGTTGACAAAGATGTCGTCCAGCGACGGCTCGGCCAGCTCAAAGCGCTCGATCTTGACGCCGGGGCGGGCGGCCAGGGCACGGAACACGGCCTGGGGGTCGGCGCCGGCCTCCAGCGCCAGGCGCCAGTCACCATTCTCGTGCCGCGCCTCCAGCACGCCCGGGATATTGGCGAAATCGCCCTGCCCGGCGACGACGACGGCGTTGCCGGCAAAGCTGTGCTTGATCTCGTCCAGCGCTGCCATACAGGACCGTGCGCCCGCGGTCGATCAGGACGATGCGCTCGCACAGGGCTTCGGCCTGGTACATCTGGTGGGTGGACATCAGGATGGCGCTGGCCGGCCTGGCGCTGTTCCTCCAGGATCTGCTTGACCAGGCGGGTGCTGACCGGGTCCAGGCCGGAGAAAGGCTCGTCGATGACGATCAGATCCGGCTCGTGCAGGAGGGTGGCGATGATCTGCGCCTTTTGCTGCATGCCCTTGCTCAGCTCCTGAACCTTCTTGTGGCGATGCTCGGCCAGCTCGAACCGTTCCAGCCAGCCGCCCAGACGGCTGCGAGCCACCCGCTCGTCCATCCCCTTGAGGGTGGCCAGGTAGATGAGGGTGGTGTCCAGCCTGGCGTCTTTGTACAGCCCTCGCTCTTCGGGCATGTAGCCGATGCGCCGTTTCTTGTCCAGGTCGAGCCTGCCGCCGAAAACAGCTGACCGTGCCGGCGTCGGGCTTGAAGATGTCGAGCATCATGCGGATCGTCGTCGTCTTGCCGGCGCCGTTTGGGCCGAGCAGGCCAAAGATCTCACCGGGGCTGACGGCAAAGGAGACGTCGGCCACGGCCTGGGTGTCGCCAAATCGCTTGGCGAGGTGGGAAACTTCTACAATTGGATCCATTTCTCACTCCCTTCGTAAGTGTGCAAAGCGGCGAATATGCAAATAGACTGACACAGAGCGACTAAAGCGGTCTCTGACCGCACTACGAGCACCGCACTGAATTGTATCACACCTGACGAGCCGATTCAAGACGGGATCCTCCCGGCAGGCTGACATTGGCCGCCTGTGGGCGGCTCAGTTGTCAAGTATAGCATGAGATGGGGGAGTTGTCATCCCCAAAGTAGGGGATTTCGGTGGGTGATGGCGATGTCTGGACACTCGTGAGCACGGTCACAGCCGCTATGATGTTTGTCTTTCTGCCATTATTCTGATTGTTCAGTATTGACAGAACATTCAGGACGTGATACAATCCTGGAAGGTAACTGCAGACAATCGGAAGGAGCAGGAACGATGCGTTATTACGAAGAGAAGCACTTTGTCGAGGACATCAGCCTCTATTTTGAGCAGATGGGCCTGCCGCGCACGGCAGGCCGCGTACTGGGCGTGCTGTTGATCTCGGATCCGCCGGCACAGTCGCTCACCGATCTGTGCGCACTGCTCGACGCCAGCAAGAGCTCGGTCAGCACGATGACGCGCCTGCTGGTCGAGATGGACCTCATTGAGCGGGTGCCTTCGCCCGTACCCAGGCAGGTTTACTTTCAATTCAGGCCCGGCGGCTGGCTGGTCTTTATCCGGCAGCGGCTCAGGCTGTGGGCCTCGCTGCACCAGATCGCCGAGCAGGGACTCGAGCTGTTACAGGATAGGGATCCGGCTCTGCGCGATCGGCTACAGGAAGCGCACGACATGTTCTCGCTCATCGAGGAAGAGCTTCCCGCCCTGTTGGAGCGGGTGGAGACCAGGCATGGGCGGTGATGGAGGCAACCGATGACAGACAAACGTGTGTTCTTGGCCGGTTTGGCGGCCGGCGCGGCAGGCGGGCTGTTGATGGGGCGGCGGCTGGCGGCCCAACCGCGCCGGATGCCGCACCTGGCGGTCAGCCAGCAGGTGCTGGCCGAGACCCGGGGGTCGATCAATGCGGCCCTGCTGGCCGCGCGGGCGCAGGCTCGTTACGACGAGCTATATGCCCGCCGGCCCCACTTTGACCTGCCGGCGCTGCGCAAGCACTTAAACAACATCCTGTGCACGGCGGCCCCTACCGGTACGTGCGCGAGGAATACGGGGGTACGACTCCAGGACTGGCCATGGCCTTCCTGCTGGGCTCGTTGTGGGCGCTCCTGCCTGGCTCGTGGCGGCCATCTCGATGGTGATCCGGACTGCGTTGGAGGACCGCATGCTGCACGCTGAGCTGCCCGGCTACCAGGAGTATGCCCGGAGTCCGCTACCGTCTCGTGCCGGGCATCTGGTAGGCCAGCGAGATGGAGACCGAGATGCGTGATGCCATGGACACGAAACCCTGTTCCGAGTGCTGTTCTGGATCCTGTTGGGCGGCGTGATGGTGATGCGCATGTACTTTTCCATCCAGGTACGCCGGGCCGGTGAACGGCTGCTGCCCGACCGGGCGGCCGTAGAGCGCGAGGGTCGGGCGCATTCGCTGTCCGCTTTGTCGCGTTCTTTGTGCTGCTTGCGCTTCTGGTGCTCTATGCGCTGAATGTGCCGTGGCTGCGCGTGCTCGTGGCGGGCCGGCAATGCTGGGTGGCCAGCGGCCTGGTGGGCCGGCGCAAGCTACACGGTCGAGGCGGGCGGTGCATCGCGCTCACGTGCCCACCGGGTCAGCGACGCCGTACGCGTGGGTGGAAGCGCTGACGCGGTGGACTCGCCTTCGTGCACCTGGACCAGCGACTGCTTTCAGGGGAGTGTCCTGAGTACGGCCGCACGGTATCGGCCGGGTGGACGGACCACTGTTAGCTTCGGACAAGCGCAGATGAGGCAACATGACGCGGCGTCGTTCCTGAACGCACCACGAGCCGCTCGGCCGCGGGCGATGCCGGAGATCAAGGCGGTTTCGGTTCTGGAGGCGGACGGACTGCGGTGGTAGCGTTCAGGAAACCGGCCTGACAGAAGGAGGGTGACATGTCCGAGACTACTAGACCAGAACTGAGCGGCGTGCCTGAAACGTTGCTCATTCCGCTCTACGTCCGGGCGATGGAATCGCAGCGCCCAGACGCTATGATGAAGGACGAGAAAGCCGTGGCGCTGGTCACGCAGAAGAGCTTCGACTTCACCGGGGTCAGGCAGATCCCGATGAACGAGGCGCTCAACGTAATGCGGATCATGCAAGCCCGCGAAATGGACCGCTACGCCCGGGATTTCCTCAGCCGTCACCCGGAGGCGGTGGTGGTTCACATCGGGTGCGGCCTCGATTCGCGCTTTGAGCGCGTGCGGAGCGCAACGGCCAGGTGGAGTGGTACGACATGGATTTGCCGGAAATCATTGAACTGCGCCGCAGGTTCATTGGCGATGAGAAAGAGCGCTATCATCTGCTGGGCTGTTCGGTATTCGAGGATACCTGGCTGGAGGCAGTGAGCGTACATCGCCAACGCCCCTTCCTGTTTCTGGCCGAAGGCGTGTTTGTGTACTTCGAAGAAGCGCAGGTCAAGTCGCTGGTGCTGACCCTGCTCAATCGTTTCCCAGGCTCGGAGATGGTCTTCGATGTCTTTTCACCGTTCGGCGTCTGGGAGTGCAACCTCGCAATCTCCCGCTCCAAGCTCAGCGCCCGTGTCCACTGGGGGATCTGGCACGGCCAGGAGATCGAAGGCTGGGGCGCTGGCATCCGCCTGCTCGATGAATGGGGAGTCTTCGACCGGCCTGAGCCGCGGCTGGCCCCCTTTCGCTGGATGGCCCCCATCTATCGCCTGCTCAAGCCAGTGCGCATCTTGCACTTTCAGCTGGGGAAGAAAGACGCGGTGACGGGGTGAGATGGAGGCAAAGTAAGCAGTGAGCGGTGAACAGTAAACAGGAGTGGAACCTATGGAAACGAAACCGAATTTCATTGTTCCTCTCTCCGATCCCTCTGCTGGACTGTCGCAGGTAGGAGGGAAAGGCGCTTCGCTGGCGCGCCTGGCAGCGGCCGGCCTGCCCGTGCCGCCAGGTTTCCACATCACCACGGCAGCCTATCGCCGATTCGTGACGGAGCACGGGCTGCAAGAGCAAATTCTGGCGGCTGTCTCCGCCGCCACTCCCGATCAGCCTGCGACGCTCGAAGAGGCATCCAGCCGGATCGGACAGCTTTTCGCGCAGTGCGCGATGCCGGATGAAATTGCCGAGGCGATCCGGCGGGCGTATGCCGGGCTTGGTGAGGGTGACGTGCCCGTCGCCGTGCGTTCCTCGGCCACCGCTGAAGAGACTATTTCTGTGCGGCTATATGCAGACCGATCCCCCAATCCAACTTCAGTGAGCTTTTCTTCAGCACGATTCTACAACGCGCTGATCAAACGCAAAGAAGATCCCGCTGCCACAGCCTTCCTGCTTGGTCTGGAAAGCCTGCCGCTGCGGGCGGAGAAATCGCTGTTTGACCTGGCGCAGTGGGCGCAAGGCGCAGCCAGAGCTGGCGGAAGCCCTGGCGCGAACGCCTGCGGAGGAAGCCTGGGCTGAGCTGCAGTCTGACCCGGTGTCTGCTCCACTTTCAGGAGAGTTCGCTGCCCGCTTCGCGGCCCACCTGGAAGAGTTTGGTCACGTCCTCTACGATCTCGATTTTATGAATCCTGTCCCCGCCGAAGAGCCGGTTCTGATGCTGGACACCTTGAAGGTTTACCTTGCAGGCCAGGGCAACAACCCATACACCCGCCAGCAGGCACAGGAAAGGCAGCGCCAGCAGGCGGAACTGGCCATCTCCCGGCGCACAGGTCCGCTGCGCAGAAAATGGTTCCAGAAACTGCTCACGTCGGCCCAGGAATGCGCTTCCGAACGAGAAAACGCCATCGCGAACATCGGCCTGCCTTACCCGCAGCTCAGGCGTCTGCTGCGAGAACTGGGGCTGCGCCTGGCGGCGGGCGGCGCAATCGTATCATCCTGATGACATCTACTGGCTTGAAGCCCAGGAGGCGGATGCGCTGGCGGCTGCCCTGGAGAAAAAAGAGCCGCTGAGCAGCCAAGCAGCCAGCGTGGAAACCCGTAAAGCGTACTGGAAGCGAGTGCGGATGGCAGTGCCCCCTACGGTTATGCCGGAAAACTCGTTTCTGGCCAAAATGATAGCGCCCAAGAAGCCACCCCAAGCCAATCTCCTGCATGGCTTCGGCGCGAGCCCGGGCACAGTCACCGCCCGGGCCTGTGTTCTGCGCAGCCCGGAGGATTTTGGGCAAATGCGCCCTGGCGATGTGATCGTTGCCGTGATAACCACACCGCCTGCAGATAATCACAGTGGACGGGACAAGCGGAACGGTGACGCTGGCGTAGGTATTGCGGAATGATATTTCAGAAGGATCGATATGGCTCGAAAGAAGCAGCGAGTTGCCGTCACGGATAGCTCAGCAGCACTCTTGATACGCGCAGGCCGGCAGCCAAGTGGTATTCTCCAACAACTGGTGAGTGCATGACCCAGCCGATTCGCCACGTCCGACCGTCGCAGATCGACCCGGTTCGATTGCGCCTCTATCAACGCGCCATCTGGATCGCAGTGCTCGGCAACGTCACGCTGGTCCTGGCCAAAGGGGCTGCCGCCTGGCTGTCGGGCAGCACGGCCCTCCTGGCCACGGCTGTCGACTCGGCCAGCGATCTCGTCTATACGCTCTTCATGGCCTGGGGCCTGTCGCGCAGCCAGCAGCCTGCCGACGAAAGCCATCCCCAGGGACACGCCCGCATCGAACCGGTTGTCAGCGCCGTGATTGCCCTGATGATGGGCCTGGCCGGGCTGGAAGTGGTCAGGCAGGCGATCGACCGTTTGCGGGGCCAACCTGCCACATTTGCCTGGGGCTTGCCGGCGGCGGTCCTGATCGGCAGCGCGCTGGTCAAGGTGATCATGTATCTGGCGGTCCGCCGCCTGGGGCAAAAGGCCCACAGCCCGGCCATCATGGCCTCGGCCAAGGACAACCTGGCCGATGTGATCTCGGCGGGCACGGCGCTGGCCGGCGTGCTGGCCGCCAGTTGGGTCCACCCCCTGGCCGATCCCGTGGCCGGTCTCGCCGTTTCGGTCTGGATCTTTCGCAATGCCGCGGGCATCCTGGTGGAGAACCTGGGCTACCTCACCGGACGGGCCGCCGCAGCCAGAGGTGGTGGAGCAGATCTATGCGGCGGCCCGCCAGGTGGAGGGCGTGCAGGGCGTGCACCGGGTGATCGCCGACTATGTCGGGCCACAGGTGCGGGCCGAGCTCCACGTCGAGGTGGACGGCGAGATCTCTTTTCACGACGCCCACCGGATCAGCAACGCCGTACGCGATGCGGTGGAAGCGCTGGACGAGGTGGATCTCGCCTTTGTACACCTGGAGCCAGTGCAGCCGCAGGCGGGAGAATCACCATGATCGTGGAGGGCTCTTCCGCGCCGGCACGGTGTGTTGCCAAAGCCATGGCGCAGGCCTTGCAGCGGGAAAAGTTCAGGCTCAATGCGCGAGTTGCGGTCAGTGTTCAGATCGACCCGGCAGGGCCGGAGCCCTAACATATGGGGTCGGGCCCGCTGCCCGACCCGATCCAGCAGGGCAACACGCTGATCTGGACCGGCCCCTTTAGTTTGCCAATGGGTGACAGCCTGCCCTTCCCTGACCGGGCGCTGGTCTACGACCGTGACCCGCTCGCGGCGCATTGACCTGGCGTTGGACTATCAGGTCAGGAGAAAGAAACACACTGTCTGGGATGAGGGCACACCATTCCATCCCAATTTGACGCGGCGTGACAGAAAGGGTATACTTGTCACGCTTTTTCAGGACCGTTGGTTATTGAATAGGCACCTGCGAAGAGCCATCTGCGGACCTGGCAGTCGGTCAGTCCGCTATGCAGAAATAGCAGTCGGGAGCGTATGGACGAAAGCGAATGAGAAGACGGGAACCCTTCAAGTAAGAAGGGACCTTGGTCCCGTCTTCGACCTGCTAATCGAATAGCTTAGCCCCCGAAGGCAGGTCGCCACTCAGATCCTCGCCTCCGGGGAGCCGAATCCCTGGAGGTGCTCCGATGGACATCCCAATATTGGACGTTGCTCTGGCGCTGCCGCCTACCGCATCGGCGCAGGCGGCGGCCGGTTGCCATGGCTGGCGCCCTCCTGGCTGGCCTGGTTATCCGCTCGCGGAACCTGGATGACAATGGAATGGGGCATGGATCAGCAGGCCATCGAGGCAGGTCTTGGTCCGGCATTTTTCCTCAGCCTCGGCATCTTCTTGCTCGTCGTGCTCGCCATTGGCCGCGCTGGATCCACGAGACGGCTGCCGCGCTCATCGCGTGGCGGGATGCTCTTCTTGTACTCAAGGGGCATCGGCTGAACTCGAAGGAAGGAAGCCATGTCAGATAACAGGCAAAAAACTGTTGTCGCCGGCGCGCTGGGCGAATGCGTCCACGTGGCCGGAGTGATGAACTTTCTGCGGCTGGCCGAGGCGGCCGGCTGGCGGACCGTCTTCCTCGGCCCGGCCGTGCCCGTCGAGCAGTTTGTCAGGGCGGCCGGCCGCGAAGAGGCCGACCTGGTCGGCGTGTCCTACCGGCTGACGCCCGAGACCGGCGAGCGGCTGCTGGGCGAGTTCGCCGAGGCCGCCGACGACCTGCGCGCCACGGGCGTGCGCTTTGCCTTTGGCGGCACGCCGCCGGTGGCCGAACGGGCGCGGGCCATCGGCTTCTTTGAGCGCTTCTTTGACGGCAGCGAGCCGGCCGAAGCGGTGCTGGCCTATCTGAAAGGCCAGGATCACGCCGTCCCGACCGGGGCGGACTTTCCCCAGACGACCGTCGAGCGCATCGCCTGGAAAGCGCCTTTCCCGCTCCTCCGCCATCACTTTGGCCTGCCGACCGTGGAGGCCACGCGGCAGGGGATCGAGCAGATCGCCGAGGCGCAGGTCCTGGACGTCATCTCGCTGGGCATCGACCAGGACGCCCAGGCCAACTTCTTCCACCCCGAGCGGCAGGACCCGCGCCGCACCGGGGCAGGCGGCGTGCCGGTGCGCAGCGCCGACGATTACCGCGCGCTGTACGCCGCCAGCCGGCGCGGCAACTATCCGCTGCTGCGCACCTATTCCGGCACCGACGACTTTATCCGCCTGGCCGAGATGTACGTGGAGACGATCAACATCGCCTGGTGCGCCATCCCGCTCTTCTGGTTCAACCAGATGGACGGGCGCGGGCCGTGGGACCTGGAAGGCTCGATCCGCGAGCACCAGCAGGTGATGGCCTGGTACGGGGAGCGCGGCATCCCGGTGGAGCTGAACGAGCCGCACCACTGGGGCATGCGCGATGCGCCGGACGTGGTCTTTGTCGTCTCGGCCTACCTGTCGGCCTACAACGCCCGCGCCTTCGGCGTGCGGGATTATATCGCCCAGCTGATGTTCAACAGCCCGCCGGGCCTGTCGGACGCGATGGACCTGGCCAAGATGCTGGCCTGCCTGGACCTGATCGCGCCCCTTGGCCAGAGGGCGCAGGAGCTTTCCGCATCTGGCGGCAGACGCGCACCGGCCTGCTGAGCTACCCGCTCGATCCCGACGCCGCCCGCGCCCACCTGGCGGCCAGCGTCTACCTGCAGATGGCGCTGCGCCCGCACATCGTCCACGTCGTCGGCCACACCGAGGCGCACCACGCCGCCACGGCCGAGCGACGTGATCGAGGCCTGCAAGCTGGCCCGGCGGGCCATCGAGAACGCGCTGCGCGGCGCGCCCGACATGACCGCCGACCCGGCCGTGCAGCAGCGCCGCGCCGAGCTGGTGGACGAGGCCCAGGTCACGCTGGCTGCCATCCGCGCCCTGGCCGACCCGGGCGTGCCCGATCCGCTGACCGACCCGGCCACGCTGGCGCGGGCCGTGACCAGCGGCATCCTGGACGCGCCGCACCTGCGCAACAACCCCTTTGCCCGCGGCCAGGTCGTCACCCGCATCGATGATCGCGGCGCCTGCGTGGCGGTGGATCCGGCCACCGGCCAGGCCTTGACCGAGAGCGGAACGGATTGTTCGCCTCGGAGAATCCATGCAGACAGAGGAGGATAGAATGGATAACGAAACACGCTACACCGTCATCGGCGCCGGCCACGGCGGCAAGGCCATGGCCGCCCACCTGGCCTTGATGGGCTTCGCCGTCACGCTGTACAACCGCACGCCGGACAACATCGCCGCCGATCAAGCGAGCGAGGGGGATCGATCTGGAGAGCTACGACGGCGGGCCGCACGGCTTTGGCCAGCTGGCCCTGGTCACCTCGGACATGGGCGAGGCGCTGGCCCAGGCCGACGTCGTCATGGTGGTGGTGCCTTCCTCGGCGCACGCCGACATCGCCCGCGCCGCCGCGCCGCACCTGCGCGATGGGCAGATCGTCGTGCTGCACCCGGGCCGCACCTGCGGCGCGATCGAGTTCGCGAAGGTGCTGCGCGACAACGGCTGCCAGGCCGACGTCACCGTGGCCGAAGCCGAGACGTTCATCTACGCCAGCCGCTCCGACGGCCCGGCCCAGGCGCGCATCTTTCGCATCAAGGAAGCCGTGCCGCTGGCGGCGCTGCCGGCCACGCGCACGCCGCAGGTGCTGGATGCCATCTGCGCCGGCCTATCCCCAGTTCATCGACGGCGTCAACGTGCTGCAGACCGGCCTGAACAACATGGGCGCCATCTTTCACCCGGCGCTGACCCTGCTCAACGCCGGCCGCATCGAGTCCACCGGCGGCGACTTCCAGTTCTACATCGACGGCGTCACGCCCTCGGTGGCGCGCGTGCTGGAGGTGCTGGACCGCGAGCGGGTGACGGTGGCCGCCTCGCTGGGCATCCGCGCCCGGACGGCCATGGAATGGCTCAAGATGGCCTACGACGCCACCGGCGAGGACCTGAACGAGGCGATCCACAACCAGGCCGGCTACTACGGCATCAAGGCGCCGCGCACGCTGAACCACCGCTACATCTTCGAGGACGTGCCGATGAGCCTGGTGCCGATCGCCGCGCTGGGGCAGCGCTACGGCGTCTCGGTGCGCGGCATGGACAGCATCATCCGCCTGGCCTGCATCATCCACCGCACCGACTACTGGCGGCGCGGGCGCACGCTGGACAAGCTGGGCATCGACCAGATGAGCGTGAGCGAGCTGACGCGCTATGTGAACGAGGGAGAGGAGATGGCGTGAGCAGGGGCAAGGGCCGTCGGGCGAACAATAAATTTCCCAACCCAACGCCCCACCTTTCGGTCAGCCGGAAGGCCCTAAACGAGTTGGGGCTGGTTGCGGTGGCCTATTCCGCCGTGGAACGCGA
>CAVVMX010000042.1:0-78903 GCA_963749455.1 uncultured Chloroflexia bacterium
GGCTTCGGCGGCTGCCGCCTCTCGGTCGGCCAACAGCCGCTGCCGGAACTCACGGCTCAGCGCCGCCTGGATCAACAGACGCTCGACATTTAGGGGAAGTGAGCTGGCCTGCACCATCCGGTTCATGGGGCTGCCGCCGACGATTGTCGGCCGGCGATTGGACGAGGATTGTTCCATCGTGCACCTCCGGCAAACTGCACAACTCGGCACTTTGGCCCGATGCCGGCAGGGCGGCCTGCCATGATCTGGAGGTTGATAATTGGCGCGTCCGGGCCGCCAACCGCCGGACTCCTACGATCTGATTATAGTCGAAAATGGGGCAGCTGTCAACAGCCCCCCAAGCCGCCAAGCCTTGTGGCTTACGGTTCTCCCTGCCCGCCCGCCAGATCCATCGCCTCGATAAAACGCCTGTTAAAGGCAGGGTCCATGTCCAGGTCCACCTGCTCTGCCTGGGCGGCGATCCGCTCGCCGCGGGCAAACTCGTCGTCGTCGAGAAAGAGCGCCGCCCCCAGGCCGGCGCCGTTGGCCGACGGCTCGACGACGTCAAGGTCCAGCGGCGGGACCATGCCCAGCCCCACCACCGCCTCGACGTTCAGTTGGCTGCCAAACGAGCCGGTCAGGATCAGGCGGTGCAGGTCGCCGGGCGTAAGCTCCAGGCGGGCCAGCAGGATCTCCACCGCGGTGCGGATCGCTCCCTTGGCCTTTTGCAGCTCGCGGACGTCGTGCTGGGTCAGGTACAGCGGGATGCGCGGCGCCTCGTCGACCGACTCAACCCCCCGCAGATCCACCCCTCGGTCGGTGATCAGCAGCCGGCGCACGCCGCGCGGGTCCTGGCTGAGGCGGTGGCCAAAGGAGGAGTGCTCCCTGACAAACCGGCCGGTGCGGTCCACCACGCCGGCGCGCCGCAGCTCGCGGATCAGGTCGAGCAGCCCCGACCCGGTCAAGCCCACCGGCGGCTGGTCGCCGATGGTGGTCAGGTCAAAGCTGCCGTCACTTGCGTTGGCATTGACCCCGACGATGGCCCCGTCCACCGCCCGCGTGCCGCACGAGATGTTCACCCCTTCAAAGGCCGGTCCGGCGGCCGTTGAGGCGACCACGATCCGCCGGCCGTCGGTGACCATCACCTCGCCGTTGGTGCCCAGGTCGATGGCGGCCATCGGGCCCGGCGCCCGGTCAAATCCATAGTAGGCCAGGCAGGCCAGTGCGTCCGAGCCGACAAAGCCGCCGATCAGCGGCGGCAGAGCGACCCTGGCCTGGCGGGGGAACGTGTCGCCCAAGCGCGCGCCGGCATCGCGGATCGAGTCCAGGCTGTAGGGCTGGAAGGGCAATTCGGCCAGGGTGTCCACCGGGTAGCGCAGCAGCAGGTGGTGCATGACGCAGTTGCCGACAATCGTCACCTTCTGGATCCGCTCCCGAGTCCGGGGTGACAGCTTGAGGGCGTCAATGGCCTGCACGATCGACGACTGGGCCAGCATCGACAGCCTGTCCGCCGTATCGGGGCCCTGCTGGGCCGCTGCCATGCGCGAGATGACGTCGGCGCCAAAAGCGGTCTGCTGGTTGAGCGCCGCGGCGCCCAGGCAGACCCGGCCCTGATCTAGCGTGGTCACAAAGGCGGCTACGGTGGTGCTGCCCAGGTCGATGGCCAGGCCCAGCGGCACGTCCGGCCGCCTGTAATCGTCGCAGGCGCGAAAGATCTTGTTGGAAAAGACGACGATGGGAGCCAGCGTCACCGTGACGTCGCCCCGCACCCGGGCGCGGCAGGCCAGGCGGTAGCCGGCGGCCCGCTCGGCCTCGGTCAACCCTTCCAGTCTCCTTGTCGTCGAAAGACCCTAAGGGTTTTTCCGAAAGACCCCGACCGGAGGGAGTGGGCGGAAACCTTAGGGTCTTCTTGGACAATGACCTTGCACTTGTGGCACGTCCCCCGCCCGGCGCACGGCTGCTCCAGGGGCAGGCCCGTGGCGACGATCGCCGCCCCCAGCGTCGAGCCCTCCTCCACCTCCACCGACCGCACGTCGGTGCCATAGCTGACTGTAACCTTCAGTCTGCTTCGCAGACCCTATCCGCAGGCTGGCACAAGAATCGTTGATCTGCATGCGCAAGCAACCGCCGATTCGAAACGAGCACGGGCCGATGGCGCACTTGCCGCACACGTCGGCCGGGCTCACCATCCCATACTTCTGCGCCACGGTCTTTTGGTGATGGCGGCAGAGCTGCTTGTCCAGCGGGCGGTTGGCGTCGAGCGCGCCGACCGGGCAGCGCTGCACGCATTCCAGGCAACTGCCGTCGTGGAAGTAGAGGCACCGTTGCTTGGGCTCCATGCGGCTGTGGATCGGCAGGTCGGCGTCCAGCACCAGGCTGCCAAAGCGGCCGGCGCAGCCGGCATCGGTGATGACCATCTGGTGCACGCCAAAGCTGCCCAGCCCGGCAATGACCGCCACGCTCTTGTGCGCCCAGCGGCAGACCAGGCTGACCGGGTCAAAGTTGTGGGTGGCAGGCTGAGCCGCAGCGCCGACCCCCTGTTCGGCCAGCGCTGCGATCAGGCGGGCGTTGATCCGCCCGATCAGGATGTTGGTCTCGAGATAGGCCGTGGCCCATTCGGGCGCGATCTGCTCCTGGTGTCGGGCGTTGGCCTCCACCACCCACCGGGAAAAGGGCAGGAAGTATGCGACGACCGACCGGGCGCCGGGGAGCAGGTCGCGGGGCAGCATGTGGCTCGGCTCGACGATGCGCCGCAGGTCGAGAAAGCGCGGATCGTCGGCGGCGGCAAAGCGCACCAACGGCTCCCGGTAGCCGGTGGCGGTGCCGGCCTCGGTCACCTCGCTTCTGATAGTGGTGTTGATGGCTTCGGCCAGCTCCTCGGAATTCACCGTCACCTCACAGGTCGACCTCGACGCCCAGCCCCAGCTCGGCTGCCCGGCGCAGGATGAGGCTGGCCACGGCGACGTCCTGCACCGCCACGCCAACCGACTTGAAGAAGGTAATCTCCCCGTCCGACTGGCGGCCCGGGATTCGCCCCGCGGCGACCTCGCCGATCTCGCCATGGATCTGCTCCAGGCTGATCGTGCCGTCATTCAGAGGGATGAGCAGATCCCCGGCCTCGGCCAGGCTGGCCGAGCGCGAATCGACGACCACCTTGGCCCGCGCCACGGTGGCGGCCGGCACCTCCTGCATCTGGGGCGTGTACGAGCCGATGCCGTTGATGTGGACGCCCGGCTTCAGGTCGGCGTCGTCGAACACCGGCGCCTGCGAGGTCGTGGCCGTGCAGATCACGTCGGCCTGACCCACCGCCTGGGCCGGCGACTCGGCCACCCGCAGGCCGCGCGGGATGGGCCGGCTGCGCATCCTCATCTCGGCGACATAGGCTGCCGCCGCACCGGGAGCTGCGTCAAACACCCACACCGTCTCGATCGGCCGCACGGTGCACACCGCCTCCAGTTGGGTGCGGGCCTGGGCGCCGGCCCCGAAAATCGCCGCCACGCGGGCGTCGGGCCGGGCCAGCAGATCGGTGGCCACGCCCGATGCCGCGCCGGTGCGCAGCGCCGTCAGGTAGGTGCCGTCCATCATCGCCGTCGGGCGGCCCGTCTCGGCGTCGACGACGATCACCACGGCGTGGATGGTGGGCAGGCCCCGCTCCAGGTTTCCGGGAAAGACCGACACGATCTTGGCCCCCAGCGCTTCGCTGGCCGTCAGGTAGGCCGGCATGAACAGCGTCACACCCTCGCGCTTGTCAACCGGCACCGGCGTCCGCAGCGGCACCACCGCCTGGCCCGCCGAAAGCTGGACGTAGGCCTCGCGGACGGCCTGGATCGCTTCGGCCATGGTCACTGCCTGCCGGACATCCGCCCCAGCATAGGATTCGTAGCTTCATCTCATACCACCCTCGTCTCACCCTTTCCCGTGACCTGGCCGAATCGGTCGTGGGCAAAGGGGCTCAGATCAAAATCGGTCTGGCCGTCCAGGATCAGCTCGGCCAGCACGCGCCCCACCGTCGGCCCCTGCTGAAAGCCGTGGCCCGAAAAGCCGATGGCGCAGTACAGCCCCTCGACGCCCGGCAGCGGGCCGATGATCGCGTTGTCGTCGGGTGTGATATCGTACAGCCCACCCCAGCCGCGCAGGATCTCGGCCTCCTCCAGGATCGGCGCCCGGCGCACCGCCTTCTCGATCACCCGCTCCAGGAAATGGTAATCGACGTTGGTGTTAAAGCTGGGCGGCTCTTCCTGGTCGCTCATGCCCATCAGCACGCCCGGCCCTTCGCCCCGGAAGTAGAAGGCCGGCTCGATGTCGAGGATCATCGGCACCGGCTTGGGGATAGGCGTCGAATGCCTTGGTGATGAACACCTGGCGGCGGTAGGGCACGACCGGCAGGTCAAAACCGGCCATCTTGGCCACCTGTGCGCCCCATGCCCCGGCCACGTTGACCACGACCGGTGCCGAGACCGGCCCCCGTGTCGTCTCTACTCCCCGCACCCGGCCGCCCTCGATCTGAATGCCGGTGACCTGGGTCTGCTCCTCGATGCGCACGCCCATTCGCCGGGCGGCGGTGGCAAAGGCCATCGCCACCGAGTAGGGATCGGCATAGCCGTCCTTCGGCCCAAAGGTGCCGCCTCTGCAGGTCGTCCACGGCCAGGTAGGGCCAGCGATACTTGATCTCGTCGGGCGTCAGCACCTCGACCGGGACGTTGCTCGCGCGTTGAACCTCGACGTTGGTCAGGAACTCCTGCCAGGTCGCCTCACTCTGAGCCAGAAACAGATAGCCCACCTGGCGAAAGTTGATGTCTACGCCAAACTCCTCCTCAAAGCGCTCGAACAGGCGGACCGCCTCCTGCGACAGGCGGATGTTCGCCGGGTGTGAGAACTGCTGGCGGATGCCGCCTGCGCTCAGGCCGGTGGATGCCTGGGCCAGGAACTCCTTCTCCAGAATGACAACGTCGGTGCAGCCGCGCCGGGCCAGGTGATAGGCGGTGCTGGCCCCCATGATCCCGCCGCCGATGATAGCTACCGCTGCACTGCTCTTCCAGTCTCCCATAGTCGTCCTACTCCCACGTCAGATTAGTCCGCGCACTTCTATCTCCAGCCGCTCGAAAAACGCGACCATGAAAGCGTGGCGTTCCTCGGCCAGGCGCCGGCCGCTGTCGGTCAGCAGGCGGTCGCGGATCTTGGCCAGTTTGATCTTGTATTCGTGGATCGGGGTATGCTCGTACCGGGTCGCATCGCTCTCCACATAGCCGGGCGGCACCTCGGCCCACAGCCGCTGGCCGTTCAGGCCGCCGTAGGCAAATGCCCGCGCCACACCCACCGCGCCGATCGCGTCCAGCTTGTCGGCGTCGTGAACGATCTTCGCCTCCAACGTCTGTGGCGCAGGGCCGCTGCGGAAACGGTGGGCCGCGATGGCGTGCACCACCGCCTCGACCTTTTCCAAGGGATGCCCGGCCAGCAGGAGGCGAGCCCTTTCCGCCCCGGCTTGAGCATGGTCCTCGTGGGAATCATCGCGGGCGATGTCGTGCAGAAGCGCAGCCGTGCGCACAATCTCCACGTCGGCGCCCTCCATCTCAGCCATCCGCTCGGCCAGCGCCAGCACCCGGAGGACGTGACCCCAGTCGTGGACGGCTTCGGCCCCCTGGTAGTGGCGACGGGCTTCTTCGATTGTGATCATACACGCTTCCCTGAAAACAGTCTGGTCTTCGTGGCCTGGTGGCGCATGGCAAACACCCAAGCAACTCCACACCGGCCGGGCCGGCTGCGGATCAATCCGCGGTTGCCCGACTGATTCCTCAACCGTCATCTGTCAGGCTTGAGTGGTGAGCTTTGCCAGCGAGTCGCGAAAAGCTGCGCAATTGCTTATCATCTGGCGCCTGCGCCAGCGCTCTATCGGCCTCGGCCAAAGCGGCCGCCATGTAATCCAGTTTGACATAAGTCTTGGCTAGCGCGGTGTGATACTCCACCTTCGTCGGCATCAGCCGGCTGGCTACCTGCCAATGGGCAGCGGTTTTCGCCCACATGCCCATGTCCCAGTAGCGCGATCCCTGGTCATAGAAGTCCAGATCCGTCTTCGGGTCAGGGTCTATGTCGGAGCTATAGCGCCGCGTCAGCCACTCGAATGCAGGTGCAACGTCCATCAGCCATTTGAGACAGATGGCAATCAGGACCAGCCGGACCAGGCCCGGGAGCAGCCCACTGAACCCGACCACCAACCCCCCCACCGCAGTCACGGCCAGCAGGCCCACCACAACCAGCGCGGCAAAATAGGCGATCACGGCTGCGCAGGACAAGGCCCAGGGCCAGCGCCACACACAGCACGGCCAGCGCCCCATTCATGCCCACCAGGGTCTGCCCCAGCCGATCCAGGTTGGATTCGAGACCGGCCAGGTGAAAGGCCGGCCCTATGAGGAACCTGACGGGCGACTCGCTCAGCCAGGCCGGCAGTTGGCCGATCTCGGCCACTCGCGATGCCAGGTACGCCTCGCCCACGCCGACGATCCCTTGCAGCACCACGAACATGGCCAGCCATCCCAGCCACTGCCCATCACTCCGCTTCCGGTAGTGCAGCTCTACGAGTCGGCCGCAGTTGTCGCAGCGAGGCTCTTCGCCGTTGACCGACCCGCCGCAGTATGGGCAACCGTACGGATCGAACTCTATCGTCGCCGGAGCAGGATGATGCGCCGTCGAAAGCGCTGGGGTGGGCGCCGCCTGCCGATCAGGCTGGACTGTGGGTGCCGTTGTCTGCGCGGGCGGTGGCGGCGCAAAGGCATTCGCCTCCTGGCGGAGATCGCGCCGACCAAGCCGATCAGGCAGCTCTCCGTCACCGCCGTTCAGTGCAGCGTTGTGTGTTGCAGGGGACCCGTCATCGTCGTTCGGTGCGGCATCGTGAGCCGCAGGGGATCCCGCCGGAGACTCTTTAGGGAGCTGGCGGCCGCCGGTCAGAAAGCGCAGGCCAACCTGGGCGGCGGCGTTGTTGGGGTTGATTGCCAGCACGTTTTCCAGGCAGATCCGCTGTTCCTCCGGTCGTCCACTACCCCACTCAGCCACAACCAGGCCGGTTCGTTCCGCTCATCCTGCTCGATCACCCGCAGCAACAGCTCGCGCGCCTGCTCCCTATGCCCGGCACGGGCGGCTGTGATCCCATCTCGCAGCATCTGTTTGAGGTCACTGTCTTCCATGGACTGCACCTGACCTTGGTTCTCTGCCAACGGTCCTGTTGGCGCCATCCTGCGGATGATATCATCATTGTCCGAAAAACGCAAGGGACCGCGAATTCGAAATCTCCCGCTCTTGCCCCTGGTTTGCCCATTTCCTGATTTGCAGTATAATAACGTCGTTCAGCTATCAGCCATATGCCATGAGCGACGAGCCATAAGCCATGCCAACGATTTCTCAGACCTTTCGTCACATGCGCCGTTACCGCCAGATCGCGCGCATCCTGACCCGGTACGGCTTTGGACAGGTCTTGACCCAGCTTGGCATTGGCCGCATGATCGCACCTGGCCTGCAAAAGCTGCGTTTCAGCAGCGCAGAGATCCTGCACGCCACCCCGGCCGAGCGGGTCAGGATGGCCGTTGAGGAGCTGGGCCCGACCTTTATCAAGCTGGGCCAGATCCTCAGCACTCGCGCTGACATCGTCCCTCCCGACCTGATCCACGAGCTGGAGAAGCTACAGGACACCGTCCCGCCCACGCCCTTTCCCCTCATCCAGGCCCAGGTCGAGCTTGAGCTGAAGCGCCCGCTCAGCGAGCTGTTCGCTACCTTCGACCCCGTGCCGGTCGCTTCGGCCTCGCTGGGACAGGTCCACCTGGCAACCCTGGCCGGCGGCGAGGAGGTGGCGGTCAAGGTCTTTCGCCCCGGCATCGACAAGGTCATCGACGTCGATCTGGACATCCTTTTGCAGGCAGCGGCGCTGGCTCAAAAGCGGACCGACTGGGGACAGTACTACGACGTCCTGTCGCTGGCCCAGGAGTTTGCCAACACCCTGCGCCAGGAGCAGAACTACGAACAAGAGGGCCACAACATGGACCGCTTCCGGCAGATCTTTGCCGACGAGCCGTCTGTCCGCGTGCCCTCTGTCTACTGGGAGACCACCACCCGCCGGGTCCTGACCATGGAGCGGCTGGAGGGGGTCAAGATCACCGATCTGGAAGGGCTGGAGGCGGCCGGCCTCGACCCGGCTGTGGTTGCCCGGCGCAACATCCACATCCTGCTCAAGGCGGTCCTGCAGGAAGGGTTCTTTCATGCCGATCCCCACGCCGGCAACTTTTCCGTGCTGCCCGGCGAGGTCATCGGCATGATGGATTTTGGCATCATGGGCCAGGTCGATCCGGGCGCGCGGCTGGGGCTCATCCAGCTCTTCGTCGGCCTTTTCCGCGGCGACTCGGAGCGATCCGTCGAGGCCCTGTCGAGCCTGGGCATCGCCACCCGCGCCGCCGACAAGCGCGCCCTGACCCGTGACATGGAACGGCTGAAGCTCCAGTACTACGGTCTGGAGCTGCGAAAAGATCCGGGCTCAGACTTTTGTCGAGGACCTGATGGGCATTGCCTTTGCCAACCGCCTGAGAATGCCCAGCAACCTGGTCCTCGTATTCAAGACCATCGCCATGCTCGAGGGGATCAGCCTGATCCTCGATCCCGACATCAACGTCTTTCAGGAGGTAGAGCCCTACGTCCGCGATGCGATCCTTGAGCTGGAGTCACCCCTTTCCCGGACCAAGAAGCTCTCCGAACAGTTGCGCGAGTCCACCGAGGCGATGCTGCTGCTGCCCAAGCAGATCCGCGCCCTGTTCGAGCAGATGGAAGATGGCGAGGCCGGCCTCAGCTTCCGGACTGCGCGGACTGGATGAGCTGACGGGCCGTCTCACCTCGGCGGCGAACCGGCTGGCATTGGCCGTCCTGGCCGCGGCATTTGTCGTCGGCCCGGCCCTGATCATCCCCTACCTGAAGCGAGCTCTGGCCTTCCTGGCAGTCGCCGGCCCTGACCCTCATCGTGGGTGGCTTTGGCCTGTCGCTGCTGATCACGCTGGTGTTGCTGTGGTCGATCTGGCGCGCCGGGCGCCGGGGAAGGCGGTGAGCTGATGCAAGGGCCTGTCGGCTGACATCGTCCTGGGCCTTACCTTCGTCGTCATGTTCATCGGCTTGGTCGGCATCGTCCTGCCGGTGCTTCCGGGGTCGATCCTGATCTTTGCTGCGGCGCTGGTCTATGCCCTGCTCGACGGCTTCCAGACGGTCGGCTGGGTCACCCTGCTCGTCCTGGGCCTGCTGGCGGCTGCTGCCACCACCGCCGACCTGTGGGCCACCAGCATGGGAGCCAAGGCCGGCGGCGCCAGCGGTTGGAGCATCCTTGCCGGCATGGTGGGCGGGCTCGTCGGCCTGCTGTTCTTCAGCTTGCCTGGGTCGATCATTGGCGCGCTGTTGGGCATGTTCCTGGTCGAGGTGCTCCGCGTCAAGGATTGGCGCAAGGCGACTCAAGTCGGGCGGCGGCTGGCTCTTGGGCTGGCTGCTGTCGACCGTCCTCGAGCTCGCCATCGGCCTGGTCATGATCGCCATCTTTGTCTGGCGGGTGACACTCCCCCACTGATTCGCGACCGCGGGGAGTCTCGAGCGAGGCGACTCCTGACTGAAGGGAAGCCGGGTGCGCGGAGCGGACGGATTGTCGCCCACTATGGCGTCACTTGCGGTAGGAGTGGACTGATCCGCCGGTTCTGTGCTATACTGGCCCATCGGAGGAAAGAGAAAGCGTGCCACTGCGCTGGAAAGCTCTGCTGGTGGCCGGGCTGGCCGGTTGCCTGCTTGTCCCCGCCATGGAGGTCTCCCTCTCGCCCAGGCGAGCGACGAGCGGTTGGTCTTGGCCTTCTACTATGCCTGGTACGACAGCAAGACCTGGACCTCCGGCAAGGTCCCCGACCTGCCTGCGACCCTCTACGCCTCTTCCGACCGCGATGCGATGGCCCGCCACATCGACCAGGCCAAGGCGGCCGGGATCGATGCCCTTGTCCTCAATTGGTGGGGAAAAGGCAACCAGACCGAAAAGAACCTGTCGGCCTTGCTCGACGTGGCCGCCCAGAAAGGCTTTCGCGTCGCAGTGGATTTCGATCCCAACTCGCCGTTCATGAGTGGAGCGGCAAGCTATGTGGACAACCTGCGCCATCTGCTCGCCGTCCACGCTGCGCACCCCGCCTACCTGCGTTACCAGGGTCGGCCGGTTGTCTTTTTCTTCAACACCTCCCGCCTGTCGGTCGCTGCGTGGCAAGAGCATCCGTGACCAGGCAGACCCCAACCACAGCGCCGTGTGGATCGCCGAAGGCACCGATCTCAGCTATCTGTCCGTCTTTGACGGCCATCACCTGTACAGCATCACCTGGGCGAATCGCATCGCTCCGTCGCAGACCCTGCCCTCTTGGGGTGAGCGGGTGCGCAAGTACAACCGCGACCACGGCACCGGCAAGCTGTGGATCGCGACGGTCATGCCCGGTTACGACGATCGCAAGGCCCGGTCAGGAGGCTTTGCCCGGTCGCGCGACGGCGGCAACTACTACCGCCAGTGCTGGCAGGCAGCCATTGCCAGCAAGCCCCACTGGGTCATCGTCAACTCGTTCAACGAATGGCCCGAGGGAACCTACATCGAGCCGAGCCAGGCCTATGGCAGCCTCTACCTGGACCTGACCCGCGACTGGGCCGCTCGCTTCAAATCCGCCGATTTCACAGTCTCGGCGCCGTCCCTTGCCAAGCCTGCGGCCACTGCCAGGCCTGCTCCCACGCCCACACCTACCTCCACACCCCTACCTCCTGACTATGGCGGTCGAGGGCGGCTGGTTCTTTAGCCAGGGCAGCTCGACTCCCGGCACGGGCTTTGCCGTCACCAACGACGAGGAGCATAGCCTTCTGGGACGTCTACCGCGACAGCGGCGGACCGCTCGACGCTCGGTTATCCGATCTCTGGGCGTTATCGGTGGCAGGACTTTAGCTTGCAGAGCTTCCAGGAAGGGCTCCTGGCCTGGCATCCCTCCCTGGCCCGCGTCTATCGTCTCGACGCCTTCGACGAGGAGGCTCTTGCCGCCCTGCTCTCGGGCCGCTGATCTGCCTGTCTATCCATTTTCCTATCTGCTTAGTTTGCCGATTCCACAGGGGGTGACCTATGCTCGAAGAGATCTTGGATCACATTCTAATCGACGAAGCGACGCTGCAGCGTCGGGTGGAGGAATTGGGACAGGCCGTCTCGGCCGACTACCAGGGCAAAGACCTGATGCTGGTGTGCATCCTGAAGGGAGGGGTGGCCTTCCTGACCGACCTGATGCGCCGCGTCACCGTCCCGCACGAGATCGACTTTATGGCCATTTCCAGCTATGGTGGCCAGCGGACCGAGAGCAGCGGTGTGGTGCGCATCCTCATGGACCTGCACGCCGACATCGCCGGGCGGCACGTGCTCCTCGTCGAGGATATCGTCGACAGCGGGCGGACCATGGACTATCTGCTGCGCGCACTCCAGGCCAGGAATCCGGCCAGCCTGCGGGTCTGTACCCTGCTCAACAAGCCCTGCCGCCGCGTCGTCGACGTGCCGCTCGATTATATCGGTTTTGACATCCCCGACGACTTTGTGCTGGGCTATGGGTTGGATTTTGACGAAAAGTACCGCAACCTGCCCTTTGTCGGGGTGCTGAAACAGGACAGGTGAAGGCTTCACGGTGTCAGTCTTTCGCTTTTGCCCCGTTTGTGCTGCCGAGCTGGTCTGGCGCGAATCTGACGGCCGCCCCCGTCAGGTTTGCCCCGCCTGCGGCTTCATCCACTATCAGAACCCTACCCCTGCCGCTGGCTGCCTGGTCGAGCGTGACGGTCGGGTGCTGATGGTCCAGCGCAAGTACCCACCCTACGTCGGCGGCTGGACCTTGCCGGCCGGCTATGTCGAATGGGATGAGACCCCCGAGCAGGCTGCCGTCCGTGAAACGCAGCGAGGAAACCGGCCTGCAAGTCGTGTCGGCCGGCCTGTTTGGCGTCTTTCCCTGGCACCACGAATTCAACGACGGCCAGTCGCACGACAACGGCGTGCTGATCGTCTACCTGGCCACGGTAGCCGGCGGTGAGCTGCAGTCCGGCGACGACGCCCAGGCCGTCGGTTGGTTCGCCCCCGATGCTCTACCAGGGCAGATCGCCTTCTCCAGCCACCGCGTGGCCTTGGCCATCTGGGTTGAGCAGATCAGCCACAGGCGGTCTGCAAAATGAAAGAGCCCGGCCGTTTCTGGCCGGGCTCTTTGCTCACGATACGTTAGGGCTCGATGTAGTAGCTCACCTGAATCTGGTAGCTGATCTCCACCTCACCGACGCTGACGGAAGTGTCTCCGCCCATCGCCTCGCTCGGCAACGGCGTACATCACCGGGCTCGAGCTGCCGATCACTTCGCTCATCGCCATCACCGGGCCGAGTGTGACCTCGCCCAGTCCCGCCAGGGCTTCGGCCCGCAGTCTTGGCGTCGGCCACTGCTTTGGCTCGCGCGTCGACCAAGGCGGCGTCCGGCTTTTCCACCGTAAAGCTGATGCCCCAGATGTTGTTGGCGCCCGCTTCGATGGAGGCGTCAATCACCTCGCTGACCAGCGTCAGATCGCGGATGGTGACGGTGACGTTGTTCGACACCGTGTAGGTGGTGGCTGTTGCCGCGGTCTTGCCCGTATCGCTGCTCACCGGCAGGCTCTTGGCCGCGGTTGACCATGATGCTATAGTTGGTCGTCTGAATGTCCTTCTCCGGGATCCCGACCGCCTTCAGGGCAGCAAGGAGCGCCTTCATCTTGGCCTCGTTCTCGGTGGAACCGTCGGCCACGGTGCTGGCCGTCGTCTCGACGCCGATGGTGATCCGGGCGATGTCGGGCACGACACTGACCGTTCCCTGCCCGACGACGGTGATCGTCTGGGCTGGGTTATACTTGACCTCGCTGGGTGCAGGCGTCTGTGCCTGCACTGCGGGTTTCGTCTGGCCCAAGGCCCAGGCGCTTGCCAGGCCCAACGACGCGACCATGACGATGGCTACGGCTACGAACAAAATACGCTTAAACATGTTGACCTCCGTTCCTCGCTGTTATCTTCACCGCGCTCTTCGCGTGTGCCAGTCATAGACGCCGCAAGGCCGGAAAAGGTTCCACATCAAGTCTGGATTACGGACAGAGCGATGGAACGCCAAGGACGCGAATCCCGCTCTGCCTCGCTTCGGGGATTCGCGTCCTCGTGATACGGTTGTCAGCGCAGAAGCCAGTCTCGCAGTGTCTTGACATCCGGGAAAACCTGCTCCGCCCCGACCAGGTGCTCCGCCGGCAGGCTGGTCTCCAGGGCAACGCAGCCCATCCCCGCTGCCCTGGCCGCCTGGATGCCCAGCGGCGCGTTCTCCACCACCAGGCACTCGCCGGGGTCGAGCCCAAGCCGGGCGGCGGCGAGTCGATACGATTCCGGATCTGGCTTGCCGCGTGCAACCTCGCTGCCGGTGACTACGACCTCGAACAGATCGAGAACGCCAAGTGGGGCCAGCACCTGCTCCACGACCACCGCGGCGCTGCCGGTCACCATCGCCAGCCGGTGCCCCCGCCCTCGGAGGTCGTGCAGCAGTGGCACGATGCCGGGCACAGAGGCCGGTTCAAACTCTTCGACAAAGAACCTGCGCTTGGCTTCGGCCAGGCGTCGTGCCTCGTCGGCAGAGCAGGCCTGGCCCAGGAACTGCTCGGTCAGCCGCTGAGCCGTCGGCTCGTGGGCATGCCCTCCAGCGGGTACAGTATCGGCGGCGGTCAGCTGGATGCCCAGCGGCGCCAGCGCCCGCTGCCAGGAGCGCAGGTGGGCCGGCATCGAGTCGAGCACCACGCCGTCCATGTCCAGGATCACCGCCCGGCGGTCGGGCGCCGGCGGGCGGATGTACCGCGGCAGTTCGAGCAGGCTGTTGATGCGGGCACAGGGTTTGTCGTCGTGGCGGTCGGCGCGGTCGATCATCACCACATCGAGCCCGGCGGACCTGGCGCCGGCGACGTCGTCGCCGAAATGATCGCCCACGTACAGCAGCCGGTGGCGGGGCAGTCCTGCTGCGACCACGGCGTGGTCAAAGATAGAGGGGTCCGGCTTGGCCACGCCAACCAACGCCGACACAACAAGAAAGCCAAAATAGCCCCGCAGTCCCCGCTCGCGCAGCAGATCCTCCAGGCCGGTCCCAAAGTTGGACAGGATGCCCATCGGCATCCCCAGCCCTCGCAGCGCCTCGAGCGCTGGCAGCACGTCGGCAAAGGTCGGTCGAACCGGTTGGCGCGGAACCAGCGGTACATCTCCTCTGCCAGATCGGGGCGATCAGGCCAGGTCCTGGCAAAGATGTTGCGCCACCAGTCGTACAACGGCCGTTCGCTGGCGCCCAGACCCTCGGCGTCGTCTCGTGTTGAGACCACAACCGATACGAACCGCCGGTGGACCTCGCGCGCGTCCTCGTCGCCGGCTGGCAGCCCTACGCCGGCCAGGAACTCCTGGAACGGTTCCCGCTCGTGAAACCCGAGCAGCGTCCCGCCTACGTCAAAGATGATAGTGCCGTAACGGAATTCTGGTACCAATCTGTCACCCTATTCGCCAGCGTCATTGCTGACTTTCTGGAATGCTGACCTCCACAACTACCATGCGGTGATCCGAAGCCAGCGCCTCAGACACTTCGGCGGCGACCGGCGTCAGGTCGCGCAGCCACACAAAATCGATCCGCTTGGTGGGGTCGACCGCCGGGTCGGTCGGCGGTGAGCCAAGCCCCAAGGTGACGAACGGATCGGTCAAGCCTGCCCCGGCGATCTGTGCATAGACCGGCGAATCGGGCGTCGAGTTAAAATCCCCGCCAAAGACGGCCGGCCCGGGTGGGCGGCGATGAACGCCAGCGCGGCGTTGAGCTGCTGGGCCCGCTCCTCCGGCTCCAGGCCCATCCAAATGGCAAAGGCGTTGACCTGCTGGCCCCCTAGGTCGACCTTGGCCCAGATGATGCCGGTCTGCTCCAGATCGCTGGGCAGAAGCAACTTGTCATAATCGACGATCGGATAGCGCGATAGCAGCGCGATGCCGGTCAGGTGCTCCATGCACGGCATATAAACTACCCCCATCCCCAGCCGGTGGGCCAGCCAGCGGGCATCGTCGATCATGTAGCTGGTCGGCCGGCCCGCGTCGACCTCTTGCAGGGCCACCACGTCGGCTCCTGCTGCCTCGATCGCCTGGGCCTGGGCCTCCAGTTGCAGGAGCCAGTCGCTGTCATAGCCATAGTGGATGTTGTAGGTAGCGGCCCGGAATAGGCCGCCTTCCTCCGGCTGAGGGCGTGAGCGGGGCCAGTTCATGGCCAGGATCAGCGCCACCACGCCAAGCCCGGTCCCCCACATCGCGATCCTGCGCCTGCGCGACGAGGGCAGCATCGGCCCGGTCTGCGCCGCGGAGCGCAGGCCCGGCAGCCCGGCCAGCAGCCCGGCCGCCAGGAACACCGGCAGCCCCACGCCTCGGAAGACGTCCAGGGTATAGGCATAGGTGAAGGCAAAAGCCCAAACAAAGCCCAGGATCAGGAACAGGATGCCGCCCATGGCCAGATCCAGGCCCTGTCCGGTCCTGTTGCCTGCTGTGGTCTGGACGCAGATAGGACAGCAGAAGCACCACCGCGACCGCCTGCGCCGCCACCAGCCCCAGAAAGGCCGGCAGGCTCCGGCCATCAGGTAGCCTGCGCCCAGCCCGACCACGAGGACGGCCAGCATAGCGGCGCCTCCGATCCGGCCGCGGAGCGCCCAGCCACACATCCTCTTCAAACAACACCAGCACCATGACCAACGGCACGCACGTGGCGAAAGCCAGGTACGGGCCGCTGCTCCAGCGGGCCAGGGCATTCGGAAAGGCCAGCAGCGACGTTTCCAGGAACAGCCAGCTTCCCCAGGCGATGCCGGTACGCAGGTCAAGCCTGGCCCCGGCGGTCGCTTCCTCCGTGGGACGCTTGGCGGTAGAGCCAGCCGGCCAGCAGGCACAGCGCCGCCGAGACAACGACCTGCCCCGGCCACCAGCCGGAACGCAGTGTCACGTCAAAGGTCTGGCCGGCCGCCCGCAGCAGCTGGTCGACCACCAGCGCCAGGATGAGGGCGCGGGCCACCTGCCGGGCATCGACGCGCAGCCTGGTTGCCAGGTAAAAGCCGCCCGCGGCAATGATAACCAGGGCCGCCTCCAGCCGGACCTGTGGAACGTCGAGGGTCAGGGGGATACGCGCCAGAAGGACCAGCACCGCCCCAGCCAATGACGCGTAGCGCAGCGTTGCGGGCCGTCTCGGCGCCGCCAGGGGTGCCAGGAGCGCCACGACAACCGCCGCCAGAAGCAACCCGACGATAGAGATCGACGCAGTCCCGGCAAACATTGCGTCGTACATGACGCCGAACAACATCGAAAAAAAGACACGTAGCGCCTGGTAGAAGACAGACAAAAACGGCCGTCGCCCCCACCAGGCCGGCCATGCGGTCGAACGACAACCCGTGCTTGCTCATTCTGGCTCTGCCTCGACTGCCGGCCAGAGCCGCGCGAGCTGGGTCAGCAGCAGCATTTGGAATACCCGGCCCAGCAGCACCGCCTTGGCCGCTGCCGGCGTGTCGGCCGCGCAGGCCGGCGCCAACAGGCCCTGGATCGCCTCCCATCGCTGCTCCGGCGCCAGGTCGGGCTGCATCTGGCGCGAGGCGCGCCACAGTGCCTCCGACAGGTACCAGACCGCATGGCTATGGACGAGGCTGGTCTCGGCATCCCAGGCCCTGATATACTGCCGGCTGGCTGCCACCATCAGCGTCTCGCCCAGGCCGCCAAGCATCAGCCGCTTCCAGAATTCCTCCTTCTTTGTGGCGACGATATTCTCCAGCGCCACCGTCCCCACCGCACCGATGTCCAGCCGCGATGCCATCTCGTTATACTGCTTGGCCGTGATCTTGCTCTGCAATTCGCTCAGGTAGGTGTGAAACTGGCCGGCGATCTCCAGCGCCCGCTCAACCGCCTCGCCTTCCACCTCCAAGGCCAGCAGCGCCCCCTGCAGGGCAACGAGCGCGTCCGGCGTCGGCCCGGCCATGATCGGTTGCACAACGTCTGACAGCTTCTTCATCCTTCCTGCCTCCCGGTGCACCTCAGGTGCCCACGAATTATACCACGAATGCGCCGATATTGGTACATACTTGAAGGCTTGGGCCCAGAGCCGTCTGGCTCAATCAGCTCCATTGTGGCTAATCCTGTGCCGTCAATCGCATTCGGAAAGTAGTACATGTCAACCGCCCCACCTACCTCAAAAGCGATGATTGCGTGTCCTACTAGGTCGTGCATTTTGCCGAGGACCCGTTCGAGTCCCTGCCGCTTGAGTTCATAGTGCCGCTGGTATTGTTCAAAACTCGGCGGGGATTTGTGTTTCTTACCAACCGGCCTTCTCAACTGGTCAGACATCTCTCCTTGTGTCCTTCGATCAGATACTTCCTTGCTACAAAGGTCAGGCCTTCACCGCTTTCGAGACGCTGTTCGAGTGCCAGCAGGTACGATAAGTGGGTCTCTACCGAGAACCCAGACACGAGCCAAGGAACCGCCCTCAAGTAGTACACTATCGCCCCGACATCGGTAAACGCCAGCTTGCCCGACCACTCCTGCGTATCGTCGACAATCATCCCCGCCGCCCTCAACTGCGGCACATACTTCTCGAGACTTGCCTCAGGCCACTGGGGTCTGGCATCAAATGCCCCGATCAGGTCATGCGCCCACAAGCCGTGGACCTGCTGGGTCAGGAATCTGCCGCCTGGAGCAAGGATCCGGGCCACCTCTCTGGCGTTGAAGCCAGAATGACGGTTCAGAACCAGGTCAAACTCGCCGTCGGCGAAAGGCATTGGGTCATAGTCAGTTAGTGGAACATCAACGACGTGCGCGCCAACGGCAGAAAGGCGCTCCGTCGCCAGCCGGAAGTTGGGCGGATAGTCTTCCGTGGCCACAACCTTCTTGGGCCAGTACTCCTGCAGTTTTAGGAGCCGCTCGCCGCCGCCTGTGCCCATGTCGACCACTGCCGATGCCCGGCGCATCAGCTCGGCCGCCCGCGTGGAATAGGACCAGGGGGCCTGCTCCTCTACCATCCGCCCGTCCAGGTGGGAGAAGTCCCATCCACAGAAGGGCTCCTGCTCCTCGCGTTTCCAAGATTGAACCAGCTCATTCAGATTCATGAGCGCCCTCACCTTGTGCTACCGTTCGCCAGTACTTCCGTTTCCAGCCGTCTCGCGGTTCTTCAAATCGAGACCACTCGAAGCCTCGAGCCACGAGAAAGTCATGGGGTTCATTGTCCTTGTCGTCATTCCCCGGACAAAGGATGATCATTCCGCCGGCCTTGGTGACCCGCACCAGTTCTTGGTGTTCTGCGTCCAGGTCTTCCCCAAAGACATGGCCTCCCATCGTCACATCTGCAGTTTGCCCTGGAAAAGGGATGTCTGTAATCAGGCCGTCCACAGGAAAGACGTTTTGCAGCCCCTTGGCTCGCGCCTTCTTTTTGAGATACACGCGAAGGTTGGCAACGGGCTCTACGGCAAACACCGATTTGGCTTTCTCAGCCGCTGCCAGGGCAAGCCGACCTGTGCCGGCGCCTACGTCGATGACGGTCTTGCCGGTGAAATCGGCCATAGACATTAGCTCATTCGTGTCCCAGCCAAGGAATGGTTGGGCATCGTAAGTGGCGGGATCAACAGCATAGACCACCAGGTCGGTCATGGAACCAAGCACGTCCACTTCGGCCTGCCGTGTCTCCTCAAGATCGCCCGGTCTGTCGCCCTGAACGGCGGACATCACCCGGTCCAGCCACTCGTTCAGCTGGGGGCATTTGTGGCGCATATACCACTCCACCGCAGGATTGCCCGTGAGGGCAATGCCCAGCTCCCGTTCTGGCAGCCACCCCGGCAGCCAGCTCAACTGGACCTGTTCGAGCAATAGCAGCACATTGAAGGACAGCTGAGACACATCCATCCATTCGCGAGGCATACGCTAACCCCTCCTAGCCTGCAACCTGACTGACACCACTCCCAGCCTTGCACGGTCGCCTCCAGGCTTCTGGCAGGACCTTGCGCTGTCGAGCCTACCAACGACCAGCCGCTCCCTACCTTCCCCGCTCAGACGCGGCGCAGCCGGACTGCTACTTGATCCCGATAGCAGTATACCACCACCCTGTGCGCAGGTCAAACAGCTCACGGAAATGACGAGTCGAAAGTTGTGTTTTGCAGCATTTGTGGTATAATAAGTGGTGAACCAATAAGAACTCTGCATTCGCTCATTCGCAGGCTTGCCCAACAGCTGGAGGCACTTATGGAAGAAGAGAAGAGGATCCCCTCACTGCTCATGAACATCTTGGTCACCCAGGTGGATGAGATGATGGGCCGCCGCAGCCTCCTTACTCTACTGCGACAGGCAGAGCTGACCGCAATATGCCGACCACACTCCCCCTCTGGATGAGACGCCCTGCATCACCGTCGTGGAATACAGCAGATTTCTGGCCCTCGTCTACGATACCTTTGGCGCCCGGGGCGCCCAGCCGATCTTCCAGCGTTGTGGCCGGTTGGGCGCAGCCGAGATCCGCCGCCAGAGGCCAACCAAGTTCGCCCTGGCAGGCACGGCTCTCAAGCTCCTGCCTGCCGCCAACCGGATGCAGTTCATACTATCCAGGCTTGTTGAGCAGGGCCAGGAGATGTACGGCACATCTCATACCCTCCACGATGACGGCGATGCCTTTGTCGTCGAGATGCCCGGCTGCCCCTACTGCTCAGAGATCGCCCGGCGCAGCGCTATTCAGAAAAAGCCGATCAGCAAGCCGGTATGCCATATTCCCCTTGCCGCCATCGAAGAAATGGTCGAGTGGGTCACCGGCTGGAGGCACCTGGTCGAAGAGATCGAGTGCGTTGCCACCGGCGCTGACGCCTGCCGCTTCCGTGTGACCAGATGATCAGCGGGTCACCACACCAGGCAGACAAAACCCTTCAGATAGGCCGACTCGGGGAAGGTCAGCAGCACCGGGTGATCCGAGCCCTGGGCTAACCGTTCCACGATCTGTGCCTCCCGCCCGGCATCCACACTCGCTCCAAACACGATCTTCTGGAAAAGATCGGAGCTTACCAGCCCGGAGCAGGAGAAGGTAATCAGCACCCCCCCCGGCCGCAACAGCCGCAGGGCCAACAGGTTCACGTCCTTGTAGCCGCGAGCGGCATCCATCACCTCGGCCTGCGACGTGGCGAACTTGGGCGGGTCGAGGATTACCAGGTCAAAGGTCCGCCCTTCGCGGCGGTAGCGGCGCAGCACCTGGAAAACGTCGCCCGTGACCATCTCTTGCGGCTGCACAGCCGTTCAGCGCCAGGTTCTCCCCGGCCAAGCGCCAGCGCCTCGGCAGAGGTGTCCACATTAGCCACCGAGCGCGCCCCGGCGCGGCCGGCGTACACCCCAAAAGCGCCCGTGTAGGCGAATGCGTTGAGCGTCTCCCTGCCGGCGCAATAGGCTGCCGCCCGCTGGCGGTTTTCCCGTTGATCGAGGTAGAAGCCGGTCTTGTGGCCGCGCTTGACATCCACAAGGAAGCGGTGGCCATGTTCCACAACCTCCACCCGGTCTGGAGGCTCCTCGCCCAGCACCCGCCCGGTCTCGAGTGCCAGCCCTTCCTTCAGCCGCACATCGGCGTCATCGCGGCCATAGATACCCGCCGGTGACAGCAGCTCAGCCAGCAGTGTCGCAATCTCCTCCCGCCGTTGGGCCATGCCCGTTGTCAGACACTGCATCACCAGCCATGGGCCGTAGCGATCGACGATCAGCCCGGGCAGCCCATCAGCTTCTGCGTGCACCAGCCGATAGGCGCTGGTGGCAGGGTCGGCGGCCACCCGTGCCCGACCGGAGATGGCCCGCTCCAGCCGCCGGCGCCAGAACGCACCGTCCACCTCTTCGCTGGCGTCCCAGGTCAGCAGTCGCACCGTGATCTGCGACCGGCGGTTGAGCGTCCCGGTGGCCAGGTATTCCCCCTGACTGCTGACCACCCGCACCAGGTCATCTTGCCCCTCTGCGCGCTGAATTGCCCCGGAAAAGATCCACGGATGCCGGTTGCGTACCGATTTTTCACGCCCCGGCTTCAGAACTACCTTACCGATTTCTGTCTTCACCGTTCCTGAGTATAGCACACCCCCACCATTTAGCCAAAACACTCGGAATGGACGAGGTATCGATCGCAATTGCTTTGCTGCGACGCCTCACCCTCGTTGGCGCTATTCCCCTGTTCGTTCTGTCCCTTGCAGCATCGACCTGGCCTACCTCTGCATGCCGACCTCTGCCCACTTGACGCCAAATCGATTCGCTGTTACAATAGCAGCAGTCGATCGACCGCCGAGGCATCGTGGCCCAAGAGACGATTTCATTGACAGCAGGCGCCGTCGAGCGCCAAAATCGACTGTATGCCCTCTTCACTGGCCCCTTGGGGAAGGCTGCTGTGCAGCGCAGTGTTGACCGCCGTTCAGTGCGGCCCAAAGGGCAGCATCAACGCAGACGATCCCGTCCTGGGACGTCGCCGCGAGGGGCTGAACTATCATGAACCAGCGGATCTTGATCGTTGACGACGAACCGGGTATTTGCCACATACTGCGGAGCGTGCTGGTCGGTGAGGCATACTCGGTCGAGACGGCCCTGTCGGCAAAGGAAGCGCTCAACAAGCTGGCAGTTGCTCCCTTTGACCTGGCTATTGTCGATCTCCACATGCCGGGAGTCAACGGCCTTCAGCTGGCTGAGGCGATCCGCTTCCTCGATCCCCAAACACCGGTTATTCTGATGACGGCCTATGGCACCTCCACATTTGAGGCCATGGCCTCCCATCCTGCCATCACCTCGTACGTCCACAAGCCCTTTGACCTGGACGTCATGCTGGCTCTGATCCATCGGACCACACTGCGCCACGCAAGCTGACAGAACGTTTTCTGTCTGTCGTTACCGGCAAACTCCACCTGGCAGATCCACGCCACTTTCACCGCCACGATCACCGCGCTGCCCGCCACCGCTGGCCACGGCCGGGTGCTGGGCATCCCTCGTCTGGGCGCAGCGATCGCCTAATCGGGAGGGCGGGCCTGCGCGTTCAATGCCTTCAGCCTTTACGGGAGCCGGCGCAGCTCGCTGGCCAGCTCCCGCTTGTGGGCGATCTCTTTGTCGCTAACAGGGCGGCCAAAGCTGCGCAGCCCCTCCAGTTGCAGGCCGTGCTTGTTGAACAGCCGGAAGATCTCTTTGACTTGCTCTACCTCGATATTCCGGCCCAGTGTGAAACACTCAAAGCGGCCCTCCATGGCCAATAGCGCCGTCTCGGCCAGGCAGGCATAAGCCACTCCGGCCGGCAGGCCGATGTCAAAGCCGAAATCGGGCTTGCCCGGCAACAGCACTCCGCCTGACTCGATCACCAGCACGTCGGGCCGCAGACGAGCATCCTCCTCCTTTACGTCAGGCGGCCGGGCCACATCGCATACCACACAGCCCGGCCTTACCCTGGCCATGTCGACCACCTTCTGGCCCATGGCCGTCGTCATCGTCACCACCAGGTCTGCGCCCGATAGGTGAGGGCCTGAATTGGTGTCGACCGTCACCCGGGCGTTGGGTGCTTCGGCCTCGATCATCCGCTTTAGAACCATCAGCTTCTCCAGACGCGGCGCCACCAACACGACATCGTGGCCATCCTGGGCCAGCAGCCGCGAACAGACCGTGCCGATGGAACCGGTCGCCCCGACAATTACCGCCCGCCCCCTGCCGACCTGCTTGCCCATCTTGAGCATCGCCTGTCTGGCTGTCTCAAGCGTCGCCGCCGCGGTCAGGCTGTTGCCGGTCGTGATGGCGATCTCTGATCTGCGAGCCACACTGATGCCGGCGTCACCCACCACTGTGGTAAAGGCGCCCAGACCCATGATCTTGGCTCCCCTGCGCTGGGCCATGCGCGAGGCGATGATCAGCCGCCGGTAGGTAAAGCCCGGGTCGCGGCGCATCAGCTCGCGAGGTGTGGCGCCCAACGTGATCAGGAACCCTTCCACCTCTTGGCCGGTGGCCGGCGAGCGGATGCCGGTGATACGCGACACGTACATGGGCCGGACATAGGCTGCAATCAGCTCAATGAGACGCTTGGGCAGGAAGCTCAGGCGCTGGGGTAGTGGGTGGTGGAAGATATCATCGATGCCGAGCGGGTGGATGACAAAAGCAAACCGGGCCACCGGACGCGGCCCGTTCTCGTTTTCTTTCACAAGAGCATCTCTATCCGATCAGTGCCCTGATGGCAGGCATTGCCTGTTCGGCCATCTGCCTGCCCAGCGCCATCGCCCTCCTCGCCCCCGACGCCTTTACCATGCTGCCCAGCCCGCTCATCGGCAGCGTGATGCACACATCGGCGCTGCCTGGGTCATCCGCGGCGTGGAAAAGCATGGTATTCCACCGCTGCCGTCAGGATGCCGGGGAGGCCTTTGGGGCGCTTGCCCTGCGCACTGAACAAGCACACGGCGATCACGACTTCGGCTCCCATGCTACGAACGACCGAGATTGGCAGGTTGTTCGCCACGCCGCCGTCGGCCAGCAGGCGACCGTCCAGCTCGATGGGGGTGACGATGCCGGGCACCGAGCAACTGGCCCGCACTGCAGGGGCTACCCGCCCTTCTCGCAGCACTACCTGCTCGCCCGTTGCCATGTCGGTCGTCACCGCGGCGAACGGGATATCGAGATCGCCAAAGGTAAGGTCGCCCAGGACCCTGATCACGGTCCTCTCCAATGGCGCGAAACTGACCAGACCGTCGCGCGGCCAGGTGAGCCGGGCAGCATGCCGCCACCTGGTCTGCTGGGTCATCTCCGCGAGGCGCTGCCCCGCATCCCGGCGGCATAGGCGGCGCCCACCAGCGATCCGGCGCTGGTGCCGGCGATGCAGTCAATCGGCACCTTCTCCCTGTCCAGTACCTCGAGCACACCGACGTGGCCTGCGCCTCGCGCTCCTCCGCCGCTCAAGGCCAGCCCCACCCGTTTTCGGCCTGTGTGCACAACCCCTCCCTGGAACAGACCTCCGAGCTTTCTGCAGTTCTTGGGTCTTCAGAGGCCTAGCCTAGCCCCACAGCTCCTCGGCGATCTCGTCCAGACCAAGGCTGACTAGCCTCTCCCGTGTGGGCCTGCCGGTCTGCCAGTCCCATCCCCGGCAGGCATAATACTCCTTCAGCATCAGGTCCATTTTTGGCGTCCGTCCCCTGGTACCATTCCGCTTGGGGATCAACAGTGCCTGGGGCAGCCGGTCGTTGCCCCGTCGCACGCCGAGGCGGTTGTTGAGAGCCCGCTTCAGGTTAAAGACCCGCTCCCCTGTCTGCCGCCACCCCTCGACGTCCGCCTCCTGCCCGGTGGCCGCCGACAGCAGCTGGGCCAGCACGGGCGCCGTGGGATTGACAAAATTGCACATGATGATGCTGCCGTACAGCGATCGCCAATCCTGGATCCGGGCGACCACTGGAGCCTTGCCTCGTGACTTGAGCCGGTCGCCGGGCACAATGCCCACTTCGGGGATATTCAGCCCCATGTCCACGGCGTACATGTCGCCCTGCATGTGGCATGCCCCGCGCGGCGACGTGGCATAGTTCAGCGCCATGCCCACCACGGCTCGCGGATCGTGGGCCGGCAGGTCCAGGCCGTTGACGTGGATCGCCAGGTCTTCGGCCCCGTAGCGGGCCGCCATCCGCTTTGTGCCCTCTGCCAGCACGTCACCAAACCCCTCCCGCTTGGCGATCATCTCCAGCAGAATATGAACTGTCTCCACGTTGCCCCATTCCAGGGGCATCCCGCCCGTGTCGGCGGTGGTGATGAAACCTTTGTCGTACAGCAGATAGGCCAGGCTGATGGCCGACCCGGCGCTGATCGTGTCCATGCCATACCGGTTGCACAGGTGGTTGGCATAGGCCACGCCCGGCAGATCGCTGATCAGCAATGACGAGCCAAGCAGCGCGACCGACTCGTACTCTGGCCCATCGACCACCTTAACGCCGTAGGGGGTATCCTTCAGCGACACCTCCCGGCCGCAGCACACCGGGCAGCCGTAACACGCCACCGACCGGGTCAGGATCGTCTCGACCATGGTGGGGCCGCTCAGGCTGGTGGCCTCGTCGAACTTGCTCCCGGTCCAATACTTGATCGGGATGTCGCCCCACATCAGAGCCATGTCGACGTACGAAGGCGTGCCCATCTGGTGATAGACCTCCGTGGACACGTCCTCTTTGACGATCTTGACCGCTTCTTTGGCCGCCTGGCCAAAGCGCTCCTTGTCGGCAAGCGGCACACGCTGTTTGCCTCGCACGGCGATCGCCTTGAGCCTCTTCGAGCCCATCACCGCGCCCATGCCGGTCCGGCCTGCCGCCCGGCCATGGTCGTTCATGATCGCGGCGTACACCACCATCTTCTCGCCCGCCGGGCCGATGCTCGCTACCCGCACCTTCTGATCGCCCAGCTCGTCGCGAAGGCGCTGCTGTGTCTCGTAGCAGTCCAGGCCCCACAGCTGGCCGGCGTCGTGCAGCGCCGGGGGCTGGCCGTCGACGATCGACAGCCACACCGGCTTGGGCGACTGCCCGCGGATGACGATCCCGTCATAGCCGGAGAATTTCAGCTCTGCGCCCCAGAAGCCGCCCGAGTTGGACTCACCCCACAGCCCGGTCTGCGGCGACAGGGCGCACACCTCGTGCCGTCCGCACGACGGCGCCCGGGTGCCCACCAACGGGCCGGTCATGAACATCAGGGTATTGTCAGGTCCCAGAGGATCTGTGTCGGGCCCCAGTTCGTCGTACAGGTATCGGGCCGCGTATCCCGCGCCGCCGACAAAGTCGTGTGTCCACGACGGATTCAGGGGTTCGTCCCTCAGCTGGCCGCTGGTCAGATCGACGATCAGCAATTTCCCCATGTAGCCGCTCATCGTGATTTCCTCCTGCCTTTAGAAGTCGACGCTCTTGCCCTCGTACGCATACCGAAACATCCTCTCGATCTCCTCCTCGCTGGGAAAGCGCGTGCTGACAACTAGGGCGCTGTCGTTGGCGGCGTTCTCCACCAGCTTGGGCAGTTCGGCCTCAAAGTCCTCGCAGCGAAATTCCAGCCTCTTGCAGTGAGGTCGGCTGGTCGATCCGGCGGGCGAGGTCGCGAATCGCCTTCGACAGGCTGGCTACGCCCTCGGCCGCGTCGCCGGCAGGCAGCCCCAGAAAGCGGGCGATCTCCCCGTAGCGGGTCGGCGCATCTCCCCAGGTCGTGAACTCGATCGTGTAGGGCAGGAATAGCCCAACGGCCCGGCCGTGCGGAATCGGAAACAACGCACCCAGCGAGTGGCCCATGGCATGAGCCATCGCCGCCATCGAGTTGCCAAAGCCCAGTCCGGCGATGGTCGCGGCGTTGTGCATCCTTTCGCGAGCTTCCGGATCGTTGCTGCCTTCCTCGTAGGCGCGGGGAAGATAGTCCATCACCAGCTGGATCGCCTTCAAGCACATGCCGTCGGCGAAATCGTTGTGCCACAGCGATGTATAGCCCTCCACAGCGTGCGTCAGCACGTCCATGCCGGTGTCGCCGGTGATTTGCCGGGGCAAGTTGAGCCACGAACGAAGGATCGACGATGGCTATGTCGGGAATGTTCTCGGGGTGCCCCACCGACCTCTTGCAGTGTCCTTCCGTGTCGGTGAGCACATACGGCCAGGTGGTCTCGGCGCCGGTGCCGCTGGTCGTCGGGATGGCGATCAACCGTGCTTTCTGGCGCAGCCCCAGGCTGCCCATCGGCGCCACCTCCCATGGGGTCATCTCGGGTCGTTCGTAGAGGATCCAGATCGCCTTGGCTGCGTCGATGGCCGACCCACCCCCCAGGGCGATGATCCAATCCGGTTCATAGGCGCTGGCCGCGCCGCGCCCCGCTGAACGGTCTCCAGAGAGGGGTTGGGCTCAACCTCGGCAAAGACCTCCGATCCGATCCCCACCTGGGCCAGTTTCTCCTGGACCCTGTCCACAAAGCCCAGAGGCTGCGATCTGCTGGTCGGTGACGATGAACGCCCTGTGGCCCTCGATCTGCACTCAGGTGATCCAGGGCGTCCTCGCCAAAGACTATCATGGGACTGCGAAAGAACCACATTCTCCTCTTCCCTCCCTATGAATGGCTGTTGCGTGTTCCGTTGACTGCACGGAACACGCAACAGGTCATAAAGCTTCTAGTTGTTCGACTGAGGCACGGCCGCGTTCAGGTCCGTGACCAGCGCCGGCACGTCGATCCCGTGCGCCACGGCGCCCTGCTCGATATTCTCAAAGCGGGCGATGGCGCAGCCGAAGCACATCAGTCCGTGGCGCAGGAAAACCTCGATCGTCTGCGGGTATTTCTGCACCACTTCGGCGATGGTCATCTCTTTGTTAATCGTTTGTTCCATGTGGTATCTCCTTCCAATGGATTTCAAAGGATCTAGTTATTCTTTTCTGGGTGGATAGGCCCGGTCTTCCAGCCGGGCGATGTATGCTTCTGCCTGGATGCCGGCCTTGGCGCCTGCTCCGACCGACGTCGCAATCTGGCGATAGATCCAGTCGCACACGTCGCCGGCGGCCCACACCCCCTCGACGCTGGTCCGGCCGTCCTTGTCGGCCACGATGTAGCCGTTGTCGTGCAGCATCAGCTGGCCGCCCAAGAAGCCGGTGTTTGGCTCCCAGCCGATGGCGACGAAGACACCCTGGGTGGGGATCAGCTCTTCCTTCCCCGTCAGGACGTTGCGCACCTTGACCCCTGTCACCGTGCCGTCGCCCACGATCTCGGTCACAACCGTGTTCCAGACAAAGCTGATCTTTTCGTTGCCAAAGGCCCGTTCCTGGAGCAGCTTTTCCGCGCGCAGCTGGTCGCGCCGGTGGATGACCTGGACCTCGGCTGGCAAAGCGGGTCAGGAACAGCGCCTCTTCGATGGCGGCGTCGCCGCCGCCGACCATGACAATCTCCTTGCCGGTGTAAAAGAACCCATCGCACGTGGCGCAGTAGGACACCCCGCGCCCGGCAAACTCGGCCTCGCCGGGCACCCCCAGCTTGCGCGGCGAGCCGCCGGTGGCCACGATCAGCGCCAGCGTCTCATACTCCCCGCCGTAGGTCGTGACCTTGAACGGCCGCGTCGTCAGATCCACCGCCGTCACGATGTCCATCTCGATCCGGGTGCCGAACCGCTCGGCCTGCTTTTGCATCAGCTGCGCCAGCTCCAGGCCGTTGATATCCTCCGGAAAGCCGGGATAGTTGCCCACCTCGTTGCTGATCGCCACCTGGCCGCCGACCGCCGGCCCGGCGATCAGCAGCGGCGCCAACTGCGCCCGGGCGGTATAGATCGCCGCCGTGCACCCGGCGGGTCCGCTGCCGATGATGATGACCTTTTCAGCCAACTCTGCACCTCACTGCTGTAGGAATCGCGCCTGATATTCTACCCTCTTTTGAGGCGCTTTGACAAGAACAAACCTCCCGCACGCTAACCAGAGCCTGCGGGAGGTTACGTGCCGACCCCAGCCTTTATAGCACGTCCCTGCGCCCAATGTCCCAGCTGGCGAGCGCGGCGAAAAGCAGCCCGCCGCCGGCGCCTATCGCCAGGAAAAGTGGAGCGGGCATGGACAGGTCCACCTTCTGCAGCGTCGATAGAGCCAGCAGACCGGGCATGGTCCACGGGGAAGAAGCGGCCCCAGTCGCTCTGAAAGATCAACACGGCCGTGACTGTTGCGGCAATGCCTGTGCCGAGCGCCACGACAAAGCTGGGCCAGCGGCTGCTCACCCACAGGTGGATCGAGATGATCAGGAATGCCGCCAGATATACCAGGGTATATCCGGTCAGCATCTGCCTCCACGGGATGAGATCGGCGCGCAAGCCGTAGGCCGGCTCGATCGCCTGTAGGATGAGGCCGACCAGCAGGGCAAAGCCCCACATCACCAAGATGCTGATGCCGATCAGCGCCATGCTGATCGCCTCCTTGGCCGCATAGAAGGCCCAGCGTGGAACGGGCATGGTGTAGAGCAAGGTCCAATTCTTGCGGCCATATTCCAGCCCGCTCAACAGTGCAGTTTCGAGCGTCACAAAGAGCGGCATCATCATCAGCGACCAGAAGACCATGCTGTTCTGGTTGAGGGTGAGCCACTGGTTCTGGTCGACGTGTGACAGGTAATAGTCCTGATTCTGGATATACATGGCGAACTGGATCACGGCAATGACTGCCGGGGCGAGCAAGGTCATCACCAGCGCCAGCGTGCGTCTGGTTTTCAACAGCTCCGCGCTCGAGCGCGCGTCCGAATGCGTTCATCGAATGCCTCCTGCCGCGGGAGTCGCGGTCAACTGCAAAAAGATCTCCTCGAGCGATGGTTGTTCCAGGCTGGCGCCGTAGACGCTATAGCCGGCGCCGACCAGTTGGCTGATCAACAGCGCGGCGTCCGACTCACCGTTGGCGACCACCCGCAGGGTGTGGTTGTTGTTGTGCTCCACCTGCCAGCCGCCAGGCGCAGCGTCTGCTGCGCGGCTTCCGGCCGGTCCACCTTCAGGGCGACGTGATCCTGGTAGCGTCCCCGCAGTCCGTCGGGCGTGCCCTGGAAGATCAGCCGGCCGGCCTGGATGATGCCGATCTGGGTAGCGATCTGCTCGACCTCGCCCAGCAGGTGGCTGGACACAAAGACGGTCACCCCATACTCGCCCGGCAGCCGGCGGATCAGCTCGCGCACCTCGTGGATGCCGGCCGGATCCAGCCCGTTGGTCGGCTCGTCCAGGATCAACAGGGGCGGCGTAGCCATCAGCGCAATGGCCAGCCCCAGGCGCTGGATCATGCCCAGCGAATAGGTGCCGGCCCGCCGGTCGGCGGCCTCCTCCAGACCGACCACCCACAGCGCGTGGCTGACCTGTGCGCGCGTGCCCCCGCGCAGGCGGCGGATTACCTCGAGGTTCTCCCGGCCGGTCAGGTGGAGATAGATCGGCCGGAGTCTCCACCAGCGAGCCGATCTGCGCCAGCACTGCGGTCGCATTCCTGTGCAGCGACGTCCCGAATAGGTGCACGCGTCCCGCGGTGGGCCGGATCAGCCCCAGCAGCATCCGGATCGTCGTGGTTTTGCCTGCGCCGTTCGGCCCCAGGAAACCATAGATGCTGCCCTGCGGCACGCGCAGGTCCAGACCATCCACCGCAACCAGGCGGCCAAATCGCCGCGTCAGCCCTTCGGTTTCGACAAGATGCGTTGTCATCGCCTTTCGTACCTCCATGGGCAATAGTGTACCGCCTACCTGTCGCATCCATATCAGGGCTTTGTCGCAAGCTTGTCGCAGATCACGCCCAATCCAGGAAATGCAAAGGCGCGGCATATCCGCCGCGCCTGTCCCGATGCCATGATCCGGCCACTGTTCCGTTACACCCGCAACAGCCTCACCGTGAAACAGCTCCCCTTCCCCACACGGCTCTCCACCGCCACCGTCCCACCCATCGCCTCGGTCAGCTCCTTCACCAGCGCCAGGCCGAGGCCCGCGCCGTCGCCCGCCCTGGTGCGGTCCTCCTCGCCGCGGTAGAACCGCTCCCAGATGTGCGGCAGTTCATCGGGCGCGATGCCCGTGCCCGTATCCCGCACCTCCAGCGCCACTGCGTCCGGCTCGGCCCGCAGCGCCACGGCGACGATCCCGCCCGGCTCGGTGTGGCGGATCGCGTTACGCACCAGGTTGGCCAGCACCTGTCCCAGCCGCTCCGCATCCGCGCAGGCCGGCGGCAGCCCGGCGGGCAGATCGGCGATCACCGTCACGCGTCCGGCCTGCCACGCCAGCGGCGCCAGCGCATCCACTACCCGCTGGGCGGTCGCCGCCACGTCGGTGGGCCGGCAATCGAGCTCGAGCCGGCCCGCGTCGGCGCGCGCCAGCAGGAACAGATCGTCGATCAACCTCTGGAGCCGCGCCATCTCGCCGTCGATCACCGCCAGATCGTGCTGCAGGGCCGGCGGCGGCTCGCCACCGCGCCGCGCCAGGCTCGATTCCAGCATGGCGCGCACGGTGGCAACCGGCGTCCGCAGCTCATGAGAAACGCTCGCCATCATCTCCCGGCGGGCTTCCAGCAGCCGCGTCACCGTGTCGCGCTGCACCTGAAGATCGGCCATGGTGCGCGCCAGCTCGTCGGCCATGGCATTAAAGTCGGCCTGCAGGTGCGCCACCTCGTCCTGGCCGCTGACCGCGACGCGCGCGTCATAGTCGCCCTGGCGCAGCGCCTTGGCCGTCGCCGCCAGGGCGTCGAGCCGGCGCGTGGTCCGGCGCGCCACCAGGAACGAAAAGATCGCCGATGGCGGCAGCAGTATGGCCAGGCTCAGCCCGACCCAGATCACCATCACGCCGACCGTGGGAAAGATGCGCAGCAGGAATTCACTTACCAGGCTTACCAAAGCGCCGGCATTCTCGACCGGCGTCGTCACTGCTTCGCGAGCGTATGGGGCGGCGAAGAAGACCAGGATCGCGCCAAATGCGCCGGTCAGCACCACCACGACCAAGTGCGCGTGGGTCAGCGACCAAAGCATCCGCCGCCGGCGGAGGCCGTCCCACGCCAGCCAGATGCGCAGCGCAACCCGCGCCGTCACATAACCGAGCCCCGGTGCCGATCAGCAGCAGGGATGCGATCGTCGTGCCCCAGTCCGCTTGGGACCAGATCGTCTCTATGCCCAGCGCGCGCACCGGCAAGTGCAGCGCCAGCATCGCGCCGCTCAACGCCAGCCCGGTCATTGCATCACACGCGGCCTGGCGGAAGCGGCCTCCCCCTGGCAGCCGCGTCCGCACCGACCGCCCACATGCCGCTCAGGCCGCACAGCATGACCATGCCGTTGTCCAGCGCAAAGGGCGTCACCCGCCCCACGAGCCGCGACAGCCCGAGCGCCACCACCAGCCCGATCAGCCACGCCTCGCACAGCGCCTGGATAGGATGGGCGCCGAGCAAGAAACGCTCTCGCCTCATCGTCACGCCTGCGATTCCAACCGCAGCCGATAGCCCACGCCCCACACCGTCTCGATGGCGTCCTCGAGCGGGCCGAGCTTTTTGCGCAGCCGCAGGATGGCATTGTCCACCGACCGGTCGCCCGTGACATAGTCCACGCCCCAGACAGTGTCCAGCAGATAGGACCGGCTGAACGCCCGGCCCGGATTGCGCAGCAGCAGCCGCAGCAGGTCGAACTCGGTGCGGGTCAGGTCGAGCGGGACGCCCTCCAGCGTGGCCCGGTACGCGCCGGGATCGAGGCGCAGCGGCCCATAGGTGAGCGGCGTGGCGTCTGCCGAGCGGTCGGCGGCGAGGATCTCCTGCACGTGCTGGATGCGACGGAACAGCGCGTGGATGCGAGCCACCAGCTCGCGCATGCTGAACGGCTTGGTCAGGTAGTCGTCCGCGCCCAATTCCAGGCCGACGACCCGGTCGGTTTCCTCTCCGCGCGCGGTCAGCATCAGCACCGGCACGGCCGAGGTCGCGCGCAGCCGGCGCAGCACCTCCAGCCCGTCCAGCTTGGGCAGCATCCAGTCGAGGATCACCAGGTCGGGCGCGTGCTGGCTGAACAGCTCCAGCGCCGCCAGGCCGTCGGCGGCATGCTCCACCCGGTAGCCCTCCGCTTCCAGCTCGCGGCGCACCACCCCGGCCAGGTCAAGCGCATCTTCGATGAGCAAGATCGTCGTCATAGCTCTCTTATACCAGCAACCTGTCGTCACGCCATGGCGAAAGTGTCGCACTTTTGTCGCACCAGTATAGCACACCCCTCCAGGAATCGCAACGCCCAGGCTCTCTTCCTCACGCTTTACAAAATCCCCATCTTGCAGTATAATCGGCTGGTCGATCATCTCCCTCCCCCCTTGGGGGAAGGGCTCTTACAAAAGCAGCCGCCATACCCGGCTGGTCACCACGATGAACGAAAGCGGCGGATATCTGTCATTCCGCTCATTTGCGTGCTCTCGCAGGAGTGAGGCAATGGGAGACACCAGGATTCTCGACCAACAGGGTCAGGAACGGGACTCGGACTGGCTGGTTTCCAATTTCGGAGCGATCAACCTGGACCGAGCCAGCGCCGCTACCGGCAAGGTCTATCGTGTCGTCAAGCTCCAGGATGTCGAAGGACCGGCTGTGCAGTTGGTCCACATCGTCGATCGGGATGGCACCCCCATGCCAGGCGTGACCGTCGTCCGCTGGTGGCCCGACGCCCCCAAGCTGCCGGGGTGGGCTGACGAGGTCAGCCGGTGGCGGGAGCGCGGCGTCTTTGGCTTGACCAACAACTCTGGTGACATCGCTTTCGGCATGGGGCACGGCGACTATTACTGTCCGCCCGCCAGCGGGGCCAGTGGGGTGTGGGTAGCCGATGCAAAGGGACAGTCCGACCTGGTCAGCGGCCTGGGCATGCTGGGCGGCACCAACCACCGCCATGTGGACGTCTTCTACCAGCTCATTGATGTGGATGCCCCGATTGAGGGGCCGCCTGGGGAGCCGCCCGACAAGCCACCCGCACAGCCACCCGCACCGCCGCCCGAACAGCCGCCTGATATGCCGCGTGACGAGCCGCCTGCCGACCCATGGCCGGCGGTGTTTGAGAAGCTCGACCGGATCATCGCCCTGCTCGAGGCAAAGGCTGATAGGTGACGGGGTTGCCTCGGGCGTGTGTTCGCAATGGGTTGCCCTGGCAGGAGGCCGTCTGACTTGTCCCCAACGCCAGACACGGCCAGCCAGTTGGGACGCAGGCTAACCGGTCCAGCGCCAGAACATGGTCACCGCTTGGCGCGTGAAAGCCAGTCACGTCGAGCCTGGAGCATCCCAGTATTGCCCGGGTCCTGGATTGTGGGCAGACTGATGATGAGCCCCCCAGGCCCTACCTGGTCCCAATTGCTGCCAGATTCTGTCGGCATCAACTGCCCAGGACATAATCCAGGTGCTGGCCAAGAGGCCTGCCGAGCGGTTTGACGGGGCCCGGGAGCTCTTGGCCGGGCTGTGACCGACCACATGAAGTGGGAGGAGGGTATTTCCAATCCGGAATGAAAGCCAGACGCGTTGTCATTTCACTGACCGCCAGCCTGCTTCTGTCTGTCACCCTGAACCTGGTCCTCCTCTTGGCGGCTAGGCACTACTACCTACAGAATAACGCAGCTCCCTTGGATCCGCTGGGCCTTAGCTTTTACCCTGCCGGCTCTGATCCACAGCCAAACACCACAGCACAACTGCGGGTGGTCTTTTTTGGCGATTCCCGAGCCCGTGATTGGCCGGCACCGTCCGGCCTGCAAGGGTTCGAGTTCATCAACCGGGGCGTTGGCAACCAGACCACGGCTCAGGTGCTCGGTCGGTTCGAGGCGCACGTCGCGCCCCTGCACCCCCAGGTGATTGTCCTTCAGGCAGGCATCAACGATCTCAAGATGATACCCTTGTTTCCAGACCAGAAGGCGTCCCTCATAGCCAACTGCAAAGCGAACATTGCCAAAATCGTCGAGCAATCAACTGCGTCCGGTGCGACTGTCGTTCTGACGACGGTGATTCCTCCTGGCAAGGTGCCGCTGGCACGCAGGCTGTTCTGGTCCGACGATGTGGCTAGGGCGATCGAGGATGTCAACGCCTTTCTTGGCACCTTGGCCGGAAGAAACGTCGCTATCCTAGACACCTCAGCCATGCTGGCTGACGAGACTGGCGTGATCCTGCAGGAGTTCAGCCGGGATCTGCTGCATCTCCAGGTCGCCGGCTATGAGGCGCTCAACGAGCAGTTGGCGGCGGTTCTAGAGACCCTGGAACCTCAGATTCAAGCCGATGAAAGGTGATCTTGTGCATCCACAAAGAAAGAAGTTGGCTGGGATTGTGCTGTTGGGTGGCGTTGCCGTCCTGGTCAGCTACGCCTACGTGCTAGCCCTAGATCCTGCCACCCGAGCCGGCCTGTGGGGAGATGTGCCGCAGGCGCTCCTGCCGGGCTATGTCGTTTCGATGGTATTGGCCGCCGCGGGCTTTATCGTTTTCACTTACTTCCTGTTCGTCCACGTAGACCCGGACCGGACGCGGATCGCCGGCCGGTTTGGTTACACCCTGTTCCAGGGGCTGTATCTGCTGATCCTTATCCCGTCGGCGTTGTGGCTGCCGCTCACGTCGGCGATGATTCAGGAGCCGAGCAGCCTTCTGTGGCTGAGCATCCGGCTGGTCTGGCTCTGGTGGGTCTCAGCGGGGTAGCGCTGCTGCTGGCGCTGCTGAGCCTGCGGCAGCGCCGGCCCGCGACGGCCTATTGGCTGGCCGTCGCGGGCGCTGTGGCGTTCTGCATCCAGACGGCGGTATTGGACCTGTTTGTCTGGACCGCCTTCTTTCCGGCCTAGAGTGCGAGCGTCACTTCCCCGACCGGCCCGCAAGCTGTGATGACCAAGATCACCACCTCGAAGCCATACCTACCATCGTGACGCTGCCGGACACGGTAAAGCTGGTCAACTCGGCGGCGGAGCTGACATCTCCGCCCTGGTACAGGCCGTCAGTCACTGCACCGGTTGAGGTGCCTCCATAGTAGACCTCGTAGGTAACGCCCTTGGTGAGATCTGGCGAAGAGAACGCTACCGACTGCCACACCTTTGACGGCGCAAAGGTCAGGATGTCCTCGCCGTCACTGCTCTGAATGTGGATCAGCGTCCCGGCCGGCTGCGCTGAGCTCAGGTTCAGCAGCACGGAATACTGGCTTGACGACTCGCTGGGAGCTTCGGCCATGCCCGAGCTGCCTGCGGCCACCAGGAACCCACCGGCCATGTTGAAGCCACTGATATAGTCCAGTGCGCCGTTCATCCTCTCTGTTGGCCCGTTCACGATGGCCACACCACCCGTCATCTCGATCGATCCGTTGGAATCGATTCCATCTCCATCGGCGTCGACATAGATGTAGCCGCCGTTGATGGTCAGACTGTAGCTGCCCGCCGCAGCGAAGCTGTCCTGCCCCGGCCCTCCGCCCGGCCCTCCGCCTGGCCTTCCACCAAAGCCTGGCCCCATGTTCATTCCGGAGCCATCGGTACCTCCGGCGACATTGATGCCGTCGTCGCTGGCGACAATGCGGATATTCCCGTCGTTGATCGTGATAACCGCGCTCTCGATCCCCTCGTAGGACTCGGCGATGCTGATCTCGCCGCCGCCAATCTCCAGCGTCGCGTCGGCATGGATCCCATCGTCCCCAGAGGCGATCGCGAGAGTGCCTCCATTGATCGTCACGCCGCCGTTTGAGTGGACGGCATCGTCGGCCGAGCTGACCGTGATGGTTCCGCCGTCTACGGTGACACTGACAACGCCTTTGATCCCTTTGGCCGACGAGCTTGCATCGATGCTGCTGTTGCTGCCTCCGCCCGAGGACAGGCTTACTTCTCCGGCGGTGATCATGGCATCGGTTTGGGCATCGATCGCGTCCCCTTCGGCGGCAACCTCCACTGTGCCGCCCTCGATGAGAACGTACCCCATCGTGGCATCTTCCTCATTGTCCGATTTCAAGCCATCGCCCTGGGCATTCACCGTCACACTTCCATCCCGGATGACCAGATAGTCCCTGCCCCGGATCCCGTCATCCGCCGCACTGACGCTCACCGTCCCGCTCAAGATCACCAGCCCGTCCTTGCTGGCAATCCCGTCGTTGTAGTTTCCCTCCACCGTCAGTGATCCGTTTCCGGCGATGGTCATGTCGGCCTTGCTAAACAGCGCCGCATTGGGCTCGTCTTCTTCTGCGCCCTCGAAAAGATAGGAGCTGCCGTCCGACAGGTGATTCTCGCTGCCGTCTGCCAGGATTACAACCACCTCATCCGCAGCCATGATAGCGATGGGCGCGCTAGTCGAGCAGCTGATATCGGCACCGTTCAGCACCAGCCTGACCTTCTTTTCGTCCTCTGTGTTGACAACGATCTGCCCGTCGGCAAGGGAGCCACTGATCTCGTATGTCCCCGCCGCCGTGATGGTTGCCTTGCTGCCGTCGACCGTGACACCCACTCCGCCCGCGGTTATCGAGCTGCCGTTCAACACGATAGGGATGGCTTCCGAGCTGTCCCAGACGCCATCGTCTGCACTGTCATGAGTGTCGGCATTCTCGACGGCTGCCGCCGTCGCCGCATCTGCTCCCGTATCCGCACTCAGCTCGGCTGTCTCGGCCGTGGGGGTCGCGGCGGAGCTTGCTCCCGTGCCGCTGCCCGTATCTGCCGCGGCCGCGCTTGCCTGAACCGCTTCAGTGCCGGATCCTACCGAAGCCGAGCCTCCGCCACAGGCTACCGGCATCAAAAGCGCCAGGACACATACCAACAATAGTGCGATTTTCTTTGTGCTCATCATTATCCCTCCAAACATGGCCCCATTCTAGCACAAAGGTATGGAGCTTTTGTGGAGAGCGTCTGGAGATCCGATGGAATGTAAGGGGAGCTTTTGGTGAAGAACAGAGAGGCTCAGTGCGCGACCAGCAGAATGCCTCGCCCCTGGCGGAACCCTGCTGGACATTTGGGGCGAGGCATTCTCGGCGACAGCTTGACGCTGCAACCCGGCTAGGCTTTTCTGCGCCTCGCAAGCACTCCGGCGAAGAGGAGGGCCAGCCCCACTGCCATCGCCCCGCCGGCTACGACCGTTCCGGGCAGACCCATGCCGGTGTCTGGAATATGGGGGACAATGGTCACCGTTGCGTCGTCGGAGGCCTGTGCCTCCACACGCTCATTGTCAATGACCGTGGCCGTGACAATGTCGGTGATGACGTTGCCGCTCACGCCGCTCACCAGAGCCCTGAAGCCGCAGCTATACGACTCCAGAGGCAGGATTGTGCCCGTCGCGCACGTGCCGCCGGCGATCAGCGGGTTGGCCGGATCGGTCAGATCACCGTAGAGGCTGTCCTGCAGGATGGTGAGGGTCACCGGATCGTTGGGGTCGCTGTTGTTGGCGATAGTGACGGTATACTGTATCTCGCCACCGGGCTCTTGGATAGTCGGGGGGGCTGCCGTCTTGGTGACTGCGATCACCGGATCCATGCTTACCAGCAGCACCTCTGCCCTCGCCGTGCCAGTGATCACGGTCTGATTCGGGTCCGTCGCCGTGGCGGTCACAGTGTTCTCGTGGATACCCAGCGTTCCGGTCACCTCTGCGTGGATAGTGCAGGAGTAGATTCCGCCAGGACCCAGAGTCTGCGGGACCTGGCAGTCACCATCCTCCCACTGCCACAGCCAGCCATACACCGTGTCGGTCAGTGTGTGCAGAGTGACCGTCACGTCCCCGGTGTTCTCCACGGTGTAGGTGTAGGTTACCATGCCCCCTGCCTCAGGCAGCTCGGTGGGATCGGCCTGCTTGCCCACCTGGATCCCGATCGCCGCTACCGTCACGTTCTCCACATCGACGGTCGCGAACCGGCACCATGTACCGTCCGTTGGGACTGTGTCATCGAGCACCAGGCAGGCGCTGTCCATGGCATAGTCCCCGCTCAGAGCAGCGCCGATGTCCAGGAGCCCATCGCCGTCCGCATCGATGCATGGCACCGTGATCGGCGCCAGGTAACGGATCGTCTCGATCTCTACCTCGAGATCTCCGCACGTGTCGGGAAACCCTGTTGCAGACTCGGCGTCGTAGTAGGGGTTTCCGCCGTCGGGGTTGTATCCACCCACGCAGTCGTTCGACGCGCACTGGTCATCCCGGAGGCACGCGGTGGCAGGTTGGTCGCTGCAATATCCTCCCCACGAAACGGGCGGGGGTAGAAAGTCATGGTAGCACAGGCCCCAGTCGGCCTGCCCTCCGTCGAGCGCCAGAAGGATGCCGATGTCGAAGCGGTCCTCACCCGAGGCCAAGAGCCTCGCGGCGAGGGTCAGCTCCACATTGTCACCCGGCGTGCAGGTCCGGGCTGTGTTGTTCAACAGACTGAGGCTGACATAGTCCGAGGCACACAGGTTATCCTCACCGGTGAGGTCGTTGATGCAGTTTCCTTGAGCGAAAGCCGTCTGCGAGACCAGCAGGGCCGAAAGGAGTACCAGCAGTCCCAACAGCGCCAATCGGGGCGTCCTGGATATCAGGTCATTCATAGTCTCCTCCCTTGTCGATCGTCAACTTGGAAACGTGGATCCTGCCCATCTAGCACTATTATAGCACTTTTGCATTTAATTGTCAAGTACCAACGCTCAAATATGTTATTCTCCCATTTGATCGACATTCTAACTCGATTTCTGCGCTCAAGAGCCTGTATCACGGCATTGCAGCTTGACATGCAGGGCATATCGGCATATAATTGCGGCATGAAGGCCGGAGAGTGGGCGCCGCAGCCTGTAGCACTTGTACCGCGACGAGTGGTGTCGCGTCTGCTCATGGCGGTGGGGGGGGTGTTGTTTCTGACAGGCGCGATCTGTATGGCCTATTTGGTTGCGCACTCGTGGCTGGTGGAGCAGGATCGCTACCTGGCGATCGACAGCACGGCGGCGATGGCAATCGGGGTGTCTGGTGACACCCTCCGCCAGGCCTCTCTCGAGCAGGCCGGGCCGCATCAGCCCTCCGGCACGCCTGTTCCTTCCGGGTCGGTGACAGACGGCGCGTTACGGGCCTCTGAGCCCGCATCCGCTGCCGCCGTCCGGATCCGCATTCCGGCTATCGGCGTTGACCGCACGATCATCGAAGTGCCGCTCACCTACGATTCGCGGTCCAAGACATGGACAAGGGACTACAGCCGTCTCTTCCGCTCGGCAGGAAAGGACCTGGTAGGCCACTGGGGCGGATCATCACTGCCCGGGCAGCCGGGCAACACGATCCTGGTGGGCCACAACTATGGCTATGGCTACAACGGCGTCTTTCTGAAGCTAGCGCACCTCAAAGTGGGCCAGCAGGTGGAGGTACTAGACGCTACGGGCCGGGCCTTCGCCTACCGGGTCCGGGAAGTGACAAGCGTCCCGTGGAGCAAGAAGAACCAGCAGGAGCTGACGCAGCACCTGCCTTACCTTTCGATCGAGGGACCCGAACGGCTAACGCTGGTCACCTGCGGCGGCTCTACCTGGGCGCCCTTTCCCGACCGGGTCTATGTCGTGGCCGACCCGGCCCCTGCTGCCACCCCATCCGCTACGACCGGCCCGGCCCGGGGCGTCACCCCACCCCTTGCCACCAGCCCGAGCGGGGGCGCCACGCCGGGGCCGTGAGGGACGGAACCTGGCGTCAGTCCTTCGCGTGCCGCCCTTCACTTGCCTTCAAAGCCAAACAGCTCCCCCTGCGTGATCCGGGTCACATACACGCTCTGGGGCAACGTCATGTAGGTACCTCGTTCGCCTCCCGTCCTCCGGCGGTGTTCCTTGGCATGTTCTTCTGACCAGAAGAATACCGACTTTATTCAGAAGCGATCGATAATGCTCGGCTCCTCCAGCTTGTGCAGGTCCACCAGCGGCACGTACACGCAAGGCTCTGCGCCCTCGGTCGCCACCCGGTAGTTCAGCTCGCTGTCTATCTCGATCCGAAGTGGCCGGTGGCAATGCCCGCACTCGGTGTCGATGACAAACGGACAACGGCTCTCCCCGCAGGTGCCCTTGCACGAAGGGCACGGCTATCGCATCGATAGCTCAGGCGGCGTTGATCCGCTCTCCTGTGCTGAAAGCGACGCGGTGCGGCGTGTGGGCTGCTGTCACCGGGTAGGCCCATTCCACCGCCCCGTGCTCATTCCTGAACAGGAAGGTCATCTGTTTCTCCAGATCATCCAGCAGGCCAACCACGCGGTCGAGGGGCAGCTCCAACCGCTGCGAAATCAGTTCGGGCGCAAGTGGCTCCCCGACCCGTGGCAGCTCTGTCACCACAAAGTTGCGGATCTGGTGATGCGCTTCGGTCATGAAATCGAGCCGTCCCTCTTTGCCCTTAACCTGTCCCTTCCACACCGATTGGGGGATCGGCACCGTGTGGTGCCCTATTCCCAACAACAGGCTCTTGTCCACAAGACCTCCTTGGAAGTCGGAGAATACCTACTGTTTGCCAGCGTGCCGACAGGAGCAGCCTGCCCGCCAGCTCGCGCCGTGGCAGGCCCTGACCATGGCGGATGCATCGCTATGCAGCCGCACCAGGTCCTGGCCGCAGGCGCAGAACGCCGCAGCACAAGGGCAGAGCCTGGAACTGCTACTTGGTGATTACCTGAGCTCCGCCGTCGGTGTCGACGTTGACCGATGTGGGCGAGCCGGTCACGGTGACCCTGGCACCGCCGTTGGCCCGGCCGCCGACTGTGCCGGAAGCATTGACCTCAAGGCGGGCGCCGCCGTTGGCACTCAGCTCCACGTCCCCGGCGGCCAGGTCGCCCAGCAGGGCATCGCTGCCGCCGTTGATGTCGACGGTCAGGCGGCCGGCCGTGCCGGTCAGGGTCACCCGGCTGCCGCCGTTCAGGTTGACTGTCAGGTCCTCGCCGGCCAGCTCGCCGGTCAACTTGCTGCCGCCGTCCAGCGTCACCGCGGTCAGCTCGGGCATGGTCACTCGGACCCGAAACGTGACGTTGATCACCGAATCGGCTTTCAGCCGGATGCGGAGTGTGCCGCCCGAGACGGCTAGCTCCAGCCGTGACGCCGCGTTGTCATCTATGTCAACATTGACGCTGAACGCATCGCTGCGCGTCACTTCCACCTGGGCGCCGGAGTCGGCGTCGATCCGCGAGAAGCCGTCCAGGTCGAACTGGCGGCTTACCAGGGCACCGGAGCCGGTTACGCTGTCGCCGATCACCGGGCCGGTGCATGCGGCCAACAAGACCAATAACATGCCGACGATCAGAATGCGAGACATCTTCCCTCTTCTCCTTCCGGCATCCAGGTGGATGGCCGGCTGATACCAGTTCCACATCCGGTACCAGTCTAGCATAATCGCCGACGGTTGTCAAAAGGGTGCCTGAATCGGTTGGGATCCGCTTGCTTGGGTTTGGGAGAGGGCGGGGATAGCCGGAAAATGTAGCACAACAGGACCCATGGTGACTGGAGCTCCGGTTGTCAGGTTGGGGGAGCATGGCATACATGTTCTAGGGGGCAAGTTTGAAAGGTCGATTTGACATTTCGGTAACTTTGACTATACTATTGCTATGTGCGAATGAGTTGCATTTGCATATCACTCACTGGGAAGGCAGAGGAGAAAGGAGCATGACCAAGATCCTGGTTTACGGCTCAGGCCCACTGGGCAGCCTGTTCGCCGCACGCTTGCAGCAGGGCGGCAACGACGTCTCGATCCTGGCGCGCGGCCAGCGCCTGGCCGAGCTGCGCGAGCACGGGATCGTGCTGGTGGATGTGCAGACGAAGGAGCGAGACCGTCACCCGGGTGAAGGTCGTCGAAGAGCTGGCGCCCGACGACGCCTACGATCTGGTGCTGGTCATCATGCGCAAGAACCACGCGCTGCAGATCCTGCCCGTGCTGGCGGCGAACCGGCACACGCCCAACGTCCTGTTCCTGATGAACAACGCCGCCGGGCCAGAGGCGCTGGTCGAGGCGCTGGGCCAGGAGCGGGTGCTGATCGGCTTTCCCAACTCGGCCGGCTACCGCGAGGGCCACGTCGTCCACTGCCTGACCGGCACCGAGGACGACAAGGCCTACGTGCCCTTTGGCGAGGTGGATGGCCGCATCACGGAGCGGACAGCAGCAGGTCGCCCGCATCCTCGAGAGCGCGCCGGGCTTTGGGGCCGAGATCCGCACCGACATGGACGCCTGGCTCAAGTACCACGTGGCGCTGCTGTTCCCCTCGCTGGCGCCGGCCCTGTACGCCGCCGGCGTCGACAACTACCGGCTGGCGCGCACCCGCGACCTGGTCGTGCTGGCCATCCGGGCCATGCGCGAGGCGTTTCGCGTGCTGCGCTCATTGGGCCTGCCGGTCACGCCGTCGAAATTCAGGATGATCAAGTGGCTGCCCGAGCCGATCCTGGTCCTGCTGCGCGCAGCGCCTGTTGGCCAACCCACTCATGGAAACGGCGTTGGTGAAGCATGCCGAGGCAGCCCACGACGAAGTGCAGCACCTGATCGGCGAATTCATGGCGCTGGCCCGCACCACGTCGGTTCCCACGCCGACGATCGATCGTCTGCTCCGGTACTACGAGCCCGACGCGCCCAAGGTGGCCGACGGCAGCGCCGAGATCCCGCTGCGATGGGGCGGCCTGCTGGCCGCGCTCGGTGCGCTGGCCGTGCTGGTGGTGGGCTGCGTGCGGTTGGCCAAGGTGCTCAGGGGAGGAAAATGACGATGAGTGCCAGGGTGCGGCGCGACATCGTCAAGTGGATCATCCGACTAGACCTGGAGGCTGAGCGTCCACAGCGTGGCCTGGCTTGCAATCCGCGCTGGCGCCATCGGGCGCCGATCGGGTCACGGCACCCGGCACACGGCGATCAGGTGCGAGCCCATGTCCAGGCACCCGGGCTCGCGACAGGCCTCTAGCTCCAGCTCGATCAGGAATCGCCAGGTGGCCTTGTCCTGGTGTAGATCCTTCAGGTATTCGGCCCAGGTTGCAGACAGGCAGTTGCTGGCCGACATGACCTCGATGGCCACACCTGCCTGCTCCAGGTATCGCCCGAACTCTGCAGCGCGGTACATGTGGCAAAAGTGGGTGCCGGCAGTGGATCCCAGGTCTCCTGTGGCGATGATATCCTGGTTAACGGCCGGATCCAGTTGTAGAACGCCAGGGAGGTGCTGGTGTACCGTTCCCCACAAGCTCATCACTCCGAGCAAGAGGCGACCGCCAGGCCTCGTGACGCGCTTTAGCTCAGAGATCGCACTGTCGCGCTGATCAAAGACATAGCTCAGCGGCCCTCCATAGCAGACCACGGCGTCGAACTCGGCAGCGCCAAAGTGGGGATGCAGATCGCAGACGTCACATTCGACCCAACGCTCCACCGACTTGCAGAACCCCATCTCTTGCGCGGTGTCACGATTGAGCTGGAGCTGTGCCGGCGAGATGTCTGCCACCACGATCCGGTTGGAGATGTTGGCCAGGTGCTGGGTGAACCTCCCCGGCCCCGCGCCGATCTCGAGGATCCGGTCATTGGCCTGGAGGTAACTACGGAGGTAGTGCAGGTGCACCTCGAACTTGACCTGCTCGACGAGGCTGACGTCCCATCGCTCCCATTCCTTGTTGCCGTATTGGTCGTAATAGGACCTTACCCAATCAGGATCGTACTCGGCCATGCACCAACCTCCTGAGCGCAGAGTCAGAACGGTCGCCAGCGGCGGACAGACATGAGTAGCCGCTGCAGTGCTCCCCACCAGTCTAGCATAATGGCTGTCAGCTGTCAATAGTCTTTGAACCGGCTGGGGTCTGCTCTCCTCTGGCCGTTCCGGTGCCGCGGTAGAGGCTGTTGACAACTGCGGTCGATGATGCTATGATGGGGCCAGGAGAGCGTCTGGCCCTGGCCGCACCCGCAACCCGGAGTACAGAGCCCGCCAGTTTTGTCGGTAACAGGATGCTAGAATGGGCACCAGAGATTGGGTCCGCAGTCGAATCACGGGCATGTTGTTGGGCGAGCACAAACTTGCCCTGAGAAGCGGGGCCGTCGCTCCGTCGCTTCACTTTGAAGGCATCGACAGCCTCGGCTTGTATCTGCACATTCCGTTCTGCCGCCAGATCTGTCCCTACTGCCCGTACAACAAGGAGCTCTTTCAGGCAGACCTTGCCGAGCGCTACGCAGAAGCTGTCTTGAAAGAGATCGACCGATATGCCGCAATCGTGGGCGATCTTCCCGTCACGTCCTTCTATGTCGGTGGGGGCACACCGACGACGATGCTCCACGCAGGACTGCCCAGAGTCCTGGAAGCCATATATCGCCGGCTCAACATGCAGTGCGGCATCCACATGGAGAGCCATCCGAGCGATCTGAGCCCTGCCAACCTGAGCACCATTGTGGCCATGGGGGTGGAGCATCTGAGCATTGGGATCGAAGCACTACAGGATCGCCACCTGCGCACCCTGTGCCGGCCATACACGGCAGCCGAGGCCGAGGCGGCGATTGCACGCGCTGTTGGTAAGGGTTTCAAGAATGTCAACGTCGATCTGATCTTTGCCCTGCCCGGTCAGACGCACCAGGAGCTCGAGGCCTCAAGTCGCACCTTGATCGAGCTGGGTGTAGATCAGGTCGCAGCCTATCCACTCTTCAGCTTTGCCTACACCCAGTGGTCCCGGTTGGCGCAGGAAAAGCGGTACCGAGACTACAACCTGCTGGAGAAACGGCGGATGCTGCGGGTTGTGGAGCAGGCCTTCTACGGTGCCGGCTACACACGGACATCGGTGTGGGCCTTTACCAAGGCCGGCAGCCCCAAGTACTGCTCGGTCACTGTGCCCCTGTACCTTGGGCTGGGTGCCAGCGCCGGCTCTTATCTTCGCGACATCTTTTACCTCAACACATTCAATGCCAGAGCCTACATCCAGGCTTTGGCCGACGACCGCTGGCCGATTGCCCTGTCGCTCGAGTTGTCCGAGCGGATGCAGATGGCAGGCTGGCTCTATTGGCGCATCTATGAGACGAGACTTGGCCGAAGTGACTTTGAACGGCGGTTCCACCGTCGTCTCGACACGGTCTACGGGGGTTACTTGCGGCTGCTGTCGTTGCTCGGGCTCTTGACAGAAAGGGAGTCTGAGCTAGTCCTCACCGACGCCGGCGCCTACTGGGTGCACACGGTGCAGGACCTGTTCTCCATCGACTATATCGACAAGCTTTGGGGTACGTCGCAGGAAGCTCCCTGGCCCGCTGAGATCAGTCTGTAGCTGTTCCGGTCGTGCACACGCTGTGCGTGGAGATGCTGATCCGGGCGCCCTCATCCACACGCTGCACCGCTAACGGCGTGGGACGGTTCGCCGCTACCGGAAAATGCAGCAGCCCCAAGGGGTTGCTTCGGCGGACTGGACAGAAACGGGCTCTTGATGTACAATGTGGCAGTAGATTTGCCCGTCCAGAGTTGCGGCTATGACAAAGAGGCTGGATCAGCTGACTCTGCTATTGCTGGTCGTTCCCGGCTCGTCCCTAATCGTGGGCGAGTCTATGGCCGAGCCGTCAGGCCGGCAATCCAGCCAACCCCTCACGAGCCCTCGGCCTGACGGTATCTCGGCCATTCCAGCAGATGCCATCAGAAGCGGCCTTGTCTATTGGGATTATCGGGTGGGTATTGGCTTCGCACCGGGCAGCCAGGTGAACATTTCCCAATCAGCGGTCGGCGGGACGCTGTTGGGGAACGTCACATTTGGCATAACGGTTTCTGGCTATGAGTATGTGCCTTGAGCTGAGATGCAGGCAGTGATAGGAGGGGATCTTTGATGACACAGACCGCGTGGCACCTGACCGTGACGCAGGGATCAAACGCCGGGACTTCGTATCCGGTGCGCGGCGACACCATCACCATCGGCCGCCATCCTGACAACCAGATCGTGATCGACGATACGATGGTCTCGCGTCACCACGCGCGGCTGACCTGGCAGGGCGACATGCTGGTGGTCCAGGACCTGGGCAGCGCCAACGGCACCTGGGTCAACGGCAGGAAGATCAGCGAACCGACTGCGCTGTACCCCGGAGATACGCTCGGGCTGAGCGAAGATGTCGTCCTGAGCTTTGGCGGCCAGCTACAGGGCCCGGCTCCCACCTACCTGGCCCCCGACTATGCGGGCAGCCAGAGGCGCCGCAGCCGGATCGTCGCGAAAATGGTTATGGCTGGCCATCGGCGGCATCCTGGTCGTTGCCGTGGCGGCTGCGGCCATCGTCCTGGCCCTGACCGGCGACGACGGCAGCAGCCAAGGCGGCGTGATTACCCAGGTGGTGACTTCAGCCGCCACCCAGGGCTCGGTTGCGGTCGTCGCCACCGAGGGCCAGGTTGTGGTAGTCGCCAGCCCAGAGCTCACCGTGCCGCCGACCTACACGCCCTATCCGACCTACACCCCGTTCCCCAGCGCGACTCCCACCGACACTCCGACCCAGACGCCGCAGCCGACCTATACGCCCTATCCCACCTACACCCCTTACCCCACCCAGAAGCCGCCGACGGCCAGGCCGCCGCAGCCGACCAAGACCCCACAGCCCACGGCCAACTCGCAGCCCCTCTTCAGCGTGGCCATTAACAAGACCGCGTTCGAACCCTGGGGCCGGCCTACCAATCCCGATGGCTGCGGGAGGCCCTACAACGACCACGACCCGGTCAAGCGCTTTACCGTCGAGCTGGTTGTGACCAACCATTCGAACCAGACCATCCCCGATGAGTGGTATCCCGTCTTTGTGACGGCTCAGGGCAAAGTGCCGACGACGTGCATCTGGGACTATGACAACACCGCCGTCCAGCCGGGGGAGACAACCTACGTCACCTTTGCTACCCACGTCGAATCCAATGACTGGGTGGCGGCGCTGATGCTCGACGAGCTGGGCTATCAGGTGCTCATCTGCTTCAACTCCGCAGGCCAGGTGGTGGCCTGCCCTCTACCATAAGAGGGGCGAGAATGATGCGTGATCCTCACAAGGGATCGGCGAAAGGGGGAAGGAATGAAGATCCATCTTGGTGTGACGGTGGGCCTGGCTGTGGGGCTGATGCTCCTGGTGGCGAGTTCTTGGGTCTGGCGGCGGTGCTGCGGCGCAGGGCGCCTGTGACCGCTGGGTGGTGACTGCAGGCTCGAACACGAGCGATTGCAGCGATGAAGTCCATCCCTGCCAGACGGTGCAGTATGCCATCGACCAGGCGGCGGATGGAGATGTGATCTGCGTCGCCTATCTCAGCGCGGTGCTGGATCCCACGATCTACCACGAGCATCTGTTCATCAACCGCACCCTGACGCTGGACGGCAAGTGGTCGGCTACCTGTTCGCCGATTGCCTTCAGCTGCGACTTTAGCCCCGTGGCCTGCACGCCGGAAAGGGTGGTCCTCGATGGCTTCAGGCAGGGCCGGGTGATCACCATCGACGGGGACATTGCACCCACGGTCGACTGCTTCACGATCACCGGCGGCGATGCAAGAGGGCTGGGTGGGGACCCCGGCGGCAAGCTTGTCGAGAACGATGCGGGGGGCGGCATCTACAGCCGCGACGCAGCGCCGATCATCGTCAACAACGTCATCACCGACAACTATGGCTGCTCGAACGTGTCCTGTTGCCTATGGCCGTGGCGGCGGCGTCTATCTGCTGAACTCGCCTGGGACGGCACTCATCAGCCGGCAACGTGATCGCCGGCAACGTGGCCGATTACAACTCGACTTGGGGCATAGGGGGCGGGATCATGCTGCGCGACTCGGACGCCCAGGTGAGCCTACAACACGATTACCGGACAACCGCGCCGGCTTTTCGGCCGGCGACGGCGGCGGGATCGCGATCAGGGACGGCATGCCCACCATCGCCTACAATGAAGTGTCGGGCAACGTGGCCGGCCAGGCCGTGATGGGCGTGGGCGGCGGCATCTATGTCTGGTCGTCCACAACGGCGATCATCGAGCACAACGTCATCCTCAAGAACCTGGCCATCAGCGGTGACGGCGATCCGATACTGAAGAGCTGGGGAGGAGGGATCTACTACGCCGGCAACCCGACGGTCGTCGCCGTCATCCGCGACAACACCATCAGCGGCAACGTGGCGTCGCCCTACTCACCCTCCGGCGGCGGCGGTGGGATCTATCTCCAAGGCCTGGTCGCGCCGTCGGTGGTGAGCGGCAACCAGCCTGGAGTCGAACATCGCCGGTTTCAACTGCAACGGCGATGGGGGCGGCGTGTATGTGTACGACAGCGAGGTGACGATCGAGGGCAACGACCTGGTGGACAACTCGGCTACGTGGGCCGGCGACCTGGGACAGGGCGGCGGCCTGTATATCGAGGGCGGCAGTGTGCTGGTCGAGGACAACGACATCACCAGCAACTACGGGGCCGGTTTCCCAGGCTTTCCCAGCGACGCCCAAGGCTGGGGTGGTGGCATGATGATCTCGGGCAGCATGGCCATCGTGCAGGACAACCTGATTGAGGACAACTGGGCTACCAAAGGGGAGGGGCCGGGCATAGGGGGCGGCATCTGCGGCGTGTACGGAACGGTGCAGCATCGACAGAAACGTGATAGCCGCGAACCAGGCCTCGCCGGTGTCGATTGGCTATGGCGGAGGGGTGTACGTGCAGCTGATGGCCGCGTCGCTGGATGCCAACACAATCATGGACAATGTCGCGGCCGGCGGCGCTAGCGGGCGTGGGGGTGGGGTGCGGATCGCCGCCTGCTGCGCCCTTTACCCTGACCAACAACATCATCGCCGGGAACGAGGCCAGCCAATATGGCAGCGGAGTGGCCATCGCTGCCGGCAGTACTGGGAAGCTGGCCCACAACACCATCGCCGACAATGCGCTCGGCGACGGCGTGGGGGTGTACGTGGACGTCACCGGTATCGTCGAGCTGCTCAGCAATATCGTCGACGGGCACGACGTAGGCATTTTCAACGACGGTGGGGCGGACGTTCGAGGCCATGTACACCCTGTTCGAGGCCAACGCGACCAATTACAGCGCCGGCGTTATCAGCACCTACGAGGTCGCCGGGCCGGCAGCGCTCCTGGCCGATTACCACATAGGGAGCAGTTCGAACGCGATAGACCACGCCCCTGATTTGAGCTGGCTGACATGGGATATCGACAGTGACCCACGGCCGATGGGATCGGCGTGGGACGTGGGGGCCGACGAACGTGGTTCCCGAGTCTACCTGCCGCTGGTGATGCGGAACGCGCTGTCACGCGGGATAGGCGAGCCGCGGTAGGAGCACGGTTGTTCTTCAAAAGGCCCTGAGGGTTCTCCAGAACCCTCAGGGCCTTTTTTGTCAGTGACATGCTGATCCTGTCCCTGAGACCTGGGAGGTCTTGCGCTAATAGCCGGTCACGACGACCGGCAGAAAGACGCGGTATCGCACGAGGCTGGCCAGCAGGGTATAGTCGCCGCCGCCGGAGGTGGAGCGGATCATCAGATAGTAGGTGCCGGCCTGCGGTGGGATTGACCTCGATCCGTTGGTCGGCGTAGAGGCCGGCGCCCTTGGCGTCGTATACCAGCGTGGTGGGCAGCGCGCCGAAGCGCAGGTAGAGGTCATAGTGGTTGTAGCTGGACTGCGCCGTCGAGCCTCACCACCAGGTCTTCGCCGGCGGCGACCGTGACCTGGTAGAGCTTGACGTCGTAGGTGCTTTGCAGCTCGCCGGACTGGGGCACGTTCGGGATCAGGGTGGGAAAGGTAGCGGCAGTGTGGGCGACGATGGTGTAGTCGCCGCCGCCGGAGGTGGAGCGGATCAGGATGTAGTAGGTGCCGGCCTGGGTCACCGGGATCTCGACCGCCTGGTCGGCGTTGGGCAGGTCGCCGGCGTCGTCGTAGATCGAGGGTGGTGGGCAGCGCGCCGAACCTGATGTACAGGTCGTAGGAGTTGGAGTTGTAGATCGCGGCGTCCAGGACGACGATGAGGTGCTCGCCGGCGGTCACGGATACCTGGTAGAGCTTGCAGTCGTAGGTGGACTGCAGCGCGCCGGGCTGGGGTGTGCCGTCTGCCAGCGTGGGGAAGGTGGCGGCGGTGTGGGCGACGATGGTGTAATCGCCGCCGCCGGAGGCGGAGCGGATCAGGACGTAGTAGGTGCCGGCCTGGGTCGATGGCGATCTCGACCGCCTGGTCGGCGTTGGGCAGGTCGCCGGCGTCATCGTAGATGAGGGTGGTGGGCAGCGCGCCGAACTTGATGTACAGGTCGTAGGAGTTGGAGTTGTCAGACGCTGGCGTCCAGGACGACGATGAGGTGCTCGCCGGCGGTCACGGACACCTGGTAGAACTTGACAGTCGTAGGTGGACTGCAGCGCGCCGGGCTGCGGCGTGCCGTCGGTCAGGGTGGGGAAGGTGGCGGCGGTGTGGGCGGTGATGGTATAGTCGCCGCCGCCGGAGGTGGAGCGGATCATGATGTAGTAGGTGCCGGCCTGGGTCACCGGGATCTCGACGGCCTGGTCGGCGTTGGGCAGGTCGCCCGCGTCGTCGTAGATGAGGGTGGTGGGCAGCGCGCCGAACCTGATGTACAGGTCGTAGGAGTTGGAGTTGTAGACCGCGGCGTCCAGGACGACGATGAGGTGCTCGCCGGCGGTCACGGACACCTGGTAGTAGCTTGCAGTCGTAGGTGGACAGCAGCGCGCCGGGCTGGGGTGTGCCGATCTGCCAACGTCGGGAAGGTAGCGGCAGTGTGGGCGATGATGGTGTAATCGCCGCCGCCGGAGGCCGAGCGGATCAGGACGTAATAGGTGCCGGCCTGGGTCGATGGCGATCTCGACGGCCTGGTCGGCGTTGGGCAGGTCGCCGGCGTCATCGTAGATGAGGGTGGTGGGCAGCGCGCCGAACCTGATGTAGAGGTCGTAGGAGTTGGAGTTGTAGACGCTGGCGTCCAGGACGACGATGAGGTGCTCGCCGGCGGTCACGGACACCTGGTAGTACTTGACAGTCGTAGGTGGTCTGCAGCGCGCCGGGCTGCGGCGTGCCGATCGGTGAGGGTGGGGAAGGTGGCGGCGGTGTGGGCGGCGATGGTGTAATCGCCGCCGCCGGAGGTGGAACGGATCAGGACGTAGTAGGTGCCGGCCTGGGTCACCGGGATCTCGACGGCCTGGTCGGCGTTGGGCGAGTCGCCCGCGTCGTCGTAGATGAGGGTGGTGGGCAGCGCGCCGAACTTGATGTAGAGGTCGTAGGAGTTGGAGTTGTAGACCGCGGCGTCCAGGACGACGATGAGGTGCTCGCCGGCGCTCACGGACACCTGGTAGTACTTGATGTCGTAGGTGGACTGGAGCGTGCCGGCCTGGGCGGTGCCGGCTGCCAGAGTGGGAAAGGTCGTGCCGTCGTGGGCGACGATGGTGTAATCGCCGCCGCCGGAGGCGGAGCTGGAGCAGGATGTAGTAGGTGCCGGCCTGGGTCGCGGCGATCTCGACCGCCTGGTCGGCGTTGGGCGAGTCGCCCTTGTCATCATAGTCGGTGGGGCGTGGGCAGCGCGCCGAACTTGATATACAGGTCGTAGGAGTTGGAGTTGTAGACGGTGGCGTCGACCACGACGATGAGGTGCAGGCCGGCAGTGACGGATACGTCGTAATAGTCCTCGTCGCCGGTGCTCGACAGTGTTCCGCTCACCGGGACGCCCAGCATGAGCGACTGCTGGGCCGATGCCGGGGCAGGGCAGAGGAACAGGAACAAACAGACCAGGATGAGAGCAGATCGAGTATTGAGCATCAGTCCTCCTCCTTTGGGCAACTGAGCACTGAGTGTACCACAAACGAGCAACCCAGTCAACGACGCTGCAGGATGGGTGATGAAATGGGATGGGCATCGGCACCGTGCGCTGGCAGCGGCTCCCGGGGTCCACCAGCTCGTGAGGCCATCTGAGCGGTTGTAGAGAACGTCTTACAGGGCTCGTCCAGGACTGCCCATCCCAGGCGCTATTCGGGAGGGACTGGATGCATTTTCGCGATCCTCGGGGAATGACAGGCCGGTCATGACCAAGGGGTCCAGCTGCCTGATGAGCCGCAGGCTGGCCGGGTACAGCGAGCTGTAGAGCGTGTCGCCCGCCATTCCCCTCGCGGTCACCTGATCAAGCACTGCCTGCTCATAGCCGGCTGCCTTTAGGTCAATATTGATCAAGGCACGGCCCCTGAGCAGGTCGAGGGCCTGTGCCAGGGTCGGGATGAAACAGCCGGGCTCGATATCAAGGCGACGCAGCTCTGCCAGCGTGCTTGAGCTGGCCAACGCCTGATGAGCGCCGAATTTCGCCAGGTTGTCGTCGTGCAGCAGCACCAGATCGTCGCGACAGGGACGGACGTCGAACCCCACCATGTCTGCATCTGCTTGCAGCGCTAGGGTCAGGGAAGGGAGCGTGTTCGCAGGCGCGCGTCCGGCGACGCCACCGTGGCCAATTCGTAGAAAAGGGCGACTCCAGGCTTCGCCTGCGCGCAGAGTCGCGCCGGATTCCAGTCCTGTGGACGAGGCTGCTTGATCCATTACCAGATCCTCCTCTACAGACTTCCGAGGTCTGGGAGACATCGGAGACTGGACTGAGGATCACTCAGGTTGGGCGCCAACCACGTGCAGCTCCTTCACGACGGCGGCGGGCGACACGATCCGGACATAGTCACGGATGTCCTGAAGATGCGTCTGGACCGCCTGTACCGGTATGCCGGAAGGAGCATACACGGCGAACAGGACACTGTGGGTGTGGGCGGTGATCTGGGTGCGCTGATCGGGGCCGTAGACGATGCTGGAGATCACGCCTGCTCGATCGGCCATCATCATGTCGCCGGCCTTCAGAAGCTGCTCTTGACCTCGAAGCAGGGTGTAGCACTCACTGCCAGCGGCGACCCCCAACGTGACCGGCAGATGCAGAGTATCGAGGTCATGGCCAGCGGTGAGAAGCAGGTTCTTGACCTCGGCCATGAACATGGCGGTCACCAGGGCGCCGACGCTGGGAATGGCTCGGCCCTTGAAGGCGATCGATTCGAGCTGGGCCTGGACGTGGTAAGTCTTGTTGAACTGCTTGTAGTAGGCGTTGTAGGCCACGATGGCCGGGATGGCGTCCAGGGCCGTGCGATCCTGGCCGATGAAGCGAGCGCGCAGGTCGTCTTCCAGATCCTGCCTGCGCCTGTCCAGCTCGGGGCAGCCGGGCGGATTATCGACGCTGCGCATGACCAGGATGCCGGCGTGGGCATCAGGGTAGGCGGCTTTCCAGTTGGCAGTGATGTCGAACATAGGGCCTAGTCCTCGCCTCCTTCGTCCTTATGGCCGGTGGGATGGCAACGGGCGCAGTCCTGCAGGTCAGAAATACCCTCCTCGCGATGCTCACGCTCGATGTCGGCCGGTTCGTGCTCGTGGCAGTCGTAGCAGTCATAGGCCGACAGCGCGACAGGGTGACAGGTGTGGCACGGGCTTGGGCCGCTCTCACCGTGGTCTATCGGGAAGGTGTGGGGGCAATCGTAGCGGGCCGGCGACCAGGCTGCGGTGCTGTGGCATGATGCGCAGTCACTGCCGAGCAGGCCACGATGGAGAGCCGGGTCTTGGTGGCAGGCAATGCAGTCCCGTTGCGTGCCCTGGTAGACGCCGTTGAGGTGGCAGTCCCGGCAGGCGACCTGGGCGTGCCGTCCTGTCAAAGGGAAGGCAGTCTGGTTGTGATCGAACGTGGCCTGCTCCCAACCGTCGGGCGTGTGGCAGGCGGCGCAATCCCGGCCGAATTGGCCGTCGTGGGCGTCGTCGGCCTGGTGGCAGGCCACGCACTCTTGCGGTGCGGCCTGGAGGTCGGCGACGGCACGAGCCCTCTGGTGGCAGCCGGCACAGGCGAGAGGCGTGTGTCGACCTGTCAGCGGGAAGGCGGTCTGGGCGTGGTCAAAGGAGGTCCCGTAGGTATCGAGCCCGTCATGACAGGCGAGGCAGTCTAGGCCAAAGGCGCTTTCGTGCGTCTGCATGTAGGCAGGGTCCATGTCCCGGTGGCAGCCGGCGCAGCGGACTGGGTCAAAGTGGGCCAGGTCGTCTCCATGGCAGTCGGCGCAGACAAAGGGGGCGCCGCCAGTCATGCGCTGGTGGCCCTGCAATGAATAGCCGGTAGCCTGGTGCGGAAAGGTGTCGGGATCGAGCCTAGTCATCGGCGTATCCTGGCCACGGTGCTCGGGATGGCAGGAATAACAAGGCCGGTTCTGGTCAGAAGCCATCACCAGCCCGTGCAGGCTATTGGGGTCACGCAGTTGGGCGGCTATGTCGACGTGACAGACCACACAGCGGCCGGACATGGTGTCGCTGCTCCAGGGGGCGACGTGGCAGGCAGAGCAGTGCCCGCCGGTGTCGGCATGGGAGCGCACCCCACCCAGAGACTCGCCGCCAGCCTGGGCGCTGAGTGGGCCGGGGCTAAAAAGCCGGCCGCCCCACACCAGTCTGGCACCCGCCAGCAGAACCAGTGCAAGCAGCGCAGCAGCAAGGCCGCTGCGAGACAGGCAACCCATCGGTTTGTTCATCGAGCGCCGTCCTCCTCGCCGCTCCCCAGGTTACTTGAGCAGAGTCGCATAATAGATGGCCGCCCCAATGTGGACAAAGGCAGCGGTGAACAGGGCCATGCCGATGGGGATGTGGACTGCGTGCCAGGTGGCCAGCATGCGCCTGGCCACGGCCAGCGATGCTACCTGACGGCGCAGCGACCGGCGCCGGCTCAGCAGCCGGTCGAGCTCTCGCGCCCGGGCTTTGTCGATGTGGCTGCGCTCGCTACGCTCGCGGCGCCAGGCCAGGCGGCGATCCCACTCCATGAAGGTACGCCCCAGCACCAACAGCGGTCCGCCGCCGGCAGCATCAGGCAGGGCGGCCAGGCGCTGCACCAGGCGTTGGTCTGCTTCGGGCCGCCCGGCCAGCCACCGCTGTAGGTCGGCCTCGGCAGCGGCGATCTGGCGCTCCAGCTCGGCAGCCTCCAGCACCACGCCGTCGGCCGTGCGAGGCACGGCGGTATAGATATAGCGCCCGACGATGCCGCTGAGAACCACGACGATCATCAGCGCAGTGACGATGCCTGCCAGGCCGTTGAGCTTCCAGGAGGTGTGGAGCAGTACCAGATAGGGACCCACCAGTCCGGTGAAGATGTGGAAACGGAGCCAGGACGACATGCGTCCCAGCGGGCCTGAAGGGAGCGCTTGCGCAAGGTAGTAGAGTGTCTCGGTGGACAGCATCAGCAGAAAGCCGACGATGCCCAGGCCATGGCCAAAGAGATCGCCGGCCGGCGGCACTGCGTCCAGGCGGGCCATTAGCCACACATAGAGCAGGGCGATGACCACCATCGCGCCCAAAGCCGCCCAGAGCTCGTAGCTACGGCGTTGCATGATTCTCCCTCCAGTCAGACCAGAAGCCGGCGATCAGGTCTCCCAGGCGCGCCGAGGGCTGAAGCAGGCGCTCGCGGATGGGCGTGATGTCGGCCTGGTGGGCGATGAGGCGATAGAGAGGCAGCGACAGGGTCTGGTCGCCCATGACGACGGCCCCCAGCAGATGACTCTCGGCGACCAGGAGGCGCAGCCGGTTCACGTCAAAGGCGGTTTGGGCGACGAGAGCATCGGGCAGTTGGCGCCAGGTCTCGCTGTCGCCGCGAGCGATGCCTATCAGGTCCTTGTCGCGGCCCTGGCCCACAGTGCCGACAATGGTGGTGGTCAGCCCCGCCAGGCGGGTGACATTGAACGGGACCGATTCGTGGTAGGGGGTGGCCTGGCCGGCCATGTTCCGCCCGGCGGCGCGGCCCTGAGCCACGGCCACACCCCACAACGTGTCCAGGACGGATTTGCCCGAGAATGGGTCGAACACCTGGGCCACGTCGCCGGCGGCATAAATGTCGGGCGCGCTGGCCTGTGGGTACTCGTTCACCAGGATGCCGCGCTCGGTCGCCAGGCCGGCATCACCGGCCAGCTCCAACTGCGGCCTGACGCCGATGGCGACGGCCACCAGCTCACAGTCGACACGGCGCCCATCCTGGGTCAGGATACCGGCGACACGGCCCTGCCTGCCTACGATCTCGGCCAGCTCGGTGTGGTAATGGAGGAAAATCCCTTCGTGCTGAAGGCGATGCTCGACGATGCGCGACTCGGTCTCGTCCAGGACGTTACCCCAGTAGCGCTCGCCGCGCAGGAGATAGTGGGTGCGCACGTGGCAGGCGCGCAACCCCTCGACCATCTCCAGGGCGGTGATGCCGCCGCCGATGACCACGGCCGCCGGCCTGCGGCGGCAGCGCTCCAGGATGCGGCGGGCGTCGGCCAGATCGTCGAGCTTGACCACGCCCTCCAGGTCAACGCCGGGCGTTGGCGGCATGGCCGCCAGCGATCCGGTGGCGAGAAGGAGGCGATCGTAGGGCAGACTGTGGCCGTCGTCGAGCATCACCTCGTGAGCCTGAGGCCGGAGGGCCACGATGCGGGTGTGCAGGCGGCGGAGGAGCAGCCGGTCGAAATCCTTCTTGGTGAAGGGGAACAGCAGCCGCTCGGGCAGCTCGCCGGTCAGGTAGTAGGCCAGGCCGGGGCGCGAGTAGTAGCCGTGTGGATCTGGCCGACGATCAGGACATCGCCGCTGGGGTCCAGGCTGCGGATCGACTCAGCGGCGGCGATGCCGGCGGCTCCGGCGCCGACGATGAGGTAACGCTGGGCCATGCTGATCTCCTGGCTCGAACAGGTCGCTGCGCTCGAAGCGCAACACGCCGCGCGGCAGCGGGCCACGCACTCACCGCAGGTGAGGCAGTGGCTGTCCTTGACCGGCTCGCCCAACCAGGCGTGGCGGCGCACGTCGATGTCGATGGGGCAGTAGAAGGAGCAGATGCCGCATTGCACGCAGCGCACCGGCTCGGGCATTACCCAGCCAGCGGCCCTGACCTCATGGCGGGTAGTTGTCTTGGGCATATTTGCTCAGATCCTCAGCAGGCCACAGTATGCCTGAAAGTCACCTAAATGGCAAACGGGAAGTAGTCGGCTTCGGCGTCTCGCAGGCGCTTCAAGTGGGTGTTCCAGTACTCGTCGTTGAGAAAGTCGATGCCCCAATCTGGGGAGTTCTGGGTGTGAACGCCGATGTGCCACAGGTAGCGAGCGCAGACGAAGAGGGGGACGGCCTGCACATCCAGCTCGGCGATGGAGCGCGTTTCGCCGGTAGGCGTCCAGAAAGGACGCCCAGCGAGCGGCGACGGCATCTTGAAGACGGCAGCACCACAGAAAGACGGCCAGGTCGTAGGCGCGGTAGCCATAGCCCCCACAGTCAAAGTCGAAGAAGGTCAGGGTGCCGTCAGATGCCACGTTGGCGTGGTAGCCCTGAAGATCGCCATGGCAGACGCCCTGCTCAAGCCGGCCGGCAGGCAGCCGCAGAAGCCGTTCGCGCAGGGTCTCGGCAAAGCGCTGGACGTAGGCCCAATCGTCGGGGCGATGGGCCAGGAACGGCTCGATGAAGTGCAGCGGCCGGTCAACGAAATGGGCGATGTCCAGGTGGAAGCGGGGATGCGGGCTGCTGAAATCGTCGAGGGCGTTGTGCATGCGGGCCACGGCGTGGCCGTAGGCTCGGGCCACTTGCTCAGGCTCGTCCGCGTAGGGAGATCTTCACGGCCGGGGGCCTCGGTGAAGAGGGCCAGGTAACGCTGTCCCTCGGGAGCAGGCACGGCGCAGAAGCATTGGCCGTCGCGGTAGGGGACCGGCTGAGCCGCCGGAAAGCCCTTGTGCTTCAGGTGGTTGAGCAGATCCAGCTCGTACTGGATGTCGGCCAGGGTGCGCCACTGGATGCGGTAGGCGCGCAGGTAGTAGGTGCGCCCCTCTACGGTCTTGAGCCGGTAGGTGTGGTTGAAGCCTCCGGAGTAGAACTGGCAGTCGGCTGACGTCACCGATCGAAAAGCCGGGCAGGATGTCGTCGATGAGGGCTTGGGGAGAGAGGGTTGAGGCGATGGCGGGAAAGGAGTTATTCACCGTCCAGTGTCTCCAGACAAGCCTGAGCATCTCTTCAGAAAGGGAGCGACCCGGGGATAGACCTGGGTCTAGCTGGCTGAACTCCTGCGGATGATCCAGACCGTCTACGATCTCGATCTGGACGTTGGCTGTGTCAAGAGCCAGGCGATTGGAGGCGATCCATTTCATGACACCTTTGTTCCCGGTGCCTGCCAACAGCAGCGACGGGCACCGGACGGCATCAGGGTCGATACTCGGCCAGTCGCGCATGGCCTGAAAACAGGCCACCAAGGCCGGAATCCGCCCTTTGACGGCCGATTTCTGCTTCGCTGTGCTCATCGCGCCGGTGCGGTAAGCCTCTGCCAACGAGCCCCACTTCTTTACAAAGTCGTCGATAAAGCGGCCAAACTCGTCGCCAACGGCCGGGCCAAAGGGGACGCCAATGATGGCGACCGCCTTGACCCGTTCCGACCAGGCGCCCAGGTAGCGGGCAATGTTGCCTCCGAAGCTGTAACCCCACACTACGAACTGACCAGCGCTGCAGGCATCGGCCACAGCGTTCACGTCTGCGCATATCTTGTCGATGTGATAGTCGTCAACGTTGACAAGAAACTCGCTCTGACCACTGCCCCGAAGGTCAGCGGTGATGACGGCAAAGTCGTGCTTGAGCCGGTCGACATAACCGAGCTTGTGCCAGTCCTGCCGGTCCTGACCCCCTCCGTGAAGCAGCATGAGAGATGGGCCCTGACCTGTGACGTCATAGGCGATGCGCGCTCCGTCGGGAGAGATGGCAAAGTGCGTATTCATAGCGATTCCTCATTGCGTTCATTTTCAGCCGTTTCCCGATCCTGGCGCGGCTTTCGGCCCTCCGAGGCGCTCGGGAGCGGGACCTCGGAGGTCTCGTCGGACTTACTACACATAGCGCCTACTGTAGCTGGGTCTCTCCTTGACCTGCGCCGCAGTCATGGTTCGCATGCCTATGGCCGGTGCGCCGGCTAATAGTTCAGGATGACGGGCAGATAGACCCAGGCGTCCGGCCGCTCGTATTCGTAGGACCCAACATCACAGATCGGCGTGCCATCGCCGTTGCCATCCTGCGGGCGGGCCACGCCGCGCTGGTCGGCCGCCGGGCAGCCGCTATTCGTGCCGGCGTCGATCGCCATACTGCCGCGCTTGAGCGGCAAGTAGGCTGGCGTGCCGCCCAGCATGCCCAAGGCCAGCTGCGCCGGCGTAACCTGAGTGAACCCGGGTGTACAGCTCCCATCGGTGGATAGGTTGTTGGTGCTGGCGGCCGTCCCAACTCCGTAGCAGTTCCCGCCTGCCGGGCTGCTCGCGACGATAGTGTTCTTGACCGTTGCCGTTCCTGACGACGTCGAGATACGGATGCCGCCGCCTTCGGTGGCGCTATTGTTGTAGAAGGTGCAGTTGGTCACCGCCAGCGTCCCCCAGTTGCCGATGCCGCCGCCGTAGTAGGCGCTGTTGCCGGCGAAGGTGCTGTTGACCAACGCCGCCATACCCGCATTGTCAATACCGCCGCCGTAGCTTTCGTCGGAGGGACCGGTGTTGCCGGAGAAGGCGCTGGCGGTCACATGCAGGGTGCTCTCGTCGTTGTTAAAGATGGCGCCGCCGTACACGGCGTCGTTGCCAGAGAAGGTGGTGCTGATCACGTCCAGCGTGCCATAGTCGTTGTCGATGCCCCCGCCGGTGTCGGCGCTGTTGCCGGAGAAGGCGCAGCGGGTCACGGTCGCCGTCCCATCGTTGTGAATATTGCCGTAGAGAGCGTTGTTGTCGGAGAAGGTGCAGCCGGTGACATGCAACGTGTCATTGTTGGTGATTGTGCCTCGATCAGCGGCGGTATTGCCCACGAAGACCGTGCCGACCACATGTGCGGTGCCCCAACTGAAGAGGCCGCTGCCGGCATAGGCGATGTTCTTGATGAAGGCGCTGTCGGTCACCGTCATTGTGCCTCCACCGTAGATGGCGCCGCCATAGTCGGCCTCGTTGCCTTCGAAGGTGCAGCGGGTCACCGTCAGCAGACCGGGCGCGTATCCGTAGTTGTGGATAGCGCCGCCGTAACCCTGGTAAGCCCTATTGACGTAGAAGGCGGTGTCGATCACCGTCACCGTACCCTGGTTGTAGATGCCGCCGCCGAAATATGCTCTGCCGTCAGAGATGATGCTGTTGGTCACCATCAGCGTGCCATGGTTCTTGATGCCGCCGCCGCTGTCGCCGCCGGCGTAGCCGCCGGCGACGGTCACGGCGGAGATGGTCACATGGGCGCCGCTATCGATGAAAAAGACGGGCAAGGCGTTGTTGCCGCTGATCGTCAGACTGCTGGCGCCGGGGCCGCTGATGGTAAGGTCCTGGCTGATGGTAAGCCGATCGGTGCTCAAGGCGATGATGGCGGGATAGGTCAGGCCAAAGTCGATAGTGTCGCCGGCGGCAGCGTCGGCGATTGCCTGGCGCAGAGAGCCGGGGCCGCTGTCGTTGATGTTGGTGACGGTGATCGTGGCGGCGTGCACCGGCAGCGACACAGCGCCGGCCAGTACTGTCAACAGAAGCAGCACCAGCCCGATCCAGGGCAGGCGCGCACGGCCGGATCGCCTGGCAGGATGCAGAGTGACCTGGGTGTTCACCGTTTCTCCTCCTTCTCGCTTCTTGAGAACCGGCTCGGGTGTGACATCAACTGCCACGCCTGAGCCAATCCGGGTTGGTATCTCCAAGGCGACGACGGCGGAGGGCCGTGGATCGCCTATTTGGAAGCCAGAGCGCCGGCTGACATAGATTCCATCAAGCTGTTCTCGTGGGAGCGGGCACCTCCACTGTCGGGGAGGAGCGGCTGCTGATACTCGTCGTACTGCTGGACGCGCTTCATGCCGGCCGCCTCGTAGAGACCCACGGCCCTCTCGTTGTCGGCGTTCACGGCCAGCCCCACCAGGCCTAGCGTCGCGTTTCCAGAACTCACCAAAGGCGTGGCGCAGCAGGGCCGTGCCCAGGCCGCGTCGCCGCTGCCCCTTGGCCACGCCAAGCTGCCGCACCCAGCCCATCTCCGGGTAGGCAAAGCAGAGGCAGGCGCCGGCCAGCTCGCCGCCCGCTTCGGCCAGGAACCAGAGGTCTGCCCGGAACAACCTGGACTGCATCATGAACTCGTGCCAGGCCTCGAACGGCTGCGGCGTGCGGCCGGGCCGGTCGAATGCGGCCTGGATCAGGGCGTGGATGGCCTGATCGTCCTGGCCGGGGACCGCGGTGCGGACCGTCACACCGGCCGGCCACTCGGGCGGCGGGGGCGGCGCCTCCGTCTGGATCCGCATCTGAAAGTGGTACTGCACCGGGCGAAACCCGGCCGCTTCGGCCATGGCCCGGTCGGCGGCATTGACGTGGGCCACGTAGATCCGGGCAAGCGGCTGGCATGCCCCTTCGCGGGCCAGCTCGGCGCCGCGCGCCTGGCAGCGGGCCAGCAGGTCCCGACGCAGCTCCTGCCCGGCAGCGGGCCAGGAGGGGTCGACGTAGAGGTCGTAGCGCAGAGCCGCAAGCCAGGGGACCACTGCGGCGTAGCCGGCCAGCCCACCCTCGGGCGTCACCGCCAGCCAGGCATCGCGCTCCAGGTTGATATGGTCCCATTCGTCCTGAAGGTCGTCCAGGCTCGAATCGGCCTGTCCCAACTCGGCCACGTCGCGCCGGATCATGAGCTCGAGGACGCGCGCGGCGTCGCCGGGCGCCGGATGGCGGAAGGTGAGTGCCGAGAATGATGGATTGGTCATGATCACTCAAAGAGCCGCTTTCTGCTGCTCGGAAGATTATAGCACCACCGAGGGGAAATCGCAAAGAGGGGGGCTAGGGGGTGAAGGGCTTTCCCACGGGAGGACCATGGGAAGGAGGGAAGAGGGTTTGACAAAGTTGGGTGAGTCGTGTACTCTGGTGCAGGCGGAGAGGGGAGATTCTATTTCAGGTGAGCCGAAGATGAGCGAAGCGTCGGTGGCGGTGACCTGCAACAAGGATTGCGGCGGAGGCTGCCCGCTGGTGGCTGTGGTCAGGGACGGGCGCGTGACCCGCGTGCGAAACAATCCACTGGGTGGCCGGGCGATGACAGGGCTGTCCGCGCGGGTACGAGATGCCGCGGGTCGTGTATGCCCCGGACCGCATCCTGAAGCCGCTGCTGCGCACGGGAGCGCGAGGATCGGGGCAGTTCCGGGAGGCCGAATGGCCGGAGGCGCTGGAGCTGGTGGCCCGCAGGCTGGCCGAGGTGCAGAGCCGGTACGGAGGCGGCTCGATCCTGGCGTTGGCCGGTTTCGCCTCGGGCCGGGGAGCGCTGCACAGCACGCAGCGCCTGACCAAGCGCTTCCTGGGCCTGCTGGGAGGCTACACCGAGATCACCGGCGGCTACAGCTCGGCGGCGGCCGATTTCGTGACGCCGATCGTGCTGGGCACCAACCTGGCCGGGATCGACGCCGCCACGGTCCGGCACTCCAGGCTCATCATCCTGTGGGGCGCCAACGTGACGGACACGCGGCTGGGCTGCGAGACCGAGTTCCACATCCGGGAGGCGCGCCGCCGGGGGGTGGAGGTGATCGTCGTCGATCCGCGCCGCTCGGCGACGGTGAGCAAGCTGGGAACGCGCTGGATCCCGGTTCGCCCCGGCGGCGACGCGGCGCTGATGATGGCGGTGCTGCATGTCCTGCTGAGCGAAGGGCTGGTGGACCGGCCCTTCGTGGAGGCGCACAGCAGCGGGTTCGAGGAGCTGGAGCGGCACATCCTGGGCGACGAGGACGGGGTGGCCAAGACGCCGGCCTGGGCCGAGGGGGTCTGCGGCACGCCGGAGAGCGCTCATCCGCGAGCTGGCGCTGGCCTATGGCCGGACGCATCCCACGGCCCTGATCCCGGGCCTGTCGATCCAGCGCACCGTGGGTGGAGAGGAGGCGATCCGGCTGGCCATTGCGCTGCAGGTGGCCACCGGCAACCTGGGGCGACCGGGCGGCTCGAGCGGCGCCCTGACCTGGGGCAAGCTGCCCGGCCCGCGCATGGGCCGCATGGCCGTGCCCCCCAACCCGGCCCGGGCGTCCATCCCGGTGGTCCGCTGGCCGGATGCGGTGCTGGAAGGGCGGCGAGGCGGCTTTCCCACCGACATCCGGGCCATCTACAGCGTGGGCAGCAATTACGTGGTGCAGGGCAGCGACCTGCACAAGAGCCTGCGCGCCTTCCGACAGGTGGAGTTCAGCGTGTGCCACGACTATGCGCTGACCCCCACCGCGCAGCAGTGCGACGTGGTGCTCCCGGCGACGACGTTCCTGGAGCGGGAGGATATCGTCTTTCCGGCGGGCGGCAACTATCTGCTCTACTCCAATCGCGCGGTGCCGCCCCAGGGAGAGGCGCGCAACGACTATGCCATCTTTTGCGAGCTGGCCGAGCGGATGGGCCTGGGCAGCGCGTTCTCGGAGGGCCGCAGCGAGGCGCGAGTGGCTGGAGCGCTTCCTGGCCGAGTCGGAGGTGACCGACGTCGAGGCCTTTCGGCAGACAGGCATCTATTGGGGCGCGGACCAGGCCCGGGTGGGGCTGAGCGAGTTCGCGCTCGACCCGCAGGCGCACCCACTGGACACCCCGTCGGGCAAGGTGGAGATTTCGTCGACGGCGTACGCCGCAACCGGCTTTCCGGCCGTGCCCACATGCCGCATGCTGGCCGCCGACCCGGACTATCCGCTGTGGCTGGTGACGCCCCACGCCCGCTTTCGCACCCACTCGCAGTACGAGACGATCGCCTGGTTCAAGAGCAGGACGCCGCAGGTGCTGTGGCTGAACCCGACCGATGCGGCGGCGCGGGGGATCGCCGACGGGGATGTGGTGCTGGTTCGCAGCCGGCAGGGGCGGATGCGCATCGCCGCGCAGGTCACCGAGGAGATCATGCCGGGCGTGGCGAGCCTGCTGCAAGGGACGTGGCCGGCCCTTGATGCAGACGGCACCGAGACGGCCGGGTGCGCCAACGTGCTGACCAGCACGGAGCCGACGCTGCCCAGCCACGGGCCGCGCACGCATTCGGTGCAGGTGCAGGTGGAGAAGGTGTGAGGGGGGCGTTCCCATGGGGGGACCGTGGGAACGAGGAGAACGACGGTGACGGGTCCCCCAACGGGAGTCTGGGTGAGACCGACCCCCCATGGCACCCACGGTTGTGACGGGGACCTCATGGTAGGTAGCCCTCTGTTGCGAGGGGTGCGATCGTGTGCTATAATGGCGAGTGCGAAGCGGGATGGAGGGTGCGCTGCCAGGCGGCATCGCGCGGCAGAACCAACCGAGGAGGGGTGAGGTCATGGCTAGGGTCACGGTTCTCGGTGGGTGCGGCGCGGTGGGCAGCGTCGCCGTCCGCACTTTGGTCCAGTCAGGCGAGTTTCCGAGGTGGTCATCGGCGACTGGAAGATCGAGCAGGCGCGCGGCATGGCCCTCGCCCTTGGTCCGGCCGTCAGCGCCGTCGCAGTGCGACGCTCGCGATAGCCGGAGCGTGCGGAGCGCCATCGAGGGCAGCGACGTGGTGCTCAACTGCGTCGGCCCCTTCTACTCGACGGTGAAGCCGATCCTCAGCGCGCGGTCATCGAAGCGGGCATCAACTACGTCGACGTGTGCGACGACGTGGACGTGACCCTCGAGATCCTGAACATGGATGACGAGGTGCGCCGAGGCAGGGGTCACGGCGCTGATCGGCATGGGCAGCTCGCCCGGGCTGACCAACGTCATCGCCCGGCTCGCCGCCGACACGCTGCTCGACGCGGTCGAGTCGATCGACATCTTCCACACCCACGGCGGCGAGCCGGTCGAGGGCGCCGGCGTCATCGGCCACCGCTTCCACTGCATGTCCATCCCCATCCCCATGTACCTCGACGGCAAGCTCCAGTACGTCGACTATTTCGGCGAGGACGGCATCGCCCTGAGGCAGAGCTTCGACTTCCCCTACATCGGCCCAACCACCATCTATCCCTACCCCCACCCGGAGCAGGTGACCCTGCCGCAGCACATTCCAGTGCGGCGGGTGACCAACAAGGGCTCGGTGCTGCCCGAGGCGTACTACGACCTGATCCGCGATCTGTGCCGCCTGGGCCTGTCGAGCAGCGAGCCGGTCGACGTCGAGGGCCAGGGCGTGGCGCCCTACGACTTCGCCATCGCCTACGTCACTGCGCGAGAGGGAGCGCATTCTGAAGGAGACCGGCTTCGGCGGGCAGCGCGGCTGCGTCTCGGTGGTCGTCCGCGGGCTGTCGGCGGGCCGGCCGCTGCGAGTACCGCTTCCACATGGCCTCCACCAGCCAGGCGCTGGGCGAGGGCACCGGCATCCCGGCGGCCATCGGCGCGATGCTGATGCAGCGCGGCCAGGTGCAGGGCAAGGGCGTCCTGCCGCCCGAGGCCTGCATCCGGCCGTCGGAGTTCCTGCCGCTGGCCCTGGAGATCTTTAGCAAGGACGCGGCCGGCAAGGGCAAGCCGGCTGAGGGTCTGATCGTCGAGCGCATCGACGAAACCGGGGCTGTGACCCGGATCAACCTGTAGGCCGGGTGCCGCGCGCCGGCTCGTCGGCGGCAGGCGGCAGAGGAGGATGTCTCATGTCGCGGACCGATTCGACGCCCTACGTCCTGGCCCTCGACCACGGCACGTCGGGCTGCAAGGTGGCGCTGGTCTCGGTCGAGGGCGAGGTGGTGGATTCGGCCTTCGAGCCGACGCCCCTGATCCTTCCTGCCCGGCGGCGGCGCCGAGCAGGACCCCGAGCAGTGGTGGAGCGCCTTCGTCGCGGCCACCCGCAAACTGCTGGGCCGGTGCGCCGTGCCGGTGCAGTGCATCGAGGCCGTCTCCGTGTCCAGCACCTTTTCCAGCACGGTGGCGGTGGACCGCAGCGGCCGGGCGCTGATGAACTGCCTCACCTGGCTGGATTCGCGGGGAGCACCCTACGTCAAGCAGGTGGTGTCGGGCTTCCCCAGCCTGCAGGGCTACGCCCTGGCCAAGCTGGTCAAGTGGATCCGGCTGACCTCGGGCATCCCGACCCTCTCGGGCAAGGACGACATCGCCCACATGCTCCTGGTCAAGCACGAGTTCCCCGACGTCTATGACAAGACGTACAAGTTCCTGGGGAGCAAGGACTATTTCAACCTGCGCCTCACCGGCCAGTTCGCCGCCTCGTACGATTCGATCAGCCTGTTCTGGATCACCGACATTCGCGACATCCACCACGTGCACTATGACGATTCGCTCATCCGCCTGCTCGAGATCGACCGGGAGATGCTGCCGGAGCTCAAGGGATCGACGGAGGTGCTCGGCACGCTCCAGCCCAGCGGCCGCCCGCGAGCTGGGCCTGCCGGAGCCGGTCCAGGTGGTGATGGGCGCCCCAGATCACCAGTGCGCCCTGGTCGGCTCGGGCGCGGTGCGGGATTTCGAGGGGCACTGCTACATCGGCACCAGCTCCTGGATCGAGTGCCTGGTGCCCTTCAAGAAGACCGACATCTTCCACAGCATCGCCTCCATCCCCTCGGCCATCCCCGGCCGCTACCAGTGCATCAACGAGCAGGACGTCGCGGGCGGCTGCCTCTCCTTCTTTCTGGAGAACGTCCTCTTTCGCCCCAGCCGGCTCGGCTCCGGCACGGTGCCTGCCGACGCCTACCGCCTGGCCGACGAGGTCGCCGCCTCGGTGCCGGCCGGGAGCCACGGGGTGCTCTTTACGCCCTGGCTGAACGGCGAGCGGACGCCGGTGGACAGCACGACGCTGCGCGGCGGCTTTCACAACCTGTCGCTGGCGACCAGCATGGAGGACATGCTGCGGGCCATCTACGAGGGGGTGGCCTACAACACGCGCTGGAGCCTGGGCTACGTGGAAAAGTTTATCGGCCGGCCGTTTGAGGCGCTGACCTTTGTCGGCGGCGGGGCCCAGTCGGAGGTGTGGTGCCAGATCTTGGCCGATGTGCTGAACCGGCCAATCAGGCAGGCCGTGGATCCGATCCAGGCCAACGCCCGCGGCGCGGCCCTGATCGCCGCGGTGGGGCTGGGGCACCTCCGCTTCGAGGAGATCCCCGGCCTGGTGCGCTACCGCCAGGTCTACGAGCCCAATCCGGTCGCACCGCGCCCTGTATGACGAGCTGTATGGGGAGTTTTTGGAGCTGTACCGGCAGCAATCGGGGCATTTTCGCCCGGCTGAACCGGCGGCAATGGTAGGGGGGCGTTGTCGGGCAAGGCTGGCTTGGCCGGCAGGTCGTGGTTCCAAGAACAGAGGAGGTGAGCGATGAGCGGAAGGAAGCTGACCGGGCTGTGTGTGGCACTGCTGCTGGCGCTGGTCGTTCCCATGCCGGCGGTGGAGGGGCGCTCGGCCCCGGACGACAGTTACACGGTCACCAAGAGCGACGACAGCGGGGGCGGCACGCTGCGCGATGCGATCAACTGGGCCCAAGGCCACACCGGCCCTGACGAGATCTGGTTTAGCATCAGCCTGGACGATCCGGGCTGCGTGGCCGACGTGTGCACCATCCAGCTCGCCAGCCCGCTGCCCACGCTGACCAACGTCGTCGGGCTGATCATCGACGGCTACACCCAGCCGGGGGCGGAGCCGCCCGACGGGTCCAACCCGGCCGAGCTCAAGATCGTGATCGACGGCAACGGCAACAACTGCTTCGTCATCACCGGAGCCCAGCATCTGATCCGAGGGCTGGTGATCCAGGACTGCTACCATGGCGTGGAGATTACGGGCAGCAACGCCACTGACAATGTCATCGCCGGCAACCACATTGGGACCGACGTGTACGGGAGCAGCGCGGCCGGCAACCGGCACGGCGTCTATATCCGATCCGGGGCGCACGACAACACCGTCGGCGGCGACGAGCCGGCCGAGCGGAATGTGATCTCGGGCAACACATTCTATGGCGTTTGGATCGAGGGATCGTCCTACACTAACACCGTTTCGGCCAACTATATCGGCACCAGGGCCAGCGGCATCTCCGCCCTGCCGAACAACTATTCGGGCGTGCACATCACGAGCAGTTCGCAAAACACGATCGGCGGCGACGCTTCGGGCGAAGGGAACGTGATCTCGGGCAACGCCCACTACGGCGTCCGCATCCGGGGCAGCAACACGGGCAATAACGTCGTCTCGGGCAACGTGATCGGCGGGGACTATGAGGCAGCCACGGCTGTGCCCAACACCCTGGGCGGCGTGTATATCGCCGAAGGCGCCGGATACAACCGAATCGGCGGATCGACGGCCGCCGAGCAGAACGTCATCGTGGGCAACGACGGCGACGGCGTCTGGATCGAGGGCGCGCACGACAATGTCGTGGCCGGCAACCTGATCGGACTGAACGCGTGGGACTGGGCCGGCCTGGGCAACGTCGACGGCGTGCAGATCGACGGCGGCGCCCAAGACAACGCGATCGGCGGCGACACAGCCGCGGAGCGCAACGTCATCTCGGGCAACGCCGAGTGCGGCGTGCGCCTGGAGGGCGAGGGCACGACCGGCAACGTCGTGTCCGGCAACTATATCGGCACCGACACGGCCGGCGTCCGGGGGATCGACGACCTGGGCAACGGGCAGGACGGGGTGCTCATCGTCAATGGGGCGGCGGAGAATGTGGTGGGCGGCGACACTGGCCGGCGAGCGGAATGTCATCGCCGACAATACGTGGAGCGGCGTGTCGATGTATGGCACCGACACGATGAGCAACACCGTGGCGGGCAACTATATCGGGGTCGACGCCGCCGGCGGCGGCGCTGGGCAACGGCGCGGTCGGGGTGTATCTCGCCTCGGCCGCTCGCGGCAACGTGATCGGCGGCGGCACGACCGGCGAGCGGAACGTGATCGCCGGCAACGGGCAGGACGGGGTGCAGATCGGCGGCGAGGGGACGGTGGACAATGTGGTGGCGGGCAACTATATCGGCGTCGGCCCCAGCGGCGCGACGGCGATGGCCAACCAGCACGATGGGGTGCTGATCCACGGCAGCGCCTGCCGCAACACGGTGGGCGACAACAATGTGATCTCGGGCAACGCTGTGGGGTGGCGTGGCGATCTATGGCGCGTGGACGATGACCAATACCGTGTCGGGCAACTATATCGGGACCAACGCCGGCGGCACGACGGCCGTGCCCAACGGCTACCACGGCGTCTATATCGGCAAGCGGCTCGGACCACAACGTCGTGGGCCTGGAAAACGTCATCTCGGGCAACACGCAAGATGGGGTGCGGATCGAGCACAGCGCCACCGACCACAACCGGGTCGAGGGCAACCTGATCGGCACCGACGTCGGGGGCACGCAGGACCTGGGCAATGGCTGGAACGGGGTGCGCATCACCGCCGGCTCGCGATACAACACCATCGGCGGGGCGGCGCTGGGCCAGGGCAACCTGATCTCGGGCAATACTCAGAACGGGGTGCAGGTCGACGTGTCGGGCACGCTGGACAACCACATCGCCGGCAATTACATCGGCACCACCATAAGCGGGGCGAGCGCGCTGCCCAACACCAATTACGGCGTCTACCTCGCCGACGGCGCCATGTACAACAGCGTCGGCGGTCCCTCGGCCGGCGAGCGCAACGTCGTTTCGGGCAACTTTGGGGGGATTGTCCTGGAAGGCACAGACACGGCCTACAACGAGGTGGTGGGCAATTATGTGGGGCTGTCGGCCGCCGGCACGGCGGCAGTGCCGAACACCTGGGTGGGGGTGTACGTGGCGGATGGCGCGCGCAATAACCATGATCGGCGGGACAGGGGCGAGCGAGGGGAACGTCATCTCGGGCAACGGCTATCACGGCGTGTTCCTCTTTGGCCCGTACGTCGACGGCAACAACGTCCTCGGCAATGCCATCGGCGTCACCGCCGGCGGCCTGCCGCTGGGCAACGGCTACGAAGGGGTCGAGATCTATGGCGACTGCGACGACAATGTGGTCGGACCGGGCAACCAGATCGCCTACAACGTCCACAACGGCGTGCTGGTCAACGGCTCCAGCGCCATCCGCAACGTGATCACGGAGAACAGCATCCACGCCAACGGGCTGCTGGGGATTGACCTGGCAAACTCGGCCAACGGCAGCATCGCCACCCCGGCCGTGACGGCGGTGAGCTATGGCGCAACGATCGACATCTCGGGCACGGCCTGCGGCGGCTGCACGGTGGAGGTGATGGGCAGCACGGCCAACGACGGCGAGGGCGAGGTGTACCTGGGGAGCGCAGTGGCCGAGGCGGGCGGGGCGTTTGTGCTGTCGCTGAGCATGCTGAGCCAGCCGTACCTGACGGCCACGGCGACGGACGGGACCAAGGGGACGTCCGAGTTTTCGGCGCCGTATCAGGCGCCGGTGCTGCGGCTGCGGGTGTATCTGCCGCTGGTCAGCAAAGAATAGGATACTGGCAGACCTCGGAGGTTGCGCGCCGGAACGAAACCTCCGAGGTCTGGATGTCTAGTTGTTGCGCAGGATGCAGGGCAGGTAGGTACAGCAGCAGCCGCTGCCCGCGAGGGTCTGCGCTTCGGGCACCTGGAACAGGCGATAGCCGCCGCCGCTGGCGACAGTGACTGCCGAGGCCGCCTCCTCCTCGAGGCCGATCAAGCGATAGTTGCCGCCAGAGGAAATGCTGTTCTGAACGGCCGACTGCCCGCCAGGCTGGGCCACTGCCGGAGCAGCGCCTGGCAGCAGGCCGGTGGTCAGCAGCAGCAGGACGACAACGGTCAGGGTTGCGATTCGCGCTTTCATTGCCGCACCCCCTACTGCAGCGTGACCAGCACCAGGATGACGCCGGTGCCGCTGTCCAACGCTTCCAGCGCCTTGCCCAGGACGGTGCCCTGCGGCGCCTGGTCGGCGCGCATGGCGTGGCCCGGGGTAGCGGAGGTGACGAGCAGATCGCCGGGGCTGATGGGGCCGTTCTCGGCCGAGACCTTGCACAGGACCATGCCCAGGATGGTGACCGGCACGCCGCCGGCCTGCTGGCCCGTGACGACGGCCTGCCCGCCCACGACGGCCGGGGAGGCGGCGTAGACGCCGATGACGGCCGGCGAGTAGGCGACGGACGACAGGGCCACGGCGCCCTTGCCCGTGGTGGCGGCCACCAGGACGTCGCCCGGCTCGTAGCCGGCCAGCGCCCCCTCGACGGCCATGTTCTCGGCGAAACCGTGGGTGGGGGCGGCAAAGCCGACCTTGGAGCGCACCTCGCCGGTGTTGAGCACGGCAAAATCCTCGTCACCTTTCTTGCCAGAGCCGTAGTATGACCCCACCCACCGGGACCGACGACGTGCACCCCATCCCAGTTGGCGGTGTCAACGAGGATCCCATCGGCACCGGCAGAGTGGACATACATTCCCGCCGTGGCAGCAGACCAGACCGCCACGCCATCCCAGCCGGCAGACTCGACGTATACACCATGTAAACCGGCGCCGTCCACGTAGATGCTGTGGTTATTGTCGGAGTGGGCAAAGAGGCCGTAGCCGTTAGTGCTGTGGGCAGAGCCTTGCCACGTCGGAACACGTTACGCCGACCTGCGGCTACGACCGACAATGCCGGGACCATTCTCCCCCTCGCCATACACTCCGATGCCGCCGCCCCAGCTGTCGCCGCGCAGACCGTTGCCGCCACCGCTGTTCCAGCCCCAGATGCTGGGGCCGGTGGCGTTGTTGTTAACGCGGAGGGCTGCGCCCGACCAGCCGATGGCGGCATTCCACACCTCTCCCACGTGGTCGTGGGGGCAGGCGGCGCTGACTGCTATGCCGGCCTGGGCAGCAGGGGCGGAGACGCTCACGCCCTGGCGAGGGCTGAGGGTGGTGAATGCGGTTTCACCGGGCCCACGGACGCTGATCGCCAGCCATAGGGTCCGAGCACTCGACAGGCCGGCGGGGATGGGCTGGACCCTGCCCAGGGCGGTAGCAAACCCGCCCTGTGTCACCTGCACGCCGGTCTGCACCTCGGACCAGAGGGGCTGTCCCCCGGTTTCGGCGTTATAGGCGGTAAAGGTGAAGGCATACAGCCCGTCGGCTACCTGCCTGCCGGCCTGGTCGGTCAGCCGACCGGAGTAGGGGATGGTTGCGCCGCTGGACCCCGGACTCGGTTCTGGGGGCGCAGCGCGAACAATACCGGCAGTCTGGGGGCCGGCGCCCACAGCCAGGACAACGACACTGACTACTGCGATGATGAGTAGGACCCTCTTGGTAGGCATATTTCCCTCCTTTGCCTCCTTGCATGAACCGAGACGCCAACGATCGACAGACAGATTATAGCACGATGGGGGGCCGGTGTAAAGGGGGAATAATGCGCCCCTACTTGTGCGGGGCCGGGTTCGGGGGTATAATGTAGCCACTGCGGGCGGGAGGTCAGCGTGAGAGGCGTTCTAACAAGGACCCTGGCTGTGGTCGGGGCGGTGCTGGTGTGGCTGCCGATCGTGGCGACGTTTGTGTTTGGGGCGATCGTGTCGATCCGGAGCAGCATGTTCCGGGTTGACTATTTGATGCCGGCCGAGCTGTTTCCGGTTGCCCTTATCGGGACCGCGCTTCTGTTGTGGGCGTCGGTGCGAGCGCGCTCGCGGCGAGCGCTGTTTGTGTGGGGTCTGGCGCTGATGGTGGGGCTGTGGGTCGGCATGCAGGCGATCGCCGTGGCGACGGGGCTGGCCTCGGGTGAGACCGAGCTGGCGGGCTGGCCGATGATCCTGGTCGCTGCAGCGCTGGCCGGCTATACGCTGGCACTGGGGGTGGTGGCCATCGCCGGGGCGCTGCTGGTGCGCGACCTTGTCCGGAGATGAAGGTTGAGGGGCCAGACCGGCATCCGCAGGGTTGCTTCGAGACTCCGGCTCGTCGTGATGGTGCTCGCTCTCGTCTACGTGGGACTGGGAGCTGGATTTCACGTCAAGTGGCATAGCGCGCTGGCGGACTGCAGGGAAGCGCTGGCGGCCGGCGGCGCGTTTGTAGAGCCGGAAGTGTTCGGGGGTGCGTTGGGCCTGGCCCTTGACGTGGCCTTTTGGCCGGTCTATGCCCGGGCCAATGTCCACCACTGGGGCACGCCGTTCGCCACGCCGTGCAATCACTAACTGGAGGCAACTGCTATGAAGGAGCACAAGCTGGGTCAGGTGGCCGGTCTCAGCGTGAGCGTAGAGCCCACTGCCGTCGTCGGATCCTTCATGCTGGCGGCGCTGCTGAGCGGCGTCGGCATGAGGGTTCTTGATCTGTCAGTTGGGGAGGCCTTGGTCGGAAGCCTGCTCGCCGTCATACTGCACTGGGCCTCCGACATTGCCCATCATCTCGGTCACGCACGGGCCGCGCGCCGGACCGGCTATCCGATGAGCGGGATCCGGCTGGGCAAGTGGGGGATACTGGGCACTTCGCTTTACCCGGCGGACGAGCCGGCGCTGCCGGCGGCGATACACATCCGCCGGGCGCTGGGCGGGCCGGCCGGCAGCCTGGTGGCGACGCTGGTTGCGGCAGCCGCGGCGCTGGCGCTGCGAGCCGGAGCTGGGGTGCTGTGGTGGGTAGCGGCGTTTGTGTTCCTGGACAACCTGCTGTTGCTGACGCTGGGCGCGTTTTTGCCCTTGGGCTTTACGGATGGGAGCACGCTGCTGCACTGGTGGGGCAGGCGGTGAGTGGTCTGGAAGCTGTTTGAAAGCCCGAGGAGGGGATGAAGTGGAGTGGAGAATCAAGTCCATCTTGAACTTTTCTGCACAGAAACAGTGGGGAGAGGGCTTTTGCGCCTTTGGTTTTCATGGAAAGGGAGGCACACAGTATGTGCTCCAATACAACGAGCACTGGCTAGGATGTCTCACTGCTGAGGATAGATTCTTGTGGACGGCCGGAGCGATTGATAAGGGTTTGAGCCCCAACCACATCCCGTTTGATGTGAAGCACCCTCATTACGTCACCGAATTGCCCGAAGGCTCGTTGCTCGTTTCAAGCAACGGGACAAATGAGATTTTCAAGGTCTGGCCTGATCGCAAGTCGGCCAAGCTATTCATCGACACCAAGCGCACGGGCCTGAAGGACGTTGGGAACTGTGTGTACGATGGGCAGGGAAGTATATGGGTGCACGAGATTGAGGGATGCCGGGTCTGGAAATTCAGCCTGGCCGGCGAGCCGGTCCTGACCCTTGGGAGTGGGCAGCCCGGATTTCAGGAGGGAACGGTCCCATTCGAGTCGGTCCTGTTCAACTGGATTTACGATCTACGGCTTGGCCCTGACGGCGATATCTATGTGTTGGACAGTAAGAACTTCTGCGTGAGGCGGATCGACGTTCGCCAGGAGACGGTCTCGCCGGTAGCCGGGACGGGGAGACCGGGTTATTCTGGAGACGGGGGGCCTGCTCTTGCAGCCACTTTGGGGAGCGATCCGAGCGAGCATTTCGACGGGCCGTTTTCCCTGTCACTCGATGAGGAGGGAAATGTCTTTATCGGTGATACCTACAACCATGTGGTCCGGATGGTGGAGCATGCTACCTGTCGGATCTCGACGATTGCCGGGAAGCATCTTGCCGAGCCGGACAGAAGGAATGACCCGCTGGAAACCGACCCGCTCAAACTGAATCTGCCCAAGATATGCAGCATGGATTACTACGGCGGGCGTCTCTTTGTCCCCGATTGGAGCGACGACCTGATCGTCTTGGAGAAGAGATGAGACTATGAAGCCGTACGGCGAGCTGTCCCTTGCCGGGAAGCTCCGCCGGCTGCGAGAGCTGGCGGTCGCGCCGTGGCCCACTATGAGCTGAAGGAGCCCGGAGATTGTCTACCATGGCTTTGACACCAACCTCCTCTACCGGGTGACCACGGCATCGGGAGAGCGGTTCATGCTCCGGCTGGCATATCCCGGCTGGCGCACGTTCGAGGATCTCTGGTCGGAGGCGCTGTGGCTTGAGGCGCTTGGCCGCGAGACTGACGTGCCGGCGCCGAGGATCGTGCCGGCGCGGTCTGGCGAGTATGTGCTGCCGATGGGCCGGCCTGACATCCCCAAGGTATGGAACGCGAGCCTGATGAGCTGGGTGCCGGGCCGGCTGCTGGGACACTATCTCACCGAGCGCAACCTGGAAAAGATGGGCGAGCTGTTCGCCGAGCTGCACCATCACGGAGCGGCGTGGACCCCTCCCGCCGGGTTCACGACCCGGCGGTTCGAGCACTGGCTGTCGAGGGGCGAGGAGAACCTGATCGTGGGGGACGGGCAGGCGGTCGACGCTGCCCGCGGCGCGTCGCGCGAGCTGCTGGAGCGGATGCACCGGCATGTGGAGCTGGCCTACGCGGCGATCGACCGGTCCGACCTGCGGGTGATCCACTGCGACCTGTGGCATGACAATATCAAGCTGGACCGGGGCGTGCTGCATCCGATCGACTTTGAAGACACGGTGTGGGGGTTTCGCGCGCACGATATCGCCATGGCCATGCTCGATCTGCTGGAGGCCACGGATGAGGGACGATACGCGGAGCTGCTGGCGGCGTTCCGGCGCGGCTACGAGGCGTCGATGGCCTGGCCGGACGATCCGATCGAGCCGTTCCAGATCGGCCGGCTGCTGTGGAAGATCAACTGGGTGGCCCGCCACCAACCGCAGGGGCTGACGAGCATGGTCGAGCGCCACGTGCCGGTGTTCGAGCAGTATGAGCGGACCGGGCGAGTGGCCAAACCGCCGACGATGTAGAGACCCTAAGGGTTTTGGAAACCCTTAGGGTCTCGGTCACACGTGCGCCTCTAGCCACACCTCCACATCGTGCAGCACCGTGGCGCACTCTGGCTCGTTGTGCGTTTCGTGGTACAGACCTTCGTAGACCTTGAGCGTCTTGTCGGCCGAGCTTACTGCGTTGTACAGGAAGCTGGCGTCGCCGGGGTCCAGGCGGTCGGCGCTGCCCTGGAAGATCATGACCGGCAGGGTGATCTTGGACGCCTCGGCCGTGACGCGCTGCATGGCGCGCATCATTTCCGCCGCCAGGCGGGCCGGCGTCTTGCCGTGAAAGACCAGCGGGTCGTCCATGTAGGCCTGGACCACGGCCGGATCGCGGCTCACGGCCGCGGCGTCGAGGGGAAGCACGCCTGCCTTGGGCGCCAGGCGCGACAGCACCCGGCCCATGGTGATGGTCATGGCCGAGACGTTCTCGGGCACTCGGGACAGGGGTGCGGACAGGATCGCGCCGGCCAAGCCCGGCCTGGTGATCGAGCAGGTAGGTCGTGCTGATCAGCCCGCCCAGGCTGTGCCCGTATAGGATAAGCGGCTTGTCCGGCTGGGCCTGGCTGACCATGCGCCGATAGATGTCGAGCGTGTCTGTGTAATCCTCAAAACGCTCCACGATACTCACGGGCGCCCTCCGACTTGCCGTGCCCCACATGGTCTAGCCCGTACAGGGCATAGCCCAGCGGGACCAGGTGGTTCACTACGTTCGAGTAGCGGCAACAATGCTCGCCCAGACCGTGGACGATGAGCAGCACTGCCTTGGGCTCGCCATCAGGCAGCCAGTGCTGATGGTAGATGCGGACATTTCGAACGCCCTGGAAAAAGCCTTCTTCGTGCCTCATTGCGATCTCACCTCTGCTCGGTATTTGCTGACACATTGTACCGCAGAAACTCGGTTTCTTCAAGAAACCGAGTTTCTTTCTCGAATCACCCAGTGGATCACCAAATTGGGGGATGACGGCTAACCCGTTCAGAGATACACTGTGCCCAGCTTGTGAGGCAGGAGAAGGTAGGATGAGTACAGCAACCGAATATGTGATCGAGACGCAGGGCCTGACCAAGACCTACAAGGGCGTTCAGGCGCTCAAGTCGCTGGACCTACAGGTGCACCAGAATTCGATCTGCGGGTTCCTGGGGCCGAACGGGGCGGGGAAAACGACGACAATCAAGCTGCTGCAGGGGCTGGCGCGGCCGACCGGGGGCAGCGGCCGGGTGTTCGGCAAGGACATCCAGAAGGAAAGCGAGGAGATCCGGCGGAGGGCCGGCTACCTGGCTCAGGATTCGATCCTGGGGGAGAAGCACTCCGGGACGGCAGCCTGGGTGCTGTCCAAGCCGATGAAGCGGCCGACCTTTATCCTGGCCAAGCTGGTCGCCCTGGGACTGGGCTTGCTGGTTACAGGGATCGTGCTGCCGGGCGTCATTGCCTACTTTCAGCTCAGGGCCGACGGCTTGTCTCGGCTGTTGTCGGCGCTTAATTGGGCCAAGGTGACGGGGCTGGTTTACCTGAACGTCCTGTTCTACCTGACGCTGGCGCTGATGCTTGCCACGATCTTCCATGGACGGGGCCCGGTGCTGGGTATCTCGCTGTTGGTGCAGATGTCTGGTATGATGGGTTTCAGCGCCGAGCTGGTCCTGAAGCATGCGCCCTGGCTGGTGGCGGTCCTGCCCTGGCAGCCACTGACGAATGTCGGCGACAAACAACCCATCGCCGGGTTCCTGGCGATAGGCCTACGGCCGCCCACGGTGACGCCGATCAACGGAACAGCAGTGTGGTGTGTGCTGTTCACCGTCGTGGCTATCTGGCGCTTTCGCCGGGAAGAGTTCTAGACAGATGAGGAGAGGCTCCTCAACGACCGTCTATGTCGTTGAAGAGCCTCTCCGTCGGGCGGCCGGCAGGCAGATCCGCGGCTATGGAGCTACCGGCAAAGCCCAAAGCTCCCGGCCGTGGATGCCGTCATCGGCAGTGAAGCAGAGCAACCCCCTCGACCCCGCCGCGAACAGCTCCAATGGTGATGACCCACCCGCGGGGTTGATGTCCATGACCAGGACGGTGCCGAATTCTGTGCCGTCGCTCTGCCACAGCTCACGGCCGGAGGCGCCGTCGTCGGCGCTGAAGAAGAGCATGCCGTTCATGGCGGTCAGGACCTGTGGGCTCGACGCGGTCCCGGGGTTGATGTCTCTGACCATGAAGGTGCCGATCTCGGTGCCGTCGCTCCGCCACAGCTCGCGGCCATTGGTGCCGTCGTCAGCGCTGAAAAAGAGGATGCCGTTTACCACGGTCATGTCCTGTGGGTCAGACGCGCCGGAGGGGTTGATGTCCATGACCATGACAGTGCCGGCCGGGGTGCCGTCGCTCTTCCACAGTTCCCGGCCGTGGCTGCTGTCGCTGGCGGTGAAAAAGAGCTCCCCGTTCATCACGGTCAGCTGCTGCGGGTCTGAATCGCCGCCGGGGTAGATGTCCTTGACCAGGGCGGTGCCGGCTGGGGTGCCATCACTCTGCCACAGCTCGCGGCCGTAGATGCCGTCGTTGGCGCCGAAGAAGAGGGTGCTGTTCATCACGGTCAGGTAGCGGGGGTACGACGCCCCGTAACCGGATCTGATGTCCTTGAACAGGGTGGTGCCCGCCTCGGTACCGTTGCTTGTCCACACCTCTTCGCTGCTAACGTCGTCGTCGGCGACGAAGAAGAGCAGGTTATTGAAGGCGATCAGCCCATCCGGGCGTGACGTGCGGTGTCCCGGAAGGATGTCCTTGATCCGGACCGTGCCGGGCAGCGTGCCGTCGGTTTTCCACAGCTCTGTCCCGTGCATGCGGTCGGCAGCGCGGAAGAAGAGGGTGCCGTTGACGTCGGTCATCTGCCGCGGTTTGGAGCCGTTAGGGCCGGGGTAGATGTCTTTGACCATAACCAGGGTTCGCAGCCCGCCGTCGCTTTTCCACAGCTCGCCGCCGTGAAAATCATCGTCGGCGGCGAAGAACAGCGTGCCGTTCAGCTCGGTCATGTGGCTTGGGTGCGAACCGCCCCT
>CAVVMX010000043.1:0-283983 GCA_963749455.1 uncultured Chloroflexia bacterium
GCGGAGCAGGCCCGCGGCATCGGTATCGACGAGAAGACAGCACTGGCCGTCAACAAGGATGGAGATGCTACTGTGTTTGGCCAGGGCGCCGTCTACTTTCTAGAGACAATAGGATCTCCAGGGGTATGCCAGAAAAACACCCCTCTGACTTTCGAGAACGTGTCGGTGTACCGCATCTCGAGCGACGAGGGTCACTTTGACCTGGCCTCGTGGCGAGGCCACGGCGGCAGCGCCTACAGCCTGTCGGCTGTGGAAGGCGCCCTTGGCTCCACTCAGCCCGGCGGGGGGATCTACTAACTCAAACCTGATCGAAAAATCGAGAGACAATCGAAGAATAGAGGTTCGACGATGAAGGTTATGGCGCGCGACGTCGATGAACGGATCGCGCGGGCGATGAGCGACATACGGCCCGAGACGGCGTTCGAGGGATCGGTTTGGTTCGCCACAGACGCTGGCCGAGCGTATGGCATTTTGCCACACGCCGGGGGTGGGCCTGGCCATTGTCGAGGGGTTTGAGGTGGCGTGGGCCGGCGGGTTCGGGCGGCGTGAGGCGGGCCACGACGATCCGATGACGGCCGGCACGCTGTTCCAGGCGGCGTCGATCAGCAAGCCGGTGTTTGCGCTGGCGGTGATGCGCCTGGTGCAGGACGGGGTTCTGGAGCTGGACCGGGATGTGAACGATTATCTCACGTCCTGGCGGGTGCCGGCGAACGACGGCTGGCAGCCGCGCCTGACGCTGCGGCACCTGCTCAGCCACACGGCGGGTGTCACCGTGGACGGCTTTCCGGGCTATACCACCTCCGAGCCGGCGCCGAGCCTGGTGCAGGTGCTGGAAGGCGAGCCCCAGGCCAACACGCCGCGGATCGAGGTCAATATCCTGCCCGGTCTTACCTACCGCTACTCGGGCGGCGGCACCCTGATCGCGCAGCAGGCGGTGATCGACCGGCTGGGCAAGCCGTTTCCGCAGCTCATGCGCGAGCTGGTGCTGGAGCCGCTGGGGATGGCCGACAGCACGTTCGAGCAGCCGCTGCCGGCGGACTGGGCGCCGCGGGCAGCCAGTGGCCACCCGTACAAGGGCAACCCCCTGCCCGGCCGGTACCACGTCTATCCCGAGATGGCCGCGGCCGGTCTGTGGACTACACCGGCCGATCTGGCCCGGGTGGGCGTGGAGCTGATGCGAGCCATGAACGGCCGGCCGTCGGCAGTGCTCAGCCAGGAAACGGCGCAAGCCATGCTCCAGCCGCAGCACGCCGGGTCGGGCGAGGGCTACCGGCCGGCGATCGGCTTTTTTGTGCAGGGCGAAGAGGATGGCCGCTATTTCTATCACAGCGGCTGGAACGAGGGTTTTGTGGCGCACGCCCAGTTCTTTCCAAGCAGCGGCCAGGGTGCAGTGCTGATGCTGAACTCGAATGAGGGCAACGACCTGATGTTCGACATGGGGCGTGCCCTCCGCCGCGAGTTTGGCTGGCCGGGCACGCTGCCCACCGAAAAGAAGGCGGTCGAGGTGGCCGACCTGGAGCGCTTCGCCGGCGAGTATGCTACCGAGGCAGGCATGGAGCTGCGGGTCAGCGTCCAGGATGGGGTGCTGTGGCTGCAGGCCGGCGGCCAGCCACCGCTGCCCATCTATGCCAGCGCCGAGCTCGAGTTTTTCGCGCGGGCGGTGAATACAACCTTGGTGTTCCGCCGGGACGAGCTCGGTGCGATTTCCGGTCTGACACTAGAGCAAGAGGGGCAGGAGTTCGAGGCGACGAGACGCGGGGTTGACGAGTCATTTGGGCATAGCCACTAGCAGGGAGAAGCCGTGTCTGTCGTCGTAGTCACCGGCGCCTCTGGTCACGTGGGCGCGAATCTGGTGCGCACCCTGCTCGCCAGCGGGCAGCCGGTTCGCGCTATGGTTCACCATGACAGGCGGGCGCTGGAAGGGCTGGATCTGGAAACCGTCACGGGCAACGTGGAAGATCCGGATTCGCTGCGCCGTGCATTTGCGGGTGCGGACCTGGTCTATCACACTGCCGCCCACATCTCGATTCTGATGAGTGACTGGGAGCGGCTGGCGGCGGTCAATGTTATCGGCACACGCAATGTGGTCAATGCCTGTTTGCAGTGCAGAGTGCGCCGCCTGGTGCATTTCAGCTCGGTCGATGCCCTGGAGCACGATCCGTCGGGCAAGCCGCTGGACGAGTCACGTCCCCTGGTCCACTCTCAACAGTATCCACCCTACGCTCGGTCCAAAGCTGCCGCCGAGACGCAGGTAAGGCAGGGGCTGGCGCGAGGGCTGGATGCGGTGATACTCTACCCCAGCGCCATCATCGGCCCCCACGACTATCGTCTGGGGTTTCCCAACGGAGGCTTGCTGGCGATCTGTAAGGGCAAGCTGTGGGCGTTGATTGATGGTGGATTCGACTGGGTCGACGTCCGCGATGTGGTTGCAGGCGCTCTCGAGGCTGCGGTGCGCGCTCCGGCCGGTGGGCGTTACGTCTTGTCAGGCCATTGGGCATCTCTGCGCGACCTGGCAGTGCTGGCCAACCAGGTCAACGGCGTCCAAGGTGCCCCGTCTCGTCCTGCCGATGTGGATAGCGCGCCTGGGCGCACCATTTGTGGCGGTTGGGAGCCTTCTGGTGGGCAAGCGCCCACTGTTCACCGGCGCCGCGCTCCAGCCACTGCGCGGCCAAACAGCACAGCAACCACGCGCGGGCAACGCGCGACCTGGACTACCACCCGCGTCCCTTGAAAGAGACGATTGCCGATACCTGGCAGTGGTTTGAAGCCAGCAAGTGATTGGGAATTGAATGAGCGAACGATTCGTCTTCAATGCGCTACTCATCAGCTTGTTCTTTTTTGCGGTGGCAACCGCTGCAGTCCTGTTCTTTATCCCCGCGCCCTACGGACGTCATGCACGGGCAGGCTGGGGCCCCACCCTGGAGAACCGGCTCGGCTGGGTGGTCATGGAGGCTCCTGCCGTTGTGGTATTTGCCGTGTGGACCGCAGCGAACCTCGCTCCTCGGGCGCAAAGCCATCATACCTGGTACCGCGAGCACTTTAGAGCTATCCGCCACAGCGCAGAGCGTTATTGCCCGGGCTGTGGTAGCGATCATCTGAGTAGCCGCGGTACCTTCCCCTTGCTGCAGGCTTGACCCTGCAAGACGCAGTTTTTCAAATTCAACCATATGTTTGCTCTTCTATTGACATCTATGGCATTTTCTGCTATAATATCCCCACTCTTGAATGTTACTGTCGAAAACTTCTCGTAGCAAGGTGATGCGCAAAACTGGAAAGGGGTTGGTAAATGTCCAAGATCGACCCATGTGCACCAAACACTGAATCAGCGGCATACCTAGCCGAGCTGACCTTGGAGGAAGTGGCGGCGATTCAGGAATACGAAGCGATTGCGCTTTCGGCGCCGGCCGAGACTGGACCGGCAGAGGCTCGCACATCAGGCGGCAGCCCGATCACGCTTGCCAAACGGCAGGTCAGTGGGCGCTATCGCAGCGGCACGGACGTCTACCAAATGGAGCTACGCATCGATGTGGATGGCTTTCATCCAATGCTCTGCGTCAGCGGCGACTATTTCCAGCCCACCGGTGGCACGCTCATCTACTTTGGCTCCTGGGTGGTCAACTCGGTCAGTCTGAACGTCGCTGACTTGGTGGTTACCATCACCGGCGAAGCTCAGACCACCTGGCCGACTAGCTATAACAGGATCAAGGTCACTATCCCCCGCCGTACCGTCTTTATGCCGCCTGCGCCGGCGACTGTCGAATGGTTCAGCCCCGCAGGACAGAAGGGGAATACCTACTTTTGCAGCTACGAGTCGACCTATCTCCGCACCATTGATTTCGAGCAGGATCGCGAACAGAGCGTGACCCCCTTTGTATCCTACAACACCGGCTCCTTGCCGTCGGGTGGGTCCGCCCGCGACCTGACCATTGCCAAGGCGTACGCCGAGGCCGGCATCGAGATGCGGACGGCGGGCGAGTGCAACGTCGTTCCTACTGCCCCCGGCAGCTCGTGGAGTGACGCCGAGCTGCACAACGCCATGATCGCCCACTTTAGTCTGTGGGCCGACGAGCCGCAGTGGAAGGTGTGGATGCTTCACGCCAGCGAATACGAAACTGCGGGTGTGCTGGGCATCATGTTCGATCAGGAAGGCCAACAGCGCCAGGGGGCGGCGGTCTTTTACAAAAGCGTGGCCGATCCAACGCCCGAGAACCAGCGTGCTCAGCTCTTTGCCCTCGTTCACGAGCTGGGCCACAGCTTCAACCTCTTCCACTCTTTCCAGAAACAGTACACGACGCCCTCTTCCCCCTCCCGACCCAGCGCTCTGTCGTACATGAACTACCCGCACCTGTTCCCTGCCGGCCAGGCGGCCTTCTGGAACGCTTTCCCCTTTACCTTCGATGATCTGGAACTCGTTCACCTGAGACACGCCCACCGGAACAACATCGTTATGGGCGGCAATCCGTTTGGAGGTGGCGCTGCTCTGGTGGACCCGGCTGCTTTTGCCGATCCGATCGAGAACAACTCTGGGCTCAGGCTAGAGCTAGAGTCAGCCTCCAGCTTTGCTTATGGCGAACCGGTAGTAGTAGAGGCCAAGCTGTACCTGACGGATCAGCGTGGCAAACAGATCCACACTGAGCTCCATCCCAAGACCGGCTTTGTGCAGATCGCCGTTCTGAAGCCGAGTGGCGAGGTGGTGGTCTACAAGCCCTTGATAGAGCACTGCGTCGCAGTCCAGACGGACAAGCTCAACCAGAACAAGCCGTCGATCTATGAAAGCGCCTACATCGGCTACGACCAGGAGAAAGGCCACATCTTTAACCAGCCGGGCCTGTACAAGCTGCGCGGCGTCTACTATGCGCTGGACGGCTCGCGGCTCCTGTCGCCGGTTGTCTCTCTGCGTGTCCGGAATCCGCTGACCCGCGCCGATGAAGAGGTTGCCGAGCTGTTCTTGGGCGACGAGCAAGGCGCCTTGCTCTTCCTGCTTGGCTCCGATGCCGAGTCTCTAAAGCGCGGCAACGATGCGTTTGATCTGGTGCTGAACAAGCACGCCGGACATGAGCTGGCGGTCTATGCCCGCCTGGTCAAGGGCTTTAACGCGGCCCGCGAGTTCAAGACAGTCGCCCCCGACTTGCGGGTGAAGGTCCGCAAGCCGCAGCCGGAAGCAGCCGTCGCGCTCCTGTCATCCGTGGTTGACGCATCCAGGGGCCGGCAGGGCGTGGACAACATCACCCTCAACATGACCATGCAACGCATGGCGCTCACCCAGATCAAGGCCGGCGACGATAAGGGCGCGCGGGCGACGATCAATGAGATGGGCGTTATCTTTCGCGCCAAAAAGCTCAAGCCGCACGTTGAAGAGCTGATCAAGGCCCAGCAGGAGGCCCTTCGGGCCAAGCTATAGCGCTCTAGCCTGTGAGACCTGTCTCCAGGTGCAGGCACCGGGAATACGGAGGGTGAGTGGTTCTTGCTCACCCTCCCTGATTATCTACACGACTTGTCTGGGCCTTGAAATGGTGGTAGTATGCAAGTGTCCCGATTCTGGAAGGTGAGGAAAAAGCTCATGCGCACTATGACGATCGATCTGCAAGAGGGGTTCATGGACGACAGCGTCATGATCCAGGTGGACGATGTCGAGGTGTATAACAAGACCCAAGTCAGCACCGGTTTTGTCCTGGCGCGAGCCGATTCGCTCGCCGTGGAGCTGCCCGCAGGCTCTGCTACGGTGAGGGTCGTCGTGCCATCCCGGCGCCTGTCTGGCGCCATCGTGCTCGACGTCACGCCCGAAGTGCAACTGGGAGTGGCCCTGGTCAACGACGAGATCAAGTTCCGCGTCTCGGACAAGCTCTTCCCCTACCTCTAGATGACGCTGACGATCGCCGGCATCGACGTTTTCAAGCTCAGCATCCCCCTCAGGCGGCCGTTTGCCATTGCGCTGGGGAGGATCGAGTGCGCCGACAACATCCTGGTTCGCATCTGGGCCAGCGATGGCACTTACGGCCTGGGCGAGGGGTCGCCCCTGTGGTACGTGACCGGTGAGACCCAGGCAATCGCCTTCGAGGCGGCCAAAGCGCTGGGGCGGCTGCTGCTGGGCAAAGACCCGCTGGCCATCGAAGCGCGGATGGACGAACTGGACCGCTTTCTGGCCCACAACCCCACTGCCAAGAGCGCGTTCGACCTGGCGCTGTACGACCTGGCGGCCAAGCAGGCCGGCCTGCCGCTCTATGCCCTGCTGGGCGGCGAGAAGCGAACCTTCTGGACCGACGACACGATCGGCATCAACCCCCCGGAGGTGATGGCCCAGGCCGCCCTCGACGTCAAACAGCGCGGCTTCCCGGCCGTCAAGGTCAAGCTGGGCACCAACCACGACGACGACGTGGCGCGCATCCGGGCCATCCGGGCAGCGGTCGGGAACGACATTCCGATCCGCATCGACGCCAACCAGGGGTGGGACCCGCTGACCGCGATGCAAATCCTCCGCGATCTGGCCCCGTTCGGCATCCAGTACTGCGAGCAGCCGGTTGCCCACTGGAATGTCGAGGGCCTGCGGCAGGTGAGGGCGGCCAGCCCGATCCCGATCATGGCCGACGAGTCGTTGTTTGACCACCACGACGCCTTCCGGCTGGCCAGCCTGGGCGCCTGCGACTATTTCAACATCAAGCTGGCCAAGTGCGGCGGCATCCACACCGCGCTCAAGATCGACGCCATTGCCGAGGGAGCGGGCATCCGCTGCATGCTCGGCTGCATGTGGGAGACGCGCCTGGCCCTCAGCGCGGCGGCGCACCTGGTGTCGGCCCGCCCCAACATCGCCTTTGCCGACCTGGATGGCCACACCGGCCACGCTGAGGACCCGATCAGCGGGGGCATCACCTACGACGGCGGCCTGATCCACCTGCCCGACACCCCCGGGCATGGCGCCGACGTAGAAGCCGGCATCCTGGAACGTTTGGACAGGTTCTCGATCGCCGCGTAGGCAAAGCACCCCTTCTCAGCGGCAACAACCTACTGCGGGCGGCCACACGGCGGCCGCGGATGAGCACCGGCGCTCATCCGCGCAGCGCCGAGCGTCAAGCGGGCGATGTCAGGAACTTTATCAGCTCATCCGCCGTCTATGCAGTAGAGCGCTTCACTCTCTCACAAGGAAGACAACCCGCTCCGACCCCATCCTCGGGGCTGAAACCGTTTCGATCTTTCGGCCTGGTTCCATGGAGGGTTACGATGGGCAAGAGTTTTCGGCAGCTTTTCCTTTTGATCCTGGCAGCGTCGCTGCTGGTGGCGCCCGGTCTGCTGTCTCCCCACCAAGTCAGTTGGGCTGACGTCGGAGAGTTGCCTTACCCGGGGGGATTGGTGACCCCTGGCGACAAGGCGGACGAGATCCGGATGAAATCGGAGAGTGTCCTCTTCTCCGTCCGGCCCGACGACGGGACCTTCGCTGAGCAGGAGGCGCAATACTCTGCCCACGTCACGGCCGATTTTGTGATGCAGAACCTTTCCTCCAGGGCGGTATCCAAGGACCTATTTTTTCCTCTTCACTCGTGGCAGGAATTGTCAGTCTATCAGGAACCAGCGGACGCCGTGATGCAGCAGGCCAAGAACGTCAAGGTTTGGGTGGACGGTAAAGAGATACAGGTCAGCTATGCCGATCTGGCGCTCTCTCCACAGGAAAAGGTCGTAGCCGCGGTGTTTCCCGTTCGCTTCCCGGCAGGCCGGGAAACGGCGATCCGGGTCGAGTATGACGTCCGGGCGGTGAACGAGCCGAAATCCCCCTCTCTGAGTCTCAAGTACATGATGCAGACCGGATCCCACTGGGCGGGAACGATTGGCAGCGGCCAGGTCATCTTTGAGTTCTGGCAGCCGGTGGACAGCAAGAGCGCCTTCTTCTACATCAACGATTTCTTCCAGATCAAGGATGGACGGCTTGAATGGGACTTTACTGATCTGGAACCCACGCGGATCACGACATCACGCTCACCTTCGAGCCTGCCGCCCTGGAGAGCTGGTTAGGGCGGCCCAGCTACGTGAGAGGTATTCGAGCCAGCGCCGGGCGCGCGGGCATCTCAGACGCTGCACGGGAGCGGCCGAGCGCGAGGATCTCAGCGGCGGTTGGGACTCTTCCTCGGCTTACCTGCTGGACACAACCGGCACGGAGTGGGGCTGGGTCATCGAGCAGGCGAACGATTCCGGCGGCGCCTGGCTCCAGTTCGACCTGGACCGGGCGCACACCCTGGCGGGACTGCGCATCCGCACCGGCGTGCTCGACCGGTGTGGAGGACTGGGATCGAGGCGGACCGAGGTGTATGACACGTTCCGCCGGCCCAAGACGGTGGCCATCTCCTTCTCGGACGGGTTTACCCAGACGGTGACCCTGGCCGACACGCCCAAAGAGTGGCAGGTGATTCCCCTTCCCAACCGGCCGACCACCAGCCTCCGGCTCTCCTTCCTGGATAGCTATCCGGGAATCGGCGAAGGCGATGCCTACCTGGGCGTGGGCCGGATCGAGCTGCTTGGGGTGGATGCAGGCGGCGCGGGAGAGGGCTTTCCCGGCGCCTGCACCGGTCCCAACCTGCTGCGCAACGGCGACTTCGAGCAGGGCTTTGACGGGCAGGGGATCGGCCTCGGCTGGACGGGCTTCAGCAGCGGCGGCGCTGGCTTACACCTTCTGCTGCCGACCCGTGGGCTGCCGTGGTCTACCAGGGGCAGCACTCCCAACTGATCGCCATCAGCACCTACGGCATCACGCCTGCCGCCGACCGCTATGCAGGCATCTCCCAGGCCGTCAGCGGGCTGGAGCCGGGCGCCGACTATCGAGCTCAGCCTGGCCGGCCTGCTGCGCGAGGAGGCGGCGCATCCCGGCGAAGATCCCTACCGCTACCGGGTGCAGTGGGCCTTCGCGGCGGGCGAGCCCGACTGGACCCAGGTGGCCGCTTGGCAGGATCTTCCCTGGAACACCTACTCCCTGCGCACCGAGCCCGGCGCCTTTTCCACCTACACCGCGCATCTGCTCGCGACCCGCCCCTCCGCCACCCTCTTCCTCCGCGTGTGGAAAAAGTGGGCCACTTCCGGGCGAGAGCTGGACGTCAACCTGGATGACATCGCACTCCGCAAGTGTGAGCCGTAGCTCATCTGCATTTCATATGGGGTGTTGTCATGAAACGAGCATCGGTTTTTGTGATCCTTACCCTGACATTGCCCTGGCTGGGCAGCAGCATGGGGCTGCCCACTACCGTCGTCACCGCCAATGGCTCCCTGCCGGCCCTCCGAGCGCGGGCGGATGTTGCCCTTGTGGCCCAGCTCATCCCTGCCGACGGCGCTGAGTTGGATCGTTTTGGCGCTTCCTTATCGGTCAGCGGGACGACGGTGCTGGTCGGGGCACCAGGCGCAGAAGTCGGCAACAACCTCAACCAGGGCGCTGCCTATGTCTTTGATCGTAACCAGGGAAGGCCCCACGCATGGGATCAGGTGGCCAAGCTCACTGCGTCCGACGGCGCCGAGGGCAACCAGTTGGGCGAGTCTGTCGCGCTCGACGGCGACACGGCCGTTGTAGGGACCACATGGGCCACCGTGGGTGGCAATCCCAGCCAAGGCGCCGCCTACGTTTACTATCGCGACCAGGGCGGCGTGAATGGCTGGGGCCAGATAAACAAGCTCGTCGCCGCCGACGGTGGGTTTGCGGACATCTTCGCTCACTCGGTGTCCATCAGCGGCAACACGATCATCGTGGGAGCGCCGTGCGCAGATAGCGGCGGCGGATACTTGGGCGCGGCCTATGTATTTGAGCGCGGCCAGGGCGGCCCCGATGCCTGGGGTCAGGTCGCCAAGTTGACCGCGCCCGACGATCCCCGGTTTCACTTTTTCGGCTGGAGCGTCTCGCTCGACGAGGACACAGCCGTTGTGGGGGCATACTGCCCCGAAATCTCGTGCACCTGGCCTGGATCGGCTCTCGTCTTCTATCGCGATCAGGGCGGACCCGGTGTCTGGGGCCAGGTAGCCGAGCTGACGAGAACCGGGGATCCGGCGGATGACATGTATGGCTCGTCCGTCGCGATTGAGGGCGACACTGCCATCGTCGGGGCGCCGATGGCCAACGTCGGCGGCAACATGAACCAGGGAGCGGCCTACGTCTTTAGCCGAGACGAGGGAGGGCCTGATGCCTGGGGGCAAGCTGCACTGCTTCTCGCCGTCGACGGGGCGAGCTTCGACGTGTTTGGAAACGCCGTTTCGGTCAGCGGGGAGAAGGTCCTTGTGGGCAATCTTGACGCAGACCCCGCGGCCTACCTCTTCGGCCGGGACGTGGGTGCGACCGGCGCCTGGGGCCAGATTGCCAAGCTAACTATGCCCGATGCCGGGAGCTTTGGGTTGTCGGTCTCCATAAGCGGCCAGACGGCTGTGATTGGGGCGCCGTACCGCGTCGGCGGCAGCACAACCTCGGGCGCGGCCTATGTCTTTGCGTTGGATATCATGCGCCTCTACCTGCCGATGGTCCTACGGAAGGGCTGAGGAGGCCAGCAGGAGGGTGCATGCCTGCCACCGTGGAGCTGACGGGCATTCAAAGGGATGGGGTATCCGGAAATCGGCTGGGCGAGGTCCTGTCGAAATGGCCAAGATCGACTTGTTCGGGTATCCCGACCAGTTCTCAGTCGTGGTGCCTGAAGGCACCGTCTTTAGCATGATCACACCAAGTGATTCCTACTACCTTAGGGTGCGCAACGGACAGGTCGAAAAGGAGCTGTACTGGAATGACAACATCGTCTCAGCCGACAACCAAGGAGGCCGATCAGCTCCGCGCTTTTCTCAAGAAGGTTATTGGCATCATCCACGGACGTCCTGAGATGAAACTGGCCCCTGAACCCAGCGGTTGCGGGTGTGCCTAGCCGTGCTCGATAAGGAGGAATAGGATGAGCAAGTTAGTCCGTTTTTTTCTTTTCTTGAGCGTTGTTCTCTTTGCCAGCATGGCCGGATGGCTCGTGCTTATGTCGCAGGCGGTGACGGCCGAGGCGTTTGCTCTCGCTCAGCCCTCGGCTCCAGGCGTGCGGCTCGCCGCCTCCGAGGGCGTCGACCTGGACGTGACCTTTATCAACCGCAGCCCGCTGTACCAGGCGTATTGTGTGGACTATCCCTGGGATATTCCCGGCCAGCCGGGCATCCCCTTCCTGTGCCCCGGCACCGAGGATGACCCGCGCTGGCCCGAGCAGGGCGAGATCGTCACCTTCACCGCCCACATCGTCAACAAGGGCACGGCCGCCAGCCCGGCCTTCGACTATGCCTGGCACATCGACGGGGCCGAGGTCGCCAGCGGCACGCTGCCGGCGCTGGCCCCGGCGGAGGAGATCACGGCCACCTACCAGTGGCCCTGGGGCCACGAGCTGTCGCCCGACGGGCAGCGGGCGCTGGGCGATCACAGCGTGCGCTTTACCGCCGACCCGGCCAACACCATCCCCGAGACGCACGAGAGCAACAACAGCCTGGAGGACCCCACCAACGCCATGAGCTTCCGCTTCTACTTCACGCCGGAGATGTACGAGGCCTACAATATCCCGGTGGATCCGCAGTGGCCGGCGTCGGCGGAGGACTGGATCCAGAAGCAGATGGCCACGATGAACTGGGATTTCGCCAACTCGACCTACCCGGTGGCGCCGCAGGGGGCGACGGTGCGGGTGCGCATCAATCGGATCGACGTGAGCGAGACGCTTCCGCCGGTGGATGGACACGACGGCGGTGGTTCATCGATGCAGACTATCGCCACGGGGCCAGCGGCTGGTACGACCCGACCACCGACATCGACTGGGCGCTGATCCACGAGATGAGCCACCAGGTGTCGATCATCGACCTGTACCAGATCGGGGCGTCGGCCCCCGACGTGCAGGTCACGGACCGGCTGGGGAATCCGCTCAACGTCGGCTTTAGTTGGCCCCGCCCTGACCTGATGGGTGGCGGCGACATCTGGCCCCACACCGACGGGCACCTCTATTCCAGCCACGTGGCGGGCGGCGCCTCGACCTACGAGGGCTACCGCAACGGCTACTATGGCTCGTACCTGTTCGACATCCCGCTCGAGAACTACTTCCGCGTGCTCGACAACCAGGGCAACCCGGCTCCCGGCGTGCAGGTGGCCCTTTACCAGCGCGCCGGCTGGCTGGGACTGGATGGGCTCACCGGGCTTTGACGACACGCCCGAGATCAGCGGCACGACCGATGCCAGCGGCCTGTTCCTGCTGACCAACCGCTCGGCCAACGGCGGCACGGTCACGGCCAACGGCCACGTGCTGCACGACAACCCCTTTGGCGTGGTGGACATCGTCGGCAGTCAGAACCTGTTCCTCGTTCACCTGCAGCACGGCGACCACGAAGAGATCCGTTGGCTCGATATCACCGAGCTGAACCTGGCCTACTGGATGGGCGATACGATCAGCCACACCTTCGTGATCAGCAGTCACGTGCCGCCACCTGGAGCGCCCGCGGCCCCGCTGCTCACCGGCGTACAGGCGCAGGGCGACTGGGCCAAGGTGTGCTGGCACTCCCTGCGGTCGCAGCCCTCGGCGGGCGTGGCCGGCTACCGGGTGTATCGGGCCACCCAGCCAATGTCCGAGTATGAACTGGTGACCGAGGTGGGCAGCGGGCCGTGCCTGGAGGACACCTACTCTGCTGGAAGCTACGGTGGCAAGGTGTATGCCGTGACTGCGGTCAGCGGCAAGGGGCTGGAGAGCGGCTTTAGTAACTTTGGCTGGGCGCCTACCCTGTCGAACCCCGCCTCGGCGGTGATCACGCCGCAGGGCCAGCGTCTCATCCTCGATCCACGCAACGGCTATGCGCTCATGCGCCAGGATTCCGGTGGCGACTACCGCCAGTACGTCGGCTCGGTGCACTATCACCTGGAGAACTCGCAGTTCATGGCGCATCGATGCCAACAGTCACCTGCTCTTCAGCCATCCCGGCGATGCGTACGTAGCCCGCCATTCGGTGCGGGTGGCCGACCTTGACGCGACCCCACTGCTCGAGTTCGGCGAGCGGGGCGCGGGTCCGGGCCAGTTCGAGACCCCGACCGGGGTGGCGGGCTGGGGCGAGGCATGCACCTACGGCGGCCCGTACGAGGTCGACGACCACACCCTGCTGCTCCTGCACCTGGACGGCAGCTATGATGGAGCGCAGGGAGAGGTGGGCACGCCGAGTGGCACCACCTTCGCGGCGGGGCGGTATGGCCAGGGTGTGCGCATTCGATGCCGGCGACACGCTGACCTACAGCACCGCCGGCAACCTGGACCGCACGGCGGGGGCCATCGAGTTCTGGCTGCGCCCGAACTGGGACGGCGACGACGGGCAGGACTATGCTTTCTTTGAGGTGGGCGCCAGTTGGTACAACGGTATCCGCCTGGCCAAGGACGGGGCAGACAACTTTCGCTTCATCGTATGGGCAGGCTCAAGCGAGTATGGCGTCGCCCACTGGGTGGGCGATTGGCAGGCGGGCGAGTGGCACCACATCGCCGCCACCTGGCAGGAAGGGGAGATCGCCCTCTACGAGGACGGCGTGCCGGTAGGTCGCGAGGTAGGGCACGTGCCCGATCTGCTCTCCGAGCCGCTGTACGTTGGTAGCGGGGCCTGGGACGGCCGCGTGGCCGATGGGGTCCTCGACGAGCTTCGCATCAGCGACGTGCCGCGAATGGGCAACAGCCTGGCGTGCGGGCGCATCCTGGTGGCCGACAGCGGCAACCATCGCGTGCAGGCGTTCGACAACCTGGGGCATTTTCTGTCCGAGTTCGGCACCTTCGGCAGCGGGGATGGTCAGTTCAATGACCCACAGGGGCTGGCGGTGGACTCCAGCGGCCGGGTGATCGTCGTCGACCAGGGCAACAACCGCCTCGAGGTGCTGAGCTTTGACGGCGAGACCTTCGGTTATCTCGACAGCTATGCTGCTGGATTCAACGCCCCGACCGGCGTGGCCGTGGATGCCTGGGGCAACATCGTGGTCGCCGACACGGGCAACAACCGCATCGCCGTGCTCGACGCCGAGGGCAACTTTGTGACCGAGTACACCGAGCCCAACGACGGCTATACGGGGTCGTTCAACGCCCCGCGCGGTGTGGCGGTTGAAATGGATGGCGACCTGGTCGTCGCCGATACGGGCAATCAACGGGTGGTTACCGTGTTGCGGGCACAATATCGCCTCTACCTGCCTCTCGTGCTGAACGCCTACTCGCCGGCGGGCGCCGGTTGCCAGGAGCTGATCCAGAACGGCGGTTTTGAAGACGACACGGCGTGGGTCATCGGGGCAACGCCCCGCCCGGCCCGCTTTACGACCGAGCAAGCTCATACCGGCAACAGGTCGATACTGCTCGGCCTGAAGCCGGGCGAGGGCGATCTCTACAGCTACTCTTCGGTCCGGCAGGTTATCACTGTGCCGTCAGCCATCGACAGCGCCACCCTGTCCTTCTGGTACTATCCTCTTTCTGACCTGGACGCGGGCGATTACCAGGAATGCATCCTGCTCGACCAGGACGGCGTCACCCTGGCCATCCTGATGCGGACCAACGTCAACACCGCCGCCTGGACCGGGATGTCCTATGACCTGAGTGCCTATGCGGGGCAGACGATCCAGGTCTATTTTGATGCCTACAACGACGGAGAGGGCAACGGGGTGACAGGTTTCTACCTCGATGACGTGTCGGTGAAATCTTGCACTGTGCCGTAGGGTAGATGGAGCCTGACCGTTGCCGAAGCGTGGTTGACCGGAGCGGGGTTTGCGGGTACAATAGGCGACATGTCTGGCACACAGTTTCCCCTGAGCCGGCGCCGCTTTCTCAAGGGCGCCGGAGCAGCGACGTTGGCTGCAATACTTTCCGGCTGCGGCCGGCCGACCGATGAACTGCCGCCCACCCCTTCGCCTGGCCAAGTCAGCCAAACCGTGCCGCCCAGCGCGACGTCGAGCCCATCTCCAACTGCCACGCAAACCGCATCGCCGTCGGCGACGGCCAGCCAGTCGCCGTTCGAATCGCCGTTGGCTACTGAGCTGCCGCCGTCTGCCACCCCCCAGCCCACAGCCACACCCACGCCGCGGCCCACGCCATTTCCCTGCCGGTCCTCCGACCAAGCTGGGCCTGTTCGTGGCCTGGTACCACCCGCAGATCATGGACCTGATCGCCACGCGCAACGTGGCCCTGCTCAAGACGCTAGAGCTCGACCCGGCCTTTCTGGCCGACGTCCGGGCCAGGTCGCCGCAGACGGTCATCGTCGGCCGGGTGGAGCTGGGTCAGGTCAACCTCAGCCAGGCGGACGTGGGCGCCGAGGCCCGGCGTGCGGTCGAGGCGGTGCTGCCCCTGGCGCTGGACGAGCGCCGCGCCGGGCTGGTGGACGCCTGGGAGGGGTTCAACGAGCCGGTGGCCGGCGACGAGGGCCAGATGGGCAAGCTGGCCGACCTGGAGGCCGAGCGGGTGCGCCTGTTGGCTGCGAGGGGCTTGCGGGCCGCGGTGGGCAACTTTGGCGTGGGGCACCCACCGCTGGAGTGGTGGCCTGCCTTCCGCCCGGCGCTGGAGGCGGCCCAGGCCCACGGCGGGTACCTGGCCCTGCACGAGTATTCGGCGCCGACGATCTGGTTCAACACCAATCGCCAGGACCTCGATTTTCGGGCCGATCCGGCCGACGAGGGCTGGCTGACGCTGCGCTACCGCAAGGCCTACCGCCAATTCCTCATTCCGTGGGGGCTGCGCCTGCCGCTGCTCATCACCGAATGCGGGATAGACGGCACGGTGACCGACCGGCCCGGGCCGCCGGGCAACGGCTGGATCGATTTTAGCCGTTATTGGGCCGAGCTGGGCATGGGCGAAGACGCGCCGGGCAACTATATCGAGCAGCTGGCCTGGTACGACAGCCAGCTACAAATGGACGATTACGTGCAGGGCGCGGCGATCTTTGCCATGACCGCTTTCAACGAGTGGGCGAGCTTCCAGCTTCTCGGCGAGCCGGCGACGATCTTGCAGCAGTACCTGTCGGTCCACCCCGTCCGATAGGGAGTAAGACGATGGAAAACCGCCAACTTCTGGGACAAGCTCGACCGGCTGGTCGCCAGACGGCACCCTCAGGATAGACCGCCCTGCCGGCTCGGCCCATCCGCGCTATCCTTCCTTCATCTACCCGCTCGACTATGGCTACCTGGAGGGGACTGGGTCATCTGACGGCAACGACCTGGATGTGTGGGCCGGCAGCCTGCCGGACAGGGCGGTGACCGCCGTCCTGTGCACGGTGGACCTGGAAAAGCAGGACGCCGAGATCAAGATCCTGCTCGGCTGCACGCCGGAGGAGGCGCGGCAGATCGCCGCGACTCACAACACCGGCGCCCAGGCGGCGATCCTGGTCGAACGGGATGGGTGACTGTCAGCGACCCGTGTGCTCCCGGCAAAAAGCGACCGCCTGGTGCAGGCGCTCCTTCACCCGTGCTTCGTCCTCGGCGTGGAGCGCCTCAGGGCCCAGCTCAATCGTCACCGCCCCGCGGTAGCCGTCACGGACCAACCGCTCCAGCAGCTGGCCCAGCGGCAGATGGCCGTCCCCCGGCAGCAGGTGTTCCTGTCTCTTTGAAATCGGACAGGTGCACGTGGGCCACGCGCTCCTTCAGCTGCTCGTACACGGCCAGCGGGTCCAGGCCTCTCGTCCCCAGGTGGGTGGTGTCGAGGGTCAGGTGGGGCAGCGTCGCCAGGAAATCGACGCGGTTCAAGGCATAGATGTCCAGCTCCCGCCCCAGCAGGCGCTTGACCGGCATGTTTTCGACGGCCATTATGACCGCCTCCTCAGCCTCGAAGCGGGCCGGCCCGTTCAGCAGAAAGCGGCGGTAGTCGCTCTCGCCGGGCAGGGGGATCGGCACCATGATGCGTTTGGCCTTGAAGCCGATCAGCTCCACCCGCGCCCCGCGGATACGCAGCGGCAGGTGGGTCACGACCAACGGCGCGCCTACCTCGCGGGCCAGCGCCGCCGACAGCCGCAGGCGGTCCAGTGAGCCGGACGGCCAGCCGGGCACGTTGGGCAAGAACGGATTGTGAATCGCCACAACCGGCAGTCCGGACGCCTGGCTCAGCCGCCGGATATAGGCCGGCTGGCGGGTGTCCCAGCGTTCGTCGACCATGATCTCAATGGCATCAAAGCCGGACTCTGCAGCCAGTTCAAAGACGCGGGCAAGGCCGTAGGAGTAGAGGGACCCGGTCGAAAGGGCGATGATCATCATGGATCCTCCTGGCGAGTGGCGGTCATTCTACCACAAGGTGCCTATCGGCGCAAACTCCTTGCTGAACCCATGTCTCAGGGGCAAAAGTTGCACCTGGGGTCGTTCCGTGGTATAGTGGCGGCACGATGGCCGAGGGGTTTTCCGCTCCCCGCGCCAGTAGTTCTACCTTCCTGAGCACGAGGCATAGGACCCTATGAGAAAGATCTGTGTGATCGGCGCCGGCTATGTCGGCCTGACCACCGGCACCTGCTTTGCCGACCTGGGCCACCAGGTCACCTGCGTGGACGTGGACGGCCCAAGGATCGACAGGCTCCGCGCCGGCGAGATGCCGATCTACGAGCCGGGACTGGAGGAGATGGTCCGTCGCAACGCCCAGGCCGGCCGGCTGCGCTTTACCAGCCAGTACGAGGACGGGGTGGCCGATGCCGAGTTTGCGTTCATCGCCGTCGGCACGCCCCAGGGCGGGGGCGGCGAGGCCGACCTGAAGTATGTCCGCGATGCGGCGCGCAGCATCGCCCAGGCCATGCACGGTCCCCTGATCGTCGTCAACAAGAGCACCGTGCCGATCGGCACCGGCGACTGGGTGGCCGACATCATCCGCCGCCACCAGCCGCAGCCGATCGACTTTTGCGGTCGTCAGCAACCCCGAGTTCCTGCGCGAGGGCTCGGCCATCAACGACTTTATCTATCCCGACCGGATCGTCCTCGGCTCGCTGGACCCGGAGGCCGCTGCCCAGGTGGCCCAGCTCTACCTGTCGCTCCGGGCGCCGATCGTGATCACCGACCTGCGCACGGCCGAGATGATCAAGTACGCCTCCAACGCCTTCCTGGCTGCCCGCGTCTCGTTCATCAACGAGATCGCCAACATCTGCGAGGCGCTGGGCGCCGACGTCAAGGAGGTGGCGGTCGGGATGGGCTACGACAAGCGGATCGGCCCCTACTTTCTCGACGCCGGGGTCGGCTTTGGCGGCAGTTGCTTCCCCAAGGACGTGGAGGCCCTGGCCCACATGGCCGCCGTCCACGGCTGCCATCCCCAGCTCCTGCGGGCGGTGATGGACATCAACCGCGACCAGCGCCGGCAGGCGCTGTACAAGGTGCGGGAGCTGCTGGGCACGCTGGACGAAAAGGTGATCGGCATCCTGGGCCTGGCCTTCAAGCCCAACACCGACGACATGCGCGAAGCGCCGTCGATCGAGATCATCCACCTGTTGCAGAGCGAGGGCGCCCAGGTGCGGGCCTACGACCCGGTGGCGATGGCCAACGCCGGTCGCTATCTGCACGACGTGACCCTGTGCCGCGACGCCTACGAAGTGGCCGACGGCGCCGACGCTCTGATCGTCGTCACCGAGTGGAACGAATTCAAGCACCTGTCGTTGTCCAGGCTGAAGCAGGCCATGCGCCAGCCGATCGTCGTCGACGGCCGCAACATCTACGACCCCAAGGAGATGGAGGCGCTGGGCTTTATCTACCGCGGCGTGGGCCGGGGCTATGCAAGCTGAGAGCCGGGAAATGACCATCCACAGGCACACCCTCGACAACGGCTTGACCGTCGTCCTGAAGGAGAGCCGGCGCGCCCCGGTGACCACTTTCTGGGTCTGGTACCGGGTCGGCAGCCGCGACGAGGTGCCGGGCATCACCGGCATCGCCCACTGGGCCGAGCACATGCTGTTCAAAGGATCGGAGGCCTTTCCCAAGGGCGAGATCGACACCCAGATCGCCCGCAACGGCGGCGCGATGAACGGTTTTACCTGGCTCGACTTTACCACCTTTTTCGAGACGCTGCCCTCCGACCGGATCGACCTGAGCCTGCACATCGAAGCCGACCGCATGGTCAACTCCCTGTTCGACCCTCAGGAGATCGAGCCGGAGCGGACGGTCATCATCTCTGAGCGGCAGGGGGCCGAGAACAGCCCCACCTTTCTGCTGGGCGAGGAGGTCGTCGGCGCGGCGTTCCGGGTCCATCCTTACCATCACGACACGATCGGCGACCTGTGCGACCTGGAGACGATCAGCCGCGACGACCTGTGGCGCCACTACCAGAGCTATTATGGGCCCAACAACGCCGTTGCCGTGGCCGTCGGCGATTTCGAGGCGGCGGAGATGCTGGCCCGCATCGCGGACTGGTTCGGGCCGATCCCGGCCCGCTCCAGAGCCACGACCGGTCAACCGCCCCGAGCCGCCCCAGCGGGGCGAGCGCCGCGTCAGCCTGGAGGGACCGGGAGCCACCGCCTACCTGCAGGCTGCCTACCACGCCCCGGCGGCCACCGATCCCGACTTTTTCCCCATGCTGGTTGCCACCAGCATCCTGACCGGCGCCAGCGGCATGAACCTGTTTGCCCCGGGGCCGCCCAACCGCAGCTCGCGCCTGTACAAAGCCCTGGTCGAGACCGGACTGGCTGCTGGCGTCTCTGGCTCGCTGCCGGCGATGCTCGACCCGTTCCTGTACGATGTCACCGCCACAGTCCGTACGGGCAGGACGCTCGGCGAGGTCGAGGCTGCCCTGGACGCCGAGATGGACCGGATCGCCCGCGAGCCGATTGCCGGGCAGAGAGCTGCACACCGCCATCAAACAGGCCAAGGCCCAGTTTGCCTACTCTAGCGAGAGCGTCACCAACCAGGGGTTCTGGCTGGGCTACTCGTCGGTGGTGGCCGATACCGGCTGGTTCGAGTCGTTCCTGGACCGCCTGGCGGCCGTCACGGTGGACGATGTGGGCCGGGTGGCGGAGGCCTACCTGACGCGGCGGAACCGGACCGTGGGCCACTATGTGCCGCAGGGCGTGTAGGAGGCAATTGCGATGACTGCATCCTATCCGTCACCCGAGACGATCGCCCGCACCGAGCTGCCCAACGGCATCACCCTCCTGGTCAGCGAGAACGACGACAGCCCGGCAGTAGTGCTGAGCGGCTATCTGTGGGCCGGTTCCCTGGGCGAAACGCCCGAGCAGGCCGGTCTGGCCAACCTGACCGCCGCGATGCTCCTGCGCGGCACCGAGACCCGGTCGTTCGGCGAGATCAACCAGGCGCTCGAGTCGGTCGGCGCCCAGTTGGGCTTTCACGGCGGCGTGCACACCGCCGGATTCGGCGGCAAGGCGCTGGCTGAGGACCTGGACCTGCTCCTTGCCATCCTGGCCGACTGCCTGCGACATCCGATCTTTCCGCCCGACGAAACAGAAAGGCTGCGGGGGCAGATCCTCACCGACCTGCAACGGCGGGCGCACGACACGCGCCGCATGGCCGACCTGGCGTTCAATGCTCTGCTCTACCCCGATCATCCCTATGGCCGCAGCGTCCAGGGTTACGAGGACACGGTGTCGGGCCTGGGCCGCGACGACACGGCCGACTTCTATCGGCGCTGCTACTCGCCCCAGGGCATGGTCATCGTCCTGGTCGGCGCGGTGCAGGCTGCCGCCGTGCTGGACAAGGTCCAGGCGGCGCTGGGCGACTGGCATGCCCCTGACGTCACACCCAATTGCACGGGCATCGCCTCCGCCGGTACCCCTCACCGAAACCCGGTCGCAGATCGTGACCGTGGAGGGCAAGACCCAGTCCGACGTCGTGCTCGGCTGGCTGGGCATGACCCGCACCGATCCCGACTATATGAAGGCCGGCCTGGCCAACAACATCCTGGGTGTCTTTGGCATGATGGGCCGGCTGGGCGACAACCTTCGGGACCGGCAGGGGCTGGCCTACTATGTCTACAGCCGGCTGGAGGCAGGGCTGGGCGCCGGCCCGTGGGCTGCCGTCGCCGGGGTGAACCCCGCCAACGTCCAGCGGACGGTCGACGGCATCCGCGGCGAGGTGCGCCGTCTGCGCCAGGAGCCGGTATCGGCAGACGATCTGGCCAACAGCCAGCTATCCCTGACCGGGTCGCTGCCTCTGCGCCTGGAGACGAACGAAGGCGTGGCCGGCGCCCTGCTCGACATGGAGCGCTACGGCCTGGGGCTCGATTACCTGCAACGCTACGCCGGGCTGGTCAACGCCGTCACCGTCCAGGATGTCCAGGAGATGGCGCAGAAGTACCTGGACCCAGACGTGTATGTGCTGGCGGTTGCCGGACCTAATCCCGAGACGGGGTTGAGCTGATCCAGATAGAACTCAGGAGGGAGTAGACTTATGGCAAACATCACCGTCGTTGGCGTCGGCTATGTCGGACTCGTCACCGGCGCCTGCCTGGCCGACCTGGGCAACCAGGTGGTGTGCATCAACCGCGACGAGCTCAAGTCAGACAATCTGAAAAAGAACGTCCTGCCGATCTATGAGCCAGGGCTGGAGGAGATTGTCCGGCGCAACAACGAGGCGGGCCGGCTGCACTTTACCACCTCGTGGGATGAGGCCATGGCCGACGCTGACTTTATCTTCCTGGCGGTCGGCACCCCCACCGGCACCGAGGGCGAGGCCGACCTGGCCCACGTCGACGAGGCAACCCACGAGATCGCCAAGCGGATCCACAAGCCGGTCATTATCATCAACAAGAGCACCGTTCCGATCGGCACCGGCGACTGGGTCGCCGACATCGTCCGCGAGGTTCGTGGCGCCGGCACTGAATTCTGGGTCGTCAGCAACCCCGAGTTCCTGCGCGAGGGGTCGGGTGTGTACGATTTCATGAACCCCGACCGGATCGTGCTGGGCTCCACCAGCCGCGAGGCCGCGGAGAGGGTCGCCGAGCTGTATGCGCCCCTGGGCGGTGAGACGATCATCACCGACTTGCGCACCGCCGAGATGATCAAATACGCCTCGAACGGTTTCCTGGCGATCAAAATCTCGTTCATCAACGAGATTGCCAACATCTGCGAGGCGCTGGGAGCCGACGTCCGGGCCGTCGCCCACGGCATGGGCACCGACCGTCGCATCGGCCCCGAGTTTCTGCGGGCCGGCATCGGCTGGGGCGGCAGTTGCTTCCCCAAGGACGTCAAGGCGCTGATCCACATGGCCGAGCTGTACGGCGTGCGCCCTGAAATCCTCCGCGCGGCGACTCACGTCAACTATGACCAGCGCAAGCGGCTCATCCAGAAACTGCGCGACATCCTGGGCGGCTTCCGGGGCAAGACGATCGGCCTGCTCGGGCTGGCTTTCAAGCCGGACACCGACGACATGCGCGACGCTCCCTCGATCAGCATCGTCCACATGCTCCAGCACGAGGGCGCGACGGTCAAGGCCTACGATCCCGAGGCCCAGGAAACGGCCAAGCGCTACCTGGAGAACGTCGTCTTTTGCGACACCCCCTACCAGGTGGCCGAAGGCGCCGACGGCCTGATCCTGGTGACCGAGTGGAACGAGTTCAAGCAGTTGGACATGGCCCGGGTCAAGGCGTCGATGCGCCAGCCGGTGTTCATCGACGGCCGCAACATCTATGACCCCAAGCGCATGGTCGAGATGGGCTTTGCCTACCGGGGCATGGGCCGGGGTTACGACGGCGTGGGGGTCGAGTGAGCCTGTCGGTCGGCGTGGACATCGTCGAGCTGGATCGCATCCGGCAGGCGATAGAGCACCACGGCGAGCGGTTCCTGGCCCGCATCTACACCGCGGGCGAGCTGGACCGGTACCGCGACCGCCTGCCCGAGCTGGCCGTGCGCCTGGCGGCCAAGGAGGCGGTGTCCAAGGCGCTGGGCGTCGGCCTGCGCCACATCAGCGGCCATGGGATCGGCTGGCACGACGTGGAGGTGCTGTCCGATCCGTACGGCAAGCCGCTGCTGCACCTGTCGGGTCGCGCGCAGGCCCTGGCCGAAGAACAGGGCCTGCGCGACTGGGCGATCAGCCTGTCGCACAGCCGCGATTACGCCGTGGCGTTTGTCGTGGCCAGCAGTCAATAGAAGACCTACCCTTTACTTTCGACACAGGAGGCACCATGCGCGCCGAGATCGTCAGCACCGGCACCGAGCTGCTGCTGGGCCAGATAGACGACACCAACGCCACCTACCTGGCCAGGCAGTTGCGCGACCTGGGCATCGACCTCTTTTTCCGCACTACCGTCGGCGACAATGAGCTGCGCATCGCCGGCGCGCTGGATCTGGCGCTCAGCCGGGCCGACCTGGCGATCATGACCGGCGGGCTTGGCCCGACGGTGGACGACGTGACCCGCGAGGCCGTGGCCCGCGTCACCGGCCGGCCCCTGGTGCTGCATCCCGAGCTGCTGGCCCAGATCGAGGCCTTTTTTAGCCGTGTTGGCTCACACATGACCGACAACAACCGCCGCCAGGCCTGCCTGCCGGAGGGCTGCATCCCGATCGAGAACCCGGTAGGCACGGCGCCGGCCTTTATCGTCGAAGATGAGAAGGGGACGATCATCACCCTGCCGGGCGTCCCACACGAGATGCGCTACCTGATGGAGAACGCCGTGGTGCCCTATCTCCAGAAGCGGCTGGGTCATTTGGAGGCGATCGTGACCCGCGTCCTGAGGACCGTGGCGGTCGGCGAGAGCCGTATCGACCACGCCATCGCCGACCTGGAAACGTCGTCCAACCCGACGGTCGGCCTGTCGGCCCATCTCGGCCAGACCGACGTGCGGATCGTGGCCAAGGCCGCCACCCCCGAACAGGCCGAGGCGATGGTCGCCCGCTTCGAAGGGACGATCCGCGAGCGGTTGGGGGCGGCCATCTATGCCACCGGCGACGCCAGCCTGGAGGAAGTGGTCGCCGGCCTGCTGCGCGAGCGCGGCGCGACGCTGGCCGTGGCCGAGACGGTCACTCAGGGCGACGTGGTCCGGCGGCTGAGCGCCTATCCCGACGTGCTGCTGGGCGGCGTGGTGGGCGCCGACGGCCCGCACTTGGCCCGGCCGCTCTGCCTGCAGACGGACGCCGTCGCCGGGCAGGTGGGCGCTGTGACCCTGGCCGAGGAGGTCCGTCGGTCGTGGGGGGCGACTTTTGGGCTGGCTATCGTGGCGGATGCTGATACGGGTGAGCCAAGCGGACCGTGGGTCGCCGTTGCGGCCGAGGGTGGAGTTGATGCCCGCCACCTGCGTTTCAGGGGACACGACCGCCGTGCCCGCAACTGGACAACGGTCGTGGCCTTGGAGTTCATGCGCCGCCTGCTGCTTGGCCTGGCAGAAGGCTGGAGCGGGTAGTCAAGAAGCGGCGACTTGTCGCATCGGCGTCGGACTTTTGTGCAGCGCTGGGCGCTATTCTATGCGCCGCCACAGGCCTATTCTTCATGAGGAAAGTAAAGCGATGAAAAAACTGCCGCTCCATGCAATACTCGCCGCCACCCTGCTGCTAGCCCTCCTGCCCGGGCTATCTCTGGCAGGCCAGCCGCCAACTCAGGAGGCAGGGATGGGATCCGGCCCGGCGATTCCGGCCGAGGTCGATCCCCTCGTCTGGGAAACGCTCCGCGCTGAGGGGCGGGCTGAGGTGATCGTCGTGCTGCGGACCCAGGCGGATCTGAGCGGCGCGGCGGCCCTGCAGACCAAGGAGGCCAAGGGCCGCTACGTCTATGGGGCGCTGTGGGCCGTGGCCGAAGCCACCCAGCGCGATCTGCGGGCAGCGCTCGACGCGCAGGGCGCCGAGTACCAGTCCTTCTACATTGTGAATGCCCTCAAGGTCGAGGCTGACGCTGCCCTGGTCCGCCAGCTGGCCGCCCGGGGCGACGTCGCCCGCATCGTGCCCAACCCGTGGGTCAAGGGTGTGCCCGACCGGCCGGTCGGGACGCCTGCCCAAGCGCCGGCCACCGTTGAGCCGAACCTGGTCCCGCGTCGGCGCGCCCGACGTCTGGGCGCTGGGCTACACCGGTCAGGGGGTGGTCGTGGCCGGCAACGACACCGGCATCGACTGGGATCACCCGGCGCTGGTCAACCATTATCGCGAACAGCAGCCCGGCTATGGCCGCCATGACTTTAACTGGCATGACGCCATCCATAGCGGCGGCGGCTCGTGCGGCGCCGATTCCCCGGTGCCGTGCGATGACTATGGCCACGGCACCCACACCCTGGGCACGGTCGTCGGCGACGACGGCGTCGGCAACCAGATCGGCATGGCGCCCGGGGCCAAGTGGATCGGCTGCCGCAACATGAACGTCGGAGACGGCTCTCCGGCCACTTATCTGGAGTGTTTCGAGTTCTTTTTGGCACCCTACCCGGTGAGCGGCACACCCGCCCAGGGCGACCCGGCGCTGGCGCCCGACGTCATCAACAACTCCTGGGGGTGTCCATCCAGCGAGGGCTGCGACGCCGGCACCCTGGAAGCATCGGTCGAGGCCCTGCGCCAGGCCGGGATCGTCGTCGTGGTCTCGGCCGGCAACTCGGGCTCGAGCTGCGGCAGCGTCTCTACCCCGCCGGCCATCTACCAGCAGTCGTTTACCGTGGGCGCCTTTGACCACACGACCGATCTGATCGCCAGCTTTTCCAGCCGGGGGCCGGTCACCTACGACGGCCAGACCTATATCAAGCCCGACATTGCTGCGCCGGGCGTGGATATCCGCTCCAGTGTGCCGGGCGGTGGCTACCAGGGTGGCTGGAGTGGCACCAGTATGGCAGCTCCGCACGTCACGGGCGCCGTGGCGCTTCTCCTGTCGGCGGCGCCCGGCTACGCCGGCCAGGTAGATGCCCTGGAGCAGGCCCTGACCAGCACTGCCGAGCCGAAATCGAGCGGCCAGTGCGGCGACTGCCGCTCCGCCCAATAACGTCTGGGGGTGGGGCATCCTGGACGCCCTGGCGGCCGTCCAACTGATCGGCGGACCCGAAGCCGCCTTTCAAAGCAACAGCCCGGTTTGCCTGGGCCAGCCGCTGCTCCTGACCAACACCAGCACCAACGCCGACGCCTGGCTGTGGACCTTTGGCGACGGCCAGCAGTCGATCGAGTGGGAGCCAACCCACACCTACACCGCCGCCGGCCAATACACGGTGACTCTGGTCGTCACCAATTCGATAGCATCGGACCAGGTCTCCGCCCCGGCGGTGGTTGACCCGCTGCCGGCTGCGGCTTTCCACTGGACGGCCGACGATCTGGTGGTGACCTTTGGCAACGACAGCCAGGATGCCAATGCTTTCTTGTGGGCCTTTGGCGACGGCGTGACCAGCACCCTGCCGGCGCCGACCCACACCTACCCGATCTCGGGCACCTATCTGGTCACACTGACTGCCTACAATGGGTGTGGCGAAGACATAGTTGCGGAAACTGTGCATGTGACTGCAGAGTACTCTTGGCATGTTTACCTTCCGCTCGTGATCAAATAGGGTTGACTTGAACTCAGGACGTGGTAGAATAGGGTAAATGTGAGGAGCAGGAGGGAGCGATGGCTGACCCGGCCAAACTGGTGCTGATCGACGGACACGCGCTGATCTACCGTGCCTATTTTGCCCTGCCGCAGGAGATGTCCACCTCCCGCGGCGAGCTGACCAACGCCGTGTTCGGCTTTGCCTCGATGCTGCTCACTGTCCTGCGCGATGAGCAGCCCGACTACCTGGCCGTCACCCTGGACCTGGGCCGTACCTTCCGCCACGAGGCGTATCCCGAATACAAGGCCAACCGGGCGCGCATGCCCGACGGCCTGAGCGTGCAGTTCCAGCGGATCGACGAGCTGCTGGAAGCCTTTGCCATCCCTACCTACTCGGCAGAGACGTTTGAGGCCGACGACGTGCTGGCCGCCCTGGCACGAGCAGGCCCGGGCGCAGGGGGTGGAGGTGCTTGATCGTCACCGGCGACACCGACACCTTCCAGCTCATCGGCCCTCACGTGCGGGTGTTGACCTCGCGGCGGCAGTTTGGCGACACGATCACCTACGACGAGGCGGGCATCCGCGAGCGGTATGGCCTGGAGCCGGGCCAGTTGATCGACTACAAGGCCCTGGTCGGCGACAAGAGCGACAACGTCCCCGGCGTGGCCGGCATCGGCGAAAAGACGGCGGTGACCCTCCTGCAAAAGTATGGCAGCCTGGAGGGGATCTATGATCACCTGGACGAGGTCAGCCTCGGCGCGCTTCCGGCAGGCGCTCGAAGCAGGCCGGGAGATGGCCTTCAAGAGCAAGTACCTGGTGACCATCGTCACCGACGTGCCGGTGACCCTGGACCTGGCCGCCTGCCGGGTCAAGACGCGAAGTGGACCGCGAGCGGGTGACCCGCCTGTTCCGCGAGCTCGAATTCCGGTCTCTGCTGCCGCGCCTGCCATGGGCCGGCAGGAGTCCGGCCAGCCCGCACTCCCTCCGGCCGGGGAGGTGCGGCGCAGTTGTCCCTGTTCGGCGAAGCCCGCTCCTCTGCAGGGCGAGGTCCGGCGAGGCCGGCGTCCCCGGCCGACGGGAAACCGACGCAGGCTGCCTATCAGATCATTGATAGCCTGGCAGCCTTGGATGCCATCGTCGCCGAGCTGGCCGCAGCCGGGCGCAGCGGCGCCGTGGTCGTGGACGTCGAGACCACCAGCGTCGATCCGATGGCCGCCGATCTGGTCGGCATCGCCCTGACTGCCAGCGAAGGCAAGGGCTACTATATCCCGGTGGGCCACCAGCCGGCGACCTCGAACCTGCACACTGGAAACCGTGATCGCCAAGCTCAGGCCGGTGCTGGGCGACCCCGGCGATCCCCAAGGTCGCCCACAACGCCAACTATGACCTGACGCGTCCTGGCCGAGCACGGGCTGGAGGTCAGCCCGCTCGCTCTTCGACACCATGATCGCCGCCTGGCTGCTCAACCCCGGCAGCCGGGGCCTGGGGCTGAAAGACCTGGCCGCGGAGCGGCTCGGGATCGAGATGACGCCGATCGAGCGACCTGATCGGCACCGGCAAGAAACAGATCACGATGGACGCCGTGCCGGTGGACAAGGCAGCGCCCTATGCCTGCGCCGACGTGGACATGACCCTGCGCCTGGCCAACCTTCTCCGGCCAGAGCTGCACGACAAGGCCCTGTGGCCGCTCTTCTCCGAGGTGGAGATGCCGCTGGTCCCGGTCATCGTCGACATGCAGCGGGCCGGCGTCAAGCTCGACGTGGATTTCCTGGCAGAGATGAGCCGCGACATGGGCCGGCGGCTGGGCGAGCTGCAGGAGCAGATCGAGCAGCAGGTCGGCCATCCGCTCAACATCAACTCTACGCAGCAGCTCAGCGTGACCCTGTTCAACGAGCTGGGCCTGACCCTGCCCTGGATGCGCAAGGGCAAATCGGGCCACTATTCCACCGCCGCCGACGTGCTGGAAAAGCTGCGGGGCAGTCACGTCGTGGTGGACCTGATTCTGGAGCACCGCCAACTGACCAAGCTCAAGGGCACCTACGTCGATGCTCTGCCGGCGCTGGTCAACCCGCGTACCGGGCGGGTGCACACCTCGTACAACCAGGCCGGCACGACGACCGGCCGGGTCAGCAGCAGCAATCCAAACCTGCAGAACATCCCGATCCGCACCGACGTGGGGCGCGAGATCCGGCGCGCTTTTGTGGCCAAGGAGGGCTGCCTGCTGCTGGCCGCCGACTATTCGCAGGTGGAGCTGCGCATCCTGGCCCACATTTCCGGCGATCCGGCCATGCTGGCGGCCTTTGCCCGCGGCGAGGACATCCATGCCAGCACGGCTGCCGCCATCTACCACGTGCCGCTCGACCAGGTGACCCCGGCGCAGCGCCGCGTGGCCAAGATGACCAACTTTGCCATCAGCTACGGCGTGACCGGCTATGGCCTGTCGGAGCGGACCGGCCTGACCCCGCAGGAGGCGGACGCCTTTATCCAGACCTACTTCCAGACCTATCCCCGAGATCAAGGACTATCTGGAGCAGCACGCGGCACCAGGCCCAGCAGGAGGGGTACGTCGAGACGCTGCTGGGCCGGCGGCGCTACTTCCCCGACATGTTGCCCGATGCCGGTGTGCCGGCCACCGTCTACCAGGCTGCCTATCGCATGGCCATCAACGCCCCGATCCAGGGCACCGCCGCCGACATCCTGAAGGTGGCCATGAACCGCCTGTGGCGCGCGCTGCGAGAGCGCCGCCTCCGCAGCCGGATGATCCTCCAGGTGCACGACGAGCTGGTGCTGGAGGTGCCGGAGGAAGAGCTGGACGAGGTGGCCCCTCTGGTCGTCGACACGATGGAGGGCGCGTACCAGCTCGACGCGCCTCTGAAGGTGGATGCCAAGGTGGGGCGCGATTGGCTGGATCAGAGCCCGATAAAGGATTACAAGAGGTAACTGGGGGACCGATGGTCAAAGACGAACTGGCAGATCTGATTTACCAGGCTGTAAGAAAAGCGCAGAAGAAGGGCGACCTGCCCAAGACCGACATCCCTGCGGTATCCATCACCCGGCCCAGGCAGGCGCAGCGCGGCGACTATACCAGCAACCAGCCGCTGCAGATGATCGCTGCGGTCAATACCACACTCAAAGCCGCCGGCCATCGGCCGCTGACCCCGGTCGAGCTGGGGCAGCGCATCGTCGCACCGCTTGCCCAAGGCGCCCTTTATCGGGCAGGTGGAGGTCGTCACCGCCGGGGTTTATCAACATCACCCTGGACGACGGCTGGCTGGCCCAGCAGGTGGAGGCGATCCTGGCCGCCGGTGACAAGTTTGGCAACGTAGACCGGGGCCACGGCCGGCGGGTGCAGGTGGAATTCGGCAGCGCCAATCCGACCGGCCCGCTGCACGTCGGCTTTGGGCGCAACGTGGTGCTGGGCGACACGCTGGCCAACCTGCTGGCGGCAGGAGGCTATCAGGTCCAGCGCGAGTATTATATCAACGACGCCGGCACGCAGATTGGAAAATTCGGCGAGAGCCTGTACGTCCGCTACTGCCAGCACCTGGGCCACGACGCCGGCGATATCCCGGAGGGCGGCTACCATGGCCAGTACGTGGTCGATTGGGCCAAGCGGATCGCGGACGAGGAGGGCGATCGCTACCTGGCCATGCCCCGCGACGAAGCCGTGGCGCAGATGACGCGAGATCGGGCTGGAGATGGTCCTGGAGAGCGTCCGCCGGGACGTTCGTCGCCATGAACGTCCATTATGACAACTGGTTCTCCGAGCGCTCGCTGTACAAGGAGGGTGTGTTCGACCAGATCATGACCATCCTGCGCCAGGGCGATCACCTGTTCATGGCCGATGGCGCGGTGTGGTTCAACGCCGAAGCGTTGGGCGGCGACAAGAACGAGGTGGTCATCCGCTCCAACGGGCTGCCGGGCTACTTTGCCTCGGATATCAGCTACCACTATAACAAGTTTGTGCAGCGCGGCTTTGACTGGGTCATCGACGTGTGGGGCGCCGATCATCAGGGGCATGTGCCGCGGATGAAGGCCATGATGCAGGCCCTGGGCCTCGATCCCGCAGCGGCTAACTCTGTACCTCTACCAGTTGGTGACCTTGCTGGAGGGCGGCGAGCAGGTGCGGCTGTCCAAGCGGGCCGGCACCCAGGTGGACCTGCGCGAGGTGCTGGACGACATTGGCCCTGACGCCCTGCGCTTTTTCCTGCTGGCCCGCACCGCCGACAGCCAGATGGACCTCGATCTCGACCTGGCCCGCAAAGAGTCGAACGAAAACCCGGTCTATTACGTGCAGTACGGCCACGCCCGCATCGCCAGCATCCTGCGCTACGCCGGGGAACAGGGCCACAGCGCCGAGGGAGCCGATGTGTCGCTGCTGACCCATCCTGCCGAGCTGACCCTCATCCGCAAGATGCTCGAGCTGCCCGAGGTCGTGGCCCAGGCCGTCGAGGACCTGGCGCCCCATCACCTGCCGCACTATGCCCAGGACCTGGCTGCCGCCTTTCACCTCTTCTACCGCGACTGCCGCGTCGTCAGCTCCGAGCCGGCCGACCGAGCACTGACCAAGCCACGGCTGCGGCTGGCGCAGGCTGCCAAGCTGGTGCTGGGGCGGACACTGGCGTTGATGGGGGTCAGCGCACCGGAGAGGATGTAGAGCGGTCAGCTCTAATTGCGAGAAAAGGGGATCCGTCTGAGATCCTGGAATGGATCGGGTGGCGATTCCTGCCGGTTCTGGCTCAGCCCAGGCTCCTGAGGCGGTGAGGTCGTCGAGGCGACGCTTGGCTTCCTGTATGGTGGCTGCCAGCCGGCGAAAGTCGGCCGGCGGGAGGCGCAGGGCAGCCGGCCCAACCTGGAGCTCGCAGCGGTCAAGTGGCTGCCAGGCCACACTCAGATTGCCGTCGGTCAGCATCATCGGGGCCCGCGCTGCTATTGTCCGTTCCACAAGGCTGGCCAAAGCCCTGAATTCATCCAGCGTAAAGCGCAAGGTGGCGTTTTCCCATGTCAGGTGAGCCACACCATGGGGGCAGGCGGCGATGAAATGCAGGTCGTCCATGCGCGCCAGGATTGTAAATCGTGGTCCGCTCATCGCCTTCTCACCTTTCCGGCTCTATTGTACCCCAAGACATCGCCGAGCGCAAACAGGAATGAGTAGGACACTTGGCGGTCGTTGACAATCGCTTCTTTTTGGCATATACTGTGCCCGGCCCAGCGCTTGAGGCCATAACCCGTGCTTGGGAGCAAAGGTAGAATGCGCAACGACATCGCCGAGATACTGGTCACCGAGGAGGCCATCAAGGCCAGAGTCGCCGAGTTGGGGCGGCGAATCTCGGAAGATTACCGGGGCAAGAGCCTGCTGCTCGTCGGCCTGCTGCGGGGCGCCATCGTCTTTTTGTCTGATCTGATGCGCGCCATCGACATCCCGGTCCAGCTCGACTTTATCGGCATCTCCAGCTATGGCGCCAGCACCGAAAGCGGTGCGGTGCGGCTGGTGATGGACCTGGAAACCGACATCACCGGGCGCGACGTGCTGATCGTCGAGGACATCGTCGATACCGGCAAGACGCTGAGCTACCTGGTGGAGAACCTGAAGGCACGCCAGCCGGCCAGCCTGCGGCTGTGCGCCTTGCTCGACAAGCCGGAGCGCCGCCAGGTGCCGATCACGGTGGACTATGTCGGGTTTGAGATCCCCGACAAGTTCGTGGTCGGCTACGGCCTGGACTTTGCCGAGGGGTATCGAAACCTGCCATTCGTGGGTGTGCTCAAGGCGCCGCTGTACAAGAAGGTGCTGACGCGGGGCGCGATTTTGCGCCAACTGACCGCCTACCTGAACCGGAGCATCACCCTGGAGCAACTGGCCGCCTGGGCGGAGCAGACGCTGGCCGGCGGCGACCTGTCCCCGGCCGACGAGTCGGTGCTGAGCGACCTGGTGGCGGACGGCAAGGCGGGCGGGCTCCCGGTGGAGGATTGCGCCGAGCTCTTCAGCCGGCTGGGCTATACGCTGCGGGTTACCGCCAGCCCGTCGAGGCGCTAAGGTCCCGGCCTATCGCCCGTCCTGCGGAGTACCGCTTCCGTTGCGGTGGCTCCCTGGCCCGCTGGCGCGAGCCAGGGCGGGCGCGCCAGCGGGCCAGGGGGCCGGGAAGGAGGGGTGCTGTGAGCGTCGAGAGGTTGATCGCCGTCGCCCGAGGTGAGGAACCGGCCGACCTGCTGTTGAAGAACGGCCGGCTGGTCAACGTCCTGTCGGGCGAGAGTCCATCCCGCCCGAGTGGCAATTGCCGACGGCCGAGTGGCCGGCTGGGGGGGCGATTACCGGGCCCGCCGCGTCGTGGACCTGGCCGGCAGGTTCATCTGTCCCGGCTTTATCGATGCCCACGTCCACCTGGAAAGCTCGATGGTCCAGCCAGCCGAGTTTGCCCGTGCGGTGCTGCCGCACGGCACGATCGCCGTCGTGTGCGATCCACACGAGATCGCCAACGTGCTGGGCCTGGCCGGCGTGCGCTACATCCTGGACGCCAGCGCCGGATTGCCGCTGACCGTCTATGTCATGGCCCCTTCGTGCGTGCCTGCCACCCACATGGAGACGGCCGGCGCGGCGCTCGACGCCGCCGACATTGCCCAGATCCTGACCTACGACCGGGTCCTGGGCCTGGCCGAGATGATGAACTACCCGGGCGTCCTGTTCCGCGTTCCGTCTGTTCTGGCCAAGATCGAGGCCGCCGCCGGCCGCCCGGTGGACGGCCACGCGCCAGGGCTGTCGGGCCAAGACCTGAACGCCTACCTGGCGGCCGGCATCGGCTCGGATCACGAGTGCACCGACCTGGACGAGGCCCGCGAAAAGCTGCGCCGGGGGATGCACATCTTTATCCGGGAGGGCACCACGGCCCGCAACCTGCACAGCCTGCTGCCCCTGGTCACGCCGGCCAATGCCCGCTTCTGCCACTTTTGCACCGACGACCGCCACCCCGACACCCTGCTGACCGAAGGGCACGTCGACGATATCGTCAGGCAGGCGATTGCCGGAGGACTCGACCCGGTGCTGGCCATCCAGATGGCGAGCATCAACACCGCCCTGTACTTTGGCCTGCGGCAGGTCGGCGCGGTTGCCCCCGGCTATCGGGCCGACCTGCTGGTACTGGATGACCTGGAGCGGGTGCAGGTGGCCCAGGTATACGCCGCCGGGCAGCTCGTGGCCGGAAGGGGGGCGATGCCTCCTGTCTGCTGCCGAGTTTCCGCAGGTCCCGACCCAGGCGACGATCCAGCCTATCCGCTCGCCAAATGGCGGGGATCTCCGTGACCTGCCGGCCCTGGACCTGACCATCCCGGCGGGCCAGGGTCCGGCGCGGGTCATCGGCGTCATCCCGGGACAGGTCGTCACCGAAGACCTGCGCGCTGGAGCCGGCAATCGCGGGTGGGCAGGTCGTTGCCGATCCGGCCCGCGACCTGGCCAAGATCGCCGTCGTCGAGCGGCACCGCGGCACCGGCAACGTCGGGCTGGGGCTGGTCAAGGGGATAGGGCTCGAGGCAGGGCGCCATCGCCTCCAGCGTGGCCCACGACTCGCACAACGTGGTGGTCGTTGGCGCGACCGACGCCGACATGCGAGCTGCCGTGGCGGCCATCGTCGAGATGGGCGGTGGACAGGTGGCGGTGGCCGATGGCCAGGTACGGGCCGCCTGCCCGCTGCCGATCGCCGGCCTGATGTCCGACCAGCCGCTGGAAAAGGTGCGCGACCAGGTGGCAGCCCTGACGAAGGCGGCCCAGGCTCTGGGCTCGACCCTGCCCGATCCGTTCATGACCCTGTCGTTCCTGGCTCTGCCGGTCATCCCGGCGCTCAAGCTGACCGACAAGGGGTTGGTAGACGTGATCAAGTTCCAGCTAGTACCTCTGTTTGGGGAATGAGAGGGTTTCTTATGCCGATTACTGTGATCCTTGGCGCCCAGTGGGGCGACGAGGGCAAGGGCAAGATCACCGACCTGCTGGCTGCCCAGACCGACCTGGTAGTCCGCTATGGCGGCGGCGATAACGCCGGGCATACGGTCACCGTCGGCACGGAGCGCTTTGCCCTGCACCTGATCCCGTCCGGCATCCTGTATCCCCGTGTCACCTGCCTGCTGGGCAGGTGGCATGGTCGTCAATCCTCAGCGGCTACTGGCTGAGATGGACGGCTTGGCGGCGCGCGGCGTAGATGTTTCGCCGGCCCGGCTCAAGCTGAGCGGCCAGGCCCACCTGATCCTGCCCTATCACATCGCCCTGGACGGCGCCGCCGAAGGGCTGCGTGGTGGCGCGGCGCTGGGTACGACGCGGCGAGGTATCGGCCCGGCCTACACCGACAAGGCCGCCCGCAGCGGCATCCGCGCCCAGGAGATGCTCCATCCGCCCAGAGGCTCTGGCTCAGCGCATCCGCGAGCAGTTGGCCGCCAAGAACGAGATTCTGGACAAGATCTACGGCCAGCCCCGGCTGGATGCGATGGCAGATGGCATGATCGAAGAGGCTCTGGGCCACGCCAAGCGGCTTGCCCCGTACATTGCCGATGTCCCGGAGGCGGTTGCCCATGCCCTTCGCTCTGGCAAGCGGATCCTGGCCGAGGGCGCCCAGGGTACCCTGCTGGATCTGGACCATGGCTCCTATCCATACGTCACCAGCTCCTACCCCACCATCGGCGGGGCGCTGATCGGGCTGGGGGTTGGGCCGCAGCATATCGAGCGGGTGGTGGGCGTGGTCAAGGCCTACCAGACGCGCGTCGGCGCCGGTCCCATGCCCACCGAGCTGACCGGTGAGCTGGCGGACCTACTGCGGGGCACGGGCGCGCAGCCGTGGGATGAGTTCGGCACCACTACGGGCCGCCCTCGGCGCTGTGGCTGGCTCGACGCCGTCACGCTGCGCCACGCCGTGCGCGTCAACGGTCTGACCGAGGTCGCCATTACCAAGCTCGACGTACTCTCCCGGTTTGAGATCAGTCCAGATCTGTGTTGCCTACGACCTGGATGGCCAGCGGATCGAGTCTTTCCCGACCGACCAGACGGTTTTGGCTCGCTGCCGCCCGATCTACCAGACCTTGCCCGGCTGGCAGGACAACATTGCACAAGTACGAGCCTTCGAAGACCTGCCCGGTCAGGCCCGCGACTATGTGCTGTACATCGAGGAGCTGCTCGGCATTCCGACATCGTACATCTCTGTCGGGCCGGGCCGCGATCAGACTATCCAACGATGAGCGATTCTGCTTCCGCTACGCCATCTGCTCGATCGCGCCCGACAATGGAGCGATCGGTTGTGTGCCTGGTTCTGCTAAGCCTAGCATTGCTGGGGGGCCTGGCGGCTTGTGATTGGCAGCCGGTTCAGCCTACCAGCCAGCCTGAGGTGTCAGCCACCGTCGATATCTCAACAGTGACACCAGCCCCAGGACAGCTTCCGGTGCCTGAGCCATCCGCTGCTCTTGCGCCGACAGGTGTGCCGGCCGTGTCCAACGCCATGACCCTGACCATGTGGACTACCGAGTCGTTCTCGCCCACCCAGGATATCACCAGCGGCCAGATCCTGGCGCAGCAGGTCGATCTCTTTGAGGCAGACCACCCGCGGGTGCGGCTCGAGTTCGTGCTCAAAGAGCCGTATGGCAAGGGGGGCCTCCTCGACTTTTTGTCGACGACCGGGGCCGTCGTGCCCGGCCTGCTGCCGGACCTGATGATCCTGGATGTCGACGAGCTGGGGACGGCCGTTCAGACAGGGCTGATCCAGCCGCTCGACGGATTGATCCCCCAGGATCTGCTGGCAGACCTGTATCCCTTCGCCCGAGAGGCGGCTACCTTCGACGGGCAGTTGTATGGACTGCAGTTCCAGGCCGACCTGGATCATTTGATCTACAACACAGGCAAGATGACTTCCCCTCCTCGGTCCTGGTCCAATGTACTGAGCGGCCCAGGGCCATACCTCTTTCCGGCAGGGGGCAAGGCCGGCCTGGTCAACGACGCTTTTCTTGTCCAGTACCTTGCCGTTCGGGATCAATCCGGGGCAACCGGCCCAGATAGCCCTTTTCTGAACGAGGACAACCTGTCAAGAGTGCTTCAGTTCTATCACGATGCCTGGTCCAGAGGTATTGTCCCAGCCAAGGTAATGAGCTACCACACCGCAGACGATGTTTGGAACGACTATGTGGTGGGCCAGGCGGCATTAGCCCAAGTCAGCGCTCACCGCTATCTGCTCGCCATCCGCCAGTCCTTTTCTCCTGGGGGGGACCGTGAGCGCCTGTCCATCTCGGCGGTTGCACCGGTTCCGGCGGTAAACGGGCCTGCGGCGCCGATCGGCCGTGGCTGGGTCCTGGTGCTCGTGACCAGCGATCCTGCCCGCCAGGCAGCCGCCGTCGATTGGATGGTGCAGTTGATGGGCCCGGCGGCGAATGCCGCCTGGAATGAGGCCGCTGACTACTTGCCCACGCGCGCCGCGGCCATGGCCGAGTGGAGATCGGGGGACAGCTACAGCCAGTTCATCCGGCAACAATTGCAGACAGGCCCGCCCTCGTCCTCTGCTGGCGGACTATACCAGGGTGGCGGCGGCCCTGCAGGAAGCCGTAGTCGCAGTGCTCAACGGCACAGCCACGCCCCAAGAAGCGGCGAATCAGGCAATCGCCGGATCGCAATGACGAATGACCACTGATCGAACTGAGGAGAGGCCAGATAGACAATGAGTATCAAGTTTGGGACCGACGGCTGGCGGGCGGTCATCTCTGACACGTTCACCTACAACAATCTGCGGCTGGTGGCCCAGGCCATCGCCGATTACGTCCGGAACGAAGGCGGAAGTGGCAGCGGTCCCGAAGTGGTCGTCGGCTTTGACACCCGTTTTCTGTCGGACCGGTACGCCGCCGAAGTGGCGCGGGTAATGGCCGGCAATGGCATCGTCGCCTGGCTGACCCGCGCCGATACTCCTACCCCTGCCGTTTCCTACAGCGTGGTGGACAAGAAAGCAGCCGCCGGGATCATGATCACCGCCAGCCACAATCCGCCCCGTTACAACGGCGTCAAGCTCAAGGCGGCCTATGGCGGCTCTGCCTCGCCTGAGCAGGCCCGGCGGGTGGAGCACTATCTGGAGAGAGGCCGAAGCTGAGGCGCGTGGCCCCAACATCATGGACTACCAACAGGCCGTAGAACAGGGCCTGATCCGGCACTTTGACCCTGCCTGGGCCTACTACGAGCACCTGGGCCAGCTGGTGAACCTGGATGTCATCTCCAGCGGCGAGCTGCGGGTGGTGCACGATGCGATGTATGGCGCCGGCCGAGGGAGCATCGGCGCCATGCTGGCCCGCACCCGCTGCCACGTCCACGAGATCCGGGGCGAGATGAACCCTGGCTTTGGCGGCATCCATCCTGAGCCGATTGCCAAGTACCTGAATGCCCTGGTGGCGGCCATCCAGGCCACCACGCCGATGTGGGCCTGGCCACCGACGGCGACGCCGACCGCATCGGCGCCATGGATAGCCTGGGCAACTTTGTGGACCCCCACCACATCTTTGCCCTGGCCCTGCGCTACCTGGTGGAAAAGCGGGGTTGGACGGGGATGGTCGTCAAGACCGTATCCACGACGATGATGGTCGATCGCCTGGCTGCCCGCTACAATCTGCCCCTGAAAGAGACCCCGGTCGGCTTTAACCACATCGCCGACTATATGCTCCAGGGCGAGGTGCTCATCGGCGGAGAAGAGTCAGGCGGGCTCAGCATCCAGGGCCACATCCCCGAGGGCGATGGCGTCCTGATGGGCCTGCTCCTGCTGGAGATCATCGCCGATGCGGGCTGCCCGCTTCACGAGCTGGTCGCCGACATCCAGCAGGTTGCCGGCCCGGCCTGCTATGCCCGCACCGACCTGCGCCTGCGATACCCTGTGTCCAAGCAGGAGATGGTGGCCCGCCTGACCGGCGATGCCCCGACCAAGATCGGCGGCGTGGCCATGCGGGCGGTGGATACGCTGGACGGCGTCAAATACCGCCTCGAAGATGAAAGCTGGCTGCTCATCCGCCCCTCCGGCACCGAGCCGGTGCTGCGCGTCTATGCCGAGGCGCCTACCGAGCAAGGGCTCAAGGCGCTGCTGAAATACGGGCAGGAGGTGGCGTCGAAGGCGTAACAGACATTTGCCTATTGCCTGTCTCTATGCTATACTTGCCGCTCGCAACTAACTCACACACCCTCAGACTGGGCTGGGTTGTGCCGGCGTAAGCCAGACGCCGGTTCCCAACCGGGACGAAGGGGGTGGAGGCAAAAACAAAGTAGGAGGCAACAGTGGCAAATGTCAGCATGAAGGCACTCCTGGAGGCAGGAGTGCACTTTGGTCATCGCACACGGCGATGGAACCCCAAGATGAAGCCGTTCATTTTCACCGAGCGGAACGGCATCCACATCATCGATCTTCAGCAGACGATCGTCAGGCTGGAACAGGCCTACAACCTGGTGCGCGACAGCGGTCGCCGGCGGTGGCACGATCCTCTTTGTCGGCACCAAGAAGCAGGCCCAGGAGAGCATCGTCCAGGCGGCCGAGAACTGCAACATGCCCTACATCGACCAGCGCTGGCTGGGCGGCACCCTGACCAACTGGCAGACGATCCGGCAGCGGCTGGCTTACCTGATGGAGCTGGAGCAGCGCCATGAGACCGGCGACTTGGAGCGCTTGCCCAAAAAGGAGGCCCTCAAGCTGGAGCAGCTGATCGAGAAGCTGAATCGACGATTGGGCGGGTCTGAAGAAGATGACCCGGCTGCCCAACCTGGTGGTGATCGTGGATGTGCGCCGCGAGGGCATTGCCGTCAAAGAGTGCAACATCCTCAGCATCCCCATCATGGCCATGGTGGACACCAACTGCGATCCCGATCCGATCGATTTCGTCATCCCGTCCAACGACGATGCCATCCGTGCCATCAAGCTGATCGTCGAATACCTGGCCGACGCGGTGAACGAAGGGCTGCAGATCCGCCAGGCGTTGCAGGTCGACGAAGGGGAAGCCGAGGACGAAAAGTATCTGGGGGCAGCGACACTGGCCAAGCTGCGCGCAGGTGCGGTTGAGTTCGAGGACGAGCTAGACGAAGAAGAAGAGCTCGAGGACGACGAGGACGAGGACGAGGACGAGGACGAGAAGTAATCCCTGTCCGTAGGCAGGACGGATACCAGGTTCAGGATAGACTAGGGAAGGACAACAGACGTGGCAACCATTACAGCACAGATGGTCAAAGAACTCCGCGAGGCGACCGGGGCCGGCGTCCTGGATTGCAAGCAGGCTCTGGATCATGCACGACGGTGATCTAGAGTCAGTCGGTGGCCTATCTCCGCGAGAAGGGGATGGCCGCTGCTGCCAAGCGCGCCGACCGCGAAGCCAGGGAAGGGCTGATCGGATCCTACATCCACGCCGGCAGCAAGGTGGCGGCTTTGGTCGAGCTGAACTGCGAAACCGATTTCGTCGCCCGCACAGATCAGTTCCAGGAGCTGGCCCACGATCTGGCGATGCAGGTTGTCGCCGCCAAGCCGCTGTACCTGACAAAGGAGAGCGTGCCGGCGGAGGTGCTCGACGAAGAGAGGGCCGAGCCGAGGTGCAGTACTCGGCAAGCCGGAGCAGTGTCGAGCAGATCGTCGAGGGCAAGTTGGCCAAGTTCTACGAAGAGAACTGCCTGCTTCGAGCAGCCATTCATCAAGGAATCCGTCGATCACGATCAGCGAGCTGGTCCAACAAACGAATGCGCTGTTGGGCGAGAACCTCGTCGTGCGGCGCTTTGTCCGCTTTGAAGTCGGTGGCTAATCCCTGGCCGGGCCGCGCCCGGCCAGGGCAGGCAGCCAGCCGCCCATAGGGCGTTTTGACGGAGGTGGTGGTGGCGGTCAGCTATAGGCGTGTCCTACTCAAGTTGGGTGGAGAGGCTCTGGCCGGTGCGGCAGGGTTTGGCATCGATCCGGACCATGGCGACCGAGGTCGCGACCATGATCAAGGAGATCAAGGATTACGACATCGAGATCGCCATCGTAATCGGCGCGGGCAATATCTGGCGAGGGGAGATCGGCCTGGAACATGGCATGGACCGCGCCACTGCCGATCACATGGGGATGCTGGCCACGGTCATCAATGCCCTGGCCCTGGCCGATGCCCTGGAACGGATCGGTGTGCCAAGCCGCGTCCAGACCGCCATCGAGATGCGGGCAGTGGCCGAACCCTACATCCGCCTGCGGGCCATCCGCCATCTGGAAAAGGGCCGGGTGGTGATCCTGGCTGCGGGGACAGGCAATCCCTACTTTACGACCGACACGGCGGCTGCCTTGCGGGCCATGGAGATCGACGCCGACCTGGTCATCAAGGCGACCAAAGTCGACGGTGTGTACGCTGAAGACCCGCTGGTGAACCCCAATGCACAGCGCTTCGACCATCTGACCTACATCGACGCCTTGAATATGCGCGTGGGTGTGCTCGATTCGACCGCCATCTCGTTGTGCATGGACAACCATCTGCCCATTATCGTGCTGGATCTGTGGCAGCCTGGCGCGTTGATCAAGGCGATCACAGGCCAGCCAGTCGGCACCATCATCAGTCATTGAGCTAGAGCCAGCGGCCCTGCGTGTCCCCGGCCCGTCGGGCTGCCGCCAAGGAAGCGGTGCTCCGCAGGACAGGCAAATGACACGCTTCGCTTAGGGTGGCAGATGAGCAAGGAGAGGGCATGATAGACGAGGTATTGGCAGAAGTACGGGAGCACATGAAAAAAACGATAGAGGCGCTGCAGGATGACCTGCTGAGCTTGCGCACCGGCCGGGCGTCGCCGGCGCTGGTCGAACGGCTGCCGGTGGAGTATTACGGCACGCTGACACCGCTCAACCAGATGGCCAGCATTGCCGTGCCAGAACCTCGCCTGTTGGTGATCCGGCCCTGGGATCCATCCGCGCTGGCAGCCATCGAACGGGCCATTCTAAAGTCAGACCTGGGCCTGACCCCATCGAACGACGGCAAACTGATCCGCCTGAATATCCCGCGCCTGACGGAAGAGCGGCGCCGAGATCTGGTCAAGCTGGTATCCAGGCGGGTGGAAGAGGCGCGTGTTTCCGTGCGCAATCTGCGCCGTGATGCGCTCAACGATCTCAAGGACTTTGAGAAGGAAAAGATGATCTCCGAAGACGACTTTTTCGAGGGCAAAGAGGAGATCCAGAAGCTCACCGACGAGTTCGTCGACAAGATCGACGCGATCGGCCAGCGCAAAGAAGAGGAAGTCATGGAGGTCTAGCCGGCTGGCCGTGCCGGCTGAGGATCCGAGCAGGGGGTTGAGCAGACCGTTGCGGCATGTCTCAACCCCTTTTGTTTTCAGCCATGCAGGAGGGCGCACGGCAGTGCGCTTGAAGGGAAGCCGATGACATCTTCTGAGATGGTAAAACTGGACCAGGTGCCGCGCCATGTGGCGATTATCATGGACGGCAATGGCCGCTGGGCCAAGGCACGAGGGCTGCCGCGACTGGCCGGTCACCGGGCTGGGACAGAGAACCTGCGGCCCGTTCTGAGAGCGTGCGCCGAGTTCGGCGTTGAGATCCTCACCGTCTGGGCTTTTTCCACCGAGAACTGGCGGCGCCCAGAGGCCGAGGTCAAGGGCCTGCTGCGCATCCTGCAGGAGATGATCCGGCGGGAGGTGAGAGAGCTGCACAAGGAAGGGGTGCAAGTGCGCCACTTGGGCCACGTGGACCGGCTGCCCGTGCGGCTGCAGAAGCAGGTCCGTGATGCGGTCGAGCTGACCAAGAACAACACCCGCATCGTGTTCAACGTCGCCTTTGACTATGGCGGCCGGGACGAGATCGTGCAGGCGGTGCAGCAAATCATCCGCGATGGCATCCCTGCCGATCAGGTAGACGAAGCGCTGCTGTCCCGCTACATGTACACTGCCGGCCAGCCCGACCCCGACCTGATCATCCGCACCAGCGGCGAGATGCGCACCAGCGGCTTTATGCTGTGGCAGTCGGCGTATGCAGAGTACTATGTGACCCCCACTTTCTGGCCCGACTTTGGCCGGGACGAGCTGTGCCAGGCCCTGGTCGCCTATGGCCAGCGCGACCGCCGCTTTGGCGGGATCAAAGATGACTATGCTGCGCCCTGCGATCTGACCGGGCAGGGCACCGGCTAACCCTATCCCATGCTACGCACGCGAGTCCTGAGCGCGTCAGTGCTGATCCCCATGGTCGCGGCGTTGACCTACGCCGGGGGGTGGGTGCTGGCTGCCGGAATCCTGGTCGTAACGGTACGATCTGCCTACGAGCTGTTCCACCTGATGGCAGAGGCCGGCTACCGTCCTTCTCTGCCGGCCACGGCTGTGGTCATCGCTGCCCTGATGGCGGCGGCTCGCTTCCCGGGCTGGCCACTCTTTGGCCTGGTGCTGGCCGCCTCGATCATCGGCACTCTCATCGGGCAGCTCCTGCGCCCGCCCGAAGGCCAGCCCACCCAGAGCTGGGCACTGACCCTCGGCGCGGCCCTGTGGCTTGGCTTCCTGGGCAGCCACTTTGTCCTGATCCGCGACCTGTCAGCCCCATTTGGCCTGGGCATCGGCACGCGCTGGCTGGCGCTCACCTTCCTGGTCACCTGGATCAACGACAGCGCAGCCTATTTTGTCGGCAAGGCTATCGGCCGGCACCCCTCCAGCCCTTACCTCAGCCCCAAAAAGACGTGGGAGGGCACGGTCGGCGGCTGGATCGGCGGCCTGGTCGCGACGATCCTGCTCGGCCACTGGCTGGTCGATCTGCCCTGGCTCCACGGGCTGGCGTTGGGGGCGCTGGTCGCCACCGTGGCGCCCTTTGGCGACCTGGCCAAGTCGATGGTCAAGCGGCAGATGAAGGTCAAGGATTTCAGCGACCTGATCCCCGGCCACGGCGGCATGTTCGACCGGATCGACAGCCTGCTGTTTGTGGCGCCGGTGGTGTACTACTATATCACTGTAGTGCTGGGCTGACAACAGCCTATGGGTGACGCAATTCGTATCCGCGCCTGCCTGGCCGTCGTGAGCGACGGCAAGATCCTCCTGGTGCCCCACTACAAGACGGACGCGGGCTCGGTCCAGTGGAATATCCCCGGCGGTAGTGTGACCTTTGGCGAGAGCCTGCACCAGGCCGCAACTCCGCGAGTTCGCCGAGGAGACCGGCCTGGAGGCGCGGATCACCGGTCTGCTGGACGTCAGCGAGGTGATCCTGCCCGACAGACCCTGGCACAGCATCACCATCACCTTCTCCGGAGCTGTCGCCGGCGGCGAGCTGGCGGCTGAGGCACAGCACCGCTATGGGCAAAAGATGCCCCGCTGGTTCTCGGCAGAAGAGATCGGGACCGTCCAGTACCATCCACCCCGGACGGTAGAAAAAGCGCTGGGCCTATGAGCGTGGTCGGCTTGTTGTCTTTTCTACGTAGCGACAGGTGGGATAGTTGGAGCAGCCTACAAAAGGCCCATACTTGCCCTTGCGTTGGACCAGCGCGCCGCCGCATTGTGGGCAGGTTTTGCCCGTCGGCGTAGCCGCCTTGCCCTGTTTGCCGGCCCGCCTGGCCGGCGCCGGCGGTGTCTCAACCTGGACCTTTGGCATCTCGGCCCCAGCCTTAAGCAGGGCCGGCTCTAGCCCGGCCCAGAACGCTTCCAGCGTCGCCAGCCGCTCGGCGCGGCCGCCGGCGATCTCGTCCAGCGTGTCCTCCATCTGGGCAGTGAAGCCATAGTCGAACAGGTCGGGAAAAAAGCCGACCAGCAGGTCGCATACGGCAAAGCCCAGCGGCGTTGGCTTGAGGAAGCGCTGCTCCTTGGCCACGTAGCCCCGGTCCTGGATCAGGTCGACCATCCCGGCAAAGGTCGACGGCCGGCCGATGCCCCGCTTTTCCAGCTCTTTGATCAGCGACGCCTCGGTGTAGCGCGGCGGCGGCTGGGTCCAGTGCTGCTTGGGGATCAGCTCCAGCAGGTCGAGCGGCTCGCCAGGATGTAGAGGCGGGCAACGGGCCGCCGTCTTCGGATTCCTCCTCACCGGGGTCCCGGCCTTCCTCGTAGACCTTCAGGAAGCCGTCAAAGACCAGCAGCCGGCCGACGGCGCGGAACAGGTAGGGCAGGCGGTTGGCCCGACTCGCCGTGGGCGGTGGGGATCAGGGCGGTGGTCACGTCGTACAGGGCGTCGGCCATCTGGCTGGCGATGAACCGCCGCCAGATCAGCTCGTACAGCGCCGCCTGCTTGTCGTCGAGGAAGGAGCCGCACCACCTTGGGCGTGCGCTGCGGATCGGTGGGCCGGATCGCCTCGTGGGCTTCCTGCGCCGACTTGACCTTGGTGTGGTACACCGGCGGCCTGGCCGGCAGGTAGTCGGCGCCCCAGAAACGCTCGATCACCTCCCGCGCCGCGGCCTGGGCTTCGGGGGCGACGGCGGTCGAGTCGGTGCGCATGTAGGTGATCAGCCCGACCGTGCCCGCCTCGCCCAGCGGCACCCCCTCGTACAACTGCTGGGCCAGCTTCATCGTCAGGCCGGGCGGAAAGCGCAGCGAGCGCGCCGCCGCCTGCTGCATGGTGCTGGTGGTAAAGGGTGGGTCAGGCCGGCGGTTCTTGCGCAGCGTCTCGCTGCTCTCCACCCACCACAGCGCTGCCTTCAGGTCGCCGCCCGGCGCCAGATCGTCCACGATCCGCTGGACGTCGGCCTGCGTCTTCAGGTCCGGCTTGTCCCTGCCGATCCGCCACAGCTCGGCGGTGAACGGCAGCCGCATTCTCGACCTGCTGCGCCAGGCGCGCCTGCAGCGTCCAGTACTCCTCGGGAACAAAGGCCTCGATCTCGCGCTCGCGGTCGACCACCAGGCGCAGGGCAGCCGTCTGCACCCGGCCCGCCGACAGACCGCTGCCCCTTTTGCGTGGGCCGGCACGGCCGCCCTTGACCCGCCGCCACAGCAGCGGGCTGACCTTGTAGCCGACCAACCGGTCGAGGATGCGCCGCGTCTGCTGGGCCTCGACCAGGTGCTCGTCAAGCGGGCCGGGCTGGCCCATGGCGGCCTGGACCGCTGCCGGGGTGATGGCGTGAAAGGCGACGCGGTGGACCGGCGTGCCTTGGGGCAGCTTGAGCACCTGGAGCACGTGCCAGGCGATCGCCTCTCCCTCGCGGTCGGGGTCGGTGGCCAGGTAGATGGTGGCCGCGCCCTGGGCTGCCTGGCGCAGGCGCTGGATCGTCTTGAGCTTGCCGGGAGCGGTCACATAGTGAGGGCTGAAAGCCGTGCGTCCAGGTCAACGCCCAGATCCTTGGCCGGCAGGTCGCGGACGTGGCCCAGGGAGGCCACCACCTGGTAGCCCGGCCCCAGGATGCCGGACAGCGTTTTGGCCTTGGCCGGCGACTCGACGATGACCAGCGATCGGCTCATGCTGTAAGTATACCCAGAAACCCGGTTTCTCCAAGAAACCGGGTTTCTGAAAGAACCAGCTCTTGACAACAGGCAGGGTCGGGCTTATAATGACTTTGTCCACGCCCATAGAACCGATAGCACTGCTGCAATTGGACAATCCCATACGAGGAGGAAGCAATGAAGCCATCTCTTTTGCGTCAGGGTTGTGTTCTCGCCGTGCTGCTGAGCCTGCTGGTCAGCCCGGCAGCGTCCCCGTGGTGGCCCGCCCGGCCGACCCGCTCCTGGCGGCGACTCGTGCCCACCGTGCCCCAGGCCGGCATCATCGTCGACGGTGTGATCGACGCGGCCTATGGCCCGCCAATTGCCAGCGATCCGTCCGGCGACGGCAACGGCAATGCCAACATGGACCTCCTGGAGCTGTATGCGGCCCAGGATGCCACCAGCTTCTATTTCGCCTATACGATCAATGCCGATATTGCCGCGACCAACTGGGGCAAGTACATCATCTACGTCGACACGACCAACGACGCCAACGGCGCCACGAACGACGCCTGGACGCGGAATGTGGTCGTGAACGACCCGCACAAGCCCGAGTATGGTATCTATACCTGGGTGGATGCGGCGCCCTACGATCCGGCGCGACACGCAGATCGTGCACTGGACCGGCTCGGCTTGGGATTGGGGCAACGTCCAGCAGGTCGCGGCGGGGCCATCGGCGCCGGCACGCCGTCTGTGATCGAGTGGCAGGTGACCAAGGCAGACCTGGGCAGCCCCGACACGCTGTGGGTGGAGGTGTGGGACACCGGCGGCGGAGGCGGTGACAATGCCCAGGACACGATCAACAACCCGGCCGACGATTGGAACGCTACCGACTGGGGAACGCAGGCCGTGCTCGCCAACTCGACCCAGTTCGGGGCGCCGCTGATCGACGGCCAGATCGACGCGGTGTACGGGGCGCCGATTGCCAGCGACTCGTCTGGCGACGGCAACGGCAACGCCAACATGGACCTGCTCGACCTGTACGTCGCCGAGGATATCAACAACCTCTACTTTGCCTACACGATCAACGCCGATATCGGCGCGACTAACTGGGGCAAGTATGTCCTGTATGTCGACACGACCAACGACGCCAACGGCGCCACGAGCGACGCCTGGACGCGGAACGTGGTGGTGAACGACCCGCACAAGCCCCAGTATGGCATCTACACCTGGGTGGATGCGGCGCCCTACGACCCGGGGGATACGCAGATCGTGCACTGGACCGGCTCGGCCTGGGATTGGGGCAACGTCGGGCATGTGGCGGCCGGGGCCATCGGCGCCGGCGCACCGTCTGTCATCGAGTGGCAGGTGGCCAAGGCAGACCTGGGCAACCCGGCGTGGGTGTGGGTGGAGGTGTGGGACACCGGCGGCGGGGGTGGCGACAATGCCCAGGACACGATCAACGACCCGGCCGACGACTGGAACGCCACCGACTGGGGAACGCAGGCCGTGCTCGCCAACTCGACCTACTATCAGCTCAAGAATTATGAGCCGACGCCGCCCGGCTACGATGACAATGTGTGGTGGGATGGACTGGAGCACGACTCACGAAGCGACATGTACCGGGCGCCGTTTGGCGCCGTGCCACAGGCGACGCCGGTCACACTCCGCTTCCGCACCTACGCCGGCGACGTAACCGACGTCAAGGTCCGCGTGTGGGATACTGCGCAGAGTGCACAGACCTTCTATCCGATGACCCAGGTGGCGACGCATCCCCGGCGATCCGTTCGACTATGCCATCTGGCAGGTGGAGCTGACCGCGCCGGATTACTGACACGATTCTCTACTACCGCTTTCTCGTGACCGACGGCAGCGACACCGACTATTACGAGGACGATGACCTTTTTGACGGCGGACTGGGCCAGACGTACGACGATTCGCCCGACTATTCGTGGCAGATCGACGTCTACGATCCGGCTTTCGACACGCCCGACTGGTTCAAGAACGCGGTCGTCTACCAGATCTTCCCCGACCGCTTTCGCAACGGGGTGATCGGCCAACGACCCGATCAGCGGCACCTTCTTCTACGACGAAGACCCCGGCGTGCTCAACGCGCCGCAGTGGAACTGGATCGTGCCCGATCCGCGCGTAGCCGGACCGTGGGAGGGGTCGTACAGCAAGCTGTTCTACGGCGGCGACCTGCAGGGCATCATCGACAAGCTGGATTACCTTCAAGACCTGGGCGTCACGACACTCTATCTCAACCCCATCTTTGAATCGCCCTCCAACCACAAGTACGACACGACCAACTATGAGGTCATCGACGACAACTTTGGCGACCTGGCGACCTTCCAGGCGCTGGTCGCCGAGCTGGAGGCGCGGGACATGCACCTGGTGCTGGACGGCGTCTTTAACCACACCTCCAGCGACAGCCGCTACTTTGACCGCTACGGGCGCTATTCCGAGGTGGGCGCCTGCGAGGACGTGAACAGCCCCTACCGCAGTTGGTACTACTTTACGCCCGGCCAGCCCGCCGGCACCGGCGCCTGCGCCGGCGACACCAACTACCAGGCGTGGTGGGGCTTTGACTCGCTGCCCAAGCTGAACACCACCGACGACGGCGCGGGCGTGCGCGACTACCTGTACCGCGACAGCCCGGCCATCGGCGCCTATTGGCTGGAGCCAGGGCGCCGACGGCTGGCGGCTGGACGTGGCCGGCGACGTGAGCGCGACCTTCTGGCAGGACTGGCGGCCCTACATCCGCGACGCCAACCCGGACGCGATCACGATCGCCGAAGAGTGGGGCGACGCCAGCCGCTTTATCCTGGGCGACCAGCTGGACAGCGCCATGAACTATCGCTTCCGCAATGCGCTGATCGGCGCTGCTGCGCGAGACCGACTGGCAGGACACCAACAGCGTCATCCCGGCCCTGACCGTCAGCCAGTTCGACAGCCTGATGCACAGCATCGAGGAGGACTATCCGACCGAGGCGTGGTACGCCACTCATGAACCTGGTGGACAGCCACGACACCAACCGGGTGCTGATCCCGCTCGACCAGGACGGCGACCCGACCGATGCCGACTATAGCGACGGCAAGGCCCGCCAGAAGGTGCTGGCCATCATCCAGATGACCATGCCCGGCGCGCCGACCATCTACTACGGCGACGAGGTGGGCCTGATCGGCTTTGGCCAGGCCAGCGACGACAACCCCGGCGGCGTCTATTACAGCGACCCGTACAACCGCCAGCCCTACCCCTGGCCCGACGAGCCCGGCTACAGCGACCTGCCGGCCTGGCGGCAACAGGATACGGGCATGCGCGCTCCACTATACCACGCTGACGGCGATCCGCAACGCCCACCCGGCGTTGCGCACCGGCTCGTTCGACACGCTGCTGGCCGACGACGCCAGCCAGGTATATGCCTACGGCCGCAAGCTGGGCACCGACGCGGCCGTAGTGATCGTCAACCGCAACACCACGGCTAATGGCGTCAGCCAGTTTGTGGCAGTGGACGTGAGCGGCTACCTGCCCGAAGGCACGACCCTGACCGACGGGCTGAACGGCGGCAGTTATACCGTCAGCGGCGGCCAGATCGCTGTGACGGTGGCGCCCATGTGGGGGGCGGTCTTGACGGTGAACGCCGGCCAGGACCTGATCCCGCCCGATGCCCCGGTCAACCTGGCTGCGGTGGAGGGCGACAGCGTGGTGCAGCTCTCCTGGGATGCCGTAGCTGGCGCTGCCAGCTACAACCTGTACCGCAGCTACGTAACCGGCGGCGGCTATACCCTGATCGCGTCGGGCCTGGCAGGAACGACCTACGACGACACGACGGTGACCAACGGCACCTGGTACTACTATGTGGTCACGGCCCTCGACGCGGCGGGCAATGAGAGCGCCCGCTCGGGCGAGGCCGCGGCGATGCCGCACAAGGCGATCGGCTGGGCCGGCAACCTGGAGCCGCCGGCCATCGTCCACACCATCGGAATCACCCCCACCCAGCCGATCTCGGCCCAGGTGTGGATCGACGGCGTGACCAATGCGCCCGGCCAGGGGCAAGGCGTGATGGCCGAGCTGGGCTATGGCATCAGCGGCACGGTACCCAGCACCTGGGAGACGTGGATCGCGGCAGAGTATGTGGGCGACATAGGCAGCAACGATCAGTACGCGGCCAGCCTCACTCCGGAGACGACCGGCACGTTCCAATATGTGGCCCGCTTTAGCACGACGCAGGGCCGGGATTGGAGCTACGCCCTCACCGCCGGCGGCCAGCCCGGCGTGCTGACCGTCCTGCCGTCAGGGGACACCATGCCGCCGGCCACGCCGCTCAATCTGCGCGTGACCGACTGGACGGCCGGCTGGATCGCCCTGGCCTGGGACCCGGTGGAAGGCGATCCGACGCTATATGCCTATGACCTTTATCGCTCCGAGGTGAGCGGCACGGTGGGAACCAGGATCGCGCGGGTGCTGGCGCCGACGACGGCCTACACCGACGCGGCCGTGACCAGCGGCCAGACCTACTACTATGTGGTGCAGGCAGTGGACACCAGCTTTAACCGCTCCGGCTACTCCAACCAGGTCGAGGCCATGGCCCAGCCCAAGATGGTGGCCGTCACCTTCCAGGCGGTGGTGCCCGACTATACGCCGGCCGACGCGACGGTCTATGTGGTAGGCGACGCGGGGGAGCTGTGTGCCTGGTGCAACCCGCAGACGGTCGCCCTGGACCAAGGACCGGCGACGTCACCTGGACGCGAGTCATCACCCTGCCTGACGGACTGCCGATCCAGTACAAGTACACGCGCGGCAACTGGGACGTCAACGAGTGGTGGGGGCCGATCGTCGGCCTGGAAAACCGCCATGCGACGGTCAACTATGGCACCGACGGCCAGCAGCTCCTGGCCGACACGGTCTACTACTGGCGCGATCCGCTGGTCATAACCCACCGGCCGGCCAGCAGTGAATTCGGCGTGGATCCGGCGGCGACGATCAGCGTCACGCTCAGCCGCTACCTGGACCCGGCGACAATCACCCCGGACAATGTGATGGTCAGTGGCGGGTCAGCGGCGCCGGAGCTGGAGATCGGCTTCTTTTACCACACCGAGATGACGGCGACGACGATCCTGCTGACGCCGACGGTGCCGCTCGAGGAGGGAGCCGTCTATGTGGTGACGCTCAAGACCGGCCTGAAAGGACTGGGCGCCGATAACGAGGGGATTGCCCTGCAGCGGGAGTATGCCTGGGGCTTTTTCACCGCCGGCGGCTACTGGTACTACCTGCCGGTCATCGCCAAGGGCGAATAGTCGTGGTTTCTGGAGCAAGCAGGGGTCTGGTCACAACTAGACCCTTGCTTTATTTGGAGAAGACGGTAAGGTCATTTGAGGTTTGACACCTTGCCTGGCCTTGTGTTATACTCATAAGGCATCGACGGCAGATAGCCCTGGGTTTTTGCAGAGAAAAACGAATACCAGACCGGCTTCAGAGTTCAAGAGAGCAGCCGATATAGGCAAAAAGCAAGTCGAGAGGTCCACGGGAAGGCAGATAATCTCCCCGGGCGGTCTTTTTGATCAGACAAAACGCATCCAGGAGGAAATGTGATGGTTCCGAAACAGCGGTACGTTGCTACGATAGGCATGACTGTAGCCTTCGCCGGGTTGCTGCTGCTTGGCATGCTGGTCCTAGTCTCACCGCGCGCCAGCGCAATGCAGCCGGATCAGGCCCGATTGGCCCAGCGGTGGGCGCCGGAGAACTCCATCCCCCAGACCCTGCCCTTCAGCCAGAATTGGACTAACACCAATCTCATCACCACGACCGACGTCTGGTCAGGCGTTCCGGGCATAATCGGCTACCGAGGCGATGACCTTACGACCTTGATCAACACCGATCCCCAGACGTTGCTCATGGATGGCACCAATACGCCAGAGGACGTGAATGCCAACCGGACCGACCCCAACACCTTCACCACCGGAGGCGTGACCGAGTTCGAGATCGCAGACCCGGTCGTGGCTCTGCAGGGCTCGGGCACCGCCGATGCACCTTTTCTGCTCGTCACGGTGGACACCACCGGCTATAGCAACATCGTCGTCTCCTACAACCTGCGCGACATCGACGGCTCGGCCGACAATTCTGTGCAGCAGGTGGCGCTTCACTATCGGGTCGGCAACACCGGGGACTTTACCAACCTGCCCGATGGCTACGTGGCGGACGCGACCACTGGCCCCGACCTGGCGGACCTGGTGACGCCGATCACCGTGACTCTACCGGCTGCGGCTGACAACCAGCCAGTGGTCCAGATCCGCGTCATGACCACCAACGCCACTGGCAGCGACGAATGGGTGGGCATGGACGACATATCGATTACCGGAACGTCCGGTGACATGGCGCCGGCGGTTGCCAGTACCGATCCTGCGGACGGCGCGACCGGTGTGGCGATCGATGCCAGCATCTCCATCACCTTCACTGAGCCGGTGGCAGTGACGAGCACCTGGTTCAACATCAATTGCTCGATCAGCGGCGATCACTCGGCCACCGTGTCCGGCGGCGATACTGTTTTCACTTTGGACCCGGCTGTCGATTTTACTAACGACGAGATCTGTACCATCACCATCTATGCCTCACAGGTCACAGACCTGGACACCGACGACCCGCCCGACAACATGGCCGCCGACTATGTGTGGGCCTTCACCGTCGCGTCTCTGACGGCTGACGTCACTTTTGTGTACCACGACCTCGAGGACGTGGTCCGCTCCGGCGACCAGCTCTATCTCGCCGGCGACTTTAACGGTTGGAACACCAGCGCCACGCCGATGACGGGCGACGCAGCCGGCGAGGTCTTTACCGCCACCGTGCCCAGCCTGACGATCGGTAATAGCTACGGATACAAGTATGTGGTCAAGAGCGGCGGTGATCGGTGGGACTGGCTCCAGGCGCCGGGGTCTGAGGGCAACCGCAGCGTCACTGTGACCGGCGCCGAAACGCTGAACGACTTTCGGGACGTGATCGTCGGCTGGGCCATCCTCCAGTGGCCATCCACGCTGCAGGCCAACGCCTTCCACCCGACCGACCCGATCTATGGCCGCCTCAACATCTACAACGTCACCAACGGACTCGGCGAGGGGCGCGGCATCCACGCCGAGGTGGGCTACGGCCAAAGCGCCACGCCTGCCGACTGGACCTGGTTCGCGATGGCTTACTTCATCGACGTCAACGGTGAAGCCGACGACGAATTCATGGGGGTCATCACCCCCACCGCCAGCGGGGTCTATTCCTACGCCGTGCGTTTTGACGGCAACTGGGGACCCGGCAATCCGAATGCTGGCTGGGCCTACGGCGACCTGGACGGCTATGTGCCGGGCGTGGAGCCCTTTGAGCTGGATCAGGCCGGGGTGATGACCGTGATCATCTATGACGTGGAAGTCCAGAAGACCGCCGCTCCGGCCGAGGTCATCGTCGAGGACGGGTTGGGTGCGGTGGTCACCGACACCATCACCATCAACAACCTCTCCAACTTGACCAGCACCGTCGAAGTTGTGGTCACCGACCTGCTGCCGCCCGGCTTTGCGTACGTGAGCGATACGGCCCCTGTTCCGCCCACCACCACCAATCCTCCGACCTGGCACCTGACCAACCCCATCAACCCGGGCAGCAGCCTCAGCTTCCAGGTTGTCGTATCGGCTACCGACGTTATCACCCGCTCCGGTCCTTACGTCGACGTTGCGACCATTGAGGTCACCCCGCCGGATTGGCTGGAGACCAACAACGAGGCCGAGGCCACGGTGATGGTTTACCGCTTGCTGCCTATCGCCGAAGCACGGCTGAGACCCATCGACGAACTGGTCCTGGTCGAAGGGACGGTCACGGTGGAGCCGGGCGTTTTCAAAGAGTCAACGCTGCCCAATCGCAAGCTGTATATGGAGGACGACAGCGGCGGAGTGCTCGTCTACCGCGCTACCGAGCTGGACCCAGTCGCCCGTGGTAACAAGGTGCGGGTGCTCGGAACAATGGCCGAGTACCGGACCGAGGCCGAGCTCGTGCCCGCACTTGCGGCCGACGTGGTCGACCTCGGCCCCACTACTCCTGTCGTTCCCCTCGCGATCGACACCGGCGCGGTGGACGAGAGCGTGGAAGGTGAGTTGGTGCGGATCGCCGGCACCATCATCGACAAGCCGTCCAGTTACCAGCTTCAGGTGGACGATGGCTCGGGCATGGTGTGGGTCTACCGCTACTACAACTTGGGCCAGATAGGCGATCCCAACTATATCGACTTTTCGACGCTGCTGGTGGGTGACTATGTGTCCGTGACAGGGGTAACCCGCGGCTATGACTATAGCACCGTGGTGCGCCGCGAAATACTGCCCCGCGGTCCCGCTGACGTCAGCGTTCCTGGGGCCGACCTGACTACCTCGACCAAGGTCTCGGACCCTGCCGGTCAGCAGGTGCGGGCTGGCGACCTGGTTACTTACACGATCACCCTGATCAACACCGGCGCCCTGGACGTCACGGCTACTGCCATTGACAGCCTGCCCGGCTACTATACCGTCTACGACGCCGGTGACTTTAGCCAGGCGCCTCCGGGCACCCTGACCTGGACCGGCGCGGTCCCGGGCGGAGGGCAGGTCGAGCTCCAGTTTGTCGCCCAGGTGATCGACGGTCTGGCAGGCCTGCCGCTTGGGGTCACCCCCCTGGCTAATAGCGTGCTTGTCGACGACGGCATCCACACCTCGTTCTACGTGCCCGACCCGTCGCCGCCGTGGGTTATCAAGTATGGGGTTTACCTGCCCCTGGTTTCGCGCAACCAGTAGTTTTATCGAGGAAGGTGCCAGGCAGATGTGCGCCTGGCACCTTCTTTCTTTAACGTGGAGGAAAGAAATGGTTAGGAAAACAGCCTTTGGTCTGAGCACCACCCTGGGACTGGGGTTACTGATAACGCTGCTCCTCCTGACCGGCATGCCGAGCGTGGCGGCCGAGCCAGAGGAGGTGATTACCATCGCTGCGGCCCGCGGCCTGCCTGTCGGCACGACGGTGACGGTGGAAGGTATTGTGACGGTCGCTGCCGGCAGCTACAACGCCGGCCTGGCCATCCAGGACGCCACGGCCGGTATCTATGTCTATCCAGACTCGTTTGTGGGCGTGAGCCTGGGCGAAACGGTGATCGTGACCGGACCCCTGGAATCGTATAACTGCCTGCTACAGATTGCTCCCACCCCCAGCAACGTACAGGTCACCGGGACAGCCCTTGTCCCCGACCCCAGGCCCTACGATACCGGCGACATCAACGAGGCGAGTGAGGGCTGGCTGGTGGTGATCACCGGTACTGTATCGAGCTTGTCGACCAATAGCTTTAACCTGAACGATGGCAGCGGCGCGGCTTATGTCTATGTGGACACCGACACCGGCATCAGCCTGGCGGGCATCGCCAACGGCGACAACCTGCAGGTCGTCGGTCTGAGCAGCAATTACGACCCTTCCCTGCCATGCAACTCGGGCTGGCAGGTAATGCCACGCCAGCAGAGCGACCTGTATCTGATCGACACTACGCCGCCCACCGTCATCGCCACGGTCCCGCAGAACGGGCAGACTAACGTCAACCCCCACAAGCCGATCTATGCCACGTTCAGTGAGAATCTCGATCCAACCACCGTCAACGGTGCCACGTTCCTAGTGACAGTGACAAGCTCGGGCAACCCTGTGGCCGGCACCGTGACCTACAACGCGGCCATGCGCCAAGCGGTCTTTACGCCGAGCACCTATCTAGCCCCCTACCAACAGCACACCGCACGGTTGACCACCGGCATTACGGACCTGTCCGGCAACCCCCTGGCCACCGACTATGCGTGGAGCTTTTACGCAGGTGCGCGTGACACCACGGCGCCGTCGATCACCAGCCGTGATCCAGGCGTCGATGCGACTGATGTGTCCCTGAGCACTAATATCATCGTTATCTTCAGCGAGGAGATGAACCCGGCAACGGTTGTGGCGGCCAATTTCACCCTGGCCGGCCCTTATGGCCTGGTGGCCTGGGATGCCGTCACCTACGACGGGGTTAATTACATGGTCACCCTCAACCCGAGCGGCCTGTTGCTGCCCACCGCCCGCTACACCGCCACCGTCGGCGCAGGTGTGACCGACTGGGCCGGGCTGGCGGTGCCGGCAGGACAGCGCACCTGGTCCTTCACTACCGAGGCCGAGCCGGAGATGTTCGCCTATCACGGCGACATCCACAACCACACCTCCTACTCCGACGGCTCGGGCACGCCGCAGCAGGCCTTTGCCAGCGGCCATCGCCAACGGGCTGGACTTCTTGGCCGTCACCGACCACTCGTACGCCATCGAGCGACGCCGAGTGGCAGGATATCCTGGACCAGGCGGAGGCCGCCACCAGCGACGGCACGTTTGTCGGCCTGCGCGGGTTTCGAATACACCCAGGGCGCCGAGGGCCACGCCAACGTCTACAACACCGTCCGCCACGCCACTCGCGCACTGGTCGCCGGCTGCACTTACTGCGACTATACTCCCAACCTGGAGCAGGGCGTCACGGTCGAAGGCTTTTACCACTGGCTGGCAATCACCGGCACCCAGGCCCTGGACGGCGCCGGCACCGTGCTGCAGTTCAACCACCCCGGTTGGATCAACTTCAACGACTGGGCCTACCACCCCGAGGTCGAGGAGGTCGCCGAGCTGGAGGAGGTCGGCAACGGCTGGGGTAGCTCCTACGTCTTTTCCTGGGACGAGTGGATCCGCTCCCTGGACTATGGCTGGCAGGTAGGCGCGACCAACAACACCGACAACCACAACTATCGACTGGGGCAACATCACGACCCAACCGCACCGGCGTCGTCATGCCCGACTTGACCAAGCGACGATCTGATGGACGCCCTGCGCGCCCGCCGCACCTTTGCCACCGAAGACAGCGAACTATGAGCTGTTCTTCAAGGCCAACGGCTACTGGATGGGCTCCGAGATCCCCAACACCGGGCAGATCGCCTTCCACATCTGGGGCAACGACCCCGACGGCGAGCCGACGACCCTCGTCCAGCTCGTCACCGCCAACGGCCAGGTCGTCGCCGAGATCCAGCCCAACACCACCGGTTTTGACTGGACCGTTGACCAGGCGATCGCGCCCGGCGTTCACTACTACTTTGTCCTGGTCGTCCAGGCCGACGGCGACCGGATCGTGTCGTCCCCTGTCTGGACAGCGGACGTCGAGGATGTGCGCATCACCGACCTGACCATCCAGCCCTCGCTCCCGACCATCTACAACCCCAGCCTGCTCACGGCGCGGGTGTACCAACCGCGGCGCAGACGACGCAGACCCTGACCGTTACCTTTGAGGCGAACGGCGTCGCCATCGGGACCGTGCCGGTGACAATCGGGCCGTGCGCCGTTGGGCCGTGCGAGGATGGCTATGCCACCATCTCCTGGCAGCCGGCCGTGACCGGCCCGGTGACCGTCGCCGCTGTTCTGCAGGGCGCGCCGGCCGGCGACAACCCGGACGACAACTAGCCGGACTCTGTACCTGGAGCGTCACCGACGAAAAGATTCCGCTTGATCCTGATCGACACCGGCCACAACAACATCGGCGTCGATCCGCACGGCATCAGCCAGTTCGTGAACGACATGACCCTGCACGGCTACAACGTCCTGTTCAACCTGGACGAGATTACCGCCTCGGACCTGAACACCGAGACGGTCAAGCTGCTTATCCTCAACGCCTACGGCCCCGATCCGCTGACCACCGACGAGACCCAGGCCATCGCCAACTTTGTGGCGGCCGGGGGCAGCCTGTGGCTCAACGGCATGTCCGACTATCCCGGCAAGGTAGACTGGGCCGACACCCTGGCGCCGCGGATGAATGCCCTGGTCGCCGCCATCGAGCCGGTGGCCGGCTCAGAAATTCCCATCCGCTTCAACGACGACGAGGTCCTGGACGGCGACGACAACAACGGCTACCCGTGGGGCATTCTGTGGCACATCTTCCCCGTCAGCAACACCACCGGCGTGGGCATGAACGTCGCTACAGATCCAGTCCTGGTCGGTCGCTCCCTGGTCGACCGCAACGGTGGAGGCCTGATCGCAGGGGATCTGGGCGCTGACGGCTTTATCATGGTTCTCGGCGACATGGACCCCGGCTATGGCACCTATGGCGAGGCCAACCGCACCCACAACACCGACGCCGACAATCGCCACCGACGCCTACATCTATCCTGAGGGCGAGTACCTGCCCGGGCGGGGCCGGCTATGACATTCCCGGCCAGCCCGGACGGCTGTTGTTCTACGGCGACGCGAACGACCCGTTCAACATCTTTGCCTACGTCGCCGGCGATGGCAAGCAGAACGAGCTGTTTAACCTGGAGGCGGTGATGTGGCTGTTGGGTGAGCCGCTGCACAAGATGACCGTCGCCGAGGCCCGTTACGACCCCGAGCTGGATGACACGCCGGAGACCCTGGATCGTCTGGTGTGGGTAGAGGGCGTGGTGACTGCCAGCTATGGCGAGTTCTTTGACGTCCTGTACATCCAGGACGACACCGGCGGCATCACCGTCTTTGCCCCGGCCGGGACGGCCTCGGGCGCGGTCGATCCGGCCTTTGATCGCGGCGACTGCGTCCGGGTGGTCGGGACGGTCGACGTCTACCAGGGCGACACCGAGATCCAGTTCTTTGAGACCGAGCAGGTGCACGTGCTGGAACCCGGCTGCGTCTACAGCCCCAACCTGAGCCTTGGCGGCTCGCTGCTGATGCCCCTGACCACCTACGATGCCTCGCTCGAGAGCAATGAGGGCTGGCTGGTGGTAGTGACCGGGACGGTGACGGCCAAGGAGGGCAGCAACATCGCCTGGCTGGACGACGGCAGCGGCCCGGTGCGCCTGTTCCTCGACGGCTACAACGGCACGTGGGACGACGTGAAGGTCGGCGACCGGCTGTCGGTTGCCGGGATGGTGTCGGAGGACGGCGCGGGTCAGCGCATCCGCGTCCGCAACCACATGATGCATCCCCAGATCCCCGACGATGTGCGCCGGCTGCCAGGGCTATACATCCAGGTCACACCGGAGGTCGACGTCCCACTGGGCAGTGTCGTGACCTACACGATCGTCGTCAGCAATCCTCTCGGTGTATCAGAGCCGATGGGGTGGTCCATGGCCGTGCCGCCTGCCGTGACCTTTGGCGGCTGGGTGGTGCAGAATGGCGCCCAGATCGAAGGCGACACGATTACCTGGCAGGGCGACGTTGCCGCCGGCGGGGAGGAGAGGATCGTCTTTACCGCTACTCTGGGTACCGATCCAGCCCTGAGGGGAACCACTATCGTCGCCACCGCCTACCTGACTACCACTACTACCGGAGATGGGGTCGCCTGGGGGCTCTTTACAGTCGAGAGCTACCGGGTCTACATTCCATTGATCATCCGAAACTGGTGACCGACAGTCGTCCGGTTGCCTCACGAGGGCAGCCGGACGATTGTCTGGCGATGGAGGTTGGTGATGGAGAGTAAAGAGCAACCGCGTGTGTTGGGTTTTTCCGGCAGTCCGCGCCGGAGAGGCAACACCGAGACCCTGGTGGATGAGGTGCTGCGCGGGGCTGAGCAAGCCGGCGCCTCGGTAGAGAAGGTGATCCTGAGTGAATGTGAGATCGCGCCGTGCGACGGCTGTGGCGCGTGTGAAGCCAGCGGCGAGTGTGTCCACCAGGATGACATGGAAGTGTTGTTCGACAAGATGAGGCGCAGCCAGGTGTGGGTCCTGGGCACCCCGGTCTATTGGTGGGGGCCAAGCGCCCAGCTCAAGCTCTTCATCGACCGCTGGTATGCCAAGGTTTTCCTGGAGGAGGATAAGGCGATCTTCAGAGGGCGCCGGATCGTCCTGGTCATCCCCATGGGCGACGAAGACGCCAGCACAGCCCGCCACACCGTGGGCATGTTCACCGACGCCCTGGCGTACGTGGAGGCAGATCTCGTCGCCACAGTACTGGCGCCGGGCGTCAATGATCGCGGCGAGGTGGCCGGTCATGCCAGCGTGATGGCTGCGGCCCGCCAGGCCGGGCGTCAGGCGGTGAAAGTCCCGGCCACATAAGCCGGGAGTGGCCCTTTGGGAGGTAGAGCATGACCCTGCTGCATGCCCAGATTGATGCCCTGGAAGAGGCGCTGAAACGGCTGCGTGCCGGCGACTTTCAGGTTTTTGGCCAACTGCCGGCGATGCTCGACGACCTGCGGCGGCGCGCAGATGACCTGGAGCGCCGCCAGGCGGAGCTGATCTCCCTGTATGAAGTAGGGCAGGAGATCGTGTCGATCTTGGACCTGGACCAGCTGCTGGAATCGATCCTGGACCGGGCCATTGTCCTGGTGGCCGCCGAGCGGGGTTTCCTGATGTTGCAGGAGGGGGATGACTTTGTCGTGGCTGCCGCCCGCAAGTTTGCCCAGGGTGAAGTGGACGACGCCCAGATCGAAGTCAGTTATGGGATCATCCGACGGGTTCTGGCCAGCCGCGAGCCGGTCCTGACCACCAATGCCCAGGAAGACCCGAGGTTTCAAACGAGCCAGAGCATCATCGCCTATCAGATCCGGTCGGTGCTGGCCGCGCCGCTGCTGGCCAAAGAGGAGCTGATCGGCGCTATCTATGTGGACACACGCCTCAGCGCCAGGCTCTTTGGCGAAAGCGACCTGGCCCTGCTGTCGGCCATGGCCAACCAGGCGGCGGTCGCCATCCAGTTGGCCCGCCTGTACGAGAACCTTCAAGCCCGCAACCGCGAGCTCCAGCAGGCCCTGCACGAGCTGCAGGATGCGCAGGATGAGCTGATCCGCGCCGAGCGGTTGTCGGTGGTGGGGCGGATGGCATCCAGCATCATCCACGACCTGAAGAACCCGATGACCACCATCAAGGGGTACGCAACCCTTCTGGGCCGAGAGGATCTGGATCAGGAAACGCGCGGGCGATTCTCTGAGATCATCACCCGTTCGGTTGACACCTTTGTGCAGATGACGCAGGAGATCCTCGACTATGCCCGCGGCGGTGGCCCCCTGGTGCCACAGGAAATCCAGGTAGGGGATTTCATCAAAGATCTATGCACTTTTATCGAGCGCGACTTTCAAGACAAGGGCCTGATGCTTGTCCAGGACTTGCACTACACCGGCCCGTTGCGGGTGGATGAGGTCAAGTTGCGGCGCACCCTGTACAACATCGCCAGCAATGCCCGGGACGCCATGGAGGCCGGCGGCAGCCTGACTATCAGCACCAGCCGCAGCGAGCCCTCTACGCTTTGCTCCGGGGACTGCCGCGATAGCATCGAGATCCGTCTGAGCGATACGGGCCCCGGCATTCCGGAAGCCATTCGTGACACCTTATTCGAGCCGTTTGTCACCTGCGGCAAAGCGATGGGCACCGGCCTGGGGCTGGCCATCGCCAAAAAGACGATAGAGGATCACGGCGGGACCATCACCGTGGACAGCAAGCCGGGTCAGGGGGCGACCTTTATCGTGCGACTGCCGCTCAGTTAGGGAGATCGGAAGATTAGTTGCCGTCTCTCCTATCCTGGAGTATAATAACCGCTACGCCGAGAGCGGGGGTGTTGTGCATGGACGTCAAACGGCTGCGCAATCCATTCTTTAGCCGACAACGGATCACCGAGCCTGCGTGTTTCTATGGCCGCCAGAGGGAACTCGAGGCGCTGTACGGCGCTGTCGCCACCCACCAATGCCGCTCGGTCGTCGGCGAACGCAAACTGGGCAAGAGCTCCCTCCTGACTGCCCTTGCCTGGCCAGCGAATATGGAGCGCTTTGGACTAGACCCGGCACGCACCCTTTTTCTGTACATCGACCTAGAAGGGATGTCCTCTGCTCGGCGCGAGGATTTCTGGATCGAGGTTCTGGATGGCCTGGTTACCGTGCTGCCGCCTGGCGACCTGCACAACGAGGCGGAACGGTTGCTGGGTGGCGGAGAGGTGCGTTTCACGACGCTGCGCCGCCTGTTGCGCCGAGTGCGCGACGCGGGCCTCGATCTGGTGCTGGCCCTCGACGAGTTCGAAGGGCTGGCCCGCAACTCGAGCTTTGCTCCCGACTTTTACGGCGAGCTGCGCAGCCTGGCCGGCGAGATGGGCGTGGTCTACCTGACCGCTTCAAAGCGAGGGTTGTACGACCTTACCTACCACGACTTGGCCACGTTGTCGTCTCCCTTTTTCAATATCTTCTCGGAGCTGCTGCTGGGCTTGATGCCTATTGACGAAGCGCGGGGGTTGTTGGCGGCGCTTTCACAAGAGGGGCCAAGTCCCGGCCAGACAGGCCGGGAGAGACCGGGCCTCTGCGAGGAAGAGATCGATCTGGGCCTGGAACTGGCCGGACCGCATCCGTTTTTTCTGCAAATCGCCGGTTTTCACCTGTACGAGATGCCGGGCCGAGGGCGGCCGCACAGCCCTATTGCCTATGACCAGATGGCCCGCCGTTTCAACGCTGAGGCGGAAGACCATTACCGTTACCTGTGGTCCCAACTGGACGGCGACGAACAGCAGGCTCTCCTGACGCCCAACGAGGTCGGCGACGCCGCCCGCAAGGGCCTGCTTGCTAAAGCGCTCATCCGGAGCGACCAGGAGCCTTCCCCTGATGCTGCCCCAGAAGCAGATGGGTCCGGGGGCCGGTTGCTGCACCGTTTTGTGCCTTTCAGTCATGCCTTTGGCATCTTTTTGGAGGGCAAGCGGCACGAAGAGAAGCCGATGCGCATGGCAGCTACCGTGACCGGAGCTGCTGCCGACAGGCAAGCAAGCGACCTAACCGGCAAGCAGTTGGGTAACTATCGTGTCCTGGCGGGGTTGGGTCAGGGCGGTATGGCAAAGGTGTACAAAGGCTATCAGCCGCTACTGGACCGCTACGTGGCCATAAAGGTGCTTGCCGCCCATTTTGCGGCCGACGAGGAGTTTCGCGCCCGCTTCCAGCGTGAAGCCGCCGCCATCGCCCGGCTGCGCCATCCCAACATCGTCCAGGTCCACGATTTCGGCGTTGAGGGGCAGGTCTATTACATGGTGATGGAGTATATCGCCGGAGACACTCTGAAGAGCCGCATGCGCGCGGCCCGCGATGCCGGCGAGCGGCTGCCACCGGAGGAGATCATCGATCTGTTGCGCGGCCTCGCCTCGGCCCTGGATTATGCCCACGAGCGATCGATCATCCACCGTGACGTCAAGCCGGCCAACGTCATGGTGCGCATCGAAGAGGGGGGGCCAGGCGACCCCACCCCTACCCCAGTCCTGACCGACTTTGGCGTGGCCAAGATCCTGGAGGGTGTCCAGTTTACCGGCACCGGCATGACCATTGGCACTCCCGACTATATGGCACCCGAGCAGGGCAGCGGCCAAGAAGTGACATGCAGCGCCGACCTGTACTCACTGGCCGTGATTCTGTACGAGATGTTGGCCGGAGAGCTGCCCTTTACCGCCGACACGCCTATCGCCGTCCTGCTGCAGCACATCTCGGCTGCACCGCCACCGATCCACCTGCGCGCGCCCGACCTGCCGCCAGCCCTGGACAAGGTCCTCAAGCGCGCCCTGGCCAAGAAACCGGAGGAACGCTATCCCAGCGGCGCGGCCTTGGTTCAGGCCGTTGAGCAAGCGTGGTCCCGGCCGGTCGGGCCGGGATGGGGATTAACTCCCCGCCCTGGGGAGCCCGGCTCGTCCCGGAGATTTCCATGATCCGGCGCAGCGTCACATATGGCCTGTTGACCGGACTGGCCCTCGTCCTGGTCGGTCTCTACCCCCTTTTCGCCGTTGGGGTCTATCCGCGCGTCCTGCACGTCTCCTGGCTATCCATGCCTGGCGCCCTTCGCACCCTGCTGCTCGTCATCAGCGGCCTGGCGGGTGTGGTCGTCCTCGGCCTGGTCGGCAGCCTGGTTGTCGTACGGAGCCGAATCACTTCCCCTATGCAGGGCCTCAGGGCCGGCGTCATCAGCGGCCAGGCGGCTGCCCTCGTCTTCTATATTCTGTTGGTCTCGCCCACTTACGGTCTCGTCTCGGCCGCCCGACTGTGGGCAGATCTCGACCCCATTACTCAGCAGGCAATTCCAACCGGTGAGCCGCTTCTGCGCTTTGCCTATGGCCTACTGCGCGGATCGCTCAACCAGCTCGGCCTTTGTCTGTTAGCCGGCGCCATCATCGGCGGCCTGGAAGGAGCCTTCGCTGGCTTGTTGCGGCGCCGCAGACCCGTTCCCAACCCCTCCCTGGTCGAGGCAATCGCCGGCCCCGAGCCGCGTCGCCGCTGGTTTACCAACCAAGACGACGTGTGGGGAGCCGGCCTGGTAGCCGGCCTGATCAGCGGTGTTGTGCTCTGGATCTGGGAAACGATCGTCGTTTTCAGCGGATTGCGGGAGAACTGGCCTCAGTTGCCGGCCCTCATTGTTGGCCGCGCGAATCCGGTCATGCAGGCGCTGCTCAGCCAGACTTTTGCCGATCTCATGTCCCCTGTGTTACTCCTGGTCGTGCTCGGGACAGGCGCCTTGGCCGTGCTTTTGCTCCACGATCCTCCCCGCCGCCACCTGTCTCGCTTCCACGCCGTCCTCCTGTCGGGCGTGGTGGCGGCTGCGCTCCTGTTCCTGGCGGTGGGACGGGATCTCAACTTTGTTTTCGGGCTTGCCCGCTATTGGGTGTTCGATTATATGCAGACGGCGCAGCCCTTGAACCCCAGCGGCAAGGAGATCCTTACCCCCGACGACCTGGCGTTCTTGGGCGCTTTTGTACGTGCGCCTGACATGTCGCTGCTCCTTTTCTACCTGTTTCCGCTGGTTGCGCTTGTCGCCCTTCTGGTCGCCGCTATCGCCTGGATCGCCCCACAGGCGGCGTTCTATGGCTTGGTGCTGCCCGAGGTGTTCAAGCGACCGGTGGACCGCGCCGGGCGCATCGCGCGCGCGCTGCGCAGTGAGCCATCCACCCTGCTGCCGCGCATCTACCGCCTTTTTGGACAAGACGCGCACGCCCTTCAGGTCCTGCCACACCTAGCCTTCACCGTCAAAGACCCGCCTGCCAAGCAGGTCACCGCCGCTTACCACACGCTGGTCAGCCGCTCCGACCAGAAGATCCCGGCCTATCAGGCCGGAATGAGGCAGGCCGTAGCCGTCATCCGCCAGACCCTGGTCGAGCAAGAGTCGTGGCGGTGGCGGGTCGAGGTCGGCGAACTCTACCGTGTCCTGGAAGACGGGCTCAAAGCGAAAACGCTGGATCAGATCCGAGCTATCGATCCGCCCCCCCAGGAGATCACCTCATCGCTGCCGGTACTGCTGGCCAAGAGCTGCGAGGGTCTCGGCCGGGTGCTAGGTGAGCTGGGAAAAGTGGAGCGCGTGGATGACCTAGGCACCAAGATCATCTTTCTCAACAGCACTCAGGCCGCCCTGCTGGATCTACGCCGTTACATCAACCGTGACGGCGAGGCCTGCCGGGCGTGCGCAACGATGTATCCCGAGGTCGGCATCCTGGAGGCGCTGCTGGACCACTGGCAGGGGTTGGTTGCCGCGGCCACCCAAGACCTGCAGGGTCGGGCCAACTTGCAGCTGGAGCTCAAGGTCCACCGCACCGTCTTTGCTCCCCGCGTTTGTGCTTGCCTGGTCGTCTCCAACCGGGGCCTGAACGTCGCCCAGAACGTCCGGCTGCGGCTGGCCGGTGGGGAAGGCTACCAGGTGGCGGAGGGCGCCGAGCAGGGTGTCGATATCATCAGCCCTCAGGAGTCCCGTGATTTAGAGTTCTACATAACCACTGACGTGCCTCGCCGCCTGCGGCTCACCTGGGAGATGGCTTACGATGACGCCGTGGACACCGGCCGGCAGGTCACTTTCGCCGATGCTTTGGACCTGTCACCCCCTTCGGGTAGCGATCCCGGTGAACGGGCGGAGGATGCAACATCCTTTCAGCGCATCTTTCCCATCCCGTATGTTACCGGCACGCCGCTCCGCTCGGGCGAGATGTTCGTAGGACGGCAGGACGTGTTTGGCTTTGTGACTGAGCAGCTGCTGGGCGCTTATCAAAACAATGTGATCGTCCTGCACGGCCAGCGGCGGACGGGCAAGACCTCGATCCTGTACCGCCTGCAGGAGGTGCTGGCCAGTACCCACATCGCCGTCCTGATCGACATGCAGGGCAAGGCGGCGCGGGGCATGGCCGATTTCCTATATGCCATCAGCGACGACATTGTCTATGCACTGGAGAGCCACGGCTTAGCCCTCGGGGCCGACCTGCCCGAACGGGCCGAATATGAGGCGTCGCCTGAATTCACGTTCCGCTCCCGCTTTCTCCGGTCGGTGACGGGACTGTTGGACAGCCGCAACCTGCTGCTCATGTTCGACGAGTTTGAGGAGCTGGAAAGAAGGGTCGAGGACGGCCGGCTGGAGCCAGAGGTTTTCGCCTTTTTGCGCAACCTGATGCAACATGAACCCCGCCTCGATTTCATCTTCTCTGGCACGCACAAGCTCGAAGAGCTGTGTTCTGATTATTGGTCGATCCTGTTCAACATCGCCGTCTACAAGCGGATCACCTTCCTCGACCACGACGATATCTGGCGCCTGGTCACCGAGCCGGTGGCCTCGGCCGGCCTGGAGTACGATCCCCTGGCCGTCGAACGGATCGGCCAGGTCACGGCCGGGCATCCTTACTTTACCCAGGTTGTGTGCCACGAGATGGTGGCCTACCACAACGAGACCAAGCGCAGCTACTTGACTGCCGGCTGTGTGGATCAGGCATTGGAACGGATCGTCGAGCGGGGTGAGGCCCACTTTAAGTATATCTGGGCCGGGGCGACGCCCGAAGAGCAGCGGGTGATGCTGGCTGCCACCGACCTACTGCCCGACGCCGACGCCGGCGCCACGCCGGCGCAGATTGCCGCCGAACTGGATCGCAAGGGGTATGGACTATCGGAAGAGGATCTAACCCGCGCCCTGGCCCACCTCCAGACGAAGGATATCCTGGTCCGCTCGGGCCCGCAGAGCAGCCTGTACCGGTTCAAGATCGACCTTATCCGGCGCTGGATCGGCATCAGCAGGCCGGCGGTGGCGGCTGTCGCCGCGTAAGGGCGAGCGAGGAATAGAATCGATGGAAGAGACCATCCTCCGTTTTGAGCAAGAAGCCATGGAACGGTGGCGCAACGGGGATCCCTGGGGCTTTGTCGAAATCAGCGCCGAGGATATAACCTACGTGGATCCCGGCCAGATCAAGCCCATCATCGGCCTCGACGAGTTCAAGGCGTACATGAAACAGGCTGAGGGGCAAATCTACTACCAGGGCTCGGAATTTATCGATCCCAGGGTCGTGGTCGTCGGGGATGCGGCGGTGCTGTCGTACAACTATCGCTCCTCGGTCATCACTCCAGAGGGAACGATCGCCAGCCAAACCCCCTGGAATGCGACAGAGGTGTACTTTCGGCGGGATGGTAAGTGGCGGATCGTTCATACCCATTGGTCCTTTATCGGGCACAAGCTCCCTGAGATGGTGGAGATCCCTGTTCCGGTACAGCTGTCGCGCAGAGAATATGATGGGGTGTTGGGCGAGGTCATGGCGCTCGAGTCGGCGGCGATGGAGCGGTGGCGTAAGGGAGACCCTTGGGGATTCATTGAAATCAGCGCTCCGGAGGCGACCTACTTCGACACAGGAACGCCGCAACGACTAAACGGCCGGGAGGCCCTGAAGGCTGAGTATGCGCAACGAGAAGGGAAGATCTTTTACGATGTGATGGATTTCATCGACCCGAGGGTCCAGGTCTGCGGAGGACTGGCGGTGTTGGCATACCGTTTCCTGTCTACCTGGCTGAATCGGGACGGATCTGTCTCTCACCGGACACCCTGGAACTGCACTGAGGTCTTCAAGCGGATCGATGGCCAATGGAGGATCGTCCACACTCATTGGTCGTACATCAAGGGCGAGAGGATGTGAGATCTCCCCTCTCTGCAAGCCGTCCCCCGTGGAAGGGGCGATTGACAAAAGGGAACCTTGGTGTTAGAATTCAGCCCGTGAGCGCGGAAACCCTGCCGCTGTTGATCATGACCGGCGTGACAGAAGCGAGCGAGCCGGAGCGGATGGTGAGCCAGGTCCGCCAGGCAATCACGCTGGACCTGGTGGAGCGGGCGCTGGCTGTGCCCAGCCTTGGCCCTATTGTCGTGGCTACCAATTCGCCAGGATTGGCCGGGCGGTTGGCGGGCTATGGTCAGCGGGTCACCGTCGATGTGGATGAGCGGGGTGAGACGTTCCACTTTGGGCGGCGGTTGCTGGGCCTGATTGCCCGCTACGACGCGGACCGCTGCTTTTATATTGGAGGGGGCGCCGGCCCGCTGCTGTCTGCGGCTGACATGGCGGCCATCGCTGACAAGCTGCTGGCGGCCGACCGGCTGCTGATCGCCAACAACTTTTATTCCTCCGATTGGGTTGCCTTTTGTCCAACCGGTGCTCTGGCGGGCCACGCGCCGCCCGACAACGACAATGAGCTGGCCTGGCTGCTGGGCGAGGAGGCCGGCTTGCCGATCCAGGAGCTGCCTCGTAACGGCGCTACGCAGTTCGATGTGGATACTCCAACCGATCTGCTGACGCTGTCGGTCCACCCAGGTGCTGGCGCCAACGCGCGAGCATGCCTCGACGGGATGGCTCTGGACGGGCGAGCGCTGGACGCGGCGCTGCCACTGCTGCTCGACCGCGACGCGGAGATCGTGGTGGCCGGACGGGTGGGCTCGTTGACGTGGAGCTACCTAGAGCGGGAGACGGCCTGCCGCACGCGAGTCATTTCTGAAGAACGCGGCATGCGGGCCAGCCGGCGCCAGGCGCAGGGGCAGGTGCGCAGTGTGTTGGGATATTACCTGGATGCGGTTGGGCTGGAGCGCTTTTTCGAGGGCCTGGCCACGATGGGCCAGGCGGTCTTTATTGACAACCGCGTGATCTTGGCTCATCGGGGATTGTGGCCGTCGGCAGCCGACCGGTTTTACTCCGATCTGCGCCGGCCGGCGCAGATCGGAGAGCCTTTTTTGCGCGAGTTTACTGCGGCAGCCATGGCCGCACCGGTACCGGTGATCATGGGGGGGCATTCGTTGGTGGCAGGTGGAATGTATGCGCTGGTCGAGGCAGCCTGGGCGCGTGGGCACGATGTGCCGCGACACGTCGTCCCGACCACCCTGCCATGAGGTGAGGTATAGCCAAGAAGGTCGCCTTGAGGAGACGTGGTAACAGGAGGTAGCATGACCAAACAAGTTCGCAAACGTACAGTCCTCATCGCCGACGACGAGTCGGAGGTGGTGCAACTGGTGCAGATGATACTCGAATGGGAAGGATACCAGGTTATCGCTGCCGCAAATGGGGTGGAGACATTGCAGCGGGCCGAGACTGACAAGCCTGACCTGATCCTGCTCGACGTGCGTATGCCAAAGATGAGCGGGCTGACGGTCCTGGAGCACCTGGCCAAGTCAGAGTCAACGGCCGTCCCAGTGATCATGCTGAGTGTGGTGACGACCCAGCCCGAGGTCCGAGCTGCCCTGCAGCGAGGAGCGGTTGCTTACCTGACCAAGCCGTTCGAGCTCAAGGAGATGACGCGGCTGGTGGGACAGATCCTGGCGATGGACTCTGCGCAGCGGGATGCCTATCGCCAGAAGGCGATGGATACTCTAGACAGAGGATGGAACCATTCATGACGATCAAGGAGTATTGGGACACCTATTTGGGGGCTGAAATCGGCCTGGTAGACCCCGACGTTGACCTGATCATCGGCTTTGAGGAGGAGCGGCAGGCACGCAAGCTGATCATGATCCCGTCCGAGTCGATGGCCCCAAAGGCGGTGCGCGCGGCATTGGGCAGTGTGTTTAACAACGTGTACGCCGAAGGCTACCCACCGCTGCGCATGACCCGCGACGACGAATCCCGACTGCTGGATTTTCCTCACCAGCTGGCCTATTACCGGCGGTATGCCGACCGTCGTTTCTACAAGGGGGTGGATTACGTCCACTTTGTAGAGACGCTGGCCCAGCGTCGCTGCGCCGCCATCTTGGCCAATGAGAGGGTCAGCGCCGGCGACATCTATGTCAACGTCCAGCCCCTGTCAGGTGCGGCGGCCAACCTGGCCGTTTATGACGCCGTGGTGGAGGTGGGTGACACGGTGATGGGCATGGATCTGTACCAGGGCGGTCACCTGACCCATGGCAGCCAGTTCAATTTTTCAGGCAAGCGCTACCATGTGGTCAGCTACGGCGTCAGCAAAAAGACCGGACGGCTCGACTATGACGAGATCCGGGACCTGGCCCACAAGCATCGGCCCAGGATGATCATTGCCGGTTATACCTCTTACCCCTGGGCTCCCGATTGGCAGGTGTTTGCTGACATCGCCCATGAGATCGGCGCCGTCCTCCTGGCCGACATCAGCCACCCGGCCGGCCTGGTCGTCGCCGGCGCTTTTCCGAGCCCGGTGGGTGTGGCCGACGTGATCACGTTCACTACCCACAAAACAATGTGCGGCCCGCGCGGGGCGGTGATCCTGACCACGAACGAGGAGCTGGCAGCCAAGATCGACATGGCCGTGTTCCCGGGCGAGCAGGGTGGCCCGCACACTCAAAAGTTCGCAGCCATGGCTGTGGCGTTCAAGATCGCCCAGGGTGAACCGTTCCGACGATTGCAGTGGAAGATTAAGGAGAATGCTGCCGCTCTGGCCGAGGGGCTCAAGAAGCGAGGGCTGAAGCTGGCCTACGGCGGCACGGACAGCCACTTTTGCATGTTGGACCTCAACGGCATTCCACGCTCTGGGAGAGATGCTGGCATCCTGCGTGGCGAGCCGGCAGTTCGCATCCTGGACATGGCCGGTATCGTCGCGAACAAGAATACGATCCCTGGTGATCAGGTGACTGCGCTGGCCATGGGCATCCGCCTGGGCACGCCGTGGCTGACCCAGCGCGGCTTTGGCCCGGCCGAGATCGACCAGGTGTCGGCGCTGATCCACAAGACGGTGACCAGCATCCAGCCGTTCAGTTACATGGGCTTGTCCGGCGAGCTGCCGCGTGGCAAGATCGGCCTGGACGTTTTCGAAGAGATCAAGCACGAGGTGGCGATGCTGGCCGGCCGAGGCGCCGCCGAGACGCAGGATAAGGGCTCTGGCTATCCCCACTACTACAGTCTCGTCAGCGCCACACCACCAAGCCGGCCTGCAGTCAGGGTGCTTGGCTATCCAGGAGCAGCAGCCGAATTGGCCGCAGCTCGTAGCGGAGCAGCGCTGATGGACTGCACCGAGCATGGCCTGCTGATGGTGAGCGGCGATCGGGCCGAACCGGCGCTGCAGCAGATCCTGACCAGCGATGTGGCCGCTCTGAATCCAGGCGATTGCCAGCTTGGGTTTGTGCTTGACGAGGACGGCCGGGTGATCGACGATGTGTCGATCCTGCGGATGAGCCGCGACGAAAGTGGCCGCGACCAGTACTTGATCCTCACCAACCCTGAAAACCATGAGCGGGTGAAGGCCTGGCTGCGGGCGCTGGGGGACGGCTACACCCTGTTCGACCGGGCTGACCTGCTCGCCAAGGTCGAGGGTCCGATCATCGTCGAGGATATGAGCCACGTACAGGAGGGGACCGGCCTGCCGATGGGCGTATTGGCGCTGTACGGACCCCGGGCGGCCAAAGTCCGCGAGCTGGCGGGAGCGTGGCACGGCTCGTCTGTGTCGGTTTTCTGTCACAGCGACGAGCAGGTTGAGCTTGCGGTCCCGGCGCCGCAATTGCAGCACGTCTACGATCGCTTGATCGCCGCCGGTGCGACTTGCGCCGGCGGTCACACGTTGAAAGCGGTGCGCGCCGCAGCCAATCTGCCAGATTACGGCCCTGACTCGGGGAGGCCGACCGGCCTGGAGATGTTCAAGGCCGGTCACCAAGATCGTTTCGAGTTGCGGAAGCCCTACTTTGTGGGCTGTCACAGCCTGGAACCGGCCTACACCCGGCCCGCCCCTGGGGGGGATCTGCGTAACCTGGCCGAATTCACATGGTCTGAGCCACAGGACGCACCGCTCAAGCGCACGCCGCTGTACGAGTGGCATAAGGCCCACACCCGCAAGGTGATCCCGTTTGCCGGCTGGGAGATGCCGGTGTGGTACACCGGGGTGCTCGACGAGCACAATGCGGTGCGCAAGGCCGCCGGCCTGTTCGACGTGGCTCACATGGGCGTGTTTGAGATCAGCGGCCCCCACGCCACCGAGTTCCTGGACCTGGTGTGTTCCAACTATGTGCGCTGGTATGAGCCGGGGGAGAGCTTTTACAGCTATTTTTTTGATCCAGACGGCCATGTCATCGACGACCTGTTCCTGTATCGCCGGGGGAAGGATCTGTACCTGATGGTGGTCAACGCCTCCAATGCCGACAAGGACTGGGCGTGGCTGAACGCGGCGAACAACGGAGAGGTGTTGATCGACCGGAAGCGACCCGACCTGCGAGTGGTGCGCCCGGCCAAGCTGCGCGATCTAAAAGATCCCAGCAGCGGCCCCGATCAGCGCGTTGATCTGGCGCTGCAGGGCCCAACCTCGCTGGCTACCCTGCAAAGCCTGACCGATGATCTACGGCTCAAGGACCGGCTGGCCCGGGTGCGCAAGACCGGACTGATCGAATGCGAGCTTGCCGGGTTCGACCTGATCATCGCTCGCACCGGCTACACTGGTGAGGAGATCGGTTACGAGATCTTTTGCCATCCCGACCGAGCAGTGGCCTTCTGGGAAGTGCTCCTGGAAGCAGGCCGGCCGTTCGGCGTGCAGCCATGCGGATTGGCGGCACGGGATAGCACCCGCACTGAGGCCGGCCTGCCGCTGTACGGCCACGAGCTGGCCGGGGCGCTGCCGCCAGCAGCATGCGGCACACGTGATCCGGCGGGCATATCGCCGGCAGGCGCCGGCTTTTCGGGCTATGTCAAGCTGCACAAGCCCTACTTTGTCGGGCGGACGGCGTACATCGAGGGCGAAAAGGGCCGCAGCATGGAGATCGCCCGCTTCCGCATGAACGAGCGGGGGGTGCGCATGCCCAAAAACGGCGATCCGGTGATCAACAAGAAGGGGCAGGCGATTGGCTGGGTGACCAGCGCTGCGGTGGATGTGGACGGGCTGATCCTGGGCCTGGCGTACATCCAGAGCCGCTATCGCCGCCCTGGCGAAGAGATTGGCATCTTTAACGTGCCGGCCAAGCCGGTCGAAGAGAAGAGCAACAAAGCGGAGCTGGAACCGGGTGACAAGGTCCAGCTGCCCGACACGGCTACTCTGCTGACCCGCTTTCCCGACCAGGTGGAACGAGCCCACTGGCGCGATCAGCCGCTTGAACCGGCGGCTGCTGCGGTACCTGCCGGCGAATGAGCCGTTAGGCTGCACGTCCAAATAGAAAGCCCCTCGCTATGAGGGGCTTTTTTGTTGGTTGGTGTCAGGGAGCGTTTTTGAGTACGACAGGCAGGTAGATCCGACAGCAAACAGGTGGCACAGCGGCATATTTCAGGTCGTCGGGGCCCAGATCCCAATAGGCTATGTGCGGCTGATCGCCTGCATCCAGGACCAGGGACTCGTCTGCATACCGGCTCGTCTCGCCGGCGACGTCTACCGTGTCGATCTGCCAGACAGAGCCCAGGCTGGCATACTGCAACTGCTCCTCATCCTGCGACGGCACATCCGTATCCCAGTCGCTGAAGGCGATGCGGGGTCGATCTAGATGATCGAGGGCCAGCGAGCTGGTGTCGCCGGCAAAAAAGTCGTCGTCCACCAGCGTCACTTGCCAGGAGGTGGTCCGGTGGGCGTACCACAGGCCGAGATCGCGGAAGCTGATGTGGGGGTGATCCTGGGAATCCAGGGCGATGGAGCATTCCTGGCCATTGTAAAAGACGTCGCCGTCGACCGTCTCAAAGTGCCAGACTGTGCCGTCGTAGTAGGCGTACCTGAGTGCGGTTTGGGGCATGACGAGATCATCATCGTAGAAACAGAGGCGGGGACGATCTGCCGAATCGAGGGCGAGATCCAGAGTGATAAGGTTGGCTTCTGGCATAGTGGTGACCGTCTCGGTGTGCCACTCGGTTCCGACGAGGTGGGCATAGCGGATCGTGTTGCTCGTCACGTCGGTGTAGGCGATGTGTGGCACGCCGCCAGAGTCCAACTCCAGTGAGGCGCTCTCACCCACGTCGCTGCCGCTATCAACGATCTGGATAGCCCAGGAAGAGCCATCGTTGTGCGCGTAGCGCAGCGCCTCATGCGCTTCGTGATAGGCGATGTGCGGGTGGCCCAGTGCATCCAGCGCCAGGGATGTCTCCCAACCAGGACTGATATCCTCATCTACCATCTCGAACTGCCAGACCGATCCGTCGTTGTAGGCGTACTTGAGGCCATATATGTAGGTGCCGGCCTGGTTGCCACCGTAGCTGACATGTGGCAGGCCGGCATCATCGAGCGCCAGGGATGGGTAGACCCCGCCGTCGTCATCGGCGATCTCGATTTGCCAGGCCATGGCGTCAGGTTTCATACGGCCGTGCAGCTCTGGCGGTTGGCCGGCCAGCCCGACAGAAGGCCAGGATCCCAGAGACAATACCAGCAAGGTGAGGATTAAGCGCAGCATCCTTGGTCTACCTCCTTCGCCGGCGGGCCAAGTATAGGCCAGTGCCGGCCAGGGCCACCAGGCCGGCGGCGATCAGGGCTCCGGTAACCACACTCCCCGTGGACGGCTCTGCCTTGGCAGCCGGCTCGGCTGCCGCCGCCGGTTCTGCTGTGCCAGCCATCTCGGCCGTCACCGATGGTTCTGCCTTGGCGGCCGGTGCGCCTGCCGCCGCCGGGAGCACCTCGACCAACGTCTCCGCAGCCTGTGCCGCCTCAGCCACCGCCGCCTCCTGCGTCGCACCTGGGGGAGAGGCAGCCAGCTGCTGGGCGGCAGGAGCGGCAACGCCTAGCTGGGTACTGACCGGCGGGACCGATCCTGCCGGTCCCTGGGCCAACAGCCGACCTACGGCATCCAGGAAGGCAAAGGTAAGATCTGCCGGAGCCACACGATCTGTTTGAAGCTGTTCGCGTGGTACACGCACCAGCACTCGCGCGATGTTGCTGCCACCTTGCCTAGACTGGGTATCGCTCTTGACAGGGATGCTCAGCCACGTCGAGACGGTGGTGTCGCGCAGGACGATATTGGTCACGGCAACCTGCGCGCCGGCTGGCTGCGAACCAAGGAAGGCACCGACGACGATTTCACTCTGCCAGTCGACGGGCGGCTGCGCTGGGCCAAACCATGCCGCCCACTCTTCGGCGCTGCTCAGCACCAGATAGGTCGTTTCTGTCGGGGTGATGCGGTTCTCGACGGACAGAATGGGGGTAAAGGTTACCTTCTTGAGCTCAGGCAGCAGCTTGTAGATGGCCCCTGCTGTATATCTGGCGCCAGAAGCAGTGGCCATAACCTGCGCTGATCCCTTGCCTTCCCAGCCTTCTCCGGCAGGAACCGTGAATGAGGCGCTAAAGTTGCCCTGTCCATCGGTGACAATCTGCCCTACTGACGGATTTGGCCGGGTTGGGCTGCCAGACTGGGCCAGGAGCAGATTGACCGCTGTGTTGGCCGGCCACCCCCTACCCAGCACGGTGAACGGCTTGCCGATTGGGCCGGCAGCCGGGTCTAGGGTGATGCCCGGCTTGCTGGGCAGCGGCGGCGTAACAGACGGGATCACGGTGACAGGAGCCGGGGTTGACGTTTGTGTCGGCGGGATCGGCGTAGCGGTCGGCAGGACCGGTGGCAGGGTTGGTGGAACTGGCGTGGCGGTCGGTGGGACGGGTGTCAGCGTAGGAATCCGCGGGACTGGTGTCGACGTTTGAGAGGGAGTCAACGTGGGGATCCGCGGGACTGACGTCGACGTTTGAGAGGGCGTCACCGTGGGGCCAGCCACGAGCTCCCACGTCAGCTTGCAGGCTGCACCCCCGGTATGCTCGTAGTATTCTACTCGTACATCGACGTCACCGGCGGCAAGCTGAATCTGCCGATCGTAGGTGCCGCTGCCGTCATGCCACTGGTCAATCACCAAGGTGCCGCCGACCCACACCCGCACGCCGTCATCGGACGTAGTCTGGAAGCGGTACACTCCGGCTTGGGCGAACTTGAGCCGGCGCGTCCAACGAGCCGAAAAGTTGTCGACCGGCAGATCGGGACGGGGCGAGCCAGTGCCCCAGTTAAAATCGATCGTCGCATCATCGCGCTGAAAGACCGGCAGGCCTGAAAGGTTCGGAACCGCATAGTAGCTCCCCTGCCAACCAGAGAATTGGGTTATCTGTTCCCAGTTCAGGCGGACGCGGGCATCACCCAGGTGGTTATAGTACTCGAGCTTGATAGGCACCTCACCCTTGAGGTAGAGATCGGCGACGTACTCACGGGGACTGCCGTCAGCCCAGGCGTCGATCAGGAAGCGCCCGGCTACCCACAGCCGTGCACCATCGTCGACAATAACGCGGAAGCGATAGCTGCCCTCGGCAAAGTTCCAGTTGCGGCTCCAACGCGCCGACCAGTTCTCGCTTGGCATGTTGGAGGCCGGCGCCGTACCTTTGGGCAGAGAAAAGTCGACGACCCGATCATTGCGGACCACCTTTGAGGGCGTCTGCAACGATATATTGTCAAAGTACTCGCCCTTCCAATCGCTGATCGTCACCGGTGTGGCAGTCGGCGGCGCCGGTGTGGCAGTCGGCGGCGCCGGTGTGGCAGTCGGTGGCGCCGATGTGACAGTCGGTGGCACCGGCGTGGCAGTCGGCGGTACCGGTGTGTAGGTCGGCGTCGGGCTGACCGGCACCGGTGTGGGGGTCGCGGTGACGGGAGGGATCGATGTCGGCGATTGCGTCGGCGTGCCCTCGAGTTCGGGGCTGGCCGTTACGCCCGGCGTTGCGGGAGACACGGTCGGCGTCTCCCATCGCGTCGGTTCGGACGTTGCAGACACCATCGGTATCAGGGTAGCCGTGGACCTGGCCGGAGCCATGATCCTGAAGAGGAGGTACACTAGTAGACACAAGAGCACGGCCAGAACACCCACAAAGAGCCATAGGATATTGAACCGTTTCACCTTGCAGGACCTCCTTTCAGCCAGAGCTCGAAGCTAGAGTAGATTCTGTGCTCTGGTTTCCGACTCTACAGGACCAGATAACGCTCGATCCGTTTCTCGATCACTTTCAGACTGCCCTCCCAGAAGGCACGCTGGCGGATGTCAAGGCCAAAGCGGGCTGCCAGGTCGGCGGCGGTCCCTTCGCCAGTGCTGCGCAACAGGGCATCGTACTCGGGCAAGAAGGCCTTTCCGCGCTCCTGGTAGACGGCGTACAACCCCAGTCCAAACAGCAGCCCGAAGGCATAGGGAAAGTTGTAGAAGGACAGGCCGGCGCTGTAGTAGTGAGGCTTCCAGGCCCACATGTAGGGGTTGAGGTGGCGTGGGTCGAGCCCGTCGCCATAGGTTTCCTGTTGGCTACGGAGCATGATGTCGCAGAAATCATCGGCCGACAGCTCGGCTCTGGCCCGGCGCTCAAAGATCTCCTTTTCAAACAGGTAACGGGAGTAGATGTCGACGATCACTTGCGACGCGCCGATCAGGAAGGTCTCCAGAATACCCAGCTCCTCCTCGGGGGCGGCTGCCTGGGCCAGGATAGCATCAGTGACGATCGTTTCGTTAAAGATCGACGCAGTCTCGGCCAGCGTCATGGGCGTTCGCCGTTGCAGTGGCATCTTGCCCACCTGGCACTCGTTGTGATAGGCGTGTCCCAGCTCATGGGCCAGCGTCAGTAACTGATCCAGCGATCCGTCAAAGTTGCATAGGATGCGCGATTCCTCGACGGCCGGCAGTCTCATGCAAAAAGCCCCACCTCGCTTGCCGGCGCGTGGCTCAGCATCGATCCAGGACTGGTCGAAAGCGCGCCGGGTGAAAGCCCCCGAACGCTCCGAGAAGGCACTTAGCTGTTCCAGTATGAGGTCCCTGGCTTGCGCAAAGCTGTAGCGGCGCTCCAGGCGACCGACTGGTGCAGACAGATCCCACCAGGGCAATGCGTCCTTGCCCAGACGCCTGGCCTTGGCCTGCCAATAACGCCGGAAGGCCGGGAAGGAGTCCTTCATGGCGGCCAGCATTGTGTTCAGTGTTTCGCGGTCGATACGCGCCTGGTCGAGCGCCTGGTGAAGGCCATCGGTCCGGCCGCGCCGCTTGTAGAGGGTTATTACCGTCCCTTTGATGCCGTTCAAACAGGCGGCCAGCGGCTCGCGGACACTCGCCCAACCAGCCAGCTCGGCTTCGTGCGCCCGGCGCCGCAGCTCGCCGTCAGCTTCAGTCCGCATGTTCTGTATGACGGTGATGGGCAGCTCCTTTACCCGGCCGTCCACCTCGAAGGGTATCTTGAGCTGGGACGTCACGACGCCACGTAGCTTTTCCCAGGCGCTGGCCCCACTCAATGACAACTCGGACGCCAGCGTCTCCTCTGTTTCGCTCATCAGGTAGCGGCTCTGCTCGGCTGCTTCCTTCAGGTAGAAGGTGTGGCCACGCAGATCCGCGGTGGGGGCTTGCGCCGGGTCTTCCTGAGACAGTGCTTGCTCGAACCTGTCCCGGTCGGCTGCGGCTACCCCGATCCACCCTCGGAATAGCACGTCAGCACGCTCTAGTCTCACAGCCAGCGTCTCTAGCTCAGACATCAGCCGCCTGGCGACGGTGTTGTACGAGTCGGTACTGACGAAGCTGTGGAGGTAGCTCTGGAGTGTTCCGTTCAGCCTCATCGCGGCGTTCATCCTGTCGAGGTAGCCGGCGATGACTTGGGCCAGCTCGGTGGGCCCGATGCTGACCACCGCAGAGCGTGTGATCTGCTGCGCCGACAGGTAGCCATCCAGATCGTCCAGTTTGGCCTGCAACTGGTCAACGGCCTGCTTGAACTCGACAGAGTCGAGGCCGGGGTAGACGTTAGTTAGGTCCCAATGGGGTACCGGCTCAGACAACGGTTGAGAAGCCATTGCAGAATCCTTTCGGCAAGACGTGATCGACGATGGCTATTATACTACAGGGCGTGTCACGGACCAAAGCAGGCGCGGCCTTTGATCGGAGTTACCTGTACGGCACACGGTTGAGGCTATGGGTCAGGACAGGCAGGTCTTGACCTCATTAAGCAGGCCATCAATGCCGAGGAGGGTGTGGGCGTAGTAATGCACCGGCCCGCTGCTGTTCTTGCGGCTCTTACGCAGGAGCTGAAGGTTGCGGATAGTGTCGTCACCGGAGAAGCTGATGAAGAGGATGGGTACCTGAGCCCAGCGGGGCATACGGCGGAGCTGCTCGGATAGCTGATAAACATCGGGCGCGGCTCTGGATAGGTCGACGATCACCAAGTGGGGTGGTGCGATGACTATGGCATACTCGGTCTCTGCCCAACTCGAGGAGGTCTCGACCCGGTAGCCTGCCAACTGGAGTAGATCCGCTACCCCTTCGAGAAGTGGGGAACTCGAGCCGATCACAAGGATGTGATGTCCGTTCGTCTTCATCACTGGATCATGATAGCACAGCAGAAGAAAAGAAAACATCCCCCCAGGGGAGGATGTGGGGAGGTAGATTGTATGAGCCCTCGGCTTAGGCACGCTAACCAGCGGCCTGCTGAGCGGGGAACAGCAGGCCGCGTGGCTACGAATCGGTCAGCTGGTCATGATCTGCGAGAAGCCCTGCCTTGACAGCAAACAGGCGCAGATCGGCCTTGCTACTCAGGTTGAGCTTGTTGTAGATGTTACGCAGGTGTGTCTTGATCGTTTTTTCGCTAAGATAGAGACGGGCGGCGATCTCGGTGTTCTTTAAGCCACGGCTGGCGAGGGAGAAAACCTCACGCTCGCGAGGCGTCAGAACATGGAGAGCTTCTTCTCGACGGCCGGTCTCTTCTTGGAGGCGGCTCAGCTGCTGGATCACCTTGCTGGCGATGGAAGGTGAAAGCAGCACTTCGCCACGATTGACGGATCGGATATTCTCTGCCAACCGCTCACCGTTGATTGTTTTCAGCACATAACCAGAGGCTCCGGAGATCAGCGCTGACGCTACTTCCCGATCGTCGTCGTAGGCTGATAGGATGAGGACCTTGACCCGGGGTGAGGCAGCCAGCAGCTTGCGGCAAAAGTCGGCTCCATTCCCGTCGGGAAGATGAAGGTCCAACAGGATCACATCCGGCGCCTCTTCGACCACCACAGACAGCGCTTCCTCGCCGTAGGTGGCCTCTCCAACGACCGTAAAGTCCGGTTCCAGCTCCAAGAGGGCACGCAGGCCTTCGCGAAAGATGGTATGATCGTCTACAACGAGCAGCTTTATCATGGGTCCGCCTCCTTTATTCACAGCCCCCAGCCTTGTCATTCTGGGCTAGGCGAATTATCTATTGGCTGGGCCAACGGGAATTGCAGGATGAATATACTGCCCCGGCCAGCCTGGCTCTTGAGTGTAACTCGACCTCCGTGTTGTGCCATCAGCTCCTGAACAATGGCTAGTCCCAGACCGGTGCCGGTGCGCTCGGGCGTGTTGTTCCGCCCCCGGTAAAAGCGTTCAAAAATGCGCTCCTGCTCGTCGTCGGCTATTCCGGCGCCGGTATCGCCTACAGCGATTTCCAGCATTGGGCGCCCTCCCGGCCCCTGGTCGCCTGCCGTCTGCCCTGTCTGGCCTGCCTGTCCGGATGTTCCCACCTCCCGGGCTGCCACCCACACCTGCCCCTCTCGCGGAGTATACTTCAGAGCATTGTCGACGAGGTTGGTCAACATTTGGATCAGGTCGTTCTTGTCGGCCAACAGTCTTGGCAATTTGCCTTGGACGCGATTTCTTAGCTCGATGCCTCGTTTTTCGGCAGTCTCTTGGTAGACCTCCAGCACTTGGGCAATGATTTCTTCGGCTGCAAGTGATTCAGGGTGAAGGCGTAGGGTCTGGCGATCTATACGGGTCAGGTCGAGGATGTTCTCGACCATGGTCTCCAGCCGGTGGGTCTCCTGCTCAATGGTCTGTAGGTAGAAGGCCTGCTTCTCTGGCCGGCCCTTGCGCGCCAGTGTGGCGTACAGCTTGATGACGGCCAGGGGTGTGCGCAGTTCGTGGGAAACGTTGGACACGAAACGAGTTCTGAGCTGATCCAGGTCCTGAAGCTGCTGGTGCTTTTCCCTGAGCTCGCGTAGGTGTTCGACACGCTCCTGCTCGAGGATCTTTAGGGAGGTGACGTCTTCCAGGACGGCCACTAAGGTAGAGCCCATCTCTCCCGACCGTTGGCCAGCCGCGTGCGCCTTGCGCGGGGGGCCAGTCAGGGAAGGTGCCGGGGCGAGGGTTAATCGTACGTGGCGCTGTTCGCCCTGTGCCGATTGGATGCGAGTGTCCACCTGCTGGCGCTGACCGGAGAATGCTACCTCTTCCAGGGCGCGAACCAGTCGTTGCCAGTCACCGGACGCCAAAAAACCGGACAAGTTACGCCCCGTCAGATTCCGGTCGGCACGGGACAGCAACCCGGCCAGCGCCGGATTACAGGCCTGAATGTCGCCGGTGATAGTGAGGACGCACAGGCCCAAAGGCGAGGCTTGGAAGACGGCTTCATAGTCGTATCCATCGGATGCCGTCTTGCTCTGGCGGGCGCGCTCGATGATCAGCGAAGCCTGGCTGGCCAGGTGTGTCATCAGCCGGATCGCGCCCTGGTCGAAGGAACGGCTACTACGAGGCTCTGCCACGCCGAGTATCCCCACCTGCTCTTTCCCGACTCGTAGGGGCAAAATCAGAGCATTCGTGATCCCCAGTGCAGCCATGACCTCGCTATCCGCAGGCCCGGCGCCGCTCCGTGAACCTGTCCGGCCCAGGACAGACCGGTCAACAGACCGGTCGGCGGCCAATCCGCCAAAGCTGCCATCGCTGCGCAAGATGACCTTCCTCAGTTCCTGACGCTGGGGGCCTGCGGCTGCCACGCAGCGCAGACGGAGGCCTTCCTCCTCCTTTAAGAAGGTGAAAGCGTGCCAGGCTCCAGTTGAGTCGAGCGCTTCTTGGGTGACCTGCCGCAACGCGGTCCCCATGTCCTGCACCTGTGCCGGCCTGGCCTGTCGCGGCTGGGTGAGCTCAAGTAGGTGACGGCGTGTGTCGTCCAGCAGTTGGGCGCGATAGACAATTGGCGCAGCGTAGCGGGTGAGGATCGCTGCTCTCTCAATAGCGTCATCCCCAAACTGCTCGGGCTCGCAGGCAGTCCATTCCAGCAGGCCGATTGCCCGGTCGCCGAGCAGCAGCGGCACACCCAACCAGGCACGGACGCGTTCTTCGCCTGGGATACAGCGCCAGTGTGGGTCTTCGGCCGTATCGGGGACGACGGCCGGCCGGTTGGCGTCCAGAGCAGTACGGGCGGCTCCTACCTGGCTGACTGGCAGAGAGAGACCCGAAAGAGGCGTCAACTCGCCATGCTTGGCCAGTACCTCCAGCTCGTCACCATTGAGCCACATGACAGAGGTGCCGTCGCAGGCCAATAGACGGCCAGCCTCGGTGGCAAGCGCAACCAATGCCCCCTGAAAATCGTCGGCCAGGTTGATCTGATCCACAGCTGCCAGCAGTTGCCTGTCCTGATCGCTCTTGAGGCTTTGCTCAGTGCTCACTCCGGCGCTCCTTGGCATCGTGCTGCTTATCCAAACATCACCGGTCCGATTATACCATAAAACCGCTAGATAGTCTAATGAACGAGGGGAGGTTGAAAGAATAAGGTAGTGACGTGGATGCAATAGCCTTGAGTGCGCAATGCGTGGCTGTTTCGCATTGGCGTCGATCTGTGCTATAATAGAGGCAACTAGTAGATGGAGGGGCAACCATGGATAAGGTAACCGTTGCCTGTGTGCAACAACGGAACGTCATCGTGTCCAGTCAGGAGGAGTTCGAAGCCCTGGCACGGCGGTTCGTGCGCCTAGCGCAAGCCAAGTCAGCCCAGTTGGTCATCTTTCCCGAGCTGGCAGGGTTCATGCTGGCACCCTCCCTTTTCTCGGGCATAAAGCGGAGCTTTATCAAGAGGGCTGACAAGGGCAAGCAGCCGGGAGCCGGAGCTGTGCAGCGGGCGGTGAAACGCCTGGCTGATGCGGCTGCGGGCGCGTTGGGGGGGTACTGGGGCAGCATGGACGGCCTGCTGCGCAAGAATAGCGGCGGCCTCTGGCATGCGTATGTAGCTACTTTCGGCAAACTGGCTCAGGAATCTGGCATCATCATCGTCGGGGGCAGTCTATACGTTCGTGATTACGAGACGGATACGCTGCGGCACCGGGCTTATGTTTTTGGCACAGACGGCCAGATTCTGGGGTACCAGGACAAGCTGAATCTGACGACCGACGAGCAGGAGTGGGTAGTGGCAGGCACCGATCTCACGATCCTGGATGCACCATTTGGCCGCTTTGGCCTGCTCATTGGCCGGGATGTGCTCTACCCCGAGCTGGCTCGGCTGTTGGCCGTGCAGGGTGCAGATCTGCTGGTGGGCATCGCTGCCATCCCAGGGGCAGCCCAAGCTCAGGTCATCCGCTCGGCGTTGGCCCTTCGGGCTGAGGAGAACCAGATATTCTCGGCAGCCAGTTTTCTGCTGGGGCCAAATTACCTTGGTCAGGTAAGCCAAGAGGATTACCTGGGTCAATCGGCAGTCATGGCGCCCACTTTGCTGACCCATAGAGGAGGCGGCGTGCTGACCCAGGTGGGCACCAACCGCGCCGAGAGCCTGGTTGCGGCCGAGCTGGACTATGAAGCGCTGCACCGCCTGTGGCGCGCGAGCGAATTCCGCCCGCGACAGCAGATGAACCTGGGAAACCTCGGCCTAGTCCTTGCCGACATGTACCGGGACGGCTTGACTATCGAACAGGGAATCGAGCAGCGGATCGCCGGGCCAGTCGCCGAAGCGGCGCCAGAGCCCACCATCGAATTGCCCCCCATGCTTGTGCCGCCTGCCTCTGGCGGCCTTGTTGAGGCCGAACCGGCCGAGGAGGTGCCCACGGAGGCAGAGCTGGTCGAAGAGATGCCCGTCATGTTGCCCGTCCTGGCTGACAGACCAGGAGGCGAAACGGAGGATCTGCCGGAAGCTGCTCTGCCGGAAGCCAATGAGGTGCAGGAGGAGCTGTAGGGAGGTCGGGGTATGACCTATATGCTTGGCATCGTCGGCTCGGCGCGCCGGTGGGGCAATTCGGATCTGCTAGTGCGACAGGCTCTGTTGGGGGCCCAAGCTGAGGGGGCGATGGTCAAAGCGGTCCGGCTGACCGACTTGTATCTGTCATCGTGCACCGGCTGTATGCGCTGTGTTACGGGTGACCCGTTCTGCCCCCTCGACGACGACCTGGCATGGCTGGTCGATACGATCCAGGCAGCCAGTGGCCTTGTGCTGGCTGCGCCCACTTATTTCCTTGGGCCGGCGGCGGTGGTCAAGCTTGTGTTGGACCGGCTGCTGGTGGTGATGGGGCAAGTGAATGAACCCTTGCCGCCCGTCCGTCCGGCTGTGACTATCGCCACGGCTGGGTTGGAATCGTGGCAGGGCGTGGCCCTGCCTTTTCTGAATGCTGTGGCCGGCACATTTGGTTACCGAGTCATCGAGAGTCTGACGGCGCCGGCCCCTGGCCCGGGTGAGGTGTTGCTGGACGAGGATCTGATGGCCCTGGTGTTTGCAGCCGGCCGCCGGCTGGGCCGGGGCGAGCTGGAATCTGCGCCCATCCCACCTAACGTGTGTCCGATCTGTCGCAGCAATTGCTTTGTGCTGAACGGCGTACGGGCGACGTGTCCTATCTGCGGCCGAGAGGCAATCATTGAGCACGATGGGCACCAGGTCACGCTTCAGTTCGACGAGGTGAGCGGTACCCACCAGCGCTGGACGCCGGAGGGTCTGCGGGCGCATGTCATCGAATGGGTAATGGCCACCGGGCCACGCTACCAGGCCCAACGCGGTGAGATCAAGGCTCGGCGAGCGCCTTATCGCGAGAAGGAGATCGAATGGCTACATCCGCGGCCGTCGGGCGAGGGGAGTGCGAAATGAAAAGAGGGGTTCTGTTGATCGTGGCGTTGCTGTTGTTGGTGGCGCTGGTGGCAGGTGTGCTGTCCTTGCTGCCAGACAAGGCCGGACTTCCCGCCGGATGTGGGGCCGCACTCGACAAGTATCTCGCCTACAAGAACGTGACGCTGGCTGAAGGCCTGAGCGTAAAGTCAACGGTCAAGGCCACGAAACCAGGGGGACTGACTCAGGACGTGAGCTTGGCGGTCTGTGGGGACAGCGTTTTCTATCAGACTGACGAAGACTATCAGAAGCCGAGCGGCGATGCCGAGGCTACCGCTTACTGGGCAACGGACGACCGCCGGCCACTGCCCTACCCACCTGAAGAGGTGTGGTGCGTTCTCTTGAATCGCAACGCGGGAGCGTCTCAATACGGCGCCGTGTTTGTGAGTCTGCACCAGGACATCCACAATGCCGATTGGGTTGTCCACGAGGTCGAACCGGACCCCTTCACCCCGGCGAGCATCCAAGTCGCATCGGATCTGGGTTGCGACTTGGATCGTTGAGCACAGACAGAGGACAGGCCGCCGCCAAGGGTGGTGATTTTTGTGGCAGACATACAAGCGCTAACTGAACTGACCAGTATTGCCCGCGCCCCTTTGAGTGACTGGGCAACCCGCTATCCCGACAGGCAGGCCATGGGCTATCTGTGCAGCTATGTGCCTGTGGAGATCATCCACGCCGCGGGCTTGACGCCGGTGCGGGTGCGGGGCAACGACGCGCCCCAGCGCCGGGTGGACGCCCAATTGCAGCCATTCACCTGCGCCCTGTGCCGCAGCACGCTCGACCAGCTCCTGTGTGGTGAGCTCCAGTTTCTGGTCGGCACGGTGCTGGCCCACACCTGCGACGCAATGCAGGCCTTGGCCGACCTGTGGCGGATCGGCTCGGTTCGCTCACAGGCGAATGCCGGCTCTGCCGGGCCCGTGCGCTTGGTGGACGTGGTCATGCAGCCGACCAACCTGGGCAGTCCAGCCGCCCGCGCCTATCTGATCGCAGAGCTAGGCCGCTTCCGGGATAGGTTGGCTGCTCTAGTCGGGCATCCCATCACCGACGATGATCTGCGTGCCAGCATTTCCCTGTACAATGACACGCGACAGCTCATCAGAGCACTCCAGCAACAACGCGACCGCTTGAGCGCGCCCGACTTTTTTTCGATCTTGGATGCTGCCCAGGTCATGCCCCGCGAGCAGTTCAACCCCCTCCTGACCAACCTATTGGCTGCATTGGGAAAGGTTCCGGCCCATCAGGCCGAGACTACCCCGCCACCGGTGCACTATGGCAGCCCCGGCCTGTTCCTTACCGGTGCCGTGCTCGACGAGCCGCTTGTACTGGAGATCATCGAGGAGTTGGGGGCTCGGGTGGCGGGCGACGACATGTGCAGTGGCTCTCGTCACTTTCACGACCTGGTGGATATCCAAGGTCCCGGCCTATCACGGCCTATCGAGCCGGGACTGTCGCCCGTCCTGCGGAGTACCGCTTCCGTTGCGGTGGCTCCCTGGCCCGCTGGCGCGAGCCAGGGCGGGCGCGCCAGCGGGCCAGGGAGCCGCGAAGACGACCCGATCGCCGCCTTGGCCGCCTACTCTTTACGGCGGCCCCCATGTCCTGCCAAACTGCATCCCCTGCACGACCCTGGTCGCTACCTGCTGGATCAGGTTCGCGCGGCGCGCGCGGACGGCGTCCTCTTTATCCTGGAAAAGTTCTGTGACCCCCATGCATTCGAACGGGCGCTCACCCTCCCGGCACTGGATGGCGCGGGGGTTCCTCACCTCCTGCTGGACGCGCCGGGCGCAGAGCAATCCGCCAACCTGGAAGGGGTGCGCACCCGGCTGCAGGCTTTTGTCGAGATGTTGGCATAGGTCCTGCCTTCCTGCTGCGAAGTGCCGGTGCTGTCCCGGTGCGAAGTGCCGGTGCTGTCCCGGTGCGAAGTGCCGGTGCTGTCCCGGTGCGAAGTGCCGGTGCTGTCCCGGTAAGGGGAGCGAGGGATCGGCTGTTGCGACTTTCTGGCGTGTGCTGCGTATTGAGAATGCATGATCTGTGGTGGGGCAAGCGTAACTCTGCTGCCGGATCTGCGTTCTATGTCTTGGGTACCTAGAGGATTATGATCGACGTTTCGCTGGAACAACCCTACACTCCCCAGTTCGCCGAAGCACAGCTAAAGAAAGCCGGCCTGGGGCGTGCTGCGTGGCGCGTTTTTCAGATCTTGGGAGTTCTCCTGACGGCGCTGCTGTGGCGAACACTGGATCGCTGGCAGTGGACCTATCGGCGCGGGGAGACAAGAGAGGACCGCCAGCGCCGCCGGGCCGAATGGCTGCTGGACCGGTTGATCTGGCTGGGGCCAACCTTTATTAAGGTCGGTCAGTCGCTCGGCACCCGACCGGATCTCTTGCCGGTAGTGTATGTCGATGTCTTGGCTACTCTGCAAGATCAGCTTCCTCCTTTTCCTAATGATGTGGCTTTTCGCTTTGTCGAGCAGGAGCTTGGCTGGAAGCCGGAGACGCTGTTTGACCAGTTTGATCCTCAGCCGATCGCTGCGGCAAGCTTGGGCCAGGTCTACTATGCCGTAACCCACGAGGGACAGGAAGTAGCGGTCAAAGTGCAGCGGCCCGACCTGTTCTACAGGATCGGCCTGGACCTAGGGCTGATCCGTCGTCTGGCTGCCTCCATCGAGCGCTTTCCCAGGCTGAGCCGTGGCCTGGAATGGGCCAGCATCGTAGATGAGTTTGGGGCCAAGCTGTTCGAAGAGCTAGATTATGTCCACGAGGCCCACATGGCGCAGCGGTTCCGTGCCGACATCGGGCAGATGCCGGGGATTTATGTTCCCCAGGTCTACTCGGAGCTCAGCAGCCGGCGGGTGCTGACGACCGAGTTTATCCACGGGATCAAGATCTCGGACAAGGAGCAGTTAGAGGCCGCTGCAATAGATATCCCAAGGCTGTTGCGGCGGGGGGTGCGAACCAATCTCCAGCAGCTCCTGGATAACGGTTTTTTTCATGCCGACCCTCATCCTGGCAACCTACTGGTCAGGCCGGAAGACGGCACCCTTGTCTTTCTCGACTTTGGCATGATGGGCATCGTCAGCCCTGAGGACAAGCGTTCGATCGTCGAGCTCTTTGTGGACGTGATCAACGGCCGCCCAGACAACTTGCGTGAGAATCTGATCCGTTTGAACTTTCTCCACCCTGACTCTCCGTGGGATGAGCTGGTGCCACACGTCAATCAGTTGTTTGGGGCTACCTTTGGCGCGCAGGATCGCCGCTACACAATCAGAGATGTGACCAATGCTTTTGCGCCCCTGCTATATCAGTACCGGTTCCGGATCCCGGTCAACTTTGCCCTGATCGCGAGGGCGATCATCACCCTGGAGGGGATTAGCCTGCAGCTTGACCCCGACTTTGACATCTTTACAGTCTCTGCGCCGTACGCCGTGCGGATGATGCTGACCCTTCCCGATCCGGGACTGCGCCAGCGGCTTATGGATGAATTACTGACGCCGGAGGGGGCGTTGAACTGGCAGCGACTGCGGCAATTGGCCAGTCTGGCAGCTCATGAGCAGGGCTATCAGCTGTCGCCTGACGACCAAGTGTCGGATGGCCTGGTCGGGCCGGCGCTGGATATGCTGCTTTCGCCGGAGGGCGCTGCGCTGCGCCGGGCGCTTGTTGTGGAGCTGTTGCGTGCCCCTGAGATAAGAGATAGCCACCTGGAAGGGCTGGGGCAACTCATGTCTTCTGATCCAACTCTACCTCCGCAGAGGATCATAGATCGCCTGGTGGCCTTTGTCTTTTCGCCGGAGGGTGCCGAAACGCGGTCTCAATTGGCGGTGGGGTTCAAATCGGACGGCAATTTTGACCTGACGCGGCTGCTGGATGTGTCGGCGGCAGCGGGCCGCATGAGCTCTGGGTTTCGGGTCAGCACGGTATTGCGCTCTGTTGGCGGCTATCTCGTGTCAGAGCAGGGCAAGCCAACTCGAGACAGGCTTCTCCGAACAGGCGCCGAGCGGATTGTGGGTGGGCTGCTCCATACCCTGGATCGCCTCCAACAGCCGGCCTTGCGTGCCACAGGCTCGCGTTCTTGACCTGGTAGTAGCTATCAGCGGTCAGCACGATGGCTGGCCGCTCGATTTCGGTCCGCCCCCTTCAGGGCGGACCGAAATCAGCTGGCTACTGCCGGCTAGATCGTCACGATATCCTCTTCCTTGATCAGTTCTTTGCCTGTCAAGGTCATGAATACGTCCTCCAGTGTCGGCTCGTTGCCGTTGTGCCGGGGGATCAGCTTCTTGAGCCCTGCCGGCGTGTCCAGTGCCACGATCCGCCCATCATCCAAGATGGCGATGCGGTCGCATAGGGCTTCCGCTTCGTACATGTCGTGTGTTGTCAGCACGATGGTGGCATCGTGAACCTCGCGCAGCTCTCTCACAAAGGCCTGCACCTCCCGCTTGGAGCGAGGATCGAGGCCGGTGGTCGGTTCGTCGAGTAGCAGCAGGACAGGCCGGGTTAAGAAGGCACGGGCAATGGCCACCTTCTGCTGCATCCCGCGGGACATGTCCTCCAGTGGCCCCAAGATCTCTTTGTCCTTGAGCCCCAACCGGCGGAGGATGTCGAAGGTCCGCTGCCGGGTCTCCTCACCGGACAGGCCATAGAGCCGGCCGGCGTACAGCAGGTTCTCGATGCTCGACAGTTTCTTGAAGAAGGCTGCTTCCACCGACACCCGGTTGATGAGCCGCTTCACTTCCATCTCGTGACGGATCACGTCCAGGCCAAAGACGAGCACCTGACCTGTGTCGGGCACCAGCAGTGTCGTCATCAGGCGGATCAGTGTGCTCTTGCCGGATCCGTTTGGCCCAAGGATGCCAAAGATCTCCTTGGTCCGCACGTCCAGGCTGACGTCATTGACTGCTATGACCCGCCCGGATTCGTCGCCGTTGCCATTGGGCTTGGCCGTGCGGTGTCGCAGCCGGCTCAGCACAGAATGGCCTCCGTCAGAGCCGAAAGCTTTGGTCACATGCTGAATCGACAGCGCTGTTCCGTTGTTTGGCCATGTCATCTCGGTGTTCATCTCTCAACTCCTTTCTCACTCGGCAGCCCCTAACAAGCAAAAAGCTGTGTTCCTCTGGAAGAAGGCCCACAGCTTCTGAACGAGCAAAGAAAAAACCGTGGGCTCTGCCAGCGTAGCTGCCCACGGTTTGTTATGTTAATCTATGTCAGGGCGCACTACGACAGGGCATGGCAAAGAGACCGCTGTTGCGGCTCTTGACCTGGATGAAGCGTACCATATGTGTCATCGGTATTCCACCCTTGCTCTGAAATCTTGCAGAAAAAGTATACTACAGTGACCGCCAGGTGTCAAATGCTGGGCCCAATGTGTCGAATAGGAATAGAAAAGCCTTCAGCGAAGGCTGAAGGCTGATAGTCGATTGCCTGAACTAGCGCGTCCCGAAGAACAGCTCCCACCAGGCCTGACGAGAAGAGGCCGGGGATTCCTGCGCCGGCGATTCGAGCGTAGGGATTTCCACGGTTGAAGGGGCGATGACAACAACCGGAACCTCGCCAGACTTGGCCCAGCCCTGTTCTCGCGCCCAAGCCTCGGCGGCAGAGTCAGACTGGGCATAGGCCAGGTAGTCGAGCAGCACTTGGTTCTGCTCCTTGGCCAGACTGACCTTTGCCTGGATCTGCTCGAGTTCCCGGCCTTGCTGATAGCTTACCGCTACCTGCCGGCCAAAGTTCACGACGAGGTAGAGCAAGACGGTCGCCATCAGGATCAAGATGACCTGCTTGGCGAACGATGTTCCGCGGGTCTCTTTGCTGATCATAGCTACCACCAGGTGCCGAAGGTGGGAGTTGAACCCACATGGGCGTACACCCACTGCGCCCTGAACGCAGCGCGTCTGCCTATTCCGCCACTTCGGCACGCAGCGATAATCTACCACTATTCCTGAGTTTTGTCAAGCGGTGGTTTTTCGGTGACTACTATCTGTTGCGTTTCGACGTACCAGTCGTCGATGTTACGAAAACGGTCGCTGTTGACTAGGAGGGGGGACAGTTGGACGCCTTGCACCTGGAGATCGACGGCGTAGGTGTAGATCGGATAGTAGATCAGCAGCGAGGGTACCTCCTCAGCAAAAATCTCCTGAAAGGTGCGGTAAAGATCAGTACGCTGTTGCTGGTCGGTGATAGCCCGCGCTTGCTCTATGGCGATATCTGCCGCGAGGTTGGAGAAGCCGGAGAAATTCTGGCCGCCTTCGCCGGCCTGCGTTGAGTGCCACCAGGGATAGGGATCGGGATCGGCGGCCAGACCGACTTCGATCAAGACTGCGTCGAAATTGCGAGGGCTCGACTGGAGAAAGTTAGGTACCAGGCCAGCGCCTTGTGGCTGGACCCTGGCATCTATGCCGATCACGCGCCAAGACTGAGCGATGGCGTCAGCCAAGGCGATCATCAGCGTATCATCGCTGGTGAACAAGGTGAAGGCTATCTCTATGCCATCTTTGTCTCTGATGCGGTCCCCATTCGTATCGGACCACCCGGCGTTATCTAGCAGGGTCATGGCTGCTTCAGGATCGAAAGGATAGTGCCGTACGGAGGGATCATAGGCCCAGCCGGTAGGTGGGATAGGGCTGTCAGCCACAATCCCCTGTCCGTGCATCACCTCGTCTACCAGCGCTTGACGGTCCAGGGCGTATAGCAACGCCTGGCGGACGTTCTTGTCCTGGAAAAACGGTTTCTCTGCGCGCTGCAGGTTGAGATAGATCAAACCATATCCGGCTTGTTGTGCGGAGTAGAGCTGCAGATCTGGCAGTTGGGCCAATTCGGACAGGTATTGAGGGCTGACGCGGTAGATGCCCTGGATGTCACCCCGTTTATAGGCCGCCACCATGCTATCCCAATCACCGAACGACCAGATCTCGAGCTTCTGTAGGTAGGGATGAGGTCCCCAGAAGTCTGGATTAGCCGTCAGGGTTATCCGATCGGGGGTGACATCTTCGATCTCGAACATTCCAGTCCCGATGGGGTGTTGTGTTGAAAACTCGCTTGATGGGAGATCGGCAGGAAGCACGTCGCTCAGCAGATGGGCCGGCAGCAAGCCGATCGTGGTGTAGTAGATGAAAGGGATGAACGGTTCCGGCAAGACAAAGCGCACGGCATAATTACCTTGCGTCTCGACGGTGACATTCTGCCACAGCTCTTGCAGAGCAGGGTCGCCCTGGTAATTGGGGTCCTGAAGGGCCTGTATGGTGAATACGACATCCGCGGCCGTGAATGGCGCGCCGTCATGCCAGGTCACACCCCGCCTAAGCTCGAAATCGTAGACTGTGCCGTCTGTCGAGACTTGCCACTCGGTCGCGAGGACGGGCAACAAGTGCCCGGTATCGTCAAGGGCTGTCAGCCCGTTGAAAACGAGGCTGCACAGGTCTCGATCTACGAGGCTGTCCTGGGTCAATAGGATCGGACTGATCGCATCTGAATAGCCGAGCACCCCTTCGCTGTAAGTGCCTCCTTGGGCAGGCACTTCAACGGTGCTCAGGCTGGATGCCAACTGGAATAGGATGAAGAAGATCAGTACGATGCCGACGAGTGCCACGACCAAGTGGCGCGTCATGGCAGACTACGCTACAAGCACGCTGATGAGGGATGTGACGAAAAAGAGCACGGCCAGGACGATGGTGATGCTAAACAGCGTCTTTTCCACCCCCCGGCGGGTGTGATACACGGTCGCATCGCCGCCAAAAATGCCGCCTAGACCACCCTGCCCTTTGGCCTGGGCTAGGATGATGGCGACTAGGGCGATGGAAATGATAATCTGTATGATCTGAACGTACGGCAAGAATGTGTTCACAGCTTTCCCCTTTTATGGAATTCTTCCCTTTGCAGCCGCGGCACCCGTCGCCGCTGTCGAGACGTGCCGTCAGGGCAAGCGCCGATTATACCATTTTCTGTCACCCGTGGCAAATAAACAGGCTATGCGAGCACATAACCCCCTCTTGCGCCGTGTCCCGATGGGATGCATTCGTTTGCCGTCTGCCGCCTTTTCGAGTATAATGAACCGGATTAATCTAGATAGAGGATGATTACGTGTTCAGCCCTTTGAATTTCATTCTTGGGTTCTTTTCCCTGGATATTGGCATCGATCTCGGCACGGCCAATACGCTGGTGCATGTTCGGAATAAGGGGATTGTGATTAATGAGCCTTCAGTGGTAGCGATCGACAAGAAGACCAAGAAGGTGCTGGCCATCGGTCTGGATGCAAAGGAGATGGTGGGGCGCACACCGGCCAGGATCGTGGCCATCCGTCCCCTGCGTGACGGTGTGATCAGCGATTTCGACGTCACTGAGCAGATGCTGCACTATTTCATCAAGAAAGTCCATGACCGGGCGTTTCTGCCGGTGCCCCGCCCTCGCGTCGTAGTCGGCATCCCTTCGGGCGTGACGGAGGTGGAAAAGCGCGCCGTTCACGATGCTACCCTGTCGGCCGGCGCTCGCGAGGCTTACCTGGTCGAGGAGCCGATGGCCGCCGCGATTGGAGCGGATCTGCCGATTACCGAGTCACTGGGGAGCATGGTCGTGGACATCGGCGGCGGTACGACGGAGGTGGCGGTCATCTCCCTGGGTGGGATCGTCGTCAGCCGCAGCATCCGCGTGGCCGGTGACGAGATGGACGAAGACATCATCCAATATGCCCGCCAGAAGTACAATCTACTGATCGGCGAGCGGATGGCCGAACGTGCCAAGATCACGATCGGCTCGGCTTATCCCCTTCCCCAGGAACAGATCATGACGATCAAGGGCCGGAACCTGATCACCGGCCTGCCCGAGTCAATAGAGGTGAGCAGTGTTGAAGTTCGAGAAGCGCTAGCCGGCTCGGTCAATATCATTGTCGAGACGGTGCGCGGAGCTGTGGACGAGACGCCTCCAGAGCTGGTAGCTGACTTGATGGAACAGGGTATCGTCTTGGCTGGCGGCGGTGCGTTGTTGCAGGGCCTGGCCGAGCGGCTCTCCGAAGAGACCAAGATGCGGGTCTATGTCGCACAAGATGCGATGACTTGTGTAGCCCGCGGAGCAGGGAAGATCCTCGAGCATCTGGATCGCTACAGCAAAGTGTTGGCCAACTTGCAGCGGGGCAGCACTGCGCATTAGGTCCACTCTCGATGAGATTGGGCGATGAGACGCGAGCGTTTGCGGAGGTTGATTCCTTATCTGTTGATAGTGGCTGTCGTAGGCGGCATTATCGTCCAGCGTGCTGGTCTCTGGGAGCCGATTGAAGGATTACTGTCACAGGCGGTCGTGCCCCTGCAAAAGGGGATCAGTCAGATCGTCGCCCAGGTGGGGAGCTTGAGCCAGACCGCGCGTGATCTGCGCGAACTACGCCAGCGCAACGAGGAGTTGGCAGCAGAGAACGCCCGGCTGTTATTGGAGATCATACGCCTGCGGGAGATAGAGGTGGAGGCCGCCCTCCAGCGCGATCTGCTCAACTTTGCGCAGAGCCATCCATCTTTTGATATCCAAGGCGCGCACATAGTCGGCCTGGTCATTGGCCGCGATCCCAGTAACCTGCAGCGCTACGCGACACTCGACGTGGGTCGGAAGGCAGGTGTCGTTCGTAATATGCCGGTCGTGACCAATCGAGGATTGGTGGGGCGGATCTCGGAGGTCGGGGAGAGTTGGTCGCGGGTGCTGTTGATCACCGATGTCAGCAGCTCAGTGAATGCTATCACGCAGAGTACGCGGGCTACTGGGTTGGTGGAGGGCCGGCCAGATGGCTTGCCGGTGATGCGTGACATTCCACAGGGTGACACCCTCAGCGTCGGCGATACTGTCTTTACCTCGGGGTTGGGCGGGAATTTCCCACGCCAGATTCTTATCGGCCAGATCACGGCAGTGGAGCGCAATGACTATGACCTGTACCAGACCGCCATCGTGCAGCCCACGGTCGATTTCAACCACCTGGAAATGGTGCTGATCATTACCGATTTTGAGCCGATAGAAGAAGTGACGCCCGAGGGGGAATGAACAGGGACAGATGCCCAGGGACAAATGAATGGTTGTGCGTTGTTAGTCCTTGGTCAATGATGTGGAATGACCATCTATCTGGTTGTCCCTCTGTTGGCTATTGTCGGGCTGCTGCAAGCGACGCTGGTATCGCGTGTGGCGATTTGGGGGGTGTTCCCCGATCTGCCCTTACTCGTGGTTGTCAGTTGGGGTCTGCTGCGCGGCTCGCGGCAGGGTTTGTTATGGGGATTTGTGGCTGGTATCATGGTGGACCTTTTCTCCGGAGCGCCGTTTGGAGCTGCCACAGTGCCGTTGATGGCAGTTGGCTGGATGGCAGGGCTGGGAGAGAACGTTGTCTTTCGCAATCTGCTTCTGCTCATGTTGACGATGTTTCTGGCCACAGTGGTCTATGATCTGTTGTTTCTGTTCATGGTCCAGATTTCTGGATCTCCCCTTCAGGGGACTGGGCACCGAGTAGAGTGGTCAGGGGGCTTGGTTCGCGTCATCGGCGCGTCTGCGATTCTGAACGCGTTGTTGGGGCTGGTGATGTTGGGTGGGATGCGCACACTAGACCGGCGGTTCAGGCGCGAAGAGGTGGGACTGTAACTTGACTAGGTCACGGTTGGGAAGGATCGGAATCAGGATATCGGTCTATCGGATAGCCCTTGTGCTTTTCTTCCTGGTTCTGGTCGGCCAGCTTTGGCGACTGCAGATGGTGCAGGGGGAACATTACCAGAAGGCGGCTGACTATAACCGCTTTCGTTTGGAGTCCAGTCCCGGCCCCCGAGGTGTGATCTATGATCGCTGGGGGCATCTATTGGTCCGCAATACTCCGCAGATCGCGGTCTCGATCATTCCAGCCTACTTGCCCGATGACCTCAACGAGCGCGATGCATTGCTTTTCAAGCTTGCCCAGTTGCTGGACATGCCGTTTATGAGTCAGGTGGACAAAGATCAATCTGACGGTAGGATGTCCGCCAGCCAAAAGTCATCCACCTCCAGGGTGGACGGCGGTGACCAAAAGGCGATCATGGATGTTCTGAGCGAGGCGGAATTGGCTCCTTACCGGCCCGCCCGGCTGAAAGTGGGTGTCTCCCGCGAGGTGGCGCTGCTTCTGGAGGAGGAGCACCTCGATTGGCCAGGCGTATTGGTTCAGGCCGTGCCACAACGAGAATACCTGTATGGTTCGCTGCTGGCTCACTATCTGGGCTATGTCGGCCCCATCCCGGCAGAACAGGTGGAGGATTACGAGGCACGGGGGTATGATCCCAACCAGGATCAGGTCGGGCTGACGGGGGTGGAGTACACATTCGAAGATGATCTGCGTGGCCGTGACGGCAGTAAGTTGATTGAGGTAGACATAGCCGGCCGCGAGGTGCAGACGGTCGGCGAAGTGCAGGCAGGGGTCCCTGGCAATAATCTGCGCCTGACCCTCGACCTGGGTCTGCAGCAGACGGCCACAGAGATCCTCGCCGACCATATGAAGGCGATTGGCAAGAAACAGGGTGTCGTCATGGCAATGAACCCCCAGACGGGGGAAATCCTGGCGATGGTTTCCTTGCCCAGCTACGATGACAACGAGTTCACCGGCGGTATTTCGTCGGAAAAACTGAAGGCGCTGCAAACAGACTCTAACCGTCCATTGTTGAATCAGGCCATCTCTGGGCAGTTTGCCCCAGGGTCGACGTTCAAGATCATCACCGCTTCGGCCGGGCTGGCGGAGGGGGTCATTGACGATGATACCCACCTTCACTGCGGGGGTACTCTGTGGCTACCCAACCGTTATTATCCAGAAGATCCCAGCCTGGCCCAGCCGTTCTATTGCTGGACGCACAAGTATGGTACGAGCCACGGTTCCTTGAGCGTAATAGCAGCCCTGGCTGAGTCCTGTGACATCTTTTTCTACCAGGTTGCCGGTGGCTATCGCAGCTACTTTCAGGGGCTGGGCGAGGAGAAACTTGGCTACTACGCCGAGCTTTTTGGGCTGGGAAGCCCAACAGGCATCGACCTGCCAGGAGAGACCGCCGGCCTGGTGCCGACCAGCAAGTGGAAGCGGATCAACTACAGCGAGTCTTGGGTGACAGGTGACACGTACAACATGGCCATCGGCCAGGGCTTTGTCCTGGCCACGCCACTGCAAATGCTGAATGCTGCTGCGACTATCGCCAATGGCGGGACGCTCTACCGGCCGCAGATTGTCCGTGACGTGATCGATAGCGAAGGGCAGATCGTCCAGGCTTTTGCCCCCGACGTGATCCGCCAGTTGCCGATCTCATCAGACAAGATCGATCTCGTACGGCAGGGGATGCGCGCGGCAGTAGCTCCCGGTGGAACGGCAATTGCTGCCCGCCTCCCTGGAATCACCGTCGCCGGCAAGACCGGCACTGCTGAGTTCTTTATCGACCGCAACAACGACCGCAGACCCGATCGCGACAGGAACGGCAACCTGCCAACCCATGCCTGGTTCATCGGTTTTGCACCATACGAGGATCCCACAGATCGCGGTGGTGGTGTTTGTCTTTGGCGGTGGCGATGGCTCCGCCGTGGCGGTGCCGATTGCAGGCGAGATCCTCGATTACTATTTCAGCAGGGATCTTGAAGAGGATACGCCATGAGCTTGAGAAATCCCTATCGCCGCAAATCATCATCCTTTTTACGCTGGCTGTTGATCGGCGTTCTTGTCATCGGTTGTGTAGCCTTTGGCGTTCTGATCCACGCAGTCTGGCAGCGGTCTGTTCAGGCCGCTGCTGCGGATATGCACCAGGCCGAGCTCGAAACGCTGCAAAGCGGCATACTGGCCGTGGGCACCCGGTTGACTGGGTTGGAGGATCGCCTCGCTGCGCTTGAGTCGAGTAACCTGAATGGGCAACTGGCAACTGTACAGGCGAATGTGGACGGTCTCAAGGCCGATGTGGCAGGGCTGGCCCGCCGAGTTGACGCCCTTGCCTCGGGCGGCAGCGGCAGCGGGTCGGAGGGTGGGCTGCCACCTGAAGCCCAATTGGCTGTTGCCCGCCAGGTCCAGAGCCACAGCCTGAGCTGCGAATCGTCGGCCTCGTCGATGGCCGCCCAGTATCAGGGTGTGCCGCTGACCGAAGAGGAGATTGTGGCTGCGTTGCCGCGAAACGACAACCCTCACCTTGGCTTCCGGGGCAACATAGATGGGCCTTATGGCAGTATTGACGACTATGGGGTGTACGCCGAACCTGTCCTGCAGGTGTTGAACGGCACGGGCTTGAGGGCAACCCTGATAGACGGAGGGCTGGATGGGATCAAGGCGGCAATCGCCCGTGGCAATCCGGTCGTCGCCTGGGTGACCTATAATTGCTCGGTGCAAACGCCAGCTGTGACAACGATTGGCGACCAGGAGGTGACGCTGGTTCCATACCAGCATGCGGTCGTGGTGACAGGCTATAACGGCAGCGGTGTATGGGCCAACGACCCATACGACGGCCAGGAGCATTTCTACGCGACAGCCGACTTTGAACGCGCCCTGAGCTACTTTGGCAACATGGCGATAGAGGTGGCGGAACCCTAGGTGCCACGAGGGACGCGGGCCTCAAGTTGAAGGTAAAGGCGTTGCATGTTGGCGTCAGTGCGTGAGTCGAAATGGCAGAATTGGTAACTATCAAAGGCACAAGCGATGGGTTGATCATCACATTGGGCGCTGGTCCCCTGGAGACAGTGGTTAGTGAGATGGAGGAGCGCCTCGCATCCCGCGCCTCATTCTTCCGGGGAGGGCGTGTTGCCCTGCGGGTTGGTGATCGGTCGATGTCGGTTGAGCAGTTGCAGACTATCGGGGTTATCCTGGAACGACTGGGCATGACCCTGTGGGCGGTCAACGGCGACCATCCGGCGACCCATGTGGCGGCGCGTGAATTGGAGCTGGAGGTGGACCTGCATCCCAGTATGCCTCACACCGCTGCCGCCTCTGAGTCGATCTCACTGGAGGAGATGGCCGGCATTGTCGTACACCGTACACTGCGCTCAGGGCAAGCGGTACACTACCCGGGCCATGTGACCCTGATCGGCGACGTCAACCCGGGTGCGGAGATTGTGGCCGGCGGGGATATCGTAGTATGGGGCAGGCTGAGAGGGAATGCTCACGCTGGGGCGATGGGCGATGAGCAAGCCGTGATCTGCGCCCTGCAAATGCAGCCTAATCAGATCCGTATTGGAGCTCACATCGCCCGCCCACCTGATCGGAGTTGGCGGCCCAAGGCCCCCGAGAAGGCGAGTGTGCAGGATGAGGGCATCGTCGTAGAGCGTTGGAAAAAGCCGGAATGATGAGAGGAGCCTATCATGGGTGCGACTGTGGTCACCGTAACATCGGGCAAGGGGGGGGTCGGCAAGACGACCGTGACGGCCAACCTGTCTGTGGCGTTGGCGCATGCTTGGACAGCGGGTTCTCGCCGTGGACACCGACATTGGACTGCGCAATCTGGATGTGGTGTTGGGTCTGGAGAACCGGATCGTCTATGACCTGGTGGATGTGGTGGAGGGCCGCTGCCGAGTGCGCCAGGCCCTCATCCGCGACAAACGCTTGTCGGAGCTCTTTCTGCTGCCGGCCGCCCAGACGCGGGACAAATCAGCCGTAAGCCCAGAGCAGATGGTCAAGCTGTGCGCTCAACTGCGCCCCGAGTTCGATTTTGTCTTCGTCGACTCACCAGCCGGGATCGAGCAAGGCTACCGCAACGCAGTGGCACCCGCCGACAAGGTGCTCATCGTTACGACTCCAGAGGTGTCGGCTGTGCGCGATGCCGACCGGATCGTCGGTCTGGTCGAGGCTGAAGGAAAGGGGCCAGCCAAACTGATCATCAACCGCTTGAATCCGGCCATGGTTCGCCGGGAGGAGATGCTCAGTACGGTCGACGTGGTGGAGATCCTGGCCATCGATCTGATCGGAGTCATACCTGAAGATCCGGCAGTTATTGTTTCCACCAACCGTGGCAATCCGGTGTCTCTGGATGGCAGGTCGCCCTCGGGGCAGGCGTTTCGCAACATTGCCGGTCGTCTTATGGGGCAGGACATTCCGATCATGCCGATCAGGGAATCGGCCAGCGTCTTCGACCGTCTATCCCGCTTTCTGCGCGGATAGACGACAATGCCAAGAGTCCGGCGATAGCATAACTGCCGAGTGACAGTAGGAGGTATTATGCGTTTTCTAGATCGCTTGTTTCAACGCCGCGAACCGACCAGCCGCCAGGTTGCCAAGGATCGGCTGCAGTTGGTGCTCGTCCACGATCGGATCAATATATCGCCGGGCATGCTCGACACGATGAAGGACGAGATGATCAAGGTGATCTCCAAGTATGTCGAGATCGACCCCGATGGGGTGGAGGTGACCTTTTCCCAGAGCAAGCGCCAGAGCCGATTGACTGCGGATATCCCCGTCGTAGGGCCAGTCCGCCATACCAGAAAGAGCTCAGAAAGGGCAAGAGCAGCCCGCAGCCAGGCGGAAGCAGGAGGCGATGGGTAAACGTCCCTGGCGCAGATTTGACTGGATGCTGCTGGGGGCACTGCTGCTGCTGTCGGCCTATGGCGTGATCATGATCTACAGCGCTACGATCGATACGCCAGGTGTGGGCGATCCTGTCCAGCGGCAGTCGCTATACCTGGGCGTGGGCACTGCTCTTTTGCTGATTGTCGCCTCGGTGGACTATCGGCTGCTGGAGATCTTGCAGCACCCCTTATCTTTTCTTACTCCACTCGTCCTGGGTCTGCTGAATGTTGCGGCAGTGGCTGCCTGGCAGATAAAGCAGACGAAGGCCGCTGCCCTCACAGCCAGCCTACTGGCGCCTGTCGTGACGCCCCTGGCGATCGGCCTGGTTCTTATCCTGTTCGTGTTTGCCGTCGACAGGGCCTGGCTGGCGCGATCTGACCAAGCGTCAAGTCGGTCGGAGATCTCCTTTAGAGGGCTGATCTTCATCGGTGTGCTGGCCGTGGCGGGAATGGGGGCGCTGTTGATCACGCGGCTGGGTCCGGCTCGCCTGCCAGCGCTCATCCCTTATCTGTTCGGGCTTGGTCTCAGCTGTGCTGTATCTGCTCGATTGCCTGACGCTGCGCGTTACGGACGTCTTTCGCAATCTGCTTTATGTTTCGATGGTCGTTCTGTTAGGGGCTGTTTTCGAGATCGGCCAGGTTTCTGGCGGTGCACAGAGCTGGTTGGGAGCCGGCGCGGTGCAGCCTTCGGAAATGGCCAAGATCGTGCTCATCGTCGTGCTGGCCAAGTTCCTGGCCGACCACGAAGAGCGAATGGAGGAGTTGGGCACGGTGCTGGTCAGCTCTGGGGATCGTCGCCGTGCCGATGGTGTTGATCTACCTGCAGCCTGACCTGGGCACGGCGATAGTGCTGATCGCGATCTGGATGGCGATGATGTGGACGGCCGGCATGCGGCTTCGGCACTGGTTCATCTTGGCGGCGGGCGGTGCGGCAGCACTGCCCTTGGCTTGGTTCGGCCTTCAGGATTACATGCGTGAACGCCTCCTGCTCTTCTTCGACCCTGCCTCCGATCCCGATTCCTATTTCAACATCCACCAGGCCCTGGTCAGCATCGGATCGGGAGGTTTGATCGGCAAGGGCCTGACCCACGGTACGCAGAGCCAGCTCCATTTCCTGCGGGTGCGCCACACTGATTTTATCTTTGCCGTCGCCGCCGAGGAGCTGGGTTTCCTGGGAGCAATGGCCATGATCGGCTTGCTCTTTTTCATCCTGTGGCGGACCTTGCGCATCGCCGAGCGCTCGCGCGACACCTTTGGCCGACTGATCGCCGCCGGTGTGGCTGCCATCATCCTGTTCCAGACGGTGATCAACGTCGGCATGAACCTGGGCATCCTGCCCGTCACCGGCCTGCCGCTGCCCTTTGTCAGCTATGGCGGCAGCTCGTTGATCACCCTCATGATCGGCATGGGCCTGGTGGAGAGCGTGGCGGTGCGCCACAGAAAACTCGAGTTCGACTAGCCGCATGAACGCCGACTATACCATCCGTCCGGCGCAGCGGAGCGACCTGGATCGCCTGGCTGCGCTACAACTGGCCCTCCAAGATCACCTGGAAGCATCCAACCCCGATCTGTGGCGGATGTCGGACCAGACTCGGGCGCAGCTCAAAGGCCAGCTCGCTGCCCGGTTGGCCGCCCCTGAAGGCTGCGTGCTGGTCGCCGAGCATGCCGAGGATGGTGTGGTCGGGGTGATCTATGGGCGGGTCGTGACCAACAAGGGCTACGTGCCCAGCCGGACCGGGATGGTGGATCAGGCCTTTGTCCAGCCGCAGCACCGCCGCAGGGGTGTCGGCGCCCGGCTGGTGGCCGAGACTGTGCCGCTTTCTTTGCCGCGAAAGGTGTGGATGACCTCTCCCTTCGCTACGTCACCGGCAACGAACAGGCAGCCGCCTTCTGGACAGCCCTTGGGTTTTACCCCTCGCATCGTGACCGTCGGCGCCAGCCGGCAGGTTGTGGAAGTGTGTCTCGGCCACGCCCATTCCGAGGGAATCGTCGTAGAGTTGCGTTCCTGACGATTTGTGGTATACTGTCAAGATATTTCGGGATTCCCCGTCAGGGAAACGACAGGAGGATGGCTGTGGCCGACACACAGGTCCGCGTTCGCATCGCACCCAGCCCGACCGGCTACTTTCACGTCGGCTCGGCGCGGACGGCGCTGTTTAACTGGCTCTTTGCCCGCCACCATGGCGGCAAGTTCATCGTGCGCGTCGAGGACACCGACCGCACCCGCTACCACCCCGAGGCCGTGCCCGACCTGATGGCCAGCCTGCGCTGGCTGGGCCTGGATTGGGACGAAGGCCCGGAGGTCGGCGGCGACTATGGCCCCTATTATCAGTCGGAGCGGCTGCACCTGTACCGGCACTATGCCAACCGGCTGGTAGAAAAGGGCCTTGCCTACCGCTGCTACTGCTCAGAGGAGCGGCTGGCGGCACTGCGCGAGGAGCAGCGACGCAACAAGCAGGATGTCGGCTACGACCGCCACTGCCGCACCCTGACGGCGGCACAGCGCGCCGAGTATGAGGCACAGGGGATCACGCCGGTCGATCCGTCTGGCCGTGCCGCTCGACGGCCAGACGATCTTTCACGACGTGTTGTACGGCACGATCACCGTCGACAATGCAACCCTCGACGACCTGGTGTTGCTCAAGAGCGACGGCTTTCCCACCTACCACCTGGGCATCGTGGTGGACGATCACCTGATGGAGATCAGCCACATCATGCGCGGCGACGAGTGGCTGCCTTCGGTGCCCAAGCACGTCCTGCTCTACCAGGCCTTTGGCTGGGAGATGCCGGTCTACGCCCACCTGCCGCTGATCCTGGCTCCCACCGGCCAGGGCAAGCTGAGCAAGCGCCACGGCGGCGTCGAGATCCGCGAGTTTCGCCGCCAGGGCTATCTGCCCGAGGCGATGGTCAACTACCTGGCCCGCGTGGGCTGGAGCTACGACGACAAGACCGAGATCTTTGGCCAAGAGGAGCTGATCCGCTACTTTGACCTGCCCGGCATCAGCCACTCGCCGGCCCGCTTCTCCTACGAGCAGTTGGAGTGGATGAACGGCTACTACATCCGCCAGCTCAACGCCGACGAGCTGGCCGAGCGGCTGGTGCCGTTTGCCGCCGAGGCGGGCTGGACGATCACCGCGGCCGATCTGCGGCCGGTGGTGCCGCTGATCCAGGAGCGGCTCAAGACGTTGGCCGATGTAGCCCAGATCGCGGATTTCTTTTTCACAGACGAGCATCCACTACGACCTGAAGGATCTCGTCGGCCAAAAGATGACGGCTGCCGAGTCGTTGGCAGCACTTGCGCGGGCGCGGGAGGTGCTGGCCGGCGTGCACGGGTTCGATGCCGAGGCGATGGAGCCGCCGATGCGGGCGCTGGCCGAGGAGTTGGGACTGAAAGCGGGCCAGCTGTTTGGTCTGGTGCGCGTGGCCGTCACCGGCAAGACGGTGTCGCCGCCGCTGTTCGAGTCGCTGGCCGTCTTGGGCCGGACGCGGACTCTGGACCGCCTGGACCAGGCCATCCAGGTGCTGCAGGCGGGGATGGGCTAGCCGCGCGTTTGGCGTTCACGGTCGATCGGGTGCCAGGCGCCGGCGAAGGAGCCTGGCGCCTGCTATTAAGGGACGGTCGCGGCAAAACGGCAAAAAGAGCGGGTTGACCGAACGGCAAGGCCGTGATATACTGGGCCTTGGCCTGCTGCATCGAGACTGGATAACGAACGACGCGTTGATGATTTTGGTGAGAGGAGAAGAGCATGAGTGACGTCGTAACAGGTATGGACAACACAGCCGCAGGGACTGGAACCGGCGAACCGGTCGACTTTATCCGCAAGGCGGTCGCTGAGGACCTCCGCAGTGGCAGATTCCAGCGGGTGCGCACCCGGTTTCCCCCGGAACCGAACGGCTACCTGCACATCGGCCACGCCAAGGCCATCTGCATCACCTATGGCGTTGCCGAGGATTTCGGCGGCCAGTACACCCTGCGCTTCGACGACACCAACCCGGCCAAAGAGGAACAGGAATATGTCGACGCGATCATGAACGACATCCGCTGGCTGGGCTTTGACTGGCAAGACCGGCTTTACTTTGCTTCCGATTATTTCGAGCAGTTGTACGAGTGGGCAGTGCAGCTGATCAAGGCCGGCAAGGCCTACGTCGATGACCTGAGCGCCGACGAGATCCGGGAATACCGCGGCACCCTGACCGAGCCGGGCCGCGACAGCCCTTATCGCAGCCGGTCGGTCGAGGAAAACCTGGACCTCTTCGCCCGGATGCGGGCCGGCGAGTTCCCCAACGGCAGCCGCGTGCTGCGGGCCAAGATCGACATGGCCTCGCCCAATCTGAACCTGCGCGACCCGGTCATGTACCGCATCCTGCACGCCAGCCACCACCGGACCGGCGACAAGTGGTGCATCTATCCCATGTACGACTGGGCTCACGGCCAATCCGATTCGATCGAGGGGATCACCCACTCCCTGTGCGACCTGGGCTACGAGGATCATCGACCGTTGTATGACTGGTTCCTGGACCAACTGGGCATCTACCATCCGCGCCAGATAGAGTTTGCCCGCTTTAACCTGACCTACACTATCCTGAGCAAGCGGTTCCTGCTGCGCATGGTACAGGGCGGCTATGTCAAGGGCTGGGACGACCCGCGCATGCCCACCCTGTCCGGCATGCGCCGGCGGGGTTATCCACCAGAGGCGATCCGGGAATTCTGTGACCGCACCGGCATCGCCAAGAGCCAGAGCATCGTCGACGTTGCCCTCCTGGAATATCACGTCCGCGAGCACCTGAACAGGACGGCCTCGAGGGTCATGGGGGTGCTGCGCCCGGTGCGACTGGTCATCGACAACTATCCCGAGGGCCAGGTGGAATGGCTGGAGGCGGTCAACAACCCCGAAGACGTGACCATGGGCACACGGCAGATCCCCTTCTCGCGCACCCTGTACGTGGAGCGCGACGATTTTCGCGAGGACTCGCCGAAGGGCTGGTTCCGCCTGGCTCCCGGCCGTGAGGTGCGGCTCAAGCACGCCTACTATGTCACCTGCACCGGCGTGGTCAAGGACGAGAAGAGCGGCGAGGTGGTCGAGCTGCACTGCACCTACGACCCGGAGACGCGGGGCGGCGGATCGGCTGATGGGCGCAAGGTGATGGGCACCCTGCACTGGGTGTCGGCGGCCCATGCGCTCGACGCCGAGGTGCGCCTGTACGATCGTCTCTTTGCCAAGGCGGATCCGAGCGATGTGGAGGAGGGCTCTGATTTCCTGTCCAACCTGAACCCGAATTCGCTGGAGGTTCTGAAGGGGTGCAAGGTAGAGCCAAGCCTGGCCAGCGCCGCCCCCGGCAGCCGCTACCAGTTCCTGAGAAACGGCTACTTTTGCGTCGATCCCGATTCGACGCCGGGGTTGCTTGTCTTTAACCGCACCGTCACGCTCAAGGACGCGTGGGCCAGGCAGGAGAAAAAGTAGCGACCTGCCTTCTGCCTGGATTTGCCAGGAGCGACGATCTGTGCTAGAATAGCCTGGCCGGTGGGGGATCGTCTAGTGGTAGGACACATGACTCTGGATCATGGCGCCGGGGTTCGAATCCCTGTCCCCCAGCCAACAGAAAACAGGCTCCCATCTCATGAGATGGGAGCCTGTGGCTATTTGAACAGCGCTTTGTTGGCCGCCACCCACTCGTACAGGCGGCGAACACCTTCCCGCTTGCCGACCTTGGGGCGCCAGCCCATCTCCCGTTCGGCCTTGCCTACGTCGGCCACAAAGATGCGCTGGTCGCCGGGGCGCCAGCCGGCCTAGGCCACCTCGATCGGGCGGCCGATGAGCGCTTCCAGCATCGGCCCCAGCTCGCTCCACACCGCCAGCACATTGTCCGGCCCGCCGCCGACGTTATAGACCTGCCCGGCAGCGATGTCAATCCGGTCTACGGCTGCCTGGTAAAAGTCCAACAGGTCATCTACCCACAGCACGTCGCGCACCTGCCGGCCGTCGCCGTAGATGGTGATCGGGCTGGCCGGTGACGGCGGCGATGAGGAACCAGGCAACCCAGCCCTGGTCCTCGATGCCGAACTGCCTGGTGCCATAGATGCAGCTCTGGCGGCAGACCACCGTCGGCAGGCCATAGATCCGCGCATAGTCGCGCACGTACTGGTCGCCGGCGCCCTTGGAGCAGCCATAGGGCGAGTGGAAATCCAGCGGCTGCGTCTCGGGGATGCCGCGCGGAAAGTCGCGATAGGCATAGCCGGTCGCGGTCGGGATCACGACTACATCCTCCATGCCGCCGTAGACCTTGTTGGTCGAAGCATAGACCACGATCGGCTTCCGGCCCGACAGCCGGGCGGCCTCCAGGACGTTGAAGGTGCCCAGGGCGTTCACCTCAAAGTCGTGGCGGGGATCGAGCACCGAGGTGGTGACGGCGACCTGCGAAGCCAGGTGGTAGATGATGTCGGCGTCGGCTGCCGCCCGGCGCAGGGTATCAAAATCGCGGATGTCGGCCTGGACCAGCGTCCACCGCTCGCCGTGCTCGGCGCGCAGCCAGGCTGCGTTCTTGTCGGCGCCCCGCCGTGATAGGTTGTCGTAGACCAGGACGTCGTGGCCTTGACCGATCAATCGATGGGTGAGGTTGGCGCCGATGAACCCGGCGCCACCAGTTACAAGTGTTCTCATATAACTCTCCTTGGTCTGCGTTTGGTACGGGTCTTTTTCAGTGGGGGTAGTCTTGACAATCTCGGAGACATCCACTTCGACAGGCGTCATGCGGCCCATTACGTCGAGCAGGATGCGCACCCGTTCTGCTGCCGATGCCGGCCGGTCGAACACGGCATCCAGGTCCCGAAGCGGACCGGAGACGATCCGCACCGTGTCACCCGCCTGGAACTCACTGTAGCCCACCTCTTCCTTTTCGGCCAGCCGGCGCCGGACCAGGTCCACGACCTCGTCGGCAACGATGAGCGGCTGCTCTCCGGCGCCGATGATGCGGCGGACGCCTGGCATCCAGGCCACCGACGAATGGGGCATCTGGTCAAAGTCAAGGCGGGCAAAAAGGTAGCAGGGAAAGTAGACGACCCGGTCTGGCCGGTCACGACGATGGACCTTGCGCTGCATGGTGGGCAGATAGGTCGCGACGCCCTGTCCCTGTAGATAGGTGTTGACCTGGTGTTCCTTCTTGGGCTTGGTATAGAGCGCGTACCAGTGTTCCATGTCCGTTGACTACCCTTCTGGGGAACGGCTCTTGGCCTGTTCCCACAGCGCATCCTGGTCGGCCAGCGGCAGATCGGCCAGCTCCAAGCCCTGGGCACGGGCGGTCCGTTCCATCTCGGCATAACGGCCGGTGAAGCGGTCGCAGGCGCCGCGCAGGGCGCTCTCGGCATCCACCTTCAGCCAGCGGGCGACGTTGACCAGGGTGAAGAGCAGGTCGCCCATCTCCTGCTCCCGGCGCTCAGCATCCTCGGCGGCGCGCAGCTCGCCGACCTCTTCGCTCAGCTTGGCCAGGACGCCGCTCGAGGTCAGGCCAGTCAAAGCCGGTACGGGCAACCCGCTCGCCGATCTCCTGGGCCCGGGCCAAAGCCGGCAGGATGGCCGGCACGCCGTCCAGCCGGGAGCGGTATGCCTCGCCTTTCTCGGCCCGTTCGCCGGCCTTGATCGCCTCCCAGTTGCGCAGCACATCCTCGGTTCCCTGCACCACCACGTCGCCAAAGACGTGGGGGTGGCGGCGCTTGAGCTTGGCGTCGATCCGGCTGATGACGTCGGCGAACTTGAATTCCCCCGCCTCTGTCGCGATCTGAACGTGCATGGCGATCTGCATCAGGAGATCGCCCAATTCCTGGCACAGCTCGCCGGCGTCGTCGGCGTCGATGGCAGCCAGGACCTCGTAGGCCTCTTCCAGCAGGTTGTTGCGGAGCGTTTGGTGGGTCTGTTCCCGGTCCCATGGACAGCCATCGGGGGCGCGCAGGCGGGCGACGGTCTCCTGGAAGGCCGGTAGACCGCCTGGGTGGGGCAAGGGCGGCACATAGAGCGTCGTCAGGTGGTCCAGGCTATGGCCCCGATCCAGCTCGTAGAGAGGGCAAGTGGTCATCGTGCCCCCGGCGGTGCCGGCCGCCCGGACGAGGGTGACCGGATGGTCGTCAGGATAGGCGTTCATCAGCGTCAGCTTGACGTCGCTGGCCAGCCGCTGGCCGTAGAGCTGGCCGATCAACGCCGGGCGGTCGGGGTCCAGCGGCGGGTGATGGGCGGCGGCCAGGTCGGTGGCATCGGCCAATTGCAGGCCGGCCAGTCCGTCGATGCCGAGGAGGCTGAGCGCCGGCTCGACAAAGCTCAGGCCCTCCACCAGGCGGACGGACAGGTCCTCCTGACTGGGCACGGGCCAGGATGCGCTGGACCGACGACTCGCCGATCATGGGATGGCCGGGAACGGCGTAGATGACCCCTTGCGGGCGCCGTCCCAGCGCGACGATCTGTTCGGCTATCGTGTCGTAGACACTGCCAAAGTCGGGCAGCGTTTCGTAGAGCTGGTCGAAGGTGTGCAGGGTCAGGTGAGGCGGCAGGCTGGCTACCGTAGGATGACGGGCGGTGCGCAGATAGACCTTGTCTGCCTGGGAAAGCAGTTCCCACGCCTCGCGGGTCAGGTGGGCGGGGTCACCGGGCCCCAACCCAACGATGGTGATCGTCATCGCCAGGTCACGTCCCCACACAGATCTGCCGGGTGATCGGCGGCCAGGAAGCGCTCGAAATCGGCCCGCTCGGCGCCGACGGTCGTCGAGTCGCCGTGACCTGGGTAGAGGGCGGTGTCGTCCGGCCAGGAAAAGACGACCTGGCCCAGGGAGACTATGCTCTGAGCCAGCGCCTCGGGCGAGTCGGTGTGGCCCGGCCCGCCGGGAAAGATCGCATCGCCGACAATGGCCTCGCCGCTGAAGCGCAGGCAGATGCTGCCGGGGGTGTGGCCCGGCACGTGGGCGACGGTGAGCCGGCCGCGCCCGATCACCACCTCCATGCCGTCCAGCAGCGGCAAGTCGCCGTCTATGCCGAACAGCTCGGCGTCTGCAGGATGGATGCCGACCGGCGCGGCCGTAGCCTGGCGGATGGCTTCCAATGCGCCGACGTGATCGGGGTGAGCGTGGGTCAGCAGGATGCAGCACACCAGGCCGGCGTCAGGCAGCGACGACAGGATGGTGTCTGCATCTTCGCCGGGATCGACGATGGCGACCTGACCTGTCTTCCGGGCAGCGCATCAGGTAGCAGTTCATCGGCCAGGGGCCGACCTCCAGTCGTTGCAGTTCCAGTTCCTCGGTATGCGCTCTCTTTCGACTCGTCAATGCTGCCCTCCTCAGGCTGGTCGTAGGCGGCGGTAGTATACCACAAAATGCCGGGTACGCGAAGACAGACTGAGTCTTTGACAACCTGGCCTTTCTCGGTTATACTAGCTCGGCATTTGGCATGGGGGGCTGTAGCTCAGCTGGGAGAGCGCATCAATCGCACTGATGAGGCCAGGGGTTCGAATCCCCTCAGCTCCACCAGCAGCTTCTTAAGAGGATGATCTCGTGGGCCCGTGGCGAAGTTGGGATCGCGCTTGAATGGCATTCAAGAGGCCGAGGGTTCAAGTCCCTCCGGGTCCACCACAGGGTTTGAGCAAACCCCCTTCGTCCAAGACGAAGGGGGTTTACTGTGTCAGGAGCGAAAGATGCCGACCAAGTCCGAAGCCTATCACAACCACGAGGCGCCGGTCTACGACGCCAAGTATGACGAAAACCCGTTTTTCACCAAGGTGTACGAGCCGGTAACGTGGGACAATATCCGCCGCTTCCTGCCGCCGCTGCCGGCGCAGGTGCTCGACGCCGGGGGCGGCACTGGCCGCTGGACGGTGGTGCTGGCCAAGATGGGCTACGAGGTGACGCTGACCGACATCTCGCAGGGGATGCTGGACGTGGCGCGGGCCAAGATCGAGGCGGCCGGGCTGGCCGGCCAGGTGACGATTTTGCGCCAGGACATTCGCGACATGAGCACCCTGGCTGCGGATAGCTTTGACCTGGTAGTGGCCGAAGGCGACCCGGTCAGCTACTGTGAGGATCACGCCGCCGCCATGCGCGAGCTGGCCCGCGTGGCCAGGGTGGGCGCGCACGTGATCGTCTCGGCGGACAGCCGCGTGGCTGTTCTCTTTAGCCTGAACGAGCTTGATTTCGACACCACTGAAGCAGCGCTGCGCACCGGGCAGATGAAGTGGCGGGGCGAGGAGGATGCGATTATCTACCCGGTCCACGCTTTTACGATTTCAGAGCTAACCGGCCTTTTCGAGGCCAATGGCCTGCGGGTGGTGCGCGCGCTGGGCAAGCCGGTGTTCTTTAGCCGGTTGGAGCCTGAAGTGCGCGTCAGGATTCTGACCGACGAGGTGCTGACCCGGCGCCTGGTGGAGATGGAGTGCCGCTATGGCGACGATCCGGGCTGGGCCGGGTCGGGCGGGCACATCGAGGTCACGGGAGTGAAGGCATGGTAGTCCGGACGACGGACAAGAGGATCGAGACAAAGCAGGGACCGATCCATGCCCACATAGGATTCTATTGCCGGACCAAGGAGATTGAATGACTGACAAGTATATCCCCCAGGAGATCGAGCCGAGATGGCAAGCCCGCTGGGATGCCGACGGGCTGTATCGCTCGACCATCGATCCCAGCAAGCCCAAGCACTATGCCCTGACGATGCTGCCCTATCCAAGTGGCGATCTGCACATCGGGCATTGGTATGCCATGTGCCCGTCTGATGTCCGGGCGCGCTACATGCGGATGCAGGGCTACAACGTCCTCTTCCCGATGGGCTTTGATGCCTTTGGCCTGCCGGCCGAAAATGCCGCCATCCAGCACGGCTATCCATCCCTACACCTGGACCATGTCCAACATCGACAGGATGCGGCGGCAACTGAAGAGCATGGGCGCCATGTTCGACTGGGAGCGGGAGGCCATCTCCTGCCTGCCCGGCTATTATCGCTGGACGCAGTGGTTCTTCCTCAAATTCTACGAGGCCGGGATCGCCTACAAGGCCTTTTCGCCGGTCGACTTTTGCCCCAACTGCAACACCACCCTGGCCCGCGAGCAGGTGTGGGGTGAGGACCGCCACTGCGAGCGCTGCGACACGCCGGTGATCAGAAAGGACCTGGAACAGTGGTTCTTTCGCATCACCGACTATGCCGACGAGCTGCTCGATTTCTGCCAAGATCGATTGGCCCGAGCGCGTGACGGCGATGCAGACCAACTGGATCGGGCGCAGCGAGGGGGCGCACGTCGTCTTCAAGTCGGAGGCAGGCGACGACATCGTCGGTCTTTACCACCCGGCCCGATACGCTGTGGGGCGCTACCTTCATGGTCCTGGCACCAGAGCACCCGCTGGTGGAGAAACTGACGACGCCCGAGGCGCGGCCGGCCGTGGAGGCCTACGTCGCCCAGGCGGCTCGCCAGAGCGAGATCGACCGGCTGAGCCTCGAAAAGGAAAAGACGGGCGTCTTTATCGGCGCCTATGCAATCAACCCGGTCAACGGCGAGCGCATCCCGATCTGGATCGCCGATTATGTGATGATGACCTATGGCACCGGGGCGATCATGGCCGTGCCGGCCCACGACGAGCGCGACTTCGAGTTTGCGCTCAAGTTCGGCCTGCCGATCATCCCGGTCATCGACCGGACCGACGGGGTGGCCAAGAGCTTTGTCTTCCCCGGCTCGATGCGCCCCGGCCTGGCCGAGGCGCTGGCTCAGAGGGGCATCCAGTTCGCGGCTGCCCAGTGTGGGGAGCTGGGCGAGGCGCTGCACGTCACGCTGCACGGCGACGAGCAGATCGACCGCTACGTCGAGCTGGCGAGCAGCTATCTGTTGGCCGGCTACTGGAATGAGGTGGTGGGGGCGCGCTGGGTGTTCATCTTTGACGACGGCGTCCGCGAGCTCGGCTCGGCGGAATCTGACCACGCAATCCTGGCTCGCTGCAAAGGGACTGGAGCCGAACGTTCGCCGTCACCGCACGGTGATGGAGATGCTGCACTCGCAGCCTTTCTACCAGGACGTGCTGTTTCACGCCGAGTACGGCACGATGATCAACTCGGGCCAGTTCAGCGGCACGCCCGGCGACGTGGCCAAGCAGCGTGTGACCGAATGGCTGGCCGAGCAGGGCAAGGGCGAGTTCAAGGTGAACTACCGCCTGCACGACTGGCTGATCAGCCGCCAGCGCTACTGGGGCGCACCGATCCCGATCGTCTACTGCGACCGGTGTGGCACGGTGCCGGTGCCCATACGAGGACCTGCCGGTGCTTCTGCCGGAGGATGCCGATGATCCCGCCGTCGGGGGAGAATGCACTCAAGTTCCACGACGGCTTTTTGCATACCACCTGCCCGCGATGCGGCGGTGCGGCCACCCGCGAGACCGATACGATGGATACCTTTATGTGCTCGTCGTGGTACCAGTACGCCTACCTCAGCCCTTACTACCGTGAAGGCGAGCCCGCCCATGCTGACTCGATGCCCATCGACCCTGCCGAAGCTGCCTACTGGCTGCCGGTGGACGTCTACACCGGCGGAATCGAGCACGCCACCATGCACCTGATCTACACCCGTTTTTTCACCAAGGTCATGCGCGACCTGGGCATCGTGAGCCTGGATGAGCCGATGACGATGCTGCGCAACCAGGGCATCATCCTGGGCGAAGACAACGAAAAGATGTCCAAGAGCCGCGGCAACGTCATCGCCCCCGACAATCTGGTGGAACGGTACGGCGCCGACACGGTGCGCGGCTACCTGATGTTCGGCTGGCGGTGGGACCAGGGTGGGCCGTGGGACTCGCAGGGGATCGAGGGTACTGTCCGGTTCCTGAATCGGGTGTGGGACTGCGTCCTTCAGCCCGTCCGCGCCGGCGCCACCTCCGGTGACACCGGGGCTGCGCCCGATAAGACCATCCGCGCTCTGCGCCGCCAGGTCCACCAGGCGATCCGCAAGGGCACCCAGGACATGGAGACGTTCAGCTTCAATACCTACATCGCCAACCTGATGGAGCTGAACAACGCCCTGCTCAAGGTCAAGGAGACACCGATACAAGGTACGCCCGAGGGCAAAGCCGCGTGGGACGAGGCGACAGAGGCGCTGTTGCTGCTGCTGGCGCCTGCCTGCCCGCACATCGCCGAGGAGCTGTGGGCGCGGACCGGCCGGCCCTATTCGATCCACCGGCAAGCATGGCCGACCTGGGACGAGGCGGTGGCTGCGGAAGAGACGATCACGCTGGTGGTGCAGGTCAACGGCAAGGTGCGCGACAAGATTGAAGTGCCGGTCGACGTGGACGAAGCAACGGCCCGGTCGTTGGCCCTTCAGACCGAGGGAGCCAAACGCCACACGGAGGGCAGGACAGATCGTCAAGGTCGTCGTGGTGCCAGGCCGGTTGGTCAGCATCGTAACCAGGTAAAAGGTGGCTCGCGGGCTGGGGCCTTCCAGGCCAAATGCCAGGCAGGCCACTCTTGCTTCGCCCTGCGTTATTGTCCTTTTTGTACTGCTCTTCTCCTCGGCTAATGCTCTCTCGCTCAGCATAAGGCAGATGCTGGTCGAGGAGCGGCCACAAGAGGCGACCGTGACGGCCGGCCCTGCCATTTTGGTGCCGGCCAGCGCCGACCTGGCGGGGCAGCCGATCTGGCAGATGGGTGAGACAGATGACAGGGCTGCGGCTCCAGCCCGCGAGGGCCGGCCCCACCACACGGACGTTGCGTCGGGGACTGTTGTGCTGTTCCGCCACCCGTTTGCATTCCCAGATGGATGGCAGGATGCAGAGCTGTCCATCGTAGCCGATACACGCTACGAAGTGTGGCTGGATGGGAATTGGCTTGGCCGGGGGCCCGCTCGTTTTTCGAGGACCCGCCAGGAGTTTGACACCTATGCCATTCCTGACCTATCAGCTGACCAGCATTTGCTGGCCGTCTTGGTCCAGTACGCCCCCAACTCCCGTCGCTCCGAGTCAGCTCAGCCAGCGCTCCAGGCAGCTTTGCGTGCCTGGGACGGCTTGGGCTGGCAGGTAGTCAGCGCCACCGGTACCGACTGGAAAGCGACGATCTCGCCGGCATGGGATCCCAACGCCCGATCGATCTCCGAATTGGGCCTAATCGGCCCGATGGAGTTACTGGACCTGCGTGGCCTGCCTGTTGACTGGATGCAGCCGGGGTTCGACGATTCAGCCTGGGACCAGGCGCAACAGATCACGCCATCCCCATTTCTCGCACTGTCAGCCCGCACCATCTCGCACTTGAGCGATCTGCCCCGGCCACCGAAGGCTGTTATCGAAGCCGGCTTGCTCTCGCCTGGCTATCAACTCCTGGAGTTTAAAGATCCCGCGGAGAGCGGACAGACCGTGACCAGTACGGTGCGCGTCATTGCCATGATTCCGACTACTCTGCGCATCGAGGCGTTGGACGCCAGCATAGCGTCCTTGCAGGAAACCGGCAGATGATTCCTGGATAGTAGTGGGGGCCAGTTGCATGCCGCGAAGGGTTATTCTGAGCGGATCATTTGGCGATTTGCTCCAAGGGTGCTATAATCTCGGCCATGGTGGGTCCAAGCGAGGAGGCAAATTCAGGCCGAGTAATCAAGTTGGCGAAGGGTCAGGTGGTTGGCCTGGAGCGCCGGGGCGGTGGGCAGGAACAGGTTCTGGTCTTGATGACTAGCACGATACTTGTGATCGGCCTGGTGATGCTGCTGCAACTGACAGCGGCTGTTGCCGCTGAAGGCTATCCAGACAGATCGGTGGCGGATGCCGTGGCGGCGACTGACCAGTCGCGTTCCAGTCTCCAAGACTCTATGTGGGCCACTGAGCTATCGACATATACCGTCTGGCTGCCGATCATAGCCAGAGGCTTCACTCAACCCTATGGCCCTTTTGGCGCTCAGATCTACACAGCGGATCCGATCTCTGTCGATCAGATGTCCAAGATGAGGACAGCGTGGGTCCGACTTCCCCTGAGTTGGGCTTGGATAGAGCCACAAAACACGATGCCGGATAACTATACGTGGTCGGCCAGCTTTGAGGAACAACTCGCTTCATTATCCACTCATCATATCCAGGTCATCCTTCAGGTTGGCGACAACCCATCCTGGGCGGCGACCTACAAGAATGGGCCTATTGACTTGGTGGATATCAGTGAGATGACCCAGTTCATTCAGGCGGTGGTTGCCCGCTACAGTCAGCCGCCATACAACGTCAAGTACTGGGAAATGTACAATGAGCCGGACAATGGCAACGTGTTATATGCCGAGGAAGGGCAAGGTTTCTTTGGGCACACTCCCGCGGCCTACGTCGACATCCTGGAGGCGGTGTACCAACCGATCAAGGCAGTCGATCCTGAAGCCAGGGTCCTGTTGGGCGGGCTGGCCTACGATGCCTGGGAGCCTGATGGGCCTTTTGTTCAAGATTTCCTGGATCAGGTCCTCATGGACGGCGGCGCTGCCTATTTCGATCTGATGAACTTCCATTACTACCTCGCTTTCCGTGCGAACTGGGAGCCGTATGGAAATGACATCCTTGGTAAGCTGGCCTTCCTGCGCGGTAAACTCGCGGACTATGGCGTGGACAAGCCCTTTGTCTGCACGGAAACCGGCTGGTTTAGCAACTTTCAGAGTGGTAACGGCCATGAAATTCAGAGCCAGTACGTTGTGCAAGCCTTTGTGCGTAGCATGACCACAGACATGGAGGTCGTTATCTGGTATACGCTGGTAGATAGCGCGGCAGATCCTCGGAACTGGGGATCTATTGGACGTCGATCTGAACCCCAAACCGTCCTACTATGCTTACCAGGTCTTGACGACTCAGCTGTCACGGGCTGATTTCGTCCGAAAGCTCAGTTTGGAGGAGACCACCCCTATCCTGGTGGAATCCTACGAGTTTGCCACACCTGCCGGCCGCACCATCATCGTTGCCTGGGTTAACGGAGATACGACGGTCCAGCTGATGCGCCAGGCTCCTCAAGTCATCGTGGTTGACAAGTTCGGAAGTGAGACTATCGTCCGCGATGGCGATGATGGCGCCGTGGACGGCCGCGTGCATGTTTCGGTCGGACCAAGCCCCGTCTACCTCCGCTTTACGGAGATCCCCGTCAGGGGAGACGACATTGTGCAAAAGCAGAAGAACTGATGGCGGCCATTACCTTTGACAGGGTGTCTAAGCAGTTTACGCTTCACCACGAGCGGGCCCGCTCTTTCCAGGAACTCTTTCTCAACCTGCTCCATCTGAGGCGAAATGGCTCGCCTGCGATCCCGCGTGTGGCTCCGACAAAAGAGCAGTTTTGGGCACTCCGAGACGTCAGCTTTGGGATCGAGTCGGGTGACATGGTGGGCATCATCGGCCCCAACGGCGCCGGCAAGAGCACGGTGCTCAAACTGATCACCCGCATCATCGAACCGTCTGCCGGCAAGATTGGGGTGAATGGCCGGATATCGGCCCTGCTTGAATTGGGCGCCGGCTTTCATCCTGACCTGACCGGCCGGGAGAACGTCTATCTTAACGGCTCTATCCTCGGCTTCAGCAAGACCGAAATGAACTGCATTTTCGACGAGATCATCGGCTTTTCCGAGATGGACCGTTTCATCGACGTGCCGGTCAAGCACTATTCCTCCGGCATGTATATGCGACTCGCCTTTGCCATTGCCATTAACGTCCGGCCAGACATCTTGCTGGTAGACGAGGTTCTGGCGGTGGGCGACCAGGCGTTTCAAGCTCGCTGCCTGGACCGGATCAGCGAAATGAAGCGGCGCGGAGTGACCATCGTCCTGGTCACCCACGACCTGGATGCGGTACGCTCTCTGTGTGATCGAGCCATCTGGTTGGATGAGGGCAAGATCCAGGCGGAAGGGGCCGTGGATCTGAGTGGTCGAGCAGTATCTCAACCAGGTGAACATCGAGGATGAGCAGATCCTGCTGCAAGCCGAAGCAGCCCGTTCCCCTGGGGCAGAGGGTCCGAAATCGAGCCAGGCGATAACCGAGACCGCGCCAGAATGCGAGCCCGAAGTGTCGCCAAAAGGGGATCTTGAAGGTGAGCCTCATCAAGAGGCGTGGCGTTGGGGATCGCGAGAGGGCGAGATCACAAACGTTCAGCTCCTGGATGGGCAGGGACAGGAACGGCGCTCTTTCAAGACAGGAGACATGTTCGTGGTGCGGATCCACTATGTGGCCCACCAACGGATAGACAAGCCCCAGTTCGGTCTGGCGCTGTTTCACGCGGGCGGGTTTCATATCAACGGCCCCAATACCGTTTTTTCCGGCGTCGACATCGACGCCATCGAAGGGCAGGGTTACATAGACCACGTCGTAGACAGCCTGCCTTTGCTCGAAGGTACCTACCTGGTGTCGGTTTCGCTGTACGACTATGCCGGCGCCCACGCCTATGACTATCATCACCAGGCCTATACCTTTCGCGTCCACCCAAACCCCAACGTCCGTGAAAAGTATGGCGTCTGTCCTTATCCCTTCCTCGTGGCGGCTGGGACCGACCGGTTTTGTCAGCAAGGCCCCTCGCCCCATCAGCCGAGAGCTCTGAGGGTGGGCCCGTGTCGGGGATCCCCGCAGACCTCTGCCGGCCCTGCACGTCAGGGCGATGAGGGGGCCACAGATAACGAGCCATCTCAGCCGTATGCCGTCCCCTGAAGGGGATCTCGATGACTGCGGGGACTGCCGTGAGCGCCGTTCTTCTGGTCGCTCCTGTGCCGATCACTGCCCATCGGACAGGCCCAGCCATCCGCTACTGGGAGTTGGCCCGTGTGCTGAGCGCCGGGCAGAGCGGTCACGGTGCTGGTGCCTAATGCCGATCACCCTACCCATCCACAATTCAGTCGTCTGCGCCTGTGCAGAAGATGAGCTGGACGGTCTGCTGGCGACGCACCAGGTGATCGTGGTTCAAGGGCCGGGCCTCCAGCGCCACCCACGCCTCGCCCAGGCCCTGGCCGCCGGCCAGCACTACCTGGTGGTTGATCTGTACGATCCGATCACGCTGGAACAATTGGAAATCGACAAGTAGTAGCGCGGCCGTCCCATCCGAGGCCGGTGGCTCAACGTCGAATACACGGCCCTGCTCAACGAGCAGATCAGGCTGGGTGACTTTTTTGTGTGCGCCAACGAGCGCCAAAGGGATTACTGGCTGGGGGCGCTGGCTGCGCTGGGCCGCATCAACCAGGATACCTACGACGGCGGTGACCTGCGGCGGCTGATCGACGTTGTGCCTTTCGGCCTGCCTGCCGCTGATCCGCCGCCAGTGCGAGGGCGCCCAGCCGGAACGCCAAGCAGGGCACGAGCCGGTGCTCAAGGGCGTGCTGCCCGGCATCGCCCCCGGCGACCGGGTCATCCTGTGGGGCGGCGGCCTGTGGGAGTGGCTGGACCCGTTCACGCCGATCCGGGCAATGGCAGCAGGTCAGGATCGCGCATCCGACGGCCCGCCTGGTCTTTTTCGAATCGGCCCGCTTCCAACCCCCGATAGCCGGGCAAGTCAGACAGCTTGCCGCCGACATGGGGCTGCTGGGCCGCGAAGTTGTGTTTACCGACTGGCTTCCGCCAGAGCAGTGGAGCAACTGCCTCCTGGAGGCCGATGTCGGCCTGTCATTCCATCCGGCAAGCATCGAGACCCATTTTGCCTTCCGCACCAGGCTGCTCGATTACATAGGGGCCGGCTTGCCGATCGTGACTGCTGGCGGCGACGTGCTGAGCGAGCAGGTGGCGGCCTGTGGCCTGGGCTACGTGGTCGAGCCGGGCAATGCAGAGGCGCTGGCGGCGGCTCTGATCGCCTTGCTGGCCGAGCCGGATGCCCGCCGGTCTCGGCAGGCGGCATTCCACCAGGTCGCGGAGCAGTACCGTTGGGAGCGGGTGGCCGCGCCGCTGGTACGCTACTGCCGGGAGCCGTGGCACGCCGGCGATGCGGACGAGCAATGTGTATCAGCGCTGGCAGCAGGTTGAGCGCGATCGCCTCGTCTCTGAGGCGGCCAGCGCCAGGCGCCGGGTGGCCGAGATCGAGACGCAGCACCAGGATCGTGGCCGCCGAGCGGGATCGCGGTCTGCCAGCAGGCGGACGACCTGGCGCGACGGCTGCAGCACAGCGAGACGCAGTTCCAGGCGGCCATGAACGGCCGCGTCATGCGGCTGATGACAGGCATGCAACGGGCCGTGAGCCGCTGGCGGGGCAGATCCCCTACCGCTGGGCGAGGGGGAGGTAAGGAATCATGAGCAGCAAGCCGATACTGGTGATCAGCCACGATGTCGTGGGCAGACGCCTGGCCGGGCCGGGTATCCGTTACCGCGAGCTGGCCCGTGTGCTGGCCCGCCACTTTGAGGTGATTCTGGCTGTCCCCGGCCAGACCGACCTGGAAGGGTTGCCCTTTGCCGTTTGGCCGTACCAGCGCGGTCAATGGAGCACGTTGATCCGCGCTGCGCAGCGGGCGCATGTTATTCTCGCGTGTGGCGATAGCCTGGCCGACTTTCCGGCCCTGGCCCGACTTGAACATTCCCCTAGTCGTGGACGGCTACGACCCGCATAGCCTGGAGACGCTGGCCCTGTGGGCCGAGCAGCCCGTCCCCTTCCAGGCGGCCCGCCACGGCGAGCGTCTGGACATCCTGCGACGCCAGTGCCAGGCCGGAGATTTCTTTATCTGTGCCTCGGAGCGGCAGCGTGATTGGTGGCTGGGTTTGTTGGAGGATCAAGGGCGGGTCAACCCCCACACCTACGGCGCTGATCCGAGCCTGCGGAACCTGATCGACGTGGTGCCGTTTGGTCTGCCCTCGGAACCACCCCAGGCGGACAGCCAGGCCTGTGCTGCGTGGGGTGTGGCCTGGGGTGGGGCCGGACGACTGGATCGTGCTGTGGGGTGGCGGCCTGTGGGAATGGCTCGATCCGCTGACGGCGCTCCGCGCCGTGCGCCGCCTGGCCGACGACGGCTACGACGTCCGGCTCGTCTTTCCCGGCACGCGGCATCCCAATCCCGGCCATGCCCGACATGCCGATGCGGGCGCGGGCCCTGGCCCTGGCCGACGAGCTGGGGCTCACCGGCCGCTACGCCTTTTTCGGCGATTGGGTGCCCTACGAGGATTGGCCGGCGGTCCTGCTGGAAGCCGACGTCGGCTTGTCGCTTCACCCTGACACAGTCGAGGCCCGGCTGGCGTTCCGCAGCCGGGTGCTGGATTATGTCTGGGCCGGTCTGCCGATGGTCGTCACTCGCGGCGACTCGGCTGCCGACCTGGTGGAGAACCATGCCTTGGGCTTGACGGTGGACTATGGCGACGACGCGGCCGTCGCCGCTGCGTTGGCCGACCTGTTTCGTGCCGGTCGACCGGCGCTGCGCGACGCCTACCGCGAGCGATTCGACACCGCCAGGCGAGATCTCACCTGGGAGCGGGCCGCTGAACCGCTCGTCGCCTTTTGCCACGAGCCCCATCTGGCCGCTGACAAGACACCGTACGCCGTTCCACAACCTGCCCTCTCCGTCGCTCCGCTGCGGGGATTGGCGTCACAAGGGTTGAACACGAGCGCCTGGCCTCGGCGAGCCAGAGCCAGGGAGTCGAGAGGCAGGCGCCAAGCACAGCCCATCCATTTCAGTCATCGTCCTGGCCTGGAATGGGGCTGCGTACATAGAGGACTGCCTGGAGGCGCTGGTGGCCCAGGACTATCCAGCTTTTGAGGTCCTGGTGGTAGACAATGGCTCTACCGATGGCACACCGGACATAGTAGCCCAACACTTTCCCCAGGTTCGGCTGATCCGCAACCAGCGTAACCTGGGCTTTGCCGCCGGCAACAACGTGGGACTGCAGCGGCCAGTGGTGATCTGCTGGTGCTCCTGAACGTGGACACCCAGGTTCACGCCGGTTGGCTGGCCGCCCTGGCAGACGCCTTTGACGATCCGTCTATCGGGATCGCCGGCTGCAAGCTGCTTTACCCTGATGGCTCGATCCAGCACGCCGGCGGCTTTGTGTACGGCCCGCGCGGCGAAGCAGAGCACCTGGGGCGCTACGCCCCGGACGACGGCCGCTTTGACAAGCTGGCCGACGTCGAGTATGCCACCGGGGCTGCCCTCGCCATCCGGCGGACCGTCCTGGATCAGATCGGCCTCCTGGACGAAGGGTTTAGCCCGATCTATTACGAAGACATCGACTGGTGTTACCGGGTGCGGGCTGCCGGCTGGCGTGTGGTGTATGTGCCCCAGGCAGTTGTTACCCATTACGAGTCCACGGCCATCCCTGCCGAGACCCACGAGCGCGACTTTGCCGTGCATCAGGGCCGCCTTCGATTCCTGTTCAAGCACCGTCCGCTTGACTGGCTGCTGGGCGAGTTTGGCCCGGCAGAGATGGCCTGGGTCAAGACCATGGACCGCAGCGAGCGCTTGATGGCCGTCCGGCATGCCTACCTGGCGACGCTGCTGGCCCTACCCGGCATCCTGGCTTTTCGAGAGAAGTCTCGCCACGCTCCAAGAGGCAGATGCTTGGCGGGTCTGTTGGCCGATCTGCGGGCTGCGGCCATGGCCGAGCTGGCGGTCCTCCTGCTGGGCGGTGCAGCTTCCCAGCCGCCTGCGCGGCCCCCGTCTGCGCGGCCATCTCCGCCGCAGGCGGCACCGGCCGAGACGTCTCGGTCGGCTATTGGAAGGGGAACGCGTGCGGGCACGACTTCTGGCCGAAATGGAGGCGACGCAGCCTTGCAGGAGCGGCCGTTCACCTCCAGAGGTGCCGTGTTCGGTCGGTTGATCGTGGCCGTCCGCAGCCTGTGGAACAGCGTCTCTACCAAGTGGTATGTGCGCCCGCTCGTCCAGCAGCAGACGGTTTTCAACATTAGACACGCGTTGTTTATCTGCGGATTCTGCAAGAACAGCTAGATCACCTAGTGGAAGAAGTGAGAGGGCTTGGCCGTGGGCTAGAGGACCTCGGCCGTGGCCTCGAAGAGCAAGGTCAGTTGGTTGGCTGGTTGAGCGGCCGGACTGACCAGCTTGAACTCAGGTCTACAGAGCATGGACGCCTGCTGCAAGGGCAGCTACGCGACGTGGCCGAGAATATCCGGGAAATAACCACTCTGGCCGAGCAACTGGCTCGCCTGGAGGTGACGCGAGAGCGGCATGACTGATCCTCTGGCTTCCGTCATCGTTCTGGGCTGGGGTGGCGAATTCTACATTGCCGCTTGCCTAAACGCCCTGCGCCGAGCAGACCTACCCTGCGCTGGAAGTGATCGTCGTGGACAACGGCTCGCCCGACCGGACGGCCGAGGTGGTCGAGGCGGGCTACCCCGAAGTCAAGCTCATCCGCACTGGCCGCAACTTGGGCGTGGCCGGGGGCAACAACGTAGGCCTGCGCGACTGCCAATGGCGAGATCCGGGTGCTGATCAACGCCGACGTCGAGGTGGCGCCCGATTGGCTAGAGTCAGTTGGTGCGGGCCATGGTCGCCGATCCGACCATCGGCGTTGCCGGAGCCAAGCTCCTGTATCCGGACGGCACGATCCAGTTTGCCGGAGGACGCGTTGAAGGGCCCCAAGGATACATTCGCCACACGGTTGGGCACGAGCCCGACCAAGGCCAGTGGGACAAGGCCGGCGATGTGGACATGGTCACCGGCGCCTCGCTGGCTATTACCCGGCGGGCATTGGAGCGGATCGGCTACGAGGACGAGAAGTTCTTTCCGATCGATTTCGAGGACGCAGATATGAGCTATCGCGCCCGAGCGGCTGGCCTCCGGGTCGTCCTGGTGCCGCAGGCCACTGCCGTTCACCGCGAATCCTCCACCGCTGGGAGCGTGATCCCAAGCCGGATGCTGGCCCTGGAGGCTGGCCGGGTGCGCTTTGTGTTTAAACACTGGCCCATCCGGCGGATTGAGCAGGAGTTCCTACCGGCCGAACTCGGCTATCGTGCGCACCACTGCGCCCTTGAACCGTCACGCTTTGCGGTGGGTCTATTTGAAGGCGTTGTGCGAGGTCGATGACCTGGTCGACTGGCGCGCGCGGCTTGGTGTTGGCGATCGGGCTGAATCGGCAGCCCGACTGATCGAGATGTTGACCGAGTTGCGTCGGGCTTGCCTGTCGGCGAGCGCCGGTCATCGCCCGATCGGATAGCTGAGACCAGAGCCTCCTGGTTCGCACCAGACAACAGGGCAACGACGTCTCCAGGCCAGGCTCTGTTCTTGTCGTTGTGCCAGATGAATGGACGTGCCGAGCCCCACCAGCCGATTGCCTGGCCCAGTTGGCCGCCGGGCATCTGGCCCAAGGTTGTCGCTCTATGCCAGAAGATAGTACGTCGCCTGTTAAGCTGGTACATCAACCCCATCGTCGAGCAGCAGAACGCTGTCAATGCCGCGCTCTTATATGCGGCTGAGACGCTGGCTCAGGAGGTGGCATCACTTCAGGAGCAGTTGGCAGCCAGGGAACTCTCTGCAAGCGACAGATGGCGGTGTGGAGGACGGGTAGGAAGTCTATGCGCTTCCTGCACGTCACTCACCGCTACCCACCGGCCATCGGCGGAGCGGAGAAGTACATCGCCGACCTGTCGGAGGAGATGGTTCAGCGCGGCCACCAGGTGGACATATTCACCAGCCGCGCCCTCGACGACTATTCCTGGAAGAACGAACTGCCACCTTCTGAACAGCGGAACGGTGTGAATGTATGCCGCTTCTCGACCCTGCGCCGCCGGCAGTGGGTGTGGTCGGGTGCTGAATTTTGGCTTGCGCCATTATTGGCCCAACCGCTCGCGACGATACGAGCCTTTCATCTTTTTTGGAGGCGGGCCGATGGCGCCCGGAATGCTGCGAGCAATCCTGGCTCGGGGCCGCCGCTACGACCTGATCCACCTGAATTGTATGATCTATAGCCATGTGGCCTACGGGTACTGGGCAGCTCGGCGGCTGGGTGTGCCGGTTGTGGTCACGCCCCATCTTCACGCTGGTCACGAAGTGACCTATGACCTGGGCTACCAACGCAGCGTGCTGTTTGGCTGCGATCACGTCATTGCCGACACTCCGGCTGAGCGGGATCTACTGCTAGGCATGGGCCTCGATCCCTGGCGGGTGAGTATTGGCGGAACGGGGTTGTATCCTGACGACTATCCAAGCAAACAGCAGTCTGTCGCCCGGCACCAATTGGGGCTGCCCGATGATCAGTTTGTCATCCTGTTTCTGGGCCGCAAGACGCATTACAAGGGCTTGGATACGGCGCTGGAGGCTTATGCCACCCTCCAGTCCCAAGGGCTCAAGGTCGCTTTCTTGGCCGTTGGCCCCGAGACCGACTATTCCCAGGCGTTCTGGTCACGTTATGAAGGATTGCCTGGGTTGCACGTGCTGGGCTCGGTTTCGGACGAAGAGAAGCTGGCTGCTCTGGCTGCATGTGACTGCCTGGTACTGCCCTCCACCGGCGAAGCTTTTGGCATCGTCTTCCTGGAGGCCTGGCTCATGGGCAAGCCGGTCATCGGGGCTCGGGTGCTGGCAGTATCGGCGGTCATCAACGACGGACGAGATGGTCTGCTGGCTGCCCCCGGCGACATTGCCGACCTGGCTGCCTGCATCGCCCGCCTGGCCGCGGACCCTGACCTGGCACATGGCATGGGGGTCTAGGGGTCGTGACAAGGTGCTCAGGCACTACACCGTGCCGCGCATCGCCGATCGTGTGGAAGGCATCTATCTCCGGGTGTTGCGACGCCGCCAACGCCGCTCTCCGGTTGGGAGCAGAGCCGGTGAACGTGCATCTGGTTGGCCCGATGTCGCCGGGGTTGTTGGCCGTGGTCCGCCTCTTCCAGGAGCGGGGCGATAGTGTGCTGCATTCGGATGAGGTAGCGCCGGATGCTGATGTGTACTTTTTCTGCATTGGCCACGATGCGATCAAGTGTCTGACCCACGGGCTTGTCATCCTGGATCTGCGCGACGATGTGGACTGGCTGCGCTATGGGCACCTTATGCCGATCTGTGCCTGGTGTGCAGTGCTGAGGAACGGCAGGCGCTAGTGGTCACTTATGGTTGCGAATCGGAACGGATCTTTGTCCTATGGCGAACGACGATCGGTTAGCTGATCTCGTGGATAAGGCGCAGCGGGATGAACTCTTGCCGGCCCCTGTGCCTGCCCGGTATAACCCAGGCGAGAACGAAAAGGGAGGCAAAGCTATGATAGGTGGGGGGTCCCCATCACCCGGCTTTTCCCTCAAGGGAGAGGCGCTCGAGTTGGATGCCCGGTTGGGAGCCATCGAGCGCCAGGCCGATATCATGCTGCACAACTACCAGGTGCGGTCCAAGGTCCCGGTGATAGGACCGCTCATCGCCTGGGCCCGCCGCAACCTCACCTCTCACCTGCGGGAGCCCTATCTTGATCCCACCCTAGAGCGGCAGGTGGTGGTCAACCGTGAGTTGGTCATCACTTTACGGCAGCTGTTGTATCGACAGGCGGAGCTGGAGGCGCGACTCGCCTCGCTGGAGGATCGAGAAGTCCGAGGCTGCCAACATGTCGCCCATCACTCAGACTTTCGATCCCACATTGGCCGGTCAGCCGACCGAGCAACTTAGGAGAACCAACAGTGAGCGATGAAACGCTACCCGTTATCGAAATCCGCGATCCCGCACTCGACGGCCAGGCAATTGCCAGGCTGGTACAGCAGCAGGCCGTCCAACGGCAGGCCGAAAGCGCCCAGGCTCTCAAATGGGCGGCACTCGTTCCCGACCCACTACAGCCGGGCAGCGCTGCGCCGGGTAGGGCTGTCTCCGTGGCGGATTTTCCCGGTCTGCGCGATTCCATAGCCGAACTGATAACCCGGGCAAATCTCCACGAGCCCGATTTCAGGTCGGACACGCCGCTTATCGGACCGGTTATCGTCGCCGTGCGGCGATTGTGGAATTGGATGTCGACCAAGTGGTATGTTCGCCCTATCCTGTGGCAGCAGTCGGACATGAACATCCGTACCGTACGCGCCATCAGTGATGTGGCACATTGGCACGAACTGGATACACATCGCCTACTCCAGCTCGAAGCGCGGGTGGCTGAATTGGAAGCCCGCCTGGCACATCCTGAAACGGAGGTGAAAGATGAGAGCTCATCAGCTTTTCATAAGCTCTCCCCGGGCGATGCCATCGGCAACCATATTCTGGAGATCGATAACCGGCTGCGCGCCTGGGGCTTTGAGGCCGACATGTTTGCCCAGCACATTGCCCCGGAGCTAACCGGCCGCGTCCGTCCTGAGCACGAATACTTGCGCTACCTGCATGCGGCGGATGACCTGCATATCTATCACTATGGTCTATACGGTCAGAACGTGCGCTATTTCCAGGTGACCCGCGGCTTGCGTGTTCTGATCTACCATAACATCACCCCTCCCCATTATTTCCGCGGCTGGAACCCCGAGCTGGAGCTGTTGTGCGACGTAGGCCGCCGCATACTGCCGTGCCTGGTTGGCTGCGATCTGGCGCTCAGGCGACTCGGAATACAATCGCCAGGAGTTGCTAGAGGCAGGATTTCCCGAGGAGAAAACAGACGTTTTGCCTCTCTTCTCGCAACAGTCGCTCTTTGAAAACGTGCCCACCGACCAAAGCCTCCTCGAGCAGCTGCGAAAGGATGGGATGGTCAACCTACTGACTGTGGGCCGGGTGGCGCCGAACAAGGACATCGAGGACGTGATCCGCATCTTCTATGTCTACCATCGGGCCATTAACCCCCGGTCTCGCCTGTATGTGGTCGGCCCGCACCACCTGCCGACCTACAGCGCCGCATTGGAGGCCCTGGTCGATGACCTTGGTCTGGGTGACGCGGTGGTGTTCCCCGGCCGCGCCCTTGGCGGCACACTGAAAGCCTATTATCAGGCCGCCGATCTCTACCTGTGTACCAGCTATCACGAGGGTCTGTGCGTGCCACTGGTAGAGAGTATGTATTTCGGCGTGCCGATCCTTGCTCGCAGAGCGGCGGCCGTGCCCGAGACGCTGGGCGACGCCGGCGTGCTCTTTACCCGGCTGGGCCATGGGGAAGTGGCTGAAATGGCTCACTTGCTACTGACGGATCAGGCCCTGAGGGCACAGGTTGTCACCCGGCAGCGGGAGCGGTTGGAGGACATGGCCCCTTCGCGCGTCGAGGTCAGGCTGCGACATATACTGGCCCGGCTGGGGGTTCTGCCTGCCTGAGATCCGTCGCTGTGGTAGACACTGAGGAGTATCAGCCATGACTGACATGCCGTTCGACCTTGAAGCGCCTGACCTGGATGCCGAAGCGATTATGCGCGAGATCCGCGCCCGGATCCGAGCGCGTCGCGCCGAGGCCAAGGCCAGAGGGCTCGATTTTGAAGCCTACGCCGACGGACTCTACCCTTTGCCGCCCGATGCCCTCTTTAGCCGCGACCTGTATGAAGCAGTTCGTTATGTGGGGCTAGGCTGGGACAAGGTGGGGGTGGAGATGGCGCTGACCGAGTCGCGCCTGCCGCTGGTCGGCGGGCTGGTTCAGCGGCTACGGGCCGCCCTTCATGAGCTAGTCCTGTTTTACGTGAACCGGTTGGCCGCCCGGCAGATCCGCGTTAACGAGCAGACGGCGCGTGCCTTGACCATCCTGGTTCGCGACCTGGAGGCTGAAATCGCCGACCTACACGCCCGCGTCACCGCACTGGAGGGCGACCGATCCTCCAAGCAGCGTACCCCTAAATGATCGCCCCCTCCAGAATCGAAGATCCATCCCTTGAAGGGCATCTACGCAAATCCAAAATCGGGTTCGTCGTTCCCCGTTATGGCCTCGACGTATTGGGCGGAGCTGAGACCTTCGCCCGGCAGTTTGCCGAGCACCTGTTCTGTACCTGCACTGGCGGCAAAGCACAGGACAGGCCACCGGGCGAGTTCGACGTGACAGTATTGACCACCTGCGCCCGCGACCTGCTCACGTGGCGGAATGAGTATCCACCGGGGGAATCACGGATCAACAGCGTGCGTGTGCTCCGCTTCCCCATCGATCATCGCCGCCGCGATGCCGGGCTCTTTCAACGACTGACCGACCGGTTCAGCCGGGGTGAGCCGGCGAGCTCTGCCGATCAGACCGCCTGGCTGGAGCACAGCGCCCACAGCCCTGACCTATATCTTTACCTGGCACGCCATGGCCGTGACATACGATCTGCTGATCTTTCTGCCCTATCTGTTCGGCACGACGATCTTTTGCTCGGCGATCTGGCCGGAGAAGAGTGTGATCTGCCCCTGCCTGCATGACGAGCCGTATGCCTATTTCGCCGACGTGCGCCTCATGCTGCACAGTGCCCGAGGGCTGATGTTCATCAGCCCCGCCGAGCAGGCGCTGGCCGAGAACAAGCTGGGCGTGCGCCACCCGGCTGCGCGTCTGGTGGGGATGGGCCTTGACGAGTTTGCCGCCGACGGCGAGCGCTTCCGCCGCAAGTTTGGGCTGAGCGAGCCGTTTGTCCTCTATGCCGGCCGCCTGGACCCGATGAAGAACGTCATGCAGCTACTGACCTTCTTCCTGGCCTATCGGCAGGTCCGGCCTGATCGTGGCCTAAAGCTGGTCCTGGCCGGCAGTGGCCCGCTGGCCCTGCCCAACCACCCTGACGTGGTTGCCCTCGGCTTTCTCGACCCGGCTGACCTGCATGACGCCTATGCGGCTGCCCTAGTCCTGTGCCAGCCTTCATTGGTAGAGAGTTTCTCGATCGTGCTCATGGAGTCCTGGCTGGCCGGCACGCCGGCTCTGGTCCACGGTGACTGTGCGGTGACGCGCGATCATGTCATGCGCAGCAACGGCGGCCTCTATTTCACTTCTGCTGCCGAGTTTGGCGAAGCACTGGACTGGTTCTTCGATCACGATCAGGCGCGGCAGCAGATGGGAGCCCTGGGCCGGGCCTATGTCCACCGTGAGTTCAGTTGGCCGGTCGTGCTCGACCGGTTTCGGGCAGCAGCAGCCCTCTGGAAGTAGGCCCTCGTCATAGTACCATATGACTATTTTCCTATTGTCCTGTCATCGCACCTGGACTATAATGGGCCTTGACGGGACAATCCTATGAAGCATCCATCTATCCACCAGATCATGCCGGGCTTCTTGTATGGCGACGCCGTGGGCAACCAGGCAGTGCGCATCCGCGACCTGCTGCGAGAGTGGGGGTATCGCTCTCAGGTCTATGCCCAATACCGCGACCGCCGCCTGGACGATCCGGGGGAGGACTATCGCCGGTGCCGCCCCGCCCCAGACGACCTGGTCATTTTCCACTATTCGATCGGCTCGCCGGTGACCGAGTTTGTGCGACGGCTGCCATGCCGGGTCATGATCTATTACCACAACATCACGCCGGCGGGTTTCTTGCGCGGTTACAACGAACCTTTGGCCGACCTGCTGGACCAGGGCCGGCGTGAGCTGGCCTGGTTCGCGCACGCGGCCTTTGCCCTGGCCGCGTCGGAATACGATCGCCAGGAGATGCTTGCACTCGGTTTTCGCCATGTCGAGGTGCTGCCCTATCTGGTCACGTTCGACACGTTGCAGGCGTCGGCGGACAGCGCGGCCGGCCAGGAGGTGTGCGCCCGCTACAAAAGTCCCGGCCTAGAGGGCCGGGACGGTGACGCAGTTAACCTACTGTTTGTCGGGCGCCTCGTGCCCAACAAACGCCAGGACGATTTAGTTCGGGCATTCAACGCCTACTACCATCTGATCAATCCCGACTCGCGGCTGTTGCTGGTTGGCTCCGACTCGAACGCGCCTGGTTACCGCCTGGAATTGGAGGCGATGGCGGCGGCCCTTGGCCTGTCGGACTCGGTCGTTCTGCCCGGCGCCGTCGGCCTGCGCGAGGGCCTGGGCGGCTATTACCGGGCGGCGACCCTGTTTCTGTGCCTGAGCGAGCATGAGGGCTTTTGTATTCCCCTGATCGAGGCGATGGCCTTCGACCTGCCGGTGATCGCCTACCGCTCGACCGGCGTGCCGTATGCCATGGGCGGAGCCGGCCTGTTGGTCAATGCCAAGTGTTACGATCTGATCGCCGAGTTGATCGACCTACTGGTCCACAACCAGGCGGTGCGCGAGCGGGTGCTTGCCGGGCAGAGGCGCCGCCTGGAGGAGCTGTCGCCCGGCCGGGTGGCCGAGATGTTGAGAAACTATATCGAGCAGATGGCTCGACTAGAAAGATCTTGGATCATGAAGCATCAAGTTTGGCTTCTTCGGAAAGGGATTGGTGTCCTGCTGATTCTGGCTTTGCTCATTGCGACGCTGGCCTGGCCAGGGCCAGTGGCCGGCCAGGCGCAGTCTCGTTCAAAATGCCGAACCCGAGTGGTACCAGAAGCTGCCGCCCTGGCAGCCTGGCTTCCCGGTAGCCCTCAGTGGCTCGTATCTCATTTGGGGCTCTTCGCCGACGCTGGTCGATCTGGACGGCAACGGCACGCTGGAGGTCGTGATCGGCAGCCGCAACCTGAGCGGCGGACAGCCGGGCTGCGGTGGCGTGGTCTATGCCTATCGCCACAACGGCTCCCTGTTCTGGCAGACCCCTGTCCGGGCGCCGGTCAACTCCACGCCCACCGCGGCCGACCTCAACGACGACGGCTATCCTGACATCGTCGTCGGCATGGGCGGCCTGGACCGAGCCCCAGTGTTGGGACGGCGGGCGTCATTGCCCTCAACGGCCTCACCGGCGCCGTGCTGTGGACTTTTGAAACTCAGGACTATCTGAACCACGTCCCCGACGGGTGGACCGACGGCGTCTTTTCGACCCCGGCCATCGGCGATGTCAACGGCGACGGCGAGATCGAGATCGTCTTCGGCGCCTGGGATCAGTGTCTCTACCTGCTGAACAAGGATGGGACGCCGCTGTGGGGCAACCTCCCGGGCATCCTGCCGGGCGTATACTGCGGCGGCCATGGCTTTCTACAACGAGGATATCTTCTGGTCTTCGCCGGCGCTGGCCGACCTGACCGGCGACGGCCTACCCGAGATCATCACCGGCGCCAACATCTACCGGGGCAACGTCTGGGACGACCCTATCGGCGGCTACCTGTACGTCTTTGACGCCGTGGGCAATACCCTGGCCCGGGAGTGGATGGACCAGGACATCTACTCGTCTCCGGCTGTCGCCGACCTGGACAACGACGGCGCCATCGAGATTGTGGTGGGCACGGGGATCTTTGTAGCCGGCAAGGGTTACTATGTGTCTGCTTTTGAGTACGATCCCAACCCGTCCAACCCCACCGACCGGCTTGTCCTGAAGTGGCGCCAGCCGACTGTGGGGCGCATTTTCGCTTCGCCGGCCCTCGGTGACCTGAACAAGGATGGTTGGCTGGACGTGGTCATCACCGTGCCCAAGGGGGACAATGGGCCAGACGGGACTTTTGTCTACGCCCGGCGCGGCCGTGACGGCGCGCCTCTCTTTCAGCGCCGGGCATGTGACATGTGGGGCAACTCGTTCAACACCTTGTCCTCGCCGATCATCGCCGACGTAGATGGCGATAGCTGGTCTGAAATCCTGTTCAGCCATGTGTGGGAAGTCGCCATCCTGAACCACGACGGCACCTACTACACCGATTACAGCAACCCCAAGGGCGGCGCTCCGGAGCACCCTGGCTGTTCGCGAGATCACACGCCCACCACCAACCTGAGCTACTGGGCGGAGTACACCTTGTATGCCACGCCCGCAGTCGGCGACCTGGATGGCGACGGCGACGCCGAGATCGTCATCGGCGGGCACAACCCGGACAACACCAAGCAGGGCATGCTCTTCGTCTGGACCGGCCATCATGTAGACGAGTGGCCGAGCTGGCCCACCTGGCGTCACGACGTAGCGCCACACCGGCTTTCTCTTCGACACCCTCCCGCCGACGAACCCAACCAGCCTCAGCAGCCCATCGCACACGCCCGGCGTCTGGTCGACCTCCAGGCAGGTGCAGGTGGTGTGGTCGGGCGCTGCCGACGACAGGAGTGGGGTAGCAGGCTATTCGGTTGTCTGGGACTCGGCGCCCAACACGCTGCCCGATACAGTCCTGGATCTGCCGGCAGAGGTCACTACTACCACCAGCTCGCCGCTGGCCGATGGCAAGAACCACTATTTCCATTTGCGCACGGTCGACAATGCCGGCAACTGGACGACCAGTGCGGTGCACCTGGGACCTTTCTGGATCGACGCGACCGCGCCCAGATCCCACGCCTCGTCTCCGCCCCTGGTGAAAGGCTCTTTCCTGGTAAGCTGGCAGGGGGCCGACGCGGGATCTGGTCTGGTCGACTATACCATCCAGGTTCGGCAGAACGACGGTCCGTGGACTGTGTGGCTGGACCATCAGCCTGCCGGGTCGGAGACCTACGCGGGGGTGATAGGTAACAGCTACCGTTTTCGATCCATCGCCCACGACCTGGCCGGCAACACAGAGACCGACTATACTCAACAGGGTGACACGAGCACGGTTGTGGCTCGCTATCTGCTCGGCGGCGCCGTCTACGATCATCGGGGCCGGCCGGTTCCCGGCGCGGCGGCCGCTGACCCAGCCGGCCGCACTCAACCAGGCTTTTGCCGACGCGGGCGGCCACTATACCTTGGGGCTGATGGACGCAGGCACCTATGACGTGTCGGTGAGCCATGCCGGTTATGGATCGCTGCCGCCCAGGTATGGCATCGTCGTGAATGGAGACCTACAGGGCGTCGATTTCTATCTGCCGCCAGACCCCAATCTCATCCAGAACGGCAACTTTGAAGCGGACGGCGGGTGGCAGTTTGACGGGATCGTTCCGCCGGACCGGGTCGAAGGGGTGGGCTATACGGGAGATTACGCCCTCGAAATGGGGGTTCTGCCGACAGGCTTGGCCAACTCGACAACGTCGGGACCCTTGATCTGGTCGGCCAGCCAGGAGGTATCGGTGCCGGCCAGCAGTCAGGCCACCCTGGCCTGGGTCTACCTGGTGAGCGGCATTGAGGCGCCTGGCGATAGTCTGGCTGTGACGATCGAGGGACCGTCGTCGGCCATCACCCACGTTCTGTCGCTCGACGCCGAGACCTGGACCCACGAGTGGGTGGACGTGAGCGATTTTGCTGGGCAGCAGGTGGTCGTGACCTTTGTTCTCAGCCGTGAGTCGCCGGGTGACCCGCTGCTATGTCTGGCTGGACGACGTCAGCGAGGGGATAGTACCCTTCAGGGTCTACCTGCCTGCTCTGGCCAATAGGTGAGGGCCTGCCGCTCAGAAAGCCGCTGACCTGGCTTACTGTTATCGGGCCGGCCCTCCCTCTGGGGAGGGCCGGCCCGCTGCTTGAGTGCCAGTTGCCCGGAATGCTTTGACAAAGGGTGGGGAGTCGGGTAAACTGTCCGGGCCAATGAGAATCTTGCACACGAACGCCGCTTACTGGCCTTTCGTGGGCGGCGCCGAAACCTATCTACGAGCCATGTCCGAGCGGTTGGCCCGCGATGGCCACGACGTGGTCGTGGCGGCGACCGATGCCACGAGCGTGCAGAGTTTCTGGGATCCACACCAGCCCCGCCTGCCCGATCGAGAGACTGTCTCTGAATGGCGTGCGTGTGATCCGCAGTCCGGTGAGTCACCTGCCCATCTCGCCCTGGAGCTTTTATCTCTTGCGCCGGTTGGCGACCGACCTGGCCCGCCTGCCACTTGAACACCCGTTCCTCTCTTCGACCGTCTGGCGCCGCTCATGCCGGGCGTGCCGAGCTCTGGAACAGACCCTGGAGCAGATCCAGCCCGGCTTTGATCTGGTCCACGGCGTCAACGTCGCCCTCGAATGGCCGCTGATCGCCGGCTGGCGCTACGCCCGGCGCCACGGGCTGCCGTTTGTGGCGACCCCGTTCCTCCACGCTGGCGGACCGAAGGTGCAGCGCTTTTACACCATGCCCCATCAGTTGGCCGCCTTGCGCGACGCCGACCGGGTGATCGTCCAGACCGGCATCGAGGGACAGATCCTGACCGGCCTGGGCGTGCCGCAGGAGCGGATCGTCCGGCTGGGAATGGGCGTTGATCTGGAAGAGACGCAGGGCGGCGATGGCGCCCGTTTTCGGGCCCAGCATGGCATCGACGGGCCGGTCGTCACCTTCATGGGGGTTCTCACCGACGACAAGGGGATCGTCCACCTGTTGCGGGCCATGCAGCGCCTGTGGGGCAAGGGCAGCAATGCCACGGTGGTGATCGCCGGCCGTCCGATGGTGCCCTCCACCTTTGAGCGGGCCTACGCCAGCCTGCCGGAGGACCAGCGGCTGCGGACCCGCCGCCTGGGGCTGGTAGAGCGGCCAGCTCAAGCAGGATATGCTCGCCGCTACCGATCTGTTTGCCATGCCGTCGCGGATCGATTCGTTCGGCATCGTCTACCTGGAGGCGTGGGCGTATGGTGTGCCGGTGATAGGCTGCCGCGCCGGCGGCGTGCCCGACGTGATCGACGATGGTCAGGATGGTGTGCTGGTCGATTATGGCGACGAGGCAGGTCTGGCGACGGCGATCGAGGGGCTGCTGGCCGACCCGGAGCGCCGCCGGGCGATGGGCCGGCAGGGCCGGGCCAAGGTCGAGGCTCACTACACCTGGGATCGCATTTATCGTGGCCTGGCGGCGGTCTATCAGGAACTGAGGAGATCCCCGTAGGGGAGTGGATGCCGGTCGGGGCAGGCGCAAGCGGACAGGCATCTCCTGGCCTCCTTTGCCGGGATGGAGCAGAGCCATGCATCTGGTCATTAACGCCAGCGACCTGGGCCGCTCGCGGGGCGGAAACGAGTCGTACCTGTTGGGCCTGGTCGCGGGCCTGGCCACGCTGACCAGGCGAGCCGGCCGATCTGCGGTGCGGATCAGCCTGATCGTCGCCCGTGAGGGGGTTGACCTGGCCCGGTCGATTGCCGAGCCGCATGGCTTTGACCTGATCGACGCCGGCCCCTATCGCCGCCTGCCTTTCTTTCTGTGGCAACAGACCGCCATCCTGCGCCGCCTGCGGCCCGATTGGTACATCTCGACCTTTTTCCTGCCGCCGGTCACACCCTGCCGTGCAGCGGTCCTGATCCACGATCTGTCCTTCCGGGCCCACCCCGACTATTACCCCCTGTCCATCGCCGCCTACATGCGCCTGCTAACCGGCCTGGCCATCCGCCGTGCCGAGGTCGTGGTGGCCCTGTCCGAGTTCACCCAGCGCGAGATCGTGCGTTTCTACCCGGCTGCGGGGGGCAAGGTGGCCGTCGTCTATCCGGGCATTGGGGCCGAGTTCCGTCCCGATGCCGAGGAGGATGACCAGGCACTGTCGGCCCTGGGGGTGCGACCACCCTACGTACTGGCGGTGGGCAACATCCATCCCCGCAAGAACCTGGGGCGACTGCTGGATGCCTGGCTCCGGCTGCCCGTGCTTGCTCCGGCCAGTGATGAAAGCCGGTCCACGGGATGCAGAGCCCAAGCCGACGCTGATCTGGGCCGGCCTGGATCGCTGGGGCAGCGGCGACCTGATCTGCCGGGCGCGTGGGGCAGGGGTGCAGCTCATCGGTTTTGTCCCGGCGGCCTACCTGCCGGCCCTATACCGCCAGGCCGAGGCCCTGGTCTATCCGTCTCTTTACGAGGGGTTCGGCCTGCCACCATTGGAGGCGATGGCCTGCGGCACGCCGGTCTTGACGGCCAATACGACCTCTCTGCCGGAGGCGGTGGGCGACGCAGCCGTGACGGTAGACCCTACCGATGTCGAGGCGCTGGCTGATGGCCTGGCGCGGGTCCTGTTTGACCGGGCGCTCCGGCGCGATCTGCGGGCGCGGGGCCTGGCCCGGGCGGCCGAGTTCCGTTGGGAGCGCACGGCCGCGCGCCTGGTGGATGTTTTGGACAAGGCTGCGGGCTGATGGGCGAGATCACCTGGGGCACGGCTGCGGCGACCCTGGTCGCACCTTTGGTCTTTTTGCTGCCGGGCTGGGCGTTGCTCAGCTTGCTCCTGCCGCCGGAGCGCTTGGCAGAGCGCCGGCCCGATGCTGCATCCTGGCTGATTCTGGCGGTGGGTGTGACGCTGGCCCTGGTGCCGGTCGGGTTGTTGTTCCTCTATTTGGTAGGGCTCAGGGTTGGAACAGGGGTGGTGCTGGCCGGATTGGCGGTGAGTGCGGTTGTCATTCTTTGGCGGCGGGGGCCGGTGTGGTGGGCCTGGTGGCGGGCAGTGCCTGTCGGGCAATTGGCCAGGCTCGATCTGCCGCTGCTGGCCCTGCTGGCCGTGACGGCGCTGGTGTTCGGCGTGCGGCTGTGGGTGGTGCGCGGTATCAACGTCGGCTTCTGGGGTGACTCGTACCAGCACACTATGATCACCCAGCTCATGCTGGACAACGGCGGGCTGTTCCAATCGTGGGAACCCTATGCGCCATTGCGAACCTTCACTTACCACTTTGGCTTTCACGGCGATGTGGCCCTGTTCCAATGGGCCACCGGCTGGCTGACCGGCAACCCAACGCCCCGAACGGTGGTCCTGGTCGGCCAGTTTCTGAACGGCCTGGCTGCCCTGGCGCTCTACCCCTTGACCGTGCGGCTGTGCCGAGGAAAGGTCCGCCAGGACGGCCGGGACAGGTGGGCCGGCGTCCTGGCCGTGCTGGTTGCCGGCCTGCTGACGCCCATGCCCATGTCCTACGTCAACTGGGGGCGCTATACCCAACTGGCCGGACAGGTCATTCTGCCGGTGGCGCTGTGGTTTACGCTGGAGGCGGTCGAGGAGCGGCGCCGGGATTGGCGGCGGTTGGTGCTGGCAATCGTCATGCTTGCCGGCCTGGCGTTGACCCATTACCGGGTTGCAGCCCTGGCTGTGGCTTTTCTGGTGCCATACCTGGGTTTGTGGATATGCCGGCGGTGGGTTGGACGAAAAGGGGGGCGACCGCAGACAACTGGGTGGTTTGAGCCTGTCGCCCGGCTGATCCTCGTCGGCAGCGCGAGCCTGGCCCTGGCGATGCCCTGGCTGCTGCACCTGGAACAGGGCTACTGGCCAAGCATCGCCAACGGTTTCATCCAGCGCCAGACGCCAGCGTCCTGGGTAGCCGAATACAACACCGTCGGTGAAGTAAGGGAATATGTGTCCCATCTTCTCCTCGTTTTGGCCGGCCTGGGCGCATTGTTGAGCCTTTGGCGGCGGCGACCGGTTTTCCTGGTCGTACTGTGGTCAGGGCTGGTGTTTCTTGATGGCCAATCCCCATCTCGTCGGTTTGCCCGGCACAGGGTTGATGACCAACTTTGCCATTGCCATCGCCCTCTATCTGCCGGTCGCCGTGTTGGTCGGGTACCTGGGAGGGGAGATGGCGGGTTTTCTGTCCCGTGGGGGCCGGGGCAAGGGATGGCCCCGGACGGAAACCCCTGTCAGGGGACTGGCCGGCTGCGTTGTCCTGGCTGTGATCCTGCTCGTAGGGCTTGTCGGGGCGCGAGACCGGGCAGCCGCTCTCGATCCCGCTTACCAGTTGGTTACGCCGGCCGACGAACAGGCCATGGCCTGGATCCGAGACAATACCCCGGACAATGCCCGGTTCCTGGTGAACTCGATTTTCGCCTACGGCGGCAGTTTGACGGCAGGGACTGACGCCGGATGGTGGATCCCTCTCTTGACCGGGCGGGCCAATACCGCACCGCCGATCACCTATGCCACCGAGGCCTCTTTTGACCCCGACTACCTGACCCAGGTCAACGATCTGGTCCGTACGGTGCAGGACTCGGCGATCGACGATCCGGCCACGGCGCAGTTCCTGCGGCAGAGCGGGGTGAGCCACGTGTACGTCGGCGAGAAGGGGGGGGCTTTGCTCAACGTGGAACGGCTACAGGCCAGCCCGCTGTACCGCCCATTATACCATCAGGGCCAGGTCTATATCTTTGAGATCGTCCTGGACCAGGAATGAGGTTATTATGATCAGTGTTGTTATCCCCATGTACAATGAAGAGGCGGCCATCGCCGACGAGCTGGAGGGCCTGCGCCGCACCATGGATGGCATTGGCCAACCCTACGAGATTGTGGTCGTGGATGATGGCTGCACCGATCGGAGTGTGGAGATCGTGCAAGGGTTTACGGAGATCCCCTTCAGGGGAGAGGGCGTGGTTCTGGTGCGGCACCCCTGCAATCGAGGCACCGGCGCCGCCCGCACTACCGGCATAAAGGCAGCCCAAGGCGACATCGTCGTCATGATCGACGCCGACGGCACGTATCCTCACGATGCCATCCCCGATATGGTGGCCGAGGTGCAACGAGGAGCCAGCATGGTCATCGGCGCCAGGCGGCGGGAGAGCGGCACCCTTCGCTGGCTACGCGCTCCAACCAAGTGGTTCATCCGCCAATTGGCTTCCTATCTGACCAGCACCCGCATCCCCGATCTGAACTCTGGCCTGAAGGTCTTTCGCCGCGACATCGCGCTCAAGTATGTGAGCATCTTGCCCACCACTCATTCGTGGGTGAGCACCACCACGATTGCTTTTCTGAGTGACGGCTATCCAGTCACGTGGCTGCCGATCGACTACTATCCGCGCAAGGGCAAATCGAGCTTTCACCCCATCTCCGATACCTATAACTATATCTCGTTGGTCGTCCGGGCGGTGATGTATTTCAATCCGCTCAAGGTGTTCCTGCCGGTCACGCTCGTGCTGTTGCTGACTGCCGTGGTCAAGTTGATCCGTGACATCATCTATTACCACGGCTTTTACGTGCCGGGCGTGACGCTGATGTTGATGCTGACGGCGATCCAGGTTGGCGCGATTGGGCTGCTGGCCGATCTGATCGTCAAGCGGGGGCGAGGTTAGGTGCACAAACCGGCGCGTGTGCCGCTGTTGGGCGAATTCTTGACCTGGTATGTCCAGTTCCTGGCCCACAAGCCGGTGCCGGATGCTTCTGCCGGCCCTGCCGATTGCGCAGGCGATCGTGGCGGCGTTAGCGGTCGCCCGTGGGAGGAGTAGAGACTGGTGCGTGTGTGCTACTTTGGCACCTACCGGGCCGGCTATTCGCGCAACCAGATCATGCAGGAAGGGCTGCGCCGCAACGGCGTGGATCTGGTGACCTGCCAGGCGCCCCTGTGGAGCGGCATTGAGGACCGGGTGCAGGCCGCCAGCGGCGGCTGGGCTCGGCCGGGTTTCCTGCGCAAACTGGGTACTACTTACCGCCAGCTACTGGCAGCCTACCGCCAGGTAGGTGATTACGACGTGATGGTGCTGGGCTATCCGGGGCAGATAGACACCTTCCTGGCGCGGCTGTTGACTCGGCGGCGCGGCCGGCCGCTGGTGTTGGACGTATTCATGTCGATCTATCTCATCGCCGAGGAACGCGGCCTGGTGGAACGCCACCCGTTCACGGGCCGGCTGATCCGCACGCTGGAAGGGTGGGCCTGCCGCCTGCCAGACCGGCTCATCCTGGACACGTCCGAATATGTAACCTGGTTTGGCCAGACCTACGGGCTGGGGGCAGAGCGCTTTCGCCTGGTGCCTACCGGCGCAGACGACCGGGTTTTTCAGCCTGTGGAGCCGCCGCAACGTGATGATCGCTGCTTCCGGGCCCTCTACTATGGCACTTTTATCCGCAATCACGGCGTGGACCAGATCGTGCGTGCTGCGGCGTTGCTCAAAGGCGAGACCGACGTGCGCATCGATCTGGTCGGAACAGGACCCGAGCGCCAACAGGCCGAAGCGCTGGCCCGCGAGCTGGGGGCGTCGAACGTCGAGTTTGTGGATTGGGTAGACAAGGAACAGCTGCCCACCCTTGCTGCGGCGGCGGACCTGTGCCTGGGGGCTTTTGGCCAGACGGAGCAGAGCTTGAGGACTGTGCAGAACAAGATCTACGAAGGGCTGGCCATGCGCCGCCCTGTCGTGACGGGCGACTCGCCGACGGTGCGGGCCGCGCTGGTGCACAGGCGCCACGCCTACCTGGTGCCTCGCGGCGATCCGGCTGCCCTGGCCGAAGCGATCCTGACCCTCAAGCGCGACCCGGCGCTCAGGGAGCATCTGGCAGGTGAGGGGTACGAAGCTGTTTCAGAACCGGTTTACCGTTGCAGCCATAGGCGCACAGATGGCTTCTCACCTCCAGGAAGTGATAGGCTCGTGGGCAGATTGAGGATCGCCCTGTTGATCACTGCCAGCCTGGAAAGCCCGCCTGGCCTGCGCTACTTGCCGATGGCCAAGGCGCTGGCCCAGCGTGGGCACGAGGTCACCTTGCTGGCCCTGCACCACGACCTCAAGCCGGCGACGCCCCGCATCCTGGAGCAGGAAGGGGTGCGGGTCGAGTATGTCGGACAGATGCACGTCCGCAAGGTGGGCGACCGCAAGCTCTACTACTCACCCCTGGCTTTGATCCGCGTGGCGTCGGCGTCAACCTGGCGGATGGCCAGGCGGGCCGTCCAACTGGACTGCGACCTGATCCACCTGGGCAAGCCCCAGCCGATCAACGGCATGGCCGGGTTGCTGGGAGGTCCGTGGCTCCGACGCCGGCGTCTTTACCTGGATTGTGACGATTACGAGGCCGAAAGCAACCGGTTCTCCAGCAAATGGCTGCGCCGGGTGGTCGTCCTGTTCGAAGATGGCCTGCCCCGGTTTTCGGCCGGCCTGACCGTCAACACGCGCTTTACTCAGAATCGCTATGTCAGCCGGGGAGTGGCTGAGGAGCGGATCGCTTACCTGCCCAATGGCATAGACCGGGACCGGTTCGTTATGCCGCCGGCCACGCTGATCGATCAGCTGCGCCGCCGCTGGGAAGTCGAGAGCCGGCCGGTTGTCGCCTATGTCGGCACGCTGGGTCTGACAGGCCACGCCGTGGACCTGCTGCTTGACGCATTCGCCCAAGTGCTGGCTCGTCGTCCCCGTGTGGTGTTGCTGGTGGTGGGCGGCGGTGAGGACTATGACCGTCTTTCCCAGCAGGCGGCGGCGCTCAACCTGGGCCAGGCCGTCCGGTTTACCGGCTGGGTTCCGGCCGCTGAGATCCCGGCATACCTGGCCCTGGCTGACGTGACGGTCGATCCGATACGAGATGATCTGGTGGCCCGCGCTCGGGCCCCGATGAAGATCATCGAGAGCCTGGCGGTCGGGACGCCGGTGATCACCGGCGACGTGGGTGACCGCCGTGAGATGCTGGACGATGGACGGGCAGGCGTGCTGGTCAAACCCGGCGATGCCCAGGCCTTGGCCGAAGGATTGGCCCAACTTCTGGATAACCCCGACTTGGCCCGCGACATGCGAGAGGCGGCGCTGGCTCACCGGGAGCAGTACTACTGGGATCACCTGATAGACGCGGCTCTGCGCCTGTACGACAGGGGAGCGTAATGGACGGCAGCCGGATGCTGTTATGAAAACCGGCTCTTGCCAGGCAGGGGGAAATGGGGTATAATCTGTGCCCGACGTGCCAGGCAGCGTGCCTGGCGCGATCCATCAAGGAGTAGAAGGTGAAGGTTTTCCTAGCCAACCCGCCGTGGCGAAAGGGTGAGCGGCTGGGCGTACGTGCTGGCGCTCGTTGGGCCTTTACCATGGCCGCGGGCAAGGGGAGCAAGGTTCCGCCTTACGTCCCTTTTCCGTTCTTCCTGGCCTACGCGGCTGCGGTGTTGGAGCAGGCCGGCGTCGAGGTGCGGTTGGTCGATGCTATCGCTGAAGGTATAGAGACCGGCGCTTTCTTGCGGGAGATCGCCGATCTGGGGCCGGATCTGGTTCTGCTCGAAACCTCTACCCCGTCACTCTACTCCGATCTGGCTCTCAGCCAGGAGATCAAGCGCCAGGTTCCCACGGCCAAGCTGGCCTTGTGCGGGCCGCACGTTTCGGCGCTGCCCGTCCAGACACTGGAAATGACGCAAGTCGTGGATTTTGTCCTGGTCGGCGAATATGAGTATACCTTGCGTCACCTGGCAGCCTGCCTGGAGGGCGGAGAGCATCTCGGTGAGGTGCTTGGCCTGGCCTGGCGCGACGCCGATGGCCGGGTGCGGCTCAACCCCAGGCGTCCTCTGATCCAAAAGATTGACGAGCTGCCCTGGCCTGCCCGCCACCTGCTGCCGATGCAGCGCTATCGGGACAACTTTGCCGGACTGCCAATGCCCGGCCTGCAGATGTGGGCCAGCCGGGGCTGTCCCTTCCGCTGCATTTTCTGCGTGTGGCCCAAGGTCATGTACGGCGGCCAGGCCTACCGGGCGCGCGATCCGGTGGACGTGGCGGACGAAATGGAACAGACAACACGACGCTACAACCTCTGTTCCGTCTCTTTCGACGACGACACTTTTGACATCGGCAAGCCGCGCATTCTCAAGCTGTGCAGCGAGATAAAGCAGCGCAACCTGGGCCTGCCATGGACGGCCATGGCCCGAGCCGACACCGCCGACCGGGAGATGATCGAGGCGATGGCCGGGGCCGGCCTGTATGCCATCAAGTACGGCGTCGAGTCGGGGGTGCAGGAGCTGGTCGATGCCGCCGGCAAGAGCCTGGATCTGAAGCGGGTGAAGGAAACGGTGCGCATTACCCAAGACCTGGGGGTAAAGGTCCATCTGACCTTTACGCTGGGCCTGCCGGGTGAGACGGAAGATACGATCCAGCGCACCATCGATTTTGCCACAGACATGAACGCCGATTCGGTGCAGTTTTCGATCGCCACGCCCTATCCCGGCACGACCTACTATGACATGGCCGAGGCAAACGGGATGTTGGTAGCTAAGAGCTGGGAGGACTTCGATGGTGCGGATCGAGCTGTGCTGCGCACCGAGGCGCTGCCTCCGGCCAAGCTGGAAGCGGCGTTGCGACGCGCGCTGCGGCAATGGCGCTGGCAGCATCTTCGCCGGACCTTTTGGCAGCGCAAGGGCTATTATCTGCGGGCAGGGCTGAGGAACCCTCTGCGCACCATCGAGATCCTGCGCGGGAACATGTGAGGGGTATCCACGGCTATGGCAGATGCTGTTCAGCAGGTCCTCTCGTCTACGTCATGCTCCTGAACTGGAACGACGCGCCAAACACACTGGCCTGCCTGCGCTCTGTCTTTGAGCTGGATTTCCCCAATTTCCGCGTGCTGGTGGTCGACAACGGGTCAACCGACGGCTCCGATCAGGCGATCCAACAGGCTTTCGGTGAGGAGCCAACCCGGATCGAGTTCATTGCCAACGGGCAGAACCTGGGCTTTGCCGGCGGCGCGAATGTCGGGCTTGAACATGCCCGGCGGCAGAAAGCCGATTACGTTTTTTTCGTCAATAATGATACGGTTCTTGACAAGTCACTGCTGGCCGAATTGGTTCGAGTGGCCGAAGCCAGGCCCCGGGCCGGATTGCTGACGCCCAAGATCTACTATTACGACGATCCGACGCTTGTCTGGTCGGCCGGTGCAAGGTGGGTCTCTGTTTCCACCCCGGGTCAAGATGATCGGCCTGCGCAAGCGGGACGGACCGCGCTACGACCTGCTGCGCCAGGTGGAGTATGCCACCGGTTGCGCCCTGCTGATCCGGCGTGAGGTGCTGGAGACCGTGGGTGGTTTTGACCCGATCTACTGGCCGATCTACCACGAAGATTACGACTATTGTGCCCGAGTAACCAAGGCGGGCTGGGAGATTTGGTACGTGCCCACGGCCAGGATGTGGCACAAGGATGCCCGCAGCCAGCGCGGCTCAGGAACCAAGGCGTTCAATCTGGGCAAGAATATCGTCCCGTTCTATATGCGCCACGGCCGCCCACCCCGCCTGTCACTGGCTCTATTTGTCGCCTGGGCTGTCCTCCGCGAATTGGTCCGGGGCAATGTAGTTTTTGTCTGGCCCTACCTGGCCGGTGTTCGGGCCGGCCTGGAACATCACGAATAGACGGAGATCCCCTTCAGGGGACCCCATGGAACAGGTGGCGTGTAATCTGTGCGGCGTGGACGACAGCGCGCCGCTGTTCGCCGGACGAGATCGACTGCTCGGTGTCCCTTTCGGGACAGAAACCTTTTGCTGGGTGCGCTGTCGCCGTTGTGGGCTGATCTACCTGAATCCCCGCCCCAGTCTGGCTGAAATGTCCCGTTACTACCCGGCCAACTATGAGCCGTTCACCCGCCAGGAACGCACCGGCGGCGGTCTCGGCTACCGGCTGGCCGTTGCCAAGAAGTGCCGTATTGCAGGCCGTGGCCTGGGGTCGGGGCGGCTGCTGGACGTCGGCTGTGGCAGCGGGGATTTCATGCTCGGGATGCGGGAGCGCGGCTGGCAGGTCTAGCGGGCTGGATATCAGCCCCGAGGCCGTGACCTTGGCCCGGCGGAATGGGTTGGACGTCTTTCTGGGGCAGCTCCTCGAAGCACCGTTCGAAAGGCATAGCTTTGACCTGGTGACCATGTGGGATGTTCTGGAGCACCTGCACGATCCGGCCGCTTATCTGGTGCAGGTGGCGCGCCTCTTGAAGCCCGGCGGGCGGTTCGTGGTGACCTCTGCCCAACCCGCGCAGCGTCGATTTTCGCCTGTTTGGACCGGTGTGGACAGGACTGGATGTGCCCCGGCACCTGTACGTGTTTGGCCGGCCGGTGCTGTCGGCGCTGTTTCACCAGGCCGGGTTGAAGGTGTCGTCAGCCCGCTGCATCATCGGCGGGCAGCGGGTGTCGACGTGGAGCCTGGAGTGGCTGATCGACGAGCGAGTGGCGCGCCAGGGGATGCGACGTTTTCTCAAGTGGGCGATCTATACGCCGGCCTGGTACTGGCTGTGGCGACCCTGGTATTTTGCCCTGGATCTGCTCGGGCTGGGATCGAGCATTACCTATACCTGCGCGGTGGACGAGGGCGCCTCATGAAGCGACACCGCCGTACAGTGCAGCGTCGTATGCCGCAGTGGCCGATCGTGGCCATCCTGGCTCTGGCTTTTGCTCTGCGCGTTTACCGCCTGACGCACCTCAGCCTCTGGCTGGACGAGGGCTACAGCGCCTTTGCTGCCGGTCTGCCCTGGCCCGATCTACTGCAGTTCGTCGTCTCGCGGGCTCACCCTCCGCTCTATTTCCTGCTGTTGCACGGTTGGGCGTGGCTGGGCCAGGCCGACTTTATCCTGCGCTTTTTGTCTGTCCTATGGGGCTTGGTGGGCGTGGCCGGTCTGTACGCGCTGGGGCGCCGCCTGCTGAGCCAGAAGATCGGGCTACTGGCGGCGCTGCTGCTGGCGGTGTCGCCCATGCACGTCTGGCACTCGCAGGACGCCCGGATGTACAGCCAGCTCTTTGCCCTGGCCATCCTGTCAACCTACCTGCTAGTCCGGGCTGTGGACGAGGACCGGCTGCGCTACTGGCTGGGTTATGCCCTCCTGGCGACCTCGTGTCTCTATACCCACAACACCGCGTTCCTGACCATTGGCGCACAGGTGGTCTTTGGCCTGGGCTTGCTGGCCATCCGGCGGGAAGGTCCCGGCCCCCCGGCCCGCTGGCGCGAGCCAGGGCGGGCGGATGGCCGGGATGGTCCCGATTGCGCGGCTTGGGGATGGCACTGGCCGCCATCGTCCTGCTTTACCTGCCCTGGTTGCCCGTCGCAGCCGCCCAGGCCGGGCACCTGGAGCAGCACTTTTGGATTTCGCAGCCCACCGGCCGTACCGTGCTGGATACGCTCGACTATATGAGCAGCGCCTTCCTGTTCACCAGGTCGCCCTGGTACTCGGATCTGGACGCCTGGCCTGGCGCGCTGCTTTACCTGGCCTTCGTGGGGCTGCTGCTGCTCGGCGCATGGCAGCTCGCCCGCCGAGCCAACCGGTGGAGCGTGCTGCTGGCCTTGCTGTTGGTGGTGCCGATCGCCGGCGAGTTTGTTGCGAGCTATCTGATGCGGCCGATCTATCTCAACCGCACCCTGCTGGTGGTGGCTGCCCCCTTGTTCCTGGTGTATGCTGCTGCAGTACTCCAGGGGAGCCTTGCTGCCCGGCGTTTCGGGCTGACCTTTCTGGTCGTGGCTTTGGGCTGCAATGCGGTATCGCTCGCCCGGGTGTACACCGTGGCCGAGAAGGAGGAGTGGCGCCAGGCTGCGGCGCTGGTCGCAGACCAGATCCAGCCGGGCGATGCCATCCTGTTCGACCAGGGGCTGGTGCAGATCCCGTTCGACCATTATTACCGGCTGGCGGAGACCAACGGGTTGGCGGTGGCCGAATACGGCTATCCCTACGACTATACCCACTGGCAGATCCAGGAGACGATGGACCGCGACGAGTGGTGGATCGCCGATTACGTCAACGCCGATGCGGCCGCTGCGCTGGCCCGGCTGGAGCAGGCTGTCTCCTCAGGGCAGCACACCACCATCTGGCTGGTGACGAACCGCCCTATGTCTGGGGGCAAGCTGGCAGAATGGTTGGCTGCCCATAGCCGTCAGGTTGAGGCGTACGAGTTCAACCGGGTGACGGTCCAACGCTTCCTCCTGCAGCCGGGCAGTTAGGATCCAGGGTGCCGCCGTGGAATGGACGAACTGTAATCTGTGTGGCTCTGACCGGACAGAGCTGTATCGCGAGGGGCACGATCGGCAATTGGGCGGATCGGAGCGCTTTTGCCTGGTCCGCTGCCTGCAGTGTGGCCTGATCTACCTGAACCCGCGCCCCTGTCGGGATGAGATCGCCCGCTACTACCCCGCTGACTATGAGCCGTTCACCCGGCTCAGCCGCCATCAAGGCGGTCGCCTGGCCCGGTGGAGCTACCGGCGGTACCTGGACAAGCGCTGCGCAAGGTTGCCCAAGATCCCGGGACACCTGCTGGACGTCGGCTGCGCCACCGGCGATTTCCTGGCCCGGGCGCGCGAGCACGGCTGGCAGGTTCAGGGGGTTGAGCCAAGCCAGGCAGCCGCAGAAGCTGCCCGCCGGCAATATGACCTGGATGTTTTCGCCGGGGATCTGTCTCAGGCTCACTTTCCGGACGGCCATTTCGATGCGGTCACCATGTGGGATGTGCTGGAGCACGTATATGATCCGCGAGCTGAGCTGTCCGAGATTCACCGCATTGTCAAGGCCGGCGGCCTGCTGCTGATCGAGCTGCCCAACATGCACAGCTTTGATGCGGCGTTGTTTGGGCCATACTGGATCGGGCTCGACATGCCGCGGCACCTGCACCTCTTTCCTCCCGCTGCGTTGGACGCCCTCCTGGAGCAAACCGGCTTTGAGCGTGGTCTCGCGGCGCTGCTCCAGCGGTGGATATGGCGCATTTGTGGCCAGCCTGAGCTTTTGGGGAGCAGAGCGGTCGTCCCGGTGGGCGCAGCGCCTGGCGGGCGGCCTGTCCGGGCATCCCACGTGGCAGTGGCTGCTGTCGCCCTACGTTTACCTGGCCTATGCTGCCGGCAGGGGACCGGAGATCACTCTGCTGTGCCGAAAGACGGCAATCTAGCCGATGGGTACCAGGGCAGAAGCCGTCAAGAAGCGATTGGGCAGCGGGTGGGCGTGGGCCAGGGCCAACGTCGAGGCTGCGCTGGGGAACCGGCGGCTCAAAAGGCTAATAGTGGTTGTCGTGCTGGGCCTGTCCTTTTCGTTCATGGGCTATCTCGTCTATCGTAACTGGCAGGAGCTGGGGGCATATCGCCAGCACTGGCAGATGCATTATCCCCTGATCATTCTCGCCTTTTTCCTCTATCCCACCGGTCTGGTACCCAACGTCGTCGGCTGGCACGTGCTGATGAAGCGGCTCGGTGGCCTGACCCGCTTCAAGGCCAATGCCCAGATCTACTGCTATTCGTGCCTGCCCAAGCAGCTCCCCGGTGGGATGTGGCACATTGCCGGACGGGCCTACCTCAACCAGGAGCAGGGCATCCGCACCAGCGTGACCCTGCTGGGATCGTCCGTAGAGTGGGTGCTGCTGATCGCCTCTGGGCTGCTGGTCTATCTGCTGTCTTGCCTAATACCTTCATCAGCGGGCGACCGTGCCACCGGGCTGGATCCCGGTGTAGCCCTGGCGCTCCTGGCGCCGCTGTTGATCGTGCTGTACCCGCCGGTATTCAACCGGTTGGTTAAGTGGCTGCTCACCAAGCTGCGCCGCCCAACGCCGCCACCGCTGGGCTTACGCGATCTCTTTGTCCTGCTGGGCATCTATGTCGTCGCCTGGGCCATGGGCGGCGTGGTGTTGTACGTGTTGGGCCAGGCGCTTGTGCCGCTTTCCCCAGCCGCGTTACCGGCGGTCATCGGCGCCTGGGGAGGAGCGGGAGCGATAGGTTTTGTTGCCGCCTATTTTCTGCAGGGTCTGGGCATACGCGACGTCACGCTCGCCCTGCTGCTGAGCAACCTCATGCCGCTGTCTGCCGCGGCTGTCGTCTCGATCCTGTTTCGCCTGTTGATTACGGTCGGGGAGATTGTCTGGCCTTTGCTGTGGGCCCGGCTCCTCGCGCGGGTGGCATAATCCGAAAGTATTATGCCCCTGGGTGAGTCTCGGGGGCAGATCTGTATTCTTTAACTCAAATGGGCTATTGACTTTCGGCCTGGCATGGAGTATGATGGCCTTGTCCTGATGAGGACAGATCTTCTATTACCAATCAATGACTGCATGATGACTAGAAGGAGGTGGCCCGGAGACGATTACACCAGAGAACCCGATGTCAGCACCAGTTGTGAACCACAAATCAGTTATTTTGTAAGGAGAGAAAAGAAGAAATGAAAACCCTCAAAGCTTTGATAGTAGTGTTGGTCCTACTGGCAGTGGTTGTCCCGGTCGCTTCGGCGCAGTTGGGTGACTGCGACCGCTCCAGCTTCTCGATCCAGAACCTTGGCACGTCGGCCGCTACGGTGACGGTCTACTTTTACGATGAGGCTGGCCTCGAGTCCCAGCCGGCGGACCTGGGCGGCGGGCAGCCGAACCCGTTCTCGCTGGATCCTGGCGCACAGTACCAGGTCTACGTCCCCGGCATCCCCAGCCTCGCTTGACGGCCGCTACTCGGTCGTCATCGAGTCCACCGAGCCGGTGGCCGTGATCGCCAACATGATCGGCTACACCGGCGCCTGCGGCGCGGGCAACTGGCCTGGCTTTAACGGCAGCTACAACGGATTCGACGCCGGCGCTGGAACCTACTACATGCCGTCGATCGTCTATGCCTACTCGAACTGGAACAGCCTGATCTCGATCCAGAACGTCAACGCTACGACCGCTGACATCGATATCACCATCAAGGACCCGCGCGGCAACCCCGACGTTGTCCAGTCGTGGACGGCCGTCCCGGCCTATGCTTCGGTCCACCTGGACCTGGAGGGCTCAGCCATTGGGCTGGTGGCAGGCCTGAACGGCTCGGCCGTTGTTGAGTCCAGCTTGCCTGTGGCCGTGGTCGACAACCAGACGGCCTATGGCGGCGGCAACGGCCTGACCCAGACCTACAACGGCTTTGCCAGCGGTGGGGCCGCGACCAAGTTCTTTGCCCCGGCTCTGTACAACATGTTCCCCGCAGCGAATGGCTGGCGGTCGAGCATCAATGTCCAGAACGTCGGCGCCGCCACCACCAACGTCACGGTTTCGTTCTCTGACGGCGGGGCGGACTTGGCGTGCTCCAACAACCCGCTGGATCCGGGTGAGTCGTGCCTGCTGACCATGGTGAGCCGGGCTAGACGGCCCCAACGAGTTCTCGGGGGTCATCAACTCTGACTCGCAGCCGATCGTGGCCATCGTCAACGCCTCGAACGGCAACAAGAAAGAGGCCCAGACCTACAGCGCCATTGCCGATGGCAGCGGCGCGGAAACGGTCAGCTTCCCGCTGGTCATGAAGACCTTCCCCGGCCCGACGGGCGGCTGGGACACCAACTTCCTGGTGCAGAACATCGGCGCGGCCGACTGCGCCTCCCTCCTCGTAGAGTATTCCGATGACGTGACCACCGGCGCGGTGGGCCCGAGCTACACCATCGCCGGCCCGGTCGTCCCCGGCGCCTACGTCTCGGTCTACCAGCCAGGTGACACCAACCTGCCGGCCAACTGGTACAGCGGCTCGGTGGCGGTGACCTGCACCGGCGGGCTCCTGGGTGGCATCGTCAACGAGACGAACCACATCAACAACACCAGCAACGGCGACTGGTCGATGAGCTACAACGGCTTCTAGCCGGTCCGATTCTTAAGCAGTAAATCCCCTGAAGGGGATCTCCGTGAAGCCACCGGGCAACCGGTGGCTTCTTTGTACCTTCTAGAAGGCATGGACCGATGAATCTGAACAGGATCGGACGCCGGCGGCGTGGGTTGTTCACCCTATTCGCCCTTGTCTTGACCGTTGCCATGGCCGACCTGGCGCAGGCCGCTCGCCTGGCGCCAGATGACTGGACGCCGGCCAGGAACCTGTCCAGTACGCCCGGCCGCTCGTTCTATAACGCGCTGGCCGTGGACCCTGCCACCGGCGACGCTTTTGTGGCCTGGACCGATGACGGCGTGGCGCTCTATGAGGAGGTCATGGGCCGCCGCTGGGATCACGCCAGCCAGATGTGGCTGGCGGTCGAGAACCTGTCCCAATCGGCCGAATGGGCCAGGGACGGCGGGCCGGCTCTCGTCTTTGACAGCCAGGGCCACGGCCTGCTCATCTGGACGCGGACCTATTCCGCCTCGCAGGGCGCACCGGCCAGCGGCCACGATGTGCTGTGGCGCGCCTGGGACGGCGCTGCCTGGTCGCCTGAGCAGGTGCTGATGCACGGCGTTGCTGACCTGCCAGGCTCGCCCGGTGTGTTTGGCCTGATCCCGGTCCAGATGCCAGACGCCATCCTGCTGTTCATTACCTGGGGCACGTCCTACCGGACGGCAGAATACCAGGACGGCGCCTGGAGCGAGCTCTCGCCCTGGGGTTACGTGAGACCTTGATCAGCATTGCCCAGGTGATCGCCGACGGCGCGGGCAATCTGTACGCCGCCGGCTACGGTCCCAACAGCAACCAGATCTGGCAACAACATTGGTTCGATGACGCCTATTACCTGACCTCATGATGGCGCGACCTGGAGCGAGCCGGTCAACCTGTCCTATACCCGCGGGGTCGCAACCAGCATCGGCCTGGCTTTCGACGGGCAGGGGCGGCTGCATTTCCTGTGGTCCGATCCCGATAGCCGATACTCTGACGAGTCGCTCAAGTCGGCCATCTGGGAACGGGTCTACGACGGCGCGAGCTGGACCCCCAATGTTGAGGTCACGGCATACAATGACGCCCAGGCCATCAACGGCTTTTCGCTGGCTCCCGGCGCAGACGTCACCGGCACCCTGCACCTGGCCTGGAGCGAAGGGCTCATGGACGGCGGCACCCACGTCGACCTGGATATCTATTACCAATCTGGCGACGGGATGACCTGGGGATCTGAGCAAAAGGTGTACACCTCGACCGCCGACAGCCGCTACCCGGCCCTGGCCGTGGGCAGTGACAGTGAATTCCTGACCTGGCAGGAGGTCTTTTGGGCTGGAGGCACACTTCCAGACAGCGAGGTATACGCTTCCTACCAGGTCGACGTGATCGTGCCCCATACCTGGACCTATTTGCCTGTTGTCAGCAAGTAAACCATGTTTTTGATTTTGCCCCTCGCATCGCAGCGTGGTATAATCTAGTTCACGATACTGGGAAAGAAACTAGATAGGCCCAAAAGTTTGACCTTCCAGGGTTCATCTTTGGTCCAACAGCAGGGAGGCTGTTTGATAGGGGTCCCCGGAAGGGGATCTCTGTGGAGCCAGCGGCAACATTCGGCCCGTCCCAAGGGATCTGCGTCAGTCGCAGGCCGGGTATGCGGCTGGCTCTTTGTTTTTTGGCAGAGGAACACGCGCAGTGGCCGACTTGTCGAACGACGACCGTAGGAGGAGCAGGTGAAGCTACACGAATACCAATCGAAGCGGCTGTTCGCCCAGTACGGCGTGCCGATCCCGCGCGGCGATGTGGCGACCACGCCGGAGAGGCGCGCGACATCGCCGCCCGGCTGGGCGGGCGAGTGGTGATCAAGTCCCAGGTGCTGGTCGGGGGCCGCGGCAAGGCCGGCGGCATCCGCCTGGCCAAAGATCCGAACGAGGCGGAGCAGGTGGCCGGCCAGATTCTGGGCATGAACATCAAAGGGCTGACGGTCAAGAAGGTGCTGGTCGACGAGGCAGCCGACATCGCCACCGAGATCTACCTGGGCATCGTCATCGACCGCGGCAAGCGCCGGCCGGTGATGATGGCCTCGTCGGAGGGCGGCGTGGAGATCGAGGAGGTGGCCCGCACCAAGCCGGAGCGGATCGTCAAGATCGCGATCGACCCTTTCCTGGGCCTGCAGCAGTACCAGGGCCGGGAGCTGGCCTTCGGTATTGGCCTGCCCAAAGACCTGTCGCGCGATTTCTGCAAGATCGCCGAAGGGCTGTACAACGCCTTTGTCGGCTGCGATGCCTCGCTGGCCGAGATCAACCCGCTGGTGGTGACGGGCGACGGGCAAGCTGCTGGCGGTGGACGGCAAGATCCTGCTCGACGACAACGCCCTGTTCCGCCACTTTGAGCTGGCCGAGATGCGCGACGCCGACGAGGAAACGCCGGAGGAGCAGGAGGCCCGCCGCCACGGCCTGAGCTACGTCAAGCTGGACGGCGAGATCGGCTGCATGGTGAACGGCGCCGGGCTGGCCATGGCCACCATGGACATCACCAAGCTGTACGGCGGCGCGCCGGCCAACTTCCTGGACATCGGCGGCGGGGCGCAGGCCGACAAGGTGGCCGCCGCGCTGCGCATCATCCTGTCCGATCCGAATGTCAAGGCGGTGCTGTTCAACATCTTTGGCGGCATCACCCGCTGCGACGAGGTGGCCAAGGGCATCCTGGCGGCGCTGCGCGAGGTGCCGACGCACGGTGCCGATGGTCGCCCGGCTGGTGGGCACCAACGAAGAAGAGGGCCGGGCGCTGCTGGCCAGCGCCAACATGATCACCGCCGCCACGCTGGCCGAGGCCGCGCAAAAGGCCGTCGGCGCGCGGCCGCGAGGAGGAGTTGTAGACATGAGCATCCTGGTCAACAAAGACACGCGGTTGGTGGTACAGGGCATCACCGGCCGGGAGGGCGAGTTCCACACCCGGCAGATGATCGACTATGGCACGAACGTCGTGGCCGGCATCACGCCCGGCAAGGGAGGGGGCTGGGCGGCCGGCGTGCCGGTCTTCGACACGGTGCGTGAGGCGGTCGAGGCCACCGGCGCCAACACCTCCATCATCTACGTCCCGGCCCGCTTTGCCGCCGACGCCATCCTGGAAGCGGCCGATGCCGGCATCAAGCTGGTCGTGTGCATCACCGAGGGCATCCCGGTGCTGGACATGATCCGGGTGCGCGCCCACCTGGATTGCAGCGGCACCCGGCTGATCGGGCCAAACTGCCCGGGCGTCATCACCCCCGGCGAGGCCAAGGTGGGCATCATGCCCGGCCACATCCACACCGCCGGGCCGGTCGGCGTGGTGTCGCGCAGCGGCACGCTGACCTACGAGGTGGTCCACGCCCTGACGCAGCGAAGGCTCGGCCAGTCGACCGCCATCGGCATCGGCGGCGATCCGATCATCGGCACCGGCTTTCATCGACGTGCTGACCCTGTTCGAGGACGACCCGCACACCGAGCAGGTGGTGCTGATCGGCGAGATCGGCGGCAGCGACGAGGAGCGGGCAGCGCAGTTCATCGCCCACCACATGACCAAGCCGGTCACCGCCTTCATCGCCGGCCAGACGGCCCCGCCCGGCAAGCGGATGGGCCATGCCGGGGCGATCATCGAGGGCGGAGAAGGAACGGCTGCCGAAAAGATCGCCGCCTTCAAGGCGGTGGGGGTGCAGGTGGCCAGCCATCCCGCCGAGATCGCCGATCTGGTGGCCCAGCGGGCAAGGTACCAGCTAGGGGGAGGATCTATGACCTATTGGCGACAGCCTTTGGATCGGGATCGGGTCCAGGTACCCTTTGGCGTCATCCACATCATCGAGGAACGGTGCAAGGGGTGTGGCTTCTGCGTTGAGTTCTGCCCTCAGAACGTGCTGGTCATGTCCAAGCAGACCAACAGCAAGGGCTATCACCCACCCGCAGATCATCGACGACTCCTACTGCGTCGATTGCGGGCTGTGCGCCCTGCTCTGCCCCGATTTTGCCATCTATGTGGAGGACGCCGGCACGCGCACGCCGGACAAGATCGTGCCGATCCACAGGGAGAGGTGAAGCGATGCCATCATCATCGACCTTCGATCCCGGCCATCCGGGCCGGGACTTTGACGACGACAAGCGAGCAGCGGGGATTGTTGACCGGCGAGCACTTTATGCTGGGCGATCACGCCTGCGCCGAGGGGGCGATCCTGGCCGGCTGCCGCTTCTTTGCCGGCTACCCGATCACCCCGGCCACCGAGATCGCCGAGCGGATGTCGGTCCGCCTGCCACAGGTGGGCGGGGTCTATATCCAGATGGAGGACGAGCTGGCCTCGATGAACGCCATCCTGGGCGCGTCGTGGGCCGGCGTCAAGTCGATGACCGCCACCAGCGGCCCAGGCTTTTCGCTGATGATGGAGAACCTGGGCCTGGGCATCATGCTGGAGACGCCCTGCGTCCTGGTCAACGTCCAGCGCGGCGGACCCTCCACCGGCCTGCCGACCCTGGTCGGCCAGCAGGACATGATGCAGGCCCGCTGGGGCTCTCACGGCGATTACGAGATCATCGCCCTGTCGCCCAGCTCACCCCAGGAGTTCTTCGACCTGACCATCCGCGCTTTCAACCTGTCGGAAAGGTATCCGCACCCCGGTGCTGGTCATGGCCGATGCCGAGGTGGGCCACATGACCGAGAAGGTGGTCATCCTCCCACCCGAGGAGGTCGAGATTGTCGACCCGCCCCCAGGTGCGCAAGGGCGACGTGGAGCCGGACCATTTCCGCGATTTATCGCGACAGCCCGTCCGGGAGAGGACGGCTATATCTCGCCGATGGTTGCTGCCGGCGAGGGATACCGCATCCACGTCACCGGCCTGACCCACGACGAGCGAGGCTACCCGGTGATGAATGCCAAGGCTCACGAGTGGAATGTGACCCGGCTGGTGGACAAGATCCGCGCCCACCGCGACGAGATCATCCAGGTCGAGGAGCGGGACACCGAGGATGCAGAGGTAGTGGTGGTGTCGTACGGCATCTCGGCCCGGACGTCGCTGTGGCCCATCGAGCAGGCGCGGCGGGAGGGGATCCGGGTGGGCTATCTGCGGCTGATCACCGTCTGGCCCTTCCCTGATGAAGCGATCCGGCAGCTGGCCAAGGGGATCCGGGCGTTTGTCGTGCCCGAGATTAACCTGGGGCAGATCGCCCGCGAGGTCGAGCGGTGCGCCGCCGGCCAGGCCCAGGTGTTCGGCGCCAACCGGGCCGGCGGCGACATCCTGGAGCCGCACCACGTGCTGAACGTCATCCGCCAGGCAGCCGGCCGGCCCCGTCAGTCGCTGTCGCAGATCCCCGTCGAGGATGCGTGAGGCGAAGGGTCTGCCGGGCAGCGAGACGATGGAGGAATAGACGATGCCCGAAGAGCGAACGGCGCATCGGAGATGATGGCTCGCAGCGAGCGGTTGAAGCTGCTGGGCTATGAGCCCCCCGATGAAAGCGACTGGGTGACCGGCCTGCACCCGATGGACGAGCTGCTGCGCGGCGAGCGGCTGCCCCACATCTGGTGCCAGGGCTGCGGGCTGGGCACGGCCTTGACCACCTTTATCGGCGCTCTGCAATGGCTGGAAAAGAACAAGGGCTGGGACCTGGACAAGGTGGCGGTGGTGTCGGGCATCGGCTGCACCGGGCGCATCGCCGGCTATGTCCGGCTCGACTCGTTTCACACCACTCACGGACGGGCCCTGCCCTTTGCCACCGGCCTCAAGCTCGCCAATCCGGAGCTCAAGGTGATCGTCATCTCGGGCGACGGCGACATCGCCGGCATCGGCGGCAACCATTTTATCCACGCTGCCCGGCGCAACCTGGAACTGGCGTTCATCTGCGTCAACAACTTTAACTATGGCATGACCGGCGGTCAGGTCGGCCCGACCACGCCGCACGAAGCCACGTGCGGTGACGACGCAGTACGGCAATTTCGAGTACCCCTTCAACCTGCCCTACCTGGCCGCAGCCAGCGGCGCCTCGTTCGTGGCCCGCTGGACGGTGCTGCACGCCCGCCGGCTGGAGTGGACCCTGCGCGAGGCGCTGGTCCATCCCGGCTTTAGCTTTGTCGAGGTCATCGCTCCCTGCTCCACCGCCTACGCCCGCTGGAACCCGGAAGGCAAAGGGCTGGATCCGGAGGGCCTGGGGCGGCGCGGCCTGGAGATACTCAAGTTCTACCAGAAGGTGGGCAGGATCGCCAGCGGCACCCATCCCAAGGATGCCCACGTCGCCGTTAACGAAAGGGGTGAGATCACCGAGATCGTCGAGGGCAAGTTCCTGGACGACGCCAAGCCTGACCTCCAGGCAGCGATCGAGCCAGCGGACTGCCCAGGCTGAAAAGTGGTGGCTGGCGGAGAAGAAGGCGCTGGACAACCGGCCCCAGGTGCCGAAACGGACCGACCCCGTGCCGCGCACCGAAGTGCAGTTGGGCGGCTTTGGCGGGCAGGGCATCATCAGCGCCGGCCGGATCATCGGCCAGGCGGCGGCCCTATACGACAAGCTGGAGGCGTGCTTTACCCAGAGCTACGGCCCCGAGGCGCGCGGCGGCGCGGCCGGGTCGCAGGTCGTCGTCGCCAGCGACCCGATCCACCATCCGCACCTGATCCAGCCGACCAGCATGATCATCATGTCCCAGGGCGCGTATGCCAAGTACGTGCCCGCAGCTGGCGCCCGGCGGCGTGCTGATGATCGACGATGGCCTGGTCGCGCTGCCTGCCGATCATCGCCAGGACATCACCACCTTTGGTCTGGCGGCCACCCACATCGCCGAGCAGTTGGGCACCAACCGCGCCGCCAACAGCGTCATGCTCGGCTTCTGGACGGCGATCGCCGGTGTCGTCAGCCGCGAGGCGATGCGCCATTCCGTGGCCGAGTCGGTCCCGGCCAAGACGATGGACTTGAATCTAAAAGCGTTCGATACCGGCTATGAAGAGGGCAAGAGGCAATTGGCCGAATCCCCTGACGGGGATCTCCGTAAGAGCGGAGAGCACCAGGCATGACGAGCGACACACAGCGACAGACAAGCCGGGTCGAGCAGGCCGTAGCCTGTTTCCAGGAAGGCTTTAGCTGCTCCCAGGCGGTCCTGGTCACTTTTGCACCGCAGCTTGGCCTGGACCGAGACCTGGCATTGAAGGTTTCGGGGGCTTTTGGAGCAGGCATGGGCCGAATGGGAGAGACCTGTGGTGCCGTGACCGGCGCGTTCATGGTCATAGGTCTGCTGCACGGCAGGATAAGAGCCGAGGACCAGGAAACGAAGGAAAAGGCCTACGCACTCGTTGCCGAGCTGGCCGACCAGTTCAGGCAGCGCCATGGATCGTTGAAATGCCGAGAGCTGCTTGGCTGCGATCTGGGCACGCCTGAGGGGCAACAGTATGCCCACGATCATGGGCTGTCTGCGACCCGGTGTACCATGTTTGTCCGAGACGCAGCAGAGATTGTCGAAAGGATGCTGGGCTGTTGAGGATCGAATCATGACCAAAGGCGCACTTGTTATCGGCGGCAGTGTGGCCGGCCTACAGGCGGCACTGGACCTGGCCGAGTCGGGCATCCACGTTCACCTGGTGGATGAGTCGCCTTTCCTCTCCCCAGAGGGGATCTGCGTGGCAACGGCGGAGCATCTGTCGTGCCCCAGTCCTCTAACGGGGATCTCCGCCACCTGCTAAACGCCCGGCTGCTGGAGGTGGCGAAGCATCCCAACGTCACCGTGTGGACCAACACCCGCGTCAACCGCGCTGAGGCGGCCGCCAGACCGGGCGCTTTCAGGTGGAGCTGCGCCAGCACCCTCGCTACGTGGACCTGGCCAAATGCACCGCCTGCGGCGACTGCATCCAGGTTTGCCCGGTGACAGTGCCGGGGACCGATCACAAGGTCATCTATCGCCTGGAGGGCGCCCAGCCGGGCTGTGTGGCGATCGACAAGCTGGGCAAGCCGCCCTGTTCCAACACCTGCCCGGGCGGCATCCACGTCCAGGGCTATGTCGCCCTGATCGCCCAGGGACGGTTCCAGGAGGCGCTGGACCTGATCCGCGAGGCGATCCCATTCCCCGGCATCTGCGGCCGGATCTGCACCCATCCCTGCGAGGTGAACTGCCGCCGCGCCGAGGTAGATTCGCCGGTGAGCATCCGCGCTCTGAAGCGGTTCGTGTCAGACTGGGAACTCGGCAACGGAGCGAGGCAGAGCCAACAGGACAGCCGCCGAGCCAGATCAGCACAGCACGCAGAGCAAGCACGGACGCGACTCGAAGCGCAGAAGGTGGCAGTGATCGGCGCCGGGCCGGCGGGCATGGCCGTGGCCGACCGGTTGGCGCGGTTGGGCTACCGGGTGACTGTATTCGAAAAGCTGCCGGTTATCGGTGGGATGATGGCCGTGGGCATCCCCGAATACCGGCTGCCTCGCGACGTGATCGGCCGCGAGTACCGCCAGATCCAGGATCTGGGTGTTGAGGTCCGGCTGAACACCACTATCGGCCCCGGCGGCGACCGTACCCTGGACGATCTGTTCGCGACAGGCTATGGAGCTGTCTGCCTGGCAGTCGGCGCGCACAAGAGCCATGAGCTGCGCATTTCGGGCGAGGCGCTGCCCGGTGTGATCCAGGGCATCGAGCTGCTCAAGGTGATCAGCCTGTCGCAGCAGGTGGCCGATCCGGAATCGCAGGCCACACTAAAGCGTCTCCTGCGCAAGGGACCCAAGACCAAGGCCATCGTGCTGGGCGGCGGCAACACGGCGATGGATGTGTCCCGCTCGCTGAGGCGGCTGGGGCTCAAGGATGTGCGCATCTATTACCGGCGCACCCGGGCCGAGATGCCGGCGCTGCCGGAGGAGATAGAGGGCGCCGAGCAGGAGGGCGTGGCCGTCGAATACCTGGTGGCGCCGGTGCGCATCCTGGGCAACGCAGAACGACAGGCGTGACCGGCCTGGAGTGTGTCCGCATGAAGCTGGGCGAGCCGGACAGCAGCGGCCGGCGCCGGCCGGTGCCCATCGCCGACAGCGAATTCGTGGTCAAGGTGGATCTGGTGGCGCTGGCCATCGGCCAGGCCACCCAGTTGGATTTCCTGGGCGAGGATCATGGGATCGCCATCACCCGTGACGAGCGGATCAATGTCGACGGCACCAGCTTTATGACCAGCCGTCCCGGCGTCTTTGCCGCAGGCGATGCCGTGACGGCCGACAAGATGGCGGTGATCGAAGCCATTGGCATGGGCAAAAAGGCTGCCGCTGCCATCGACGCCTATCTGCGGGGTGTGCCAGCCCACGAAGTGGTGGTCGACGCGCGCGAGGTGCCGATCGCTCGCCGCACGATGACCGAGGCCGAGATGGTCCTCAAGCCGCGCGTGCCGGTGCCGGAAATGCCGGTGGCAGAACGGGTGCAAGGGTACGCCGAGGTGGAATTGGGCTACACCGCCGAGCAGGCGATGAAAGAGGCCCAGCGCTGCCTGGCCTGTGGCCCGTGCAGCGAGTGCCAGGCCTGCGTGCGGGCCTGCAAGCCAGGGGCAGTGGTCCACGAGCAGCACGAGCGGTTTGTCGATCTGGAGATCGGCGCGGTCATCTATGCCGGCGACCCGGCCCATTTCGACCGCCTGCGGCTGGCCGAGAGCCAGGGGGTCTATGCCGTGCCGCCGAGCAACCCGCTGATCGGCTCGGCGGCTGCAGCGCGGGCCATGTTCGATCTGCGCGGCGACGTATCTCAGACCGGCCGTCACCTGCCCTGGCAACCGGCAGTGGCCCGGCCCGCGATCGGCGTGTTTGTCTGCCAGTGCGGCAGTTTGATCGCCGACGCGGTGGACACGGAGGCTGTGCGTGACCGGGCAGCGACGTGGCCGGACGTGGTCCACGCCCAGGTCTTGCCCTTCTCCTGTTCCCCTGAGGCAGCGCAGGCCATGATCGAAGCGATTGACGCGCACGACCTGAACCGGGCTGTTCTGGCTGCCTGCTCCTGCTGCCCGATCGACCAGGTGTGCTATAGCTGCACCTACCAGCGCGTCCGGTGCAAGGACAATCTGGGCGTGTTCCATCCAGGCGTCAACCCAGACCTGACAGGTCTTCGCGATCCCGTCAGGGACGAGCCCTGTCAGGTCTCTGCACCTGGGAATTTGTGAACATCCGCGAGCAGTGCGCCTGGGTCCATCCTGACGATCGGCAGGCAGCGACGGCCAAGGCCACGAGCTCTCGTCGCTGCGGCGGTCGCCAAGGTTCGCGTGGCAGCCCTGAAGCGGCTAAGTCGGAGCCCGTATTAGCCTTCGATGACGACGGAGCGGTCGGCGCTGATCCTGGGCAATGGCGCGTCGGCGCGCGCCTGCCAGAAAGCTCTGGAGGCGCAGGGCATTGCCACCCAACATGTCGCCGAGCTGCCGACTGAGATCCGTCGCATGGGTGGGCGCTATCGACGTGGCGCGTGGCAAGGCCGCCTGGCAGGCGACAGCCCTGGTGCTGGCTCCCCACGACGCCGGCGAGATGGATCGCCTGCTGGCCGCCTTCGGCGAGCGACGGCTATCGGCCCCGCACCGACACTGCGTGGGGCGGGCTCGACACGCACCGGCCGGGCGTCTGGCTGTGCGACCCGGCCCAGGCGACGGCCATGTCCGGGGCCGCGGCCGCGGCGCGAGTGGCTGCCTGGCTGGGCCACCTGGCCACGCAACCCCAGGCCATCGCTGCCGTTGTCGATGCGGCTCGCTGCCGGGCGTGCAACACCTGTGTCGAGATCTGCGAGTTTGGCGCGCCGCAGTTGGTCGCCGCAGGGAGTCCCGGACCCAGCGAGCGGGGAGCGGACGACGAGCCACAACGTAGCTCTTGGATCGATCCGGCCATCTGTACCGGCTGTGGCACCTGCGCGGCCCACTGCCCATCGGGAGCCATCACCGCCGGATTTTGCCCCGATGCACAGCTGGCAGCTATGCTTGAGGCCGCCTTGGCTTCGCAGCGGAGCGTATGGGGAGGAGACTGTAATGGCAGACCCAAAGGTCGTTGTTTTCACCTGTAACTGGAACGCCTACAGCGGGTTGGAGGCTGCGGGAGTCGATCGCCTGGAGTATCCGGCATCTGTCCATCCGCTGAAGGTGATGTGCCTGGGGCAGATCAGTCCTGGCATCATCCTGAAGGCGTTGGAAAAGGGCGCCGACGGGGTGCTGCTGTTGAGCTGCCCGCCGGGTGAATGCCACTACCAGTTTGGCAACCGCCACGCGGAGGAGCTTTTCAGGGAAGCGCGGGACATGGCAACCCTGCTGGGCTACCGCGACGAGCAGCTCAAGCTGGATTGGGTGGCAGCCGGTGAGGGCCAGGCCTTCGCCGAGAAGGTGCGGGCTTTTGTGCTCGGGCTAAATGGGAAGCGGGGTTGACATGATCTCTACTGACAGCTATGCGCGATATCATAACCCGCAACCGGGCCTGGTATTGCCTGGATTGTGGTAAATGCAGCGCCGTGTGCCCCATCACCCGCTGGGAAAAGCGCTGCTACACGACCCCGCGACTGCTGGTCGAAAAGGCGGTCGACGGGCGAATAGGTGAGTTCCTGGACGATCCCCTGTTCTGGTCGTGCCTGACCTGCAAGCGGTGCAGCGAGCTGTGCCCGTCCGAAGTCTATTTTTCCGAGTTCCTGCGCGACGCCCGCGCCTCGGCCCACGCCGGCGGCCGCTCGGGCGAGTGCACGCACGGCGATGCCATCCAGACATGGGGGCGGATGATGGCCGATCCCGACTTGCGTCAAGACCGGCTGGGCTGGCTGGAATGTCCCCGAAGCGAAGCTGAGCGGGATGACAGCCTGAAGGTATCGGACAGCTCGGAAACCGTCTATTTCGCCGGCTGCCTGCCCTATTACGACGTGCTGTTCAAAAAGCTCGACATTGAAGGGGTAGAGATTGCCCGGGCGGCGGTCAAGATCCTGAATCACCTGGGGATCGAGCCGCAGGTGATGGCCGGCGAACGGTGCTGCGGCCACGACCAACTGTGGGAGGGGGACGTCGAGACCTTTGGCGCCTTGGCCCGGCTGAACCTGGAACAGCTCAAGGCAACCGGCGCCAAGCGCATCGTGACCACCTGCCCCGAGTGCGCCCGCACGCTGAAGGTCGACTATCCTCAGCTTGTCGGGGCGCACGGGATGGAGGTACTTGCACATCTCCCAGCTATTGGCCGACCTCAGTGGAACATGACATCCCCAAGGAGGGTGGGCGTGTCACCTATCAGGATCCTTGCCGCCTGGGCCGCCATCTGGGGGTCTATGACGCGCCGCGATCGGCACTGACCGGCCTGGGGTTTGACCTGGTGGAGATGGAGCGGACGCGCCACACGAGCCTGTGCTGCGGCACCAGCTGCTGGACGTCGTGCGGCCAGGTCAGCAAGAATATCCAGGTCGAGCGACTGAAAGAGGCCAAGGCTACCGGCGCCCAGGTGCTGGTCACCGCCTGCGTCAAATGCCAGATCCACTTCAAGTGCGCGCAGGATGACCCGGCGCTGCGCCAGGAGATCGGCATCGAAATTCGCGACCTGACGACGCTGGTGGCCGAGCGGCTGCGATAGTCCCTGGACCGTCGTACAGTGGGGCGTCAGTCCCCGACCCGCACCTGTCCCGAGGGACAGAGTCCGAGGGAAAGGGGAGTGGGGCGGCACAATGCCGCAGCGCAGCGGAACGGGGCGATAGCACACGCAAAATTAACAGATTGGGTTAGAGGAAATATGACTTCAAAGACAAAACGCAACATCGTCGTCATTGGCATGGGGTACGTCGGCATTCCGGCGGCGGCTCTCCTGGCCGACGTGCCAGGCCACAAGGTCATCGGCGTCCAGCGGCGGTCGCCCCGCTCGGGTTGGAAGATCGACTGGATCAACGCCGGCAAGAACCCGTTTGAAGGGGACGAGCCGGGCATGGACGAGCTGATGGCCCGGGTGGTGTTGGAGAAGAAATCTTTCTACGTGACCGACGACTATGCCGTCTGCCAGGACGCCGACGTGATCCTGATCGACGTCCAGACGCCCACCGACACCAACCGCATCCCGCAGTACGTTTCACTGCGGGAAGTAAGCGCCCAGGCCGGCAAATACCTCCGGCCCGGCGTGCTGGTGGTGATCGAATCGACGGTCGCCCCGGGCACGACGCAGAATATCGTCCAGCCGATCCTGGAAAAGGAATCAGGGTTGAAAGCCGGCACCGACTTTTTCCTGGCTTTTTCCTACGAGCGGGTGATGCCCGGCAAGCTGCTGGAGTATATCACCGACTTTCCGCGGGTGGTGGGCGGCATCGACGAGGAGAGCACCCGCCGGGCAGTCGATCTGTACCGGACGATCGTCCGCAAAGAGATCACGGCGACCAGCGTCCTGGCGGCTGAGCTGGCCAAGACGATGGAGAATGCCTACCGCGACGTGAATATCGCTTTTTCCAACGAGATGGCCCGCGTATGCGAGGCGATGGGCGTGGATGTGTACGAGATCCGGCGGTTGATGAACGCCCGCCCCGACCGGAACATGCACCTGCCGGGCGCCGGGGTGGGCGGGCACTGCCTGCCGAAAGACTCGTGGCTGCTCAAGTTTGGCGTAGATACCTATGGCAAGTTCCAGGTGCCGCTACGGATGATCGCCCTGGCCCGCGAGATCAACGACGAGATGCCGCTGCATCTGGTAGACCTGACGGTGCAGGCGCTGGCCGAGCGAGGCGTAGCGTTGGACGGAGCCAAGGTCGCCGTGCTGGGCGTGGCCTACCTGGAAGACTCGGATGACACGCGCAACACGCCGGCGACGGCGGTGATCGATGCGCTCCAGCACAAGGGCGCCAGCGTGGTGGCTCACGACCCTTACGTCCGGGAGCTGGACGGCTACGAGCTGACGCGCGATCTGGATCTGGCGCTACAGGGCGCCGATGCAGCGGTCATTGTCACCCGGCACCGGTTGTACTATGAGCCTGGACCTGGCCCGGCTCAAGGGGATCATGCATACGCCGGTCCTGGTGGATGGCCGGAACGTGTTCGACGCCGAGCAGGTGCGGGCGGCAGGGTTTACCTACAAGGCGATAGGGAAGGGCTAAGAGCCTATCCGAAGGAGCCGATCAGGCTCCCGACCGCGAAAAGTCCCGTAGCGTTAGCAGAGTGGGCACGCCCGCCACTCCCTGACGGGGATCTGCGTGAAACGTGCGGCACAGGTGAGCCGCCTGTGCTGAATTTCCGGCTAGGCTCTGTAAAGAGGTCTGGAAGGAGGTCAAGTTGGCGACACAGGATTTGCGCATCGGCGTGTTCGTGTGCGATTGCGGCTCGAACATCGCCGGAGCGGTGGATACCGAGGCGGTGCGCGAATACGCGGCGGCCCTGCCCAACGTGGTCGTGGCCGTGCGGAACAAGTACACCTGCGCCGATCCCGGGCAGCAGCAGATTCAGCGCACGATCCGCGAGCACAACCTGAACCGGGTGGTGGTGGCTTCCTGCTCACCGTCGTCCTACGAACCGATCTTCCGGCAGTGCATCGAGGGAGCCGGACTGAACCGCTACCTGCTGGAGATGGCCAACATCCGCGAGCACTGCTCGTGGGTCACGCCCAACGATCGAGAGGCGGCCACGCGCAAGGCGAAGGACATTGTCAATGTGGCGGTGGCGCGCTCGCGGTGGCTCTATCCCCAGGAGGAGGAGCAGATCTCGGTCACCGATGCGGCGTTGGTCATCGGCGGCGGGGTGGCAGGCATGCAGGCCGCCCTCGACCTGGCCGACGCCGGCCACCAGGTCTACCTGGTGGAGAAAAAGCCGTCGATCGGCGGCATCATGGCCCAGCTCGACAAGGTGTATCCCGACATAGAATGTAGTATATGAATTCTCGGCCCCAAAATGATGGATGTCGGTCGACATCCCAAGATCGAGCTGATGGCCTATTCGGAGATCGAGAGCGTCTCGGGCTACGTCGGCAATTTCCGGGTCAACGTCCGCAAAAGAGCCCGTTACGTGGACGAGGACGAGTGTACCGCCTGCGGCGACTGCGCCAAGGTCTGCCCGGTCGTCGTGCCCGACGAGTATCAGATAGGGCTGGGCAGCCGCAGGGCGATCCACATCCCCTTCCCCCAGGCCGTGCCGTCGTCCTACATCGTCGCCGCCGACGAGTGTCTGGGGCAGAACCCGATCGCCTGCGGCAAGTGCATCGAGGCCTGCGAGAAAAAGTGCATCAACTTTGACATGCAGGACGAGATCCGCGAAGTGAAGGTCGGCGCCATCATCGTGGCGACCGGCATGAACGTCTACGACCCCAGCGGGCTGGACGAATACGGCTATACCCGCTTTCCCAACGTCGTCACCAGCCTGGAGTTCGAACGGTTGATAAGCACCGGCGGGCCGCTGGAAGGGCACCTGGGCCGCCCCAGCGACCTGCAACGGCCGCGCCGCATCGGTTTCATCCAGTGTGTCGGCTCGCGGACCCAGGACCCGGAGCGCGGCAATCCCTACTGCTCCAACGTCTGCTGCATGAACACGGTCAAAGGGGCCCAGTACCTGAAAGACAACTATCCCGACACCGACGTCAGCGTCTTTTACATGGACATGCGCGCCTTTGGCAAGGGGTTCGAGGAGCTGCTGATGCGCAGCAAGAGCAACGGCGTGCGTTACATCCGCGGCCTGCCGGGCGAGGTGCGCGAGGACCCGGCGACCGGCAACCTGCGGCTGACGGTGGAGAACACGACCGCCAACCGCCTGGAGAACCACGAGGTGGAGATGCTGGTGCTGGCCGTGGGGGCCACGCCGGCCACCGACACCGAAGCGGTCCGCCAGCTGATCAGCCTGTCCAGGTCGCCCAACGGCTTTTTGAAAGAGGCCCATCCCAAGCTGCGCCCGGTGGACACGCCGACCAAGGGGGTGTACATCGCCGGGGCAGCCGAAAGCCCCAAGGACGTGCGGGAGAGCGTTACCCAGGCCAGCGCCGCCGCCTCGCGGGCGTCGATCCTGCTCAACAAGACCAGGTTCTCGGTCGAGGCGATCACCGCCGTGGTGGACGAGGCGCTGTGCAAGATGTGCGGCCAGTGCGCCGATGTCTGCTCCTTCAAGGCCATTACCTGGCAAAAGAAACAGGCGGCCAGGGTCATCAGCGCCCAGTGCGCCGGGTGCGGCACCTGCGCCGCCGAGTGCAAGTTCGGCGCCATCGAGATGCGCCACTTCTCGGACCAGGCGGTCTATGCCCAGATCGACGCCATCCTGGAGCAGGATCCGCTTGACAAGATCGTCACCTTTGCCTGTACCTGGTGCTCCTACGCCGGCGCCGACACGGCCGGGGTGGGCCGCATGGCCTACCCACCCAACGCCCGCATCATCCGCACCATGTGCTCCGGCCGGGTGAACCCCGAGTTTGTGTGGTACGCTTTCAAAAAGGGCGCGCCGGTGGTGCTGGTTTCCGGCTGCCACTATGTCGACTGCCACTACATCGACGCCAACCGCAACACGACCCGCCGCGTAGACGGCCTGTGGGACGGCCTGGAAAAGGCCGGCCTGCGCCCGGAGCGGCTGCAACTGGAGTGGTGCTCTGCCGCCGAGGGCGGCCGCTGGCAGACGATCATGCGTGAGGTGGAGAAAAAGCGCCAGTCGGTGACGCCCGAAGAGGTGGAGCAGACCCAGTCTGTCCTGGCGACCGCCAAGGTGCCCAATCCGCGCACCTCCAAGCCCGACGACGAAAAGCAGCACGCCGAGTACCTGTGCCTGCGCTGTGGGCACCACTGGACCGGCATGTTCAGCGCCAACGTGGAGCGTATCTGCCCGAACTGCCGGTCGAACAGCGTGCGCTGGCTAAAGCCGAAATCGTAACCTCTTGTTGCCTAGCCAACAGCGCCAGGGTCCAACCCCTGGCGCTGTTGGTTTTCTGATATTTCGGTGAGGGTCAGATGGCTGAAGCGACGCTTTCGACCTACAGGCCGGCTGTGAGAGCGGCCAGCGCCTCTGTGAGCGTGCCGGCCATGACCGCCGGCACACCCAACCGGTCCGAGATGCCGGCCAGGCTCATGTCGTCCAGCGTGGTGTCGGGCGGAGCCGAACCGGCGCCGTAGCTTCCGGTGAACATCGCCCGCGGCAGGAGCACCAGGTCGCCCAGGGGCCGGCCCTCGCGAAGCGAGTGCCGCCACGACATCCTGCCCGGTCAGCAGGCCAGAGACGGTGGTCACCGGCCCGAAAAAGTCGTTGACCACCGGCACCAATCGCAGGTCTGAGCCGGTCAAGGTGTTCAGCTCCTCGACGATCCGGGCCAACACCGGCGCGATCAGCGTCCCACAGACCAGGGTCGCCGGTTTCAGCCTTGTCCTCGTCAAGCTGGCTTTGAGCTCCTCCCACTCGTCCAGGAGCAGCCGCACCATGCCGACGCCGTTTTCCACCTGCGGGAAATCATCGTACTCTTTGCCTGGCGGCACCTCCCGCCCGGCCACCAGGTACCACTCGTCGGAGGGGTAGACGAAAGTGCACCCCCTCTTCTTCCGGTTTTCCCTTCGCCACGGCTCCACCTGGTCCAGCAGGGCGCGCGACTCGGGCGGGGTGTAGGGACGGCACGAGCCGGCAGTGGTAGCGGGTCAGGCCGATCGGCACGACGCTGAGCGATGCCACCGGCTCCTGGTAGAGGCTCGCCAGGTCGGCGACGGTGCGGGCCAGGTGCTCGCCGTCGTTCAGGCCCGGCACGAGCACGACCTGGGTGTGGACCTCGATCCCCAGCTCGGCCAGCCGGCGCAACTGCCCAATCACGTCGGGGCGCCGGATTTGTCATTCGGCGCAGCGAAGAATCGCCGCCGCAGCTCCGGGTCGGTGGCGTGGACCGATACGTACAGCGGGCTGAGGCGCTGCTCCTCCAGGCGTGCCCAGTCGTCGTCGGTCAGGTTGGTCAGGGTCACAAAGCTGCCGGACAGGAAGGAGTAGCGATAGTCGTCGTCCTTGACGTACAGCGAGCGGCGCATGCCAGGCGCGTTCTGCTTGACAAAGCAGAAGTCGCAGTTGTTGGCGCAGCGCCGGATGTCGACGTCGAAGGTGAGATGGGTAAAGGTCAGGCCCAGGTCCTGGCCATACTCTCGCTCGGCCTCGAGCAGCAGCCGCTCGCCGGCCCGCTCCACCAGGAGCTCCAGCCGTTCTTCGGCGCCGTAGAACTGCACGTCGATCACGTCGCGGAGGGGATGGCCGTTGATGGCCAGCAGCCGGTCGCCAGGTCGGATCCCGACTGCCCTGTGCCGCACGCTTCTGGCGGCCTGACCCAGGCTATCTGGCTCGACGGCGGCAATCTACCCCGCCCGGTGCATTACGCCATCGACCCTGTCAACCTCCTCAACAGCAGCCGTGCCAACTGTCAACCAAGGCCAGCACCCGCTCGAGAACCTGCTCCACAGTCAGCAACGTGGTGTCGATCACCACGGCGTCGTCGGCCGGCCGGAGGGGGGCCGCGGCCCGCCCGCTGTCGATCTCGTCGCGCGATCGCACGGAGGCCAGCACCTGCTGGTAGTCGACCGGCCCACCGCGGGCCAGCGTCTCGCGATAGCGCCGGCGGGCCCGCTCCTCGAGCGTAGCGTCCAGGTAGATCTTTAAATCCGCGTCGGGCAGGACCACCGTCCCGATGTCGCGGCCGACCATGACGATCTGGCCCTTGTGGCCGATGCGCCGCTGCTGCGCCGACAACGCCGCCCGCACGCCGGGATAGGTGGATACCGGCGACACGGCGCGGTTGACCTCGGGGCGCCGGATCTCCCACGTCACATCCTGGCCGTCGGCCAGGACGGTGTATTGCCGGCCGTCGTCGACGGTCGGCAGCACGATGTCGATCTTGAGCTGCTCGGCCAGGGCTGTGACGGCCGCCTCATCCTCGATAGCAATGTCGTGAGCCAGCGCCGCCCAGGTCACTGCCCGGTACATGACGCCGGTGTCGAGGTAAACATAGCCCAATCGCAGAGCCAGCAGCTCACCGATCGTGCTCTTGCCAGAAGCCGCCGGCCCATCAATGGCGATGGTCGAAGGCAGTGTCATCGAAGGTGACGGCGTCATCGAAGGTGATGGTCCCAATCCTTATCTCCTCGTCGATCCACGATTTCGGCCTGCCGAGCCACCGGGATCGGTGCTTTGCGAGCTACGCTTTGTGCCAGGCCTCTTGCCTCCAGGTGCCGCCTGTGCCGCCTGTGCCGCCTGCTTCTGGCGGCCCTGCTTCCGGCGGCTGGGTGACCTGGCCGGCTGCGTTTCAGAGCTTCCAGCGCTCGGATCTCTTGGGCCGTCAGGTAGCGCCACTGTCCCGATCCCAGGGTGCCCAGGTGCAGCGGCCCCATCCGCACCCGCACCAGCTCGCGAACCGGATGCCCCAGCAGCGACGCCACCTCGCGGATCTGGCGCTTGCGCCCTTCGTGCATGACGATCCGCAGCACCGTCGCGTCCTTTTCCGTGCGGATGACTGCCACCTGCGCCGGGGCAGTGCGTTCTGGCCCTCCGAGAGATGACGCCGCGCTGCCAGGCTTCGAGCGTCTTTTCCGCGGGGTGCCCTGACACCAGCACGCGGTACTCCTTCTCGTGCTCGTAGCGGGGGTGGGTGAGCAGGTTGGCCAATTCGCCGTCGTCGGTCAGCAGGATCAGCCCTTCGCTGTTCACGTCGAGCCGCCCGACCGGATAGAGCCGCGCCGGAAGGGGAACCAGGTCGCCCAGCGACCGGCGCCCTCGCTCGTCGTCCATGATCGACAGGACGCCGGCGGGCTTGTTGAGCAGGATGTAGACATGACTGGGCGCGATCTTGAGCCGCTCGCCGTCCACGCGGATGTCGTCGCGGGCCGGGTCCACCTTGGTGCCGAGTTGGGTCACGATCCGGCCATTGACCGTCACCCGGCCCTGTTGGATCATCTCCTCCGCCTTGCGGCGTGAGGCCACCCCGGCGTGAGCCAGGATCTTCTGTAGCCTTTCCAGCGAATCTTTTGACATAGTTGTCAGATCCGATCAGGTTTTGTCAGGGAGCGGCAACACCGCTGACAGGTCGTTGAAGGCATCCCACCAGCCTAGCTCAAATAGCTGTTGGTGATGCTCCAGTTGATAGTGGGTCATCAATCTCTCCTCAGTCGATGTCGCGTGATGGATGGATATTAGCATATTTCCCGGCCGGCGTCAACTCGCTCCAGAACGCCAGGGCATTCGAATTGCAGACTGGGTCAGATTCTGATAGAATGGTCTCGGAGGAATGACCATGCAGAAACTGGCCCTCGACACCCTGGACCTGGCCGTGCAGCGGGGCGCTTCTTACGCCGACGTACGTGCCGTCGAGCGGCGCACCGAAGATCTGCTGGTCAAGAACGGGCAGCCGGAGCGCTCGACGCTGGAAGAGAGCGCCGGCCTGGGCGTGCGCGTCCTGGTCGACGGCGCGTGGGGTTTTGCCGCCAGCAGCGACCTATCCGGCGAGGCGCTGGCCACGACTGTGGAGCGCGCCCTGGACGGCGGCCCGGGCCGCCGGCCACGATCCAGACCGAGCCCCTGCAGTTGCTGCCTCGGCCGGGCGAGGTCGGCGTCTATGCCACGCCGGTCGAGCGCGATCCGTTTGCCGTGCCGATCGAGGCGCGGCTGGCGCTGTTGATCGCCTGCTGTGAGGCCATGCAGCGGCGGCCTGCCGTGCGCGTCGCCCAGGCCCACCTGAGCCTCTATCGCGAGCACAAGTGGTTCGTGTCCAGCGAGGGAAGCTGCCTGGAGCAGACGATCGTCGAGACGGGCGGCGGCGTGGCGGCCACGGCGGTGGGCGACGGCGGCGTCTTTCAGCGGCGCAGCTTGAACGACTATGCCCAGGCCGGCTACGAGTTCGTCGACCGAGCTCGATCTGCCGGCCCAGGCCGAGCGGTGCGCCGAGGAGGCAACGGCCCTCATCGCCGCGCCGCCTGCCCGCCGGGCGTTCGGACGGTGATCCTGGGCAGCTCCATGCTGGCACTACAGATCCACGAAAGCTGTGGCCATCCGGTGGAGCTGGACCGGGTGCTGGGCAGTGAGGCGTCGTTCGCCGGCACCAGCTTTATGACGCCTGACCAGCTGGGCGTGCTGCAATTACGGCTCGCCGCAGGTGACGATCACCGCCGACGCGACGCTGCCCCGCGGCCTGGGCACCTTTGGCTGGGACGACGAAGGCAGCCCGGCCGAGTGGTTCCCGGTCATCGAGGAGGGCCGTTTTGTCAACTTTCTGACCTCGCGCGAGACGGCCTGGCAACTGGCCAGCCACCACCGGGGCACTGCACTCGGTTCCCCCGCTGCCGTTCAGCAACGGGACGATGCGCGCCGATGGCTGGGGCCGGTTGCCGCTCATCCGCATGACCAATATCAGCCTGGAGCCGCGGGACTTGGACGCTGGACGACCTGATCGCCGCCACCGACGATGGGCTGCTGCTCGACACTCCGAAGAGCTGGAGCCTGGACGACAAACGGCTGAATTTTCACTTTGGCGCGGAGGTGGCCTACGAGATCAAGAACGGCAGGCTGGGGCGCCTGCTGCGCGATGCCAGCTACACCGACATGACGCCTCGCTTCTGGAATAGCTGCGATGCGGTGTGCAATGCCAACCACTGGCAATTGTGGGGCCTGCCGAGCTGTGCCAAGGGCGAGCCGGTGCAGATCGCGCACGTAGCTCACGGCGCGGCGCCGGCGCGGTTTCGAGGGGTCCGGATCGGAGGCCTCGCGGCGGGTAAGGACGGTCGCAGACCCTCTTCTGAGATGGCGGCCGTCACGCCAGGCGCTGATCGCACTGGTCGCGGTAGCCGCAGCCCAGGCAGCGCCGCGGCTCGTCGTGGCTGCGATCCACACCTTCCGGTCGGCAGCGTGCAGGCCGCGCGCATGGCCTGCGAGTGTGTCCACCACCTGCGCGCGCAGGGCCGGGGTATAGTCCACCTCAAACGCCTTGTCGGCGTACTTGATGATGCCGTAGGGCACTGCCTGGCTCTCCTGTTCCTCCACCAGCAGGCAATAGGCCGCCAGTTGGAGCACGTGGGCGGGATAGGGCTGTTGGGGGGCAGCGCCTGACTTGACCTCTACGGGGATGACGCCCGCCCGGAGTTGCGGACCAGGTAATCTGGCTTGCCGGTGAGCCGGTATTGGCGGGAAAAGAGAGGGCGCTCGCAGCGGTTCCAGGCGCCGGTGTCTACGTAGGTGATGCGGCCCACCGGCAGGCCGGTTTCCTGATAGGCTGCTCCTGGCGCGGACCAGCAGCCACAGCCCGAGCCCGGCCAGTACCAGAGCAACGAGGAAGAGCCAGGTCAGCCATGTCAGCCTGCCCACGACTCACGATCAGACCACACGAGCGAGGGCTGCCGCCAGGGCCACAGCAGCCAACACGAGCAGGGCTAGAGCCAGCCGCCGCAGCCGGTAGGCGCCCTCGACGCTGCGTCCGTGGGCGCGGTGCCGGGCGGTGCCGGCGTGCATCGCCTCGACGTTGGCCGAGCGATAGCCCATGACCCGCCCCAGCCACCACGCCCGGGCGCAATAGGCATAATGCGACAGCTCGCTGGCCCGAACAAGATCGTCATCTTCTGGTCCATAGTTGCCCTCACACCACCAGGATAATGCCTGCCGTCGCCAGCAGCGCGCCGATCAGAGGTCCAGCGGTTGGGCCGCTCGTGCAGCCACAGCACCGCCAAGGGGATGGCCATCAACGGCGCCGTGGACGTCAGGACGGCGGTTCGCCCGGCGCCGACCATCTGGATGGCCAGGACAAAGAGCAGGCTGCCCAGGCCGGTGCCGACCAGGCTGGCGATGACGATTGTCAGCCACGAGCGCCGGTCGAGCTCTCTCAGGTCTTTCCATGTACCGCCTGTCATCTGTGCTGCATGCTTCTGGTGGCCTGGCGGCCACTGGTCGCGGGCCAGGCTGAGCCCGAGCATCATCAGGGCGGCCATCGGCTGCCGGACGCTGTTGGCGACGACCGAGTCCAGGCCCTCTGCCGCCGGTTTCAGGATCACCTGGCCGACCGCCCCACGCCACTGAGGTCAGCAGCGCGAGCAGCAGCCCGATCCGCTGCCGCCGGTGGTCGACTGGACCCGGTGCTTGTTGGTAGAGCGGCTCACCAGGACGAGGCCCGCGATGACCAGGAGCGTCCCGGCAAGCAGGTTCCAGCTCAACGGCTCGTCGACAAACAGCGCGGCCAACAGCACGGCCCACAGCGGGTTGACGCTGGCCACCGGCATGGTCCACGACACGCCTGCCAGGTCCAGGCTGCGAAAATAGAGGAGGTCGCCCACGATCAGCAGCATCACCACCGACAGGAACAGCCACAGCCATTGTTCGACCGGGATCGCCGCTATGGCTTTGAGGCCGCCAAAGAAGGGGAGCAGGCTCCAGAAAAAGGCGGTCGAAACGACGCAGCGGATGAGGTTGAGAGGGATAACGTGAAGCCGCCTGACACCCCAGCCCATCAGGACACTGGCAAAGGCCCACAGCAGGGCGCTGAGCAGCGCGATAGCTTCGCCGCTCATCATCGAAGGTGGCAATCGACCCTCGTCGCCGGCGCGGAGCTGAGGAGGTCGAGGAACGCCTGGATGCGGTTGTTGATCGGCTCTTCGGCGTAGAGCCGGGTGTCGCACATGTCGGCTTCGAGGATCAGGCCCGGCACCCCGGTCCGCTCGCTCACCTGTCGGAGCAGCTCATACTGTCCCAAGCGAATAGGGCTTGCAGGAGCGGTTCGAGTGCAGGACGATGCCGTCGACGGCGAACCGGTCCACCAGGTCGGCCATCATCGCCGCGCGGACCTGCAGGCTCTGGTTGATATAGACGGTGGTATAGGTGCGGGCCAGGCCCAGGATCGGATCGCCGGCGTCGACCGACATCGACCAGGCGTTGGTGTAGGTGTCCACCACAAAGCAGGCGCCGGCCTCGGAAAAGAGGTTGAACAGCCGGAAGAGCTGGTACCAGATGGCGATGTTGTCCCACAACAGGCGATAGCGCTCCTCCAGGATGGCGCCCTCACCCCGTGCCACCCGCTCCTCGACCTCTGCCTTGAGCTTGCGGTAGTAGCTCACCGCGTCGCCGGTGCCGCGCAGGACGACGATGGGAGCCATGGCCAAAAAGAGGTCGGGCGCATTGAGCGGCGAGGGCCGGGCCTGGCACATCTCGCGGATCTCGCGCCACAGGGTCACCGCCTCGTTGGATAGAGTCGAGCGTCTGGGCGAACTTGTTTCTCATTGAGCTTGTGGCCGGTGTGCTGTGTCACCCAGGCGATCAGCTCCTCCAACTGGGCGGCGACGTACTGGACGGTGTGATCCGGCAGGCCGGGCTCGTGCTGGTAGGGCGCATCGAGGAGGAAGAGCGGCACGTTGAGCTGTTGGGCCAGGGCCTGGTACCACTTGACGACGGTGCCGCAGATGTTGTTGGAGGCCACCAGCAGGTCGGGGCGGGGCAGGCCGCCCTGCGGCGCATTGACGCCGATCGATGACCGAGCCGATGTGGCAGCGGGCGTAGGAGCACAGGTCAGGGCTAAAGCCCTGCTCCTCGGCCACCTGGGCCAGGGGCACGGCCGCCCGCTGCGCGCCGACCAGCGCGCCATAGTTCTCGGGGTAGACGGTGGCCACGCCCATGCCGATCAGGATCTCCACCGGCGCGCCGCTGGTGACCCAGGCCAGCGGCTTGACCTTGCCCACCAGCTTGCGCGTGGCATAGTAGCGCGTCATCAGGCGGGTCAGGTCTTTCGAGCTCTCCAGCTTGCGATAGTTGCGCGGCATGTCTTACCCTTCCGAGAGCTATTATACCATACCTTGACTGTAGGCGGCAAGGAGGGGTTTGTAGATCTTTTTTGGCAGTCCGGGTGTAATGCAAAACAGGATGAAAACTCCCTGCGATGTAGCAGCATTCAGGGCGACGGCCAGGTCGATGCGGACAGCCCAGGAATAGACAGGCTGCTGCAAATAGGCCGTTCGCGTCAACCTGCAGCGACGGGCGAGCGGGCGGTTTCGGCTTATGCTGCAATGAACGATAGCCCGGCAGCCCGTTTGCAATGGTAAAAGCTGGTGATGGCGCTCTGCAGATCGCCGTGGCCACCTGGCCACTCGGCCAGGCACAGATCCATGTCGTTAACGCGCCCGTACCACCAGCGGCAGATAAATCTTGTACGACACCTCTACGTAGCGCAGGATCATCAGCTCGGCATCATCGTCCGCGACATAGGCGTACCCGCTGGCGACCGCCACGCCGTAGGCCGACCCTGGTGTGTCGTAGAAGCCCACCTCGACCGGCTGCGCCGGGTCCGACACGTCCACCACTCGCAGCCCGCCACCCATGTCGGCGACGTAGGCGTACCCCCCGGCCACGGCCACGTCGCGGGCAAGCCCCGGCGTGTCGTAGAACCCCACCTCGACCGGTTGCGTCGGGTCCGACACGTCCACCACCCGCAGCCCGGCCTCATCGTCGGCGACGTAGGCGTATGTGCCCCCGGGCCACCGGCCACTGCCACACGCAGAGCTTGGCCCGGCGTGTCGTAGAAGCCCACCTCGACCGGCTGCGCCGGGTCCGACACGTCCACCACCCGCAGCCCGTACCAGCAGTCCGCGACGTAGGCGTACCCGCCGGCCACCGCCACGCCGTAGGCATACCCCGGCGTGTCGTAGAAGCCCACCTCGACCGGCTGTGTCGGGTCCGACACGTCCACCACCCGCAGCCCGGCATGCGCGTCCGCGACGTAGGCGTACTCCCCGGCCACCGCCACGTCCCAGGCCAATCCCCGGCGTGTCGTAGAAGCCCACCTCGACCGGCTGCGTCGGGTTGGACACGTCCACCACCCGCAGCCCGAGGCCATAGTCCGCGACATAGGCGTACCCGCCGGCGACCGTCACGCCGTAGGCCGACCCCGGCGTGTCGTAGAAGCCCACCTCGACCGGCTGCGCCGGGTCCGACACGTCCACCACCCGCAGCCCGCCATCCGAGTCGGCGACGTAGGCGTACTCGCCGGCCACGGCGACGCCGTAGGCGAATCCTGGCGTGTCGTAGAAGCCCACCTCGACCGGCTGCGTCGGGTCCGACACGTCCACCACTCGCAGCCCGGCCTCACCGTCGGCGACGTACGTCATCGCGCCGGCCACCGCCACGTCGCAGACCAATCCCGGCGTGTCGTAGAAGCCCACCACGGCCGGCTGCGTCGGGTCCGATACATCCACCACCTGCAGCCTGTGAGAGTCCGCAACGTAGGCGTACCCGCCGGCCACCGCCACCCCGCGGGCACCCTCCAAATGGCTGTAGCCCGACCTCGATCGGCTGCGCCGGGTCGGATACATCCACCACCCGCAGCCCGCCAGACGAGTCCGCGACATAGGCGTACCCGCCGGCCACCGCCACCCCACGGGCATTCTCCGACATGGCTGTAGCCCGACCTCGATCGGCTGCGCCGGGTCGGATATGTCCACCACCCGTAGCCCGACCAGCCGAGTCTGCGACGTAGGCGTACCCGCCGGCCACTGCGACGCCGTAGGCGAATCCTGGTGTGTCGTAGGACCCGACCCCGACCGGCTGTGTCGGGTCCGACACGTCCACCACCCGCAACCCCGTCTCACCGTCGGCGACGTATGTCATCACGCCGGCCACCGCCACGCCGTAGGCATGCCCCGGCGTTTGGTGGAAGCCCACCTCGACCGGCTGTGTCGGGTCCGACACGTCCACCACCCGCAACCCGGAGTCAAAGTCCGCGACGTAGGCGTACCCGCTGGCCATAGGTCCTGCATTCCCTGGGACCACCACTTCCATCACGATGCCCGGCAGCGGCGCTGTCTTGCCCACCGCCAGTGGCGCGGCGGGGTCGGTGACGTCCAGGATCGCCAGCCGCGGGCCCTGGCCCACGTACACATAGCTTCCCTGGACGGCGGCCGTATATGTCGCCCCACCCCACTGCCCTACAAGCCACACGTTCCAGGCGCCGGCCTCCAGTCCGGCCGGCGTCCGGCCGACTTGTCCCACGACTGGGGCTCCTCCCGCGGCCAGCGCCACGGCCAAGAACACGCCCATCCACCCTGTCACTTGCTTCATCGCTTCCTCCCTCCTCCTGCTTTTGGCGGTCGCGGCCAGGTAGCATGGCAGCACCCGGACCTTGATAGAGGTAAAGCCCGTCACCAGGTTCCCGGAACGGCGGATCTCCAGGTTGCCTAGCAGCTTCAACTGTAGCTCTTCGGCTATCGGATTCCTCCGGGGTTTCTGGCCCAGCAAACGATCTCGAAGTGATCTTCAAACAAATGGCAAACGCCGGGTGTTATACTGCGAATAAATTATCGCACGATACGCTGTTCACGTCAAGGCCAGGATAGGTGGGATATAAGGCAAGCGCATTTATCCAGTGAGAACCCCGCCGATATGGCCGCAACACCCATCTGGCGTGCCTATGCTTTGCTACTGCGCCCCGCTCGGCCGCGCCTTGCCGTCTCAGTGGGACGTTTCAGTGCGAGACAAGGCGTGTTCTCATCGCCGGGCGCCTGCTTCCACAATGTTTGAATTCAAATGCGCTGGCCCTGAGGTGGGACAAGCACGGCCTCGGCTAGACGCCGTCGTTGGGGCGGCGTCGCGGAAACAGGAGGAGAAAGGGCAGGCCGAGCAGCGGGACGGCGGCGCTCACCGTGAAGGCCAGCCGCAGCCCAAACCGGTCGCCCAGAGCGCCCAGCACCAACACCGCCCCGGAGTGGATCAAGAAGTTCAAGGCCATGTAAATGCCGTTGGCCAGCGATCGGCTTTGCGGAAAGCTCTCCTGCACCAGGGCCATGATCGCCGGTGCGGTCGACAGCGAGGTCAGGCCCAACGCCGGCAGGAGCAGGAACTGTCCCCAGCCGCCTGTGCCGCCTGCTTCTGGCGGCTTGGCAGCCAGGAAGGCGAACATGAACGCCGGCGTCAACAGCAGCGACAGCGCCAGGATCACCCGGCGGCCCAGGCGATCGCTCAGAGCGCCGCCGAGCAGCGCCCCCACCACGCCGGCTGCTTGCAGCACCGACAGAGCTGCTCCGGCGCGCCACAGGGTCGCGCCCTCCTCGCTCAGGAAAACCGGTAGATAGGTGGTCAGCGCTCCGATCATCAGCGCGCGCACGGCAAGGATCGCCGCCAGCGGGGCCAGGAAGGGCCCCATGCTGCGCAGCGCCTGCCAGGAGGCGGATCTGTCGCCGTCTGTTGGGGCGTGCACAGGCACACCCCTCAGCCCAATGTAGACGAGTAACGAAGCCAGAAAGCCAAAGGCCATCAGCCACGGCGTGCCCTGCAGGCCAAGGCGGGCCACGGCCGTGACGACGATCAGCGGTCCTAACGTCCGTCCCAGCTCGCCGCCGACCATCCAGAAGCCCATGCCCCGGCCCAGGCGGTCTGCCCGACAGGCGGCCGGCCATCACCGGGGCCACGGCGTGCAGGTTGGCCGAATTGAGCCCGGCGACGATGAGCAGCAGGGCCAGTGCGGCATAGCCGGGCGCCACGCCGAGCAGGCTCATCGTCACGCCGGCCACGGCCGGGGCCAGGCTGACCAGGGTGCGCAGGTCGGTCCGGTCGCCCAGGTAGCCAAGGACCGGCTGGAAGAGCGAGGGCGCGTTCATGAACACGGTCAGCAGCCCAAGCTGCGTGTTGGACAGCAGCATGCTGTCTTTGAACGCCGGCAGGAGGGGCGCCAGGAAGGCGGTGTAGGTATCGTGGACCGCATGCCCGGCGGTGATCGTCACCACCCGGCCTGTCTGGAATTGGCGGGAATGCTCCTTCGGTCGAACCGGGTTCTGCAGCCGAGGACTTGGCCGGGGCCAGCATGATGATATTGCCGTATCGGGGAGGATCGGCTGCGGTCTAGAGGGGTAGCGCCCAGACTACCAGACGATGTCTACAGGCGTGCCCACCGGCGCCCAGTTATACAGCGTGGCGGCGTTCTGAGTGCTGAGGATGACGCAGCCGTACGACACCCGCTGTCCCAGGTAGCCTCCCCACATGGTTTGGCCGCCGGGCCCGATCGGCAGGGCGTGAATGCCGTTCTGCAGGCTGCCGGCCCAGTAGATGCCCAGCCAGTAGGGCATCCTCAGGCTCCAGGTATAGGCGTAGGCGTTGGGGATCTTGTTCAGTACCTTAAAGTGCCCCACCACCGTCTCCTGGCCCGGCCCGGCCGGTGGAGACGACCCAATTCCACACCAGTTGCCCGTCCTGGTAGACGTACATCCGCTGCGCCGACAGATCGATGACGATGCTCTTCCCTCCGGCGGCGGCAGCCGGCGCCGAAGTAGAGAAGAGGAGCTGGAACCACCGGCCGGGATCTTGAGCTGCTGGCCGGGATAGATATAGTTGGCGTTGGACAGCCCGTTGGCGCTGGCGATGGCCCAGGCAGTGGTGCCGTACCGGGCGGCGATGGCCGCCAGGGTGTCGCCGCTGCGAACGGTGTACACGGACCCCGATTGGCTGCTGCCGGCGCTGCCGGCCGCGCCTCCGCCGGCAATGGTCAGCCGCTGCCCAACATAGATCATGTTGGCGCTGGCCAGCCCGTTGGCCCGCACCAGGGCCGCTACCGTGGTGCCATAGCGGGCGGCGATGGATGACAGGGTCTCGCCCCGGCCGACGGTGTGGGTGCCACCGGAGGCCGCTGCGCCTCCTCCTGAGGGGATGGTCAACCGCTGACCGGCATAGATATAGTTGGCGTTTGCCAGGTTGTTGGCGGCGGCGATGGCCTGCGGCGTGGTGCCATAGCGCGCGGCGATCGACGACAGGGTCTCGCCGGCCTGGACGATGTGAACCTGTCCCTGGGCGTATGCGGGCTGCGCTACCAGCGACAGGGCCAAGATCAAGACTGAGCTGATAGCCGTCACCTTCAAAGACGATGTCAGTTTGCGACCAATTGCTGTCATTTAAGCTCCCTTCCCGCCTTTCCAGGTTTAAACAATGCAATTGATATCAGTATAATACACCATTCCGCAAATCTTGTCAAGTGGCCAGTTGTCGCCGTTGCCAACTTGTGCTAAAATCGGACCATGCGATCCTCCACGTCTCAAGTTGGCCATCATGGCGCTGGGTGTCCTGTTGCTGAATCTGACGCCCGAACCCCAGGCGTTCACCACTGCCATGCGCCAGGCTCGAGATCTATCGCGCCGGGCAAGAGTATGGCGCCGCCATCGATAGCTACACCCACGCTGCCGGCCTTGTCCCCGACTCACCCCTGCCCTGGCAGCGGCTGGGCGAGGTGCTGGAGCAGCAGCACCGCTTTGCCGAAGCCCGCAATGCCTTCCGCACGGCGGAAAGGTTGGGCGGCGGCGTGGAAGCGCTGCTGGCCTTGGGCCATGCCTTTGCCGATGACGGAGATTGGGCTGGTGCGCTGACGACCTGGTATGGCGTCCTGCCACTTGCACCCCGGGATGCCCGCCTCTACCTGGCGCTGGGCCGGGGGATGATCGCGCAGGGGCAGTTGGAGCCGGCAGCTCATTATCTGCGCCGCGCCCTCGATCTCGGGCCGCGATCCGATACAGCCGCCGCTGCCCACGCCCTGCTGGGCCGTCTGCTGGCCGGCGACGACCTGGCAGAGGCCACCGACCACTTGAGCCAGGCCGGCGACTCGGATATGTTGGCCGTGCTCCGGGCAGTGAGCGCTGAGTCCGAGCCGGCCGGCCAGGCTATGCTCCTGGGCATTGCCTTCTTGCAGCGTGACGAGCTCACCCTGGCGCGCCGCCAGCTCGAGCGGGCGGTCGCGCTGGCGCCGGCCAATGCACAGGCCCATGCCTATCTGGGACATGTTCTTGACCGTTTGGGCGACACAGCAGGCGGCCGCAGGATAGACTGCAGCAGGCCCTGACCCTCGACCCTGACCTGGTGATGGTCTACTATTTCCTGGGTATCCATCACCGGCAGACTGGGAGATGTGAAGGAGGCCCAGGCGGTCCTGTGGCAAGGGCTCGTCCGCGATTCACAGAACGCAGCCCTCCGGGTGCAGATGGCCGAAGCCTACCTGGACCTGAGCGATTACGAGGGCGCTGAGGAGTGGTACCGAGGGAGCGGTGGACGTAGCGCCGGAGGATCAGCGATTCGACTTTCCAGCTGATACTGGCTCACTTTTACCTGGATCATTTGTACCACGTCGTGGAAGGGGGCGTGCCGGCGGCTGAGGCAGCGGTCGCGCTGGCTCCCGGCGATGCCCGCGCCCAGGACCTGCTCGGCTGGGCCTATCACCTCGCCGGCCGCCATGCCGAGGCCGAGCAGGCGCTCGTCAAGGCGTTGGCGCTGGCCCCCGATCTGGTGAGCGCCCGCTACCACCTGGGCAGCCTGTACGCCAGTACCGGCCGTCCCGACCCGGCCCGCCAGCACCTGCAGCGGGCAGCCGACCTCGACACCGGCGGCTATTATCGCGAGCGAGCCGAAGCGCTGCTGCGCGATCTGAGGTAGAAACTCTACTCCTCAACGTGCAATTCGACGCTGTCACCGCCGCCTACCACCGGCAGGCGGTCGCCGGTGCCCGGCAGATACCAGCCCACCCGCAGCCGGTAGGCGCCAGTCGGCAGATCGGCCGGCAGGTCCAGGACGTGCTCGTCGGCGACGACCTCGCCCGCATCCCAGACAGAGGTGGGGTAGGCGCCGTTCTGCGGCTGGCCGTCGTGCTGGGCGAGGATCTGGCCCTGTGCGTCGAGGAGGTGGACAAACACGGCATAGTCTTTGGCCGGCGGCTGCAGGGCGCGCCAGTGGAGCGTGACGGCCAGCTTGCCCGGCTGACGTGCCGTGTCGTACCCCAGCAGCTCGATCTGGCCGTCAAAGTTGGCCGTCGCCGGGTGGCTGATGATGCCAGGCTCGGTCTGTATCCGGTCTTTGACCGCCACCTGGCCGGCGACGACCGGCTCGCCCAGGGGCTGCAACGAGCCGTCGGGCAGCAGGGCATACAAGCCCACCAGCAGCCGGTACACTCCTGGCGGCGTGCCGGCCGGTATCGTCAGGGTGTGATCGTCGCGCAACTGCTCGCCCGGCTGCCACAGGGTGCTCGGATAGAAAACGCCGCCCGGCTGGTGGTCGCTCTGGGCCACGGGCTGGCCTGTTCCATCGATCAGGTGGACAAAGCTGTGGTATTCGGCCCCAAGCGGGCGCAGCGGCTCCCAGTACAGGCTGACCTGCAACTCCTCACCAGGACGCGGGCTGCGAGCCGACAGGTCGTAGCCGGCCAGGCTCACGGCATCGCCCAGGCGGATGTCGCGGGAGTAGGCCGGCTGGCCGGTGACAGCCGGGCCGAGCACCCGCCACAGTCGGCCCTCAGGCTGGGTTCTGACCTTGACGTCGATCCCCGGCATCTCCTTGATCAGGTACACCGGCCGGCCGGTGCCCAACGCCAGGTCAAGCACCTGGCCCAGTGCCGGGTAATCGGACCGTGATGAGGGGGAACAGGCCAAGCAGGTCAGGCCGCTTGCCCTCCACGTACTGCAGGTACCACATCGGCATGATGTCGTTGCGGTCGTTGCTGACCAGTACGGCGCCGGCCGGCAGCGGCTCGGACAGGATCGCCTCCCAGCCGGTGCGGTCGGCTGTGCGCCGACTGGAATCAAGGCCGTCGTAGTGGCTGAGCGCCCAGCCAGACCGGGAGGGCGAAAAGGGCCACGACAAGCGCCAGCGACGCGACAGCAGCGAGCCTTGTGCGGTACGATCCCTGGTCAAGGCCTGGGCCATGGCCCCGACGCCCACGGCCAGCCACAGCACGACGACCAGGTAGGCGGGGATGAACAGCACATAGATGTCGCCGATGGTATAGACCAGGTTAAAGGCCACCGTCCCCAGCCAGATCAGCCCGGTGAGGGCCAGCAGCGCCCAATGCCTGGACAGCGCCCCTGACCTGCCGGTCAGGACAGGCAGCCAGCCCACGCCGGCCAGCGCCAGCAGGATGCCCAGCCAGCCGATCTCGTCGCGGAACAACCCCCCGGCCATCGCCAGCCGCGCCCCCAGGTCTACCTTCAGGTCGAGTGAGCCGCCGAACGGCCCGCCCAGGACAAAGCTGAAGAAGGTGGACAGGTTGTTGTCGTAGAGGCTCAGCTCGCGGCCTTCAGCCAGCGGCAGGTGCAGGTAGGGGGTGTGCGGCGCCCTGAGGGGGATATAGAGGTAGAGGGCCAGCGGCAGGAGAATGAGCAATAGCGACAGCAGGCACTGCCGCCGGTCGGGCCTGGCGGCTGGGGCACCCCGGCTAACCAGCCACAGGTAGGCCAGCAGGGCCGGGACGAGGACCAACGTGGTGCGGTGGTGGGCCAGGCTCAGGCCGAAGCAGGCGGCCGCCGGCAGCAGATAGGCGCTGTTTCGGCGCTCGGCCCAGGCCAGGAGGAAATAGAGCAGGGCGACGACCAGGAAGATGTGCAGCGAATAGACTTCGGCGATGATCGCCTGCGACCAGAAGGTGGGCGTGACGGCAAAGGTGGCCGCCGCCAGCACGGCGAGCAGGCGGCGGACCGCAGGTCGCGGCGCGAGGCCGGGCAGCGCCTGGCGCACCAGGCTGTGGCTCGTCGGATAGAGCAGGCCCACCGCCAGCGCCGCCCAAAAGGCCGAAAACAGGTTCATGCGGTAGGCCACGTCGCCCACCGGCAGCAGGTGCGACCAGGCCCAGCCGAGCAGGCTGTAGAGGGGATAGCCGGTCGGATGGGCTACGCCGAGCAGGTAGGATGCGAACTGGAACTCACCCGGGTCGCCGGCCAGGATGGTGGGCGCCAGCGTCCGGGCATACAGCACAAATGCTGCCCCGCCGAGCAGGACGGCCAGCAGTGGATCAATCAGCCTGCGCCAGCGCTCGGTGCGGTCGCCGCTCATGGCCGTTGGCTTCCGACGCTCCGATCTGCTCCCAGAGGAGGGTGTCGACGGCCACGCCCAGGGTGCGCCGGTCGGGAGCGACGCGCAGCCATTGGTCACCCGGGCCGGCGACCTCGAGCGCGGTGCCCGGCGCAGCGCCTTTGACGCCGACGATGACGTGCGACCAGCCGTCCTTGCCTCGCAGGTTCGCCTGCCCGCCGATGGAGCGGAATGCAGCCACGGCGGCCCTGGTCAGGCCGGCCGTGCCGTCGCCCTGCATGGCCACGACCACGATCCGGCCGGCAGGTATCCCGGCGATGAAATCGGCCAGGGCCGCGGCCTGGCCCGGCTCGCCGGCCGGCGTGGTGTTGAAACACTGCCGGTCGAGCAACCGGCCGCTTTTCGGATCGATCACGGCGACGTTGTAGCCGGGGCAATGGAGCGAGCCGTCCTCCGCCTGGTCTCCTTCGCCGACGGTGATGTAGGCCAGGCCGGCCGGGGCGTCGCTGTTCACCTCGATGGCGACCGGGGCCTGGACGCCGGTCGCGCCGATGGCGCCGTCACCCGGCAGCACGTCGGCCGGCGCGGCCAGGTGGTCGAACTCGAAGCGCAGGTCGTTGATCGGCTGCTCAAGCAGCTCGGCAGGCACCTCCCAGGCATAGTCAGCCCAGCCTGGCGCCAGGGTGACCGGCTCCAGGCGGTGGCCGTTCACCACCAGGGCCATCGTCTGCGCCTTGGCGCCCGGATAGTCAAAGGGCAAGGCTCTCACCGTCAGCCGGTAGCCGGCCCCGTCCGTGGATGGCAGCAGAACCCGAGCCTCCTGTTCGACGGCCCAGTTGGCGCTGGCGCCCTGGATCAGCTCGTCTGCCGCCCAGCCCTCGCCCAGGGCCATCTGGGCCAGCGGCGCCGTCGAGCCGAAATCTACCTCGACGGCAGTCCGCGTCGCGGCGGGATCACGGTCCACCCGGTACAGCAGCCAGCCGTCCTGGTCATAGATCTTGTGCATCGGCAGCACTTCCTCGACATAGGCCAGGGCGGCGTCGCGGGTGTCCACGTAGGGCGGGCGGTCCGGCACCGAGGGTGAGACGATGACGTAACGGATGTTGTAGAACCACACGAACTCATCGGCAGTGGCCCGGTCGGCGGCGCGGCGCTCGGCAGTCCACCTGGCCATAGTCCTCCAGGGTGACGATCGAGTTGATGATCGGCACCTGGTCGTAATAGTCGAACTTGAACGCCGGATTGCGCGAGGTGTTGCCTGCCAGCAGGCGCTTTTGATGGTAGACCTGGTGGTACTGGTTGCGGGTATCCTCTGCTCCTAGCTGGCCAAAGCTGTTGCGCCAGCCGAGCGGCAGTTGCAGGATGGTAAAGTCGCCCGGATCGGCGGCCACCTGGTCATAAACCGCCGGGATGCGGCTGTCGGTCAGGGGCAGCGGGACCGACCAGTGCTCGAACAGTATCGGAGCGGCAATCAGCACGCAGCAGATGGGCAGCAACAGGCGCAACCGGTTAGAGTGGCCCGGCGTGGCTGCCCATTTCCGTGTGGCCGCCCAGCTCAGGATCCAGTATGCGGCAAAGGCGACCAGGATGGCCAGGGCCAGCATCAGGACGGCGCTGAAGCGGTTGGGCACCCGGTTGGCGCTGATCACCGGGATATAGTGCAGCAGGATGAAGGGCAGAGGCACGTTGACCAGCAGCCCGTCCAGGTCGAAGGTGGAGCGCTTGAAGATCTGCAGTACCGGGCCGAGGGCAAGCACGATGAACACGACGGCGCAGGTGATCCAGACTGCGACCCGCCGCCGGTAGCGTATCGCGCCGGCGATGGCCAGGGCCAGGGTGGCCCAGCCGAGAAAGACGGTGTTGATGTCGGAAAAGCGGGCCGTCCCCAACCGCGTGTTGTGCAGATCGGTAGCCCAATCGGGGCCGAGGATGTTCAGGCCGGTCGGCGAGACAAAGCCCATCAGGTCGACCGACAACTGCTGGGCGCTGCCCCAGCCCGACAGGGCATAGCCGCCCGACATCTCGCGCAGGATCGGCACCAACATCGGCAAGTAGAGCAGGGTGGCCAGGCCGCCGGCCAGCACCAGGCGCTTGAGCAGGCCGGCCAGACCGCCGGCCACCTGCTTTCTGCCCTGCCGGCCGACACAGAACAGCAGGATGACGACGGTCATCATGGCCAGCAGCACGCCAAAGATCATCTCGCAATACATGGCCAGGGCGAAGAACAGGCCGGTCAGGAGCGCGTTGCGCCAGCCCGGCTCGCGGATCGTCTTGAGCAGGTACAGGGTGTAGAACGGGATCCAGGCTGTGCTCCAGATGTCGTTGTGGCCGATGGCGGCATAGACCATGCGGTACGAGGAAAAGCCGTAGATGAGGCCGGCAAAGAAAGCGGCATAGGGCACGATTTTTGGCACAGCGCCGGCTAGTGCTCTGTGGTCCGCAACAGATATTCGGCCAGTAGGAAGGCGCTGAAGCCGCTCATGGCGATGGAAAACAGGAAGGTCAGATTGCTGATGGCCGTCAGGGACAGGAACGGCTGCAGAGGAAAAGAGATCAGGACGTTGAAAAAGTTGTAGGTGTAGAGGATCAGGTCGACGGTGATGGGGTAGAAGATATAGCTCGAGTGCAGAGGGCTCTCGCCCAGGTTCAGCAGGGAGTAGCGGAACCACCAGCTGTTCCAGACAAAGGTGTATTCGTCGAATGCCCAGTTGTAGCTGCCCGGTATGTGGGTGAACAGGTGCGTCGCCAGCGGCCAGGTCAGCACGACCGCCAGGACGACGTAGATGAGCAGGACTGCCAGGTATATTCGGCTGCGTTTCCAGGTGTGTGACATGATGCTCCCAGTTCGGTTGATCCAGACCCTAAGGGTTCGATCCAGAAACCCTTAGGGTCTTATGCTTTAATCCCAACCACGTAGCGGTGGTGCGCCCAGACCGCCTTGAGGCGCCACGGCAGCGGCGCCCGATCGAGCCAGGCGTAGCGCATCACCCGGTCGTAGAGGTCAGGCTGCCGGCCCAGGTAGTAGGCCATGGTGCTCCACTGCCAGGCGTCGCCGCTGAACTGGCCGGTCAGCTTTTTCGAGCGCAAGCCCAGCCGCTTGAGTACCTCGGCGGCCGGCATGACCGTGTCGGGCCAGGGCGGCACGTCCAGGACGCCCTGCCGGACGATGCGCACCCCGGCGCCCTCCAGCACGCGGCGGACGCGGCCGATGTCGGCCCAGCGCTCGTCCACGTGGTTGACAAAATCGCGCTCCAGCAGGTACTTGCGCAGCAGGTAGCCGACCTGCGCCCGGTTGGGCATGGCGACGAAGACGACCTGCCGCGAGACACGGACCAGCTCGCGCAGCAGCGCCGCCGGGTCGGGCAGGTACCACAGCGCCGCCCAGTTCCAGGCCAGGTCAAAGGTGCCGTCGGGAAAGGGCAGGCTACCCCATTCCTCGTGACAGACGAACCGGGCCGGCAGGCCGAGCTCGCCCCAGATCCGCTCCACGGCGGCCAGACGCTCGCCGTGGTCGTCCACCAGGGTCACCTGGGCGCCGGCCTGGGCCAGGGCCACGCTGTTGATGCCCGATACGCCGGCCATGCCAAACAGCGGCGCTTCGAGCACGGTTTGAAGGCCGTACTCGCCCCGCAGGGCTGACAAGAAGTCGTTGAGCACGAACCGTTCGTAGACCAGGCCCAGGCCTTCGTTATAGTCGGTCAGGTAGCGCTGCCAGGTCGGTTCTGTCATAGCATCTGCCGGCAGGGGCCGGTTTCCGGCCCCCGATGGGTGCTCATTATAGCATCTTATCAGTTCGGAGGCTAATTCCTTTACATCGACTGCCCGATGTGATACAATGCGCCGCGAGGAGCTGATGCGCATCTACGTTAGCAGCCTGGGCTGCAAGCTCAACCAAAGCGAGATGGACGACCTGGCCGCGCGGCTGGCGCAGAACGGGCACCAGATCGTCGCCTCGGCGGGCGAGGCGGACCTGTGCATCCTCAACACCTGCGCCGTGACCCACGTGGCGGCCCAAAAGTCGCGCCAGGCGCTGGGCCGCCTGCACCACGATAACCCGTCTGCCCGTCTGGTGGCCACCGGCTGTTACGCCGACCTGTCCCCTGCCGAGCTGAGCGCGCTGCCCGGCGTCGGAGCTGGTGGCCGGAAACCGGCAGAAGGAGCAGCTGGCCGAGCTGCTGGGCCGTGCGGACGGGGATCGAGGCGGGCCAACCTGCCACCCGCTCCCGCACCCGGGCCTTGGTCAAGATCCAGGATGGCTGCGACAATGCCTGCACCTACTGCGTCGTCCGGCTGGCGCGGGGACCGCAGCGCAGCCGGCCACCCGACGAGATCCTGGCCGACGTGCAGGCCCGCGTCGAGGCCGGCCACCAGGAGGTGGTGCTGACCGGCGTCCACATCGGCGCCTATGGGCGGGATCGGCCAGGGCTGGTGACGGGAACGCGGGCCTGGACCTGTGGGGGCTGGTGGCGCGCCTCCTGTCCGAGACGGGCATCGCCCGGCTGCGCCTGTCGTCGATCGAGCCGTGGGACCTGCCGGAGCAGGCCTTGCGGCTGTGGGCGGACGCGCGCCTGTGCCGGCACCTGCACCTGCCGCTGCAGAGCGGCAGCGATGCCGTTCTGCGGCGCATGGGCCGGCGTTACACGGCTGCCGAGTTCGCGGCACTGGTCGCGGCGGCGCGGGCTGCCATCCCCGACCTGGCGGTGACCACCGACGTCATCGTCGGCTTTCCGGGCGAGACGGACGCCGAGTTTGCCGACAGCCTGGCCTTTGTCGAGGCGATCGGCTTTGCCCGGGCCCACGTCTTTCCCTATTCGGCCCGGCCGGGCACTGTCGCGGCCGGGCTGCCGGGCCAGGTGCCGCCGCGGATCAAGGCCGAACGGGCCCAGGCGATGCGCGCCGTCGCCGCGGCCGGCGAGCGGGCGTTCCGCCAGCGCTTTGTGGGGCGGACCATGGCGGTGCTGTGGGAAACGAGCCGGCCTGGGGGGGATGGCCCGGTGTGGAGCGGGCTGACCGACAACTATTTGCGGGTGCAGGCTGCCTGCCCGGCGGACCTGGCCAACAGGATCACCCCTGCCCGGCTGGTGGCGCTGGCAGGGAGGGCGTTACAGGGCAGCGTGGAGATATAAAAAGCGGGGGATGGGCTGGCCCATCCCCCGCTGCGTGGCTTTGCCCCGGCGGCTTCAGACCATGGCCTGAACCGGCTACGGCAGGTGCGGTGACCTGAACCGGTACCATCACCCCGAGCAGACGCTCCAAGGCCATCGTGTGGCTGCATACTCCCCGACCGGCGAAAAAGTGACAGGTACAATGCCAGTCTCCCTGGTCAAACGTGACCGTGTGGTTGCCGTTTGTGCCCCGGAAGGTGGCTCGGAACTGCTCGAAATGGACCCGTTCCGGTTCTTCGGCATAGAGTCTGGCCTTCTGAATCTTGCCAATCATCGCTGAATCCATATCCGCCTCCTTAAGGGATTTTTATCGCCCTGCCTGGAGGTCAGGGCCGGTAGAAATGCTAGAAAACGAACAGAGCCAGGGCATAGTGCCGCCCTGGCTCCTGTCATCCATGTCCAAATGGTCGATCCATATCTCAGACCAATTCCCAATCCCGCTCTTACTCTGTGACTCCAGTATAGCGCATTTTCGCCCGTTTGTCAACCCCCGTTCTCGACGCCTAGCCGACGCTCACCCTCCGCTGCCAGGTCTGCCACCATTGCGGCAAGGCAGAGGCCGCGGGCTCACGGATGACCTCGTGGGCTGCATCCGACAGCGGCGTGGGCTGGGGATTGATCTCGACCACGTAAGCGCCTCGCCGCAGGGCCAGCAGCGGGAGGGAAGCGGCCGGCTGGACGACTGCCGAGGTGCCGACAACCAGCATCACCTGGCAGCGTTGGGCCGCAGCCCAGGCGGCGGCGAGCGCCTCGCCGGGCAGCGACTCGCCAAACCACACCACATCCGGCCGGGCCAGGCTGCCACACTTTGGGCACCTGGGCAGAGCGCCGCCGGCCACGATCAGGGGAACTGTGCGATCCTCCCAGGGTGGTTGGCACTCTTGCGTGCAGCGCATCCGCCAGATGCTGCCGTGCAGCTCCACGACGTTGCGGCTGCCGGCCATCTGGTGCAGGCCGTCGACGTTCTGGGTGATCAGGGTCAGGTCGTCCAGGTGGCGCTCCATCTGGGCCAGGGTGTGATGGGCCGCATTGGGCCGGCAGCCCGCGATCAGACCCCGCCGCCAGTCGTACCACTCCCACACCAGCTGTGGGTCACGGTAAAAGGCTTCTGGCGTGGCCAGGTCCTCGGCACGGTAGGTGCGCCACAACCCGTCCTCGCCCCGGAAGGTGGGGACCCCGCTTTCGGCAGAGATGCCGGCGCCGGTAAGCACGGCGACGGAGCGAACCTGATGCCATGGAATGTCCATTATCGCCAGGCGGGGCAGAGGATCTAAAGAGCCTCGTCGGCTAGGTCAAGCATGGCTTGGTACAGCTCGAGGCGATGTGGAACCCTTCTGCGACGGCTGCATCCATGAGTGGGCGTAGGCCGGCCCGTTTGGCGCGCAGGAGCAGGCCAAGTGTGCGCCACCGTCAGCAGGGCGTGATCATGACTTGAGGGACTGATACCAGACAGGGTCAAAGAGCGCAGGCAGCCGATCTGGCCGATGCGACCCAGGTACAGCAGTATTGTAGTATCGCACACGATTGGCCGGCAGACACCAGACATCTCTCTGCGCACATCGCCGGGAACCGCATATCACGCGCCAACTCCTCAGGAGTGCGGTTGAGCATCTGACGAATCTCGCCGGAACCTGTATGACGAGCGTTTCTTCCATGGCTCACCTCCGACGCTGATTATACACCAACGGGAGGTTCTGTCCACTACCCTCTTGGTCTGTTCCGTCGCTGCTGACCAACAGGTGGCGCGATGGCGTTTGACCTTCCTAGAGTTGATGGGTTGTTAGCCGTGGATGAGCGCCGGCAGGCACCGGGTGCAGACCCACAGGCTGTGCCCCTTGGTCCGCACCGGGATCAGGACGGCCCGCTCCTCGCTTGCCCCGCAGTTGAGGCAGGTCTGGGCGATGTAGAGCGGCCCTCGCTCCTGCTCGCGGGCATGGGCGGCGGCCTCGTTGAACGGCTGCGCCTCGCGGGTTTCGACCGTCAGTGCGCCGGTGGGACAGACGGCCAGGCAAAAGCCGGCCCCGTCGCACAGCTCTTCGCTGATGACGTGGGCTTTGCCGTTCACCAGCTCGATGGCCCCCTCGGCGCAGGGGGTAACGCACAAACCACAGCCGTTGCACAGGCTTTCGTCGATCTTGACAATGGTCCGGACTGTTTTCTGCATGGGAAGAACCTCTTTTTGCTGCCAGTATAGCCCGGAGCAGGCGCTTTGTCCATGACATTTGTCAGGTTCAGGGCAAACTTGCGCCGGGCGCCGCGCTGTGGTATAGTTGTGGACGAGAGATCTGGGGATCGATGGCTCAGCTACCTGCCATAGACTACGATCAGAGCTGCCGGGAGTTACGCTGCGCACCGCCGGGTTCATCCCGGCGTATTTCGGGAACTGTGCGAGCGGGGCCGGGTACGGTCCCGGTCGACCGTTCTGGAAGTTGGCTGTGGCACCGGCAACTATGCCAGCGCCCTGGTCGGCTACACCGGCTGCCCGGCCTGGGGCCTGGACCCGTCGGCAGAGATGTTGGCCCATGCCTGTGCCCGGCCCGAGCGCGTTGGCTGGCTGCTCGGCCGGGCAGAGCGACTGGGTTTCGCCGCTGAGGCAGTTTGACCTGGTCTTTTCGGTGGACGTGATCCACCACGTCTCAGACAAGGCGGCGTTCTACCGGGAGGCAGCCCGCGTCCTGCAGCCGGGCGGACATGCCTGCACCGTCACCGACTCGGAGGAGATCATCCGCCGGCGCGAGGTGCTGTCCGGCTATTTCCCAGAGACGGTGGAGGTCGAGCTGGCCCGCTACCCACGCCTCGCCGATCTGGAGGGGTGGATGGCCGAGGCAGGCCTGGTCGAGTCTGGGCACCGTCCTGGTCGAGGAACCGTTCGAAATCACTGACGCCCAGCCATACCGCGACAAGGCATTCTCTTCGCTCCATCTCATCTCAGAGGAAGCCTGGCGGGCCGGGCTGGAGCGGCTGGAGCAAGCACTGGCTCGCGGGCCAATTCGGGGTGCATCACGCTACGCCTGCCTGTGGGGGCGCAAGGAAGGATAGGGAGGATCTCAATGGAGTTCCACATCTCGCGCCAGGCGCGGGACCGTTATCGAGTTTGACGAAAGCCTCTTTTCGCTGAGCGGCAACGTCATCCTGGCCAATTTCCACGCCGCGCGGGTCTTTGCCCAAAAGATGAACCAGCGCCGCGACCTGGTGCGCTTTCCCGAGCAGGCGGTCAAGGCCGGGCAGATCAATGCCATGGGGCTGATCGACGAGATCCTGCACCTCGTCGTCGGCTCGTACCGCCAGCAGAAGAACCCCGAGGTCATGGGCCAGGCGCTCGACTGGCTGGTACGACCGGCTGGGCCAGGACGCAGTGGACGCTGCGCTGCGCCGCTTCGCCGAGGAGTTCCCGCCGGTGGCCGTCTATCGCCGGCAGCTGACCGCCGATGCCTACCTGGCCGGCGAGACCGGCGGCATGCCCAACCGCCAGGTCGCCCTGGAAGAGATGCTGATGCTGTGGCTGGCCAACGTCAACCCGGCCTGCGCGCCCTTCTTGGAGCTGTTCGACGACACGGCGCTGGAAAAGGAGACGGCCTACCCTCAGATCATGGCCGGCCTGCACGCCTTCTTCGAGACCCAGCCCCGCTTCGGCCCCGACAACCAGAACCTGGTCGACATGCTGCGCAGCCCGGCCCTCGCCGTCCCCCACTCGCTGCCCGGGCAGCTGGAGTACATCCGCGAGCGGTGGGCGCTATCTGCTGGGCAGCTACCTCTACCGCCTGCTCGGCGGCCTGGACCTGATCAGCGAGGAGGAAAAGGCGGTCTTTGCCGGGCCCGGCCCGGCGCAGGTGATCGATTTCGCCGCCGCAGGGCTGGGGTTCGAGCCGGAGCACTTCAGCCCCGACCGCGACTGGATGCCCCGCCTGGTGCTGATCGCCAAGAACAGCTACGTCTGGCTCGACCAGCTGTCCAGAAAGTACAAGCGGCTCATCACCCACCTGGATCAGATCCCCGACGAGGAGCTGGACACCCTGGCCCGCTGGGGCTTCACCGGCCTGTGGCTGATCGGCCTGTGGGAGCGCAGCCCGGCCTCGCAGCGGATCAAGCAGTTGTGCGGCAACCCCGACGCGGTGGCGTCGGCCTATTCGCTGTTCGACTATCAGATCGCCGCCGACCTGGGCGGCGAGGCTGCCTTCCAGAACCTGAGGGAGCGGGCCTGGCGGCGGGGCATCCGCCTGGCCAGCGACATGGTGCCCAACCACGTCGGCATCTACTCCCGCTGGGTGGTCGAGCACCCCGACTGGTTCGTCTCGCTCGATTACAGCCCCTTCCCCGCCTACAGCTTCAACGGGCCGGACCTGTCGCAGGACGAGCGGGTCGGCATCTACATCGAGGACCACTACTACGACCACACCGACGCCGCGGTCGTGTTCAAGCGGGTGGACCGCTGGACCGGCAGCGACAAGTACATCTACCACGGCAACGACGGCACCAGCATGCCCTGGAACGACACGGCCCAGCTGAACTATCTCAACCCCGAGGTGCGCGAGGCGGTGATCCAGACGATCCTGCACGTCGCCCGCCAGTTCCCGATCATCCGCTTTGACGCGGCGATGACCCTGACCAAGAAGCATTTCCAGCGGCTGTGGTTCCCGAGCCGGGCAGCGGCGGCGCCATCCCCACCCGGGCGGAACACGGCCTGACCAAAGAGCAGTTCGACGCGGCCATGCCCAACGAGTTCTGGCGCGAGGTGGTGGACCGGGTGGCGGCCGAAGCGCCCGACACCCTGCTCCTGGCCGAGGCCTTCTGGCTGCTGGAGGGCTATTTCGTCCGCACGCTGGGCATGCACCGGGTCTACAACAGCGCCTTTATGAACATGCTGCGCGACGAGGACAACGCCAAGTACCGCTCGGTCATCAAGAACACGCTCGAGTTCGACCCCGAGATCCTGAAGCGCTACGTGAACTTCATGAACAACCCCGACGAGCGAGACGGCCGTGGACCAGTTCGGCAAGGACGACAAGTACTTTGGCGTCTGCATCATGATGGCCACCATGCCCGGCCTGCCGATGTTCGGCCACGGCCAGGTCGAGGGTTTCACCGAAAAGTACGGCATGGAGTACCGGCGGGCCTACTGGGACGAGCAGCCGGACCGAGCACCTGGTGGCCCGCCACGAGCGGGAGATCTTCCCGCTGCTGCATCGCCGCCACCTGTTCGCCGAGGTGGACAATTTCCTGCTGTACGATTTCTTCACCCCCGATGGCGGCGTCAACGAGGACGTGTTCGCCTACTCGAATCGCGCCGGCAACGAGACGGCACTGGTGGTCTATCACAACAAGTATGCCACGGCCCGCGGCTGGGTCCGCACTTCGGCGGCTTTCTCGGTCAAGAGGCGAGGATGGCGAGCGCGTCCTGATGCAAAAGAACCTGGGGGAAGGCCTGGGGCTGCGCCCCGACCCCAACTACTTCTGCATCTTTCGCGACCAGATCACCGGCCTGGAGTATATCCGCAACAGCCAGGAGCTGTGCGACAAGGGGCTGTATGTCGAGCTGGATGCCTACAAGTGCCACGTCTTTACCGATGTGCGCGAGGTGCGGGACAACGAGTGGCACCAGTATGCCCACCTGGCCGCCTATCTGGGCGGGCGGGGCGTGCCGAGCATCGACGAGGCGCTGTGGGAGATCTTCTTGCAGCCGGTCCACCAGCCGTTCAAGGAGCTGGTGAATGCCGAGATGTTCCGTCGCATCATGGCTGCCCGCGGCGGCCGAGGAGGGGGATGGGCTGCCTGACGAGGTCGGAGCAGAAGACTGCTCGACCCTGCTGCGGCAGGTCAAGCAGTTGGCTCAGGTCGAGCGAGATGCTCCGCCGCTGCAGCAGGTCAAGCAGCGGCCAGGGCTCGGGCGACGAGGCGGCGATTGCCCACGACGTCCGGCGCAAGCTGGAGGTGATCCTGCGCTGGCCGGTGATCGACGGCCACCCGCTGGTGACGGCCAAGTCGCGGCATCAACGGACGGCCCAATACCTGCAGACGCGACTCGACGGCGACCCGCAGGCGTGGGGCATCCTGCTCGGCTGGCTGTTCACCCACGCGCTGGGCAAGGTCGTCGGCGACGAGGGGTATGAGCAGCAGAGCCGGAGCTGGCTGGACGAGTGGCTGTTGGGCCGGATCGTGACCGGCGCGCTGCAGGACCTGGGTCTGGACGAGGGCGCGGCCGGGTGGGGCCTTGCGGCGATCAAGGTGCTGGTCAGCCACCAGCGCTGCTACGAGACGTGCACGGCCGAAGGTCGCCCCGATCAGGCCAAGGGTCACCCTGGGCGGAGCGAAGGGCTCTCCCGTCGAGCTGAAGCGGGCCTATCGCCTGCTGGAGGCGTGGTTCCAGGACGGCGATGTGCAGCAGTTCCTGCAGGTGAACCGCTACCACGACGTGCTGTGGTTCAACAGAGAGGCGTTCGACCAGATGCTGGGCTGGACTCTGACCGTGGCTGTGATCGAGACTGCCGCCAACCCGTTGTGCGGCGCGGACGAGGTCGTCGAGGAGATCGTCGGCTGCTACGACATCGTCCAGCAGTTGCAGCAGGCGGAGGAGGCGTCCGGCTACCAGGTTGAGAAGCTACTGGAGCTGGTTCAGGGCTAGATTCAGGAGAGTGCCAATGTCTGCTGAGCAACTGCCTTTGTTCCCTGGGGACCGGCCCCAGAGTGTGTCCGGCCCGGCCGCGACCTCCCATGTCGGCCTGACCGCCCGATCGCCCCTCAGCGCGGCGATGGAGCGCTTTCAGCGTCACATGGTCGAGCAAGAGTTTGCCGAGAACACGGTCAAGTCGTTCCTGGGCGACCTGAAGCTGCTGCGGCGCTATCTAAAGGGCGATCCGCCCATCGGCCAGCTCGGCACGCCGGACCTGGAGCACTTTATGCACTGGCTGCGCAGCGAGCGCGGCACGCCGTGCAGCCCCAAGTCGTACGCCCGGCGGCTGACCACGCTGAAGGTCTTTTTTGCCTGGCTGGCCGAAGCGGGGGTGCTGCCCGCCGACCCGGCGGCGTCGATCGTCCACCAGCCGGTCAAGACCCCCATGCCGCTCATCCTGCACGACGACCAGGTCGAGCAGGTCCTGGCTGTGGCCCGCCAGATGATGGCCGGCGACAAGCCTGACCCCCGGCCCTACCTGCTGGTCAGCCTGGTGCTGCACACCGGTATCAAGAAGCAGGAGTGCATGGCCATCAAGCTGTCGCACCTCGACCTGGCGGATCGGGACGGACCGGCCCTGTCGGTGCGCTACGACCGGCCGCGGATGCAGTACAAAGAACGCCGCCTGCGCCTGCCCGCCGACTGGCCCCGAGCGCTGGCCCTCTACCGGGAGGTCTACAAGCCCGAGGAGTACCTCTTTCCCTGCACACCGCGCAACCTGGAGTATGTCCTGGCCGACGTGGCCAAGCTGGCCGGCTTGCCGGAAGGGCTGTCGTTCGAGATGCTGCGCTGGACCTGCGCTGTGCGTGACTACCGGGCGCGGATGGATCCCGACCAGCTGCGCCGCAAGCTGGGCCTGTCGCAGATCAGCTGGCACGAGACAGAGCCCAAGATAGTGAAGCTGGCCGAGCCGCCACTGTAACGATTTTGGATTTGAGATCCCTTCAGGGATGGTTTCTGCCGCTCTTGTGAGGATTAGCCTAACTGCAAGGACACACAGGGCTCAACGGATGAGTCCTGTCAAGGGGGATGACAATGAAGTCACGCCTGGTTATCCTGATGACCACCATCGCCCTATGCCTGGCGCTATGGAGGCGGCGCCGGCCTGGGCGCAATCCGAGCCGGCCGCGCTGCGCGTCTACGAGCTGGGACCGGACGATGCCGTGCACCAGGCGCTGGCGCTCATCCCCGGCGTGCAGTTCACCACCGACCCGGCCGCCGCCGACGTGATCGTGGTCCACAACGCCCCACTGACCGAGGCCCAGGCCCAGGCGGTGGCCGACAGCGGCAAGCCGGTGATCCTCTTCCTGGGACCGGACCTGCCCGCCACTGCTGCCAACCTGCTTCTAGGCCAGCCCGGCGTCCCCGCGCCCGAGCTTGTCACCGAGCCGGCGACCCTGGTCGGCGCTCCCGGCGCCGACGACCCGCTGCTGCGCGACGTCAACTGGAACTCGGCGCCGCAGGTGCGCGAGCGATCGGCGCTGCCCGGCGCCGGACTGGAGCCGCTGGTGGCGACCGAGGAGGGCGAGTCGGTCATCGGGCGACAGGGCTCGATGACCGTGGTCACCGCCTGGCTGACCGGCGACCATAACACCGACCTCCAGGAGTGGCCCTATTTCAACTACCTGGTCTACCACCTGACCACAACCGCCGCCGGCCGCACGCCCATGGCCTACGCCGACTATCCGGCCGCGCCGGTGCCCCACAGCGGGGAAAAGGCCGGCGTGGTGGTGCTTCTGGCGGTGCTGTTGGCCGGCACCGCCACCGCCTTTGTCCTGGTGCGGCGCTACAGCCTGCGCCACCCCGAGATCCTGGATCACCTGGTGGCCGACCCCAGCCGTCTTCGCCGCTCGGAGGAGGCCGGCTGGGAGGATGTCGGCTTTCACCGGCCGCTGGCCGGCTTTCTGTTCCTGCTGGCCATCGGGCTGGTGCTGTTTATCGTGCTGATGATCTACCAGCAGGTGGTGCTGTACGGCATCCTGCTGCCCTCGGCCCAGGCGCGCGGCGTGTGGTCGCTGATCGTCAACTTTTTCAACACCTTCTGGGTGCTGTTCGACTGGGGGACCAGCACCGCCTTTGTCAAGTATTTCGCCCAGTACCGGGTGGGCGACCCGGCGCGGGGCATCAAGTACGGCCAGTTCTTTGTGTGGTGGCAGGCGATCACCGGCACGCTGCAACTGGGCGTGGTGGCCCTGGTTGCCGCCTTTCTGCTGCCGGGCACGGCCAGCGCCTTTATGAGCTATTACCTGGTCGTCCATGCCCTGATCCAGTTCCCCGGCTTTCTGGCCGTGTTCCAGTACGCCTTTCGCGGGCTGCAGCGCCAGGACTATGACCAGGTGCTCAACCTGGTGCTCTACCTGGCCCCGGTGGTTCTGCAGTCGGGCGCCGTGCTGCTCATGAGCCAGTGGGGCGCGGACAACCCGGCCTTTGGGCGGTCGATGGGCGGCGTGCTGGGCCTGGGGATCGGCGCCTATGCTGCCCAATTGCTTGCTTTTCGTCGTCGGCTACTGGCTGCTCAGGCGGATCGGAATGCGCAGCATCGTCCTGTTCCTGGCTCACTTTGACCGCGACACGGTGGTCACCTCGCTCAAGTTCGGCGCGCCGGTGACGATCGCCGGCGTGGCGGGCGCGATCGGCTACAGTGTGCAGTCGGCCCTGGTCGCGGGCAATGTCCGCAACTGGACCGAGGTGCAGGGCAACTGGGACGTGGTCAGCCCGAACGGCCTGCTGCTGGCCTATAGCGCGGTGGCCGGCCTGTATTACGGCCTGATGCCGGCCATCTCCGAGGCGTTCAGCCACGGCCGGCTGCAGCTCACCCGCTACTATATCGCTCAGGGCTTCAAGTACGGCGGGTTCATCAGCCTGTTCGTCGCTTCGGCGCTGTTGGGCGTGGGCGACCGCTTTATCCTGGGCGCACTGGGCCCGAGCTACCAGCGCGCCGCCGAGCTGATGCTGATCATGGGCCTGTGGGGCGCGGTCCAGTTCCCGGCCTGGTTCGCCGACCGGGTCCAGGAGGGCACCGGCCGGCCCGACCTGGAGATGTGGCTGCTGATCGGCGAGCAGGCGCTGCGAATTGTGCTGATGTTCCTGTTGGTGCCGCGCTTCCAACTGGTGGGGTTGATCGCTGCCTACTGCGTGGCCCTGCCGCTCAAGGACGTGGCCGCCTGGCTGGTCAACCGGGCGGTCCTGTTCCGCTATCGCATCTACTGGTGGCAGTCGGCGGCGGCGCCGCTGCTGGCCGGCGGCGTCAACTATCTCCTGCTGCGGCTGTTAGGAAATGTAATGTGGGGTGGTGCAGGCGACCAGGTGAGCAGCGTGCTGCTCTTCTTCATCGCTCTGCTGCCCAGCCTGGGGGTCTTTTGCTTCTTCGACGGTCTGTTCGGCGGCTGGGATGACGACAGCCTGGCCGAGCTGCGCCGCGCGGCAGGCATGAGCAGCCTGGGCAAGCCGATTGCCTGGGCGATCTATCACACCTCGCGCTGGGGCGCGCGGCTGAGCCCGCTGCACGGCCGGTTCCCGATAGACCTGTATGCGGCGGCCCAGGCGGAGGGAGAGAGCCTGACGAAGGAAAAGGTCGCGTTGGTTTGAGTATCAGAGCGTTTGGCATTTCGGCCCAAGGCGTGGTATACTTGCCTGGAGTATCGACAGGAGAAGACCATGGACGTTCGTGGCCGTATGGCGTGACATTTCCCTGCTGTGGCTGATCTTTCTGACCTTGATCCCCGCGCTGCTTATTGGCGTCGTCCTCTTTTTCTGCATCAAGGGCATGCACCGGCTGAGGCAGCTGGCAAAGAAGTACCTGCCCACCGCCCAGAACGCAGCCCGGCAGGTGGCCGACGGGACCGAACGGGCCAGCCAAAAGGTCGTCTCACCGTTCATCGCCGCCCATGTTGCGGGCGCGCGGATCGGCACCATAGCCAGAACAACCGTGACAAGGAGAAAACAACCATGAACACGCAGCAGAAAACCATGTTTGTCGGAGCGCTGATCGGCGCCGTCCTTGGCGCCGTGGGCGGCTATCTCTTCAGCCGAGGGTTGGACATGCCCCGCGCAGAAGAGGGCGCCCAACAGCTGTCACTGCGCTCGGTGCCACCGGGCGAGCTGGCCAAGCTGGGCCTGAGCGTCATGGGCGTTCTGCGCGGCATTGCCGAGATGGGCGAGCGGCTGTAGAATATAGGTTTCCTCACAGGACGGCGCCGCGCCGTCGAGGTGCTGTTCTGCTAGATGCAAGGAGGCGTCAGCGTGTACGAAATCCTGCTAAGGGAGGACCTGGCCCCGGTGACCAAGCTGCTCGAGGTCCAGGCCCCCGTCGTGGCCCGCAAGGGCCGGGCCGGCCAGTTCGTCATCGTCCGCATCCACCCGGAGGGCGAGCGCGTTCCCCTGACGATCGCCGATTACGACCGCGAGCGCGGGACGATCACCCTCGTCTTCCAGGAAGTGGGCAAGACGACGATGCACATGGGCACGATGCAGCCCGGCGACTGCTTCGCCAGCGTGACCGGCCCGCTCGGCCGGCCCACCGAGATCGAGAAGTATGGCACGGTGCTGTGCGTGGGCGGCGGCGTGGGCATCGCCCCCATCTACCCCATTGCCCGCGACGCTGCGGGCCGCCGGCAACAAGGTCATCTCGGTCATCGGCGCCCGCAACCAAGGACCTGCTCTTCTGGGAAGACAAGATGCGCACCGTCAGCGACGAGCTGATCGTCTGCACCGACGACGGCTCCTACGCGCGCAAGGCGCTGGTCACCGTCCCGATGAAAGAGATGCTCGAATCCGGGCAGCACGGTCGCCCGCGTCTGGGCCATCGGCCCGGCGATCATGATGAAGTTCTGCGCCCTGACCACCAAGCCGTTCGGCGTGCCGACCATCGTCAGCCTGAACTCGATCATGGTGGACGGCACCGGCATGTGCGGCGCCTGCCGGGTCGAGGTCGGCGGCCAGACCCGCTTTGTCTGCGTCGACGGCCCCGAGTTCGACGGCCACCAGGTGGACTGGGACCAGCTGCTGGCCCGCCAGCGCATCTACCCGGAGCAGGAAAAGCAGGCCGTCGAAAAGTGGAAGAGCGAGCACCAGCCGTGTGGCTAGCAAGGAGACGATGATGTCTGAACCAACCCAACCCCTGCCCAAGCAGCGAGACGGATGCAGATCCCCCGCCAGGAGATGCCGACGCAGGATGCCCAGGCTCGGGCCAGCAACTTTCACGAGGTGGCGCTGGGCTACCCCGAGGAGACTGGCCATGCTCGAGGCCGAGCCGCTGCCTGCAGTGCAAGCGGCCCAAGTGCATCGAGGGCTGCCCGGTGAGCGTCAACATCCCGGCCTTTATCGGCGCCTGCGCGAAGGCGACCTGCCGGGCGCCGTGCGCTCGCTGAAGGGCAACAACAACCTGCCGGCCATCTGCGGCCGGGTCTGCCCCCAGGAGACGCAGTGCGAGGTCGCTGTGCGTGCTGGGCAAGAAGCACGAGCCGGTGGCCATCGGCCGCCTGGAGCGCTACGTGGCCGACTGGGACCTGGCCCATCGCCTCGCCGCCGCCTGAAGTGCCGCCGTCCGCTCGGCAAGACGGGTGGCCGTCATCGGCAGCGGCCCGGCCGGGCTGACCTGCGCCGGCGACCTGGCCCGCTACGGCCACCAGGTGACCATCTTCGAATCGCTGCACGCCCCCGGCGGCGTGCTGATCTATGGCATCCCCGAGTTCCGCCTGCCCAAGGAGATCGTCCACGCCGAGGTCAACTATGTGCGCAGCCTGGGCGTCGAGATCCAGCTGGACACGGTCATCGGCAAGACCTACACCCTGAACGAGCTGCTGAACGAGCAGGGCTACGACGCCGTCTTCCTGGGCACCGGCGCCGGCCTGCCGATGTTCATGCGCATCCCCGGCGAGAACTATAACGGCGTCTATTCGGCCAACGAGTTCCTGACCCGCATCAACCTGATGAAGGCCTACCTGTTCCCCGAGTGGGACACGCCGGTCAAGGTCGGCCGGCGGGTGGCGGTGGTCGGCGCCGGCAACGTGGCCATGGACGCGGCGCGCTGCGCGCTGCGCCTGGGCGCCGAGGAGGTGCACATCGTCTACCGCCGCTCGCGCGACGAGGTCCCGGCCCGCGCCGAAGAGGTGCACCACGCCGAGGAAGAGGGCATCATCTTTGACTTCCTGACCAACCCGATCGAGATCTACGGCGACGACAAGGGCTGGGTGCGCGGCATGCGCTGCATCCGCATGGAGCTGGGCGAGCCGGACGCCAGCGGCCGCCGCCGGCCGGTGCCGATCCCCGGCTCCGAGTTCGACATGGACGTGGACATGGTGGTCATGGCCCTGGGCACACAGCCCAACCCGCTGGTCTTTACCGACTCGGGCGGGCTGGAGCGCACCCGCCACGGCACGGTCGTGGCCGACGAGACGACCGGCAAGACGACCAAGGACCGGGTCTGGGCCGGCGGCGACATTGTCACCGGCGCGGCGACCGTCATCACCGCCATGGGCGCCGGCAAGCGGGCCGCGGCCGACATCGACCGGTTCCTGCGGGGCGAGAGCGGCGCGCGGTCGCAGAGGAGAAAGCGGCAGCCGCGGCAGGATAACCCTATCCCGACTGAGAAACACCCTCGGACCGTATAGGCCGAGGGTGTTTGCTTTTTCCGTGCGGCGGTCTAGAACCATTTCTCCTGCAACGCGGCCAGCGTCCCATCCTCCCGCATCTCTATCAACACCCGGTTGACTTCTGCCAACAGCCGGAATGCATCCAGCCGCACCGGGATGACATAACTCACATCGGTGAACGGCTGCGCCCACGATCTGCAGCCCCTGGCACTCGTGCAGGTAGTCCAGCGCCGAGACCTGGTCCACCAGCGCGGCGTCGACCTCGCCCGACTGGAGAGCGCGCAGCACGTCGCCGGCGGTGTCGTAGCGGCGCAGCGACAACGCCTGGAGCAGGAGCCGCTGTTGGCTGTCACCCTCCGGCACAAACCCCCACTCGACGCCCACCACCCGGCCGGGCAGGCTCGCCGAGCCCGGTGATATCTGCCGTCTCATCGCGCACCACGATCACCAGGCCGGCATTGAAATAGGAGATGGCATAGGCCACATCCTCGGTCCGCTCCGCCTCGTAGGGCAGGGCCGACAGGACGGCGTCGCAGCGGCCGGCCAGCAGCGCGTCGTACAGGCTGTCAAACCCGACGGGCACGATCTGGGCACGGATGGCCGGTCCCTCGGGCCGCAGTCGCGCCGCCAGGGCCGAGGCCAGGTCTACGTCCAGGCCCTTGATCTCGCCGGTACGCTCGTCGATGAACTCGAAGGGCGGCCAACTGGGGTCGGTGCACACCCGGATCACGCCGGTCTCCAGGATCCGCTGCCAGGTCAGGTCCTCCGCCTCGGGCCAGACCTCGGACCACCAGCCAGGTGCCGACGGCCAGCAGGGCGGCGAGCAGCAGCCCGACGAGCGGCCAGGCCCATTTGGGCAGCCTCTTCAGCGGACTTTGGATGTCTCCGAACGACGTCCGGAGTCTAGGCTTGACTCGGCTCACGGCTCCTCCCCACGGGCGTAGCGCTGCACGGCATAGTAGATCGGCTTGGGGGTGAAATCGGTCGTGACAAAGGTGAAATAGTCCCGGTAGGTGTTGGCCGGGCGCGGGATAGCGAAAGGCCCACACGACAACGGCCCGGCACCAGGGCCACTCTGCCAGCGCCTTCTCGTAGGCGCGGACGGTAAACGCCGCCCGCTGCGACGGTTGGACCGCCTTGGTCCAGCGCGGATGGTCGTTCCAGCCCCCCTCGGTGACGTAGACCGGCATGTCGGCGTAGCCGGCGTCGACCAGCATCTGGTGCAGCAGCTCGACGCGGGCCAGGCTGATGTTCGCCGGGTCGGCCGGGGCGTCGGGCGGCAGCCGCCAGCCGTAGGCGTGGACGGCCAGCCCGTCCATCACCTCGCCGGCGCCGGCCGCCAGCATCCGCTGCAGATAGTCCAGGTCGTTCATCCCTTCCGGGTCGCCCACCGGCGCCAGCGTGGGGGCCAGCGCCCCGCCCAGGACGATCACGTCCGGGTTGGCCTCCTTGGCGCGCGGATAGACGGCGCGCAGCAGCTCGGTATAGCCCTGCCGGGTCCACCGGCCGGTAGCCCCACTCCAGGCTGATGTTCGGCTCGTTCCAGACGACGATGTAGTCGACGCGGCCGCGGAAATGCCGGACAAAGGCGTCGACGAAATCGGCAAAGGCGGCATAGTGCTCCTCGTCGAGGTAGGTGTTCGTGGTCGGCTTGACGTCGGGGTTGGGCCTGGCCCAGTCGGGAACCATGCCCAGCCGGGCGATGACGGTCAGCCCCTGGCGGCGGGCGTGATCGACCACCAGGTCGGCGTGCGACCAGTCGTAGCGGCCCGGCGACGGCTCGTAGTAGGCCCACGGGAAAGTACTCGACGATCCACGAGGCGCCCATCTCGCGCACCATCTCCAGGGTGCGCTTGATCTTCCACGGCTCTACCTCGTCGGTCAGCCGGGTGTGGATGCCCATGATGGGGTTGCGGCTGGTGACCGTCTGCTGCGGGCCGAGGGCGACCAGGGTCGGAGCCGGCGCTCCGACCAGCAGGACGACGAGCATCGCGAGTGCCGACCGGGCCACTCGGCAGGGCAATATCCTCTTCCGGTCCATCTCCGACATTATACCAGGGATCGCGCTTCCTGGCAACGGTTGACACCCCCTGCCGGAGGTGCTATAATGGCGGCACTCCCAACTAGGGAGCCTAACTACCCGGACAGGGAGGTTGCTTGGACATATCGGTCGTCGTGCCGGTGCTGAACGAAGAGGAGAGCTATCCCAAGCCTTCACCAACGCCTCACCGAGGCGCTGCAGCATACCGGGCGCAGCTACGAGATCATCATCATCGACGACGGCAGCACCGACCGCAGCTTCGAGATCCTCAGCACGCTGCAAGCGGGGGACGAGCACCTGCGGGTGGTGCGCTTCCGGCGCAACTATGGCCAGACGGCCGCCTTTGCCGCCGGGTTTGACCGGGCGCAGGGCGACGTGGTGATCACCATCGACGCCGACCTGCAAAACGACCCGGCCGACATCCCCGCCCTGTTGGCCAAGCTCGACGAGGGGTACGACGTGGTCAGCGGCTGGCGGGCCAACCGCCAGGACCGCTTCCTCGACCGGCGGCTGCCGTCGATAATCGCCAACGGCCTGATCCGCTGGGCGACCGGGGTACACATCCACGATTATGGCTGCTCGCTAAAGGCCTACCGCCGCGAGGTGCTGGCCGACGTGCAGTTGTACGGCGAGCTGCATCGCTTCCTGCCGGCGCTGGCCCACGCCGCCGGCGCCCGCGTCACCGAGATCCCGGTGAACCACCATCCCCGCCGCTTTGGCAAATCCAAGTATGGCCTGTCGCGCACGCTCAAGGTCATGCTCGACATCCTGGTGGTCCGCTTCCTGATGAGCTATTCCACCCGGCCGATCCACATCTTTGGCCTGCTGGGGTTGCTGTCGTTCCTGGTCGGCGCGGTGCTGCTGGGCTACCTGGCCGTGGTGCGGCTGTTGCTGTTGCAGCCGATCGCCGAGCGGCCGCTGCTGCTGTTCGCCATCCTGCTGACGATGCTTGGCGTGCAGTTGGTGACCACCGGCCTGCTGGCCGAGCTGACGAGCCGGACCTATTACGAAAGCCAGGGCAAGTCGATCTATACCGTGCGCGAAGAGCTGGGCGAGCCCGGAGGGAGCAGGGTAATGCGGGTAGAAGGGAGCCGCAGGCCGCCTACAAGGTCCTCATGATCGCTCCCACCCCCTTTTTCGCCGACCGGGGGTGTCACGTCCGCATTTACGAGGAGACGCGCGCCCTTCAGGCGCTGGGCTGCCAGGTCGAGATCTGCACCTATCACCTGGGCGACGACCGGCCCGGGATGACCATCCACCGCACGCCGCGCGTGCCCTGGTACAACAAGCTGTCGGCCGGCCCGTCGTGGCACAAGTTCTATGTCGACGCGCTGCTGCTGGTCAAGGCGTGGAGCGTTGCCCGGCAGTTCCGGCCGGACGTGATCCACGGCCACCTGCACGAAGGGGCGGCGATCGGCTGGGTCGTCGGCCAGCTGCTCGGCATCCCGGTGGTCGGCGATTTTCAGGGCAGCCTGTCGGGCGAGATGAAGGCCCACCGCTTCGCCGGCCGGCACGCCTGGTTCTACCGCTTTGTGGCCCACAACGAGCGCTGGATCGACCATCTGCCCCAGGTGGCCGTCGCCTCGTGCAGCGACGTGGCCGACGAGCTGGCCGAGCGGTTCGGCGTCCGTGACGTGATCCTGGCGCTCGATGGGGTGGACACGCAGACCTTTCGCCCCGACGTGGACACCGAGCGAACTGGCGGCCCTGGTGCCGCCGGGTCGGCGGGCCGTCGTCTACCTGGGCGTGCTGAGCGCTTACCAGGGGGTGGATCACCTCCTGGCGGCGATCCCGCAGGTGCTGGCCCGGGTGCCGGAGGCCTACTTTCTGGTGATGGGCTATCCCAACGAGGATCACTACAGGCAAAAGGCCGCCGAGCTGGGCGTAGCCGAGCACGTGGCCTTTCCGGGGCGGATCGATTACCGCCAGGCCGCCCGCTACCTGGCGCTGGGCGAGGTGGCCGTCGGCCCCAAGCTGTCAGAGACCGAGTCGAACGGCAAGCTGTACAACTATATGGCCTGCGCCCTGCCCACCGTGGCCTTTGACACTCCGCCCAGCCGGGAGATCCTGGGCGACCTGGGCGTCTATGTCCCGCGCGGCGACACGGCAGCCCTGGCGGAGGCGATCGCCCGCCTGCTGGAGGACCCACAGGGCAGCCGGCAGCTGGGCGCCCGGCTGCGACAGCGGGTGATCGACTGTTTCTCCTGGGACAAGACGGCCCGGCAGTTGCTGGAGGCGTATGCTCTGGCCATCTCCCGGGAAGACCCTAAGGGTTTCGAAGCCATAGGGTCTGCGAGGAACCCTTAGGATCTGGGACGGAGACAGTTGGACGAAGCGCAAGAAGCGGCGCAGACCGGATATCTGAACATCCTCAAGATCGTCATCAGCCTGGGTGTGCTGGCGGTGATCGTCAGCAAGGTGGACGTGGGCCAGACGTTGGAGCACCTGGCCCAGATGGACTGGCTTCCTTTCCTGGCGGCGATGGCTCTCTATCTGGCCGGCATGCTGGTCCGGGCCTATCGCTGGGGGGTGCTGGTCTGGGCGCTGGGCGTGCGGGTGAGCTGGTGGCGGTTGGTCAAGCTCTATTTCGTGGGGGCCTTTTTCAGCCAGTTCCTGCCCACCGGCGTGGGCGGTGACGCCGTCAGGGTCTATGAGCTGGCCCACGACAGCCAGCAGACAGCATCTGCCATCAGCTCTGTCCTCGTCGACCGCTTCCTCGGTCTCTTTTTCCTGTTCGCCATGGCGCTGGTTGCCCTGGTCGTCGGTTCCGAGTTGGTGCCTCCTCAGGTGCGGATCTTGATCGCCGTCGTGTTTGCGGCCAGCTTGATCGGCATCGTGCTGTTGCTGCAGCGCACCTGGATCGAACGGTGGGGCCGCAGGCTTGGGGTAGGTCGTCTGCTGGGGCGGATCAAGATCCTGCGCGAGCTGTACGAGTCGCTCCACCTCTACGGGCCGGCTGCGCTGTTCAAGGCCTCGGTGGCCTCGGTGGTTTTTAACCTGATGCTGATTCTGGCCTATTACCTCCTGGGCCTGGCCGTGGGCATTCACCAATCGTTGTGGATCTATTTCCTCTTTGTGCCGATCATCTCGGCCCTGTTGCTGGTCCCATCTGTCGGCGGGTTTGGTATCCGCGAGGGAGGGACCATCCTCCTGTTCGGCCAGGTGGGGGTGGACGAGGCCCATGCGCTGGCCCTGGCGGCTGCCTACGACATCGGCGTCCTGTTGACCGGCCTGATCGGCGTGATTATCTATGTCATCCAAAGCATACAGGAGGCGCGCAAATGAATCAAGCCCTGGTGACCGGTGTGGCAGGCTTTATCGGCTCCAACCTGGCCGAGCGGCTGCTGGCCGACGGCTGGCAGGTGACCGGCGTGGACTGCTTCACCGACTATTACTCCCGCTCCATCAAGGAGCGGAACCTGGCGGCATTCCAGGACCATCCCCGATTTTACCTTCGTCGAGGCCGACCTGGCGACCGGAGTGCCGACCTGGCGCCGCTGGTCGCCGGCGTCGACACCGTGTTTCACGAGGCAGGCCAGGCGGGGTGCGGGCCAGTTGGGGTACCAGCTTTGAGGTCTATATCCACGACAACGTGCTCGCCACGCAGCGGTTGCTGGAGGCGGTCAAGGGCAGCGGCCTGCATCGCTTTGTCTATGCCTCGTCGAGCTCGATCTATGGCGACGTCGAGGCGCTGCCGATCCGCGAGGACACACTGCCCCATCCTGTGTCGCCCTACGGCGTGACCAAGCTGGCCGCCGAGCACCTGTGCCACCTCTACCGCGTCAACTGGGGCGTGCCGACCGTCAGCCTGCGCTACTTTACCGTCTACGGCCCCCGCCAGCGGCCTGACATGGCCTTCCACAAGTTCATCCGGGCCATGCTGCGCGACGAGCCGTTCCCGCTCTACGGCGACGGCGAGCAGACGCGCGACTTTACCTTCATCGACGACGTGGTCGAGGCGAACGTCCGCGCTGTCGATGCGCCGCCGGGGGGTGTGTTCAACGTCTCCGGCGGGTCGCGGGTGACCGTTAACCAGGTCATCGCCACGCTGGAAGATCTGATCGGCCGGCCGGCCAGGCTGGATCGCCACGGCTGGCAGGCCGGCGATCAGCATCACACCTGGGCCGATGCCTCGGCCGCACGGCAGGTCCTGGGCTTTGTGCCCAAGGTCGCCCTGCGCGATGGGCTGGCCGCCGAGGTTGCCTGGCTGCGCGAAATTCGTCTGACCTGTAGCCACTAGCCGGTTGGACTTTGGCCGGCTGTGTGCTATACTGAAATATCGACGAACACCGAAATACAACAGCCGGCGGCATCGCCAGCGGCCAGCCGTCTTGCGGAGGTAAAGCAAAAATGACTAGAGCGAAAAAACTGGGCATCCTGACCGGCGGCGGCGACGTACCCGGCCTCAACGTTGCCATGAAAGCAGTAGTCGAAAGGGCCCACGACGAAGGCTGGGAGACGATAGGCATCCGCAGAGGATGGGGCGGGCTGCTGCACTGCAACCTGGACAGCCCTCACGGCGCGCAAGAACCTGTTTACCCCTTTGAACCCAAGCATCGTGCGCACCATCGACCGCAGCGGCGGCACCTTCCTGCACACCTCGCGCACCAATCCGCAGCGGGTCAAAGGATCCGAGGTGCCCGATTTCCTGCAGGGCACCGCTGCGCCCGTCGAAGGCGAAGGCAGACAAGGCGATCTATGACTTTACCGCCCCACGTCCTCAAGGTGCTGCGAGGCCCTGGAGATCGACGCCCTGGTCCCGATCGGCGGCGACGACACCCTGTCCTTTGCCGCGCGGCTGCACAACGAAGGGCTTCCCGGTGGTGGCCATCCCCAAGACGATGGACAACGACGTGTACGGCACCGACTATTGCATCGGCTTTTCGACGGCCGTGACGCGCAGCGTAGAGTTTATCACCTCCCTGCGCACGCCCAGCGGCTCGCACGAGCGGATCGCGATCGTGGAGCTGTTTGGCCGCAACTCGGGCGAGACATCGCTCATCTCGGCCTACCTGGCCGACGTCGACCGGGCCATCATCTCCGAGGTGCCCTTTGACATCGAAAAGCTGGCGATGTTGCTGGTCCAGGACAAGCACGCCAACCCCAGCAACTATGCCATCATGACCATCTCCGAAGGGGCGCGGGAGATGGAAGGCGACCTGATCCACTATGGCGGCGACGAGGACGCCTACGGCCACAAGAAGCTGGGCGGCATCGGCGCGCTGGTCGGCGAGAAGCTGAAGAAGCTGACCGGCGAGAACATCATCTACCAGCAGCTCGGCTACCTGATGCGCAGCGGCGCCCCCGACTCGCTGGACCGCATGGTGGCGGTCAGCTACGGGCTGCTGGCGATGGACCTGGTGGCCGGAGGGCGGTCGGGGCGGATGGTGGCCCTGCGCGACGGCGTCTATACCCACGTGCCGCTCAACCGCGTCATCTCGGGCACCAAGCGGGTGGACGTGGACGAGATGTACGACGTGGAGCAGTACCGGCCCAAGATCGCCGACATGCTCGGCAAGCCGATGTTCCTGTACTAGTCCCATGAACGAAGCCTTGACCTTCGACGACGTGCTGTTGGTGCCGGGCCGGTCGGCGGTGACTGCCCGACCAGGTGGACCTGAGCGTCGCGCTGGCGCCGGGCATCCGGCTCAGCATCCCGGTCCTGTCGGCGGCCATGGACACGGTGACCGAGGCGCGGCTGGCCATCGCCCTGGCGCGGGAAGGCGGCATCGGCGTGCTGCACCGCAACCTGTCGGTCGAGCAGCAGGCCGAAGAGGTGGACAAGGTCAAGCGCAGCGAGTCGGGCATGATCGTCGACCCGATCACCCTGCCGCCCGACGCCACCCTCGGCGACGCCGAGGCGATCATGGCCAGGTACCACATCTCCGGCGTGCCGATCACCGAGGACGGCAACAAGCTGGTCGGCATCCTCACCAACCGCGACGTGCGCTTTGTGACCGACATGACCATCCCGATCCACCAGCTGATGACCCCTGCTGAGCGGCTGGTGACGGCGCCGGTGGGCACCACCCTCGACGACGCGGTCGCCATCCTGCAGAAGCATCGCATCGAAAAACTGCCGCTGGTCGACGAGTCGGGCGCGCTCAAGGGCCTGATCACCGTCAAGGACATCATGAACAAGCGGGACTATCCTTACCGGGCGACCGACGCCCAGGGCCGGCTGCTGTGTGGCGCCGCCATCGGCGTCGGCGACGCGGCGATGGCGCGGCTGGCAGGCCCTGGCGCAAGGGCCTGGACCTGGTGGTGATCGACACGGCCCACGGCCACTGCCGAGGCCGTGCTGGACACGGTCGAGCGGGTCAAGTCGGCGCTACCCGCACCTGCCCCTGGTCGCCGGCAACGTCGTCACCGCCGAGGGCACCCGCGACCTGATCGCCGCCGGCGCCGACGTGGTCAAGGTGGGCGTGGGCGCCGGCTCGATCTGCACGACGCGCATCGTGACCGGCGTGGGCGTGCCGCAGATCACCGCCATCCAGGACTGCGCCGAAGAGGCCCACCGCCGGGGCGCCACGATCATCGCCGACGGCGGCATCAGGTACTCGGGCGACATCGTCAAGGCCCTGGCCGCCGGCGCCGACGCCGTGATGCTGGGCAGCCTGCTGGCCGGCCTGGACGAGTCGCCCGGCGAGATGATCATCTACGAAGGGCGCCGCTTCAAGGAGTACCGGGGCATGGGCTCGCTGGGGGCGATGAAGGGCCTGGCCCGCGACCGCTACGGCGCGCGGCTCAGGCGACGGGAGCGGCAAGCACGTCCCGGAGGGGATCGAAGGCCAGGTGCCCTACAAGGGACCGCTGGCCGATTACGTGTTCCAGCTGATGGGCGGCCTGCGCTCGGGCATGGGCTACGTCGGCGCCTGCAGCCTGGCCGAGCTGCGCCAGAAGGCCCAGTTCGTGCGCATCACCAACGCCGGCCTGATCGAGAGCCATCCCCACAGCGTCTTCGTCACCAAGGAGGCGCCCAACTATCCGATGCACCCCGAGATCGTGACCGAGCTGATTCTGGACCAGGTCGTCTCGTGCGGTGGCCTCGTCAAAGAAGTACGGGACCATATGCCCAGACACCATCCGTCGCATCGCCGCGCGGGAGCTGGCGGCGGAGCCTCGCGCCGGCGTCAAGGCGCTGGTCAAGGCGACCAAGCGCGGGCTGCACCAGATCTGTGGCGCCTTTGAGCAGGCCCCGGACTATGAAGCCGCTTACCAGCAGCTCGAGATCGCCTATCGCAGCTGGCTCCACGGCAGAGATCGAGGCGGCCTGCCGGCGCGTCCTGGCCCTGCACAGCTCGACCCGCGAGCGGCTGCCGATCCTCGACCAGTTCTACACCCGGATCTTTCAGGTGACCGGCCGGCCGGGCTCGATCCTGGACCTGGGCTGCGGCCTGAACCCGGTGGCCCTGCCCTGGATGGGGCTGGCTCCCGGCGGCCGCTACATCAGCCCTGGACATCGACGCGGCCGGCATCCAGTTCGTGAACCGCTACCTGCAACTGGCAGGATTCGAGCCGCTGGCCCGCCGGCAGGACATCCTGGCCGATCCGCCAGTCGATCCGGCCGACGTGGCCCTGCTGCTCAAGACAAGCTCTACCCTGGAGCGCCAGGAAAAGGGGGCCACGGTGCGCCTGGTGGAGGCGCTCCGGGCGCCGTTTGTCGTGGTCAGCTTTGCCGTCAAGAGCCTGGGCGGGCGGGAGAAGGGGATGGCCGGCCCACTACCGGCGCCAGTTCCAGGCAATGGCCGAGGGCCGGCCCTGGCGGGTAGAGGAATTGGCCTTTGACACCGAATTGGTCTTTGTGGTGAACCAAGTAGGCTGGCCTTGATGGGCACCCTGTACGTCGTCGGCACGCCAATCGGCAACCTGGAGGACATCAGCGCCCGGGCGCTGGAGATCCTGCGCCAGGTCAGCCTGATCGCGTCTGAAAACCCGCAGCGCACGCAGCGCCTGCTGGCCCGCTACGACATCCACACCCCGATGGCCCGCTACACCGACGCCTACCAGCGCCAGAAAAAGCGCCGGATGGAGGCCGTGCTGGCCGCCCTGGAGCAGGGCGACGTGGCCCTGGTGTCAGAGGCAGGCATGCCCGGCCTGTCGGACCCCGGCTTTGAGCTGTTGCAGGCGGCGCTGGAGCAGGGCGTGGAGGTGATCCCCATCCCCGGACCAACCGCACTCGGCGCTGCCCTGTCGGTGGCAGGCGATGCCCGGCGAGCGCTTTGCTTTCCTCGGCTTTCTGCCGCGCACCATGGCCGCCCGCCGTGGCCTGCTGGCCGAGTGGATCGCCTTTCCCTACACCCTGGTGGCCTACGAGGCGCCCCATCGCCTGGTCGATACCCTGGCCGATGTGGAAGCCCTGTTCGGCGAGCGGGCCGTCGTCGTCTGTGGCGACCTGACCAAGCTGTACGAAGAGGTCCGGCGGGGCACGGCGGCCGATCTGCTGGCCCATTTCCGCCAGCACGCGCCCAGGGGGGAATACACGCTGGTGATTGCCGGCACGAGGCCGCCACTCCCTGCGGTCGCATGCGGCACGAGGAGCGAACCATGATCGAGACCGCCCACGGCCCCCTTCACCTGCCGGCCTACTTTCCCGACGCGACGCGGGCCGTGGTCCGCAGCGTCGACAGCCGCGACCTGGAAGCGTGCGGCGTGCAGGGCGTGGTGGTCAACGCCTTCCACCTGTCGGCCCATCCCGGCGCCGGGCTGCTCAAGCGCGCCGGCGGCGTCCATGCCTTCATGGGCTGGCCCCGCCCGGTCGCCTCCGACTCGGGCGGGTTCCAGCTCATGTCGATGATCCGCGAGAACCCCCGCTACGGCACGGTCTCGGCGCGGGGGATCCATTTCGTCGACGCCGACGGCACCCGGGAGCGGACCCTGTTCACGCCGGAGCGGAGCATCCGGCTGCAGTTCGACCTGGGGGCCGACCTGATGATCTGCCTGGACGATTGCCCCAGCCCGACCGCCTCGCGTGAGGAGGTTGCAGATCTCGGTCGAGCGGACGGTGCAGTGGGCCGGGCGCTGCCGGGCCGAGTTCGACCGGCTCCTGGCGGCTCGGAAGAGGGACCACAGCGCCGACGGCCCCTGTTGTTTGGCGTCGTCCAGGGCGGCTACGATCCGGCGCTGCGCCGGCGCTGCGCCGAGGAGCTCCTGCCGTTGGGGTTCGACGGATTTGGCTTTGGCGGCTGGCCGCTCACGCCCGCAGGGGACCTGGCGGAGGAGATCCTGGCCCTGACGCGCCAGAGCCTGATCCCCGACCCGCTGCCCAGGTTTGCCCTGGGGGTCGGCAAGCCGGAGCACATCGTGCGCTGCTACCAGATGGGCTGGCGCATCTTTGACACCGTGCTGCCGACGCGCGACGCGCGCCACCAGCGGCTCTACGCCTTTGACGCACCCGAGCCTGGATCAGGTGGACGTCCGGGCCACCAGCTTTTACCATTTTGTGTACGCCGGGGACAAAAAGCACACGCGGCAGACGGGGCCGATCTCGACGGCGTGCGACTGTCCCTGTTGCCGGGACTATTCCCTGGCCTATCTGCACCATCTGTTCGACGTAAACGACGTGCTGGCCTATCGGCTGGCGACGCTGCACAACCTGCGGTTCTATACCCAGTTGCTGGAGCTTGTTTCCAAGCTCTGAGGAGGTTCCAATGGAAGGTTTTACCCTGGAAGGATCTGAACAGCTTTGTCGTCCACGCCAAGGCGGCGACCTATGTGGGCGGCGGCACCCGCAGCCTGTCCTACCGGCCCGGCTCCCACGATCTCCAGTTCCACGAAGGCAGCTTTTCCTACCTGGACAGCTACTTTGGCGGGGCCGATTTTATCGGCCAGGAGGTCGTCTACTTTGAGGGCCGGCCGGTGTGGGCCATGAACTACTACGGCCGCATCCTGGAGCCGGCCAGAATCGAGGCCCAGGAGGCAGGCCAGGTCATCCAGCACAGCCTGTCCGAGATGTACCGGCAGGGCCGCTTTCTGGGCGGATTCGAGCACGCCGTGGGCAGACAGCACCTACGTGGACAGCAACGAAGGCGCCGTCGATTCGTTCACCGGCATCGAGCGGATCATGCGCGACGGCGTGGAGGTGTACCGGCTCGTCTACCACGGCGGCCTGATCAAATAGACCGCAGATCGCCGGCTCAAAACGCTGCCAGGTCTGCCCGCTCCGCCTCCCACATCTCGTCGAACATCGACCGGATCTCGGCCGGCGAGCAGACCGCCGCCGTCAGCGGATCGAGCAGCAGCGCGTGGAGCGCCGCCTCCCGGCTGCGCTCCAGCACCGCCTCGACCATCAGCTCGTGGACGTACATGTGCGCTGCGTCGAGCGCGGCCAGCTGCGGCGGCAGCGGCCCAAAGCGGATCGGGATGCAGGCCGGTGCCGTCGACCAGCACCGCCACCTCGACACAGCCCTCCGGCCGGCAGGTTGTCGATCAGCCCTGCGTTCAGCACATTGCCGTGGATGACGGCCGGCCGGCCCGTCTCCATCGCCTCGACGATAGTCGAGGCATACTCGGAGCTGCGCTTCAGGGCAATCTCGCTCTTCCCGGCCAGCACGGCGCGGATCGTCTCGGCGGCGGCGGCCCGCCAGCTCGGCCAGTTGTTGGCGTAGAAGCCGCTCTCCCCCAGGTAGCCCTTCCGCGTGTAGCGCTTGATCAGGTCGGGCCGCTTGCGAAAGTAGGGCACATATTCCGAAAAGTGGCCGCTCGACTCGGTGACAAAGGCGCCAAAGTGGAGCATGACCTCGAACCGCACCGGGTCGCACTCATAGATCTCGGGGTTGTCGCGCCGCCTGGCGCAGGCGGGGGTACATGTCCTCGCCCCGCCAGGTCAGCTCGGTGAACCAGGCCAGGTGGTTGATCCCGCCGCACCGCCAGCGCAGCTCCTCGTACGGCACGTCCAGGTATTCGGCCAACTGGCGCGACGTGCCCTGCACCGAGTGGCACAGCCCGACGACCTGCAGCGGCGTGGCGCGCAGCGCCAGCAGCGTCAGCGCCGACATCGGGTTGGTATAGTTCATCACCACGGCGCTCGGGCACAGGCGCTCGACGTCGCGCACGATCTCCAGCCACGCCGGCCCGGTGCGCAGCATCTTGAATATGCCGCCCGGCCCGATCGTGTCGCCGATGCACTGGTCCACGCCGTACTTCAGCGGGATGTCGTAATCGGGACGGACGTTGCGCAGGCCGGCCACCTCGATGGTGTTGATGACGTAATCGCAGCCGGGCAGCGCCTGCCGGCGATCGGTGGTCGCTTCCACCTGCCACCTGCCCGTCGGCGCCGCTCATCTCGACCAGCTTTTCGCCTATGGCGTGGGCCAGCTCCAGCCGCTCTGCGTCTATGTCCACCAGGGCAAAGGTGCCCTCGCTCAGCCCTGGCGTGCACAGCATATCGGCCATCAACTGCCGGGCAAAGACGGTGCTGCCCGCCCCCAGGATGGCAACCCGAACACGGTCTGTCGAGCGGGCAACAGGCGCCGGCTCGGCAACGCCGGCGGTGGCGGCAGCCGGCGCAGTCTCTGCCTGCCGCACGGCGTCCGTCACCGTGATGGCCAGATCGCCGATCTCCTGGGTCTTGAGCCGAAGCTTGAGCGTGTGCTTGCCCGGCGCCAGGGCCGCGCTCGCCATCTGCACGGTCAGAGACACGCCCATGGGCAGCGGCAGGGGCGCGGCTCGGTGTGACCGTCGTCGCCGGCCGCGGGCTGCCGCCTGGGAGCAGGACGGCACATGCCCTCCAACGGCTGGGCCGCGCCGTCCACCTCCAGTGCGAGGATGGAGATGACAGAGCCCTGGGCCAGGTCGTTGCGCACCTCAAACTGCCAGCCTGAAGGCGTATTGCGCAGGCTGCCCTCGACATACAGTCGCTTGAGGATGAAATCCGGAATGATAGACATGAGTTCCTCCCTTTTGGTACTGTGACGAACACATCATAACCCAGGTCGATTTGATCAAGCGAGCATTGCAGGTTGCAACCTGCGGAAGGGACCAGTTACCTTAAAACCTCGTCACCGGCGGGCCTCCCTCTTCGCCAAAACGCGACAAGTGTGGTATAATCCGACTCGGAGATGTGCAGCCGATGGCTGACCTGGTTCACCTTCACGTTCACAGCGATTTCTCTCTGCTCGACGGACTGGGCAAGGTCAAGGATCTGGCCCAGGCGGCGGCCGATATGGGCATGCCGGCTCTGGCCCTGACCGATCACGGCGTCATGTTCGGCACCCTGCACTTCTACCACGCCGCCAAAGACGCCGGCATCAAACCGATCATCGGCTGCGAGATCTATATCGCCCCCCGGCGGATGGTCGACAAGGACCCCAAGCTCGACACCAGGCCGTACCACCTCGTCCTTCTGGCCAAAAACCAGGTCGGCTATCACAACCTGATGCAGATCGCCACGGCCGCCCAGCTCGACGGGTTCTATTACAAGCCGCGGGTGGACAAGGAATACCTGGCCGCCCACGCCGAGGGCCTGATTGCCCTGTCCTCGTGCGGTTCGGGTGAGGTGCCGCGCCTGTTGCAGGACAACCGCCCCGAGCGGGCCCGCGCCGCCGCCGAGTGGTATCGCCAGGTGTTTGGGCCCCACGGCTTTTTCCTCGAATTGCAGGAGCACGACATTCCCGAAATGGGGCCGGTCAATCGAGCCCTGGTGGCCATGAGCCGTGAGACAGGCATCCCGCTGGTGGCCACCAACGACGTGCACTATGTCCGGCGCGACCAGGCCTATGCCCACGAGATCCTGCTCTGCATCGGGACGGGCAAGACGATCACCGATCCGACCCGGATGCGGATGAACAACGACAGCTATTACCTGCGCTCTTTCGACGAGATGGCCGCCCTCTTCCCCGAGTCGCCAGAGGCGCTGCGCAACACGGTGGCCATCGCCGAGCGGTGCGATCTGAACCTCGACCCGACCGGTTTTCACCTGCCGCCGTTTGACATCCCGGAGGGCTATACCGCCGAGACCTACCTGCGCCACCTGACCGAGGACGGCCTGCGCCGGCTGTACGGCGCCGATTTCGCAGAGCGACCGGGTGCAGAGCCGGCTGAACTATGAGATGGGCATCATCCACGACATGGGGTTCGACACCTATTTTCTGCTCGTCTGGGATCTGTGCGAGTTTGCCCGGCAGCGGGACATCTGGTGGAACGTGCGCGGCTCGGCGGCGGGGAGCATCGTCGCCTATGGCCTGGGCATCACCAACCTCGATCCGCTGGCCCACGAGCTGATCTTTGAGCGCTTTCTGAACCCCGGCCGGGTGACCATGCCCGACATCGACCTCGACTATCCCGACGACCGGCGCGAGGAGATGATCCAGTACACCCTGCACAAGTATGGCGCCGACAAGGTGGCCCAGATCATCACCTTTGGCACGCTGGGCGCCAAGGCAGCCATCCGCGACGTGGGCCGGGCGCTGGATATCCCCCTGGGCGAGGTGGACAAGGTCGCCAGGCTGGTGCCGGGCGGGCCCCACGTCAAGCTGGACGACGCGCTGGAGCAGGTGCCGGATCTGCGCCAGATGTACGAGGGCGTCGACTATGTCCACACGCTGGTCGATGCCGCGCGTGAGGTCGAGGGGGTGTCGCGCCACGCCAGCACCCACGCCGCAGGGGTGGTGGTGGCCGACAAGCCGCTGGTGGAGTACACGCCGCTCCACCGTCCCACCCGCGGCGCCGAGGAAGGGCTGCCGGTGGTCCAGTACACGATGGACGTGCTGGAGGACACCGGCCTGCTCAAGATCGACTTTTTGGGGCTGAGCACCCTCACCATTCTGCGCAAGGCGGTGGATCTGATCAACGAGCGCCACGGCATCTGCTACACCCAGCAGAATATCCCCCTGGACGATCCCAAGATCTACCAACTGCTGTCCAGCGGCGACGTGATCGGCCTCTTCCAGGTGGAAAGTGCGGGGATGCGCCGGGTGCTCACCTCGATGAAACCGACCAAGTTCGAGCACGTCGTCGCCGCAATCGCCCTCTACCGCCCCGGGCCGATGGAGTTCATCGACGATTATATCGCCGGCATGCATGGCCAGAAAGCAGATCGAATATGTCCACCCGGCCCTGGAACCGATCCTGGGCGAGACCTTTGGCATCTGCGTCTACCAGGAGCAGATCATCCGCATCCTGACCGACCTGGCCGGCTACAGCGCCGGCGACGCCGACCTGGTCCGCAAGGCGGTGGGCAAAAAGAAAAAGGAGGAACTGGTCCGCCACCGGGCCAGCTTTGTCAAGGGCGCTCGCAAGCACAGCGGCCTGGACGAGGGCGCGGCCAACAAGATCTTTGACGCCTTTGAGTACTTTGCCCGCTACGGCTTTAACAAGGCCCATTCCGCCGACTATGCCGTCATCACCTGCCAGACCGCCTACCTGAAGGCCCATTACCCGGTCGAGTACATGACTGCGCTTCTGACGGTGGAGCGCAGCAACACCGACAAGGTGGGCCTGCTGATCGCCGAGGCCCATCGCCTGGGCATCCCGATCCTGCCGCCGGACGTGAACTATAGCGGGATCGACTTTACCATTGAGGACAGCCAGGCCGAGAAACGCCAGGATGGGGCTTCGGGATCGGCCATCCGCTTCGGCCTGGCCGCGATCAAGAACGTCGGCGAGGCGGCGGTGGAATTCATCCTGGCGGCGCGAGACAAGGGCGGCCCGTTCAAGGACGTCGACGATTTCTGCCAGCGGGTGGACCTGCGGCAGGTCAATCGCCGGGCGTTGGAATGCCTGGTCAAGGCCGGGGCGCTGAGCGCCTTTGGCAGCCGCGCCCAACTGCTGGCCGCCGTCGACCTGATGATCAGCGACAGCCAAAAGTTTCACTCCGGAATCCAACAGTCGAGCTTTTTCGACACGCCGGCCTTTGCGGCCACCAGCATCCAGGCCAACCTGCCCCAGGTTCCCGAGGCGCCGCAGAAGGAGATCCTGGCCTGGGAAAAGGAGCTGGTCGGCACCTACGTCTCCGAGCACCCCCTGTCGCGGATGTGGGTCGATCATAGAAAAGGCGATCACCGTCTTGACCGGCCAGATCGACGAGACGATGGCCGAGCAGCAGGTGACGCTGGCCGGCGTGGTCAACTCTGTGCGTACGATCGTCACCAAGAAGGGCGAGCCGATGGCCTTTGCCCAGCTCGAGGACCTGCAAGGCACCATCGAGGTGGTGATCTTTCCCCGCGTCTGGGAGCAGACCAAAGAGCTGTGGGAGGCGGATCGCATCTTGCTGGTGCGGGGCAAGGTCAGCCTGCGCGGGCGCGAGCCCAGCGTCGTGGTCGAGTCGGCCACCAACCAGATCACCTCCGTGGTGCCCAAGAGCCCTGACGAAGAACCTGGTTCCTCCCCGGGTGAGACCGCACCCGGGCGGCAGAACGGCCCGGACCGCCGTTCAGCAATGCAGACTATGCAGAGCACGCAGATCCCCGTCAGGGGACCCGCCAGGCGACAGCCCGAAGGGCAGCAGGACGGCAAGGCTGGGGTAACCGCTGTTCAGCGCGGTCCAAAGGACCGCAGGGCAGGGCCGTTTCACCTGCACATCACCATCCCACGCAGCGACGACCTGCAATTGGTCATCAAGCGGCTGGGCCAGGTGTACGAGCTGCTGCAGAGCCATCCGGGCGGCGACCGTTTTAGCCTGTACGTGGAGAACGGAGGGCGAGGACGGGTGCAGATCGATTTCCCCAACGACACAACGCACCATTCGCTGGCCCTCGAGCAGGAGCTGCGGTCGATGTTGGGCGCGGGCACTATCCGCATCGAGCCGGGGGTAGCTATGCCACGCGGGTGAGGTCGCCCGGGGTATGTCATTCTGACCGTCGTGCAGTGCGGCGCACGCAGGGAGCAAAGAATCCTAGGCACAGCAGAACTCCTGTTGAACGGGTCAAACGGGCATTGGCTGACTGTGGGCTGGATCCCGAGCCTGGTCCGGGAGCTGCCGGCCGACACCAGCACTGCCGAAGCGGCAGCCCGGGCGGTGGATGCGCCGCTGGGCAGCATCGTCAAGTCGCTCGTCTTTCTGGCCGATGGGGTGCCGCTGTTGGTGCTGGTATCTGGCGATCAGCGCGCCGACGTCCACCGGCTGCGGGCGGCGCTGGGGTTGAGCAAGAAGCGGCTGCGCATCGCCCAGCCCGCCGAGGTGCTGGATCACACCGGCTTTGAGGTGGGCGGCGTGCCGCCGGTCGGCCACAGGACAGCGAGCGAAGCGAGTCCCGGACCGTCGTACAGTGCGGCGTCAGTCCTTGCAGATCCCGCCCTTCCGAGGGAAGAGACCGACCCGAAGGGGAGTGGGGCGCAGTATGCCGCAGTGCCAGCGGAGCGGATGGTGCGGACTCTGATCGACCGCACCCTGAGCCGCTTTGACGTCGTCTGGGCGGCGGCCGGCAGTCCTAATGCCGTCTTTCCGATCGCCTACAACCAATTGGTGGCCATTACCGGCGGCGAAGTAATGGATCTAGTAGAGCAGTCCTAGATTTCGGGCTTACGATGGAGCAGATCTCCAACAATCCAAGACCAGAGCAGGACGTAGAAATGTATTGGCGTGTTGAGCAGTGGCGACAGCGAACGCTCTATGAAAAGGCCAGTTGGCTGGCGGTTGCCCTGTTGCTGTGCTTGACGATCGCAGTCGAGCTGGTCGCCCCAATCCTATCATGGCGCTGGACCCAGGTGCCCTTCCTGGACCTGTTGTTTGAGCATACCCTGCTGGTCAGCAGCGACCACCGGTCGGACTGGAGCACGAACGTCACACAGGAAGGATTCCCGTACCTGGTGGCGGTCGGCGGCAAGCCGGTGACCGGCGACAAGGACCTCACGCAGGTGTTGCGCAGCCTGTCACCTGGCCAGCGGGTCACGCTGACCCTCCAGCGGCGTGACAGCGCGATCTCCGACCTTTGTCGAGACCACCATCCAGCGGTTCCGTCTCAGGGACTGGCTGACCATGTTCTGGCTGCCCTATGGTGTCAGCCTGATCTACCTGGCCATCGGGATATGGGTCTTTTGGCTGCGCGGCGATCAACGTCCCGGCCAGAGCTTTGCCATCTTCTGCGCCTTTGTCGCCCTGGCCACCGGCACCCTGTTCGACATCAGTTCCAGCCACACCCTGACGCGCATCTGGGTGGCGTCGCTGCCCTTTATCCGCCGCCACGCTCATGCACCTGGCCCTTGTCTTTCCCGAGGAAGGCCCTGTGATCCGCCGCTGGCCGTTGGTCCGCTTCGTCCCCTACCCGATCGCCGCGGTGCTGGCTGCCGTGTCGGAATGGCAGGCTGTACACCGCCGGCGACCCATGGGCCTACCTCCCTACCTGGCGGTGGAGCTACAACGCCATGGGCCTGGCCGTGGTTGTCTTCTTTATCCTGCTGCTTTACTCCCGCAGCCGGACCCTGTCGCCGATCGTGCGCCAGCAGGTGCGCATCATCCTGATCGGCAGCGCCCTGGCTTTTGTGCCGCTGGTCATCTTCCTGGTCCTGACCGGGCTGGAGGTGGTCATTCCCTTTCAGAGCACACTCTACCTGCCGACGCTGATCATCTTCCCGCTGTCGATCGCCTACGCCATCCTGCGCTACAGGTTGTTCGGCATGGACCTGGTGATCAGCCGAGGACTGGGCTATGCCATCCTGGTGGCCGCCAGCGCGGGCACCTACCTCCTGGCCCTGACGGTGCTGGGTCGGACGTTGAACCTTGGCCTTGTCCATGGGCCGTCCCTGCTCCTGGCGCTTGCGGTTCTGATCCTTCTCTTTGCTCTTACTCCATTGCGCAAGGGAGCAGAACACCTGGCCGAGCGGTTGCTGGGCTGGCGCCGCTTTGATTATCGCCAGGCGCTGCAGACCTTCAGCCGCGATCTGGCGACGATGCCCCTCGATCTGCCGGCCATCTTGAAACGGCTGCTCGCCCAGATCGAGCCGGTCAGCCATTCAGCGCCGGCCCTCGTCTTTCTGTACGATCCCAACACCGACCAGTACACCCTGCAACAGGCCACCGGTTTCGCCATGACACCGGACCAGGAGATCCGTTTTGAACCTGATTGTGGCCTGGCCCGCTGGCTGGATAGCCTCGACCACCCTCTTTACCTGTTGGGTGACGAGTTTCGCTCGGTGGGGCACAAGCTATCCGCTGAAGAAAGGAACGAGCTGGAGAGCCTTGGGTCTGGTCCTCTTCTTGCCCCTGCACGGCAAGCGAGGCGACATGCAGGGCCGCTCGCGGCTGTCCCGGAGCGCTAGCGGAGCGGGCAACGACTGGCTGCGGGGTGGATCGCGCTCGGCCCCCGTCTGTCGGGCGAGCCCTACTCGCCAGACAACATCGCCTTTCTGGCGGCCTTGACCGACCAGACGACCATTGTCGTAGACAATGCCCAGTTGCTGGCCGGAGCGCGTCACCAGGCCGACGAGCTGATCGCACTCCAGGAGACCGCCCTTGACATCTCGGCCCAGCAGGATCTCCCGGTTCTATTGCAGGCCATCATCGAGCGGGCAGCCCGCCTATTGGGCGCGATCGGCGGTGGGATCTACCTGGTCGAGGACGATGGCCGGCAATTGCGCCTGGTGGCCAGCCACAACCTGGGAGGTGACTATGACGGCGTCGTGCTGCCGCGGGGCACAGGCGTGGCCGGTCAGGTTGCCCTGCGCGCCCGGCCGCTGCGGGTCGACGATTACCAGCACTTTGCCGGCAAGGCCGACGCCTTTGCGGATGCTCCCTTCCGCGCTATCATGGGCGTGCCCCTCATGGGCCACGACCAGGTGCTGGGCGTGCTCGATGTGGTCGATACCAACCCGGCCCGCACCTTCAGCCACGAGGACGAATGGCTGCTGGCCCTGTTCGCCGGCCAGGCGGCCATCGCCCTGCGCAACGCGCAGCTGTTCGCCGACCTGGAACGACGGGTGGTCCAACTGGACGCTTTGAGGCAGATTGGCGAAGCGGTTGACCTGCGGCGCGGACTGGACGATCTGCTGGGTCAGATCTACCTCCAGACCGAGCGGATGATGCAGGTCGACAACTTTTACGTGGCCCTGTACGACGACCGCCGCCAGGAGTTCACCTTCGCTTACTATGTCGAAGAGGGGGAACGTCGCGAGCCTGCGCTCAAGACCTGGCCGTTGGGCACCGGGCTTGACCAGCGAGATCGTCCGCCAGCGCTCGCCCATCATCACCGACGACTATTTGACCGAATGCCAGCGGCGGGGGGTCGCGGCCAGCGGCACACCGGGCAAGGCGTGGCTGGGCGTGCCGTTGATAGCCGGGGACCAGGTGCTGGGCGTGATCAACGCCTCCAGCTTCCAGCCCGACTATCGCTACACCCCGGAACAGGTCCAGGTCATGCTGGCCATCGCCGACCAGGCAGCCGCGGCCATCGAGCGGATAGGGCTGTACCAGGAGATGAAAGCCCGCGCCACCGAGCTGGCCACGCTGAACGAGGTGAGCCAGACGATCAGCTCCACGCTCGACCTGGACAACGTCCTGAACCTGATCATGAACAAGGTGGTCGAGATCCTGGACGTAGAGGCCGGATCGCTGCTCCTGTTGGACGAGGAATCGGGCGACCTGGTCTTCCAGGTGGCCCTGGGCGGTCCCGGCAGCCAGGTGCTGGCCGGCCACCACCACCCACTGGGCAAAGGGATCGCCGGCCACGTGGCGCAGAGCGGCCAGGCAGAGATTGTCAACGACGTGCAGGCCGATCCCCGTTGGAACCGGGACGTGGACAAGGACACCGGGCTGGCCACCCGCAGCATCCTGTGCGTGCCGATGCTCAGCCGCGACCGGGTGATCGGCGTGATCGAGGCGATCAACCATCGCGATGGCACCCCCTTCCAGCAGAGTGAGTGCCGACCTGCTCGTCGCCTTTGCCGGCCAGGCCGCCGTCAGCCATCGAAAACGCCCGCCTCTACACCATGACCGACCAGGCGCTGGCCCGCCGCGTCGAAGAGCTGTCGACCATGCAGCGCATCGACCGGGAGCTGAATGCGGCCCTCGATTTTGACCGCGTCATGGACATGACCCTCGAGTGGGCGCTGCGCGGCACGGGGGCGACCGTGGGCGTGATCGGACTGCACGACGCCAGCCGGCAGGGCATGTTGCTCCTGGCCAGCCGCGGGGTTCCCTGCCGAGCATGAACGGCACGAGCGCGAACCGTGGCCCCTCGACCGGGGTATCGCCGGGCGGGTGATCCGCACCGGCGAGCCGGCCCTGATCGACGACGTAAGCCAGGACCCCGACTATTACCCCGCCCTGGCCGACACCCGCTCCCAGCTCACCGTCCCCATCCGCCGCGAAGGCGCGGTCGTCGGCGTCATCGACGTCGAGAGCCCCAAGGTGGGCGCCTTTGACGACGAGCACCTGGCCTTTATCCGCCGCCTGGCCGACCACGCCGCCGTCGCCATCGAGAACGCCCGGCTGTACCGGGAGACGCAGCAGCGGTTGAGGGAGCTGAGCGCGCTGTTCGACACCAGCGCCGCCCTGTCCACCACCCTGAATGTGGACGAGGTGCTGCACATCATCGCCCGGCAGGTGACGGCCATTCTGGACGCCGACGGCTGCGCCATCTCGACCTGGGATCGGGAGCAGGATGCCCTGGTGACGATGCTCGACTATGGCCGAGATCAGCCAGACCCCGGGCTATGCGGCGGCCGACCCGCCGGGCACCGTCTACCCGCTGGCCGACTACCCGGCCTCGCGCCAGGTGCTGGAACGCCGCCAGCCGCTCGCCGTCCGGGTCAGCGATCCGGACGCCGACCCGGCCGAGGTGCGCTTGATGCAGGAACAGGGCGTCCAGCACCTGCTGATGGTGCCGATGATCGTCCGCGACGAGGTGGTCGGCATGTTGGAGCCGGTGCAGATCCACGAGGACCGGGCCTTCACCCCGACCGAGATCGGCCTGGTCCAGACGCTGGCCAACCAGGCCGCCGCCGCCTTGGAGAACGCCCGCCTGTACGAAGGGGTGGCCCAGGCCAACCAGGCCAAGTCAGAGTTCATCGACTTTGTGGCCCACGAGCTGAAACAGCCGATGACCTCGATGCAGGGCTACGCCCGGCTGCTGACCATGGGCATCGGCGGCGAGCTGGCCCCCATGCAGACCCAGTTCGTGCAGGTTATCACCTCCAACGTGGATCGCATGGGCAAGCTGGTCAACGACCTGCTCGAGATCTCGCGCCTCGAGGCGGGCCGCACCACGCTCAGGCTGGAGCCGGTCCATCTGCGCGAGGTGATCGACGAGACGTTGGTCAACACCCGCACCGAGATCGAGGCCCGCCACCACACCCTGGAGGTGACCGTCCCCGACGACCTGCCGCCGGTGATGGGCGACCGGGAGCGGCTGGTGCAGATCATGACCAACCTGGTGAGCAACGCCTACAAATACACGCCCGAAGGCGGCATCATCCGCATCGCCGTCCTCTCTGCGATCGGGCGCGACGAGGGCGCGGTCAGGAAGTGCCGCCCGGCCACCTGCTGGTCAGCGTCAGCGACACCGGCATCGGCATGTCGCCGCAGGAGCTGGACGGCCTTCAGGAAAAGTTCTTCCGCGCCGACCAGACCTTGGTTCGCGAGCAGCCGGGCACCGGCCTGGGCGTGTCGATCACCCGCGGCCTGGTGGCGCTGCACGGCGGCGAGCTCGTCGTCGAGAGCGAGGTCGGTAAGGGGACCACCTTCGGCTTTACCGTCCCGATGGCGGCCTAGAGAGCTTTTATTGTGAGGGGGATTCGTATCCCTCAACTTGTTGCGGTGTTCTCACCCCTAGTAACGTCCCATCTGCGTGGTGACTACCCGCAAACCAGAACGGGAGGTGGACATGGAACAGACGGTCAGGATCGTAACGGACAGCGGGGGTGACCTGCCGCTCCAACTGCGGCAGGAATACGACATCGAATCCGTTCCACTGACTGTGCACTTTGGGGCAGAGGTCTATCGCGATGGGGAGCTGACGGTGGACGAGTTCTGGGAGAAGGCTGCCGGCCCCCATCACCCCCAGACCTCCCAACCTCCGGTGGGTGCCTACGAAGAGGTGTTTGAGCGGTTGGTTGCCCTCGGCAAGCAGGTGCTGTGCGTGACGATCACCGGCAAGCACAGCGGCACCTTCAACGCCGCGCACCTGGCTGCCCAACGCTTCGGCGAGGCAGTGACCGTCTTTGATTCCCTGTCCCTCTCCCTTGGCGAGGGGGTACAGGCCCTGGTCGCGGCCGAGGCGGCGCGAGCCGGGCGCTCTATGGCAGAGATCCTTGCTCTGTTGGAGAGACCTGCGAACCCGGATGCGGCTGCTGATCGTGCTGGACACACTGGAGAACCTGCGGCGCGGCGGACGGGCAGCCGCATTCATCGCCGTCGCCGACCGGATGGCGCGAGCGCTCAACATCAAGGTCATGATCAACCTTGAAGAGGGTCAACTGCGGCTGTCAGGCGCAGCTCGCTCCTTCAAGGGCGCGTTGGCTCGGGTGCTGGGCATGGTCGAGCAGATGGGACCTCTCGATCACCTGGCCGTGGTCCACACCCGCAACCTGCCGACTGCACAACAGGTGGCCGACGCAGTTGGCGCAGCGCATCGGTTTCCCCCGAGAGCGCATCTGGCTGCGAGAGACGGAGGGCGTGCTGGCCGTCCATGCCGGGCCGGGCGTCATCGGGATCATGGCCGTGCCCAGCAAGTAGCCTGCCTACCGGACGCCCTGACCATCCCCAGGGGTCTCAGTAGACACCCAGGCAAACCGGGGTTATCTGTGCGGGCCGGCTCAGTCCTCTTCTTCGTGGTACTTGAACGACACCTTCACCTTCGTCCGATAGGCGACGATCTTCCCGTCCTCGATCTGCATGTCCATCTCGACGACCTCGGCGATGCGCAGGTCCTTCAGCGTTTTCATGGCCGTCTCGACGGCGGCCACCGCCGCTTTCTCCCACGACTCGGTGCTGGTCCCGATCAGCTCGATCACTTTGTAGACACTTTCTGCCATTTCCCTCTCCTTTCGCTGTAGGGGATCATCCATACCCGGCACATGCCGGGTAAGGATGATCGGTATTATACCACACTCTGCGGTGTAGTCAATGGGCTTGCAGCCGTGGTGTGATTGAGCCTACCCGACCTTCGGCAGGTGCTCCAGCGCCTCCTCGATCTCGTCCTGGGGATGCTCGTGATTGGTCAGCTTGCCGGCCAGGTAGCTGTCGTAGGCGCCCAGGTCGAAGTGGCCGTGGCCGCTCAGGTTGAACAGGATCACCCGCTTTTCGCCCGCCTCCTTGGCCTCCAGCGCCTCGTCGATCGCCGCCCGGATGGCGTGCGCCGATTCGGGCGCCGGGATGATGCCCTTCGGTCGCGCGCGAACTGCATCGCCGCCTCGAACACCGGGTTCTGCATGGTACGGCCACGCGCCTCGATATAGCCCGCGTCGTACAGGGCGGACACAGGCGGGCGCCATGCCGTGGTAGCGCAGCCCGCCGGCGTGGATGCCGGCCGGCACGAAGGTGTGGCCCAGGGTGTACATCTTGACCAGCGGCGTCAGCTGGGCCGTGTCGCCAAAGTCGTAGGCATAGACGCCCTCGGGTCAGCGACGGGCAGGCGGTCGGCTCGACGGCCACGAAGCGCGTCTTCGCTGCCCGTTGACAAGCTTTTCGCGCAGGAAGGGGAAGGCGATCCCGGCAAAGTTGCAGCCGCCGCCCACGCAGCCGATGACCACGTCGGGCTACTCGCCGGCCATCTCCATCTGCTCGCAGCGCCTCCTGGCCGATGACCGTCTGGTGCAGCAGCACGTGGTTGAGCACGCTGCCCAGCGAGTACTTGGTGTCGCCGCCGCTGGTGGCCGCCACCTCGACCGCCTCGCTGATGGCGATGCCCAGGCTGCCGGGCGAGTCGGGATCCTCGGCCAGGATGCTGCGGCCCGCCTCGGTCTCGTCGCTGGGGCTGGCCGACACCGTCGCGCCCCACGTCTGCATCATCGAGCGGCGGTAGGGCTTTTGCTGGTAGCTGACCTTGACCATGAAGACCTTGCACTCCAGGCCGAACAAGTTGGCAGGCCAAGGCCAGCGCCGAGCCCCACTGCCCGGCGCCGGTCTCGGTGGCAGATCCGCTTGACGCCTTCCTGCTTGTTGTAGAAGGCCTGCGCCACGGCGGTGTTGGGCTTGTGGCTGCCGGCCGGGCTGACGCCCTCGTACTTGTAGTAGATGTGGGCCGGCGTGTCCAGCACCTTTTCCAGGCGGCGCGCGCGGACCAGCGGCGTGGGCCGCCACAGCTTGTACACCTCGCGCACCGGCTCCGGGATCTCGATGTACGCGCTCGGTGCTCACCTCCTGCGCGATCAGCGCCATCGGAAAGAGCGGCGCCAGGTCGTCCGGGCCGATCGGCTGGCCGGTGCCGGGGTGCAGCACCGGCGGCAAAGGTCACCGGCACGTCGGCCGTAATGTTGTACCACGCCTTTGGGATACGATCTTCGGACAGTGTTATGCGGTTGTTGCCATTGCGACTCATCTTCGTTTTCTCCTTCTTTGGTATTTTGGATCATTCCATTTTGACTGACTTGTCAATCACAGACCTGAGCTTGCACGTCGGCCGCGTCAGATGCAGGGCCTCGGCTTAGCATTGCGGCCGTACAGGCCCATTGCATCGTGGACCATCTCCATCGTCTCCTGGGCGATGGCCCGCGCGCGGCGTGTGCCCTGCGACCAGCAGGTCGTCCACCAGCCCGGGCGTGGCCTCGTAGCCCGCCCGCCGCTCGCGCATCGGGTCCAGGAAGCGTTGAGCGCCCGCGCCAGCTTGCGCTTGACCTCCACGTCGCCCACCTTGCCCTGGCGGTAGCGCTCCTTCAGGTCGTCCACCTCGTCCACGTCGGGGTTGAAGGCGTCGTGGTAGACGAACACCGGGTTGCCCTCCACCCGGCCGGGGATGTCGGCCCGGATGCGGGCCGGGTCGGTGTACATGCCCGCCACCTTGCGCTTCACCGTCTCGGCGTCGTCGGACAGGTAGATGGCGTTGCCCAGGCTCTTGCTCATCTTGGCCTGGCCGTCGGTGCCGACCAGCGTCGGGACATCGCCGATCATCGACGTCGGGGATGGGAAACACCTCGCCGTACAGCTGGTTGAAGCGGCGGGCGATCTCGCGGGTGACCTCGACGTGCGCCTCGTTGTCCTTGCCCACCGGCACCAGGTGCGCCCGCGGCAGCAGGATGTCGGCGGCCTGCAGCACCGGGTAGCCGAGCAGCCCGAAGGGCATGGTGTCCAGGTCGGCGTCGCGGGCCATCTCCTTGAGGCTGGGCAGCCGCTCCAGGCGCGGCACGGTGACCAGCATCTCGAAGAGCAGGTTCAGCTCGTACGTCTCGGGCACCGCCGACTGGACAAAGATGGTGCTCCGTTCCGGGTCGATGCCCACCGCCAGGTAGTCGAGCACAATGTCGCGGATGTTCTGGGCGCACCTGGTCGATCCGCTCCTTCTCCGGCCGGGTGGTCAGCATGTGCAGGTCGGCGATGATGAAGAAGCAGTCGTATTCGTCCTGCAACTGCACCCGGTTCTTCAGGCTGCCGACATAGTGGCCCAGGTGCAGCTTGCCGGTCGGCCGGTCGCCGGTCAATATCCTCTTGCGTTCCATCTTCACCTCCTCACTTCGTCAAAAACAAAAAGACGCCCACCCTCATCAGAGGGCGAGCGTCTCTATGCCATGCACAGACACCCGTGGTGCCACCTCACTTAGGCCGGCTGCATCGCTCCAAAAAAAAATCCGCCGGTGACGGCGGATTGGACACAGGCCAGCCTCACTCTGTGCAGGTACAGCCTCCTCGAAAGGAAGCGATACCCTCAGCCCTGATAACGGTGGCGTCTCCGGCCCGGACTACTGACCCCGGTGGGGTGTTCGGCGGGCGACTCCCAGGCCCATTCACCGCCGGCGCTGGTATCGGGTTTCCACCACCCCCCGACTCTCTGAACCTCGCTTCGGCGACTACTATTCCTGATCGCAGTCGTTGCTCTATTCACTTTGTGGGCGAGACAATACCACAACTCGCCAAATCTGTCAAATCGGGGATCGTCCCCTTGCAGGCCGCCTAAGACGCTCGGCCAGGTGGGGCATGATCTTGGACAGCAGCTCGGCCTTGGTCATCAAGCCCACGATCCGTTCCACCGCCTCCCCGTTCTTAAAGACGATCAACGTCGGGATGCTCATCACGTCGTACTGCAGCGCCGTTTGGGCATTTTGGTCCACGTCCAGCTTGGCCACCTGGAGCTTGTCCTGGTATTCTGCCGCGATCTCGTCCACAAGCGGGGCGATCATCTTGCACGGCATGCACCATACCGCCCAAAAGTCTACACAACGTCGGCAGTTCTGCCTTGAGCACGGTCTCTTCAAAGGTCGCATCGGTCACTTCAATCGGCTTGGTCATGATCTGGGTTCTCCTGGATTGGTTCAAAATCTCGCTTCGGGTGTCTCTGCCGCTGCCATCGGGAGCGAAAAGCGGGAAAAGACCAGCTCCAACACGCGGCCCATCCGCTCGCGGGCCAATTCGCCGTCGGTGGTCAGCACACAATCCTGGACAAAGTTGTCGGCGATGAGCAGGCCGACCCTGTCCAGGGCAGCACGGACGGCCATCAGTTGGGTCAGGATCGCCTCGCAGTCGCGCTGCTCCTCGATCATCCGCTGCAGGCCCCGCACCTGGCCCTCGACCCGCCTCAAGCGGTTGGTGATCTCTCCGGCTTCCATCCTTGCATCCTTTCCCTGGATACCCCCTATGGGTACGCGCCCGATCTTACCCGCTTTGTCTCGATTTGTCAAAGCGCAGGGGTTGGGAAGGAGTCCTGAACTGGCCGGCCCTCCTGCTCGTCGCCAGGCGCAGGCCGGGCACGACGTCCAGGTCCCAGCCGGACCGCTCGCCGGCCTGGAAGCGGAAGAACCCGGCGGTGGCGACGATGGCGGCGTTGTCGGTGCACAGCTCCAGCGGCGGACAGCGCACCGGCACCGGGCTGTTGCGCACCATCTCGGCCCGCAAAAGCTCGTTGGCCGCCACGCCGCCGGCCAACAACACGGTCTTCGGCAGCGAGATCCTGGGCCGCCTGCACCGTCTTGGTCACCAGGACATCGATCACGGCCGCCTGGAAGCCGGCCGCCAGGTCGGCCACCGGCAGCATCCGCATCAACAGCGGTTGGAGCGCCGGCTCGCCCGCTGTTTTGCCGGCCTGGCAGGCCCTCGTCCTCCGGGCTGGTACTTCTGCACGATCTGCAGCACCGCCGTCTTGAGCCCCGAAAAGCTGAAATCGTAACTGCCCGGCAGCCAGGCGCGGGGCAGCTTGAACGCCGCCGGCGAGCCGCCGCGGGCTGCCCTCTGGATGCTCGGCCCGCCGGGATAGGGCAGGCCCAGCAGCCGCCCCACCTTGTCGAACGCCTCGCCGGCTGCGTCGTCCAGCGTGCCGCCCAGGCGGCGATACTGGCCGTGCCCGGTCATCCAGATCAGCTCGCTGTGCCCGCCAGACACGACCAGGCAGACCAGCGGAAACTCGGGCGGCGGCCCGTCGGCCAGCCAGTTGCCGTAGATGTGCGCCTCGATGTGGTTGATGCCCACCAGCGGCAGCCCACGTCCCCAGGCCAGCCCCTTGGCGGCGTTGACCCCCACCAGCAGCGAGCCGGCCAGACCGGGGCCGTGGGTCACGGCGACCGCGTCCAGGTTGTCCCAGTCGGCCTCCGCATCGACCATGGCCTGGTCGATCACCGGCAGGATGCTCAGCACATGCTGCCGCGAGGCCACCTCGGGGAACACGCCGCCGTAGCGTTGGTGGATGTCGATCTGTGACACGACGACGTTGCTGCGGATGGTCTGCCCATCGGCGACCACCGCTGCGGCTGTTTCGTCACACGACGTTTCGATGCCCAGGATCAGGGTCATAACGGCCTCTCAAACGAATCAGCCGAGCGCCTTCGCCACGGCCAGCGCCTTGTCATAGTCGGGATGCTGGGCGACTTCGGGCACATACTCGGCGTAGCGGACGATCCCTTCTTTGTCGATCACAAAGATCGCCCGCTGCTCCATGCGCAGCTCCTTGATGTGCGTGCCGTAAGCGTTGCCAAAGCTCATCAGCCGGTGGTCGCTGAGGGTGATCACCCCGTCGATGCCGGACGCGCCGCACCAGCGCTTCTGGGCGAACGGCAGGTCGACGCTGATCGTCAGCACCACCGCGTCGGGGCCCAGGTCGGCTGCCGCCTGGTTGAAGCGATGGGTCTGTAGATCGCAGAGGCCGGTGTCGAGCGAATAGACGACGCTGATCAGCCGCAGCTTGCCGGCATAATCGTCGAGCGATACGGTGCTGCCGTCGTTGGCCACGAGGGTGGCATTCGGCGCCTTGTCGCCGGCCTCGAGCTTGGGGCCGATGACGGTCATAGGCTCACCCTTGAGGGTAACGGCTGCGTAACGTTCGATGGTCATGGGACCTCCTGACGGATCTGTGTCCCCTCCATTATAATAGACGGCTCCCCTGGCGTCAATTGGAGACCAGACCGTTGTGAGTCGATTGACGAAATCCCAGGCCTGTGATATAGTTGGCATATCTCCGGCCATGGAAGCCGTCCGCTGCGGCGGCGACCTGCGCAACCTGGGCGGAAGCGGCCCGCAGGAGATAACGTTTCTCTGCCCCGACGGCGCCGTGCTGTTCAGGCTCACCGCCGAGCAGAGGCCCGAATAACATACAGGAGGAACCCGTGACCTATCTACCAGCCGATACCCGCTACGACGCCATGCGCTACAACCGCTGCGGCCGCAGCGGCCTGAAGCTGCCGGCCGTGTCGCTCGGGCTGTGGCACAACTTTGGCGGCGTGGACACCCTGGAGAACGCCCGGGCGATGATCCTCCGCGCCTTTGACCTGGGCATCACCCACTTTGACCTGGCCAACAACTATGGCCCGCCGCCCGGCTCGGCCGAGGAGAACTTTGGCCGGATCCTCCGCCAGGACCTGGCCCGCTACCGCGACGAGCTGATCATCTCCACCAAGGCCGGCTGGGGCATGTGGCCCGGCCCCTACGGCGACCTGGGCTCGCGCAAGTACCTGGTGGCCAGCCTCGACCAGAGCCTGAAGCGGATGGGGCTGGAGTACGTGGACATCTTTTACCACCACCGCCCCGACCCCGAGACGCCGATGGAAGAGACGATGGGCGCCCTCGACCACGTCGTCCGCCAGGGCAAGGCGCTGTATGCCGGCATCTCCTCCTACGACGCCGAGCAGACGCGCCGGGCGGCCGCCGATCCTGCGCGAGCTGGGCACGCCGTGCCTGATCCACCAGCCGGTCGTACAACATGTTCAACCGCTGGATCGAGGACGAGCTGCTTGACGTGCTGGACGAGGAGGGGATCGGCTGCATCGTCTTCTCCCCGCTGGCCCAGGGGCTCCTGACCGACAAGTACCTGGACGGCATCCCCGCCGGGTCGCGGGCCGCCAAGCCGCACGGCTTTCTCCGGCCGGCCAACATCACCGAGGACAAGCTGGCCAAGGTCCGCAAGCTGAACGAGATGGCCCAGGCGCGCGGCCAGACGTTGGCCCAGATGGCCCTGGCCTGGGTGCTGCGCCACAAGGGCATGACCTCGGTGCTCGTCGGCGCCAGCAGCGTGAGCCAGGTCGAGGACAATGTCGCGACCCTGAACAATCTGGCATTCGCAGACGAGGAGTTGGCCGAGATCGAAAAGATCCTGACGACGTGACGGTCGCGAGATGGCCATGCCTGGCGTAGGATCAGACGTCTAGGGCCAGTACGGTCTCGATCTTGGTTGCCAGGGCGAAATCCTTGTCCACCAGGCCGCCAGCGCTGCGAGTGGACAAAGTCAGAGACACCTTGCGGCAGCGCGCGTCAATGTTGGGGTGCCGGCTTTTCCCGGGCCTGTTGGCCGCGCACCCGGTCCCAGGCATCGCGGATCTGTCGCAGCTCCTCGAGGCTGTCGGGCAGCTTGCCATAGTGGGCGTTGACGTAGGCGTTGGTGATCAGCGCCGTCTCGGCCTCGCTGCCGGGCAGGGCCTGCCGTAGCGTGACGAGGTATTCGTACGGCGTCTGGGCCAAAGCGCGCGGGTAACCCTGCTCCGTCGCCAGGCGCACCAGGTTGGCGTAGATGCGCCGGATCGAGATGGCCGACAGGAACTGGATGCCCAGGACCCGACCGGCCATGTCGCCCAGCCGCTGGCGACCGGCCTGGAGCAGGTCGGCCAGGCTGCGGCCCAGCGCGCCGGCCGACAGCAGCGATTCGTGCGTTTCGTCGGCTCCCTGGGCCCGGGCTCGCCGCCGGCGGTACCAGGTAAACAGCAGGACCAGCGCGATCAGGACGACGATCAGGACGACGTTGGCGCTGAGGTGGAAGGCGCGCTCGGCGGCAGGGCTGGGCTCAACAGAAGCTTGGTTCAAGTCATCGAGGGCGCTGCGAAGCTGAATGGATAGACTGTCGAAAGACCTCTTCAATGCCCCCCAGTCGATCGGGATCCGTGATATGAGCCACCAGATCGCCTCCAGCAGCCACAGCGCCAGGTTGTAGACCAGGAGCAGCAGCAGGTTTAAGACAGGCGACAGCCAGCCAAGGACCTGTTCCAGGCTGCCGCCGTAGAAAAAGACGGCCACAACCATCCCCACCGCCACCAGCGCCGCCACGGCCACGACCGACCAGCCGACCCAGTAGCCGCTAAAGTGGGCCCGGCTGCCGCCTGGAAGCTGGCTGGTCTCCTCGATGCGGGCCAGGGCGATGGCGGTCAGTGCAAAGAAAAAGTAGGGGATGACAAAGGGCGTCATCTCCCGGCCGGTGATCAGGGTCAGGCCCAGGCCGAACCAGATGAGGATGATGATGCCGGCGCGAAAGCTGAAACCCACGCTGTCAACCGAGATGCTGCGCCGGGCCAGGTGGATGCCCCGCGCCCAGAGATAGACCAAGGCCAGGACTGGCGAGCATCTCGGGCAGAAGAACTGTAATGGAGGTCAAGCGCTTCCAGACATACCTGATCCATTCCGCGCCGTGAAAGGCCAGGCCGCCGTAGACGTGATAGCGGACTATCAGGAAGATGCTGAGCAGCAGGGCGACCACCAGCAGGCCCTGCTGCAGTGCAAGGGACAGGTTGGCCCGGGCCAGCGCCCGGTACAGGTAGAAAAAGCCAAGCAGCAGGATCAACATGCCCAGCCACAGCAGCAGCGGCCGGTGGCGGAGTGTCTCCGGGCTCAGGGCCGCAAAGGTGGGGGTCACCCAGCACATCTCGGCGGCGGCCAGGGCGACGTAGATCATCTCACGGCGGCTGTTTTCAGCCCAGGTTGAATGGGCAGGGCCTGTTCCAACTGAAGAGGCGGCGGCAGGTGACTGGACGCTCATCTACTGCCTCCGCCGAAATGGATGGGAGGTGCAAAGTCGGGGATCCATTCTGCCTCTTCGTCCGTGGCGCCCAGGAGCTTGTCGTCGCAGGGGAAGCTGGCTGACCGGCAGGTGATAGGTGCCGCGCTCGATAGCCGGCGGCAGCTCCTGGGTCAGCGGCTCCTCTTCGAGCGACACGAGCACCAGGCGGCGGCCTGCCTCGTGCAGGCGGAGCAGCGCATCGAGCAGCTCGTCGGTGATCACCGCCGTGACGACGACCAGGGTCGAGCCCCACGGCAGGCGTGGGCTCTCTGCCAGCAGCAGCACCTGGATCGACGAGGTGGCAAAGCTGGTCACGGCCGCCAAGGCCTCCATGACACGGGCCAGTTGGTCGGGGCGGCGGCTGGGCAGCACCTTGATCGGCTGGTCCGAGTGGGGAATACAGCCGTTGGCGACGACGCCTACCTCATAGCGCTGTTCGAAGGCATAGTTGGCGATCGACGCCGCCACACTGATCGTCTTTTCCAGGAGCAGCGGCTTGATCCCCTGCCAGTGTTTGGGCATCGTGGTGACGTTGAGAAAGACAACCAGGTTGTGGCTGGTCGTCGGCTCGTAGACCTTGACCTGCAGCTCCTGGCGCCGCGCCGAGGCCTTCCAGTGGATGTGGCGAAAGGCATCGTCGGGCTGGTAATCGCGGATGCCCGACCGCCCGGCTGGGGTCCTCGAAGCAGCCGCCAGGTCGCCTTGACCTCGCCGAACGGCTCTTTGGGAGGAAAGCCCAGGGTTTCCAGCGGCAGCACGCGGGGATAGACGATCAGCCAGTCGAGGTGATCGTCCTTGGCCTGTTGGCGGAACAGGCCAAAGATGTCGCCCGACGCCAGGCGGACCGGGCCGAACGGGTAAAAGCCGCGCCGGGTACAACGGACTCGATAGCGGCGGTTGATCCGCTCGAACCAGCGGATCGAGAAGGCGTTGAGACAGTAACCGACCTGGCCACCGGGCGAAAGAAAGAGGCGGCCCTCCTCCGGGGGCAGGGCCGGCGGCCACTGATCCTCGACCAACAGCCAGCCGAGGGGCAGCAGCTTCTGGTTGGTGACGCGCAGCGTCACGTCCACGATCTCGCCCGGGAAGGCACGGTGCTCGCCGAAGGTGCGCTGATAGGTGAGCCGTCTCAGGCTGAGGCGGTTCCACAGCCAGGCGATCGGGATGATCGTCAGCAACAGGGCCGAAATGACGAGCGGCGCCCGCATGCCTAGGGCAAAGGCCAGCGGTATCAGAAAGAGGGCCAGGTAGATCCAGTACCGGTTAAACATCGGACGTCGGCCTGGGATCGAAACGGACCGCCGTCATTTCTCGACGGGAACCGGCACCGTCTCGACGATCTCGGCCATCACCTCTTCGGGCCGGCGGCCCCGCAGGCGGGTCTGAGGGCTGATGATGATGCGGTGGGTCAGCACCGGCGGAGCCAGGTACTTGACGTCGTCGGGGATGACGAACTGGCGGTCGCGCAGGGCGGCCAACGCCTGGGCCGTCCTGTACAGGGCCAGGGTGCCCCGCGGGCTGACCCCCAGCTCGACGGCCGCGTGCTCGCGGGTGGCGCGCACAACCTTGACGATATAGTCGCGCACCGATTCCTCGACCAGGACCTCTTTGACCTGTTGTTGCATCGCCAGCAGGTCTGCTGCCTGGACCACCGGCGCCAGCGTTTCCAGGGGATCCTCCCGCTCGTAGCGGAGCAGGATGGCGTTTTCGTCCGGTTCGCTGGGGTAGCCCAGGGCCACCTTCATCAGGAACCGGTCTACTTGCGCCTCGGGCAAGGGGAAGGTGCCCTCCAGCTCGATCGGGTTCTGGGTGGCCAACACCACAAAAGGCCGGGGAAGAGGCATCGTCTCCACGTCGACGGTCACCTGCCGCTCCTGCATCGCCTCCAGCAGCGCACTCTGCGTGCGAGGGGTGGCCCGGTTGATCTCGTCGGCCAGCACCACCTGGGCCATGATCGGCCCCTGCCGGAACTCGAACTCCTGCTTCTTCTGGTTAAAGTAGAGGATGCCGGTCACGTCGCTGGGCAGCAGGTCGGGAGTGAACTGGATCCGCCTGAAGCTACAGCCGATGCTGCGGGCCAGGGCCTTGGCCAGGGTCGTCTTGCCGATGCCCGGGACGTCTTCGAGCAGGACGTGGCCTTCACACAGCAGGGCGACCAGGCACAGCTCGATCACGTCGTCCTTGCCGACGATCACCCTGGCCACATTCTCTTTGATGAGGTCGGTGGTCTGCTTGATCTTCATAGGGCCTCCCTGCTATGATAACTGCCCACGTCGCGCTCTGGTTCAGCGGTGCGCCTTGCGGCCCGCAGCTACTCCAGGTGCAGCTTGTAGTTGATCGTCCGTCGCACGTCGGCGAACGCTTCGTCCAGGTACGGATAGGCGAACAGCACTGCGCCAAAGCCAAAGATGGCCCCGGTGATGCTCCTCAACAACCAGTTGCTTTCGTACACACCGAACAGTTGCAGCGTGCCGTCGATTCCCATCGGTACCAGGAAGGGGATAAAGTAGCGGAAACGCATCAGCCAGTGTCCCCGCCGGCGCCGCCAGGCGGCGTACAGCACGCCGGCCAGGAAGATCGTGCCATAGATGGCCACGTCGCGCTCGCAAAAGGCGACCTTCCAGCCCACCAGCGGGTTGCCGATGTCGCGGGCCAGGGGATCGAGGTCGATACCCGCCGCAGCCAGCTGCTCAGGGGTGTAATACATCTGAGGCCCGCCGATAAAGTAGGAGCGCTCCGGCCGCTGATGGCAGGCAGGCCGGTACATGAAATAGATCGCCTTGGCCGGCACCGTCCAGCCGGCCTCCATCAAGACCGGCGCCAGAAGCGGCAGTCCCACGTACAGGCCGGCGATGAGGTTGAACAAGGCCAGCCAGTGCTTGGCCAGCTTGAATACACCCTTGTCGATCAGGATCACCGCGTCACGGGTTCGGCCCGTGACCGGCTGTCGCGCAGCAGTCAATCGATTCTCCTTCTAGGGCAGCAGGCCGGACAGGTAACTGTCCAGTTGGCCCGCTGTCAGATAGCCCTCGTGTCGAACCTGGATCACGCCATCGCGATCCACGATCACCGTCAGCGGCAGGCCGCGCCGGCGATATTGGGCCGCCACATCCCCGCGCTTGTCGATCAGCACCGGATAGGTGATGCCAAGCTCGCCCGCGAAGGCCCGGACCACCTCGACCGCTTCCCCCTCGTTGATGCCTAGCACCATGAACCCCGCGCCTCGCTGGGCCTCATACGCCCTCTCGATGGTGGGGATCTCCTCCTTGCAGGGTGGGCACCAGGTAGCCCAGAAGTTGAGCAGGACCACCTGGCCGGCATAGTCGGCCAGGGAAACCTGGCGGCCGTCCAATGATTCCAATTGTAAGCCCGGAGCCTGGCGGCCTACGCCGACGCCGGCAGGCGCATCCAGGGCTACCGTTTGTGCATGCCGCGGCCGTCAATGCCACAGCCAGCCCAACTACGACAAGTACTCTATAGCTCCAGGTTGAAAAAGCTGCCATATTGCGCCAGGATCCCCAGGCTCCCGGTAAAGATCAGGATGCCCATCAGCACCAGGAGCACGCCGCTGACGACGGCGATGATCCCCAGGTAGCGGTTTGCCCTGCGCAGCGCCTTGGAGACAGGGGCAAAGGCCAACCCCACCAGCAGAAAGGGGATGCCCAGGCCCAGCGAATAGACGGTGAGCAGCAGGATGCCCTGGCCTACGGTCTCGAGCGTGCTGGCCAGGACCAGGATGCCGGTCAGGATCGGCCCGATGCACGGCGTCCAGCCCACAGCAAAGATCACACCGACGAGCAGCGAGCGGAGGTAGCCGATCGGCTGGCCCTGCTTGAGCTCAAGCCTCTTTTCGGCGTACAGAAGGTCGGTCCCCCCGAAAAAGTAGACGATGACCGCGATCAACAGGCTGGCGATGGCGTTGGGTATCAGGGCATCATAGCTTGAGATCAGAGTTGAGGAGTCCGGCTGCAACGGCCAGGCCGACCTGGATCGGCAGGGCAAACCCGGCGCAGCCCAGGACCACGGCAGCCATCAACAGGCCCTCTTCCAGCCGCTGTAGCGGATCGCTGCCGCTGAGCAGCAGGGTCACCAGGCCTGCCACGATGGCCAGTGCGATCCACACCTGGCGCTTCCCTGCCGCTGCGATGCCCATCAGCCTCATGCCAAAGACGACCAGCAGCACACCCCCAACCCGCTGCAACAGCAGCGAATAGCTGACCAGCAGCTTGCCGAGAAAGGTCGCCGACGCGCCCAGGACGACAAACACCGCCGTAAAGCCCAGCACGAACAGCAGCGCATGGATGAACGGCAGCAGGGGTCTCGCCGGCTGTTCTCTGGAGATCACCGCCGTCCCGCCCAGGTAGCCGAGATAGGCCGGCACCAGGGGCAGGACGCACGGCGAGGCAAAGGACAGCAGCCCCGCCACAAAGGCGATGGGCAGCGTCAGGTTCTGGGGATCCATCCTGGGCTGCTAGTCCTTGTCCCCGGCTGCAAGAGAGGGATCTGCCTCGCGGATGGCTTGCAGCTCCGATTCGAGCTTGCGCTGGCGCAGCACGATACTGGCCACCAGGCCGAAAGAAATGGCCCAAAACACGGCATAGGCCGCTACGAGATAACCCATGATTCCTCCTAACCCATTACCCTTTGCTTCAGCTCTTCCACGTCGTCACGCAGCCGCTCCAGGCGGATGCGGTGCCCCATCAGCGTCACGTACCAGACGGTGAACGTGATCAGGCAGAAAAAGAAGGCGAACATCATGCTCGGGCCCAGCCCACCCCCCTCGGACCCAAACATCAAGCGGGTGCTGCGACCGCCACAGCCGGATGGCGATAAAGTTGATCGGCACCGAGATAAAGGCGACGATGCCATACACGGCGGCAAAACGCGCCCGGCGGGTGGGATCGTCCACCGTGCTGCGCAGCATCAGGTAGCCGACGTAGACCAGGAACTGGATGAGCGAGATCGTCAGCCGCTCGTCCCACACCCACCACACACCCCAGGCCGGCTTGGCCCAGATCGAGCCGCTGACCAGCACGCCCAACATGAACACCGTGCCGATCTCGGCCGACGACAGGGCGACGATGTCCCAGCGGCGCGCCTGGGTGCGCAGGTAGGCGACGCCGGCCACAAAGGTCACGAAAAAGGCGAGAAAGCCGACCCAGGCCGTCGCAATGTGAAAGTAGATGATGCGCTGGACATATCGGCCCGATCTCGCTCTGCATGACGGCCTTCGGCGCGCCGACCAGCGCCAGGTACAGCGCCACCAGGATCAGCACCGCGCTCACGGCGGTGAGCGCCACCAGCCACGTGTCGTTTCGTCGCTTCATACTTCTACCTCACCTCTGTGGTTCATTCTTTCACCACGTAATCGAAGGTCATGAACGCCACCGCCGGAAAGATCACGTCGAACGCCACCAGCATCTGCAGCCAGCGGGCGATCTCGCTCAGCGGCAGGCCGTCGAGCACGCCGGCGGTGGCCTTGACGGCAAAGATCAGCACCGGCGCCGCCACCGGCAGCAGCAGGATCGGCAGCAGCACCTCCCGCGCCCGGGTCTGAGCCGTCATGGCCGACAGGAGCGTCCCTACCCCGGCAAAGCCCAGCGTCCCCAGCACGACGATGAGCACCAGCCGCAGGTCGAACAGGTTGACGCCGAAAAAGACGGTGAACACCGGCAGTATGAACGACCTCGACGAGCGAGCATGAACAGCACCGTCGAGATCATCTTGCCGAAATAGACCGCCGTGTGGTCCACCGGCGCCAGCAGCAGCCCCTCCAGGCAGCCGCGGTCCTTCTCCAGGACAAAGGCCCGGTTCAGGCCCAGCACCCCGGCGAAGGTAAAGGCCACCCACAGTATGCCGGGCGCGGCCTCGCGCACCCGCTCGACGCCCCGCAGCTCGAACGCAAAGTTGAAAATGACGATGACCAGCACCGCAAAGACGAACATGGCGCTGAACATCTCTTTGGTGCGCAGCTCGGCGATGATGTCTTTCCAGACAATGGCCAGGATCTTGCGCAGGTAGTTCATGAGCGGCCGGTCACGTCCCGGTAGATCTCTTTCATGCCGTCCAGGTCTACCTCATCGCGCCGGCCCTGCCAGCCGATCCTGCCCCGGTTCAGGATGGCGGCCCGGTCGCACATCTCCAGGCCCTGCTCCAGGTTGTGGGTGGTGAGGATGACCGTCCGGTTCGAGGCGGCCAGCTCCTGCAGCACGCCGCGCAGCATGTCGGCTGCCTGGAGATCGAGGCCGGTGTACGGCTCGTCGAGCAGCATGATGGCCGGATCGTGCAGCACCGCCCGGGCGATCGTCAACCGCTGGACCATCCCCCGCGAATAGGTCCGCACCGGGTCCCGCCGCCGGGAGGCCAGTCCCACCTGCTCCAGGACGGCGTCGATCCGCGGCCGCCGCATCAGGCAGGTCGTACATGCGGGCAAAGAAGTGCAGGTTCTCGTCGGCAGTCAGGTCGCCATACAGCAGCGGATTGTGGGAGATCAGGCCCGATCTGTCGCCGCACCGCCGTGGCCTCCTTGCCCAGGTCCTGGCCACAGACGTGGACGGTGCCCGACGAGGGCCGTGCCAGCGAGGCGACGATGCGGATCAGCGTCGTCTTGCCGGCGCCGTTGGGGCCAAACAGGGTCAGAAACTCGCCTTCGGCCACTTCCAGATCGACGCCCCGCAGGGCGGCGTGGTGGCCGAACGCCTTGGTCAGCTTGCGGACGCGGATAGCCGGTGGGCGATCTCCTGGCCCGGTCATAGCGACCTGAGCGCCTCCCATTTCTCGGCGCGCTGCCGCTGGTAGGTCTCTTCGTCCACCTGCCCCGCCTCAAACGCCTCTTCCAGGTCGGCCAGCTCGGCCAGCAAGGGGCGGGCCTGGGGATTGGAGGCCATGGCTGCGACCGTAGGGAGCCCGGAGCGCACCTGTCCCGAAGGACGGCGTCCGAGGGAGAGCGGGTCGCTGGGCAGTGAGCAGGGGATAAATCACGGCGCCCAGCACCGCCAGACCCGCCAGCCCAAATCCGAGCCCGCGAAGCAGCCCTTGATTGTCCGTAATGGGCTTACCTGCCCCGACTGCCTGGGAGATGCCGGTCTCGGTTGTCGTCGTCGATCCGGTCGCCTCGGTGGCCTCGACGGTCAGATCGACGACCAGAGGAGCGCCGGCCGCCAGATCAACCGCCGTGTACACCGCGAACTCTTGGTCCATGAACGTCTGGGACCCGCCGTCCAGCAGTTGGCCGCTGCTCAGCGCCAAGCCAGGCTGTGTCAGGAGGACGGTCAGGGCAGCGATCGGGTAGTCGTAGCTTCGCTCCACGCGGACCGAGCTGCCTGTCACCGGCACATGGTAGGAGTAAAAGATGGTCAGCGTCTCCTGTCCAGGCGGCACCGGCTCGGTACCCAGCAGCTTTCCCTCGCTCTGGACAAAGCGGTCGGCCGAGGCCTCGTCGCCAAAGGCCAGCCCTACGGCGTCTGAGGGCAGAGGGATGCCGACGGTCGTCACCTGGCCCTCTGGGCCCGGGCGGCCGGCGTAGGTCCGATCCCCGCCATTGCCGAACAGGTAGGCTTCGGAGATCCTGAGCATGGTGCCGAACGACTCGACGATGATGTGGCCCGAATCGATGGTGATCTGGCTGTCGTCGTCGGTCGTCTCGTAGACAGGCAGCGTCACGGCCTGTGTCGCCTGCCCCTCTCCAAGTGCGACAGGCTCGGCGCTCGTGTAGGGCACGCCGAGGTAGACGGCCTCAGGCCAGTAGGAGATGTCCGGGTCGGTGGCCAGCCCTTCGAAGCGAAAGCGCCCGGCCGAGTCTGTCGTCGTCGTCGTCATCGAAGGTGGCAGCGTGCCTGTTACGGTGTCGCTCTGGATCAGGTACAGGGTGACGGTGATGCCGGCTCCGATCGCCGGTCCGCCGGCCGTGCCGTTGACCACCTGGCCGTCGATGACGCCGCTGCCCTGCGCCTGGGCGCTCGCCTGGGTCGCGGTCACAGCCAGGCCCAGCGCCAGGACGACGGCCAGACCGAGGACAGGCAGCCAGGTGTGGATGGTCCGCTTCATGCTGCCTCCTCGTCGTGGAGGGTATACCCGCACTTGGCGCAGAACCTGTCCCCCTCTTGCAGGGCGGCGCCGCACGATGGGCACACCGGCCCTGCCGGGGGTAGGGCCGATTTGCTCTGGTCGCCTGGCGGCAGCGCCCCGCCGCAGCGGACGCAGAAGCGGTCACCCGGTTGGTAGGCCTTGCCGCAGGCGGGGCAGGCGCGCCCGCCCTCGGCCCTGGCCCGGCGCAGCTTGCGGACCGCTGCTTCGATCTCGCCGTCGGTCGACGGACCGGCGCCGGCGCGAGCCGGTGCACGGCCCGGCAGCAGGGGGTAGACGATCGCCCCGGCGGCGAGCAAAGCCAATAGGAAAAAGATCGCCACGCCCACGGTCCCCGTTACCTCCTTGCCGCCCTGTGCCGGATGTCTCTGCCGGCCTGTTGGCCGGTGCTCTCCCGCCCGGCCGGCACGGTCACTGTAGCCGGGCGCGGGGCAGCAGGCCAGGCCGCCACCAGCGTGCCGACGATCAGCAGCACGCCCCCGATCCACAGCCAGATCACCATCGGGGTGATGATCACCTGGAAAGCGGCCAGCCCGTCGGACTCGAGGCTGGCCAGGACGAGGTACAGGTCCTCTTTCAGGTTGCTGCGCAGGGCGACCTCGGTGACCGAGCCGTCGACGTTGCTGTGCAGGTTCCGTTCCGGCTCCATGACGGCCAGCTCGGCGCTCATTGCGGTACACTTCGACCACGGCCGCATTGCGCAGCTTGTTGCCGTTTTCCTCCTGCTGGCCGTAGGTGTAGCTCTTGTACAGCAGCGTGTAGCCGCCCACCTCTGTCTGCTCGCCCTTGGCCAACACCACCTGGACTTCGTCCTGGTAGGCCTGGGAGCCGATGATGCCGGCGACGATGAGCAGGATGGCCAGATGGATGATCTGGCCGCCATACCGCCGCCGGTTCCGGAAGTGCGGATCGCCTGGCCTGTCGCCACGAGAAGGCTCTCCTTGGCCGTTCTTCATCCGGGCGACGATGCCTGCCGCCCACTGGAGCACGATCGTGGTCGCGGCAAAGGCGACGACGGCAAACGCCGCCACGACCCACACCTCGCGCACGCCAAACAGCAGCAACAGCGCCGCCGTGACGACGCCGACGGCCGCCTGGATCCACACGTTTCGCAGCAGGCGCCCGGCGCTGATCTTGCGCCACTCGATCAGCGGGCACAGGCCGAGGAGCAGCACCAGCAGCAGCCCCAGCGGCCCCATGAACCGGTTATAGTTCTCGGGCGTGAGCGTTGCGGATACGTTCCGCACCGCTTCGGTAAAGGTCGGCCACAGGGTGCCCAGCAGGATGGCCCCCGCCGAGCCGAGGAATAGGAGGTTGGTTACCAGGAAGGCAAACTCGCGCGACACGAGGTCTCCCAACTGGCCGCTGCCCTTCAGCTCGCGGGTGCGGGCCAGCATCAGGCCGATCGGCTACCGCCAGGGTCAGCCCCATAAAGCCCAGGTAATAGTAGCCGATGGGCGACTCGGCAAAGGCATGCACCGATTGGATCAACCCCGAGCGGGTGACAAAGGTGGCAAACACGGTCAACAGGAAGGTCAGGGTCACCAGGCTCACGCTCCAGGCGCGGAACATGTCGCGCCGCTCCTGGATGATGGCCGAGTGGAGGAACGCAGTGCCCACCAGCCACGGGATGAAGGACGAGTTCTCCACCGGGATCCCAGGCCCAATAGCCGCCCCAACCGAGCTCCAGGTAGGCCCACAGAGCGCCTATCAGGATGCCGATGCCGAGGGTGGACCACGCCGCCAGCGACCAGCGCCGCACGCCGCGCAGCCAGCCCGCATCCAGCTTGCCGGTCATCAGGGCAGCCAGGCCGTAGGCGAACGGGATCGTCCACAGGGCATAGGCCGCAAAGATGATGGGCGGATGGATGATCATCCAGATGTTTTGCAGCAGGGGGTTGAGGCTGACCCCCTCGGCCGGCAGCGTTGGCAGCAGCTCGAACGGGTTGCTGATCGCCACCAGCAACAGCGCGAAAAAGGCCTGGGTGAAGGCCAGCACGGCCATGGCGTAGGGCCGCAGCTGCCGATCCCAGGTCGGCCGGCGCAGCACGAGCAGTGCCGTAAAGATGGCCAGCATCCACAGCCACAGCAGCTGCGACCCCTCCATGCCGGCCCAGAAGGCGGCCAGGACATACGCTGGGCGGAGGTAGGTGCTCACGTGGTCATGGACATAGGCCACCCCGAAGTTCTTGGTCAGGAGCAGAGCCAGCAGCGCGATCGCCGCCAGGGTGGACAGGCCGGCCGTGACGAACAGGGCGTTGCGGGCGCTGGCCACCAGCTCCGGGCGCTGCTGTCGCGCCCCCAAGATCGAGGCGATCGCCGCCCATAGCGCTGCGGCCAGAGCCAGCAGCAGGGCGCCATAACCGATCTCTGTCAGGATCACTCTTTCTCCTCGTACTTGGACGGGCATTTCATCAACAGCTCGTCGGCTGTGAAGACCTGGCTCGCCGGGTCGTATTTGCCGATGGCCACGGCTTCCACCGCATCCGCCATCATGTCGGGCTTGGGGCCGTTGTAGGAGATCGGCAGCCGGCCTGTTTCGTCCTCGATCTCAAAGGCCAGGTGGATCGTGGCGGTGTCCCACTGGACCGAATCGGGGACGATCTTGCCCGCGACGCGCGAATTCTGCGTCTGATCCGGCCCCAGCGCCCTGACCTGGCTGATGGTCAGGTACTCACTGGTAGAGCCTGAGAAGCTGGTCGCGATCAGGGCGACGACCACGATCACGACGACCAATCCACCGATTAGAAACTTTATCCGCGACGACACACTTTCCTCCCTTACGTCCTAACTCTTCCGCACCGCTGCGCCACATTGGTGGCAGAAATCGGCGTCGGGCCGCAGCCGGGCGCCGCACTTGAAACAAAAGCCTGCATCCTGCGCGGCAGGCTGGGCAGGACGCCTTTTCTGCCCGCCCCGCCGCCGCTTGCTCGGCGCTGCCGGCGGTGGAGCCGGCTGGGCGCGCTTGCCCAGCCAATAAGGCACCCACCCCGACGGCGGCCAGGGCGATCAGGGCCACGGCGGCGATCAGAATGCCCGAAACCCCCTTACCCGCCCCCGGCGCTGCCGGCGAGACCGCTGCCGCCGTTGGCGTCTCAGTGGGCTCCGAGCCGGAGGCACCGACGGTCAGCCCCGAGTCGGTTTTCTCGTATGAAATGGACCACGTGGCCGTGTCATTCTGCTTCAGAGGACCTGCCGTGGTCACGTGATAGTTCAGGCCATCGACCTCCTCGCACGACGAATCGGCAGCGGGCTCTAGCTTGAAGCCCTGGCTGCTCAGCGGTTCCTGGACCTTCAAGTCGAGCGTCGCCACCGCATAGTCGGCCACGTAGGTGTAGGTAAAGGTGCGCTGGCCGGGCGCCGGGCTGCCGGGCAGCGGGGTATAGTATTCGAGCTGAAAGTCCCGCGTCGGCAGCTCAAAGGCGACCACCAGCCAGTCACCTTCCGTGCGCGTTGTGTATTCGAGGGTGAGCAGATCGCCCTGCTCGTCCAGATAGGCCACCGCCCTGGGCTGGCCGGCCTCGGCCGGGATGCGGAACTCGACCGGCAGCGGCGACGAGGCATCCCCGGCGAACTGGCCGCGATAGATGACCAGCAGCGCCGGCTCGTCGTACTCCGGCCAGAGCGAAATCGTCAGGCTGGTCATGGCCGGCGATTCCTGGGCCGACACCAATCCAGGCGACATGGCAAAGCCTGGAGCTGTCCACAGCGCCAGGCACACCACCAAGATAGAGATTACCCTCACTGCTTCACGAACCTCTGTGTCGACTACTGGGCCTATCCGAGAACCGGGAAAACGGCAATTCTCGGATAGGCCCCTGGTGCTACATGCCTTACTGATTGACGATCGAGTCGATGATCGTCTTGAACTCGTCAAAGGTCGGCGAGCCTGACAAAGACTGGCTGTTGTTGAACAGATAGGTCTGCGCGCCCGGCACGCCGTACATCATGGCGACCACATAGCCCCCCTGGACTGTCACTGCCGTCTCGGGCGAGCTCAGGCATTGCTCGAACTTGGCCGTGTCGAGGCCCAGGCCTTGGGCGTAGCTGCTGAAAAGCGGCTGCGGATCGGCAGCCTGCGTCCACTTGCTCCTGTTCTTCAAAGAGCTTGGTGTACATCTCCCAACCCTTGCTCTGCTGGCCGGCGCACTCGGCGGCGGCTGCGCCGCGGGCGCTGGGCGTGTCCTTGCCCGACGTCCAGGGGTGGATGACGAACATCATCTGCCCGGTGTCGATGTAGGTCTGTCGTCAGTTGCGGCAGGACTTCGAGGGCAAACTGGCGCGACTTGGAGTCGGCATAATCCACGAACGCCACCGCGGCGGCCTTGGCCGTCTGCGTGCTGCCCAGGACGCGCCAATTGCCTACCGGGACGATCTCTACGTTCGAACCGCCGGCGGCCACATAGTCGATGATGGCGGAAAAGCCGTCGATCGACAGCCCACCCCGGATCGGTATCTCGTCGATAAAGAAGTAGGGCGTGGCATTCACGCCGAGCTGCTCTCCGGCCAGCATGTCTCCCTTGACGGCTGTAGCCGCCTCACCCGAATCCAGGCACGCGTTGAACGCAGTCGCGTCCAGCCCGAGCTGGGTGGCATAGTCGCCAAAGAGCTTGATCGGATCCGCTCCTTCCGCAGTCCATTCCGATTGGCTGGCAAAGAGCTTTTCGTTCATCTCCCAGTAGCGGTCCTGCTTGCCGGCGCAGACCGCCGCCTCTGCCGCCTTCTGGGCGGAGGCATGGATGCTGGTCAACGGAAAGTCACGATAGACGAACCGGACCTTGCCGGTATCCACGTAGCGCTTGATAATCTCTGGGATCACCTCACGGGCGACCGACGCACAGGCCGGTCACTGAAAGTCCGAGAATTCGGTGATCACCACCGGCGCATTGGCCTCCCCCAAGCTGCGGTAGCTGTCGGCCGCCACTGTCAGGCTGGGAGCCTCGCCTCCGGCCAGGGCATATTCGATCGTCTCCTTGAACGTCTCATAAGCCTGCGCCCCAGACAGCGATATGCCGTTGATCAGAGAAGGCCGGGGTGCCGGTGACGCCGGCCGCGCTGCCTTCCTGTGTGTCGGCCTGTATCTTTTCGGCGTATTTGTCCCCGTCGAGGCAGCTATCGAACTGGGCCTGGTCCAGCTTCAGAGTGCCGGCCATGCCTTTGAAGATCGTTACGGCATCCTCGCTGCCCGTCCACTCGTCCTGGCCGTTGAACAATGCTTCGTGCATGGCCCAGTACTGGCCCTGCTCGCCGGCGCACTCGGCTGCCTCGGCAGCCTTCTGTGCCCAGTTGTGGAAAGACAGGGGAAAGTTCCGGAAGACATAGCGGATCTTCCCGGTCTGTACATAGTCCTTGACGATCTGCGGGTACACCTCACGGGTGTACTTGGCGCAGTAAGGTCATTGAAAGTCCGAGTACTCGATCAAGGTGACCTTGGCATCTGCCGAGCCAAGTGCCCGCCAGTCGTTGGGGTCCACCGGCAGTTCGCCCGACGCCACCGGCGTGTCGGTCGCTTGCTACCTTCTGGGTAGCCACCGGCGTTGCCGCTTGAGTTGGCGCTTGGGTAGACGCTGTCGCCTGGCCACCCGGTGTTGGCGTTGACATGTCAGGGCCACACGCCGCCACCAGGAGCGCCAGCACAACCAGCGCAGCCAACCACGTACGTTTCAAACTCATATTCTCCTCCCATTTCCTGGATTCTGGATTGAAACGTGGCCAAAATCCAAAATCCAAGATCTGAAATCTAAAATCTCACTCGCCGCAACCGCAGCGAGTTGCTCACCACAAAGATACTGCTAAAGGCCATCGCTCCGGCGGCCATGACCGGGTGCAGGCGCAGCCCTAGCCACGGATAGAACGCGCCCGCCGCCAGCGGAATCAGGATCACGTTGTAGAAAAAGGCCCAGAACAGGTTCTGCTTGATGGTCCGCATCGTCGCCCGGCTGAGGGCGATGGCCCGCGGCACACCCCGCAGATCGCCGCTCATCAGCGTCACGTCGGCGGCCTCCATGGCCACGTCGGTGCCGGTGCCGATGGCAATCCCCACGTCGGCCTGGGCCAGGGCCGGCGCGTCGTTGATCCCATCGCCGACCATGCCGACCACCGGGCGACCGCCTTGGCTCTGCAGCGCCTTGACCTGGCTGGCCTTTTCGCCGGGCAGCACCTCGGCCAGGACCCGGCCGACCCCCACCTGCCGGCCAATCGCCTCGGCGGTGCGCTGGTTGTCGCCGGTGATCATGACCACTTCCAGGCCCAGCGCCTGCATCTGGCGGATCGCCTCGGCCGAGCCGTCCTTGACCGTGTCGGCCACGGCGACGACGCCCGCCGCCTGCCCGTCCACCGCCACCAGCATGGCCGTCTTGGCCTCGCCTTCCAGCCGCGTCATCGCCGCGTCCAGCCCGTCAAGGGCCACGCCGTTCGATTCGAGCAGCCGCGCCGAGCCGACCAGCACCTGGCGGCCGTCCACCGTCGCGACCACGCCCTGGCCGGCGATCGCCTCAAAGTCGTGCGGCTCGCTCAGCGCCAGCCCCTTGCCTGTCGCCGCCGCGACGATGGCCTCGCCCAGCGGATGCTCCGAGCCCCGCTCGGCCGATGCCGCCAGGCGAAGGACTCTCCGTAGCGAGCCGTCCGGCTATCGTCGACGCACGTCGGTCACCGCCGGCTTGCCCCGGGTGATCGTGCCCGTCTTGTCCAGCACGACCGCCGTCAGCTCGTGGGCGCGCTCCAGGGCCTCGCTGTTCTTGAACAGGATGCCATTCTCCGCGCCCTTGCCGGTGCCGACCATGATCGCCGTCGGCGTCGCCAGGCCCAAGCGCACACGGGCAGGCGATGACCAGCACGGCGACCATGTAGATCATGCTCTGCGTAAAGCCGACGCCGCCCAGGATGAACCAGCCCAGGAAGGTGAGCGAGCGCCGACGGCGATCACCGCCGGCACAAAGACCGCCGACACCCGGTCGGCCAGGCGCTGGATCGGCGCCTTGGAGCCCTGCGCCTCTTCCACCAGGCGGATGATCTGGGCCAGCACCGTCTCCGCGCCGACGCGGGTCGCCTCGAACTTGAGCAGGCCCTGCTTGTTGATCGTGGCGCCGATCACCTCGTCGCCCGGCTCTTTGTCGACCGGCAGGCTCTCGCCGGTGAGCATCGACTCGTCCACCGCCGAGCGGCCTTCGACCACGACGCCGTCGACCGGGATCTTCTCGCCGGGCCGGACGATCACCACGTCGCCCAGCTCGACCGACTCGATCGGGACGTCGACTTCTACGCCATCGCGCACCACCCGGGCGGTCTTGGGGCGCAGGCCCATCAGCTTCTTGATCGCCTCCGAGGTGCGGCCCTTGGCCCGCGCCTCCAGCATCTTGCCCAGCTTGATGAGGGTGATGATCAGCGCCGACGTCTCGAAATAGACGTGGCCGCCGATGCCGGGAAACAGCAGCACCGCTACACTGTAAAAGTACGCCGCCGACGAGCCCATCGCCACCAGCACGTCCATGTTGGCCGACCCGGCCCGCAGGCTCTTGAAGCCGCCGACGTAATAGTCGCCAGCCGACATAGAACTGGACCGGCGTCGCCAGGGCCAGCAACAGCCAGTTGAACCAGGCGTCGTGCGCCCACATGCCCAGCAGGCCGAAATCGCGGGCCATGCTGAGCAGGAGCAGCGGCACCGAAAAGGCCACGCCGATCCAGAACTTGCGCGTCTGATCGCGGATCTCGGCCTCGCGGGCGGCGCGCTCCACATCCTCGGCGGCCTCGCCTTCGCCGGGCACGACCACGTCATAGCCCGCGTCGCGGATCGCCTGCTGGATCGCCTTCAGACTGACGACGCCCGGCAGGTACTCGACGCTGGCCCGCTCGCTGGCCAGGTTGACGTTGGCCGACACGACCCCATCCAGCCGCTTCAGCGTGCGCTCGATGGTCAGGGCGCAGTTGGCGCAGGTCATGCCGGTGATCGGCAGCTCGGCCTTGGCCGTCGCCACATCATACCCGATGTCCCGGATCAGCGCAAGAAACTGGCCCTGATTTACCGCCGCCGGATCATAGACCACCGACGCCTTTTCGGTGGCCAGGTTCACCGTCGCTTCCTGGACGCCGTCCAGGCGCTTCAGGTTCCGCTCGATGGTCAGCGAGCAGTTGGCGCAGGTCATGCCCGTGACGGGCAAGGTTACCTGTTTGGTTGCCATCTGCTACCACCTGCGATCTGTCAATCTTGCGCCGGATAGCCGGCCTCGGCCAGGGTCGCCTTGAGCTGCTTCAGCGCCTGCTCGCTGGCTACCTTGAAGGTGGCCGTCTTGGTCGCCGGGTCGCCGCTGACAAACTCGACGCCTTCCACCGCGCTCCCCTCGCGCTTGATGGTCATGACGCAGTGCCCGCAGTTGATGCTCGGGATTTTCAAAGTGATCGTATCCATTATATCCCCCTTAACTTCTTTTTGGTGTTGCGTGCCTACGCAACACCAAGAAGAGCAAATCACATCTTGCCCGTCGCCTCAAACACATCCATGATCTCGGCGATGACCCGCTCCCGCTCGGCAGCGTCGTCGCCGCGGATCGCCGTCGTCACGCAGGTCTGCAGGTGGCGCTCCAGGATCATGCTGTTGACCTTGTCCAGCGCCCGCTGCACCGCCAGGATCTGGTTGATGACCTCGATGCAGTAGGCATTTTCGTCCACCATGCGCTCGATGCCGCGCACGTGGCCCTCGACGCTCTTGAGCCGGTTCAGGATCTCTCGCTTATGCTCTTCGGTCATTCACCTGCACCTTCCGTCGTATACCCCCCTCCCCTAGGGGGAGGGGTAGGCCAGAGTATACCATACTGGACCAACCTTGTCAAGTTTCCTGATCGGTTATGGACCTGACGGGTCTTCCTCGACCCGTCAGGTCTGATGACCGTGACGATCCCAGCCAAACGGGCCGGCGGGGCGTGCCCCCGTCGGCCCGTTTGCACCGATCTTATGCGTTTCCGGCCGGCCTGTATGTAGGCTGGTTTACGCTGTCGTCTACGGCTAGTAGTCGCGCATCACCACCGGCAGGCTGAATCTGAGAGCCCATCGTGCGCAGGTCTGTCTCATTCCAGCCGTTCCACGGGATCGTCACCCACCGGCTGGCCGGCATGAACGGCGTGGTGGCCGGGTTGTAGAGGGTGCGCAGCCGCCAGTGGTAGGCCATGCCCAGGTGTAGACCAGGGGGGCTCATCATGGTGGTGCCCTGACCAAGAACCGGGTTGAACCACTGCCCGCCAAGGGTGTAGGTATCCTGTCCGTCAAAGACGACGGACAGCGGCTTGGCCTCGATTTCGTGTGCGCTCTAACCGCGACCAAATGGGCTGCGATAGAAGATGCGCAGTCTGAAGCTGTCGCCGTCCGTAAGGCCGAGATGGGCAATATTCCGGTACTGCGCAAGCTGGAGCAGGGCCAGGGAGGAGCCCTTGCCGCCGTTGCCATAGAACACAGACGCCTGTCCCTCCTGAGAATAGGCCTCATCGTACCGCGGCGCGCCGACGATGACGTCGGCGTAGCCGTCGCCGTTGACGTCGCCGGCGGTGGCGACGGAGGTGCCAAATTCGGCATACTCCTGCCCGCCTCCGGCGTGCCAATCGGGAGCGACGTGCACGCCGGTGGCCGAGCCGTGATAGACAAAAGCGCCGCCTTCGTTGGCCAGGGCGCCGTTCCACCATTTGGCGCCGACGATCACGTCGGCATAGCCGTCGCCGTTGACGTCGCCGGCGGTGCCGACCGAACAGCCAAAGTGAGCGGCCGCCTGGTCGCTCTCCTTCGTCCAGGCCGGCGTCAAGTACAGGCTGGCGCCCGAGCTGTGATAGACGAACGCCTTCCCCTCACTGTCCAGACCGCCGTTCCAGAGCGGCGCCCCGACAATGATGTCGGAGCAGCCGTCGCCGTTGACGTCGCCGGCGGTGCCGACCGCCAAGCCATAGTTGGCCCCGCCCTGGTCGCTGTCCTGGCGCCAACCATGTGTGTCTGACAGACCCAGGGGGGAGCCAAAGTAGACCCAGGCGCCGCCTTCGTTGTCCTGGCCGTTGTCCCACATCGGCGCGCCCACGATCACGTCCGAGTAGCCGTCGCAGTTGACGTCGCCCGCCGTCCCCACCGAGGCGCCAAACTGGGCGCCGGCCTGATCGCTGTCCGCGTGCCAATCGGGTGCGGAGTGCGGGCCGTCTGCCGAGCCTTCATACACCCACGCCCACCCTTCGCCGGCCTCGGGCGAGCTATAGAAGGGCGCGCCGACGATCACGTCGCCATAGCCGTCGCCGTTGACGTCGCCCGCCGTGCCGACGGCATAGCCGAACTGGGCGCCCGCCTGGTCGCTGTCCTTGTACCACAACGGGGCCGATTCCAGGCCTGACATAGAGCCCGGGTAGACCCAGGCCACCCCCTCGCCATCTTCACCGCTGTCGTAGCCGGGCGAGCCGACGATGACGTCGTCATAGCCGTCGCCGTTGGCGTCGCCGGCCTTTCCGACCGACCAGCCGAAATACGCCCCTTCCTGATTGGGCTGCTTGGACCAATCGGGCGCGGTCTCCAGGCCGGTCGCCGAGCCCATGTACACCCACGCCTGGCCCTCCTGCGCCTGGCCGCCGTCCCAGTAGGGCGAGCCGACGATGACGTCGGCGTAGCCGTCGGCATTCACGTCGCCGGCCGAGGCGACCGCCCAGCCAAAGAAGGCGTTTTCGAGGTTGCTGCGCCTTGGTCCAGCCGGCCGTCTCCTCCAGGCTGTCCGCCGCGCCATAGTAGGCATAGGCCGCCCCGGCGAGCGAGGCCTTGCCCGGCGCGCCGACGATGATGTCCGAATAGCCGTCGCCGTTCACGTCGCCGGCCGTGGCCACCGAATAGCCATAATAGGCGTCGACCGCGTTCCCCTCAGCCCACCAGTCGCGCGTCTCGCTGATGCCATCTGCCGAGCCATACCACACAAAGGCGCGGCCCTCTTGCGACTCGCCGCTGGTATAGTACGGGGCGCCGACGATGACGTCGCCATAGCCGTCGCCGTTGACATCGCCCGCCATCGCCACCGACCGGCCGAATTCGGCTCCGGCCTGGTTGCCCTCGTCGTGGTTGTCGTAAGCGGGATACAAGCCGGTCGACGAGCCCCGGTACAGCCTGGCCGCACCCTCCTCTTCCTGCTCATAGGTGTAGTAGGGCGCCCCGATGATGACGTCGGCGTAGCCGTCGCCGTCCACGTCGCCGGCGGTGCTCACCGCCCAGCCGAGCTGGGCAGATTCCTGGTTACCCTGCGTGCCCCATACGGCGTTGGCCGGCGTGCCGGGCACGCCGCCGTTTAGGCCGTCCTCCGACCCGTACCACACAAAGGCCTTCCCCTCGTCTGTGTCGCCGTCGTCGTACCGCGGGGCGCCGACGATGACGTCGGCGTAGCCGTCGCCGTTGACGTCCCCTGCCGTGGCCACCGAGTACCCCAGCCTCGCCCCGCTCTGCTCGCCCTCGGCGTGCCAGTTATAGCCGTTGCTCAGCCCCGACTCGGAGCCATAGTAGACCAAGGCCCACCCCTCATCCTCTTCCGTCACGCTGTTAAACCGCCCCCACGCCCCGATGATAATGTCGGCGTAGCCGTCGCCGTTGACGTCGCCGGCGGGGGCCACCGAGGTGCCACATTCTGCTCCGGCGTCTACTCCGGCATGGTAAAACTCTCCCGGAACGGACGACAACCCACCGGGCGAGCCGTAGTAGACCCAGGCGGCGCCCTCGTCCACCTCGTCATACATCGTACTTGGGGGCGCCGACGATGACCTCCGTGTCGCCGTCGCCGTCCACGTCGCCGGCCGTGGCCACCGACCAGCCAAAGTTGGCGCCGGCCTGGTCGGACTCTTTGACCCAGGAAGCCAATCCCTCGATCCCTGCCGCCGACCCGAGAAACACAAAAGCCCGGCCCTCGTCGTCCTGGCCGCCGTCGTAGTTGGGCAGGCCGACGATGACGTCGGAATACCCATCGCCGTTCACGTCGCCCGCCGTGGCCACGGACGCGCCGAACTGCGCACCGGCCCACGGAAAAGTGTACGACCAGTCGTCATCGGGCGGCAGGCCGGTCAGCACCGGGTCGACCTCGATGGGATAGGCGGCGCCGGTGTCGTCGACGACGAGCGACAGGGTGGCCCCGTCCAATGACAGCCAGGCGGGCAGGGTGCGGCCGGCGGCGTCGACCACAGACAGGCCACTGTAGCGCAGCGCCGGCTTGCCGTCGCCGTCCTGGAACTCGACCACGGTTCCCGCCGGATTCAACTGCGGGACCAGGTCACCACGCAGCGCCAGGTCCAGCTGCAGCGCCCCTTCGCCCGGCGGCGGTGAGGACAGGCTAAATCCCTGTTTCAGTCCGTTCTCGTCGTTGCGGTACCACTCGACCACCTCGTCGCGCCGGTACTCGATCCGGTTCTCCGTGGCTTCCAGCGTAGCCGGCGATGGAGCGGCGAGCGCCCCGGCCCGCCCCCAGCTCAGCCAGCGCCATCTCCAGCCGCCAGGGCGGGATGTTGGTCTCTTCCGTCCAGGTGCGCGGAATGACGATCGGGCCGTCTGGGCTAAAGTAGGTGCGCAGGTTGTGCGCCCGGTTGGGAGCCTGGTAGGCGGCCGGCAGATCGGCCAGGTAGGTCTGTTCCTGCCAGGTGACATAGTACTCCGAGGTGCGGATCGTCTCCTGGACAGTGGCCCACCAATCAGGAGAGATCCCCGGGGTTATCGCTGCGGTTCCCGCAGCGGGTGCATTTGCCAACGGGTGAGCAGGTCTTGCCGCTTGAGCGGAGGTGGGCTGCCCGGCCATCCCGGCTGCCAGCGCCAGGAGCAACCCCACGATCGACACGACAGAGAGAACCTTTTGCCCTTTCATCAGAGACCTCCTTTGTCTTTGGGACGGCGATAGGATTTCTGACGGATGTGCAGGCAGTGTCGAACAAGCCGGTGGTTTTCGGCCGGGTACGCCGTCGTATCCGCGCCGTGGTGAGCTTTGTGGAGCGTCTTTGTAAGCCCGGTCACCAATTCCCAGTATACCATAATCCAGACAGAAGTCAATCTCCATTTTTCCAATCTTCCAGGTGAGTTGACATCTCCCACGTTGTCAGGTATAGTGGCGGACAAGGGAGGGTGATATTATGTTCGACACGGTGATCGCCAATGGGACACTGGTGACGGCAGAGGCGACGCTGCGCGCCGACCTGGGCATCCTCGACGGCCAGATCGCGGCGGTCGGCGCGGACCTGGCCGGCCGCGAGACGGATAGACGCGGCGGGGATGCTGGTCCTGCCCGGCGCGGTCGACGAGCACGTCCACCTCCAGATGCCGGTCGGCGAGTTTGCCTCCAGCGACGATTTCTACACCGGCACCGTCGCCGCCGCCTGCGGCGGGACGACGACGGTGATCGACTTTGTCGAACCCAAGCCGGGCCAGCCGCTGGTCGAAGCGCTGGCAGCCCGCCGGGCCGAGGCCGACGGCAAGGTGGCCGTCGATTACGGGCTGCACATGACCCTGTCCCGCGCCGACGACGCCACGCTGGCCCAGATCCCGGCCTCGATAGCCGCCGGCGCGGCCAGCTTCAAGCTGTACATGGCCTATCAGGGGCTGCGGCTGGACGACGGCGAGCTGCTGCGGGCGCTGGCGGCGCTGGGCCGGGCCGGCGGGCGGGTGCTGGTCCATGCCGAGAACCACCACGCCATCGCCTACCTCACCGCCAAGGCTCTGGCCGAGGGACGCACCGGCCCCGAAAACCACCCCCACACCCGTCCCGATTTCATGGAGGCCGAGGCGGTCGGCCGCCTGCTGGCGCTGGCCCGCATCACCGCCACGCCGCTGACGGTGGCCCACCTGTCGTGCGCCGCCGGGCTGGAGGCCGTGCGCGCCGCCCGTGCTCGAGGCCAGGCAGTGTGGGTCGAGACCTGCCCGCAGTACCTGCTGCTGGACGACGCCGAATACCGCCGGCCGGGGTTCGAGGCGGCCAAGTTCGTCATGTCTCCTCCACTGCGCACCGAGCGGGACCGGGCGGCGCTGTGGGCCGGACTGGCGTCCGGCGAAGTGAACACTGTCGCCACCGACCACTGCCCCTTCTTCTTTGCCACCCAAAAGACGCGCGGCCTGCACGACTTTTCGCGCATCCCCGGCGGCGCGCCGGGGATCGAGACCCGCTTGGCTCTGCTCTACACCCACGGCGTGCGGGCCGGCCGCCTGACGCCCGAGCAGTGGGTGGCCGCTTGCTGCACCGAGCCGGCCCGGCGTTTTGGACTGGCCCCGCGCAAAGGCACACTGGCAAGTGGGCGCCGACGCCGACGTGGTGATTTTCGACCCGGAGCGCCAGGTCACGCTGGCCGTCGAGTCGCTGCATCAGAACGTGGACTATACCCCCTACGAAGGCTGGATCGTCGCCGGCTACCCGGTGACGGTCCTGTCGCGGGGAGAGGTGATCGTCCGCGATGGCCGGTTCGTGGCTCGCCCAGGTCGAGGAGAATACCTGCCCACCGCTCCTCTCTTGCCTTGATTACCACATCATCGGCTGACCCTGGCCGCTGCTGTCTCATGCTTTTCATCTATAAATAGCGATACTATCACTTTATCCCCAATATCATGTGGATAACTTCTTATATGCTGTGGATATGTAGCATAATAACCCCACTTTTATCCACTTTCATCCACTTTTATCCACTTTAGCTTGCTTTTGCCAAGAACGTTGGCCCTCTAGCCCCCGGCGCAGCCGGCTCCGCGCTGCATCTTCTACCAGGCGGGCCGTCAGCCGAACGCCCGCCTTCTACGCCGTGTCAATTGACATCTATCCCGATCTGCCGTACAATATGGCGTCTAGAAAACCTTGCTTTTAGCCTCCACACGAGGTTTAAGGGCTGTATGGAGGAGTCCGATGACAATGTTCAAGAGCGACAAGTTGCGCAACGTCGCCCTGGTGGGCCACAGCGGTTGTGGCAAGACCACACTGGTCGAGGCGATGCTGTTCAATACCGGGGCGGTCAACCGTTTGGGCCGCGTCGACGACGGCACGTCGGTTTCCGACTGGGACGACGAAGAGCGCCGGCGCAAGATGTCGATCAACCTGTCGATCATCCCCTGCGAGTGGCAGGACCACAAGCTGAATGCGCTGGACGCGCCCGGCTACATGGATTTTGTGGGCGAGGTGGTCAGCGCTGTCCGGGTGGCTGATGGGGTGGTGGTCGTCATCGATTCGGTCAGCGGTGTAGAGGTAGGCACCGAGCAGGTGTGGCACTATGCCGGCGAGCGCAAACTGCCCAAGCTGGTCTTTGTCAACAAGATGGAGCGTGACAATGCCGATCTATGCTCGGCGTCGCCCATCAGGTGGCGTCCAAGTTTGGCGTGGCGGCCGTCCTGATCCAGGTGCCGATCGGCAGCCATGCCGATTTCAAGGGCGTGGTCGATCTGCTGACCCAGAAGGCCTACCTGGGGGCAGCGGCTGCCGAGGCTCCGGTGCCGGCCGACATGGCCGACGCGGTAGCCGAGGCACGGATGGCCCTCATCGAAGCGGCGGCAGAGGGCGAAGATGCGCTCATGGAAAAGTATTTCGAGACCGAGACCCTGAGCTGATGCGGAGATCATGCGCGGCCTCGGGATCCGGATCGCCCAGGGGACACTGGTGCCGGTGCTGGTCGGGTCGGCGGCAATGAACACCGGCGTCGTGCCCTTGATGCAGGCCATCGTCCGCCTGTTGCCGTCGCCGGTCGACGCGGGTCCCTACCCGGCCACCAACCCGGCGACCGGCGCCCAGGTCAAGCTCCAGGCCGACGCGGCAGCCTCGCTCGCGGCGCTGGTGTTCAAGACGATCGCCGACCCGTACGTGGGCAGGATGTCCTACCTGCGCGTCTATTCTGGCACGCTCGAGTCCGATTCGCGGGTGCAAGCGCAGCCACGACGACGGTGAAGAGCGGATCGGCCAGATCTACACCGTTCGGGGCAAGGAGCAGATCCCGGTGACCAGGCTTCCGGCCGGCGATATTGGCGTGGTGACCAAGCTGAGCGAGACCCAGACCGGGGACACCCTGTATGACATTGGATCGCCGGTGCGGCTCGATCCGCCGTCCTATCCCAATCCCCTCTTTTCGGTGGCCGTCAGCCCCAGGACCAAGGCCGACGCGGTCAAGATCAGCCCCACGCTGAACCGGCTGACCGAACAGGACCCGACGCTTTCGTGGCGTCAGGACCCGATCACCCACGAGGCGATCATGTCGGGCATGGGCGACACCCACATCAACGTCGCCATACGGCGCATGGAAGAGACCTTTGGCCTGAGCCTGGATACGGCCGTGCCGCGGGTGCCCTACCGCGAGACGATCACTCGCCCGGCCAAGGAACAATACCGCCACAAGAAGCAGACGGGCGGCTCCGGGCAGTTCGCCGAAGTGCACCTGAGGGTCGAGCCGCGGGAGCGCGACACCGGCTTTGAGTTCGCCTGGGAAGTGGTGGGCATGAACGTATCCAGGACCTTCGGCCCATCGATCGAGAAAGGGGATCAAGTCGATCCTGGAGCAGGGTGTCATCGCCGGTTACCCGGTGGTGGACGTCAAAGCGGCGGTGTTCGACGGCAAGGAGCACCCCGTGGACTCGAAAGACATCGCCTTCCAGATCGCCGGCCGCGAGGTGTTCAAGCTGGCGGTCAAGGCCGCCGGGCCGGTGATCCTGGAGCCGATCTACAAGTTCACCATCACCGTGCCTGAGGAGTACATGGGCGATGTGCTGAGTGACCTGAACACCCGTCGCGCCCAGGTGCTGGGCATGGACCAGGCCGCAGGCAACAGCATCGTGACGGCGCTGGCGCCACTGGCCGAGATGCAGCGCTACGTGACAAATCTGCGTTCGTTCACCCAGGGGCGGGGTGTATTCAGCATGGAATACTCCCACTACCAGGAGGTGCCTGCCCACCTGGTCGAGCAGGTCATCGCTGCCTCAAAGCGGGAAGACGAAGAAAAATAGCGCTCAATGCGCGATGAACCGATGCGCATAGGGGTGGGGTCGCCCCTATACGCATCTTTTTATCTACTGCTAGCTTGCCTCTTCACCCTCGTCGGTCTCTTCGGCAGACTCTTCCTCATCCTGCCCGCCGGTCAGCCGGCCCAGCAGACGGAATAGGCGATGGGCCAGCGTGGGGGCTCCGTTCAGCTTGCTCAACTGGCGAGCTACGGCCTTTTCGTTCCCCTGGTCGCCAAGCTCCTGAAAGATGGCGATCGCCTGCTGGTAGGCTTCAGTCGCCTTCTCAGTGTTGTCCTGCCGGGCATACATCATCCCCAAGTTGCCGAGGGTCATAGCCCTGGCCCGATCGGTCCTGGAGGACCATGCGGATGGTCAAGGCTTCCTCCAGAAATCGCTGGGCGTTGTCCCAGTCCTCCATCTGGATGCAGACCACGCCCATGTCGTTCAGGACGGCGCTTTCTTCGCTCCGGTCGCCGGCCTCGGCGTAGAGATCCCTGGCCCGGGTCAGCGCTTCCAGGGCTTCTTCGTACTCCCCGGCGCGATAGCCGTCTAGTCCCTTGTCATAGAGCCTCTTGGCTTCTTCTAGATTCGCCACAACTCCTCCTGGTATCCTTTGTTCTAGCCTGTAGCCGCGGCCTCGGCGGCAACCTCCGGCAGAGGCACTCTCAAGATCACCTGGGTCCCGGTTTCGGGCTTTTCGGTCCTGCTTCTGATTTCCAGGGTGCTGTCGATCAGCTCCGCCCGTTCCTTCATACTCAGCATACCGATGCTGCCTCTGCGATCATATTCGCGGCTTACCTTCTCGACGTCAAACCCTTTGCCATTGTCTTCGACTACCACCTGCAGCCAGTCCTCTTCACGCGATAGGAGCAGCCACACGTCGCGCGGGTTGGCGTGTTTCTTGGCGTTGGTGACCGCTTCCTGGACGATGACGAATACGGTCCGTGCGACTGCGGCGTCCAGGTCGGGCAGGGATGCTGGGGCATCCAAATGTATCTGAAAATCCTCGCTCTCCTCCAGTTGCTGCACATAGGCCTGCAGAGCCGGCACCAGCCCCTTTGTTTCGAGGATGAGCGGTCGCAGCTCAAACAGCGCCAGCCGCGCCTGGTGGGTGGCTTGGCGGGTCAGATCGCGGAGGGCTGCCAGCTCTGACTTGGCCGCTTCCGGCTTGAACTCAAGCAGCCGCTCCATGTGATCGATGCCCATGGTGATGGCCGACAGGAACTGAACCGTGCCATCGTGCAGGTTGCGCGCAACCTGGCGCCGCACATCCTCCTGGACCTGAATGATCCGATCGCGCTCTTCTCTCAAGCTCTGGTACAACCGCGCGTTCTCGATGGCGATGGCTGCCTGGTTGGCGGTGGTGATCACCAGCCCAAGGTCTTCCGAGTCAAAGCCCTGCTCGCTGCGCTTGTTCAACACCTCCAGCACACCGATCGTCTTGTTTCGGATCTTGAGCGGGACACAAACCACCGATCGGGCGAGAAATCCGGTTTTGCGTGTCGATCAGAGGGCTAAAGCGGGGATCGTTTTGCACGTCGTTGACCACCACCGGCACGCCATGGGTGGCTACCCAGCCGGCGATCCCTTCCTGCAAAAGCGTGCGCTGCTTGCGCAACAGGTCGCCCAGTTGCCCGTGGGCGTACTCGGAAACCAGCTCCCCGCTCTCTTCGTCGATCGAGCATCAGAGCCGAAGCGCTGGCGTCGAGGACCGCCGAGGCCAATTGCATGGTGTCGTCCAGGACCTTGCCCAGGTCAAAGGTCGAGGCCATCGATTGTGCAACCTGATAGAACAGCGTCAACTGGCTCAGCCGGGACCTGGTCAGAATCAGCTCCCCGACCCCACTCATCAGCCCGCCGATCACCCGCAGAAAACAGCGCAGCAGCTCTCGCTGCTCGCCCGTTGGGGCCTGTCCTTCGGCAAAGGCCAGAGAGACCGCGCCGGCCACCTCCTGCGCGTCTGACAGCAGCGCAGTAGATGATCACCTGCCCGGTCCCCTTGACTGGAATGCAGGCCGACAGGATGTCTTCCGATTTGGCCAGTTCCCATGAGCCGGCGGTGATCCGCCGTTCGACATTGGCTTCCCATTGATCGACCTGGGTGACCAAGGCTGGGGACAGATCGCCCCGGCGCACGCGCACCGGCGGGCGAGCCGCATAAAAAAGGGAACCGCCGGCAGCGCCCAGGTCCCTGATGAGGATCGACAGTGCTTCAGATGCCAGTCCCACCGGCTCTCGGCGCGATAGCAGGCTAACGACGTTGTCGAGAAACAGGCGGCTGGCGATCAGATCGGGAAGACCTGTCTTTCCCTGCACTCCTTTCCTCCGTGCCTCTATTTCCTTGTGGACCCTTGCCTTCTCACAAGGTGATGTCCAACAGGGTCTCGGCGATCTGGCGCAGGCTGTCGGCCTTCATGGAGCTGAGCAACATGGCAATGCGCAGGTAGAGGGCATTGGTGGGCTTGAGCACGAACTCGCGCACGTCGGGAGCAAGCTCGCTCAGTGGCTGCCAGGGACGCGAGCCTCACCTCGGCCCGGACGGGTGCTGCGGCCTGCTCTTCAAAGTCGGCCAGCGCTTTGCCGCACCGTTCGGCGGCGACCTCCAGCTCGGCCAGGGGGATGTCGCGTTCCCCCCGTTCGTACCTGCCGATGATCCCTGTCGAGCGACCCAGGAGCTGGCCCATCTGCTTCTGAGTCAGTCCTCCTGCGCGGCGGCACTGGCGGAACTGCACGGCCAGGATCTTGCGGCGAAGGAGCATCGCCTGCCGGAGCGTCGCTGCATCGTCCACCGGCTCACCCGAGGGGGGAAACGCTCCTGTCGTCCCACAGGTTGGCCAGTGGTACATTGAACGGGCGGGCCAATGTCTCAAGCTGAGACAGCGACAATCCCCAGCGCCCTTGCTCGTACTGGCCGAAGGCAAAGGGACTGCAACCGAGCAATTCCGCGCACTCTCGCTGGCTTTTGCCGGCCTTGAGGCGGGCACGCTTCACCAGGGTGCCGATGATCCTGTTGCGGATGGCTATGGCCTGCATAGAGTCTTCTTGCATGGACCTACCTCCAAAGATTAAGAGGCCGAATCACAATCAATTGCCTTTATTATAGCACAACCACAGTTTCTGGACAATATTTGCCACTGGACATTCTGCCCGAGTTGGGTTATACTGTGGGGCGTATACATCCAGTGAGAGAGGTAGACCATGATCGATCCGAGTTTCCCGGGCAAGGGCCAGGTGGCTGTGTTGCACACACAGCCGGAAACGGTGCTGGACGATTACCGCCGTCTGCTCAAGCTGGCCAACTATCGAAGCATCTCTGCCAAAAGACAGAGAGACGCTCATCAAGATCAACATCTCCTGGCAGCAGTGGTATCCGGCCTGCTCGACCGCTCCCTGGCAGTTGGAGGGCGTCGTCCGCACGCTGCTGGAAGATGGTTACCGGAACCTGATCGCCGCCCACAACCGGACGGTGGTCGTCGATGCCTACGTCGGCGAGCGCAACAACAAGCACAAACTGGTGACCGACAAGTATGGGCTGCGCAACGTTCACCTCTACGAACCAGAAGTGGAGTGGGTCTACTACGAGCCCAAAGCGCCGATGCTGGTCCTGGACAAGGTGTACCCCGACGGCATCAAGATCCCGGCCATCTTCTTGGACAAGAACATCGTCCAATTGCCCACTGTCAAGACCCACGTCTTTACCACCATCACCGGGGCCATGAAGAACGCATTCGGCGGCCTGCTCTCTGAACGGCGCCACTGGACCCATTCGGTGATCCACGAAACTGTGGTCGACCTGCTCGCCATCCAACAGGAGATCCACACCGGCCTGTTCGCCGTGATGGATGGCACCTTTGTGGGTGATGGACCCGGCCCCCGGGCCATGTGGGTGCAGGAGAAGGACCTGATCCTGGCCTCGTCCGATCAGGTGGCCATCGATGCGGTATCGGCCTACTTGCAGGGATTTGACCCACTGGAGCTCGAATTCATCCGCCTGGCTCACGACCGAGGGTTGGGTATCGGCGACATCAAGCAGATCCAGGTCTTGGGCGACCTGGACCTGGACGAGCTGCGCTGGCGCGCCCGCACCGGCGAGACCTTTGCCAGCCGCGGCCAAAAGATGATCTACCACGGCCCGCTAAAGCCCTTTGAGAGCTTTCTGCTGCGGACGCCGATTGCCCCTTGGTCTTACGCCGCTTCACAAGGCTACTTTGACTTTTTCTGGTACCCCTTTGTCGGTCAGCAAGCGGGTCCAGGAGGCGCTCCAAACCAAGTGGGGCCGCCTCTTTGCCGAATATGGCAACGTCCCGGCCTTTACCAGGCCGGCCTATGAGCCCAAAACTGCCGCTACAGTGGGGGTGCTAGGCGTCGCGGCCTCGGCCCTGGCACTGTGGTGGTTGGTCGGCAAGTCGCACAGGGGGAGGAAGAGCAGCTGATTATGCAGCCATGCGCCTAGATCTGCACTGCCACACCAACAGCTCTCCCGATAGCCTGAACACCTTTGATGCCCTGACTGCGTCGCATGGAACGACGCCGGATCGACGTGCTGGCCATCACCGATCACAACCTGATCGATGCTGCCCTCGAATTTCATCGCCGGGAGCCGGAGCGATTCCTGGTCGGCGAGGAGATCAAGACCACGGAAGGGGAATTGCTGGCCTTCTTCATTACCGAGTGGGTGCCACCCCGCCTGTCACCTGAAGAGACGATAGACCTGGTGCACGAGCAGGGAGGCCTGGTCGGGGCCTCCCATCCCCTCGACCGGGTGCGCCGCGAGGCGATGGGCGGCCAGGTGCTGGACGCCATTCACCACCGGCTTGATTTTGTCGAGGTGATGAACGCCCGGGTGATCTTTCCCAGCGACAACCGCCGGGCGCGTGAGAAAGCAGTCCGCTGGGGCTTGCCCGGTTCGGCCGGCAGCGATGCCCATGCGCCCTTTGAGGTGGGACGGTGCTACGTGGAAATGCCCTCCTTCGAGGGGCCGCACGATTTTCTCGATTGCCTGGCACAAGCGCAGATCGGCGGCTGGGTGAGCAGCCCTCTGGTCCATTTTGCGTCGACCTATGCCAAGTTGCTGAGAAAGGCTGAAGAGGCGGTAACCCGTGGACGGACGCCTCAGACACCTGCTGAGCAGGCTGGGGATCGTGATCCTGGCCCTGTTGCTGGCCTTTGTCATCTGGATCGTTGCCACCTTTCAGGCCGATCCCTTCGTGACAGGTGAGTTTGCCAACCTGCCGATCACGCTGGTTGGTCAGCCTGCTGATACCGTGGTCCTTCAGCCTAGTGTCGATCGCACCACCGTCCGGGTGCGCGCCCCGCAGAGCGTGCTGCAGAGCCTTTCGTCCAACGATTTTTCTGCGACGATGGACGTGGCCGGGGTGGAGGTGGGCAAGTCGGGGCCTGTTCCTGTGCAGGTAGAGATCGATAACCAGGCGGTCCGCATCGTAAGCTATCAGCCCTGCCCAGCTCACGGTCCGCCTGGAAGCGGTGGAAACCCGGACGATGTCGGTCACCATCGACGTGCAGGGTGAGGTCGCGACAGGTTATCAGCTTCTCGATCCGATCATCAGCCCTGACTCTATAACCGTGAAAGGTCCAGAGTCTGTCCTGGACCAGGTGTCGACCGTGTCTGGCACGTTGAGTGTCGCGGCGGCGCGGGAACCGGTCGTGGCCCAGGTAGTAGTTGTGCCGCGCGATGCCGATGGCGACCTGGTGACCGACCTGGAATGGACGCCCGAACAGGTTGAGGTGCAGGCCGGAGTGCGCAAGAGACTAGGCTACAAGCCAGATGTGACGGTCATCCCCGACCTGCGCGGCGACCCGGCCTCTGGCTATCGCCAGGGAAGTGTGGTGGTAGAGCCGTCGACGGTGGTGCTGGCCGGTTTGCCCTCTGTCTTGGATCGGCTGCCCGCCTTTGTCATGACTCAGCCGGTGTCCGTCACCGGGGCGACGGAGAACATGACGATCCGCACCACCCTGACGGTGCCGAACGGGATCATGATCGCCAACGTTCAGTTCGTCACCGTCACCCTGGAGATCCTGCCCATCGAAAGCAGCCGCATCGTGACGGCGGCCATCGAGATCCAGGGCCTGCGCTCCAACCTGGTGGCCGCCTTCTCGCCCAACGTTGTGCAGGTCATTCTCGTCGGCCCCGAGCACCATCCTGGCCGAGCTAAAGCCGAACGATGTGCGGCTTATCGTGGATCTGTTCGGCTACACCCAGGGTGTGCATCGTGTCAAGCCGGTGGTGCTGAGGCCTGCCGGTATCACCGGGGTGAGCGTCATCCCCGAGACGGTTGAGGTAGAGATTCTTGCCGGCGCCGGCCCTCACCCCGGTGCCGGACGATTCCTAGCACCTGTCTAGGGAAACAGTTCCTCCCCCTGCAAGCGGGCCAGGTCGGCATCGACCATCGTGGCTACCAGCTTCTCAAACGACACATCGGGTACCCAACCCAGCGCGGTGCGCGCCTTGGTTGGGTCGCTGACCAGCAGGTCAACGTCGGCCGGCCGCATAAAGCGCGGGTCGACTTTCACATAGTCGGCGTAGTCAAGGCCCACGTGTCCAAAGGCCGCCTGGCACCATTCGCGGACGCTGTGCGTCTGGCCTGTGCCGACGACGTAATCGTCGGGCTGATCCTGCTGGAGCATCAGCCACATGGCCCGCACATAATCGCCGGCGTACCCCCAGTCGCGACGGGCATCCAGGTTGCCCAGCCGCACCTCCCGCTCCAGCCCGAGCTTGATGCGGGCCACTCCGTCGGTTACCTTGCGCGTGACAAACTCCAGGCCGCGCCGCGGGCTTTCGTGGTTGAACAGAATGCCTGAACAGGCAAACAGGCCATAACTCTCCCGATAGTTGACCGTGATCCAGTGTCCATACACCTTGGCCACGCCGTAGGGCGAGCGAGGATAGAATGGAGTGCTCTCCCTCTGTGGGATCTCGCGCACCCGGCCGAACATCTCGCTCGATGAGGCCTGGTAGAAGCGGATCTGTGGGTCTACCTGGCGGATGGCGTCGAGCAGGCGGGTGACGCCCAGGGCGGCGACCTCGCCGGTGAAGACAGGCTGGCTCCACGAGGTCGGCACAAAGCTCTGGGCGGCCAGGTTGTACACCTCCTGGGGACGATTTTCCTGCAATGCGGCCATGAGCGACGCCTGGTCTAGCAGGTCGCCCGACACCAGTGTCAGCCGCTTCTGAATGTGGCGGATCCGCTCAAAGTTGACGGTGCTCGTGCGGCGCACCATGCCGACGACCTGGTACCCCTTGCCCAGCAGAAACTCGGCCAGGTACGACCCATCCTGGCCGGTGATGCCGGTTATCAGCGCAGTAGGCATTTTACCCCTCTCTTTCGATTGGATTCTCCGGACTGGCTTCCCCTACCTGGGGATTGGACAGATCGGCCAGGCAGCTGGCGATGGCCGGATCCTGGAAGATCAACAGGTTGCGCCGCACAAAGCGCCGCAGCAGTTCGGTCCCCAGCCCGGTAAGGTGATAGTAGCGCCGCCGGGGACCGACCTTCGAAGACAGCCACGCGCTTTCCACCAGGCCGATCCGCTCAAAGCGGCGCAGCGCCCGGTACAGGCTCTTCCCATCGGCTGTGATCGTCCCCTGGCTGGCGTCGACCAGCGCCTGGCCCATCTCAAACACGTACATTGGCCGCTCATGCAGCAACAGCAGCAGCCATAAGGTCAGCAGCCCTTTCTTGTAGGTGCCCTCCCATTGGTCCAGCAGGATCGCCAAGATCTGTTCGTCCATTTCGGCTACTCATCCCACTAAGCTTCTATCGGTAGTATGCAACCATAGTAGTATACCACTATAAGAGCCTCTGTCAAATCCGGGTCCGGCCGATGCAGCCCAGCCTTTTTGGCCTTCCATCTACCTGTATGCTATAATAGCACTGAAACAAAAACCCTAAGCGAGCGATTAGCACTTGGACACCAAACGCCTTTTCCGCACCCTCGTAGTTGCCAATTTCTTTCTGTATCTGGGCTTTAACGTGTGGCAGGCAGTCTTTAACAACTTTGCCGTCGAGGAGCTGGGCATTAACGCGGCGCAGGTCGGCGTTGTCCAGTCGCTGCGCGAGGTGCCGGGACTCCTGGGCTTTGTGCTTGGTTTCCTGGTGCTGCTTCTGACCGAGATGCGGGTGATGGGTCTCAGCGTGCTGCTGGCCGGGCTGGGCGTCGTGATCACCGGCTGGTCCGACAGCCTGAGTCTTTTCATCCTGGGCACGATGGTGACCAGTGTTGGCTTCCACTTTTTCTACCCCAGCAACGCCAGCGTGGTGCTGATGGCTGTAGGCAAGGAGGAAGCGCCCAAGGTCTTGGGCCGGCTGAACAGCGTGTCCGCCTTTGCCGCGGTGGTCGGCACGCTCGGCGTCTGGATCCTGGTCGATGGGGTCCGCTACGGGCCGGTCAATATTCCGGCCTTGGGCTACCGTACCCTACTGGCGGTCATTGGCGGGATCGTCGTCGTTGGCAGCCTCTTTTCGATCCGCAGCACTTGGCAAGGCGGCGGCGAATACCGGCGCCGTAAAGTGATCTTTCGCCGGGAGTATTGGCTCTATTACATGTTGACCTTCATGCTGGGCAGCCGTCGCCACATCTTCTTGACCTTTGCCTTGTTCCTGCTGGTGGAGCGCTACGGCATGGACGTCCGCCAGACGGCGGGGCTGCTGCTCGTCAACAGCCTGGTCAGCACCTACACCGCGGGGCAGTTGGGGCGGGTAGTGGCCCGCTTTGGCGAGCGCCGAGGTCCTGACCTGGAACTTTCTCGGCCTCGTCGGTGTATTCCTAGGCTATGCCTACATCCACTCGCTGGCCATCCTGTGTGTGCTCTTTGTCCTGGACAACATCTTTTTCGGCTTTAATCTTGCGGTCGATTCCTACTTTCAAAAGATCGCCCGCTCTCCCGAAGAGATCACCAGCAACGTCAGCATGGCCCAGACGATCAACCACATCTCGGCCCTGGTGGTGCCGTGGTTGGGCGGGCTCCTGTGGGTGGGGGTCAGTCCAACGGCCACCTTCCTGGCCGGCACGGCCATCGCCGCTGTGTCGTTGGCGTTGACTCAGCTCGTCCCAGCCCGGCCTGCTCCCAAGCCGGTCGCTTTGCCCCTCGGCTAGTACCTGCCCAGCGGGCGCTTGCTCGGTACCCCAGGCCGGCGAGGATATGCGGCCGGCGTGGGGTGCACCTTCTCGATGACCACCAGGGACCGGTTCTCGGCCAGGCCCGGCAGCTCGACCGGGACGACGCGCCGCAGCTCGCCGCCCAGGAGCGAGATCGCCTTCTCGGCGGTCCATGCCTCGGCCGCCCCGGCCTCACCTTTCTGGGCGATGGCCCACCCTCCGACCTTGCAGAAGGGCAGGGTATACTCGGCCACCACCGGCAGCTCGGCCACGGCGCGGGACAGCGCCAGGTCATACTGCTCGCGGTGGGACGGATCGTGAGCCAGCTCCTCGGCCCGGGCTTTGATGGCGGTGACCGTCCGCAGACCAAGCCGGCCGATCAGGTGCTCCAGGAAGGTCACCTTCTTGCCCGTGGCTTCCAGCAGGGTCAAGCGGCTGGCGGGGCAGACGAGCTTGAGGGGGATGCCCGGAAATCCGGCGCCGCTGCCCACGTCGACGGTCCGCGCGCCCGGCCGGCTAGAGCGTCGCTTTGGCTTCCTGGGCCAGCAGGCACGACAGCGAGTCGAGAAAGTGACGGATCTGCACCTGCTCATAGTCGGTGATGGCCGTCAGGTTGAACTTTGCGTTCCAGGCGATCAGTTCCTCGTAATAGAGCTGAAAAGCGGCCTGCTGGTCGGCCGTCAGGTTCAATCCCAGAGCGCGGGCACCGTCTACGAGTCGCTGCATAGCTCTATTGTATCACACCCTCTTCCCCAAACAAAACCCTCCGGCCGGCTTAGTAGGCCAGGAGGGTTGCGATCTGGTAGTCGAGCCCAATGCTAGCGGGTGATGTGCATCGGCATGATGACGCACAAATAGTCTTCCCCGCCGACCGGCCGGATGACACCGGGGCTGCTGGAGGTGGTCGTCTCCAACGCCACCTCGGCGGTGCCGGCCACCGACAGGGCGTCGATCATGTAGCGGGCATTGAAGGCGATCTCGATCTCGTCTCCGCTGATGCCGGTCACGTCCAGCTCGCTGACATTGTCGCCCAGCTCGGCCGAGGTGGCCGCCACGCTGACATAGCCGGGCGTCAGCTCGCTGCCGGGAACGACGTGCAAGCGGATGATGTTGGCCGCGTCGCGGGCAAAGAGGAAGGCGACCTTGACCGCTTTGAGCAGCTCCTGGGTGCTGACCACCGTCTGTGTCGTGCCACGATTTCGGCACGATCTGCTTGTAATCGGGGAAATTGCCGTCGATGAGCTGCGACACGAGGTCGATGTCGCTCAGGTGGAACAGGATCTGGTTGCGGGTCGGGGTGATGATCAGCTCGATCGGCGCTTCCTGCTCGCCGCCGACCCGGTTCAGCTCGGCCAGGGCGCGGGCCGGGACGATGACGCTGATCGTTTCGTCCACCCCCACACCGACGTCGGCGGTTGTGACCGACAGGCGAAAGCCGTCGGCGGCGGCCAGGGTCAGTCCGCCCTGGTGAAAGTGGGTCAGCACGCCGGTCAGGATAGGCCGGCTCTCGTCGGTGGCCGCGGCAAAGACCACCTGGTCGATCATGCGCCGGAAAGCGTCGGCCTTCAGGTGGAGAGCGCCTTGCGGCCGCCCGCCGATGCTGTCGGCGGTGGGCACGTTGGGAAACTCGGACGGGTCGATGCCCTTGATGTTGGCCTCGAACCGGGCGCATTTCAGGTTCAGGGTCTGGGTGCGGCGGGTGAGCTCCATGTCGATCTGGCCGGGCGGCAGAGAGTTGACAAACTCGGTCAGCAGCCGGGCGGGCACGGTGATGCTGCCCTCTTCCTCGATCCGGGCGCCGATCCAGCAGTTGATGCCGATCTCCAGGTTGGTGGCGGCCAGCCGCAGCCGGCCCTGGTCGGTCTCCAGCAGGATGTTGGACAGGATCGGCAGCGGGGAGCGGGTAGCCACGGCTCGGCCGACGACGGCCAATCCTCTGGCCAGGTTCTCTTGCAGGCAACTGATCTTCACGGTAACCTCCTCACGAGCGCCAGTGATTGCGGTGGCCCCCAGCCTTCACCACAAGATGCAGGGTGTGCCTGGGACCACTCATAGTATACTACAAAACAATATTAAGTCAAGTGGACAGGGGCGCCTTAAAATTATAGATGCCGTCCTCTATCCCCCAGCGGCGACCACAGCCGCGGCAGACCAGCGCCTCGGCGGCTCGCATCCAGCTCTGGCCGCCGCACGCCGGACAGCGGAATAGGCGGTCGGCGGACGCAGGCTCTCCGGCCTTGGCCGCAGCGGACAGGCACTGGGCAAAGACGCTGGGCGTCAATTGCCACCAGCTGCCGGTTGGCTGGCACAGGCCGTCGAGTGCGGCCAGGGTGCGGGGCGGGATCAGCCGCTTCAGCACGCCCAGGCGAAAGTGCGACACGGTCCGCTGATGTTTCACGTGAAACCCGGCCTCCGCCAGCCGCGCTCGCATCCACGCCGGGTGAAAGTCAAAGTGCATCGGCGCAAACTCGTAGGGGGCCTGGTCGAAAGGGCTCCACCGCTGGGCGCGCAGGGCATAGCGCACGATGCTCTTCAGGTGGCGCTTGTTGGCAAACTCGAGCACAAAGGTGCCGCTGCCGGCCAGGCACCGCCCGATCTCCGTCAGGGCAGCCGGCACATCCTCGACGTGGTGCATCACCCGGACCATCATCGCCGCGTCGAAGGCGCTGTCGGCAAAGGGCAGCGCGTACAGGTTGGCCGCCACGTACACAATCCGTCCGTCTCGGCCCAGCCGCGCCTGGGCCTGGCGCAACAGCGACCGCGAATAGTCCAGCAGCACCACCTGCTCATAGCCGGCGTAGAACTCGGACAGCCGCCCGAACGCGCCGCCCAGATCCACCAGCCGTCGGCCCGTCCGCGGCAGCAGCCGCCGCAGCGCGATCCGCTCGGCAAGGTCCTCGTAGTCGCGCCCCTGGCCCTCCCAGAAATCGCGGTGGTAGTCGGTGCCTTCGTAATCGCAGATCCGCCGTCCCTCGTCCATGCCCGCGAGTTTAGCACACTTTGGGCTCATCGTCAATCGCCGCCCGCCGCCGGGCGCCCACTGGCCGACCGGTGCCTCAATCCGGCGATTTGCCGATCTGGCGCAACTGATCTATAATCACTCCGTCTCCAGCAAGTGAGCACAAGTCGCAGATGACGGGCATCTGTCTATTGGTCAGGAGGGATCGATGTCGCAGCTCGACGATTACACCCAGCTAGCACTCGATCACATCTGTCACCTGTCAGAGCGGATCGGCGCCCGGGGAAGCTGCACGGCTGCCGAGCGGCAGGCCGCCGAGTACACGGCCGATCAGATGCGCACCATGGGCGCCCGTGACGTCCGTCTCGAACCCTGCCGGGGTGCACCCTCCACCTACCGGCCTTACGTCCTGGCCTTTCTCGCCGCACTGCTCGGCACTCTGCTCGTCTGGCTCGTTCGTGAACGGTGGATGCTGGCCGTCGCCGCCCTGCTCAGCGCCCTCGGCGCGTGGGGTATGCTGGCCGAGTCCGATCTGGCCGGCAGTTGGATGCGCCGCTTGCTGCCCCGGGCCGCCAGTCAGAACGCCGTGGGCGTCCTGTCCCCGTCCGGCAAGGTCAAGCACCGGGCGGTGCTGTGCGCCCACCTCGACACCCACCGCACGCCCATCTTCTACTCGTCCATCACCTGGTACATGCTCTTTGCAGTCCTGGTGGGCGGCTCCTTCGTCAGCATGGCCGTCGCCGCCCTGGTCTATGCCCTGGGCGCCCTGTTCGACTGGTCATGGGTGCGCTGGATCGGGCTGGTCGCTGCGGTGTTACAGTTCTTCGCCATCAGTCCTGTGCTTACAGGCCGAGTTCACACCGTTCACCGTGGGCGCCAACGACAACGCCTCGGGCGTCGGCGTCGCCCTGGCCGTGGCCCACCGCCTGGCCGCCGAACCGCTGAGCCACACCGAGGTGTGGTTGGCCTTCACCGGCTGCGAGGAGGTGGGCGCCTACGGCGCCGCCGCCTTCCTCGACGCTCACGCCGTCGATCTGGGGAGCGATGCCGTTCACATCATCCTCGACCAGGTGGGCTTTGGCCAGGTCAGGTATCTGACCGCCGATGGGCTGATCATCAAGCGCAAGACACATCCCACGGGCGCTGCAGCTGGCCCGCCGGGCAGCCTACGAGCTGCCCGATCTCAAGTTGCGCAGGCAGGTCGGACTTGCCTACACCGACGCCCTCGTCGCCACCAAGCGAGGCCTGATTGCCCTGACCCTGGATACGCTGCCGTCATCGCCGGCAACGAGACTATGCACTGGCACCGGGTCTCCGACACTCTGGCCCACGTCGACCCAGGCGCCCTGGCCGACACCCACGTGGTGGTCTGGCAGCTGCTGCAGCAAATTGACCGCGTTGCCGAAGAAGACAGAAAAACATAAATATACTATAAAATTCATGATTATAATACGTCGGGGCGGAGGTCTATCTGCGCCAGGACGAGCCGGATCCGGCAACCGTCATGCACCGTTACGGCTATCTGCAGAGCTTGATGGTAGATGCGGCTTTCCGGCGCCAGGGCACCGCCACCCAGCTCATGGCTGCGGCTGAGCGCTGGGCGCAGGAGCACGGCGCGGCTGAAATGCGGGTTCAGATCTGGGAGTTCGACGGCGATCCCCTACCCTTCTACGAGCGCCGCGGTTTTCGCAGCCTGCGCCGGACGCTGGTGTGCGAGCTGTAGGAGTTCATGGCCATGCACCAAGGAGGACGCGGTGGCAGCTTCCGATTCTGTTGGCGCCGGTTCTGCCGCTGCGGCTCACCACTGAATAGAGGACTCGGTGTGTTCTGTGCTGTCGGGTATGGTCGCGTCTTCGAGGTTACTGGCCTCAGCTAGTTGCTCAGAGGTCACATTTGTCTGGCTCAGGTTGGCCTCGCGCAGGTCGGCCCCGGTCAGGTTGGCTCCCCTCAGGTCGGCCCCGGTAAGGTTGGCCCTGTTCAGCCTGGCTCCGGTCAGGTCGGCCCACCTCAGGTTGACCCCGATCAGGTGAGCCCCGGTCAGGTTGGCCTTACTCAGGCAGGCCCGGCGCAGTTCCGCTCTGCCCAGGTTGGCCCCGATCAGGCTGGCCCCGCGCAAATCGGCCTCGATCAGGCCGGCCCCGCCCAGGTTGGCATAGTCCAGGTTGGCCTCGCTCAGACTGGCGTGGTTCAGGCTCGCCCTGGTCAGGTTGGACCGGCTCAGGTTGGCCTCGGCCAGGGTAGCCACGGCCAGGTTGGCTTCGATCAGAGTGGCGGCGAAGAGGTTGGCTCCGCGCAGGCGGGCCTCGACCAGGTTGGCCCCGTCCAGTCTGGCTGCGTTCAGGTCGGCCTTGCTCAGGTCCGCCCTGAGCAGCTTGGTCCCGGCCAGGTTGGCCATGCTCAGCTTGGCGCCGATCAGGTTGGCTCCGGTCAGGTTGGCCCCGCTCAGGTCGGCCTCGATCAGCCATAGCGGCCTGTCAGAGGGATGCAGGTTCAGCAGCGTATACAGTTCAGTCCTGGTGAACTCCATCGCTCCGACTCTCTGTGTGCGACTTCTCCCCCCTATTATACCTTAATCGCCCAAAAGGTCCAATACCGCCGCAGCGCCTTTATCGCCGCCTATCGCCCCGGCCCACCCGCCCTTGCACTTCAGGCTCTCTTGCCTGCCTGCGCCTCCGCCGCCACCGCCAGGATCGCCTCGGCCAGCGCCTCAGGAGCCTCCTCCTGGATAAAGTGCCCGGCCTGCGTTTCTACCACCGCCGCGTTGGGGAACAGCCGCCGCATCGATTTCAAGCCCGCGTCCCAGGATCGGATCGGCCAGCCCCCACACCAGCCGCACCGGGCCGGAGAATGAGCCGGCCCACGCCTCCACCCGGCGCATCGGCTCGACCGAGGGGTGATCCAGGCCGGTGGGCACCATCCGCGCCAGGGCCAGCGGCGCCGTCCGGTCGCGCATGCTGCGCAGTGGATAGCGGTAGGCCTTCTTCTCGGTCCGGCCGATGCTGCTGCGGTCGCCCTGCACCATGTGCAGGATGGGAATCGGAAAGTTGAGCACGCGGAAGAGCAGATCGCTGATCAGGGGCATGTTCGCCAGGCGGTGAAACCAGGACAGGGTGCCCGCTCGCCGCGGCGCGGCCAGCCCGGTGTTGGCAAACACCGCGCCGCGCACCAGCTCCGGGTTCCGAGCCGCCACCAGGCCCAGCACCGGCCCGCCCCAGTCCTGTCCGGCGATCGTCACCCGCTCGAGCTCCAACGCGCGGAGCAGCCCCTCGATCTGTTCCGCGTGAAAGGTCAGCGTATGCACGCCTGGCGTCGCGCGGCTTGTCGCTCAGCCCCAGCCCAACCAGGTCGGGCGCGATGACGCGCACCCCGCTTCCGGCCAGCCGGCCGATCACCTTCCGCCACAGGTAGGACCAGGTGGGGTTGCCATGTTGCAGCACTACAGGCGGGCCGGCGCCCTCGTCCACAAAGTGGATGGCGTATGGACCGCCGCGGTAGACCCTGCGCTGGAACGGCATCTCTGCCTGGAGCCAGGCTGGCAGCTCGGGAGCTTGTTCAAAACTCATGGTCTAGCCCTCCAATTGCTCATCGTGCCCATTTCTATACATACTTTCCAACAGCCTCGATTAGCTTGCCCAAATGGCATGGACCCTCGACCGTTACAGCCGCGAGCCACCCACTTACGCGCCACAGATCGCGTCTATCCCAAAACCCCGGGTCAATGGTCAGCTCATCCTGATAGCCGTCAAAAACATCATTCGGCACCCTTTGAAAATAGTCAATAAACGCCAGATCCATCTCTGGATTTCCATAGTAAACCGCTGGATCTATGACAACCGCCCCCGCTTCGGTGCTGATAAAGTTGTTTTGCTGAGCGTCGCCGTGGAGGAGCGAGGGCGCTACTTCAGGGCCGCACAGCTCGGGAACGCGTGCGATGAGCCGTTCGACCTGCCGGATCACAGCCTCAGGCAGATGTCCGGAATCAATAGCCAGCCTCAAGCCGGGCCACAGCCGGCGTTCCGCATAGAACGTTGGCCAGTCACCCATCGGAGTATTGTCCTGGTAAAGGGGCCCCCAATAGCCGTCCGTTTCGAAACCGAACCGATCCCCCTTGATCTTGTGGATGCGGGCAAGCGTTTGTCCGATTTGCCGCCAGTGGCGAGGGGCTCTATCGACGGCCTGGACCGTCTCAAGGACCAGGATAGCTCCACCTGCAACCGGAATAATGCCGATTGGACTGGGCGTCAGGACGCCTGCGCGCTCAGACAGGAGCCGCAATCCTGCCAGCTCAACCTCGAACTGTTCGGATCCATCCGCCGCTTCGCTGAATTTGGCAAACACCGAAAAGGAGCCATCCGAAAGGATGGCGCTGGGGTGGCAGGCAAATTCTGCCATATCCCTGGCGTCTTTTATTGTCCACTGCCGTCCTATGTGCTCAGAAACAGCCTGTTCCACAGCGGCACGGAGTGGATCGCTTGCTAAACGAACACCCTGCACTAGCTTTTCCTCAGGACTTTCCTCATCGGCTGCACCTTCAGCCCTCTTCCCTCAAAGCTCCGGCCTGTTCGCACCCCCGTTGACCTCCTGTAGCCCAAGGCCAGATAGAACGGAATTCCGTACAGCGTAGCAGCCACGCGTACCACCGTTGTCCCCTGCCTGACGCTCTCCTGCTCAAAGCGCTCCACCAGCCTCCGCCCGATCCCCTGCCGCTGCCGGTCCCCTCGTACAAATAGGCTGGCCAGCCTTTCCCTTCTCCCTCTCAGCACGCCCACCACCTCGCCGTCATCTTCCGCCACATAGACCATTGGCGCCCTGACAACTTTGCTGATCGCGTCTCGATGCGCCTTCTCCGGCGACCGGGCGTACCGGAACGGGCCTAGAAACGGACCTCTTGCTTCCGGTGGCAGGAAAGAAAGGTTGAACTCGCCGTACGTGTCTGCAATCAGCCTGCCGACGCTTTCGGCGTCACTCTCTTGATAGCAGCGGATCGTTATCATGCTCGCCCCTCTGAAACCTGGTGTCATGACAGCTCTACGTCCACACCTCTAGACCGGTTTGGCAAACCAGACCGTGGCGGATTCCACGCGAAACCCCACCGCCTTGGCCGCTCGCTGCATCTTTTCGTTCTCGCTGCTCGTTCCCATGATTGCGGTTTCCACCCCACGCTCCTGGAGCAGCCGCAGCCCGGTCAACAGCAGCGCTCTTGCCAGCCCGCGCCTCTGGTAATCCGGATGGGTCGCCACAGGGTCTGTATACCCTTCATTTCGCCCCGTCCGCGCGTTCTCTTCCCGGAAGATCTGGCACATGCAATAGGCCGCCAACCGGCCGTCGGGCCCGACCATGACCAGGTCCAGCTCTGGATTATAGTCCGTGCCGCTCATCATCGCCAATCGCTCTTCGACCGTCATGTGCTCTGTCCCGAATGCGGCGCGATGGAGCCGGACCCATTCCTCAACTTCGTCGCGCCCCTTCAGGGTTCGGATTTCAAAACCGGCCGGCAAGGTTGGCGGTGGGATCGGCTCGCACAAAGGCCGGGCCAGGTGCAGGCTGCGCACGGGCTGTCTGACAAACCCATGTCGCTCCAACAGGGCGATCCGGTCACTATCCGCTTCGCGACAGCTGGCATCCAAGGTCAACGGTTCTTCTGCCTCGTGCGGCTTGCGCTTGACACACTCCACCCCCCAGTCAACCATCTCTGCCTGAAGGTCGGGGTTGCCTCTCGATGCTCAAACACGAGGTTGTTGTACGAGTCCACCAACGCAAAGGCAACTATCTGCCCTTTGTCGAGCCACAAGCGCGTGTTGGCCTGGACGGCCGGCAAGGACAGCAACTCGTGCAGGTCAGTGGGACCTGGATAATCGGCGATCCGTTCCGCTGGCCTGACCCTGCACAGCAGGCCGACAATCTGTTGCAGATCATCTGCACCGGCATAAGGGCGACTGGTCATTGCCTGCAATCTCACTCGACCCTCTCATTGGCAGCTCACCGCTGCTGTTCAACCGCCGGCCGCACTATGGACGCCAATGATATTCAACATCTGGCGCCGACTCTGGCGGCGGGCTCGTGCCAAATCTGACCGCCTTGAAACCATGACGCTCGTATAGCGCCCGCGCAGCAAGGTTCTCCACATGTGTATGCAGCTCCAGCCCTTGCGGTGAGAGCTGCTTGGCCAGGTTGACAAATAGCGTGCCCCAGCCCTTGCGCCACTCGGGCGGGTCTACGTACAGCCGGTCGATATACGACCCGCTCATGGCGAGATAGGCAACGATCTGCTCGTCGAGGGTGCCGACCCAAATCGTGCATTTCGGCCGGATGATATTCGCCCAGACCCACCGCGCCTGTTCGAGCGTCATCGCCTGCCACGTCGGGAGATATGTGTAGGCGGCCATTCCCGAGCGGTACCAAACCCCAACGACGTCGGCCTCGTCGGTGTCACGAAACTTGCGAATGCGCCGGCGGGTGTTTATTCTGCTCACATTACTCAACCTGGCTGGCTCCTGGGGTTTACAGCTCCACCAACCCGCGTCGCAGCGCCGTGACCACAGCGTGCGTCCGGTCGTTGGCCTGCAGCTTGGCGATCCCGCCCTCCATTATACCCCAGTTACCGAGAGGGCCCAAGACCGACGCCGCACCTTATCACTCAGAGCCATGCTGTTGCCGACCGACTTGACAGGGACAGGAACGTGGTGTACCATCTACTTCTGGGTAATGACCGTCGTTCTCAAATATCCCGATCCTATCAGCAGGAAGGGAATGAAAGTGCCGAGCAGCAAGATTCTGGTGGTTGACGACGAACAGAGCATCGTCGATCTGGTCACAGCTTACCTGCGCCAGGAAGGGTTTGACGTCCACACGGCGATGGACGGCCCGTCGGGCCTCAAAGCAGCGCGGACCCTCAAGCCCGACCTGGTCGTGCTGGACGTGATGCTGCCCGGCATGGACGGCATCGAAGTCCTGACCCGCCTGCGCCGCGAGTCGGACGTGTACGTCATCCTGCTCACCGCCCGCTCGGAAGAAACTGACAAGATCGTCGGCCTGTCGGTCGGCGCCGACGACTATTTGACCAAGCCGTTCAGCCCTCGCGAGCTGGTGGCCCGTATCAAGGCTGCCCTGCGCCGCCTGCAGAGCGGAGTCAGCACGGCGGAAGCGACCGTGATGACCTTTCGCCACATGCGCATCGACGCCGGCCGCCGCCAGGTGTGGGTGGACGATGAGCCGGTCGAGCTGACCGCCATCGAGTTTGACCTGCTCAAGACCCTGGCCGAGCATCGGGGCATGGTGCTCAGCCGCGAGCAGCTTCTGCAGCAGGTGTGGGGCTATGACTATTACGGTGAGGACCGGGTGGTAGATGTCCATATCGGCCACATCCGGCAAAAGCTGGGCGGCGACCGCTTTATCGTCACCGTGCGCGGGGTCGGGTATCGCTTTGTGGACGAGGAGGCGTGACGATGTTTCGTCTGATCCGGCGGCACCTGAGCTGGAAGCTGTTCCTGTCGTACCTGGCCGTCATCCTGATCGGCACCGTGGTGGTGGCTTCGGCGACCGAGTTCGCCGTGCCCACAGCCTTTGAGCGGCACATGGCAGCCATGGCCTCGATGATGGGCGCCGACTCGGAAAAGCTGGAGCTGGATCTGTTCGCCAGCTTTCGCAACGCCGTGACCGAGGCTCTGGCTCTGGCCACGCTGGCCGCCTTTGTGGCGGCGTTGATCCTCAGCCTGTTCATCAGCCGCCGGGTGGTGTTGCCGGTGCAGGAGATGATGGTCGCCAGCCAGCGGATCGCCGGCGGGCACTATGACGAGCGCGTGGGTGTGCCCGGCAGCGCCAAACGGGAGGAGCTGGATGAGCTGGGCCGGCTGGCCCAAAGCTTCAACCAGATGGCGACCTGCCTGGAACAGACCGAGACCCTGCGCCTCGAGCTGATCGGCAACGTGGCCCACGAGCTGCGCACGCCCCTATCGTCGATCCAGGGCTACATGGAGGGCCTGATCGACGGCGTGTTGCCTGCCGAGGCGGAGACCTTCCAGCAGGTTCACCTCGAGGCCGACCGGCTGCAGCGGTTGGTCCACGATCTGCAGGAGCTCAGCCGGGTGGAGGCCAGGGCGTTCGAGCTCAAGCTGCAACCCACGCCCGTATCCCGGCTGGTCGAGACGGTAACGGCTCGTCTGGGCCGCCAGTTCGAGGACAAGGGGGTGGCCCTGGAGACGGACGTTGCCCCGGATCTCCCGTCCGTCCAGGCCGACGAGGGCCGGATCGGCCAGGTGCTGCTCAACCTGGTGGGCAACGCGCTGCAATACACGCCGCCCGAGGGCCGGGTGACCATCCGCGCCCGGCGCCAGGGCGATGCCGTGCTCCTGGCCGTGCAGGATACCGGGATCGGCATCGCGCCCGAGCACCTGCCCCACGTCTTTGAGCGTTTCTACCGCGTGGACAAGTCACGCTCGCGAGCCGGAGGCGGCAGCGGTATCGGCCTGACCATTGCCCAGCACCTGGTCGAGGCGCACGGCGGGCAGATCCAGGCCGCCAGCGATGGCCCTGGCCGGGGGAGTGTGTTCAGCTTTACATTGCCTGTGGCCTGAGCCTTTTTCCGCTTGCAGTCACGAGCGACGCCTCCGCCGGGGGCGTCGCTCGTTTTCTTTACCAAATCTTTACACCGGCTTGACGGTTGCTTTAACCGGCCCTGCTATACTGGTGTCAGTAATGAGAGATGGGCGGAGCAGACAATCGAACTGCGCCGCCGAAGAATCGAAAAGGAGTGGAAACGATGAAAACGCGAAATGTAGTAATTGGGGTTGCGGTGGCGATTGTGGTGCTGTTCGTTGTCGCCATAATCGTTGGCGCTATGATGTGGGGCCGGGCGCCGTACGGGATGGGCCCCGGCATGATGGGCGGCTTTCGCCAGCCCTTCGGGATGCACATGTTCGGCGGCGGGATCCTGATGCTCCTCTTCGGGGTGCTGGTCCTGGGCGGCCTGGCGCTGCTGGTCAGCCACCTGGTCCGCAAGGACGAGACGCCTGTCCGCAAGGAGGAGACGCCCCTGGAGATCGCCAAGCGCCGCTATGCCAGCGGCGAGATCGACCGCGAAGAGTTCGAGCGCATCAAGGAATCGCTGCTGAGCTAGGCTCATAAAGGGAGGTACGACGATGATGGGCTGGGGAATGGGCTTTGGCCTGTTGCTGATGATTGTCATCTGGGGTGGGTTGATCGCCCTGGGTGTGTGGCTGGTGCGGGGCCTGTTCCCGCACGTCAGCCAGCCGCCGGCGGCGGCTGGCCAGGACCTGAGCGCCCGGGACATTCTGGACAGGCGTTTTGCGCGGGGCGAGATCAGCCCCGAAGAGTACGACGTGATGAAGCAAGCCATCTCGGACGGGACCGAGTAACACCATAAACCATCTGGATTACGAGGAGACAAAACTATGAAGACCGTATGGATAGTGTTGGGGAGTGTGGCCCTGGCGGTCGTGCTGATCGTCGCTGGCCTATGGATTGGCTCTGCCTGGGCGCAGGGTGGGTCTGGAGGTAACAGGATCGGCTACGGCCCGATGGGATCCGGTATGATGGGCTACGGCCCTGCGGGTTCCGGGATGATGGGCGGTAGCTGGGACGGCCTGGCCTGCGGAGCGCCTGGCGTGTCGAGTGGCGTCCAGCAGGGGATGCCCTGTGGCGGTGGGTACACAACCCCCGGCCAGGGCAAGGTCACCTCGCTGGACGAGGCGACAGCGGCCATCGAGCGCTACGTGCAGAGCCAGGGCTATACCGGCCTGGCAGTGCACGAGGTGATGGAGTTCGAGCGCAACTACTATGCCATCGTCTCGGAGAAAGACACCGGCATCGGCGCCATGGAGCTGCTGGTCGACAAGGGCACCGGTGCGGTGGGGCCGGAGCCGGGACCGAACATGATGTGGAACGCCAAATACGGCATGATGGGCCAGGGCGGCATGATGGGCCGGCGCGGCATGATGGCCGGCGTGGCCACCACGCGAGATGACCCTGTCGGCCGCGGAAGCCGAGGAGGTGGCCCAGCGCTGGCTCGACGCCAACCTGCCGGGCCGGACGGCCGGCGAGGCCGATCCCTTCTACGGCTACTACACGCTGCACTTTCAAAAGGACGGCAAGATCGACGGCATGCTGAGTGTCCACGGCAGCACCGGCGACGTCTGGTACCATAGCTGGCACGGCGACTTTGTGCAGATGATCGGGGAAGAGGGCTAGCCCGCGATTTACCCAAGACCCTAAGGGTTTTCTGAAACCCTTAGGGTCTGTTTATACGTAGTGGAGGTAAAACAGCATGGCAGAGAATGATTCTTCGATTTCTGATAGCAGCGGAAGCCATCACCATGCCGGCCACATGAGCCAGATGGACCCGCACGCTGCTCACCCTTCTGCGACAGGTGAGGTGCAGGAGGTCGCCGATGCGGGCACCCACATGGCTCATGACCATACACAGGGTGGCGCGTCTGAAGCGCGCCCCATGATCCATGACGCCCAGGCCGGTGGGCATGGCGCCGGGCACGATCATCAGGCGCATGAGCACGGAACTGCTGGCGGCGGGCATGATGCTCCGCACGGCCACGAGACCCATGAGCACGGAGCCGCTGGCCCTGAGCCTGCTGGCCACCCCTCGGACCACGGCGCCCACGTCGACCACACCGGTCACGAGCAGATGTTCCGCCGGCGCTTCTGGGTGTCGCTGATCCTGAGCGTCCCGGTGCTTCTCTACAGCCCCATGCTTCAGCAGTGGCTGGGTTTTACCATGCCGGCCTTCCCCGGCAGCGACTGGATTGGGCCCCTTTTCGCCGTTGCCATCTTTGTCTACGGCGGTCTGCCCTTTTTGCGCATGGCGGTGCCCGAGATTCGCGATCGCCAGCCAGGGATGATGACCTTGATCTCGCTGGCCATCAGCGTCGCTTTTGTCTACAGCTTGGCAGCTCTTCTCCTCCGGGGCAGGAAGGCTTTTTCTGGGAGCTGGTGACGTTGATCGACATCATGCTGTTGGGCCACTGGATCGAGATGCGCAGTGTGCGCCAGGCATCCGGTGCGCTGAACGAGCTGGCGAAACTGATGCCCGACACCGCCGAGCGCATTCATCCCGACGGCAGCACCGAGGAGATCCCGGCAAGCAGGCTCAAGGAAGGCGACCTGGTACTGGTGCGCCCGGGAGCCAGCATCCCCGCCGACGGCGAGGTGGAAGAGGGTGAGTCGGACATCAACGAGGCCATGATCACCGGCGAGTCCAAGCCGGTCGGCAAAGGGCCGGGCAGCCGGGTCATCGCCGGCACCATAAACGGCGACGGCAGCCTCCGCGTGCGGGTGACGGCTACCGGCGACCAGACCGCCCTGGCCGGCATCATGCGCCTGGTAGAACAGGCCCAGCAGAGCAAGTCGCGGACCCAGATACTGGCCGACAAGGCTGCCGGCTGGCTCTTTTACATCGCCTTGGGCGTCGCGGCGATCACCGCCGTTGCCTGGGTCGTTGCGGTCGGGTTCAACGTCAGCGTAGTTGCCCGGGTAGCGACTGTGCTGGTCATCGCCTGCCCCCATGCCCTGGGGCTGGCCGTGCCGCTGGTGGTGGCCATCACTACCTCGCATGGCGGCCCGCAACGGCATCCTGATCCGTAACCGGCTGGCTCTTGAGGCGGCGCGGGAGATCGACACCGTCATCTTTGACAAGACCGGCACGCTGACGGAGGGCCGGTTC
>CAVVMX010000044.1:0-43717 GCA_963749455.1 uncultured Chloroflexia bacterium
CGCCCTACCCGTTGCCATGCAGGACTACTAACGTGCGCGCGCACGCCCGCCTGTGGGGATCCCGTTGGCCCACAGGCTGCACGGCATCCAGGCTGTGCCGCACAGGAGGAGACAGAATGGACCACGCACACTTCTTGCCCGATTCACTCGCCTGGCCTGGGGCCTGTTGCTCATCGTCGCACTCCTGGCCCTGCCCGCGCCCGGGAGGCCGCGCGCCCGCCCCCGAAGAGACCGCCCTCAGCTCCCCCTGGTTCCCCGAGACCGTCAGCGCAGGCGCCTCACACACCTGTGTCCTACAGACCGGCGGCACAGTGGCTTGCTGGGGCAACGACACCTTCGGCCAGTCCACGCCGCCGGCCGGGCACCTTCACCCAGGTCAGCGCCGGGCATGATCACACCTGCGGCCTGCAGACCAACGGCTCGCTGGCCTGTTGGGGGCGGGACACGAATGGCCAGGCCACGCCCCCGGCGGGCGCCTTCGTCCAGGTGAGCGCCGGCGACTGGCACAACTGCGGGATCCGGACGGACGGCACCGCGGCCTGTTGGGGAAAGAACGACTATGGCCAGTCCACGCCGCCGGCCGGCACCTTCCTCCAGATCGAGCGCCGGCGGGCATCACACCTGTGCCGTGGCGACCGACGGGCTCCCCACCTGCTGGGGCGACGACTACTATGACCAGGCCTCGCCTCCGGCCGATCACTTTGTCGAGGTGAGCGCCGGCTCGGAGCACACCTGCGGGATCCGGTTGGCCGGCACGCTGGCCTGTTGGGGCTCCAACTACAACGGCCAATCCGACCCCCCTGGCGGCACCTACACCCAGGTGAGCGCTGGCAGTTTGCATACCTGCGCCCTGCGCACCGACGGCACGCCTGCCTGCTGGGGGGATAACGAGTTCGACCAGGCTACACCCCCTGCCGCCAAGTTCACACAGGTTAGCGCCGGCTATTACCACACCTGTAGCCTGCGGACCGATGGCACCCTGGCCTGCTGGGGATTGGATGAGCACGGCCAGTCCACGCCCCCTGCCGGCACCTTCAGCCGCCGGGAGGTCGGCGCCGGCGATTACCACACCTGCAGCGTACGGACCGACGGGACCCTGTCCTGCTGGGGGTACAATGTCCACGGCGAGGCCTCGCCCCCGTCCGGCACCTTCACCCAAGTGACCGGCGGCCTCTTTCATAGCTGTGGCCTCCGGACTAACGGCGCCCTGTCCTGCTGGGGGCTGAACGACGATGGCCAGGCCACCCCGCCGGGCGGCGCCTTCATCCAGGTCAGCGCCGGCACCTTTCACACCTGCGGCCTGAGCGCGGACGGCACGGTGGCCTGCTGGGGGCAGAACGACGAAGGCCAGTGCGACGCCCCTGCCCTCCCCTTCAGCCAGGTCAGCGCCGGCTCTGCACATACCTGCGGCCTGCGCACCAATGGCACCCTGGACTGCTGGGGATGGAACTACTACGGCCAGACCACGCCGCCGGGCGGCCTGTTCACCCAGGTCAGCGCCGGCGGCGACCACGCTTGCGCCCTGCGCCCCAACAGCACCCTGGAGTGCTGGGGGCGGAATCGACTACGGCCAGGCCCCGCCCACCCCGGCCGGCGCTTTCGTACAGGTGAGCGCCGGCCACCGTCACACCTGCGTGATCCGGACCACGGGCAACGTGGGCTGCATGGGGCGCAATGACGACGGCCAGGCGAGGCCGCCGGGCGGCACCTTCACCCAGGTCAGCGCCGGCCTCGCCCACACCTGCGCCCTCCGGACCGAGGGCGGCTGGACCTGTTGGGGGGCGAATGACCTTGGCCAGCTTGGCTACCGTCGGAATCTGCCCCTGGTGGTGCGCGACTACTGACGCCTACACTCCCGGCACCTCCTTCTCTGTGAGCCCGTAGCGCCCGTCCTCAGACGCCTAATCCGAGGAGCGTGCGGCGCTTCAGAATGTCTCGCGAGGAGAGAACAAAGCAGCTCTTTGCGCTCGGCTGGTGTGGCCCCGGACCAGACGGCAGCGAGGATTTCCAAGAACTGCCTTGGTAACATTCACTTGGGGAAAACAAAAGACCCGTCCAGGACGGGTCTTTTTTTGCATAACAGAGGTGGATGACGGGGGGTCGTCCACCCGGTAACCAACGTGCGGCAGTTACTGGAAGGTGCTGCATGCCCTGCACATTTCCTTCCCAAGATCACTGATCTCCTGGGGCGCTCCGCTTACCCGCGATGGCTCCCAACCAACCGAACAGGACAGTCCCGGCCAGGGTGAACGCCAGGTCGACAAGGTCAGAAGCTGCGGACCGTGGACAGGGCCTGAAGAACCTCCTCGGCGGTTGCTAAAAGGGCCAGAATGGCCAACGTGACACTCCGGGACCGCCCCGCCCACCACCCCATGGCCAGGAACGCCACCCCGCCAAACAGCAAAAAGTGTAACAGCTTGTCGGCGCCGGGGAGAGCCAGCAGGTCGACCCGAAGCAGCCCCAGGTAGGCCCCCAACAAGGCCAGCAGCACCACGCCCACCTGGCTCCACAATAACCAGGCCCAGCGCGGCCTGGCGTCGTCGGCCGGCCGATACCAGCAGCCATAGACTGCCGTCGCCACGGACACGCCCAGGATCGCCCCGCCGAGCAGATCGCTGGGGTAATGCTGGCCGAGGTAGAGCCGCGAGAAGGACACGAGGACGGCGCCTGGCAGAACAAAAAAGCTTGCCCGCCGCCAGACAAGGCTGACCAGCGTTGCGCCGCCAAAGGCAGCGGCGGCGTGTCCACTGGGGAATGAGGGAAAGGCCGAGGCGGACTGCACGGTCCGAATGTCTATGGGCCGGGGACGCATCACCACGAATTGGACACCTACCGCCAGCAGCGTTGGAACGATGAAGGTAACCAGCAGGGCGACCCCTTCGCGCCGTTTTCCGGCTAGCAATAGAAGGAGGGGCGTGATCGCCGCCAAGGGCATGGCGCCGACGGTGACCGCGACCATTGCCCCATCCAAGAACGGATGGGCCAAGCCCTGGTTAAAGAAAGCAACCAGTTGTGAGTCCCAGTTCAAGCTCTTCCGCCCTCTTGCCTATTCTATACCAGATGACTGGCCCTTGTCGATGACTCAGGACCGGCAATCTGCGCACCTGAGTGCTTGACACAGGGTGCAGCTGCCTAAGAATCATGTCCCGGCTCAACCTTGAGTTCCGCGTCTTTGACGCCCCCCCCTCTGTTGTGGTATAATGACGGTGCCCACGGCGGGCATAGACTGCAGCAGACCGTTGCAGGGCGCCGGGTATATGGTAGAGGACAGAGCCATCCTGTGGAGATTGATGATTTCATTTGGCTTCCTGACATGTAGAAAAGCTGGCTGTCAAGCCGGTGTCGATCAGGACGAGGTTGAAGAAGTGTTCTTCAACCGGCACAGTATCGGTTCGTCGAGTCGGGGTATAGAGTTGGTGAAAACGTGTACTCTGCTGGAGGACAGACAGATGCAGGTCGATACCTCATCGTGTTCTTCATCCATAAGGCGGACAACACTGCCTTGATCTTGAGCGCAAGAGATATGGATCGAAGGGAACGTGGACGATATGAGCGAAAGTAAGCACGAAAAACGGACCAGTATCTCAGAAGCACGGTCGCTGGAGGAGATAGGCGATTTCTGGGATGAGCATAGCCTGGTCGATTACTGGGATCAGACACATGAAGTCGAGTTTGGAGTTCGGGCCAAGCGTCGTCGGCGAGTAACCCTCGAACCGGAAGTCTATCAGCGAATCGAGGAACAGGCCCGCGCTCGTGGCATCGCGCCTGAGACACTGGTCAACGTATGGTTGGTGGAGCGGCTGAAGGCAACGGGTTAGGCGAGCCGTAAACGAAGTGCGAGTTTCTTCGGACAAAATCGATCTGCGTCAATCTGCGTCCGGCTTGCGACCCGGCGCCGGCAGGCTGAACCAGAAGCTGCTCCCCTCCCCGGCCTCACTCTCGACGCCCACCTGCCCGCCCAGCCGGCGAACGATGCGCTGCACGATCGACAGCCCCAGCCCGTGTCCCTTGGTATCGATCTGCTCCAGCCGGGTGAATGGGGTAAACAACCGCGCCTGCTCCTTGGCCGTCAGTCCGGGGCCGTTATCCTTCACCCAGAAGCGGATGAGCGGCCCGGTCTGGCCGTCGCCGTCCTGGTCAAAGCCCAGCTCGATGCGCACCGGATCGCGGCCAAACTTGAGCGCGTTGCTCACATAGTTCACCCACACCTCCTCCACCCAGGGCGCAAAGCCCATGGCCACAGGCCACCTGTCGGGCAGGGTGAACTCGGCGTGCCGGGCTGCAATCGGGCCGCTGAGGCGGATCTGCACCTCCGCAGACGATGGCACTCATGTCCACCGGCCCGGCGGCGACCTCGCCCTGCTGGCGCACACTGGCCAGCAGCAGCAGATCGTTGATGATGTCCTTCAGCTTGTAGGCCGAGCGCAGAAGGGTCTGAAGGTGGCTCCTGGTCTCGTCCGCCGGCCTCTTGCCCATGTCGGCTTCCATCAGCGTGCCAAAGCCGATGATCGTCGCCAGCGGGCCTTTCAGGTCATGGGCCACGGTGTGGGCATAGGCATCCAGCTCTGCATTGCGGGCCTCCAGCTCATTGGCATACTGCTGCAAGGCCTGTTGAGCCTGCCACCGCTCCGTGACGTCGTGGGCGATGATCAGCCGCCCCGTCAGCCGCTCGCGCCGGTCGTACAAGGGCGATATCCGTAGATCCAGCCGCCGCGGGCCCGCCGGGCCGTCCGCCGTGATCTCGGCCTGGGTCTCCGGGACATCCCGGTAGCGCGCCACCAGGTCGTGCCACTCGGCCAAGACAACATCGACCTGCTGCCCGATGGCGCTCCCCGCGTCGCATCCAATGAACCGGCAGGCCGCGGGGTTGACATCGACCACCCGGTTGCGGGCATCGACCACCAGCACCCCGTCGCCCATGCTCTCCACCAGCACATCGCGGGCCACCGGCACCAGGTCCAGGATCTGAAAGCGCAGGAACCCCAGGGCCGCCGGCAGTCCGGTCAGGGCAAAGGCCAGGGGCGTGAGATCCAGGCCGGGCAGAGGCGCCATCCCCGCCACATACAGCACGTTTCCCAGCCACGGCATGGCCGCCCCGGCCAGCATCACCGCCACCTGCCTCCGGTACAGCCGTGCCGAGCGCAGCGTCATCCGCACCAGCAGCGACCGTCCCCCACACCATCAGCACGTAGGAATAGGCCCATTCAAGCCAGAAGCCGATCCCATGGCCGTAGATCAGCATCGCCCCCGCTGCGTCAGAGGCCGGAGTGATCCGTGTCCAGATCAGGTGGTGCCACTCGTTGGTCAGCACCAGCCCCAGCGTGACCACCGGCACAAGCCACATCATCGCTATCCGGCGCGGCGTCAGCCATTCGCTGCGCTGCCCATAGTCCAGGATGAACAGCAGCCACAGCGGCGCGACGCCGACGATGCCCACATAGGCAGCCTTCGACCACCATATCGTGGCCGGCATCGACACCGCGGCAAACTCGCCGGCCGTGGCCAGCGCCCATACGGCCACCGCCAGCATCAGCAGCGCGAGGTAAGTGGCACCGGGCACAGCCCGCTGCCGCCAGGCATAGAGCGCCACCGCAAGGGCGATCGCCACTGCTACGGCCGACACGATAATGTAGGGCAAGTTCTGGAAGCTCATGGTTCGTTCTTCCCACCCGGGGCGGGGACCCGCTGATCCAGCCGGTCGCGCACCGCCCGGTACAGCTCCGTCGCCTTGAGCTCGGCCAGACGGTAGCAGGGACCATGCAGCGCGTCGGCCAGCCCCTGGGCCAGGCCGCGGTCGTAGGATGGGTGCTCCATGTTGATCACCACCGAGTGGATCCCCGGCCGTGTGGATCAGGTCGCCCACCTCGAGCGCCTCTTCCTGAGGCGGCTGATCGGTGAGCGCCACGTTGCCGGCGCCGTCGGTCAGCAGGATCAGCAGCGGCATCGCCTCGGGGTCCAGGCGCATCTCGCGGTGAAAGACGCGGTAGGCGAGCAGCAGCCCGGCCGACAGCGGGGTCTTGCCGCCGACCGGCAGGTGGCGCAGCGCCCGCTGGGCCAGCTCGACGCTGGCGGTAAAGGGCAAGCACCAGCCGGGCCTCCTCCTTCTGAAAGACCACCAGCCCCACCCGGTCGCGCTTCTGGTAGGCGTCGACCAGCAGCGACATGATCGCGCCTTTGGTGGCCTCCATCCGTTGCGCGCCGGCCATGCTCCAGCTCGCATCCACCACAAAGAGGATCAGGTTGCCCGCCCGGCGGACGCGCACCTTGCGCTGCACATCGTCGGTCGTGAGCGCCAGCGTGCCTGCCTCGGCGCCGCGCTCAGCCTGGTGCAGAGCAGCCTGGCGCAGGGTGGCGTCGAGCGCCACGTCCGACAGGTCGCCGTGGGCCGGGCGGGCCTGGACGTAACGGCCCCGCTTGCGGCTGGTGCGGGTGAAGGAGCGCTTGCCGGCAGCCTGGCGGGTCAGCCGGTCGAGGGGCGATTCGACCCGGCGTGGGTTGAAGACGCTGCCGATGGTCGGGACTATGTCAACCTGCTGGGCGCCGCCGACGCCCAGTGGGTCGGCGGTATGGCCTTTGACCGGCGCACCCCCCTCGCCCGCGCTGAGGTCGGCGGGCATGGGGGTCCCGTCATCCGTTACCTCTTTTTTTTTCCTGCGTCGCCCGACTCGCCGGCCTGTAGGCCGGGAGCCGTTGCGGCCGACCCTGCCGACTTGTCCGTCACTTGTCGCGGGCCTGGCTCAGCCGGACCGCCAGGTCCTCCAGGCTGAGCGCTCCATCCTGGAACGGCTGGCGCCTCAGCCGGTGGGGCAGAGCCAGCTCGGCGGCGGCCAGGATGTCCACCTCGGCCACCTCGGGCTCTTCGCGCCGGCCGGTCCCGTCGCGCGACAGGCGCAGCGCAGCGTGGGCCAGGGCCGCCTTGAGGATGACGATGTCGGCCCGGTGGCCGTCGACGTTGTACGCGGTCGTCAGCTCGGCGATGGTGTACAGGTTGTCGGCGTCGTAGGTCACCTGCGGCAGCAGCTCGCGGGCGCGGGCGATCTCGCCGCACAGCTGCTGCTCGTACGGCTCCCACTCGGCAAAGAAACCGTCCGGGTCGCTCTCGAACTCGACGGTGCGCTCCAGGATGCTGACCCGCGCCAGGGGATCGCCGATGCCCCGGACCTCGACGCACAGCGCAAAGCGGTCCAGGAGCTGCGGGCGCAGCTCGCCCTCTTCGGGGTTCATCGTGCCGACCAGGATAAAGCGGGCCGGGTGCGAGAAGGAGATGCCCTCCCGCTCGACGACGTTGCGGCCCATCGCCGCCGAGTCCAGCAGCAGGTCCACCACGTGGTCGTCCAGCAGGTTGACCTCGTCCACGTACAGCAGGCCGCGGTTGGCCGCCGCCAGCACGCCCGGCTCGAACCTCTTCCTGCCGGTCTTGAGCGCAGCCTCGATGTCGAGCGTGCCCACCACCCGGTCTTCGGTGGCGCTGACCGGCAGATCGACGAACCGGATGCGGCGGCGGGCGACCGGCAGGTGCTCGCCCGCAGCCAGCCGCTCGCGGCACTGGTCGCACATCTGGTCGGGCTGGATCGGGTCGCAGTTGAAGGGGCAGTCGGCGACGACGTCGATCTCGGGCAGCAGCGCAGCCAGGGCGCGCGCGGCGGTCGACTTGGCCGTGCCGCGCTCGCCCCGGATCAGCACGCCGCCGATCTTGGGGCTGATGGCGTTCAGGACCAGCGCCATCTTCATCCGGTCCTGGCCGACGATGGCGCTGAAAGGGAAGATCGTCTGCATGGTCTGTTTTCAGCTCTCAGCTATCAGCCTGCACTTGCAGCTGCATGGCTGTAGCTGAATGAGCTAAAAGGCTTTGAACCTGTCCTTCTTGGTGTTGCACACCGGGCAGCGCTCCGGCGGCTCGCCGATGTGGGTAAAGCCACAGACGGGGCAGATATAGACCTGGCCGATGTCGATGTCCTTGCCGGCCTCGGCTGCCTTCTTGGCGTCGCCATACATCACCGCGTGGATCTTTTCCGCCTCGATGGCATAGTTCATGGTGCGCAGGGCGCCCTTTTCCTGCTGCGCCTCGGCGGTAACCAGGTAGGCCGCGTACATCACGTCCACTTCAAAGTTCTCACCGCCGATGGCTGCGTCCAGGTTGGCGACAGTGTCGCCGATGTAGCCCAGCTCGCGCAGGTGGTTGGTGGCGTGCGACCTGCTCGGCATCGGCGATGGCGGTGAACAGGCGGGCGATGTTCGGCTTGCCTTCCTTCGCCGCCTGGGCGGCAAAGGCCAGGTACTTGATGTGGGCCTGGCTTTCGCCGGCCAGAGCGGCGCTCAGGTTCTGCTTGGTCATTTCCTTCATTGGTCAGTCTCCTCTCTGAATTAGGTTTTCTATTACTACTGTCTCGTGTTTTCCTCGATCTTGGCCTGGCACAGCGCTACTTGAGCCTGCAGCCTCAGCATAAAGGCGCGCTCGCGGCCGGCCATGAGGCCGATCAGGCCAAACAGGACCGCGCCGATGAGGCAGGCGATCAGCTCAGTGCCCAGCTCGTCCAGGCTCAAGTGTCTGGGCACACGTACTGAGCCCGAGTCTAGAAGCCAGCTCAGCCAAAAGCCAAGCAGGCCGCCGAACAGGACGCCGCCGATGGTCGATGAAATGACGGTGGTCCTGGCGCGCCTGTACAGACGGTCTACGAATTTCTGGATAACAGCCGGATCGTAGGCAACCATTATTCTCCCTCTCCCCACTGATGTCACTTGGCACACCGGTCGCCGTTCAGAGCGCGGCGCACCTGCTCGACCAGCGCCGAGGCGGCAAACGGTTTCTGCAAGTGTCCTGCGACGTCGTCCGTGTCAAGCAGATGCCGGGCGGGCGGATCGGCAGACAGGACAACGATCGGCACCGGCTGCCCGTCCGGCGTGGCGCGGAGCGGCAGTCGGCCAGGCGCGGCAGGTCCACGCCCGGCAGCTCCAGGTCGAGCAGGATCAGGTCAGGCCGGCACTCGCCGAGCAGCTCCAGCCCCTGTTGCTGGCTGACAGCCTCGCGCACCTCCAGGCCCAACGCTTCCAGGTTGGCCCGGATCAGCCTGCGGATGCGCCACTCGCACTCTATGACCAGCACACGCCCTTCCATCATCGACCCATTGTAGCGCACGGGCTGTTAGACAGGAGTAAGAGCGCGGCGGCCGTCCGTTAAGATTACGTTAGAAAGGTGCAGCCCTCTTCCCGCGTCGATTCTATCACAACTGCACCCCCAAGTCAAAACCCACCAGACCGAGGTCCCCTCCCCAATTAGGGAAGACCTGACAGGTTTAGTCCCCTACGGGGATCTATGTGAAAACCTGTCAGGTCATTTATATACGGAACTCACTCCCCCCGCACCACCAACGGCAGGTAGACCCGCATCCACGCCACCCACGTCACGTCGGTCACGCGCCCGATCAGCGTCGGGCTGACCGTCGAGGCGGCAGTGATCGTCGTCGTATCGCTCAGCCCGCGCACCCCATTCGACGCGGGGATATCGACCGTCACCGTCAGCACGGCCGACTGGTCGGGTTCCAGCACCACCGACCCGGGCACGGCAAAGGCATCGCCGCCGACCACCGCGCCGGCCACACTCGCCCACCCCTGCGAGCTGCTCCAGGTCAGATTGTAGGTGTCGGCGACGTTGCCGATGTTGTGCAGCCCGTGCAGGTAAACGACCTGCTCGCCGGGCTCATGGACGCTGGTCCGATCCGGCTCAAAGGCAAAAGCCGGTCCGATGGGGGCAGGCCGGCCATGCGGCCCGGGCCCGGCCGGCCACGAAGCGTGGCACACGGTGCAGGTGTCCAGCGGGCCGGCGTGCCCCTGCCAGTCCACGAACTTGATCGCGTCGTTGGGCTGGGTGCTGGGCGCGATGGCATGGGTGCTGTCGTGGCAGGCCTCGCAAAAGACCCCGCCGTGCTCCCGCGACAGCCGGTACAGCGGCTGATCCTGGGCATAGCCGGCGCCGTGGCAGCCGGCGCTGTCACAGCGCGGCTCGTTGAGCCAGGGATTGGGGTTCTCGGCCACCGCCTGCATCCCGCCGTGGCAGTCGATGCAGTCCATCCCCCGCTGGTACATCACGTCGCGCAGGCACTGGGTCTGCGGCCCGGGATGGCAATTGTAGCAGCCGGCCAGTGTGTCGGGCACAAGCTCCTTGTGCTTGCCGTGCATGGCCCGCGACAGGCTGGGCAGATCGCCCGCTCCCGGCAAGCCCAGCGCATTTGAGCTGTGGCACTCGGCGCACAGGATCGGCCGGCGGCCCATCAGCGGCCCCTCGTGGCCGGGCGGATAGTCGCCCAGGTTCTCGTCGTCGTGCATGGTCAGGATGTTCTGCTCCACCACGCCGGTGGCGATGTCTCCGTTGCCCGGCCCATTGTCATAGTGGCAGTTGTCGCAGTGCATCTCGGTCGATACCGGGGCCACCGGGTGGGTCCGGGCCAGCTCCTGGCCGGTGCCGAGGTCGCTGACCACGATCGTGGCCACCTGGTAGGGGTAGGGAGTGGTGGGCTCGCTGTCGCGGAACTCGGTCAGAGGGATGCCTTCGGCCACAAAGTGATCGCCGTGCAGGTCCATCGTCCCCGACATGCCCTTGCCCGTCAGGCCGATATTGGGCGGCAGGTCCACCCCGAACAGAGTCCTGGTCATAGTCCCAAAAGTTGGACTTGCCCACCGAGTAGGTGTTGTCGGTGAACAGGTAGGTCACCGTGATGCCGGCGGTGACCACCTGGGGCGGGTCGTCGACGCGGATCACCTGCACCCACAGGGTGTTGTAGGGGGGCAGCACCGCCAGGTCCTGGAAAGCTGCGGTTGTAGCAGTGCATCCCCAGGTCGTTCCAGGCCAGCACAACATAGTCGCCCGGGGCAGCCGCATCAGGGGCCGGCGCGGGAGCAGCCGCAGCGCCCGGCGCGCGGACCGAGATCAAGCACGACGCACGTGGCCGCCAGGAACAAAGCGGTAACGGTGAGCCACTTGACCGGTTCATCGTCGCCTCCTATGCAGTTTGTCAAGTGCCGATCTTGCTAGTCCATATTACCACAAAATCTGCCAACCGGCAACCTCCCCCCACCACCCCTGGGGGATAGGGGGGAGGGTGGGTCAATGACCCACCCTCCCCCCTCGTTGCGTCCTTTCCCCTCTTGTGCTATAATACCTGCACAGGGTCGTTTCTACCTGCGTGCTGGCGTTGTCTGGGAGGTGCATCATGCTCGACAAGCGGCCGTTCACCTGTCTCTTGCTTCTCGTAGCTGTGCCTGGCGGCGCCGGTTCTGCCCCTGCACGCCGCCCCACTCACGCGCCGTCGCCCGCGGCGACGGGCGCGCCGACATCGCCGTGGGCGTCCCCGCCGAGGACGTTGGCGACAGCGCCGCCAACGCCGGCGCCGTCAACGTCTTTTACTCCGGCCGGTACGGCATCTCGGACAGGTACAACCGGATTTGGGACCAGGACGACCTCTGGGGCGATAGCGACGCCGAGACTTTCGATGCCTTTGGCTTTGCCCTGGCCGCCGGCGATTTTGACGGCGACGGCTGGGACGACCTGGCCGTCGGCGTCCCCCAGGAAGACGTGCTGGTCGGCAGCTATCTGTCCAACGCCGGCATCGTCCAGGTCCTGTATGGCGGCCCCGCCGGCCTGTCCACCGCCGGCCTGCAGGCCTGGTGCCAGGGCGGCTGCGATGGCCTGCGCGACACCGCCGAGGACGGCGACCAGTTCGGCTACGCCCTGGCCGCCGGCGATTTCAACGCCGACGGCTACGACGACCTGGCCGTCGGCGTCCCCTACGAGGACATCGACACGATCACCGACGCCGGCGCCGTCAACGTCGTCTATGGCTCGCCCACCGGCCTGTCGATCCTCGCCGTCGACGACCAGTTCTGGAACCAGGACAGCCCGTACGTCGAGGGCGGGTGCGAAGCGTGGGACAGGTTTGGCACCACCCTCGCCGCCGGCGATTTCGACGGCGACGGCTGGGACGACCTGGCCATCGGCGTCCCCTTTGAGGACGTCGGCGCCACCGCCGACGCCGGCGCCGTCAACATCCTCTACGGCTCCACCTACGGCCTCGCCTCCGTCGGCGACCAGATCTTTGACCAGGGCGACCTCCAGGGCGGGGTCGGCGAGAACGACATCTTTGCCTATGCCCTGGCCGCCGGCCGTCTCGGCGGCGACAGCTACGACGACCTGGCCGTCGGCGTCCGCAACGAAGACGCCGGCGGCGTCTCGGCCTCCGGCGCCGTCAACATCATCTATGGCGCCCTCGGCGGCCTGTCTACGGCAAACAACCAATACTACGACCAGGGCTCCCTCGAAAACTCACCCGCAGCGAACGACTTTTTTGGCTCGGCGCTGGCCATCGGCGATCTCGACGGCGACGGCTATGGCGACCTGGCGGTCGGCGTCCCGCGCGAGGACATAGACGGCGAGGCCGACGCGGGCGGCATCAACGTCATCTTTGGCACCGCGTCCAGGCTTTCGGTCACCGGCAACGTCTTCTGGTGCGAGAATGACGTGGTGGACGGCATGTCTGTGGCGAACGAGCAGGCCGGCTACTCCCTGGCGGCGGGCGACCTCGACGACGACGGCGACGACGAGCTGGTCGTCGGCGTCCCCTACCAGGAGATCGGCGGCGTCTTCGAAGCCGGGGCGATCGACGTCATCTACGGCTTTGACCCGTGGCCCGGCGGGGGCTATTACGGCTGGAGCCAGGACTCGGGCAGCGTCCAGGGCATGTGCGAGCTGGAGGATCACTTTGGCATGTCCCTCGCCATCGGCGACTTTCGGGGCTTCCGCACCTACGCCCCGACCATCATCCAAGACAGACCCTAAGGACAGACCCTAAGGGTTTGAGCCCCACCAAAGACTCCGCTTCGCTCCGGGGCATTGGAACGAAACCCTTAGGGTCTAAACCATCCAGGAGCAAGACCGATGCAATTCACAAACAACGAGCTGTATATGTTACTAAACCTGCATCCTATCGACAGGGCGCTGTGGCTCCCCAGGGTTGACCTGAGCGACGCCTACCTGCGCCGGGCCAACCTGACCGAGGCCAACCTGACCGAGGCCAACTTGAGCAGGACCGACCTGAGAGTGGCCGATTTGAGCTATGCCGACCTGAGCGGCGCCAACCTGAGCGGCGCCAACCTGACCGATGCCAACCTGATCAGGGCCGGCCTGAGCGGGACCGACCTGAGCGGGGCCAACCTGACCGAGGTCAACCTCAGCGGCGCCAACCTGAGCGGCGCCAGGGTAACTCCTGAGCAGCTTGCCCAGGCCAAGAGGCTCGAGGGCGCGACCATGCCCGACGGCACGGTCCACCCCTGACCCTAAGGCCCCGGTGCGTCGCACCAACACCGCCAAGGAAGCGGTACTCCTATCGGAAGGTGCCAGGCTGGAGCCTGGCGGTCCCAGTCGATGGGCCTTACTCGCCGGTCTCAATCGCGCCGAGCGCTGACTTGGACGCGGCCCTGTTTGCCCCCGAAGCAGATCACGCAGATCCCCTGTCAGGGGACCAACTCCTAGACCCTAAGGGTTTGGGAAAACCCTTAGGGTCTCGATTAGGTGCAACGCACCGGCGCGAGGGTTTCACTTTGGCCTCACTATAGTATGCAAGAGGGGAGCCCGAGCTCCCCTCTCGATTTTACCCCCCCGCCGCAGGCGGCGGGGACCTCAGCACAAGCGCTTAATAGGCGCCGAACTCGCGCGTGGCGTCGCGCCACACCGCGACCCGCTCCGGGTCGGCCTCGTCCATCACCCCGCCGCAGCTCATGATGAACCCGCCGTCCTTGCCCACCACCTCGATCAGCTTTCTGGTGTAGCCGCGGATCTCCTCCTTCGTGCCCACGTGCAGCAGCGCGATCGGCATGTTGCCCGTAATGCACAGCGTCTTGCCGATCACCTCCTTGGCGTGGAAAACGTCGGTCTGGTCGAACAGGCCCATCACCTTGCCCTTTGGCAGCTCGGTCAGGTACTCCAGGCGCTGGTTGTAGGCGCCCTCGAAGAAGGGGCAGGGCGTCAGTCCCGCCTCGATCAGGCCGAGCATCAGCCGCTTGAGCCCGGGCCAGTAGAAGGTCTCGAACTGCTTGTTGGACATGAACCCGTCCGCGCCGCGGTGCAGCGGGATGAATACGCGCGGATTGCCGCTCATGTGGCACTGCGCCATCGCCCCGCCGATCGACCAGGGGAAGACCTTTTCCAGCGCCGCCAGCAGCTTGTCCGGGCGGCGGTAGATGTCGATCATCGTGCCGCGCATCCCCCGCATAAAGTCAGAGATAATGTCAAAGGGCGCCAGCGCCACCCCGCCCGCCCACAGCGGATAGCCCTTCTCTGTCATCTCGCTCTGGAACGACGCGCCGGCCGCGGCCCACTTGGCCGCTTCGATGGCCGAATTGTGGATCGACTCGAACCCCGCCCAGATGGGGGGAGCCGAAAAGGCAGCGATCGCGCCCATGCCGGCATAGCCCATCATGAACGTCGTCAGCGGCGGCAGCATGCTAAACGCCCCCAGCGTGCCGTACACCCGCGGCATGTACACCCGCAGCGCAAAGCCGGTCGGATCGTCCAGGAAGGCATCATACTCCTCCGCCTTGACATACTCCCCCTCCACAAACTGGAAGGAGTGGTTCGCATCCACCTGGAGCCCGGGGATCAGCAGCTGCCTGAAATCGACCGCGGCAAACGCAGCCGCCGAGGTAAAGACCGCAAAGTCCGGCGAGAAAGAAAGGTCGGCGTCCATGTCGATGGCCAGCTTGACATTGGCCGCATACCACCTCTCCGGATCCTGGAACGCCTCGGCGAAGGTCATGCCCGCGTTCTTGGCGGCGTACATGTGCGATGTGGGAAAGAACGGCACCCGGTCGGGCACCTTTAGCTCGATCGCGGCGTTGACCCGCGCCAGCTTTTCGTCGTACAGCGCCTTGCCTGTCTTAGTCATGGCTTATCCTCCTACCCGATCCAGCCGTTGGCCAGCGTCACCGCCGCCATGGCGTCCTTGCCGTACGCGTCCGCCCCGACATAGCGCACGACCTCGTCCGTAATCTGCCCGCCGCCGATCATGATCTGGACCTTGTCCCGCAGCCCGGCGGCGGCGATGGCTTCGACCGTCTCCTTCATCGACTCGTAGGCCAGCGTCAAAAAGCCCGACAGCCCCACCACCTGGGGCTTGAAGGCCTCGATCTCTGCCACGAACGTCTCTCCGGGCACGTCGATGCCGAGGTCCTTCACCTCGAACCCGTTCACATCCAGCATGAAGGTGACGATGTTCTTGCCGATGTCGTGGATGTCGCCCTTGACCGTGCCGACCAGCACCTTGCCCCGCTTCTTGGCCGCGGGCCCCGCCGCCGCCAGCCTGGGCTTGACCATGTCGCCGATCTGGTTCATCATCTCGCCTGCCATCACCAGCTCGGGCAGAAAATACACCCCCTCGGCAAAGCGCTTGCCCACCACGTCCATGGCCTGGCGGGCGAACTCCAGGACCTGCCTGGGATCCAGTCCCTGGTCCAAATACCCCTGGGCGATCTGTCATCGCCTCGTCCTCGCGTATGTCCGCGAGGGCATCTACCAACTTGTCGGTCATAGCTGCCTCCTTGGCTAGTCTGTGGAACAATGGGAACCCCCTCAAATGATAGCATGCCTTGCCCCCCCGGTCAAATCAGACCCTAAGGGTTTTGGAAACCCTTAGGGTCTGAGGTCTATGGCAGCAAGATCATCGTGAACTTTTCACTGGCCAGCAGTTCGGTGGTCTCGGCCCTGAGCGATCCAATCCCAACCGGCGTCCATGGCAGTGACAAGCCTGTTCTTGCCTTCTGTCGTGTGCCAGGTCTGAAAGGCTACCGTGGCCTCGCCGTCGTTCCGGAGCGACTCGATCACCTCCGAAGCATGGGCGCTGTTGTCCGGTGTCCACGTCGAGCAGCGTAAACTCTTCCCAGAGCTCTTATCTGTCGGTTTCGCCCTAAGCTGCCAGTCGAAATCAGCCCCGAGGGGGGTGACGTACCTGGGCCGACCGTCCTCTGTCTTGTGATAGGTTTGCAGGGCCGTCTTGCCGTTGTCCCGGCAGAGCAGCGTAAACTGCTTCGTAGAGATCCGGCTTGTCTGTTCCGGCGCCATGAGCAGCCAGTCGCGATCAGCCCCCATGGCAGAGACATACCTGTTGTGTGCGGTTCTCAAGGCCACCTTCACAGATTGGGGTGGGGTTGGAGTCGGGGTAGCGGTCGGGGCAGGGGTGCGCGGGAAGGCGGTGGGTGGGGCGGAGGTCGCCGTAGGAGAAGGCGTGCGGGTCGGGGCGGGAGTCGCCGTAGGAGCAGGCGTGTGGGTTGGGCTGGGAGTCGCGGGCACGACGGCCACGGAGGATTTGGTGACCGAAGGGGTCGATCTGTCCCGTCTGCCCACCGTCCGGCAGCAGGGTCAACGCGATGCACGCGATATGACGATGAGAAGCGCGGCACCTGCGGCGAGCCAAACCCGGCGAGGCAGAACGGCGTGAGGGCAGGGGTCCTGGGGCGAGGATGACGGGGCGTGGGGCCGTGAGGGGTGCCGGGGGAGGCGCCTGCGACGGAAGCGGCGCAGTCGGTCAGTGCGGCGCGCATGCCGGCGACGGTCTGGAATCGATCCGCGGGATTGAGCTGCAAAGCGCACAGGATAGCTTGCTCAAGGCCTGGGCTGAGGGCCGGGTTGATTTGGCGCGGGGGGACCAGGGATTCTGTTTGGCGCGCAGGCGCTTCGGGCGGGAGCTGGCCGGTGGCGAGCTCGTAGAGGGTGGCGCCCAGGGCGTAGATGTCGCTTCGCTCGTCAGTGCCCTGGCCGTACTGCTCGATGGGGGAGTAGGGCGCCGAGACTGCCCGGGCTCCCGTGGTCGTCCTGACGCTGGGCACCTTGACTTTGGCGATGCCGAGGTCGATGACGATGATGGTGCCGTCGGGCTGGAGCTTGAGGTTGCCCGGCTTGATGTCGCGGTGGATGACGGGGGAGGGCAGCCCGGTCTTGGGGTCGACCCAGCCGTGCATGTACTCCAGGACGTCGCAAACCTGAAGGGCCCAGCTTACCACCTGGTTTTCAGGCAAGGAAACCGGTTGCCTGTTCCAGGAGCTGCTCCAGATCCTGCCCTGGGATGTAGTCCATGACGAGGAACATGTCGCCGGCGTCGGTCTGGAAGTAGTCGGTGACCCGGACGAGACGCGGATGGCTGAGGGAGTAAAGGAGACTGGCTTCGCGCTCGAACTGGCGCTGTTCTTCGGGTGAGTTTCCGGTTAGCTCTTTGACGGCGCACGGACGATCTTGGTGGCTTGTATCGTGGGCGAGATAGACGACGGCAAAGCCTCCTTTGCCCAGCAGGCGCTCGATGCGGTACCGGCCTTCGAGGATGGCGCCGGGCAAGAGCAGGCCGTCGGGGCCCCGGCGCAGGCCGGCCGGGGGCCGGGCAGGGGCGCCGCACTTGAGGCAGAACCGGGAGGCGGCGGGAAGAACGCTGCCGCAGTTGGCACACAGGCGCGGGAGCGTGGCGCCGCAGGCCGCGCAAAAGCGGGCGCGGTCGCGGTTGGTGGCGTTACAGTTGGGGCAGCGCATGGCGGACATGGCTGTTACCAGGGATGCTCCACGCCTGCTGAGATTGAGCCTGACATAGGATCCTTCTACGGCGCTCCGAATGCCGGACCACCGGTTGCACGAAGAGGAGTCCGGCAGATGGGGTTATTGTACCACAGAAAGGCAGGCCGGGCAACGTGGCGCAGATTGCCGCGCAGGGGAGAGGCATCCCGCGCTGTGACCTGTGCAGCCGCGATATTCCCCCGGCAGCGCCAGACTCAAACCCGAAACCGGCTTGACGGGATGCCTCGCCCGCCCACCGGCGTTCGAATGCGTTCCCTCGTTCCCACGGTCCCCCGTGGGAACAACCCTCCCGGCGCTCTCCCTCGGACCCTGTCCCTCGGGACCAGGGTGCGCCCTCCCTTCCCGACCTGTCAGGTCTTCCCCTTCACACTTGCTTTTTCGCCCAGTTAATGTATAATCTGAGCAGAACAAAAACGCCCTGCGATGTAGCACCATCCAGGGCCTCGGCCCGGCCGATGCGGACGGCCCGGCACCCCTGGCATAGCACGAGTGAGCCGTTCGCGTCAACCTGCGGTTGCGGGTGACCGGACGGCTCTTCGTTTGCCCGGTCCTTCAGATTCGGGGGGAGTGGAACGTCGGTCGCTGGGTGCGTATGGTGTGCGAGGGCTGGGCGTCGAGAGTGCAGCCGCGCAGAGGCGGAGAAGAAAGGCGGTGACCAATGCCTGGGCGGTGGCCGTTTGAAGACAGAAGAGGTGTGGCTCTGTTGCTGTGGGTGGGCCTAGCCCTGGTGAGTTTGGCGGCGGGTTCGAGCCTGAGCATTGGCGCCAGCGCGGCTGCAATCCCCCAGGAGCACGCCTCCATCCCTCTCCGAAACGAAAGCGATTCCGATAAACTGACCGCCGATGACGGCGCGGCTGGAGATAACTTTGGATCATCGGTAGCTATCAGCGGTGACACCGTCATTGTTGGAGCACAGTGGGACGATGACAATGGTGACGGTTCCGGCTCGGCCTACGTCTTCGTGCTTAATGGGACCACCTGGAACCAGCAGGCCAAGTTGACTGCCAGCGACGGCGCTCCTGAAGATTGGTTCGGGCACTCGGTAGCCATCAGCGGCGACACGGTTGTTGTGGGAGCACATGGGGACGATGACCGAGGATACGGTTCGGGATCAGCCTATGTCTTTGTGCGCGACGGGACCACCTGGACCCAACAGGCGAAACTGACTGCCAATGACGGCGCCGCCGCCGACGCCTTCGGGTGGTTTGTGGCCGTCAGCGAGGACACGGCTGTCGTTGGGGCTTACAACGACGATGACAGAGGCGCTAGCTCCGGCTCAGTCTACGTCTTTGTCCGCAACGGCGCCAATTGGAGCCAACAGGCAAAACTGCACGCTTCTGACGGGATCAGCGGCGATCACTTTGGATGGTCTACTGCTGTCAGCGGAGACACGGCTGTCGTCGGGGCGCTCGACAACGATGACAGCGGTACGAGTTCCGGGTCAGCCTACGTGTTTGCCCGTAGTGGGACCACCTGGAGCCAGCGGGCCAAGTTGGACGCCAGCGATGGTGCTGCCTACGATGAGTTCGGATGCTCTGTAGCCATCAGCGCTGATACGGTGGTTGTTGGGGCCCACGGGGATGATGACCATGGCGATGGTTCTGGCTCAGCCTACGTCTTCGTGCGGGATGGGACCAGTTGGACGCAGCAGGCGAAACTGACTGCCGGTGACGGCGCTCCTGGTGATGCCTTCGGATGGTCTGTGTTCGCCTCCAGGGACGCGGCCATAGTCGGGGCGCTTGACGACGATGATAACGGGGTGAGCTCCGGGTCAGCCTACGTCTTCACGCGTCTTGGCGCCATCTGGACTCAGCAGGCAAAGCTCTCCGCCGATGACGGCGCAGCTTCTGACACCTTCGGATACTGCGTTGCCATCAGCGGCGGCGAGGCCGTCGTCGGTGCGCCTGAAGACGATGATAGCGGTGAGGGTTCCGGCTCGGCCTATGCATACGCGCTGTTCCCGGGACTCTGCGTCATCCCACTCACTGGCGTGGAGATTGCCGGCCCAACGGAGGGCTATAAGGACCTGCTCTACACCTTCAGCGCCGATGTCGAGCCGGTCGACGCCACGCTGCCGGTGACCTATACTTGGATACCCGGAGCCGCAAGTGGGGACAGGGTATGCCGGACGCAAGCTACTCCTGGGCCTCACCAGGGATGCAGGTTGTCACCGTCACCGTTGAGAACTGCGGCGGGCTGGTGACCGACACGCACTCGATCGCGGTTAGGGCGGGGGTATATCTCCCGGTAGTTCTCCGCCACTACTCGCTGCCGCCGTCTTTCGACTTCCAGTTAGTTCCCATCGGCCCTACTGATCAGGCGGTCCCCCCCAATACGGTGGTCACTTTTCAGATAGACCTGAGACACCTGGGCAATGTGGCGGATACTTACGGCATCTGGGCAGTGCCGACTACCCCGGCGGGCTGGGTGGTGCAGTTCTGCATTCGAGGACACGGCTACCTGCTATGACCCGGCTGACACGCAGTTCATCACCTTGCAGCGCGGCGCTCCCGACCTGCCCCTGTACGTCAAAGTCGTGGTGCCTCCAGGGGCACCAAGCGGCAGCTGGGGTTCGATAAGGCTGAAGGTCCAGATCGCAGACCACCTCGACGATAAAGGACCAGACTGTCACGGTATACGTCGAGCCGAACGCGGTCACTGCCACGCCGACACCGACAGCCACGTCGACGCCGACACCCACGCCGACGATCACGCCGACGCCGACGCCGACGCCGTACTATGACTTTGCGCTGGGCGGTTTCGACCCTTCCTACGTGTCGATCGACCCGCCCGCGAACCCTGTGGAGATAACCTTTCCGACGACACTAACACACCTGGGCAACCGTACGGATACTTATCGTATCTGGGCAGAGGACCATACCCCAGCCGGTTGGACGATGCAGTTCTGCATTGGCGCTAACTGTTATGAACCGGCTAATGCGCAGGAGATCTCCTTGGATCCCGGCGCTGCCGGTGTGAGCTTGTCGATCAAGATCACAGTGCCGGCAGGTGCCGCCAGCGAGTACTGAGGGGTACGGAATCCTGAAGGTCAGATTGATTGCCACCGGAGCCACCCAGAGCCAGACCGGCACGGTGCACGTCAAGTAGCCGGTTGGGGCCAGGGCGCGGGTGTTCGCCACAAGCGGGAGCAGGCGGCCTTTGTTGTCCGCAAGGGTGACCAGGGGAGGAGACGGTGACAGACTCTGACCTGTGGGAGGTGCGGAGGCTGCACGGCGGGCTGAGCCTGGAGCTGCGCGGCGGGGAGTCCCGAGACGGGATGAGTACAAAGCCGGCGCTGGTGATCGTCCAGGGCAGCGACCGGGTGAGGGTGGAGCTGGCCGACGTCAAGACGGTGGTCGCGGCGATGGCGATGCGGCGGCCGACCTGGCCGAGGTGCTGGCGGCGGCGGGGTGTATCATGCCTGATCTCCTTTGGCTCCTGGTAGTTGGGATCCTGGCTACGCTGCTGGCCGTGATGATCTGCGTAGGTCGGCGGCAGGAGCGGCCACAGAGACGCCGGCCGGGTGTGCGTGGTGTGTATGGCTGGCCGGTGTCTACTAGAGAGGCCAGTTGAAACGTGAAAGTGCACGAATTCAGTTCCTGGAGACGATCGGCAGGAGGGGAATCATGCCTCTGTTGTGCAAGCTGGGCCAACACGAATGGGAATGGCAATACCTCAACCAGAAAGTCCTGCGACATGCAGCGGGTTTGCGGGCGGTGCCTAAGGACGAAGAGAGCCGGGCAAGGTCGAGCACCAGTGGGAGTGGGTTGCGCGAAGTGATGGCGTGACGACTCAAGTCTGCAAGCGGTGTGGAGCCACCGGGCAGACCGCGGAAAGCGAGCGGATAATCTCGCCCAGACGCACCCCTATAACTGGAAGAAGCGCGAGCGTTGTGGGAGGAGGAGAAGTGAACCAGGCCTTGGGCTTGGCAGGTTTCGTGGGACAGGAAGTGATCAAGGAGGAGCCGGCGAATATCGGTGGAAGCCGCAATGGACACGAGGCGAACCTCTGTGTCACCTGCTCCTGAGCGGACAGCCTGGAATGGGGAAGGCCACTCTCGCAAGGGTCATCGCGGAAGAGATGGGAGTTGGCCTTAAGATCGTCTCCGTAGCAGGAGTCCGGAAACCCGGGAAATCCGGCCTCGATCCTCACCAACCTCCATCAGGGAGACCTGCTTCTCATTCAGGAGATCGAGTCAATGGCGACGCCGACGGTGGAAGTGCTAGCTGACGCCCTATCAGGTTTCAGTTTGAACATTGTCAGAGGAAAAGGCGTGGGAGCACGCAGCGTCCACCTGAAGCTTCCCGAAGTTCACCGTGGTCGGCACGACGTCCAAGTTATCTCAGGTGGATTTTCGGCTGCGTCACTCGATGAGCACGCTTCAGTTTTCACCCTACAAGGACCATGAGATAGCGGAAGATAATACTCTTGCAGGCAGCCCAGCAACGGATCACTGTTGATCTCCGAGGCGGCTGTCCTCGCTTGCCCCAAGCTGTGAGGGATGTCCGGGTGTTGTGGCCGTTATACTTAGGAGAGTGAATGACTACGCTGCCGTCCGTGCAGACGGCCAGATCACACGTTCGGTGGCTGAGGAGGCGCTTGCCTGCCCGGCCTTGGACGCTCGCTGGTTCTGGGCAATGGCGTGGGTGGATTGCAGCGAACAAGGCAACCGATTCCCTGACATGTCAAGATGTTTGTGTGGCAACGTGATGGCGGCCGTTGCGCAAAGTGTGGAGGCCAGGAGAATCTGGAGTTCGACCACATCATCCCCCTCTCGAAGGGGGGCAGCAATACCGCTCGCAATCTACAGATTCTTTGCGAGAAATGCAATCGGTCAAAGGGCGGGAGCGTAACCTGAGGGATGAGAGTCCCTAACGCGCGGCCGGGCGTTGGGCTGCGATCGGGGGGGGCGATGGCTGGCATTGTCTGGTTGCTGGGTAGGACTGTGGCCGCGCTGGGTGATGATCTACGTGGTGGCAGCAGGAGCGGCCAACGGAGATGCCGGCCGTCTGCGCGTGGTGTGTGTGGCGGGACGGCGACGATGTGCACCGGCGAGGGGAGCCTGGTCTACCAGGGAGAGTGCGAGCCGGTGTGTGCGTGGGCCGGCTGAGTGCGAGGTCTGCAAGGGTTTGTAGTGGTAGGCCGGGGCGACGGATGGCCGTGTCAGGCCTTCTGGTATTCCTTGCCGCACCGGTAGGTGGTCGAGCACTTGGGCGCGGTGGCCTGCGGATTATCTATGCTGCTAGTTGGGAGCGAAAAGCGGATTCTGGGTGGTCAGTAGTTGGGCGCGCAGTACGTCGAGTGCCAAGAGGTTCGCAATGACACCGTTCACTGTTTCGCGCTTTGCTTACTTCGGCACAAACATCATCAGCTACATTGCGAAGACCGGTCGCTTCGAGACAGGCTTTATGCGTTTCTTGGGAGGCACGATCTGACCCTTGGCCTGAGCACTGCACAGGTGGCCGAGCTCGCAGATGCGCGAGAACTGCACCCTTCGCTCGTGGCACTTCTCCTGAGCGTTCCCACTGCTTTTTTGAAGACCTGGGATGTGATCATTGCGGAGGAAGTCGAGGCACATCCTCAACGGCGAAACCAGCCGCTCCTTATGTATCCAGTCAACGCGATGCTGCTGGAGAACGACGGCATTGGAGCGATGGCTTCTTGTTATCGGGAAAACCGTGCACGGCTCGGGAGGTGAGTTGTTACACGCGAATGATAGGAAGCACGCCACACTCGGTCGAAGGGCAACTTCCCTCCTTCCAGGTCTGGGAGATACGTTCGAAAGCAATCAGACGAGTTCGCAGACATCAAGGTCGTGCAGTGGCTTGCTGAGGATCATCGAGGGTTCCTAGATGCAATGCGAGCAGACATCTCCATTTTCCATCCAAAGGTGTTTCTCATGTCACGGCCAGTGGTAAAATCCCCAAAAGGGCCAAGATAAAATTCCCCACTTTGGTCAAGTGGTCGCACCTGCGGCACAATGGCCTGGTAAGCCGGAGTGCCGAGGAGGGGACCACCCATGCTGAAAGTGGAGAACCGATTCATGATCAAAGACCTGTATCGCAAAGGTGTGACCATCAGCGACATTGCCCGCGAGACCGGGCATGATCGCAAGACGATTCGCGCCGTCCTGAAGGGCCCGGTCAGTCCGCCGCCGCAGAAGCGGAAGGCGCAGGGCCAAGAAGCTGGACCCCTTCGTGCCGTACCTGGAGAAGCGCATCGCAGGAGGGCGTCCTCAACTGCAACAAGCTGCTGGACGAGATCCGCAAGCCAGGGCTACCAGGGCGGCAAGAGCCTGCTCAAGACCTTCGTGCAGCCCTACCGGGAAGCCCGGCGCCAGCGAAGCCACCGTGCGCTTTGAGACCGAGCCGGGCGAGCAAGCCCAGGTGGACTGGGCGCACTTCGGCTTCATCGAGCATCACGGGCGCCGCCGCAGGCTGTATGCCTTCGTGATGACGCTGGGCTGGTCGCGAGCGTCGTACCTCGAGTTCACCGTCTCGACCGACGCGGCCTGGTGGCTGCGCTGCCACGTGCATGCCTTCCACTACTTCGGCGGCGTGCCCCGCGTGGTGCTGCACGACAACCTCAAGACGGCCGTCCTGGACCGGGAGGCCGACGGCACGGATTCACTGGAACCCGCGCTACCTGGACTTTGCCGACTACTACGGCTTCACCCCACGCGCCTGCCGGCCCTACCGGGCGCAGACCAAAGGCAAGGTCGAGTCGGGCGTCCGCTACGTGCGGGGCAACTTCTGGCCGGGCCTCAGGTTCGTCGACCTGGCCGATCTCAATCGCCAGGCCTGGGACTGGCTGGACAGCACGGCCAACGTGCGCATCCACGGCACGACCGGTGAGGTGCCGTTTGACCGGCTGCCGCTGGAGGGCCTGCAGCCGCTGGACGGCAAGCCCGACTACGACACCAGCCTGATCGCCTTCCGGCGCTCGACCAAGGACTGCTTCGTCAGCTACGACGGCAACTACTACTCGGTGCCCGCCGACTACGCCAGGAAGACGCTGCAGGTCAAGGAGACCGAAGACGGCCAACTGATTGTCCTCAACGCTCAGGACGACGAGATCGCCCGCCATCGCCTGGCGGAGGGCCGCAACCAGCGCGTCGCCGTGCCGCCCATTACGCCGAGCCTCCGCTGCGGCTCACGGCCCGCCCGACGGCGCGGGCGCGATCCAGGTGCCTGCTCCGCAGACGCTGGCCGGCCTGCCCGCTGCGCCCGAGGTCGAGACCCGGCCTCTGGCCTGGTACGACCAGCTCGCTGGAGGTGGCCGCATGAGCGACGTGGCCTATCCTCGGGTGCAAACCCACCTGGCCCGCCTCAAGCTGCCGCAGCATGGCCGAGTGCGTGGACGCCGTGGCCCAGGAGGCCGCCAAGCACGACTGGACCTACCTGGAGTTCCTGGACCAACTGCTGGACGCCGAAGTCTCGGCCCGCTACGAGCGGGACGTGGCCATGAAGACCAAGCTGGCTCACTTCCCCTTCGCCAAGACCCTGGACCAGTTCGACTTCTCCTTCCAGCCCGCCATCAACGAGCGCCAGGTCCGCGAGCTGGCCACCCTCAGCTTCATCGCCAACGGCGAGAATGTCCTCTTCCTGGGACCGCCCGGCGTCGGCAAGACCCATCTGGCCATCGCCCTGGGCATGGCCGCCATCCAGCAGGCCACCAGCGTCTACTTCACCACCATGGTCGACCTGCTCGACCAGCTCCACCGCGATGCCAAGGAGGACCGCCTCGACCATCGCCTGCACACCCTCTGCCGTCCCAAGCTGCTCATCCTGGACGAGATGGGCTACTTCCCGCTCGACCGCATGGCCGCCCAGTTCCTGTTCCAGCTCGTCAGCCGCCGCTACGGCCGCGGCTCCATCATCCTGACCTCGAACAAGTCCTACGGCGACTGGGGCGACATCTTCGCCGACCAGGTCCTGGCCGCCGCCATCCTGGACCGGCTGCTGCACTTCTCGACGACGATCAACATCCGCGGCCAGAGCTACCGGCTGCGGGAGAAACGCAAGGCCGGTGTCTTCACCGAGCTGACCGAGCCTGCAGAAGGAGGCCTGACCACCAACCGAACATTTGTGCTGGGGAATTCCAAGTTGGCCATTTTGAGGAATATTAAGTTGGCCTTGACACCGCAAAAGGCAAGTCCGATCGCCGATTGTTTCACAAGCTCGGGACGGTGGGAACGAGCTCGCAGTCTTCGACAACCGCAACACGACTACTCTGGAGACACGTTGTCCAGAACATGTCCTCGGAAACGGATACCGTGGGCAGGTTTCTGGCCCGCGTGCCGTCCACCCGCCCGTGGGGGGTTGACATCTGGTGGGATGTGTGGTATAGTGTGTGTGCTTGGGGACGAAATTCGGCTCCATGCCGTGTGAGCGGCCGGCTGCGGTCGGGCGCTCCTATATCCCCGGCAGTTCTTGTAGGGCCGCTCGTGTGAGCGGCCTGTTCTTTGTGTAGTATTCCCCGTACTGCGCGCGCCGGGTGTCGTCGAGGTCGTGGACCAGGCTGAAGGATTCCCACAGGAAGGTGACGTAGCCTCTGGGGCATCTCTCTGATGCCGCGACACGGGGATAACTGGGGCACCCCCAGAACCGGCTGCCTTTGCGCGGCCCCTCCATGTGCGCAGTGCGGAGCACCATCGGTTGACCACACTTGGGACATAGCGGGGGCCTGTCGGCGACTACGGGTGTTGGAGTGAGCATTGCCATTGGTTGGTCAGGCGGCTCGGCGGTTGGCGGCAGCGGGGGCATCGAGGGGCGCCGCCTGCACAGCCGGGTCAGGGCTACGTGCGCTGCCGTCTGCCGATCTCTGCCGGCCAGTGACCGAAGCGTAGAGCCCAGCGCGCGCGCATCGTAGGCCGGCTGCGCCGTCTGCCTCATCAGCGGCAGCCCCGCCGCCGCAAACACCTGCTCTACAAAGCTATCCCGTTCCTGGCGGGAGGGCCGGCCGTGGCTGGAATCGTCGAGCTCTATGCCGAGCAAGGGCTGCATGGACCGAGGATCGCACAATAGAAAGTCAACGTGTTTGCGAGCGATCCGATTATTGAGGCCTACATTGGTCCTGTGGGCGCCGCTCTTGGCAAAGAACAGGTCGCCGAGCGACACCTTGGGGCAGATGACGGCCCACTCGCCGACCGCCGTACGCAGCACAGGGTAAAAGCTGCCTCCGCGGACAAAAGTCGTCCGCACCGATAGGACAGCGGGCTCGGCCCGGGCCCAGACCCAGGGCCCGAGGCCCCGAGGCAACCTGGCTTGTCGTCGTTGTTCATGTTGCTACCTTGGCGGCGGGCTCGAGGAGCTGGTAGTCGGTGCAGGGCTCGGCCACGGACGAGGGCGGCGGGGTACTCGCGGGGTTGAGGCTGCGTTTGACCGGGCGGCGGTAGAGGTCGAGGTCAAATTGGAGGTGAGGGTGCGGCGGTAGAGCATGACGTGGCCGACGAGGGCGCAGACGTCGTTAAGGTGGCATTGGTAGGCGGCCATCTCTTTGAGCCGCATCTGGCTCCACTTGGTGACGAACTGCTTGAGTGTGAGCAAGGGTTGCATCTGGGATCGTCCGGCCTCGACCCTGAGTGTTTGCACGAATTATACTCGAGGGTGCGCAATGGTGGCAGGATCAAGGTTCTGGGACTGGTCGGTGGTGAAGGCGACGTCACGGCACATGAGCCCACCGTCAGCCCGATTTCGTCGGCTCCTCCCCGAAACTCGAATCAAAGACTACCTCATGGCTTGTCAGACCGATATAGGCCACCCTGTACTGCTCCTTGTCGATCGGGAACCAGGCATAGGCCATGTGATCAGAAATACCCAAGCTCACTTGCCAGATCAGGTTGCCCACAAAGAAAGCCGGCGCCAGCCCTTTGTGCGCATCCTTGTTAAAGACATAGCAGCTCCATCCGGGTTCGGGGGTAGAGGTACAAGGTAAGCTGGGCCAGTATCGGACAAACATCTCGGGTCCAAACGCCACACAGTCTATCTCTGGCAGATTATAGGATCGGCATGCTTGGGAAATCGCCTCCAGCACCATTCGTGCGCTTTTTTTGTAGGCGTTATCTGTTTCATCTTCAGGGCCGTCGAACACAAAGAGGCCGGTCCAACACGGTTTGTCCGACCTGGTGTTTCGAACTCCCTGGGCCTGCTCGGCCAAGGTAGTCAGCGCTGTGCTCAGGGCAGCTTGCCCGAGCTTTGTCTTGACCTCGATGATGGCCTCCACGCAATCCGGCGTCACAATGACCAGATCCCCTTCCCTAAAAAGCGTGGGTTTGCTCTTGTCTGTAATCAGCACATCGAGCTGTGTGGATGGAGCATCCTGGTAGCAGACGAATCCCCGGCCCACATGAAGAAATTCAGGCAAGCGAGACCGGAGCACTGAGCGCAGGATAGCCTCCTTGTGTTCGCCGTCTGTGAGCCAGTGGCGGTCGGCAATCAGGCAGCGAACCCGATCCTGCGTCGCCTTGAGCTCGTCGGCTAGCGATTGATGATATCGAACATAGTCCACTGCTATCGGCATGAGTTCTCCTCCTGCGCAGGCCATCTCAGGCTGTGCGGCACGATCCTAAACGGCCCTCAGCCGGCACTGGTGGGCCAGGTTGGCAGTGAGGTCGTCGGTGAGGGCGACGTCGCGGCAAATGAAGAGCTCGTCCTTGGCGAGGTTGAGGGCAAGCTGGTCCTCCGGCAGGCCGGCGGACCGGTGTGTCACGGGTTGGCCGTGTTGTTTGGCCGCCATTGGCCGTCTCCGGCGCCTGGGTCACCCGCTGCACCGGCGCGGCGCGCCGGTGGTGGGCGGGTCGGAGCCGGTGTTCCGTTGCGGTGGGTGCCCGCCTTGCCGGTCGCGCCCGGCGCCGGAGCGTGGGCGCGAGGCCGTAGTCAGTTCAGGTGGTAAGTATACCACGGAGGGGTAGACGGGGCAAGTGGGAGGGAGAGGGGGACGAGGGGGAGAGTGGGGAGCGAGAGGGGAAGGCGGGGCGAGAGGTCATCCCAGCGTTCGCTGTGCACTTCGCCCAGGGCGGCCAGCATCCGGGTGCCCCCGGCCCGGCTCCAGCTTTGTCCACCACGTTTCATCCGCCACGCCACGACGTTCTTGGCCGCGCTTTCCACCGACCCACTCCCAATAGGTCGGCCGTCGTCCCGAAAGCGCTGGTAATCCAACCGCGCTTTGTGGTTGGCTATGTAGTCCTTCACCTGGCGGATCGCTTTGCCACGTTCCTTTCGTCGGCGCGGCAACCGTTCAAGGGCGGCCTGGACATCCAGGACCGGCCCGGCCCATAACTCCGTTTCCCGCTCAGCCAACCAGGCACGGGCTTGGGGCGTCCCCTCTCCCCAGGCCGCACTGCGCGGCTTTGCTCAAGTTCTCAATGGCGTGTGGCCAGTCCAGAATCTCGACCCGCCGCTCGGGTAGGTAGCGGGCCGCCAAGTCCCACAGCCAATCGGCCCCGTCGTTGACCGTCGTAATCTTGGCTGCGGCTCCTACGCGCCCGCAGAACCAGTTCCGCTTGCAGCGCCGGCTCAAAGGCTGCCTTGTCCCCTAACACGGCTCGATAGCTGTGAGCAGTCAACTTCAGACCATCTTGTCGCCCCCGCGCCTGGCTGGTTGGCGGTCCACCCTCGGCTACTTCTGCTTTTTCTGGCCGCAACTCGACTCGTGACACCGACACGATCTTCACTTCGCGGTATCCTTCCCCCCGAATCAAGACCGTCGTGCCATCCGCCGAGACACTGGCGTGCTCCTCAATCGGGTCACGGGTCTTGGGCTTCTGCATCGGCATACACTGGGCAGCGCACCTGCTCTTCCTCAGCACGCAACTGGGCTTCCATCTGGCCGGCCACTTCTTGATGACAGCGCCACACCGTCGTGTCCGAAATCCACAGGCCGCTCAACCGGCTGAATGTCTCGGCCGCTACCTCGAAGGACGGCTGGGTCACTCCCAGGCGGGCGGCCTCTTGCACCACGCCTTCACTCCAACAATCCCGTCTCAGTCTCAGACGTCGGTCCAGGGGGAAAATCCCCGCTTCGCACGGGGGCACAGACGTAGTACGCCCGTGGTATGTCCGCTTCCCCTTCCAGGCCACGCACCTCTTTGTCCGGATAACCCTTGAACACCATTTCCCGGCCGCACCGTTCGCACCGCGGCGCTACTGCGCTCGCGCCCAAATCGCCGCGTCGTAACGTCAAGGCCAACGTCTCGCCCATCAGCACTCGTCGGTGCTTGCGTAGCTCGAGCTCCATTTCGCGGTAGGTCGCATTCGGGTGGGCATCATACCACGCGCTGAACTCATCCCACAGATGCGCTGCTGCCGTCAAGTAGGCCTCGCGGGCCTCATCTCGGGTTTGTCGGGCCTTGGAACGCCGTTTCGCCATAGTGAACCTCCCTTGTGGTGATAGAAGTGCAAGCTCATCCTGTCCCTTGTACCACACCTGCCCACTTATGGCAAGCGCCGACGCTCATCCTGTTATGTTCTTTCGCCCGGCCGTGCCTCCTTTCACTTGACAGTTCCCGGCCTCTCATCTATACTTTGGCTCTAGCCAGGGCTACTGGAGTCTGCCATGGAAGATGCACCAGCTATTCCGACCGAACAGGCCCTCCGCCGGCTGCCGCGCTGGGCGCTGGTGGCTTTCTCGGCGCGGTGCGCGCGCCGCTCATACGCCCGCTACGTCGAGTTTCCCCTGTGGGATTGGGTGACGGAGGCCATTGAGAGCGCGACCTCTGCCGCGGAGCGCGTCGCGGCCACGGGCGAGTGTTCTCACTCTGTGCACGATCCGAGCGCCCAGGCCGTGAGGGCCATGGACGCACTGGAAGACAGCATCAACGGTCCGGGCGTAGGGCTTCTAGAGCTCCACTATGCGGCCCTGCATGCGGCCAATGCGGCCAAGTGCGCGCTTGAGTGCGCCGTTCAATCCACAGGTCGCGTGTTCCCGGCCAACCCTGCCGGGCGCGCTGCCGAAGCTGCCAGGAGCGCCGAGGCCTCGGCCGCACCCAAGATCGGCGACCGATCGGTGGAAACAGAGCGGGCTATGCGCCAGGACTTGAATGCCCTCGAGTCGGCCTCGGCAGAGGAGCAGTGGACTGACGACACGACTGTCCCCGCCCACTTCTTCGCCGTCCACGAGGATAGCTCGGGGCCGCTTCTCGCCGCTATCAGAGACCTGAGCAACGAGCTTGCCCGCCTGGTGGCCAGGGACCCATACTGGCTCGAGCGGATAGAGTGGAGAGATCTCGAGCGGATGATGGCATCGGTATTCAGCAGGCTTGGCTTCGATGTCCAGCTGACGCCGTCGAGCAAAGATCATGGCAAGGACCTGGTGCTGGAGTGCCTCATAAGCGGGAAGCTGGCGACCTACATCGTGGAGATAAAACACTGGAGGTCCAGGCAGAGAGTCGGGCACAGGACGGTGACCGATTTCATCCGCGTAGTAGCGAGGGAGAGAAGGCAGGGTGGTCTGTTCCTGGCGACTTATGGCTATGCAAGCGACGCCGTGGAGGCGATTGCCGAAGTGGACCGGGATCGCATACGACTCGGAGACGTGAGCATGATCGTGGCGCTGTGCCGCACGTATCTCCGCGCAGAGAACGGGCTGTGGCAACGAACCAAAAGCCTGCCCGAGCTGATCTTCTCAGACCACGAGGATCGGGGAACTGCGTTTCTCTGAGAGGCTGGCCAAGCCAGGCGGAGGCGTGGAAAGTGGGGAACCGGCGGCGGCGGCACGACCAGATCGTAGAACCCCATGCATTCCGCCACCGATCCTCCGCCCAACCGGCACTGGATATACTGCAGCGCCGCCTTGCGGGCCATCAGCCTGCTCACCCTATCCAGGATCGCCGCGATCGCCTCGTTCCGCAGGCATGCCAGGTACTCGTCGTTCGCCGTCTTCCACGGCTCCGACCCTATGTCGAACAGGTCCCTCAGCTCCTTCAGATTCCGGCATCCCATTTCTCCACCTCCTCCCTGCTCACACTAAACTGACACCAAGGTGAGACCTGCGTCAGGTGCGTCGCACCTACAGCAGGTGCAACGCACCGGCGCAGGGGTTCAGCCCTGCGCCACCCTACCTCCCCCCCCACTTCTCCCGCTCAACCGGCGTGGAAAAGATCGGGTTCCCGTCTTGGTCATAGATCTTGATCCGGATTACCTTCAGATCCCGTCCCCCGTCATACAGCGGTACCACCAGCTTCCACGTTACCTCCCTCAGCGTCAGACCGGTGTGCGGGACCTTTTCCTCATCGCCGTAGACCCGCACGTACAGCGGGTTCAGCGTCCCAAACCGGATCGTGTCCGTGCCGGCCAGCTCCACCGTCCATGGCCCTCTCAGCCCCAGCACATTCGGAGCGTAGCTGCGCACGATCTTGCCCTCCACCAGCTCCACCGCTTCCACCTTGCCCTCGGCGCTTGCCTTGACATGCAGGGTCAGGATCGCCACCTCGCGCCGGTCGCGAGGCGTGGGCGCAGGCGTCAGGGCCTTGGCCGGCACCACCGTAGGGCGCTGGAGCCTGACCTGGGCCTGCGCCTCCTCCTGCGAGCTACAGCCTGCCAGCAGCCACAGCCCTGCCAGCGCCACGAGCATCGCCGGCAGCAGTCGAGACCATGCAACCCGCTTGATCATTCAACCCTCCTTGTGAATCGATCGCACCCTTGGCCCTGCCTACGGCCAGTCCCAGGCATCCGGCGCAAAGACCTCAGGCTCGGCCGGCGCCCCCAGCCCCAGGCCGCCCAGCACGCCCCCCACGATCACCCAATCGGCCGGGCCATACTCCCACACCGTGGCCCCTCCCCTGCTCATGATATCCGCGATCGAGTCCTCAGACCGGCACCAGTCTTCGCCCGAGTTGTCGGTAAAGCACTCGCAGTCGCGCCAATCCGCGTTTTGGGGATCGTTGTTGCAGTCGTCTTGCGTGTCGTACAGGATCGGCGGCAGCTCCCAGTAGCCACCATCGCAGCAGTACTCGTCTGGCATGACAAAAGCAGCGTGGCTGGTCTCGTGGACAACCGTGCGGTAGCCATTTGGCTCGGTAGTGGTCCCCTCGGCAAAGGAGCAATCCCGCAGCTCGTTCGGATGGATAAGCACTTTGACTTCGGCAAACGCCACGTCATCCAGGTCGGGCCAATCCACGTCCGGGCAGATGCCTTCGGCTGGGGGTCGTACATCGCCCGTCAGGGTCATGAACCAGAAGTTGAACCCGCCGAGATTGTAGGCCAGGGCGCAGTTCTGCCAGTAGCCTTCGTCGATCAGGTTCGCCACGTCATCCAGAAAAGTCCTGGAGGTTGGCCTCGACCGACAGGTCGCCGTAATCGTCGTCGGGGATGAATACCACGTCGATGGCCTGATCCGGGTCGTGCCACTGGATGGCGGCAAACACCGTGCCTTCTTCACTCGGCGGCCGGATCTTGACCTCGCAGCTCGTCGCGCCGAGCACGATCAACACCAGGATGATCAACCGTCGCATTGCACCTGCGCCTCCTTCCCCTTGACACATCGAGTAGAACCTCTACGCCAACTCTGCCGGGCTGCCCTGTGCCGGGTAGGCACAGGCAAGCCCGGCCTGTTCCACACCCCGAATCCTCCAGGCCTGCTTGACGATCCCCGGCTTTTCAGTCTGCGACGGAGCTTCTATGCTGTGAGGTAGATCAAAGACAACGGGGTCCTACGAGGAGCAACGGCGCGTCCTCCACTGCGATATCAGTATACCATCCTTTCCAGGCCTGTCAATACCCACCCAGGGTATTCAGCCAGTCGTCTCTCCCCCCTCCAGCAGCGCCAGCACCGCCCCTGTGACCCGCTCCTGCCGCTCCCGCGGCAGCCGCGCGATCCGCTCCACCAGCCGCTCCAGCCCGGCCAGGCGCGCCGGGTCGGCCCACCGGTCCACAGGCAGCGGCGAGGCCGGATCGTCGGTCAGGCCGAGCAAATAGTCGGTGCTGGTCCCCAGCACGGCGGCGAGCTGGACGATCGTCGTGGCGTGGACCCCGGGCCGCCGGCCCTTCTCGATGCGGCACAGGTAGATCCGGTCGACGCCGGCGCGCGCGGCGAGCTCTTTCTGCGATAGGCCGTGCGCCTCGCGCAGGTCCCTGATCCGTTTGCCGGTGAGCTGTGACATGGGCGTTCCTCCTGTGGGGTCGATTATAGCACCAAATGGAGGAATGGCAAATCCAAATGGAACAAACGTTCTGTTCGCCCGGTCCCCCTTGCCGCAGCCCCATCCGCAAGGGAGAGGGGAGTTGACGCGGCCGGAGAGAGCCCTTATAATCCCGTCTTATGGGATCGCACAACAGGGTGGCTTCATGGCCCAAACGGCTGCTGCGCTGGGCGCTGCGGCTCGATCGCCCCGTGCCCGAGTACAGCGAGGCCGAGCGCGCCGAGTTCGTCGAGCGCAACTTTCGCTGGAATGCCTTTGTCAACCTGATGGATGGGGCGCTGTACTGGCTGGCGCTGAGCTTTATCTCGGCGGGCACGATCGTGCCGCTGTTCATCAGCAAGCTGACCACCAGCACGGTGCCGATCGGCGTGGCGGCCATGATCGCCCAGGCGGGATGGAGCCTGCCCCAGCTTTTCACGGCGAACTGGGCCGAGCGGCTGCCGTGGCGCAAGGCGATGGTGACCAACCTGGGGGTCGTGGTCGAGCGGCTGCCGTTCTGGATCCTGGTGGTCGCCGCGGCCGCGTCGGCCAAACGGCCGGGGCTGAGCCTGGTGCTTTTCCTGGCGGCGTATGGCTGGCGCGTCGTGGGCGGGGGGGCAATGGGCCCCGCCTGGCAGGACATGATTGCGCGGGTCATCCCGCTCGATAGGCGCGGCCGCTTCTGGGGGCTGTCCTCGTCGTTGGGCGTGGGGTGTGGGGTGATCGGATCGCTGCTGAGTGTCTGGCTGCTGCGGACGCTCCCCTTCCCCAGGAGCTTTGTGGTCCTCTTTGCGCTGGCGGCGTCGCTGGTCACCATTAGCTGGTTCTTCCTGGCCCAGACGCGCGAGCCGCCGCAGCGGGTGACGGCGCCGCGGCGGAGCCAGCGCCAGTTCCTGGCCAGCGTGCCGGGGCTGGTGCGCCAGGATCCGCCGTTTCGCCGCTTCCTGATCGCGCGCGTGGTGCTGGCCCTGGCGGCGATGGGCAGCGGGTTTGTCACGGTGGCGGCGCTGAGGCGGTGGGCGGTGAGCGATGCGACGGTGGGCCTGTACACGGCCATGGCGCTGGTCGGGCAGACGATCGGCAACCTGCTCTTTGGGTGGATGGGCGACCGGTACGGGCACAAGCGGTCGCTGGAATGGGGGGCGGTGGCCTATGGCTGCGCGTTCGCCGTGGCGTGGCTGGCGCCGGCCCCGGCCTGGTACTATGCCGACCTTTGTGCTGCTGGGAATCGCCGCCGGCGCGATGGTGGTGTCGGGGATGATGGTGGTGCTCGAGTTCTGCGAGCCGGAGCGGCGGCCGACCTACGTGGGCATTGGCAACACCGTAGTGGGTGTGGCCAGCCTGGCCGGACCCCTGCTGGCCACCGGGCTGGCGAGCATCGACGTGAACTGGGTATTTGCGCCGAGCGTGGCGTTTAGCGCCGCGGCGTGGGCGGTGATGCGGTGGTGGGTGGCGGAGCCGCGGCGGGCAGCGAGGCCCGAGCCGTCAGCGTGAGCGCTGGACGCGGCATCTCACCACACCCTGCGGGCTGCAGGGACGCCCACCAGACCCTAAGGGTTTAGGAAAACCCTTCAGGGTCTTCTCAATCCAGATCGTCCGGCGCCAGCAGCGCCACCTGGCCCTCGCTGACCGGCTGTTCGTGAAACGCCCGAAAGGCAGCCGGGCCGTCGAACCAGGCCAGCACCTCCTCCCGTTTGAGGCGGGTCGCCGCCTGGGACAGGAGTGCGTGGTAGGAGGAGTAGGGCCAGTCGCGAAAGTCGTCGACGAAGCCGTGTTTCTGAGGGTTCTGATGGATGTAGGCGACCAGCCGGACTAGGTACGAGTCGGAGGTGACAAGGACGCGGCCGAACGGGTTCTGGAAAAGGCTGCCGGTGCGTTGGTAGGCCTTGTTGACTGGCTTTGGCGTAGGCGTTGAATAGGTTTCCGAACTGCTGGCTTGGGTTCAGGGGCTTGGAAACCCTAAGGGTTTCTGAAAACCCTTAGGGTCTCGTCCTCGTCTGTTGATCCGGACCAGAAAGTGAAAGTGGTTTCGGAGCAGGCAGTAGGCGTAGGTGTCGGCGACCGGCTCGACATACTGGGCATAGAGTTGTAGAAAATGCCGGTAGTTTCGCTCTTGGATAAAGATCTCTTCCCGGTTGTTGCCCCGGTTGTAGATATGGTAGACCTGGCCACGCTGAAGCGGAGCGGGACTTGTCATCGCTGGCATCCTCCTTCAGACAGACCTTAAGGGTTTTCCCCAGACCCTAAGGGTTTGGTCCCCTGACGGGGATCTGCGTGAAAACCCTTAGGGTCTGTCTGCGGCACGATGCACTCCGCCACATCATTCCTGGGATCGTTCACCACCGTCGAGACCGCATAGCCCTCCATCTCCCCGGCCGGGTACGGCCCCAGCAGCGCCGACAGCGACGCCGGGTCCTGCTCCGCCGGATCGAGCCACTGCCCATAGGACGCCGGCGGCAGGATCACCGGCATGCGGTTGTGCACTGTTTCCAGCAGCGAGTTGGGCGTCGTCGTCACAATCGTGCACGACAGCCACGGCTCGCCGTCGGGCGCGTGCCACTCCTCCCACAGCCCGGCGAAAGCGAACGGCAGGCCCGACTTGAGCCGGAAGTAGAGGGGCGTCTTGAGCCGCCCGTCCTGCGGAGTATCGCTTCCTTGGCGGTGGCTCCCTGGCCCGCTGGCGCGAGCCAGGGCGGGCGCGCCAGCGGGCCGAGGGCTGCCCGGCAGCGTCTCCTTGCGCCACTCGTAGAAGCCGTCGGCCAGGATCAGGCACCGCCGCCGCCGGAACGCGGAGCGGAACGCCGGCTTGACTGCCAGCGTCTCCGCCCGGGCGTTGATCAGCCGGTTGCCGATGGCCGGATCCTTCGCCCAGGACGGGATCAGCCCCCAGCGCAGCAGCTCCACCCGGCTCGCGCCCGTGTTGCGCACGACCGCCACCGCCTGGGAGGGGGCGATGTTATAGCGCGCGGTAAGCGTCCTCCGGCGCCTCCACTCCCGGAAACGCCAACTGGATGCCGGCCGGCCCGCTGACCAGCGTAAACCTCCCACACATTGGCCTCTCCCTTTCCTGTAGTTAGCGGCAACGAGGGCCGGCCAGGCGCCTGGCCGGCCCTCTGGACCCATCCCCGAACAGGCTAGTGGTTTCTCAGGACGATGGGCAGGTAGACGCGATACACCGGCTCCGCGCAGTGGAGCGCAAGTGGAATGTTGATGTTTGGTGGGCACGGGTCGGAATGCCTGAGCTGCAGCACCCCGTTGTACTCGCCCGTCTGAGTACAGGTAAAGGTCACGTCGATGTCGATGCTGTTCTGCGGAAGGACCGTCCCGCTCATCGGCTCGACGCTCACCCAGGGCAGAATCCGCCATGAGGGCCGGGGGAGGCAGCTCCACGATGACCCAATGCAGCGGCAGGTGCCCCACGTTGGCGACGGTCAGCGGCAGAGTTACCGCTTCACCGGCGGTGAGATCGACGTCAAACCCCGCCGGATTGACGTGGACGACCGCCCGCCGCAGTGCCAGATCCTGGGTGGTGGTCATGCCGGCAGCGACGCTCACCACCGCCGTCTCGACCGAATAGCCGGGGGCCGAAGCGCTCACGGTATAGGTCCCGGCGGCCAGGGCCGTCTCGTACCAGCCGTCCGCGTCCGCAGGGATATCCAGGCCGCCCGGCTCGACGTGAACCGTGGCGGGGGTGCAGGTCGGATCGGCGCCGCCGGTCTCCACGTCGGTGATGGCGCCTTCGAGCCAGCCGGTGCAATCCAGCACGGTCATGGTCACCGGCAGGGTGACCAGCGGCTCGTCGGGATCGTTGCTGCTGATCAGCAGGCTGCCAAAGTAGTCGCCCGCAGCCATCGACTGGGAATCAAAGGTCACGTCGACCGTCACGCACGCGCCGGCCGTGAGAGTGCCGGTGATCGGCGCCTCGCTCAGCCATGGGATATCGGCCGCCGCCGACTCGCCATAGCCGCGGATCATCCAGTTGCCGGGGAAGTAGGTGTCGATCAGACCCCACAGCCCGCCGGCATCGGGTGGCAGCACAGGCGGGCTGGGCGGGTCGGCGCTCCAGGCGCCCACCCACGACCGCTGCTGCGTCGAGGTTTGATCGAGCGCGGCCGGAAAGTCGGACGGCTCCACGCCGCTGGCCTGGTAGCGGTTGATGACGCCGATCAGCACGTCGCCGGGGCCGGCCAGGGCCAACGGCGTCGCCAGCGGGTAGTCGTTCCACGTGGCGCCGTCGTTGTACTGCACGGTCACGTTGTACGTGGCCAGCAAGGCGGCGTTGGTCGGGTCGGCGTCGCCGTCGGTGTCCTGGTAGACCGCCAACTCGATCGGGTCGCCCACCGCGACGCCGGTGCTGCCCAGGACGATCGAGATCTGGGTCAGGTCGAACGGGAAATCGCCGGCGTTGGGCGTAAAGCGGTTGAGCCACAGGAACTGGAAGCCGGAGGTGCCGTCGTTGAGGCCGATATAGTTCTCGGCGCCGCCGTCGTCCAGCGCCAGGCTGACCGGCGCGTCGATCACGGGCGGATTCGCCGCCACACCGGGCCCGCTCACCGCCTCGAGCTTGAGCTCCACAGCCCGGGTCCTGGCTGCCGCCGGCCTGGCGGCCGGGCCGCTCACTTTCACCGGCAGCGCCTCCGACAGCGCCCAGTCCAGCGTCCCGCCGCCGGCGTTGCAGATGGTAAAGGTCAGGACGGTGGTCGTGTCGGGGCACAGCTCCGCCTCCAGCGGCGGCGCAGTCACCACGATGTCCGGGTCGGGCTCTGTGGTATAGACCATCACATCGTCGATGAACCAGCCGGCGTGCTCGACGACGGTAGAGGCCATCATGTGGATCTCGACGTTGACCGGGCCGCCGAGGTAGGGGGTCAGATCCACCACCTGCTGGGCCCACGCCGTGGGCTGCACAAAGCTGCCGCCGCAGTGCTGAAAGACCACCTGGCCGTTGACGTACACCTCACCCCAGTCCCACTCCAGGAACAGGTCGAACCACTCCCACCAGCTCATCTCCACCGGATCGGTCACCCCGGTCAGATCAAAGCCGAACGACAGGATACTGTCGTCGGCCGGGTTGCCGTTCACGCAGGTGGCATAGCCCGAGTTGTTGCCCAGGTTCTGGTAGCAGGTGTTGAGCCTGGTGCCCCACATGTCGGTGCCCGAATGGGCGGCGGGCGGGGGGTAGTTGGCGCCGTACAGGAGGCGCCGTTCCAGGCGTAGGTCCCCCACACCCAGTCCAGGGTGCCGGCAAAGCCGCCGTTGCTGCCTTCAAAGTCCCAGGAGTAGAGAATGGCGTCGGGAATTCCTGCCTGCCGGCTTGCCACACCGGCCTTGACCGCCGCCGGCGCCGGGTTGTGACCGGCCGCCTCGGCGGCTTGTAGCTCCGCCGTGACCGGATCCACGGCCGTCTCCTGGGCCGCCGTGACCGGATCCACGGCCGTTTCCTGGGCCGCCGTGTAGGGGATCACCAGGCTGAGGGTCAGCAGGGCCACCACTACGACGGCAAGAGAAATACGCGCTTTCATCCTGATTCACTCCTTTCTTTTGGTTGCCTCCAACGTGCGGAAAAACGACGGGGATGCTTGCAGCCGGAACAGATCACCTCCTTCCCTGCGAACACCGTTTCTAGTGTGCATTATACACCACCCGCCCCGAAAAATCAAGACACCTTTCAGGAAGCTAGGAGCTTCCCGGAAGGTGCAATGTGATCAGCGCCACCTCGGGCCGGCAGTTCAGGCGAATCGGCGGCGCGATCACGCCGATGCCGCGGCTGGTATACACCTGGAGACGCGAGGCGCCCACGCGGTACAGGCCCGCCGGATACTTTTGGCCGAGCCAGGGCAGGATGGGCGCCCCCACCCCGGGCAGGCGGACCTGCCCCCCGTGGGAGTGACCCGACATCTGGAGCACGATCCACTGTGGCGCCCCGGCCGCCTCGTCGGCCAGGTCGGGCTCGTGAGCAAGCAGCAGCACCGGCTCTTCCGCCGGAATCCCGGCCAGCGTCGCCGGCAGGTCTGCCTTGCCCTCGCACGCGTCGTCCACCCCGGCAATCCACAGCGGCGCGCCCCTCACCACGAGTCGCTGCGCGCTGTTGGCCAGCCACGTCAGGCCGGCAGCTTCTAGCTCGCGGCGCACCGTCGAGACGCCGGCCCAATGGTCGTGATTGCCGGCAATCGCCCACACTCCCAGCGGCGCGTGGAGGGCGGCCAGCGCGGCAGCGCAGGGCGGGGCATACCTGGCGACGTGATAGACGAAATCGCCGGTCACCGCGATCAGGTCTGGCGCCAGGGCATTGGCCGCCTCGACGGCGCCGCCGATCTCGCGCTCGCCGGTGTATGGGCCCCAGTGCAGGTCGCTCAGGTGGGCGATGGTCAGGCCGGCGAGGGCGGCAGGCAGGCCGGGCGCCTCCACCTCCACCCGCTCGACGGCCAGCCACTTCGGCTCCAGCCCGGCGGCATAGCCGGTCACGCCTGCGCCCGCCGCGGCGGTAGCCAGCATCCCGCGCACGAACGCCCGCCGCGTCATCCCCCGCTCAGCCCCCGCCACCGATCTTGTCCTCTTTCCTCCGCCGTCACCCAACCGCTTCCCTGCCGCATGCCCGCCGGAACCTGCACCGCCCGCACAGCGCCACGTCCTCGCTCATCGGGAAATCCGCTTCCTGGGCCAGGTTGCGCTCGCGGTCAACCAGCAGCGACAGCATCGCCTCGGCGCTGCTTCGCACAACCTCCTCGGCCCAGGCCAGCGAGCCGGCGTCGATGGGGTGCTCGATCAGGCGGCCGTCGCTCAGGCTTACCTCCCACGTCGTAATCTTTTCCACCGGCGCCGCCCACTGCTGCGCGGCATACAGGGCATACACCGCCAGTTGCAGCCGGGCCACGCCGATGTCTGTGCCCGTCTTCCAGTCCACCACCACGATCTGACCGTCCCTCAGCCGCATCACCAGGTCGGGCACGACCCACACCGTCTGCCCCGCCAGCGTCAGTTTGTGCAGCTGCTCCGCCTCGAGGAACCGGACGGCAGGGTCGCCGGTCAGCAGCCGGTAGGGGTCGGTGTTGAACAGGTTGCGGACGCAGTTGGCCGCGTATTGATAGTGGCCGGCAAAGGCGTCAGGATTGGCCGGCGGCCCGTAATAGTCGTCAACCAGGCACAGCATATTGGCCGGGTCCTGCCTGTACCGGCCGGAGCGCGATGTCTGCCAGTCATACCCCATCCGCCGCCGCAGTTGGTTGACCGCCTCGTCGGGCGACAGGCGGAGCTGTCCCTGCGCCCCCGAGACGATCTTGCGCACCTGGCTGTGGACCACCGCGCCCACCCACATCGGCCGCGTCGTCAGGTGGCGCATCACGTACAGCTCGCGGGGGAACGGATCGCTCGCTGCCCGGCGCCCGTCCGGGGAGCGATAGTAGTGATAGTAGTACAGCCTCAGGCATTCGCGGAACATCCCGTCCCGCGACTTGGACCACGAAAAGGTCGCCACTAACCGATCCCCCCTTTGCCCGCCAGTATACCACACCGCGATAGCCCCCACAACAAGAGACTTGACAGACAGAGCACCGTGCCATTCTTGGCAGGTTTGGTTTCTTGCATCTTGCCCTCCTGGTATGACAGCTTGAGAGCGAACACCGCCGCGCTTCAAGAGCGTCGCCAGCTTCCCCGGCAAGGCGCCCCGGCCGGAGGGTGGTCGCCAACCCAGACGACCCAGGCACAGGGACATGGCTGACATCCCTTCAAGCTCGATGAGGCTGCGAAGAAGGGAACATCGGTGTGAACAACACAGGTGCCCGAAGGCCCCCGCCACGCAAGTTTGACAACAGGAGGCGCTGGGCAGCACAATGTCCGCATCACCGCGAGGAGGACTTCGATGACGAAGAAACCGCTGCTCTGGACTGTCGCTCTGGCCCTCATCCTCATGCTGCTGATCACCCCGGCCCTGCGGTCGCGGCCTCGCAGGCTGCACCCTCGGCCCGGCCGAGCGCGCCCCGGCAGGCGTCGCCGAAGCCGCCGAGCCCGACTGGGTGCAGCGCACGCCGGATACTGTGCCCCCAGCGCGCTCGGAACACGCGATGGCCTACGACGCCGCGCGCGGGGTGACCGTCCTCTTTGGGGGCTGGAATAGCAGCGGCTACCTGGACGACACCTGGGAGTGGGACGGGGACGACTGGGTGCAGCGCACGCCGGCGACCGCGCCCTCTGCGCGGTGCGCGCCACGCGATGGCCTACGACGCGGCGCGCGGGGTGACCGTCCTCTTCGGGGGCTACAACGACGGCGGCTGCCATGAGCGACACCTGGGAGTGGGACGGCGTGGACTGGGTGCAGCGCACCCCGGCGACCGCCCCCTCCGCGCGAGGGCTTGCACGCGATGGCCTACGACGCCGCGCGCGGGGTGACCGTCCTCTTCGGGGGCGGTACTACGACTACGGGCACATCTACCTGAACGACACCTGGGAGTGGGACGGCGCGGACTGGGTGCAGCGCACCCCGGCAGCCGCTCCCTCTGCGCGGTCGATGCGCACGCGATGGCCTACGACGCCGCGCGCGGGGTGACCGTCCTCTTCGGGGGCTTTGACGGCGGCTACTCCTGGGCGACACCTGGGAGTGGGACGGAACGGATTGGCTGCAGCGCACGCCGGCAGCCGCTCCCTCTGCGCGGTACGGCTCGGCGATGGCCTACGACGCGCGCGCGGGGTGCCGTCCTCTTTGGAGGCACCGATGTCACATACTACTCTCGAACGACACCTGGGAGTGGGATGGGCGGACTGGGTACAGCGCGCCCCGGAGAGCGTGCCCCCGGCGCGCGACTCACGCGATGGTGTACGACAGCGCCCGCGGCGTGACCGTCCTGTTTGGGGGCGGCAGCGGCGCCTGGCTGGAGGACACTTGGGAGTATTTGGGCCGAGTGGACGGTGTATGCTCCCCGCTGATCCTGCGCACCTACCCCAGCCGGGCCCCTAGGCCCGACGACAGCTTCTCCGAGGCCCAACCGACCTGACAGGTCGCTCGGCAGCGAAACCTGTCAGGTCTTCCCCATCATTGACATCCGTTGACAACTCTGCTGACAATGCCCTTGCCTGTACGCAAGGAGGTGGATCATGGCTGCTCCCGTCGCCAACAGCGGCAAGCGCGAATCGGAAGACATTCGCAGCCTCCAGCTCACGGTGGCCGTATACCTGCTGGTCTTTGCCATGAAACTGGTCGCCTACTTGATGACCGGCGTCATGGCCCTGCTTGCCGAGGCGCTGCACACCCTGAGCGATATCTTTGTCTCTGCCTTTCTGCTGGTCGCGAGCTCCCTCTGGTCGCGCAAGCAGGCCGATACAGAGCACGTATTTGGCCACGGCCTGGGTGCAGAACGTAGCCGCCCTGGTGGCCGCTACACTGTTCATCTCGTTCACCAGCTACAAGCTGTACGAGGAAGCGATCCCCGCCTCTTCAAGTCCGGAGAGGCGACCTATGAGAGCCTGCCGCTGGCGTTGGGGGTGCTCATTGTCTCGATGCTCATCTCCGCCGCCCCCCTGCTCATCCTCTTTCGGCAAAAGGTGCGCGGGGCGGCGGCCAAGGCCCAATTGATCGAGTGCGTCAACGACGAGCTGGGCTTGCTGGCGGCCCTCCTTGGCACGTTGTTTATCACCTGGGGTTGGCCCATCGCCGACCCCATTGCCACTATCGTCGTGGCCACTATCATCGCCTACAACGCCATCGGCCTCTTCCGCGAAAACCTTTCCCTGCTGCTGGGCAGGTCGCCGGGCCTGAGTTTGGCGAATATCGAAAGCCTGGCCCGTTCCGTGCCCGGCGTCCTCGACGTCCACGACCTGCGGGCCGAGAGCAGCGGGCTCCGACACCGTCCACGACCGGCCTGCACGTCGAGGTGCGGCGCGGCCTGCCGGTTGAAGAGGCCGACCGGATCGCCGAGGAGGTGACCAGGCAGGTACAGCAGGTCACCAACGGCGGCTACTGCGTCGTCCACGTCGACGCCCAGGCCCCCGCCTTTCCCAAGGATTCA
>CAVVMX010000045.1:0-105019 GCA_963749455.1 uncultured Chloroflexia bacterium
TCAACCTCCACTATACTGGACACGGAACGATATCCGGTCGCCATCGGACAAGGGTGTCTGGCGACCCACAGAGCGTGGCAACAGCGTGCTATTCAGGATGGTCAGCACGATGGCCGGATCCCACCCGTCTGGGCATCCAAGATGTCCTGCCACGCTTGATCGTCACCCTTGTCCAACCTGGCGAGCAAGCCTCCGAGCGTCTCACCCTGGCCTATCTCTCGCTGCAGGACAAAAGGCCCCACGCTCTGGCAGACATGTAGCGTGATAGCGGAGGATACACATGCAGCTCAACTCTCGCCAACGATACGCTCCTTCCCTCCAAGCTAGCCGCCCAGCACGCCCCCGAACAACATATCGACCACCATGCTTGTGGGCTGGCGCTCGTTAAGGATCTCCTCCGCCCGCGTCTGCGCCGTCATCATAAACTCAGGATGGGTGAGGATGTAGAACTTGTCTTCCTTGATGGCGTCGAAGACCAGCTCAGCTACCTGTGTGGGCTCCATGCCAGTACTATTCAGCTGCGCGGTCATTTCCTGCATGGCCCCGATGTGGGCCAGCTGCGCCATCTTTGCTTCCCACGCCGGGTCATTCTGCAGTTCGGTTGGACGATTCCGCGCCGCCTGCCCGATTCGAGTATTGACGACCCCTGGGCAGAGCACAGACACGCCAATCTTGGCCCCCCTCAATTTCAGCTCGTGAGATAGCGTTTCAGAGAGGGCTATGAGGCCGTGTTTGCTCGTGCAGTAGCCTCCGCCCACGAATGGGCTGGACATCAGCCCTCCTATCGAGGAGGTATTCACGATGTGACACTCGGTGTCCTGCTTGAGCATAATGGGAAGGAAAGCCAAGATGCCATGAATGGGACCCCACAGGTTTACGTTCAGGGTCCAGTTCCAGTCGGCCAGGCTGGTCTCCCAGATAGCGGAGCCGCCGCCGACGCCGGCGTTGTTGTGCAGCAGGTGTACCCCACCAAACGCATCGAGCGTCTTTTTGGCCAGGTCCTGCAGGGCCTCAGGCCTGGAAACATCGGTGCGTACGGCCAGCACGGTCGCCCCGGCCGCCTTCATCTCACTTTCGGCTTTGTCCAGGGCCTTCTGCTCCACGTCGGCCAGGACTACCTTCATTCCCTCTTGCGCTGCACGCTCGGCCACGGCGCGCCCCATGCCGCTGGCGGAGCCGGTGATGACCGCTACTTTGCCTTCAAACTCTATCACTTTTCCCTCCTCATCCCTAGTTCGCGACGCCCATGAGCCCGAGGATGTTCTCTGGATTGGTCTCTTGGTCGATGTGTCCTAGCCTCTCGCGCATGATCACTTTGGAGCTCGGGTGGGGGAACACATAGAACTTGTTCTCCCGGATGGCGCCAAAGACCATCTCCGCCAATCGCTCGGCAGACGTTTCTGCCTCAGACGTGGCTCGAACGATGTTCGCTATCTTCTCGAAATGGGGACTTGCTTCCTCGGCCGCGGCATGGCGCAGCTCGGCCGGACGATATCGTTCGCTGTCGAGAATCGCCTTGTCCGCATAGTCCGGGCTGAGAAGAGTGACCCCGACCTTAGCCTGCTTGGCTGACAATTCGAGGGACAGGATCTCGGACAGCGTCACGATGGCGAACTCGCTCACGTTGTAGGGGCCGTTGAATGGTAGAGGGCAGAACCCCCCTAGAACCGGTGCCGTGTTGACGATGTGACACTCTGTGTCTTGCTCGAACATGACTGGGAGGAACGTCGCAACGCTGTGGATGACGCCGTACAGATTCACGCCGAGGACCCATTTCCAGTCCGCCAGGGAGGCTTCCGTGAGCGGCGTGAGGTAATGGACGGCGGCCGTGTTGCACAGCAGGTGTACTGCCCCGAACTCGTCGAGCGTCTTCTTGGCCAGTGCCTGCACATCCTCGACTTTTGAGACGTCGGTCACAACCGCCAGAGCCTCTGCCCCCGCCGCTTTCAAGTCTTTCTCGACTTTGGCAAGAGCCTCCTTGTCAATGTCCGCCAGGACGACCTTCATCCCCTCCTGCGCACTGCGCTCGGCCAGGGCACGTCCCAGGCCACTGGCGGCGCCCGTGATCACTGCTACTTTGCCTTTGAAGTCTTCCATTTCTCCCTCCATAGATTGCTTCTGCTTCTGAGTAAGGCGCGTCCCCTGTGGCCTCCAGGCCCCTATGGCCAAAGCTCCTTGGCGACATCCTCAAGCCCTACCCTTCTCAGGGTCTCGGGAAGAGGCCTGCCCTCTTTGTCCCAGCCCCTGTACTCATAGTAGGTATCCACCATCTGATCCCACTTCTCTCCGACGCTGATGCCCTTCGCCGGACCATCCAGTGGTGGCTCGAGGATCCGCGGGGAAACCGAGTTGTGCTCCCGGGTTTCTCCATGCCGGATGTTGAAGCGCCCGCATCAGGTGCAGGACCCTGTCGCCGACGTCCGCCGCATCCCTCCAGGAAAAGTCCCATCCGGTGGCCGCACTCACGGTATCGGCGACGGTCTCCCAGGGCACCCCGGAAAGGAACATGCACACCCCCAGGCAGTCGACAAAGTGCCCTCGGCGAGCCATGATGGCTTGGGCCTTTGGGACAATATCCGCCGAGAAAGCATTGTCGGGGTCCAGAACGTTGATGTCACCCAGAGCATCCATAAGGTCTCCCTGGTCTCCCATGTCCGAGGCATAGCCGGAGCCCATATCGGAGATGGCCATCCCAAACGAAATGCTCCAAAGTGCCCTGGGGTCCATGACATGAGGCCCATTGCCCTTGTGGGTGTAGACCGCAAACTTGGGAGCGTCGCCGCCGATCTTGAACGCGGCCCTCATGACCCCCTCGGCCAGGACATCGCCAAAACCGTCGCGGCGGGCAATCTTGTTCATCATGGCCTCCACGCCCTCGACGTTGCCCCAGGTCAGGTCCACGCCGTCAGTGTCCTTCTTGGTGATCAGGCCCTTGTTGTAGCACTCCATGGCCATGCCCAAAACCCACGCCTGCTCCTTGAGGTCCATCCCCAGCCCGTCGTTGACGTGGTTCAGCCACTCCATGACATCGACGTCGTTGTTGCCGATCTGGCAGCTGAAGGCCTGGGTGCCCTCGTACTCCGCCTCCTCCACGATCTCGCCTTTGTGGGGCCCTGACTTGAGCTCGATCTGGTGGCAATGGCCCCACCTGCAGGCATAGCAGGGAAGCGGCTTCCCATTGTAATAGTCTCGCAAGGCGTCTCCATTAAACTGATCCTGCTCCGGCCAGTCGTACTCGGTCAGGTTCTTTACCGGAGCCATCCCCATACTCGCGGAGGCTGTCAACTGGCCGCTCGTGCCCATCGTAGGAATCAGCATGCCCCAGATCGTATCATCGTCCTGCTTCCACCACTCTTTGATCAGAGCGCTGAACTTGGCCTTGTCGTGGATGGGCACCGCCGCCTTCCCATGCACCACGATGGCCTTGAGCTTCTTGGAGCCCATCACGGCGCCGCAGCCGTTGGTGGAGGCGACATGCCCTCTGTCGTTGCAGATGCAGGCATACCTCACCATGTTCTCGCCCGCCGGTCCGATGCACGAGACACTGGCCTGACGCTCTCCGACCTCCTTCGGGAGCAATTCCTGGGTCTCCCAGGTGTCTTTGCCCAGGAGATGCGCAGCGTCGCGCAGCTCGGCCACTCCGTCGTGAATATAGAGGTACACCCACCTCTTGGCCGCCCCCTGAACGATGACAGCGTCGTATCCGGCGAACTTTAATCTTGCGCCAAAGAATCCGTTGGCGTGTGCGGCCACGAACAGGTTGGTCAGCGGACCTTTTGTGGCCACCGCATACTGTCCGGAACCTGGCGCTCTCGTGCCGGCAAGGACACCAGCCGTCCAGATTATGCGGTTCGCCGGGTCAGACCACTCGACACCGGCAGGAACCTCATCGTACATGATCTTGACGCCCAGGCCCGTTCCCCCAAGATACTGCCTCAGTGTGGCCTCATCCAGCGTTTCCTCGGTGATTTGCTCCGTGGTAAGGTCCACCCTGAGGATCTTGCCCATGTAGCCACCCAATTTGGCCATTGCTTCAGACCTCCCTGTCATGATTCGATCGTTCTCGGACAAATCGGCCGTGCCGAGGAACCAGTCCCCGCTCACGGGTTTTCGCCAGATCAGCCTATTCGCCTCATTGCCCCTGAGACTGCTGTCTTGACCTTCTTCACCACTATACTCCGAAAAGCAGTCCGCAGTCAAGCAAATGGGCCAAACTTTTATCTACTTTGCGGCTCAACTTTTGTCTACTTTTTGGTGCGATCGTGGGTGCCGACATGCAAGACTAAACGGCGTGTCTTGAGGTTTTTTGAGGGGAGTGCTTGTGTACTAACTGTCGGTCAGTATAGGCCCTTTCCCATGCTTCTCATCCAGCAGTTGGGCAATCTTCTCGATGAACTCTGCTCCAAGAGGGGCAATACCTTGTAACACCTCATCCAGTGAGGAAATCTCGCCGATGCTGATCTCCCCTTTCTTGAGCGCAAGCACAACTGCGTCGGCTCTTTTCCGTGCCCCTAGCTTGGTGAAAGCTCGATTCAAGAATGTCCTGACTGCACTGGTGGACATGCACAGGAAATCGGCCATTTCTTTGTTCGTGAGCCCACGTGCGACAAGAATGATGACGTCTCGTTCCCTGTTCGTGAGTATCCCATCTTGTCTTCTATGTGTAAGGATGATCTGCTCATCCTCCGCCGGGAGGCGTCCGCCCTCCTGCTCTTGGCGCATAAGGCGTGCGATCCTTCTCAACGTATCTGGGTCCAAGGAGCTATAGACTTCCGCCATCTCCTCCAGTGACAGGAACTCCTTGGAGTTGATCTCTCCTCGTTTCAGCGCAATGAGGATGGCGTCGTTTCTGCTGTCTGCCCCCAGCTTGACGCATGCCTGGTGTGTGAGCGTCTTTACCCTGTTGACAGATATGCCGAGACGCTGGGCAATCTCATTGTTACTAAGGTGTCTATCACCTGGATGCTGGGTGGCCAAGATGAGGATGTCCCGTTCCTCTTTGGTCAGAACAGCGCTCCTAGTTTTCATTCGCGTTCCATCCTATGACTACTGGCGCAATCTCGCGTGAATAGAAAAGGAGGCCATCGCCGCGCAGCCTTTTGGGCGCGCCAAGCGAATGGACCTCCTTTGCGCAATGGCGGGCGAAGGGATTGCTCCCTCCACCTTGTCGCTCGTGTGTCCCCGAGGGATCGCCACGAGTCGGAGGACCCTCTTCCGTTCATGGCCGAATCTGTCAGGCCTCACCACACACAGTATAACACAGGCCCGGGGATTCGTCCAACCGCGATCTGCCCTGTCAGTTAGAAGTGGAGGTATGCTATAGATAGGTTGCCGTGAACACGCGGACCTGCACGGGGTGTCTACCTCTTTTTGCCTCAAGGCATTGGTTGCCTTTTGCCCCGGCACCCTGCCCGGGCCAGGCGCAGGCCGCCTCGTCTACGGCAGCCTCAAACGTGGTCGTCAATGGGTTGCTCACCAGAGGCAGAGGAAACTCCTCAGAGTAGAGCAAGGTGGAGCTGCTCGGCCATGGCCGTTTCCTTCAAATAGTACACCCGGCCATAGGCCACAGTGCGCGTCAGCTCCTCGTCGCAAAAGATCTTCTGCAACGCGGCGACGATCCGCGCGTCCGACAACAGCTTAAAGCAGGCATCGCAGCCGGCATTGGAGATATATTCGCGCGGCAGGAGCGCGTCGTATCCATTCTCTTTCAGCAGCGCCACCAGCTTGTGCGGGCCCCATACCCGGATAGTGTGCAGGATCGGGTTCACCTCGGCCCGGTCCAGGATCGCCGACAGCGGCTCTCGCCCGACATTGCCCAGATACAGGGGATGCATCGGCGGCAGGGTGAGCAGGGGCCCGATGCAGGCGATCACGTCTCCGTTAGGAAAGATGACCGGCGAGCTTGCCACCGGACAGGCCGTGACGGGTGGTTCGGAGGAGATGCTATAGTGCAGGGCGTGCGCTTGGTGTCGTGCCCGGCCGACCGGGAGCGTGATGGCGACCCGGATATTGTCGCTTTCGCCCATTGCCTCCAGTTGCCGGACGACTTCCAGGTGGGCCGGATCCTGGTCGTTATCGGTGCACACAGAAATCGTGTACACTCGCTTCAGCTCCCTGGCTGCTTCCACTGCGTTCCTGGCGTACTCGAAGGGGATCGCCTGCTGATGGTACGTGTCTGTGCTGATGGTCAGGGCCTGAATGGCAGGCGCCAGCGCCAGGGTGCGAAGCGCTGCCTCCCGGGAAGACGCCCAAAAGGCGTTCGTCACCACAGAAACGATGAAACCCAGGGCACGGCCGTGTTCCGAGATCTGGGTGAGAAGCTCCGGGCTGTAGAAGGGCTCTCCACCGGTCAGGCACAGGGCCTGGATGAATCCGTCCCGGTAACTGCGCGCCTGGTCAATCCAGGCCAGCGCCTGGTCCAGCCGCATTTCCTGTGTGCGATGGGGGCCGGCCTCGACGATGCAGTGCGGACAGGCCACGGAGCACTTGTACGTCACCATCAAGCCAACGTTGCTCAGAAAAGGGAGCTCATAGCCATCGGTATCCATGCAGCCAACCTCAGGGCTTGCCTAAAGGGGAGGCAGGGGCGCCTTGCTCCGGCACCCCTGCCTCCGACGCCCTTCTACATCTTGGGCACGATCACGACTTCGAACTGCTCGGCAAACTGCTGGTCGAGCATCATCTGCTTGACCCTCTCCAGCATAGAGGCGTCCAGGATCAGCAGGCCGGGATATGGTTTGAAGATGATGCGCGCCTCGTCAAAGGCCCGAAGATACTTGAGGGGTATTGCGCTACCCCCACTCTTTGGCGGTCTCGGTGGCATTTGAGTTTGTCCTTTCTCACAGTTGTCAGGTTAGATACCACGGTAAAACCTAGTCCGGCTTCAGACATCAGACCATAGGCACGCCTCCTCCCTGCTGTGCATGGGCACATGGAGCCCAAGCTCCCAAAGACGCCTTGGTTGTGGTTATCGTGCTGAGCTGCGAGGCCAAGGTGAACAAGCCCCGATGTCCCGCATCTGTGCGGAGTACCGGGTGGGATCCGCGGCACTGCGGTCGGGCTGATCATAGCACATACAGCCACCATCGTCAAATCGGCCGGTTGACGGATTGACGCCTTTGGCGTTGTGCGGCTCCTTCAGATCGCACACATCGCCATGACCTTCGAGGCGCTGCCCTTCGCCACAACTGTGCCCTTGCTCCTGGTGACCCGCGACATGCTCCAGGCGGCGCAGCAACACCCTGAGGATTACCGCGACTTGATCGTGCGCGTCTCGGGTTACAGTGCCCACTTCACCGACCTGGAGCAAGTGGTCCAGGACGACATCATCGCCTGCGCCGAACAACCTCTGTGAGGGGAATCACCTCGCCGCTCTTCGCGCCGCCGCCATGAGGCGAGGCCCGAGCACCGGCTCGGCCTCTGTCAGCCGTGCAATGTCCAGGATGATCTCGCGCTGGGACTCGTCCTGCCAGCTTGCATCCAGGTCAGGCACCATCCACGATGGGCCAAGAATGCCCAACGTCCTTTCGTGGACAAGGCCGCCGTCAAGTTCCCCTTTCAGCTCGTCAGGATGGTGAAAGTGTGTTGCGAGCCTGTCATTATTCCCAGCGAAAAGTCCGAGCCACGATGATCGTCCCGACGATCGCTATGCCAGCCAGCACCGCCACCGCGGTCCAGTAATCCCCCCATCCCTTCCCGGCCCACAAGCCCCTCAGCAAAGCCACCAGGTGGGTCAGCGGCAGGTAGCGCCCGATGGTGCGCACCGTGTCTGGCATCACCTCCAGCGGGACCATAGCCCCGGAAAAGATCATCAGCGGGTAAAGCACCACGTTGCCAATCACCACCACCGCCCGGGCGTTGGGAATCAGTCCGACCAGGGCATAGCCCAGGGCGAAAAAGGCGCATGCGCCAAGAATAACCCCCCCCAGCAGGCTGAACAGGTTGCCCTCAAAGCGGACGCCGAACACAACCACCCCCTCCAGAACCAAGAGCAGGATGCCTGCCAGAGTCATCACAAATGGCACCAGCACATCGGTAAAAAAATAGGTGACCGGGCGCAGAGGAGTCGCCGAGAAACGGCGCAGCACGCCCGCCTCCCGCCGGATCGCGCTGTTGATCGGCACCGCCGTCAGCCCCACGATGGCGATGATCATCGCCGCGTAGGCCGGCACCGACTGATCCAGGTAACCCACCCCTCCGGTCGCCGCACTGGGCTCGTTCCCGAATATTAGACCAAGCAGCAGCAACAGGGATGGACCAAACAGCAGCGTGAAAAACGCGCTCATCGGCTCCCGGAGGTACAGTTTGGCCTGCACAATCGTCAGTTTCTGAAAGCCTTGCATCGAACGCCTCCTAGTCCCGCATCTCTTTCCCGGTCAGAGCCAGGAACAGGTCTTCCAGCGTCGGCTGCTCAGTGCGCAGATTCTCAAAACGGATGCCCCCTGCCTCCAGGGCATCGACTACCCCGCTGACCAGCCCGTCCTTCTGTCCATAGACCACCACCCGCTCGCCGATCCGCTCAACGCGGACAACGCCCGGAGCTGCACGCAGCGATTCTTCACTGAAGGGCCCGGACACCTCAAAGACGACCCGGTTTTCGGCCCCCAGCGAATCGATCAGGTTCTGGGGCGTGTCCAGGGCGACGATCTTGCCGTGGTCCATGATTGCCACACGGTCGCACAGGCGCTCCGCTTCCTCCATGAAATGGGTGGTCAGAAAGACGGTCGTGCCCCGCTCGCGGATGCTGCGCACCTCGTCCCACATCGCCCGCCGCGCCTGGGGGTCCAGGCCGGTCGTCAGCTCATCCAGGAAGGCCAGGTCAGGATTGTTGACCAGCGCCAGGGCGATAAACACCCGCTGCTTCTGCCCGCCGGAGAGCTTGCCGAAATAGGCATCCCTTTTCTCCGCCAGCCCCATCTGCTCCAGCAGGGGCTGCCAGTCAACCGGGCGCCGGTAAAACGCGGCAAACAGGTCCAGCGCCTCCCAGACCTTGATCCGGTCGGGCAGGGCAGCCGACTGGAACTGGACGCCGATACGCTCCCGGACTTGGTAGCGATCCCTCAATGGATCCAGGCCCAACACCTGTATCGAGCCGCCGTCGGGCCGGCGCAGCCCCTCGAGGCACTCGATGGTCGTCGTCTTGCCTGCCCCGTTTGGTCCCACCATCCCAAAGATCTCTCCCTGGTAGACATCGAAAGAAATGTCGTCCACGGCCTTTGTCCCGGGATATTGCTTGACCAGGTTCTTCACTCCAACCACGACGCCGTTTTGCGCTTTCATCCTATGCACTCCTTCCTCCAGACGATGGACAGTATACCACGACTGTGGGCTGGTTGCCTGATTTTAGACTGACGGATCGATCCATCTAGCCCGACATCATCTCGGCGACTGTCTTGCCTTCAGGGAACTCCTTGATCAGCTCGCGCAGCAGATCGCGCAGTTGCGTGGTAGGCTCGACGCCAAACGATTGCAGCGCCTGAAAGGTAACGTCCTCACCGGCAATCACCGGGACAGCGGTGACCAGCTCCCTCCCCTTGTCCGTAATGGTGATCGGGTTGCGCCGCCGGTCGCGTGGATCGCTGCCGCGTTGGGCCAGGCCCTTGCGCTCCAGTGCGTCCACCGCCCGCACCAGGGTAGAAGGATCGAGGCCCATTCGTTGGCTGATCTCGCTGATGGTCAAGGTCTCGAACTGCAGCATGCGCAGAATGCCATATTGCAGGCTGCTGATCCTCACACCGCATTCGCGCAGCCGCTGCTTCGAGGGCCTGGTTGAAAAACTTGAGCAGCAGCGCGGCGTAGAGCTGGATCTCAATTGCAGCTGGTACCAGGTGATATTCGGCAATGTTCTCGTCCTCTGTCTAGTAACTGGTATGCCAATATTTGATATTGCAATTATACCATGTTCTACAGCACTGTCAACTTTGCTTCCTGCAAGACCGGTCGAGCTTGTCTACTGCCTCTTCGTACCGGCTCGATTCCACCAGGCCGGGCCTGGCCTACGCAGCGTTGCGTGGGGAAACCGACGGCTGGGCGTCATGCACACCTGTCAACACCAGAGTATAATGATCGGCGTTGATCCCTATTGGGGAATCGCAACGCCGATAGGGACATGGAGAGAGAAAGGGGTCTGATGAAATGAACCGGAATGCCACGTCGTTCTGCCTTGTGTTGTGCCTGTTGGTGCTGGGGTTGTTGTGCATGGCCTGTGGGGCCACGCCCAGCCCACATCTGTGCCGACCATACTGCCCACGGTCGCTGCACCCCAGCCCACATCTGTGCCGGTCGTACTGCCCACAGTCGCTGCACCCGGCGCCATTGTCTTTGACTCAAGTCGGGGTGGGGACTACCGAAACCTCTATGTCATGGATTCCAGCGGCGGCGGCGTCGCACGCCTGACGACAGACGAAACCAACGACTTTGCCGGACCGTGGTCACCGGACGGCAAGCGCATCGCCTACACTTGGTTCGGTCCAACAACTAGCGACGTGTGGGTCATGAACGCGGATGGCACCGGCCAGACCAACTTGACCAACTCGCCCACGATCGACGAAGGCTTTCCGGCCTGGTCGCCCGATGGCCAGCGGATCGCCTTCACCACCTTGCGCGACGGAAATAACGAGATCTATGTCATGAACGCCGACGGTTCGAACCCAACGCGCCTGACCGACAACCCGGCCGACGACTTTGCGCCGGCCTGGTCCCCGGACGGCTCGCGCATCGCCTTTGTCAGCGACCGTGACCAGACAGTAGGCGTGTATGATATCTACCTCATGGATGCGGATGGCTCCCAGGTCACTCGGCTCACCGCCGATACGGCCATTGATTACTCGCCGGCCTGGTCGCCCGACGGGACTCGGATAGCCTTTCGCTCGCACCACGACGGTCCGGCGGATATCTATGTGATCAACGTAGACGGGAGTGGGCTGCGCAACCTGACGAACAGCGCTGCGGACGAGTGGGCGCCGGCTTGGTCTCCGGACGGAACTCAGATTGCGTTTCAGACGAATCGCGACGGCAACTGGGAGATATACGTGATGAATGCCGACGGAACAGAGGTCAAGAACCTAACCCAGAATCCGGCCGACGATCAGCTCCCATTCTGGCGACCGTAGGCCGGCACCGGCCGGCTGCCGACGCACATCTTGGCCGGGTCACCCTTGCTGAAACGCATACACCCCCAGCACTGCCATGTGCGTCCTCTCCTAGACAGCCCTGACAGGTTTTCCTAAACCTGTCAGGCTGCCCTTCCATTCGGGCAGCGGGTCTGGTTTCCCGTATTGGACGCTCTCTCAAGAATGGGGTATAATAGCTCTTACAGACCATGCACCCAAGAACTAGCCCGCGTCCAACGGTTGGTTTCCTGTCAACCTGGTCGGTCTACGAGGGCACGGCCATTGACGGCTATACCCACACCCTCTTCCAGGGGATTTGCGCCGCGGCCCGCGAGCAGGACTGCAACTTGCTCCTCGGCTGTGGCATGAGCCTGCCGGCGAGTCCGCGCGCCAGCCGCACAGTCTGGGCAGTGCCGGGTGCAGGCGTGGACTTTTGTCCGGTCGGGCCCTGGAACGCCGACGGGTTGATCGTCATTCCTGACGATCTGTCCGATGCGCAATTCGAGTATGTGCAGGACCTGATCCGTTCCGGATACCCCGTCGTTCTGACCACCCCCGAAAAACCGGGCCCGCTCGTCGCCGTGGACAATGCGGGCGGCATCCACCAGGCATTCGACCACCTGTGGCAGCATGGGCACCGGCAGATTGCGTTCATCGCCGGCAAGTCCGGGCGCGGCGGCGACACGGCGGAACGCCTGGCCGCCTATCGGGAAGCGCTGCGCGGCGCTGGCGTCGTGGAGGATCCACGGCTCATTGCCTTTGGCGAGCATCGACGCCAAGATGGGCGCGTCGCCATGCAGCACATCCTCTCGTCGGGTGTGCCGTTCACCGCCCTGCTGGCCAGCAACGATCTGTCGGCCTTGGGCGCCATCGAAGTGCTCCACACAGCGGGGCGGCGCATCCCAGACGACGTGGCCGTCATCGGCTTTGACGACATTCTCGAGGCGCGCTCGCACCTGCCGCCGCTCACCACCGTCCGGCATCCGACTTTCAGGCTGGGGTACCAGACCGTGCTTTCGCTGCTCGACGCGATCGAAGGCAGGCGGGCAGGCGAGACGCACACCCGCGTGCCGACGCAGCTCGTCATCCGCCAGTCGTGCGGCTGCCGTCCGGAGAGCATGCCGATCACGGCGCTGCTGTCCGCGACGCCCTCGGATCGCCGGGCCACACAGGCCGCCCTCGCCCGCGCGATGGCAGAGGCGACACTCGTCGAGGCGCGGCACAGCACCCGCCCCGAGATCGAGGCTCAGGGGCTGAGCCTGGTCCAGGCGTTCACGTCGAGCCTGTCCGGTGGCGATCCCGGGCCGTTCGACACGGCGCTGCAACAGCTTTTCGACTGGCTCGAACGGCATGGCGAAGATGCCTACGCCTGGCACGCCGCACTCTCGAACCTGCGTCATGGGCTGTCCAAGCTGACGTCCCTGATTCCGGGGGCGAGCCTCGTTTTCGCCGACGCGCTTATCGACCGCGCCCGCCTCGAGATCGCCGAACAGGCGCAGCGCCAGGCGACCTACGCGCTGCTGCGGCACATGGAGATGGCCAATCGCCTGGGGCTGATGACCTCCCAGTTGCTGGCCGCGTTCGACGCTTCCGAAAGCGCCAATATCCTGGCCCACCATCTGCCGCACCTGGGAATTGACCACGCCCTCGTCGCGCTCTATTCGCCCCAGGAAGACGACCCGTGGTCCTTGTCCACAATTCTGCTCGAAGCGGGTCTGCCCGCGAGCGCGGTCGGCTGCCGGTTTCCAACCCGGGAGTTTCCGCCGCCGGGACTCTATCCGTCCGGTTCCGCCTTTCAGCTTGCCATCCTGCCGCTGGTGATCGACGACCAGACCACCGGCTTTGCAGCCTTTAGTGCGACGAACCTGGAGCCTTGCGCGGCAATTGTCCACAACCTTGCCTCGGCGCTGCGCACCGGCCGGTTGTATCGCGATGCGCTCGATGGCCGGCGGCTGGCGGAGGAAGCGAACCGGCTCAAGAGCCGCTTCCTCTCAGTTGTGAGCCATGAACTGCGAACGCCGCTGTCGCTGATCGTCGGTTTGAGCGACATGATCCTGCGCGAAGAGCGCTCTAGGTCGCAGTTCTCCGACGTAATGTTGCACGACATGGAACGGATCTATGCCAGTGCGCAGCACCTGGGGCAGTTGATCGGTGATGTGCTGGACCTGGCAAGCAGCGAAGCCGGGCAATTGCGCCTATTGCGCGAGCCGCTCGACCTGGCTCAGGTCTTGCGTGCCGCGACCCCGATCGGCGAACAGATGGCGAACGAGAAAGGGCTGGCGTGGCGGGTGTCGCTCCCCCAACAGGGCCCCTGGGTGCTCGGCGACCGGACGCGATTGCATCAAGTTGTCCTCAACCTGATTGGCAACGCCATCAAGTTCACGGCATCCGGCACGGTCGTTCTCCAGCTCGACGCCAATGACCGGCAGGCCACAGTGTCGGTGAGCGATACGGGGATCGGCATCCCTCCCGCGGAGCAGGAAAGCGTCTTCGGCGAGTTCCAGCGGTCCGAGCGCGCCATTCAATCGGGCTATGGCGGCCTTGGACTGGGCCTGGCGATCTGCAAGTACCTGGTCGAGCAGCATGGGGGTACGATTGGCGTTCGCTCGCCCGGCGCGCTGACCGGCGGCTCGACCTTCTTTTTCACGCTGCCGGTTGTTCCTGCCCCATCTGCTGTGGCCGACCAGGAGTCATTGCCTATCCCGCATACGGGTTGGGTGGCGGTCTTGTCCACCGAGGCGGAGACGGGCGACCACCTGTGTGCCTACCTGCGCGAGCGCGGCTTTGAGGTGCACGGTTATCATTTCGACCGGGAAATCGATTGGCTGGTCGATCTGCTGGCCGATCTGCCGGCGGCGCTAGTTCTCGATCAGGAAACGGCGACGCACAGTGGTTGGGCGCTCCTGGAGAGGCTGAAACGCCAGCCGGCTACCATGCATGTTCCGGTGCTGGTCTATTCGCTCGATCTCGATCACGATCGTGGCGAGTGGTTAGAGCTGAACTACCTGCCCAAGCCGCTCGCCTCTGAAGAGCTTGCCGAACAGCTCGCGCAATACGTGGGCTCGACCGGGCGCGACGTTCTGGTGGTGGACGATGACCCGGGCACTCTCGATCTGCATCGTCGCCTGGTGGAGCAGGCGGGCTGCCGGGCTGTATGTGCCCGCAATGGACGCGCAGCGCTGGAGATGCTCGAATGCAGCCGCCCCGATCTGATCTTGCTCGATCTAATGATGCCCGAGATGGATGGTTTTGCCGTGCTCGATGCACTGCGTGCCCGCGAAACAACGCGTGACATTCCGGTGATCGTTCTGACTGCGCACGTGCTTGACGAAACCGACATCGAGCGTTTGAGCCGTGGTGTTGCGGCGATCATGAGCAAAGGTCTCTTTAGCACCACCGAGACACTTGCCCGCATCGAGGCCGCACTGGCGCGCCATCAGGTGCTGGGCGGCCCGACAAAACGCCTTATCCGGCAGGCGATGGGTTTCATGCACGCCCACTATGCCGAGCCGCTTACCCGCGAGCAGATCGCGAATCACGTTCATTTCAGCCCCGACTATTTGACCGATTGTTTCCGCCAGGAGCAGGGCGTGACACCGATGGTGTACCTCAACCGCTATCGGATTTGCCAGGCGCGCAAGCTCCTGGAGAGCAGCGACCTGCCGATCACCCAGGTTGCCCTGGCGGTGGGTTTTTCAGAGGGCGCCCACTTCACCCGCACCTTCCAGCGTGAGGTTGGCATGACGCCCCGTGCGTACCGGCGCAGCAGGCGCGGATAGATCCCCGTCCGGGTCTCGGATTTCATCAAAAACGTCTCGCTCAGGAGCAAGACTTGCCCCGTCAAGTCGGTTATAATAATCAGGTGTGGCATAGACTGCCAAAAATACGGAAGGAGAAGAAAATGAGAAAAGTACTTGTGGTCCTGAGCCTGATCGTTGTCTTGCTCTTGCCGGCGTGTGGGACAACGCCAGAGCCGACGGCGGCGCCCACAGCCGTGCCCACGGCCGCGCCCACCGCGGCACCGACTGCGGTACCACCCACCGCGGCGCCGACTACGCCACCTGAGCCTGCGGCCACCCTAAAGATCTGGGCCGATGACACGCGCGCGCCGATTTTGAATGCGCTGGCCGACGATTTCCTCGCCAAGTACAATGTGCAGCTCGTCATCGAAGACCTGGGCCGGGTCCAGGACATTCGCACGCCGATGATCACCGCAGCCCCCGCCGGTGAGGGCCCCGACATCTTTATCGGCGTCCACGATTGGCTGGGTGCGATGATTGAGAGTGGCCTGGTGGCGCCCGTCGACCTGGGAGCCAAGGCAGATGAGTTTGTCCCCGTGTCGCTGCAAGCCTTCACCTACACGGACGGCAAGCTCTACGGTGTGCCCTATGCAACCGAGAACCTGGGGTTCTTTTACAACACCGACCTGGTCAAAGAGCCGCCGGCAACCTGGGATGACATGCTGCAGATCGGCCGCGACCTGAAGGCGGCAGGCAAGATCCAGTACGCGATCGCCATTGCCGGCGACCCGGGATACAACGCCCTGCCGATGCAGACATCCTTCGGCGGTTACGTCTTTGGTGTGGATGACAAGGGCGCCTGGAATCCAAAGGACATCGGTCTCAACAGCGAAGGCGAGATCAAGGCCGTCACCTGGATGAAAGCGGCAGTCGATGAAGGGCTCATGCCCGACACGACCGACTATGAGACCGGGCACCAGTTGTTCGAGACCGGCCAGATTCCGTTCCTGATGGCTGGACCCTGGGCGTTGGACCGCATCCGCGCCTCCGGTGTGCCCTACGCGGTAACGGTCTTCCCCGACAACGGCGCTCCCTTCATGGGCGTGCAGGGCTTTATGATCAACGCGTTCAGCGAGAACATCCTGCTGGCGCAGACCTTCCTGACCGAGTATGTCGCCTCTGAAGAGTTCATGCAGCAAATCTACGAAACCGGGCTGCGCCCCTCCGCGTTCAAGTCGGTCCTGGCCAAGACGGCCGACAAGGACCTGGCGGCCATGGGAGAAGCCGGCGCCAACGCGATCCCCATGCCCAATATCCCCGAGATGGGCTCCGTCTGGAGCGCCTGGAACAACGGCATCACGCTCGCGCTGACCGGCAAGCAGACACCTGAGGATGCCATGAACGACGCGGCCAAGCAGGTGAGCGACCTGATCCTCGGAGCACTCGCTGGCATGGTCAACCTGCCCGGCAGCTACCAGGACTCGGCCGGCTGCGGCGCAGAGTGGGACCCCGCCTGCGAGGCCACTGCCATGAAAAAGGGAGACGATGGGCTCTACACGCTCACCGTGAAACTTCCGGCAGGTGACTACGAGTACAAAGTCGCGCTCGACGGCGCCTGGACCGTGAACTATGGCTCGGATGGCAAACAGGATGGGCCGAACTACAAGCTCAGCCTGGCCGCTGACGGCGAGGTGACCTTCATCTACAACGCTGAAACCCACCTGGTTACCACCGAAACCAAGTAGTCAGTCGATCTACGGGAAGGCCGGGGGATCTCCTCCGGCCTTCCTATACCTGGTTCTCTGGCAGGAGTGCCTGTAGGGAGACATATGGCTACCACTACACCTCAAGTTGCCCGCGCAATAGGCCGCTCCTCGGCGGCGCCGCTGCTGCCCCGGCTGCTTCGCCTGGCGATTGTGATCGCCGTGGACTCTCTGGTGGTCTGGTTCGTGCTCAAGCTGGTGGCCTTGGGCTACTATCCTTTTGCTGCGGCGATCGTTCTCATTGCCATATTCGTCAACGTGGTGATGCTGCGCAAGGAAACGTATCCGATCCGCTGGATGGTGGTGGGGCTGGTCCTGATGGCCCTGTTTACCATCTATCCGATCATCTTTACCGTCTGGGTCGCCTTCACGAACTATGGAGAGGGCCATCTGATCACCAAGGAGCAGGCTGTCGATCAGCTGGCCGGCCAAACCTATCTACCCGCTGCGGGCAGGTCATATACCTGGACGGCCTTCAAGTCGCCAACAGGAGACTATGTCCTCTGGCTGGTAGATGAAGCAGGGAATGGCTACCTGGCCAAACCGGGCGAGCCGCTGGCCCAACCCCAGCCCGGCGAATTGGGGGTTGGTGAGCTCGACGCCAACGGCATCCCGCAACAGATCGAAGGCTACGAAAGGTTGAACGCCTTCCTGGCCGCTGCGGACAAGAACCTGACCCAGGTCCTGTTTGGCGAGGAAGGGAAAACCATCCAGGTTCGTTCTCCCCGGGAAGCGGCAGAACTGCTGCCTCGCTACGTCTATGATGCCGGACAGGACGCCATGACCGATCAGGAGACAGGACTGGTATACAAGAACCTGCGCGGCATATTCACGGCGTCATCCGGCCAGCAGCTGCGGCCCGGTTTTGTCGAGTCCATCCGCCTTGACAACTTTAAGAACTTTTTCAGCAGCCCTGCCCTGCGCGGCCCGCTGGTCCAGCTGGTTAGCTGGAACTTCGGATTCGCTTTTCTGAGCCTGCTGCTGAATTTCTCCCTGGGGCTGGCTATTGCCGTCCTGTTCAACGATCCGAATTTCCCACTCAAGAAGCTGATCCGGTCCCTGCTGATCATCCCCTACACGGTGCCGGCGTTGATCACCATCTTGATCTGGCGCGGCATGTTGAACCCGGAACTGGGCGTAATCTCCCGGGCGCTGGAGGGTCTGTTTGGGTGGGCGCCGCCGTGGTTCACCGACGGGTGGTGGGCGAAGGTTGCCATCCTGATCGTCAATCTGTGGCTGAGCTACCCGTACTTTATGCTGATCTGCGGCGGTGCACTCCAGTCCATTCCCAGCGAAATGCTTGAAGCCGCGACCGTGGACGGAGCCAATCCCTGGCAGAGGTTTCGGCAGATCACCTTACCCTTGTTGCTCGTTGCCGTCGGGCCGCTGTTAATAGCCTCGTTTACCTTCAACTTTAACAACTTTAATCTGATCTACCTGTTCAATGCAGGTGGACCGCCGATGGCCAACACCCCGACGCCTGCCGGTCACACCGACATCCTGATCAGCTATGTGTATAACCTGGCATTCTCCGGCAGCCGCGGCGTTGATTACGGCTTTGCCTCAGCCATCTCGATTGTCATCTTCTTTATCGTCGGGGCCATCACCCTCTTCCAGTTCCGCTACACCCGAATGTTAGAGGAGGTAAGTGAAAATGTCTAGTACAGCCGGCACCGCACGATGGCTTTCTTCCACCACAGCCCAGCGCAGGCTCGGCATCGGCCTCCGCCTGGTTGTGGCGGTCATCTTGATCATATTCTCGGTCTTTCCTGTTCTTTGGGTGATCTCCGCCTCCCTGAACCCCACGGGTACGCTGGCCACCCAGACCCTGATCCCCAGGAATCCGGGATTCGGCAACTACCGCACCCTGCTGACCCTGGACCAGTTCCCCTTCTGGACCTGGTTCTGGAATTCGATCAAGGTGGCTGGGATTACTTCGGTGGTTTCGCTGGCGATCACCACGGTAGCCAGCTACGCCTTCTCGCGCTTTCGCTTCCGCGGCCGCGTGACCATGCTCAAAGCCATCTTGCTGATCAATGTCTTCCCCAGCCTGCTGGCGCTGGTTGCCACCTTCCTGATGATCTCGCAGGCGGGCGACGTCGTCCCTTTCTTGGGCCTGGATAACCATACCAGCCTGATCCTGGTCTATCTGGGCGGGGCGATGGGTGTCAACATCTGGCTCATGAAGGGCTTTCTCGACACCATCCCGCGCGACATCGACGAGTCGGCCATGGTCGAAGGGGCGTCCGACTGGCAGATCTTTCGCCAGTTGATTTTGCCGCTGCTGCGTCCCATCCTGATAGTCATTGTCATTCTCAACTATATCGGCACGTACGGCGAGTTTGTCCTGGCGCGGGTGCTGCTCAGGAGCAACGAAACGTACACCCTGATGGTCGGCCTGCAGATCTTTGCCGGCGCGCAGTTCACGCAGCGGTGGGGGGTGTTTGCAGCGGGCGCGTTGATGGGTGCGTTGCCGATCATGATCATCTATCTCGCTCTGCAGGATCAGATTGTGGGAGGCCTGACCCAGGGCGCAGTGAAGGGTTAAGGGATCATGGTCCTACGTATGGGATGGATCCGAATTGCGCTGGTCGTGACGCTGGGAGTATTGAGCATCCTGGTGGCATGCACCCCAGCGCAACCACAGGAAATCGAGCCTGCGGTTACCGGAGCATCGCCTACCGCAGAAGTCGGATCCGAAGCTGAGGAGGCTCCATCTACAGCGGCACCCGAGTCGGCACAGCCGGTCAGCCTTGCCAACCCAGGCTTCGAAGATCGCAAGACGGATGGGATGCCTGCGGGCTGGACCATTACCGGTGCAGCGCAAGCCGTCAAGCTCGATGACCACGGCCATTCTGGCAATTTCCGCCTGACCCACCAGGGAGCGGAGGCTTATCAGGTCGAGACATCGCAAACCATTACCGGGCTGGCGAACCAGTGGGTTACCCTGCGCGCCTGGGTCCGCTCCAGCGGGGGACAAAATGCTGTGGCTGTCGCCCTCAGATGTGGAAGTGAAGAGAGGCAAGTGCAGGTGCCCTCGACTTCGCCGGGATACCGTTGGTTACAGCTCGTGGTGTCGAACCAGGTCACCGACGGTGAGTGCACCGTCCGCCTGGTTTCAGATGGCAATCCGGATACCTGGGCCAGCTTCGACGATATCGAGCTGGCGCCTGGACAGGCAGCCCTCTCGATCCTTGGGGCCGATATCTCGAGTCTGAACAAGTCGGAAGACCTGGGCGGGATATACAAAGACGCGGATGGAACTCCAGGAGACGCTTTGCGGATTCTCAAGAACCACGGCCTGAACTATGCTCGCCTGCGGGTCTGGGTCGATCCCGCCGATGGATACCACAATAAAGAGAGACTGCTCGAAATGGCCTCAAGGCTGAAGAGCCTGGGGATCAAACTGCTGGTGGACTTGCACTACTCGGACAATTGGGCGGATCCGGGCAAGCAAATCAAACCGGCAGCCTGGAAAGATCTACGATTTCGAGCAGCTCAAGCAAGCCGTCTACGATCACACCTTTGACGTGTGCAGCAGCCTGGTGGCTCAAGGGACGCCCCCGGACATGGTCCAGGTGGGCAACGAAATCAATGCCGGGCTGCTGTGGCCTGATGGAGATTACAATCACTTTGACAATATGGCCGCCCTCCTCAAGGAAGGCTATCGGGCCGTAAAAGACTCCTCCCCCTCCACGCTGGTGATGCTGCAGATCGCCGAGGGGGGCGATAATGACCTGGCCCGCTGGTGGTTCGACAACATCACCCGCAGGGAGGTCCCTTTCGATGTCATTGGCATTTCCTACTACGCTTACTGGCATGGAAGCCTGGGGCAACTACAGTACAACCTGAACGATATCACCGCTCGTTACGACAAAGATGTGATTGTGGTAGAGACCTCCTATGCATTCACCGATCGAGATAACGACGACTATCCCAATATCGTCGATAACAAGCTGGCAGTTCCGAACTACCCGCTGACCCCCGCAGGCCAGCGCTCCATGCTACGAGACGTCATGGCAGTCGTACGGGCAGTCAACAATGGTCGCGGCCTGGGCGTGTTTTATTGGGATGCAACCTGGACGGCGGTGAAGGGGAACGGCTGGGATAACACCAATCCTGCAGCCGGGAATGCCTGGGAAAATCAGGCTTTGTTTGACTTTGATGGGCAAGTGCTGCCGGCAATCGATGAATACTTACATCCATGAAACTCGACAGGAAAAGTAGACCTACTATCCCCGATGGAGCGACATTATCGCAGTCCAGAGTTCTGATGATCGGCGCCGATACGGCGCTGGCTTACCTGATCGGCCGGTATGCGGAACAGGGTGGTTATGATGTCGCCATGGTGCAGGCCGTTCCATCCGTTACGGAGGTGCTCACCCTTCAGCCGGCGGCGATCCTCTTTCCGTCGATCGAGGAGCTTGGAGCCGCGCAGTCACTGATTACAGATCTGGCGAGTCACGAAGTCCCTGTTCTGGTATGTCTGTCCAATCATGACCAGGCTCGGGCGCGCGAGCTGGGCGCCGATTACTGCCTGTTGCATCCACTGACGTACGATAGCTTTCTCGCTGCGCTTGCGGCCACAAAGGCCGGTACTCTATGAAGAACAAACAGGCTTCTTCGGGGTTACATGTTGATCCCATCGCCGGACTCCGCCCTGACTTTATCATGGGCGCCGATGTTTCGATGCTCAGGCAGATTGAAATCAGCGGAGGCAAGTATTACGTCAATGGGGTCGAGAAGGATTGCCTGAGAATCCTCCGAGACCATGGCGTGAGCTGGATCAGGCTGCGCATCTGGAACGACCCGACAGATGAGCATGGACAGGGTCTGGGCGGCGGAAACAACGACCTGGCCAGAACCGTGGAGATGGCGGCGAGAGCCAAGGCTGTGGGATTCAAGTTCTTGCTTGATTTCCACTACAGTGATTGGTGGGCTGACCCCGGCAAGCAGAACAAACCCAAAGCATGGGAAGGACTTGACATCTGAACAGCTCAAACAGGCAGTATACGATTATACGGCGGAGGTTATCCACACGCTTGCCGGGGCAGGTGCAATGCCTGATATGGTGCAGATCGGGAATGAGGTCAATGGCGGCATGATCTGGCCGGACGGGAAGACCTGGAGGGAGGGTTCTGAGCAGATTGGAGGTTATGACGGCTTTGTGGGCTTGATGAAACAGGGGATTCAAGCCGTCAGGGATCATGACCCGAATCATGACAAGCCGAAGAAGAGGGCCAGGATCATCATCCATCTTGCAGACGGCGGGGACAATGAGCTTTACCGCCGTGTCTTCGATACGCTGACCGAAAGGAACGTGGACTTTGATATCATCGGGCTTTCCTACTATAGCTACTGGCATGGGACGTTGAACCAGTTAAAGAACAATATGGACGATGTCAGCAAGAGGTACCATAAGGACGTCGTCATCGCCGAGACCGCCTACGCCTTTACTCTGGAGAACAGCGGCGGATTGGCCAATATCTTTGGTGAAAAGGAGCAAGCGATAGGTGGTTACGAAGCCACGGTGCAAGGTCAGGCGACCGCTGTCAGAGACGTCATGGCGGCAGTCGCACAGGTGCCGGATGGCAGAGGCCTGGGCATTTTCTACTGGGAGCCGGATTGGTTCCCGGTGGAAGGCGCCGGTTGGAAAACAGGGGAAGGGGACAACTGGGCCAATCAGGCCATGTTTGATGCTGAGGGTCATGCGCTGCCGTCCATCAACGTGTTTCATCTCGTAAGGCCGAAAACGGGACATCATTAACCTGGCCAGGCGACAAACGGCCGGAACCTTCTCCATCAACGGGACGGCGCCGGCAAAAGGATCTGTTATGGATGAGTTCTATGTGACCATCGTCCACCGGCCGGAGATGGTGCCGGAGTACATCCAAAAGGGAGCGGAGGCAGGCAAGCAGCAGGACCTCGGCAGAAGCGATGTCATCCGCGAGTCACTCGACATCTTCCGCACCCAGCAGCAGATCGCCCACGACAACGGGCTGCGGACCACCATCCAGATGACCTACGCCAGCCTGTTTAACGAGGAGGCGATCGCCATCGCCAAGGAGCATCACGCCCGCTACGGCGACGAGATCGGCTCGACCTTCCTCGGCCTCCAGTGCCAGGAGTTCCGGGACAGGTTCAAGTCCAAAGAGCTGGCGATCTGGCTCTTTTCCATGGAAGACAAGCGGCGGATCGTCGATGAGGTGGTGGGCAAGTTCCACCAGGTCTTTGGCTTTTATCCCACATCGACCGGCTCCTACTACATGGACGCCGAGCTGGTCAGCTACATCAAAGACAGGTATCCGATGGTCAAGGTCGCCGTGGCGACCTGCTGGGAGGAAGGCCCCAAGGCCTATTGGAACGCCAACAACTCCTGGTACACCCTCCTCGACGGTGGCCCTTGGAACCCGTGGATACCCTCCAAGCGCAACATCCATTGCCCGGCTTCGGACGAGCAGGATGACATCGGCATCGTGGCCATTCCCCACCTTTCCCGGGACCTGATGGCCGTCTTTGACGGGCCGGGCTCCTACTATGGCACCCACCCCCAGAACATCCTGCGCGGCATGGTCTACGAAGACCGCGAGATCCCGTACTTTCGAGAACCTCGTCGACCAGTACCGGGCCATGGCGAGGTACAATCGCGGCTATGCCTACAACATGATGTTCGTCGGACCCGGCTGGATGAGCGCGGCCGGTCGCTGGGAGGCCGATTATGATTTCCTGCTCAAGAGCTACCAGGATGGCATGGCCTACTACGGGCAGCTCAAGAGGGAAGGCAAGGCTCAGGATGTCACCATGAGCGAGTTTGCCGACATATATCGGCAGGACCGCCCCTACACCCGCCCCGAGTGCACCCTGTGGAAGGACATCCTGTATGGCTCACAGCGGCAGCAGTTCTGGTACGCCGACCCCTGGCTGCGCGTTCTGCCTGGACATGAACCAGGGCGGGGCGATGATCGACCTCCGGCCCTACGCAGCCAAGCTGGTGCGGCCGTGCGGCGTCGGCACCAAGTGCCTGCAGGACGCCTCCTATCCTTTCCTGGTGCAGTCGCTCTACCGGGCCGGCTACTTTACCCACTATGCCGGGGAAGGGGCCGTCAAGAGCTGCAAGCTCAGCCACGGCGGCGAGGAGGTCGATCTGTGTGCCTGCCGCACCCGCGCCTCCTTTTCGGAAGAAGGCGACACGCGCATCGTGACGCTCGATCCCGTGGACATCGAGTTCGCGGACCTGACCATGCGCGTGCAGTCGGTCTTTCCGCTTCACCGAGGGCACGGGCGAGATCGAGATCGTCCGGCAGGTGCTCGACACCACCGACCCGGAAGCGGAGGTGACAATCGATGAGTATCTCACCGGCTGCTACGGCACCACCGAGTACGCCGAGGATCTGACCGGGGTCAAGCTCACCTTGGATGGGCAGATCGGGGACCGAGAGCATCGACTATGCCTACCGGTGCCGCGAGGCACAAGTGCCGGGCATCGAGCTGGCAGAGGCGCTGGTGCCCCAGGTCGACACCCGCCTCACCATGCGGGCTGATGGCGCCGATGCGGCCGGCTATTTCCGCGAGGGGTTTGCCTTCTCGCCCATGTACACCATCGGCATAAACAAGACGATCAAGGGGAAAGGAGCGCTGCGCACATGGCTCAAGGTAGAAAAGGCAAGCTGAACTACCGTTGTCCGCGCTGCCTGATGCGCGAGATCGACATGGACATGCTCTATGACCGGGACAAGGGCGAGTACTACTGCCTGCGCTGCTCCTTCACCGGCGATGAGCAGGAGGTTCTGCGCCTCAACGCCCAGTTCCGTGCCAAGTACCGGGATCGGATGAAGCGGATCACCGACTTTTAATCCATCCAGTATGACCCGCATTTGCCCTATCGACATCAACACACCCAACAAACCGATCTGCTCGGGCCACCTGCGGCTGGGGGGGAGCAGCAGTCGGGGCGACAGGATCGACGTCACCAACGCCTATCTGACCTGGAACGGCAAGCCGTTCTTCGTGGTCAGCGGCGAGTTTCACTACTCCCGCTGCCCGGAAGTGTACTGGGAAGAGGAGCTGCTCAAGATCCGGGCCGGCGGCATCAACACCGTGGCCACCTACGTCTTCTGGATTTTTCACGAAGAAGAACAGGGTATCTTTGACTGGAAAGGGCCAAAGGACCTGCGGCGATTTGTCGAGTTGTGCGCCAAGCACGACCTCAAGGTGCTGCTGCGGGCCGGCCCTTTCGCCCACGGAGAGTGGCGCAACGGCGGCCTGCCAGATTGGCTGTACGGCCAGCCGTTTGAAGTGCGCTCGAACGACCCCGGCTATCTCGCCTGCGTCGAACGGTACTATGCTGAGCTCGGCCGGCAGGTAGACGGCCTGCTGTTCAGGGACGGCGGCCCCATCATCGGCATCCAGCTCGAGAACGAGTACATGCACGCCAGCGCGCCGTGGGAAGTCGTCGATCCCTGGCGCGATCTCGAGTGGGTGCCGGTCGGTCACGAAGGCGCCGGCCACTTGACAGCACTCAAGACGCTGGCGCACAAGTCCGGCCTCGACGCGCCGATCTATACGGCTACGGCCTGGGGATCACCCATCATCGAGGACGAAACGCTGCCGGTCTATGGTGGGTATGCCTACCCGGTATGGACAGACGCCCTCCGACCGTCGCCCTATTACACCTTCCGCGACAGTCACACTCGCCCGGCCGACGCCCCGACCCACCGCGTTCCCTGTTACTATCCCGTGGCCTATGCCGAAATGCAGGGCGGCATGCAGGTGCGCTACCACAACCGTCCGGTCGTGCCGCCACGGAGCACAGAAGCCATGGCCCTGGTGGGCATGGGCAGCGGCAGCAACTGGCTTGGCTACTACATGTTTCACGGCGGCACAACGCCTGTCGGCAGACACGGCTTTAGCAACGAGCGGCTGCACCCCCAGCTGTCTTACGACTACCAGGCACCTGTGGGCGAGTATGGCGACCTCCGGGCGAGCTACCACTACCTCAAACTGCTCCATCTCTTTGCCCGAGCCTACGGCGAATCCCTGTGCCAGATGGGAACGCTCCTGCCCGATAGCGCCGGCAGTGTCGAGCCGGCGGACACCGACGGCGTGCGCTACTGCGTCCGTGCCCGAGACGGGGCCGGATTCCTGTTTGTCAACAACTTTCAGGATCACGTCGAGATGCGCGATCACGAGGGCGTGGCCTTTGAAATCGACACCCCCCATGGTCTGCTGCGGCTGCCCGAGACGGGCGGCCTGGACGTCAAGCGCGACGCCTGCTTTGTTCTGCCCTTCAATCAGATGCTCGGCGATGCCCGGCTGGTGTACGCCACAGCCCAACCACTGACGATCCTCGAGACCGGCGACTGCACCCACTACTTCTACTTTGTGCCCGACGGCCTCGAGGCCGAGTTCTGCTTCCTGGAAAACACGGTCAAGCGGGTCGGCGGCGGCCTGGAACAGCGTTCTGCGCTGGGTCGAATCCATGTCAGGCCGGGCGTTGGTCAGGAGTACAGCCTGGAGATCGACACGGCCATGGGGCAAAAGATCAGGATCACGACCCTCACCCGCCGTGAAGCGGAGCAGGTATGGCAGGGCGTGGCCTGGGGCACCGAACGGGTCATCCTCAGCACGGCCGATCTGATCTTCGCCGGCGGCCAGATCGAGGCTCGCACCACGGGCGTTTCAGAGATGACCATGACCGTCTGGCCTGCCGTCGATCACCCCGTCGCCGCCAGCGGCGCCAGTGTCGAACAGGCCGCCGACCACGGCCGGACGGTGCTGCACATCTCTGCGCCGGCCAGGAGCGTCGCCGTCCAGGTAGAGCCGATCGGCGCGCATAAGGTCCAGCTCACCTTGCCCGAGGACGCGCTCGACGGCCTGAGCGATCTCTGGCTTCGAGTGGACTATGAGGGTGATAGCGGCATGGCCTTTATGCACGGGCGCCTGGCGGCCGACAACTTTAATGCCGGCACCCCCTGGCTCATCGGCCTGAAGCGGTTTGCGCCCGAGATCCTGGCAGATGGGCTGTGCCTGGTGTTCCATCCCCTGCGGCAGGGGGTGATCAGAAACGTGTCCTCTCAGCTTGCGGGCCGAATCGAGTTCGAGGGCCAGGAGAAACTGGCCGTTCATTCCATCTCGGCCATCCCGGAATATCGTGTGCGCTTGGGCTAGGGAGACGGGCTGTCTTCGGTCCGTTGATTGGTTCCCTTGGCGAGTGAGCGCTGTCGTCAATATCACCAGTTAGGGCTATTCTCTGGCGCCTGCGAGTTGGACAGGAGGGGGCCTGTTGTAAGCCCGATATGGGCCTGTTCCCCTCTGCGGTCCTATCTGTTCGTACTCCCGGGAGAATACGAACAACGGGAAGGCACAGGGTTCTGGGGTTCGGCTTGTGATGCTCACGGGGAGTTTTGACAACACGGCGAGGGAAGCCGGATAATCAGGTCAAGACAGTCCTATATTCCGATAACCTAACTGAAGCGTGGCCGGACCTGGAGCGGCCTTTCTGGGAGGAATAGGATGGACAAACGACCTGCTAGCCCAAGCTTCAAGCTGGCAGGCCGTTCTTGAGTACCCCCGGGGCGACTCGAACGCCCGCACATGGCTCCGGAGGCCACTGCTCTATCCACTGAGCTACGGGGGCTCACCAGCGAGAGTTTAGCACAACCCGCCCGATTTGGCAAACAGACGAATCAATGAGACAATCCGCAGCCATCGGATCAGCCATCAGCTCTCTGCCGGTTTCCCTTGATCGCCAGCAGGATCACGCCCGCCACCACCAGCGCCGCTCCCATCGGCTGCCAGCCCTGCAGCTGTTCGCCAAAGATGGCATAGCCGATCAACGCGGCAAAGACCACCTCCGAGGCGGCCAGGATGCTGGCCACGCTAACCGGCAGATGGGTCAGACCGGTCAGGTAGGCCGCAAAGGGGGCGATTGTCGCTACATACACCAGCCCGCCAAACCACAGCCACGTCTCGGCCGGCACCGGCCACGGCTGCTCGATGCTGAATTGGAAGGGCAGCAGGGTGAGGGCTGCCGAAGGCAAAACCGTAGGTCAGGATCGTCCACGGAGAATAGCGACCGGTCAGACGGCGACTGAACAGGCTAAAGCTGCCGTAGGCCAGCGCCGCACTCAGCCCCAGGATCAGCCCTCCGGCCGTCAGATCGGTCCCGGCCAGCTTTTCCAGGCCTGCTACCAGGACGCAGCCGGTCAGCGTCAGGACGATTGCCGCGATCTTGGGCCAGGTCAGCGGCTCGCGCCATATCAGCCAGGCCATGACCGTGACAAACACGGGCGCGGAGTAGAGGATAACGGTGGCGGCTGCATAGCCCAGGCGCAGCATGGCCAGGTTCCACAACACGTGGAAGGTGCCGACCCCGACGATGCCAAGCCCGGCCAACCACGGCAGGTCACGCCGCTTGACCCGTAGCCATTCTCGTTTGAAGAGGGCCAGGCCAAGGATCAGGCTGACGGCCGTCGTCAGGTCGCGCCAGAAAGCCAACGATAGCGCCGACAGGCCGCCGCTGGCCACCGTCCAGCGGATGAACAGCCCCGACGTGGACCAGGCGGCCGCCGCGCCGAGGACCAGCAGATAGCCTCGGCTCGTGCTTCGCACCGTCAAGGCCGGCGGCCGTAGATCGCCGTCATCTCCAGCAGCCGGGCTGCCACGGCCTCGGTCAGAGCGCCGGGCGACAGGCGCCAGCACCAGTTCGGCGCGCCGACGGTGCTCGGCGTGTTCATCCGCGCCTCGTGCCCCAGGCTCAGCAGGTCCTGGACGGTGGTGATGGCCGTGTTGGCCACCGACGCCCACCCCAGCCGGATCAGGTCCCAGGCAATGTCCGAGCCGTCGCGTCCCAGGTACTTGCGCGCATAGTCGCGCTCCGCTTCGGTGGAGGTCACCTGGTACCAGCCGACGGTCGTGTCGTTGTCGTGCGTGCCGGTGTAGACCACGCAGTCGCGGGTGCATAGTTGTGGGGCAGGAACGGATCGTCTGGGCCGGTGCCGAAGGCGAACTGCAGCACCTTCATGCCGGGATAGCCAAACTCTGCCTGCAGGGCATCCACGCCCGGCCCGCGACTCCGCGTCGAAATCGCCCAGGTCTTCGGCGATGATCGCCACCTCGCCCAGCGCGGCGGTGACGGCGTGGAACAGGTCGGCGCCGGGGCCATACAGCCAGCGCCCCTTGATCGCCGTCTTTTCCCCGGCCGGGACCTCCCAGTAGTTGTAGAAGCCCCGGAAGTGATCGATGCGCACCACGTCGGCCTGGGTAAAGGCCATGCGGAAACGGTCGATCCACCAGGCGTAGCCGTCCTCGGCCATCACCTCCCAGCGGTAGAGGGGATGGCCCCACAGTTGGCCCGTCTCGCTGAAATAGTCGGGCGGCACACCCGACACGACCGTCGGCTCGCAGATTCTCGTCAAAGTGGAACAGCTGCGGGTTGGCCCACACGTCGGCGCTGTCCAGCGCCACAAAGATCGGGATGTCGCCGATGATGCGGATGCCCTGCTCGTTGGCGTAGCGCTTGACGGCCAGCCACTGCTCAAAGAACTGCCACTGCCGGTACTTCTGGCTCTCGATCTGGTCGGCCAGGGACCGCCCGGCAGCTGGCCAGCGCCTCGGTCTGCCGGGTCTCGAGCTCCGGCTCCCACTCGTTCCAGGGGCGCAGGTCGTACGCCTCTTTCAGGGCCATGAACAGGGCAAATCGTCCAGCCAGGCGGCCTGCTCGTCGCAGAAGCGGGCGAAGGCCGCCCGCTGGCCGCGCGGCGCCTGGGCTCGAAAATTGGCAAAGGCCCGGTCCAGCAGCTCCATCTTGTAGGGGATGACCGCGCCAAAGTCGACCCGGTCCGGGGAAGGCGGGCACGCCGGCCAGGTCTGCGGCCGACAGGTGGCCGGCCTCGACCAGCTTGTCGGGGCTGATCAGCAGCGGGTTGCCGGCAAAGGCCGACAGGCCCTGGTAGGGCGAGTCGCCATAGCCGGTCGGGCTCAGGGGCAGCACCTGCCAGTAGGACTGGCCGGCAGCCGCCAGGAAATCTACGAACCGGTAGGCTTCGTCGCCCAGGTCGCCGATGCCAAACCGGCCGGGAAGCGACGTGGGGTGCAGCAGGATGCCGCTGCGGCGTGGAAATCTCATGAGCAAAACCTCCATAGTTGTCCTATCTTCAACCGCCGGTATGCACTGGACCGGCCCATCGCTGCACACCAGCCACCCATCCCGGGCGCACGAGCCACACACCCCAAAGCCACAGCGCATGGTCGCGCTCGTAGCTCAACTGGGCCGGCAGATGATGCGCCTGGGCCAGCCTCTCGACCGCTGCCAGCATCGGCTCGGGGCCGCAGGCGTACAGCGCCTCGAAGCGGCGCGCTCCCCCGGCGACGATCAGGCGCTCTGCCGCCATCGGTGGCCAGCCCCTGCTCGCCCAGCGAGCCGTCGTCGGTGGTGACGTGCACCTCCGCGCCCAGCGCTGCCAGCCGCCGGTGAAAGACCAGATCCGCTGCCGTGCGCGCCCCGATGACGGCACTCACCTGCCAGCCGGCCGCCAGGGCCCGCTCGGCCAGGAAATGGAGCGGCGCAACTCCATAGCCGCCGGCGACGAGAAGGATGCCTCCCTGCCGGCGGTCTCGCGCCTGCGGCGGCAAGACAAATCCATGGCCGAGTGGCCCGCGCAGCCACAGCGAGTCGCCCACCCGCAAGGCGCAGATCTGCGCTGTAAAGGGACCCACACGGGCGATGGTCAGCGTCACCGGATCGGCCCGCACCAGGCTGAACGGCTTTTCGTCAGCGCCCGGCAGCCAGGCCATCACGAACTGGCCGGGCTCGGCCTCCAGGCTCCGGTCGAGCACCAGGGTCCGCACCGTGGCGCTCTCGTCGGCGATGCTCGACGATGCGGGCAGCCACCGGCAGGCTCGTCTTGATCATCGGTGCGCCGCTCCGCGCATCTCCTCGACGCGCTGATAACCCAGCTCGGCCATCCATTCTACCATTTCTGCGCCGATCCGGCCAAATAGCTCCGGCCCTTGACCATAGACCGCCGAGCCGACCCCCACCGCCGTCGCCCCGGCCATGATCATCTCCACCGCATCGCGCCCGCTGCTCACCCCGCCGATGCCGACGATCGGCACCCGCACCGCCCGGTAGATGTCGTACACGCAGCGCACCGCCAGCGGCCGGATCGCCGGCCCCGACAGGCCGCCGGTGCGGTTGGCCAGGATCGGCCGCCGGGCGTGCACGTCGATGATCATGCCGGTCAGGGTGTTGATGGCGCTGATGCCGTCCGCCCCGGCGGCCTCCACCGCCCGGGCGATGGCCGCGATGTCGGCCACGTTGGGCGACAGCTTGACCAGCACCGGCGCCCGGCCGGCCACCGCCTCCTTGACCGCCGCCGTCACCTCGGCGGCGGCGACCGGGTCGGCGGCAAAGGGCGTGCCGAACTCGTCGTGGACGTTGGGGCAGGAGATGTTGACCTCGATCAGGTCCGGCCCGGCCTCGACGAGGCGAGCCGCCACCTGGGCAAAGCCCTCCACGGTGTCGGCAAAGACGCTCCCGATCAGCGCCGCCCCCAGCGGCCGGAGCAGCTCCTTCGCCCGCGCCAGCTCCTTCACCTCGGCGTCGACGCCCGGATTGGCCAGCCCCACGGCGTTGATCAGCCCGTGCTCCCAGGCCAGCACCGTCGGGTTGCGGTGCCCGGCCCGCGGCAGCAGGCTGCACGACTTGGCCGTGACCGCCCCGGCGCCCGCCCGCGCCACGCGCGCCAGCAGCTCCGCCTCGGTGCCCAGGATGCCGCTGGCCAGGACCAGCGGGTTCGGCAGGCGCACCCCGCACAGGCTGATCGTCAGAGTCTGGCCCGGTGCTCATCTACCGATTTGCCTGTGCAGCTATCGGCTATCTGCTACGCCTTGCCCAGCACCGCCGCCAGCAGCGCCATGCGGATGTACATGCCGTTCTCCATCTGCCGGAAGTAGGCCGCCCGCGGATCGTCGTCGATGGCGTAGCTGATCTCGTTGACGCGGGGCAGCGGATGCATGACGACCATCTGCTCTTTGGCCTTTTCCATCAGCTCCGGCGTGATCACGTAGTAGTCCTTCACCTCGTCGTACTGGGCCTGGTCGGCAAACCGCTCCCGCTGCACCCGGGTCACGTACAGCACGTCCACGTCGGCGATGACGTCGCTGCACGTCGTAGGTCTCGCGCACCGGCAGGTCGTGATCCTTGACCTCGTTCATCACGTCCAGCGGCAGGCGCAGGATCTCGGGCGAGACGAAGGTCATCCTGCACGTCGTACAGGCACAGCAGCCGCGCCAGCGAGTGCACCGTCCGCCCGTAGCGCAGGTCGCCGACCATCGCCACGTGCAGCCCGTCGATCGTGCCCAGCTCGGTGCGGATGGTGTACAGGTCCAGCAGCGCCTGGGTGGGGTGCTCGCCCACCCCATCGCCGGCGTTGATGATCGGCTTGCGGGCATACTCGGCCGCCACCTCCGATGCTCCTACCTCCGGGTGGCGCAGCACGATCACGTCGGCGTACGATTCCAGGGTGCGGATCGTGTCGGGCAGGCTCTCGCCCTTGGTCACCGACGAGTAACGCACCTCGTTGATCGGGATGACGCTGCCGCCCAGCCGCGACATGGCGGCGATGAACGACGAGCTGGTGCGCGTGCTCGGCTCGTAGAAGAGGCAGGCCAGCACGTGCCCCTTGAGCAGGTCGGTCGAGCCCACCCGCCTGACCACCGCCCGCATCTCGTCGGCCACGCCAAAGATATAGTCCAGGTTGTCGCGCGTGAACTGGCGGACAGAAATGATGTCCTGCCCGTAGAAGCCGCTGGTCAGGTTGGGCGCCAGGCCCACCCTCTTGATTCCATTGCTCGCTTTCGTTGTCATTCTTCCCCCCTCGCTATCGCACAGCTGCTGGCCTACGATCGGACTGCGACTGACCCGGCCAAAGCCAGGCTCAGCCCGGATCTGACCGTCCTCCATGACCACCCTGGCCACGCAGCACAACCCGCCGCACCCGCCCCCGCACCGGCCAGCCCTCGAACGGCGTCCAGCCGCACCGGGTGTGCAGCTCCTGGCCGACGCAGCGTGTAGCGGGCCTCCAGGTCCACCTCCACCCACGTGTCGGGCTGCGCCGGCAGGCCAAAGATGCGCCGCGGCGCCTCGTGGGTCAGCTCCACCAACCGCTCCAGGGTGAGCCGGCCCTCGGCCACGGCGGTCAGCAGCAGCGGCAGCATCGTCTCCAGGCCCGGGACGCCCGGCGGCGGCGTGTCGCCCTCCTTTTCTGCCCGGGTGTGCGGCGCGTGGTCGGTGGCGATACAGTCCACCACATCCAGGTTGGCCCACAGCGCCGCCCGGTCGGCCTCGGTCGCCAGCGGCGGCTTCATCGCGCCATACGGTCCCAGCCGCTGGGCATCCGCCTCGGTCAGGAACAGGTGGTGGGGCGTCACCTCGCAGGTCAGCGCCGCCCCCGACTCTTTCGCCGCCCGCACCAGCGCGATCTCGTCGGCCAGGCTGACGTGGCACAGGTGCAGCCGCCGGCCAAAGCTGCGCGCCAGGCCGATGGCCATCGCCGCCGACAGCCCTTCGGCGTGCACGGCGATCGGCCGGTCGGCCGGCCAGGTGCGAAAGTGGGCCAGCAGCGCCGCCAGGTTGCGCATCCGCAGCGGGCCGTAGGTCTGGTCCAGGTAGATCTTGAGCCCCACCGCCTGCCCGGCCAGCCCGGCCGCCTCCTGGGCGTTCGTCTCCGTCGCGCCGACGTAAAACCCCACGTCGCACAGCGCCTTCTGGCCGGCCAGCTGCTGCTTGAGCGCCAGCGCCGCCGCGTCCACGATTGGCGGATAGGTGTTGGGCATGTCCAGGAGCATAGTAACGCCGCCGTGAAGAGCGGCGGCGCTGCCACTGGCCATATCCTCTTTTTGCTCTCCGCCCGGCTCGCGGAGATGGACGTGTACGTCGATCAAACCCGGAAGCCGCAAGGCGCCCATGCTGCCTCACACAAAAAAAGGGCACTCGGCGGTGGACTTCACTCCGCCGGTGCCCTGTCTATTTCTGCAATTGCGTGTTGGGTGCGCAGTCCCACACTCACCTTCCTGCAAGTCGGCGCATTCTAGCACACAATGCCGATACTGGCAAATTCGGACTTCAGGGCTTCATCAGGAGCTCAGATAGGCCCGCACGGCAGTCCTGCTGCTCCGGCGCTGATCCGCCCCGCCTCCACCAGCATGATCCAGCATCTCACCCAGCCGCAGCACGGCGTGCAGCCGGTAGCCTGCCGCGGCCAGCTCCTCCGGCCCGCCCTGTTCCCGGTCGATCAGCACCACCACATCCTGCACTCGCAGCCCTGCTGCCTCCAGCGGCTCGATGGCCGCCAGCTTGCTGCCACCGGTCGTGATCAGGTCGTCGAGCACGATGGCCCGCTCGCCGGGTTGGAACTCGCCCTCGATGGCACGGCCGGTGCCATGCGCCTTGGCCTCTTTGCGCGGGTAGATCAGCGGCAGTCCCGTCTCCAGCGCCACTGCCGTGCCGATCGGCAGCGCCGCATACGGGATCGCCGCCAGCCGGACGCCCGCTCCCCGATTCCCGCTCGTCCAATATCTCGCCTATCAGCCCGGCGTAGGCGTGGGCCACCAGGCGCAGCACGTCAGGGTAAGAGGCGAGCAGGCGCAGGTCGATGTAGATCGGCGACTTTTTTCCTGATGCCAGCGTGAACTCGCCGAACTTGACCGCGCCGATGTCGGCCAGGGCCAGGGTCAGCTGCGATCGAAGCGTGGGACGGGCAGCCGGTCCCGTTGCCCGCGCCGCGTTGATCTGCTGCCGCAGATCGAGCGCCGCTCGGCGCGGATCGCCGGCGTAGATGATCCCCCGCGAGACGTTGACGATCACCCCCAGCCCGTCATCGCGCAGCCCGGCGGCCAACGCCGCCTCCAGATCGCCGCCCTGCGCACCGACGCCGGGCAGCAGGATCCACGCCTGGGGCGCCAGCGCCCGGACGCGGGCCAGCGCCTCGGGATAGGTCGCGCCCACCACCAGGCCGGTGCCCCACGCCGCCGCCTTTTCGGCCACCGATCTCGTACAGCGGGCGGGCCGGACAGGGCAGCATCTGCAGGTCGGTGGCGCCGGGGTTGGAGGTGTGGCACAGAACAAACACGCCCCGGTCGGCGTAGGCCGTGAACGCCGCGACCGAGTCGCCGCCCAGGTAGGGGTTGACCGTCAGCGCATCGGCGCCCCACGTCTGGAAGGCTGCCCGGGCATAGGCTGCTGCCGTCGAGCCGATGTCGCCCCGCTTGGCGTCCAGGATGACCGGCACCCGGGCCGTGTCGTGGATGTAGTCTACAGTGCGGCGCAGCGCCTCCAAGCCATGCAGCCCCGCTTCTTCGTAGAAGGCGCTGTTCGGCTTGTAGCAGCACACCAGGTCACGAGTCGCGTCCACGATCCGCCGGTTGAAATCGAACTGGTCGGCGGCCCCTGCCAACTGCTCAGACTGGGTATCCAGCCCCACGCACAGCAGGCTGTCGTTCCGCTGCGCCGTCTCGGCCAACCACTCATAAAACCCCATCCTATGCCCTCCTACTCTATGTCTCAGGACCGCCCCAAATCCTCACTGTCCAGGATGATCGTGAATGGGCCATCGTTGTGGATCTCTACCAACATCACCGCCCCGAACTCGCCCGTTTCCACCCGGCGGATGCCCGCCTGCCTGAGCCGCTGCCCGAAATAGTCGACCAGCGGCGCGGCCACGTCGGGCAGGGCCGCAGTAGGTAAAGCCCGGCCGCCGCCCCCGGCGGCAGTCGGCATACAGTGTGAACTGCGAGATCAGCAGCGCTTCTCCGCCCACGTCCAGGGCGGACAGGTTGGTCTTGCCCTCGGCGTCGGCAAAGATGCGCAGGTTGGCAATCTTGTCCGCCATCCGGTCGGCTTCCTGCCGGCCGTCGCCGTGGCCCACGCCCAGCAGGATCACCAGCCCTGGCCGATCTCGCCCACCGTCCGCCCATCCACCGACACCCGGCCCTTTTGTACCCGTTGGATCACTGCTCGCATAGTAAAGCCTCCCTGTGTCACTCTGCCCGTTGGCCGGACGCCTGTACACGCCACGAGTGCAGGCACGTCAGGGAGCGAAGCGAAGAACCTCGCGGCCATTCTAGCCGGGCTTGACGCCAAAAGTCAAGCCCGGCGGTCACCCCCTCGGGGTGAGCGCCGGCCGGCGCGGTTCGTTGACACCCGCCCTGCTTTATGTTATCATGGATGCCAGAAACGCAGGGCTCAGATCAGGCTGACAGATGGAATCAGAGTATGCCCACGCTACTTGGCGCCTCATCCTTCACGGTGAGGCGCCGGGTGCGCTGAACATGGCCATCGACGAGGCGATGCTGATCGCTCTGGCCGAAGGCATCTCCCCGCCGACGCTCCGCTTCTATGGCTGGGCGCCTCCCTGCCTGAGCCTGGGTCGCAGCCAACCTGCGGCCGACGCCGACCTGCCGGCGTGCCGGGCCGCCGGCGTTGACCTGGTCCGCCGGCCGACCGGCGGCCGGGCCATTCTCCACACCGACGAGCTGACCTATTCGGTCACCCTGTTAGCCAGCGATCCCCGCGCTGCGGGCGGCGTTGTCGAGAGCTACCGCCGCCTGAGTGAAGGGCTGCTCGCCGGGCTGCGCCGCCTGGGGGTCGAGGCGGTTCAGGCCCACGGCCAGCGCAAGCCGACTTCTGAGTTGACGGCGATCTGTTTCGAGACTCCCTCCGATTACGAGATCACCGCCGGCGGGCGCAAGCTGGTCGGCAGCGCCCAGTGGCGATCGCGCGGCCGGGTCTTGCAGCATGGCACATTGCCCCTGTACGGCGATCTGACCCGCGTCGTCTCTTACCTGTCCATGCCCGACGGCGAGCGTGAAATCGCAGCGCTCCACCCTCGCTGCCAGAGCGCTGACCCTCGAAGAGGCGTTGGGACACACCCTGCCCTTTGCCCAGGTCGCCCATGCCCTGGCCGGCGGTTTTGCACAGGCCCTTAATCTGACCCTGGTCCCGGGCGAGCTGACCGATTACGAGTGTGCCCTGGCCGATGATCTGCGCCGGCGGTATGCTGCCCTCGATTCGCCGGCCTGACCAGGAAGCCAAAACGGGCTATTGCACAATCGGGCTGATCTGTGCTATAATCTGTCTGTAGAAGATCATGGCCACACACGTCGGCGTCTGTGTCATCGAGCTGCGCCTCCCGGACAACGCATCGCTCAAGGGCAAGCGCAGCGTCGTCAAACCGATCATCAGCCGGATCAGGCACGAGTTCAACGTCTCGATCGCCGAGGTAGACGCCCAGAACGCCTGGCAGCGGGCGGTGTTGGCGGTCGCCTGTGTCTCGGCCAGCGCCGAATATGCCCATGGCCAACTGGAACGGGTGGTGCAGTGGATCGAGTCGAACCGTTTCGACGTAGAGCTGCTGGATTATCAGATAGATCTTTTCTGAAGCAGTCGCTCACCCCGATTTCGGGCCAATCGTAACTGCTCAGGATGGGAACAGAACCGGTCCTCAGTACGTCTGAGAGATACAGATCGGAAATGAGGAGGAGCTGCGGTCCAGTACAAGCCGGGGCCCCGCACCCCACTTCTGGCTGCACCGGCCCAGTGCAGCCTGTTGGCTTGGAAGGCTAGGTGCAAAGGAGGAGAAGATGTGGAAAAAGTGTCTACTCATTGCCTTGCTCGCTCTGTTTGCCGTCGTCCTGCTGGCGGCCTGCGGCGGCACATCAGCGCCCAGTAAGGCACGATGGCGCCGCCACCTCCGCGCCGCAGGCTGTGATGGTGACCCAGGTGGTTGCTGTTGAGTAGGTGGTGACGATGGCGACCGACGGCTGCCCCGCCCGCCCAGGGTGAGGCGGTAGCCGCTGCACCCGGCGCGACGCTCCCACGCCAGACCCAGGCGGGCCGGATGATCATCAAGAACGCCGAGCTCGATCTGCTCGTGGCCAACACCGACACTGCCCTGGACGGCGTCACGGCCATAGCCGCCGACTATGGGGGCTATATCGTCAGCACCCACACCTGGTTCGAGGATGAGTTCAAGTACGCGACGATCCGCCTGGGCGTGCCGGTCGAAGAGTTCGAGAACATCCTGCGCCGGCTGCGGGGATTGGCCGTTACAGGTGACGAATGAGACCGCCTCGGGCGAGGACGTGACCGATCAGTACGTCGATCTCCAGTCGCAGCTAACCAACCTGCAGGCCACCCAGGCGCGCATCCGAGAGTTCCTGGACAAGGCCAAGGACGTCAAAGAAGCCCTGGAGGTCAACGCTCAGCTCAGCCAGATCGAGGGCCAGATCGAGGAGATCCAGGGGCGGATGAACTATCTCAAGGATCGCGCGGCCTATTCGACGATCACGATCCAGCTCGTTCCCCAGCGGCCTACCCCGACGCCTACCCCCGACCCCAACCCCGACCCCAACACCCACCCCGGCCGCCTGGCGACCAGGGAAGACGGTCGAAGGGGCCACGAACGTGCTGACCTCTATCCTCAAGGGCCTGGTAGAGGTGGTGATCTGGGTGGTGATCGTGCTGGGGCCGTTCCTCATCCCCGTCGCCGTGGTGGTGTGGCTCGTCATCCGCTGGCAGCGCCGCCGCAACCGGCCAAAATCGCCCACTCCACCGCCCGACGCCGCTTCTTGAGAATAAGAGAAACCCGGTTTCCCACGAGAAACCGGGTTTCATGTTCCTGAAGGTAGCGGATACGGGATTCGAACCCGTGTCTCCGCCTTGAGAGGGCGATATCCTGGTCCACTAGACGAATCCGCCTTGCCCAAAAGAACGGCGCTATTGTACCAACAGGGCAGGGAAATGTCAAATCGTCGACGGTTCGTGCCGTTCGCGCTGCCATCCCAGGTAACGGGGCATGGCAGCCGCGTACAGCCGGTAGCCCAGCCGGTTGGCCGGATAGTCCCACGCGCCCAGGCCGCGGGCCAGCTCCCCGCCCAGTCCCAGCTTGAAGCGCACCACCCCCCACATCGGGTCCGACTCGTCCAGCCGCTCCGGCGCGCCCCACAGGTCATACAGCGTGCAGCCCAGCGACCGCGCCAGCCGGATCGCCTCCCACTGTAGCAGGTGGTTGGGCATCAGCTCGCGGTGCCGATCCGCACGACGCGCCATACATGTACCACGCCGTCGGCCCCAAAGGCGAACAGGATCAGCCCGGCCACGACCTGACCGCCTGCCTCGGCCAGCAGCAGGTGGGCCAACCCCCTCGTCCAGGAACCGCCCCCAGGCGTCGCGGTAGTAGTCGGGAGGGCGGATGATAAAGCCATCACGCTGTGCCGTCTCGGCGTACAGCCGGTAGAACAGGTCCAGGTCGGCGCCGCTGCCCGGCCGGACGCTCACCCCGCGCCGCTGTGCCAGCCGGACGTTGTAGCGGGTCTTTTGCTTCATCGCCGCCAACAGGTCTTCTTCAGAGCGGGTCAGGTCGAGGAGCAGGGTGTTGCGGAACTGGATCTGCTCGTCTGAAAAGCGCCAGCCCCGTCGCCGTGAGCAGCCTGGCCGTTTCCAGGCCGCAAGCCGGGCGCGACGAAAAGGAGGGTGCGGCGCCGGCATAGTAGACGTCGGGGTCGATCTTGACGAACAGCGCCCGCCGGCGGCGGGCCAGCCGTTCCAGCTCGGCCAGGACGCGCCCGGCCAGGTCCGCGTCGGTCCAGTCCAGGGCCGGCCCCTTGGGCACGTACAGGATCGCCACCGGCAGGTGGGGCAGCCGGCGCTGCAGGACCGATGCGGCAGCCACCGTCCGGCCGCCCTTCTTCGAAGAGGAAGCGGGCTCGCGCTCCAGCCGTGCTGCGACTTGAACTCGCCCCACGCCCACGATTGCAGAATGTGGGGGTTGGGCAGCGCCAGCAGGGCCCGATCCCAGCCGCCGGGATCAGTCACCTGGACCTGGACCGTGCGCATCAGCCGCCTGCCTCTCCTCCGGGCGGGGATACCCTGCCCGCACTGCTGCCATCCGCGCCCCGATGCGAAATCAGGCGGGCCTGCAATCGAAGCGCGGTGTTGTACAGCCAATAGCGCAGCGGCGCATAGACCAGATCCCAGGCGCCGACCGTCCGCACCAACCGCCCGCCAAATCCCCGCTTGAAGCGGTACACCCCCCACAGCCCATCGCCGCGCTGCGCAAACTCGGCCTCCAGCGCCGGCTCGTCCTCGTCGGGCACGCCCCACAGGTCGTAGGCGCGGCAGCCGCGCTCCCGGGCCCACAGCATCGCCTCCCACTGCAACAGGTAGCTGGGCATCAGCTCGCGCCCCTCGTCGGCGGACGCCCCGTACAGGTAGCAGGCCGTATCGCCCAGGGCCACGGCCACCAGCCCGGCCAGCAGCCGGCCCTCATACTCGGCCAGCAGCAGGCGTCCCTGGCCGGCCGGCACGAACAGACGGTGTGCAGCCTCGTAGTAGGCCTGGCTGTGGATGGCAAAGCCGTCGCGCCGGGCCGTGGCCTCCATCAGCCGGTAGAAGGCAGGCAGGTCTCCCTCGCCGCCAGGCCGGACGGCCACCCCCTTGCGCCCGGCCAGGCGGATGTTGTAGCGGGTCTTTTGTTTCATCCGGGCCAGGATCGCCTCCGGCTCGGCGTCCAGGTCGACCACGATCGTCCGCCGGGGCTGGATCGGCTGCGGGCTGGGGCGAAAGCCGGCAGCCCGCAGGCGTTCAGCCCGGCCCGGACTGTCCTCCAGGTCCGGCTCGATCTTGAGGCAGATGGCCCGCCGCCGCCGGGCCAGAGGGCGGATCGCCGCCAGCAAGTCGCGGAGGGCCTGGCCGTCGTCCCAGTCCAGCAGCGGCCCTTTGGGCACGTAGGCGATGCTGCCCACGCCGCCCGGCAGGGACCGGAAGAGCACCTGGGCGCCGGCCGAGTCCAGGCCAAGCCGCTCGACGCGCCAGCCAAAGTGGCTCTTCAACTCACCCCACGCCCAGCTTTGCAGGACGTGTCCGCCCGGCGCGGCAGCGACCCGCCCATCCCAGGCGTTCTCATCCTCTGCCCGATCAAAGGTCTGCACCACAGGTGTCATGGCCCGGATTATATCATGGCTGCTGCTACCAGGGAAATCCACAAATTCTGTAAATCCGCTGTTCTATGACTTGCCTTTTGTATCGACTTGTGGCATAATAGCGACCGCTTGAACCCCTGACAAAGGAGGTAGCACGTGCTATCGGATTATAGCTTCATCGGGGTGTTTCTCGTCGTGGCCATCCTGTTCGGCTTTGTGGCCCTGGGAGTGGCCTGGCTGCTCAGCCCCAGAAAGCCAAACCCCGTCAAGACCAGCACCTACGAGTGCGGCCTCGAAACGATCGGCGATACCTGGGTCCAGTTCCGCGCCCAATACTACATCTATGCGCTGGTCTTTGTCGTTTTCGACATCGAGGCCGTTTTTCTTTTCCCCTGGGCGGTCGCCTATGGCACCAAGGGCATCGGCCTGTGGGCCCTGGGCGAAGCGTTCCTGTTCCTGGCCATCCTGACCGTGGGCCTGGTCTACGCCTGGCGCAAGGGCGCGCTGCGCTGGATGTAGCGGCGCGGTCAGAGAGGTCACAGCGAGGAAGGATCAGCGAGAGGAGAAGCATATGGATTATGTGCTGAACCTGTGGGTGAAGCTGGCCACGGAGCCTGTATGAGCTGTTTCGCGGCTGGGGCCTGCCAGAGTGGGGCGCCAAGCTGATCATCGACTTTATCATCATCCTGATCCTGGTCATCCTGGGGGTGCTGGCGGTCATTGTCCTCACGCCGATGGAGCGCAAGGTGATCGCCCGGATGCAGGATCGGCCCGGTCCGAACCGGGCCTGGCCCTATGGGCTGAGCCAGGCCTTCGCCGACGCCATCAAGATGCTGACCAAGGAGATGATCCTGCCCCAGCGCGCCGACCGGCTGATCTACACCGCGGCGCCGATCCTGATCGTCATCCCGGCGCTCATGATCTACGCCGTGCTGCCGTTCGGTCCCCAGGCGGCTGACGCCAAGGTGCAATTGGGCGCGACGAACCTGAACGTGGGCGTCCTCTATTTCGTGGCCCTCGGCTCGATCGCATCGATCGCCATATTGATGGCCGGCTGGGGCTCGAACAACAAGTTTGCCCTGCTGGGCGCCTTTCGCGTGGTCAACCAGTTGCTGGCCTACGAAGTGCCGATGATCCTGTCGCTCCTGGCGGTCGTAGTGCTGACCGGCACCATGTCCACGCAGCGGATCGTCGAGGTCCAGTCGATCCCGTACCTGATCGTCATGCCGATCGCCGCCTTGACGTTCCTGGCCAGCGCCATGGCCGAGTTGAACCGTTCCCCCTTTGACCTGTTGGAGGCCGAGTCGGAGCTGGTGGCCGGGTACCAGGTGGAGTACGGTGGCATGAAGTTTGCCATGTTCTACATCGCCGAATATGTCAACATCCTGTCCACCGTCGATCCTGTTTTCAGCCCTGTTCCTGGGCGGCTACAAGTTCTTTGGCCTGGAGAGGGTGGCCCCGGTGCTGACGCCGTTCATCGTGTTTGGCAAAGCGATGTTGGTCTTCTTTTTCATGCTGTGGACCCGAGGCACCTTCCCCCGCATCCGCCTCGACCAGCTCGTCGGCTTGGCCTGGAAGTTCCTGGTCCCCCTCAGCCTGGTCAACCTGGTGCTGGTTGCGCTGGTGGTCAAGCTGACGGCCAACACCTGGGCCCAGGCTGGCCTCCTGTTGCTCGGCAACCTCGTCACAGTGGCCGTGGCCTTCCTCATCATCATCCTGGTAGAGCGCCGGCAAAAGACCGCCGAGTCTGTTGTGCTGCCCGTCCTGGCCGGCGGGCCAGGGAGCGAAGCGAAACCTCACCTCTGCGGCAGAAAGGTAAAGAGCCTATGAGCGTGCAGCATGTCGTCTTTATCATCCTGAGCGCGATCGCCCTGATCGGCGCCCTGGGCGTCGTCCTGAATCGCCGCCTGTTCCGCAGCGCTCTCTTCCTGGTGCTCTCCTTCGTGGGCGTGGCCGGGTTCTACATCCTGCTCGAGGCCGAGCTGCTGGCGATGATCCAACTGCTGGTCTACGTGGGGGCCATCGCCATTCTGATCATCTTTGCCATCATGCTCTCCCGGCAGGCGATGGCCACCGACGACAAGGTCCTGAACGAGCAGTGGATTCTGGGTGGGATCGTGGCGGTGGCTCTGTTCGCCGTCCTGGTCTACGTGCTGGTGCAGGTCAATTGGCCGGTTGTCGAGACGGCGGTACCTGCCAACAGCATTCAGCGCCTGGGCGAGGCCCTGGTGAACCCGAACGGCTTTGTCCTGCCCTTTGAGGTGGCCTCGGTGCTGCTGCTGGTGGCTCTGGTCGGCGCCGTAATCATCGCCCGCGAAAAGTAAGGAGGGAACGCCTATGCAAGTCCCATTGTCCTGGTATCTGGTCGTCGCCGCCGCGCTGTTCTGCATCGGCCTGTACGGCGTGCTCTCCCGGCGCAACGCCATCGGCATCCTGATGGGCGTGGAGCTGATGCTCAACGCCGTGAACGTCAACCTGATCGCCTTCTGGCGGTACGTCGAGGTGGTGCGGGAGCACGCTGGCCGGCCAGGTGTTTGCCATCATCGTCATCACCGTGGCCGCTGCCGAAGCCGCCGTCGGCCTGGCGCTGATCATCGCCGTCTACCGCAACCGCCACACGGTCGACGTCGAAGAAGTGGACCTGATGAAGCTGTAGAGGAGCGAGGGAGTCGATGACTGCCAATCTCTTTTTCAACCTGACCTGGCTGATTCCGCTCTTTCCCCTGGCGGCCTTTGCCATCATTGTGCTGTGGACCAACCGCAACCGGCTGCTCAGCACCTGGGTGGCCTGGATCGGCATTGGGCTGGCGTGGATCCTGGGCTGGATCATCTTCTGGCTGGCCGGGTACTATGCCCAATACCTGACCGCGCCCGGCCGAAAGCTACCCGGTGCCGCTGTTCAGCATCCCCACCGGCTCCACCGAGCTTCAGGCTGGGCTTTCAGGTGGACACGCTGACCGGCTTGATGCTGTTCATGGTGCCCTTTGTGTGCCTGATGATCTTTATCTACTCCAAGGGCTACATGAACTATGGCACCAAGGCGGTCGATTCGCGCTACTCCCGCTTCTTCGCCTACATCTCGCTCTTTGCCTGCGGCATGCTGGGCCTGATCGTGTCCGACAACCTGGTCACGCTGCTCATCTTCTGGGAGCTGATGGGCCTCTGTTCCTACCTGCTCATCGGCTTCTGGTTCGACAAGAACTACGCCGACCCCAACCGCATCACGCCCAAGCAGGCCGGCCTGAAGGCCTTCCTGACCACCCGCATCGGCGACGTCCTCATGCTGGCGGGCATGTTGCTGCTCTACGCCCAGACCGGCACGCTGACCTTCCAGCGAGATCTTTGCCGACGAGATGCTGCACAAGCTGGCCACCACCTACGCCTTTGGCCAGCGTGCCGTGGGCCACGCTGATCGCCATCCTGATCTTTGGCGGGGCGGTGGGCAAGAGCGCCCAGTTCCCGCTGCACGTCTGGCTGCCCGACGCCATGGAAGGCCCGACCCCGGTCAGCGCCCTCATCCACGCCGCGACGATGGTCTCGGCCGGCGTCTACCTGGTGGCCCGCACCTTCCCCCTGTTTGTGGCCGTGGAGGGCGGCACCCAGCTCGCGGTGGTGGCCTTTATCGGCGCCTTCACCGCCCTCTTTGCCGGCACCATCGCCCTCGCCCAGAACGACATCAAGCGGGTGCTGGCCTATTCGACGATCAGCCAGCTCGGCTACATGATCGCCGCGCTGGGGATCGGGGCCTACGTGGCGGCCGTGTTCCACCTGATCACCCACGCCTTCTTCAAGGCGCTGCTCTTCCTGGGCTCCGGCTCGGTCATCCACGGCGTGGAGCATGGGCACCATCACGCCGAGCACGCGAGCATGGCCACGAGTCCCACTGAAGGGGATCGCCGTGGCAGCGAGTTCGACGCCAACGACATGATGAACATGGGCGGCCTGCTGCGGCGGATGCCGCGCACCGGCTGGACCTTCATCGTCGGCGCGCTGGCGCTGACCGGCATCTTTCCCTGGGCCGGCTTCTGGAGCAAGGACGAGATCCTGGCCGACGCCTGGAACGCCTTCATGCACGGCGGCGAGTTTGGCGTGGCCAAGTTCTGGCCCTTCTTTGTCTGGCTGATGCTCACCCTGGCGGCCTTCCTGACCGCCTTCTATACCGGCGCGGCAGATCTTCCTGACCTTCACCGGCCAGCCCCGCACCGAGGCGGCTCGCCACGCGCCCGGAGAGCGTGCCCAGCATGACCTGGCCGCTCATCATCCTGGCCGTCTTCGCCACCTTCCTGGGCCTGTTCGGCACGCCGTGGGCCAACCAGTTCTACAACCTGCTCGGCAAGCACGGCACCATCCTGGGCGAGCACATCCCGCACGGCGAGTTCAACCCGCTCGTCGCCGGCATCTCGCCTGCTGGTGGCTGGCCTGGGCTGGCTCGTTGGCCTGGCTGCTCTACGGCCGCAAGCCGCTGGCCGAGGCGGTGGATCCGCTGGAAAAGCCGCTGGGCCCGGTCTACACCCTGCTCAAGAACAAGTACTACATCGACGAGCTCTACCAGAAGCTGCATCATCCGTCCGGTCATCGGCCTGGCCAGCGCCTGCCTTCGCCTTTGACGACCGGTTCGTCATCGACCCGATCGTCGACGGCGTGGGCCGCTTTGGCCGCTGGCTGTCGGAGTGCGCTGAAAAAGGTCGTGGACAACCCGATCGTGGACGGCGCGGTCAACGGCGTGGGCCGGGTCGACCGCCTGGCTTTGGCGAGTTCATGCGCGCCACCCAGACCGGCCAGGTGCAGAACTATCTGCTGGTGGCAGCCGTGACGGTTCTGCTGCTGCTGGCCCTGTTCCTGGTGCGCAGCTAGCTGACCATGACGAACGGTCGCAACGACGAGTGGCATTCTGTACATCGAGGAGGAAATAGATGGCGAATTACCTGCTGACCTTCATCACCTTTGTGCCGCTGATTGGGGTGTTGCTGATCCTGCTCATCCCCAAGGAGGAGGAGCGGACCATCAAGCAGATGTCCATCGGCATCAGCTTCGTCCCGTTGCTGCTGGCGATCTTCCTGTGGTTCGCCTACGACCAGGCAGGCGGGCGGCATCCAGTTCGAGACGATCGCGGCGTGGATCCCGGCCATCAACGTCAACTACCACGTCGGCGTCGATGGCCTGAGCATCCCGCTCATCTTCCTGACGACGCTGCTGACCACGCTGGGCCTGATCTACTCGTCCTACACCATCACCAAGCGGGTCAAGGAGTTCTTCCTGCTCTTCCTGCTGCTGGAGATGGGCATGTTCGGCGTCTTCATCTCGCTCGACTTGGTCCTGTTCTACGTCTTCTGGGAGATCGGCCTGGTGCCGATGTACCTGCTGATCGGCATCTGGGGCCAGCCCAAGGACCGGCCCCAGTACTCGGCCATCAAGTTCTTCCTCTACACCCTGGTCGGCAGCGTGGCCATGCTGCTGGCCATCCTGGGCCTCTACTTCTAACCACGGCACCTTCGACATTGTCAGGCTGTCCACCGAGCTGGGCCGCGACAACCCGGTCTTTCACGGCAACGGCTGGGCGGCGGCGGCCGCCTTCTGGGCCTTCTTCATCGCCTTTGCCATCAAGGTGCCCGCTCTGGCCGTTCCACACCTGGCTGCCCGACGCCCACACGGCGGCGCCCACGGCCGGCAGCGTCATCCTGGCCGGCATCCTCCTGAAGCTGGGCGGCTATGGCATGCTGCGCATCCTCCTGCCCATCTTCCCCGAGCAGTTCAAGTTCTATACCTGGGACGTGCCGATCATCCCCATCCTGGCCCTGATCAGCATCGTCTACGGGGCGCTGGTCTGCATGGCCCAGTGGGACCTCAAGCGGCTGATCGCCTACTCGTCGGTGAGCCACATGGGCTACTTTATGCTGGGCCTGGCGGCGGCGGCCGCCGCCTGGGGCAACAGCCGAGCTCGAGCGATGCCGCGGCCATGGCCATCAACGGCGCGGCGCTGCAGATGTTCAACCACGGCATCATCACCGGCGGCCTGTTCTTCCTGGTCGGCGTCATCTACGAGCGGGCGCACACCCGCGACCTGAAGACTTTCGGCGGGCTGGGCAAGATGACGCCCTACTACTATGGCATCATGCTGGTGACGGCGCTGGCCAGCCTGGGCCTGCCCGGCCTGGCCGGCTTCTGGGCCGAGTTCTTTGTCTTCCGGGGCGCCTTCGAGATCATGCCCTGTGTTCGCCGCCATCGGCGTCATCGGCATCGTCGTGACGGCGGCCTACATCCTGTGGAAGATCATCCAGTACGTCTTCCTGGGCGAGTTCAACCAGGAAAAGTGGGACGAGGTGACCCACGGCGCCAAGCTGACCGACATGCTGACCTTCGAAAAGGTGACGATGTGGCCGCTCGTCCTGTTCATGATCGGCTTTGGCGTCTTTCCCACGCCGCATCATCAACTTCTTCAACAGCTTTGCCCAGAAGCTCTTTGGCTAGGCGGATCCTGAGCGCGGCTGTGCCCATGTGGCAGCGCTACGGGAGGTGAGTTTTGATCTCAGGTGAACACGTTGCGACTGCTCTCACCCGAACTGATCCTGCTGTTCACCGGCCTGGTGGTCCTGTGTCGTGGATCTCATCTGGCGGGATCGAGCGCCGGAAAGACCCTGTGGGTGCCGGCCCTGGCGCTCGTCGGGCTGGCGCGCGGCGCTGGCGGCGACGATCCTGCTGTGGGGCACGCGATCCGACCACCGTCCTGGCGATGATGGCCGTGGATCCCTTTGCCCTGTTCTTCAAGATCATCGCCATCGCTCACCGTGGGGCTGGTCGATCCTGGCCGTCGGTGCCCTATCTCCAGGGCCGCACCCCCTACCGCGGCGAGTTCTACGCCCTGCTCGTCTTTGCCGCGCTGGCCATCTGCCTGGCCTCGTCGGCCATCAACCTGATCTCGGTCTACCTGGCCATGGAGTTCCTGAGCATCACCTCCTACGTGCTGGCCGGCTACCTGCGGGGCGACACCAAGTCGAACGAGGCGGGCCTCAAGTACTTTCTGTACGGCGCGGTGACTTCGGCGGTCATGCTGTACGGCATGTCGCTGCTCTACGGCGCAACCGGCACCACCAACCTGGCCGGGATCGCCCAGGCCCTGGCCGCCGGCGATCCGGCCTGCAGTGGCTGGCCGTGGCGGCCATCGTCCTGCTGCTGGCCGGCTTTGGCTTCAAGATCGTGCTGGCCCCCTTCCACCAGTGGGCGCCCGACACCTACGAGGGCGCGCCCACGCCGGTGACCGCCTTCCTGTCGGTCGGCTCCAAGGCGGCCGGCTTTGCCATCCTGATGCGCGTGTTCCTGACGGCGCTGTCCGACTTCCGCTGCGGACATCGGCTGGATGGCCTTCCTGATGGCCCTGTCCATCATCTCCATGATCCTGGGCAACCTGATCGCCCTGCGCCAGACCAACATCAAGCGCATGCTGGCCTACTCCAGCATCGCCCAGGCCGGCTACATCCTCATCGGCTTTGTCTGCCTGGCGACCGACGTCGAGCAACACCTTCCAGGGCATCAACGGCACCCTGTTCTACCTGTTCGGCTACCTCTTCACCAACCTGGCCGCCTTTACGGCCGTCATTGCCTTCGAGAATGCCACCGGCTCGACCGACATCGCCGACTATCAGGGGCCTGGTCAAGCGCTCGCCGTTGCTGGCCGGCGTGCTGCTCATCGCCCTGCTGTCGCTGGCCGGCATCCCGGGGACGGTCGGTTTCCTGGGCAAGTTCTTCGTCTTTGGCGCGGCCATCCAGGTGGGCCTGTGGCAGACCCTGATCCTGGCCATCGTCGGCATCGTCACCAGCGTCATCGGCGCTTTCTACTACTTGAACGTCGTGCGCTATATGTTCTTCGAGCCGGCCGACGAAGGGGCTGCCCCTATCGCCGTGCCGGTCGGGCTCAAGGTTGGGTTGGCCCTGGCGGCGGTGGGCATCCTGCTGATCGGCATCTATCCACAGCCGTTCATCGACCTGGCCACCCAGTCGATGCAGATGCTGGCAGCGGCGTTCTAGCCTGCAACCTGTCAGTCCGACAATCGTATAGGTACGAGAGCAAAAGAAACCCGGTTTCATCGGCCGCATGGGAAACCGGGTTTCTGACAAAAGAGGGTTGAAGGGAGGTTACATGGACGATAGACCTGGGTGCTTGGGCGGACTGCTGCGACTCACCATCATAACAGCAGCTTTCGACTGGCTGCAGAAGCGCTTTGGCTTTGGACGCGGAGTGTCGTGCAGCGGCTGCGGCTGCGGCGTGATTCTGCTGCTCATCTTTATCGTGCTGGTGTGCGGCACCTGCTCCGGCACCAATTGGTTCGACTTCTCATTCTAAGCAAGAACCCCGGTTCCTCACTCAGGGAACCGGGGTTCTTCTTTGTCCTAGTCGCCGCCGCCGGCCTCCGGATCAGGATGAAGAAAGTAGTAGAGCAGCGTCGACAGGGACTGGGCCAGGGCCGCCACGTAGGTCAATGCTGCCGCATTCAAAACCGCTTTCGTCTGCTGCAGCTCTTGCCCGTTGGCCAGTTGGTAATTCTCGAGCATCTGCTGGGCCCGCTTGCTGGCGTTGAGCTCGACCGGCAGGGTCACCAGGGCAAAGACGGCCGTGCCGGCAAAGAGGAAGCAGGCCGATCCAGGCCACCGTGGTCGACCCGGTGTAGGTGCACAGCAGGAGGCCGACGAGAAAGACGATCGGCCCCAGCCAGGAGCCGATGTTCACGATCGGCACCAGCCCGGCCCGCAGCCGCAGCGGGCTGTAATTGGTCGCGTCCTGGGTGGCGTGGCCTATCTCGTGGGCGACAATGCCCAGGGCTGCTACGGACGGGCTGTTTGCTACCCCGCTGGACAACCTCAGGACGTCCTTGCCCGGATCGTAGTGGTCGGTGAGCGTGCCTGACGTCCCTTCCAACCTGATGTGGTCCAGCCCGGCGCTGCGCAGCAGGATGCGGGCGGCTTCCTGGCCCGTAATCCCCCGTGCGTTTGGCACCTGACTGTAACGGCTATAAGTCGACTTGACCTTCCACTGAGCATACAATGCCAGCAGCAGGGCCGGCAGGGCAATGATCAAAGTAGGTCAACATCTTGTCTTCACCTCTATTACCGCTGTGAATTCGAGGGTTCTCTTGAGCACCATCGCCTTCATGACACCCACCTGCGGCAGATTGTCATAATCACATTCGCACGGCCCACCTTGGGCGCAGCCAGGGCAACAATAGGCCTTGCCGTCCACGATGGTGGGCTGCCAGCGGATGGCGATCCCACAATTGGCGCAAACCGGAGGCTTCGCATGGTGCATGGTGAGCAGACTCCCTGTTCCATTATACCACATATGCAGCCATTTTAGCCAGTCAGTATTAGACGAATGCTAGAACGCCGTTAGAGTTACGTTAGACTCCCGGGAAAAACAGCTGGAGCCTACAGATGGAGATATTTGCCAGCTTGAGGGTTCTAGGGTACAATTTCTCTTCTGATCGAGAGGCGCCATTGAGGAGGTGGCATTGTGAGCTTTCTGAAACAGTCAGTTCACTACCTGGGTTTGTTCGCTGGCCTGGCGACCATCGGGGCTGCCGGGGCGGTCTTGCTCACCTATCTGTTCACCGGCAGGCTGCCTGTGATCAAAATGGCAAGGGGATGAAAAGCCCAAGTTGCAGCTTTGTTCCCCTGACGAGATCGTAACCCTGATGCGTCAGCACACGAGCGGCGCCGAAGCAGCCGCCAAGCCGTCGGTGGAGATAGGAGAATAACAGCCATGGACAAGCGCAAGAGCAAGTCGGGTGGGGTCCTGGGTAGCCTTCTGGCCCTGCCCTTCGACTTTATCTCCGGCTACCTCGTCGGCCTGCTTGCACCCGTTGCCGCTCTGGCCGCCATCGTCGGCGGCATCTACCTCTTGACCCGCAAGGTGCCCTTCCTGAGCCATACCTGGCCTGACCGCGACGCGGAGGGAGAGCAGCATCTATCGCTCAAGCTGATGCCACCTGATCAGGCTCAGGCAGTATTTGTCCGAGAAAAGGAACGGATTAGCGCAGATCTGAACGCCATGGGTGCCGAGATCAAGGCCCTTGCCGAGCAGGCCAAGGGCCAGCCGCCAGAAGCAGGCGGCACGCGAGCTGCCATCTCTAAGGAAGACTAGAACCGCAGTATGGTCACCAATCAGACAGCGTCCCGCTACGAAGCTACCGACATTCAGGTCCTGGAGGGACTGGAGGCCGTGCGCCGCCGGCCGGGCATGTACATCGGCTCGACCGACCTCCGGGGCCTGCACCACCTCGTGCAGGAGGTCGTCGACAACTCGGTCGACGAGGCGCTGGCCGGCGCCTGCGACCGGATCGAGATCGTCATCAACCCCGACAACTCGGTGACGGTCCAGGATAACGGTCGGGGTATCCCGATCGGGCCACACCCAACGCAGAAAAGGGCCAGCGGCGAGCCGATGGACGCCCTGGAGGTGGTGATGACCGTCCTCCATGCCGGCGGCAAGTTCGGCGGCGGCGGCTACAAGGTCGCTTCCGGACTGCACGGCGTCGGCGTTTCGGCCGTCAACGCCCTGTCGGAATGGCTCGAGGTCGAGGTCCGCCGCGACGGCAAGGTCTATCGCCAGCGGTACGAGCGCGGCCGGCCGGTGACGCCGGTCGAGGCCATCGGCAAGGCTCCAACCGGCGAGACCGGCACCAAGACGACCTTTATGGCCGACACGACCATCTTTCAGAGCCTGGATTACAAATTCGACGTGCTGGTGCAGCGTTTCCGGGAGATGGCTTTCCTGACCCACGGGCTGACGATCCGCTTTGTGGACAATCGTGAGGTCAAAGGCCAGCCGGTTGGCCGGGAGACTGACCTTCTACTTCGAAGGCGGCATCGCTTCGTTCGTCCGCTATCTGAACAAGAACCGCGAGGTGGCGCATTCGCCCATTTATGTCGAGAAGCAGGTCAACGGCACGTTCGTCGAGGCGGCCATCCAGTACACCGATGGCTATGCCGAATCGGTGTTTGCCTTTGCCAACAACGTCAACACGGTCGACGGCGGCACACACCTGACCGGCTTTCGCTCGGCGCTGACCCGGGTGCTGAACGACTATGCGCGCAGCAAAGGGCTGCTCAAGGACAAAGATCCAAACTTTTCTGGCGACGACACGCGCCAGGGCCTCACGGCCGTCCTCAGCGTCAAGCTGACCGACCCCCAGTTCGAAAGCCAGACCAAGGCCAAGCTGGGCAACGCCGAGGTGCGCGGCCAGGTCGAATCGGTGATCGCCGAGGCGCTGGCGGCCTTTCTGGACGCAAACACCAGCGAGGCCAAGCAGATCGTGCAAAAGTGCCTGACCTCGTGGCGGGCGCGCGAGGCCGCCCGCCAGGCCCGCGATCTGGTGATCCGCAAGAGCGCGCTGGAGAGCATGACCCTGCCGGGCAAACTGGCCGATTGCTCTGAACGCGACCCGGCCAAGTCCGAGATCTTTATCGTTGAAGGGGACAGCGCCGGTGGAAGCGCCAAGCAGGGCCGTGACCGCCGATTCCAGGCTGTTCTTCCTCTGCGTGGCAAGATCCTGAATGTCGAAAAAGCCCGCCTGGACAAGATCCTGAGCAGCACCGAGGTCAAAGCGCTCATCACCGCCCTGGGAACCGGCGTGGGAGCGCAGTTCGGCCTGGACAACCTGCGCTACAACCGGGTCATCGTCATGACCGATGCCGATGTGGACGGGGCTCACATCCGCACCCTGCTGCTCACCTTCTTCTTCCGCTACATGGAGCAGTTGATCGACAGCGGGCACCTGTTCATCGCCCAGCCGCCTCTGTACCGGATCGAGATGAAGGGGGGGCACCAATACGTTTATTCGGATGAGGAAAAGGACCAGGTCTTGAAGCGGCTCAAGGATGAGCGCGTTACCATGCAGCGCTACAAAGGGTTGGGGGAAATGAACGCCGAGCAGTTGTGGGAGACGACCATGAACCCCGAGAAGCGGACCCTGCTCCAGGTGACTATCGAAGATGCGGCTGCCGCCGACCGCACCTTCGACATGCTCATGGGCTCGAGCGTCCCGCCCCGCAAGCGCTTTATTCAGACGCACGCCAAGAGCGTGCAGAATCTGGACATCTAGGGTGAGTGCAGAATGGTAAAACGCCTGGTTCTCGTCGCTGGCAACATCGGTACCGGCAAGACATCCCTAACCGAACGGCTGGGCGCCCGCCTGGGCTGGCGCACTAGCTTCGAGTCGGTGGCCGATAACCCCTACTTGGCCGATTTCTACGCCAATATGCGGCAGTGGTCCTTTCACTTGCAGGTCTTCTTCTTGGGCCACCGCGCCCAACAGCACCTTGCCCTGACCAACTGCCCCGAGTCGGCCATATCCGACCGCAGCATCTACGAAGACGCCTACATCTTTGCCCGCGCCCTGCATCACATGGGCAATTTGAGCGAGCGCGACTATGAGTCCTACCGCCGGGTCTTTGACCAGGTGGTGGCCGGCTTGCCCCATCCTGACCTGTTGCTCTACCTCCAGGCGCCCGTTTCTGTGCTCATGAGGCGGATCGGCCGCCGGGGTCGGGCCATCGAAACGGGCATCACAGCCGACTATTTGGCGCTGCTCGAGACGTTCTACGAGGAGTGGCTCCAGACCTTTGACTTGTGTCCTGTGCTTACCCTCCGCAGCGACGACCTGGACTTTGTTCACAAGCCCAAGCATCTGGATATCGTGGTGCAGCGCATACAGGACAAACTGGCCGGAAAAGAGGAGTTGGTTTTTCCCGCGAACTCTGGGGCGGTCTAGAGTCCTTCGTCCTTGCGGAGACGCAGCGATCGCCTGGATTCGCCCCGCGGCATGTCCTTTTCCTCTCTACAACTTGATAGTCTCGCGGTTTGTGATAAAACGACTGTATCCCCAGGGCATACCGGGCATAAGCACACATCCGGTTGAGGCAGTAGGTCCGTGAGAACGGAGGCTGAGAAAAAGGAGGTGAGGCGACAGGCAATAATCCAGATCGAGTTTGAGGTGATTCATGCTTACCAGGACCCGTCAAAAGGAGGATTGAAGCAATGAAACGCTATTCGTCGATCATTAGCCTGACCCTGGTTGCCGTAGTGTTGGTCACGATGGCAGCCAACTGCGGCTCAACGCCCACCCCGCAGATCGTCGAGGTCACCCGCGTGGTGGAAAAGGAAAAGGAAGTAGTAGTTACATCGACCCCGGCCCCCCTGCCCGAGGGCGCCAAGATCATTCTGCGCGTCGGCACCGGCGACAGCGGCGAGGGCCTGAACCCGCACCAGGAGATCATCGCACAGTTTGAGGCGGCCAACCCCGACATCCTGATCCAGCTCGAGGCGGTAGCCGGCAACGATTACTATGCCCGGCTCCTGACCCAGATCGCTGCTGGCGATGCCCCTGACATCATGCAGATCGGCGACGACGCGGTGCCGATGTTCGTGGACAAGGGCGCACTCACGCCGCTGGACTCGTTTATCAGCGGCAAGTATCCACTGGACCCGAGCATCTACTTGTCCGGCACGTTCCAGCCCGGGCAGTACAAGGGTCAGCAGTGGTGCCTGCCGAAGGACTTTTCGCCGATGGCCGTATACTATAACAAGAAGCTGTTCGACGCGGCCGGCGTAGAGTATCCCAAGGAAGGCTGGACGTGGGATGACCTGTTGGCTACAGCTCAAAAGCTGACCGATCCGGCCAAGGGCATCTGGGGCATCCAGCTCACGGCTAACTGGACGAGCGGTTTTGAGTATTGGGTGGGCGCTGCCGGCGGCCGTCTGATCAGCGAAGATGGGACCAAGTATGTCGGCTACATGGACTCGCCCGAGACGATCAAGGCAGTGCAGTTCTTTGCCGACCTGTACAACAAGTACAAGGTTGCGCCGCCCCCGGCCGACTTTAACCTGTGGGCGGGCGGCAATGCCGAGTTCGACAACGGCAAGGCCGCGATGCGCCTTTTCGGCCGGTGGCCGCAGGCCGGATACAAGACAAATCCGAACATCGACCTGGGCGTGGTGCCGCCGCCAGCAGGCGATCAACCGGCCGACGTGCTGTTCTGGGGTGGATTCTGTGTGTTCGGCGGGACCAAGAACGCCGAGGCGGCATGGCGGTTCCTGAGATTTTACGTTGGCGAGGAAGGCTCGCAGGTGTGGAAGAACTGGGCCATCCCGCCGGTTGCTTCAGTGGCCGAAGAAGCCGGCCTGACAACCGACCCGATCGAAGGGGCATGGATCAAGGGCCTGGACATGCTGGTGGACCGTGCGTACGTCTTTACGCCCTACTGGGGTGAGACAGCCGACCCGGCGCTGCGCAAGGCGCTGGAGACCGTGCTGATCGATCCGAACGCCGATGTGGCGGCGACGATGCAGGCCGCTGCGCAGGAAGCCCAGGCCGCGCTGGATGAAAAGCTGAACAAATAAGCGGACTAGGGCGATGTAGGGGGCCAGGGCGTCTCGCCCTGGCCCCTTGCCTACCGATAGGAGTCGGCAATGACGACGATAACAACAGCACTGGGACGGGCGGCACGGCTGCGGCGACCGAGGATACAGCGGCTGCGGACCAAAGAGGCGCTCGCTTTCTATCTGTGCATTTCCCCGTGGCTGTTGGGGTTTCTGTTCTTCTACCTCGGGCCAATGCTCGCGTCGTTTGCGCTGAGCCTGACCGATTGGGACCTGTTGACCCCTCCCAACTTTGTGGGGCTGGCGAATTACGTCAGGATCTTCACCAAGGATGCGCTGTTCCTCAAGTCGCTCAAGATCACAGGCATTTATACCTTCAGCTGCGTATCCCTAGAGCTGGTGTTTGCCCTGGGCTTCGCCCTACTGCTGAATCAGCGGATCCGGGGGATAGGGGTATTCCGCACGATCTATTACTTGCCGTCAGTGCTGGCCGGGGTGGCGTACGTGGTGATGTGGATGTGGATCTTTAACCCGCGGGCGGGACTGATCAACACGTTGTTGGGTTACGTGGGCATCCAGGGACCGCGCTGGCTGCAGGATCCGAACTGGGCTTTGCCAGCGCTGATCATCATGTCGCTATGGGGCGTGGGACGGAGCATGGTCATCTACCTGGCCGGCCTGCAGGACATCCCGACGTCGCTCTACGAGGCGGCCAAGATCGACGGAGCGAACCGCTGGCACGAATTCTTTAAGATCACGCTGCCACTTCTGACACCCTCGATCCTGTTCAACCTGGTATTTGGCATCATTATGACCTTTCAATCGTTCACCAACGTATATGTGGCGACGAACGGCGGGCCGTTGGACTCGACGCTATTCTATGTAGTGTATCTGTACCGCAAGGCGTTCGAGCACCTGGCAATGGGTTATGCATCGGCGCTGGCGTGGATCCTGCTGCTGATCGTGCTGGTCTGCACGCTGATCATCTTGCGCAGCTCGGGACGGTGGGTGTTTTACCGGGGAGAGATGGAGTGAGCGCCATGATTCAGTCGATGAGAACCGGGGAGCGCGTTCGCCGTGTGGTCATCTGGGCACTGCTGTTGGCTGGGGCGGTCGTGTTTCTGCTGCCAATCTTCTGGGCCCTGTCGTCATCGTTCAAGCCTGACTACCAGGTGCTGGATGTGCCACCCAGGTGGCTGCCGAACCCGATCCGCTGGCAGAACTACCCGGAGGCGCTGACCTACATCCCGTTCGGGCGCTACACGCTGAACACGCTGGCGATTGCGATACTGGCTATCACCGGGAATATTGTGTCATGCACGCTGGTGGCATACGGCTTTGCCCGGTTGCGGGCGCCGGGGAAGAACGTGCTGTTTGTGATCATGCTGGCGACGATGATGCTGGTGGACCCGGTGCGCATCATTCCGCTGTACATCGAGTTCAACGCCCTGGATTGGATCGATACCATCAAGCCCCTGGTGGTGCCGGCGTTCTTTGGCAGCCCGTTCTACATCTTTTTGCTGCGGCAGTTCTTCATGGGCATCCCGCGCGAGCTGGAAGACGCGGCGCTGATCGATGGAGCGAGCCGCCTGCAGATCCTGTGGCGGATCATCATCCCCCTGTCCAAGCCGGCGCTGGCGGCAATCGCCATTTTCAACTTCCAGGGCGTGTGGAACGATTTTCTGCAACCGCTGATCTTCCTGCACGATCACAACAAGTTCACCATCGCGTTGGGGCTCAACTTTTTCCGTAGCTCGTACGACGTGCACTGGGGTTACTTGATGGCCGCGTCGCTGGTGGCGATGCTGCCAATGGTGATTGTCTTTTTCCTGGCGCAGAAGCAGTTCATCGAGGGCATTTCGTTCAGCGGCATCAAGGGCTAGAGGCAACGCATCATGGCCGCGCATCGTTGGCCCGGCCTCCAGTGCCGTGATGCGCGAGCTGTCTGCTCTGCTGGTGCTGGCCTATTCGGTGCGGCTGGTGGCGCTCAAGGACCAGGCGGAACGGCCCAGATCCTAGGGGATCAGCGGCGCCCAGGCACTGGTCTGCAGGTCGTATGCCTCGACGGTGCCTGTGTCCAGGTGGTACACCCACCCCACCAGCGCCAGGGTCCCCGCCCGTTCCGCCTCGCGCACCGGGTCGTAGGAGCGGAGGTGCTCCAGCTGTAGCAGCACGTTTTCGCGCACGGTCGCCAGATGACATTCCTCTGCCGGCAGACCACTGGCCTGGACCTTGGTCTTGGCCGGTCGCGCGTGCTCGATCCAGCGGGCGATGTGCGGCTCACGATCCCAATCGGCTGGGCATCGAGAGCTTTGATCCCGCCGCAGTCGGTGTGGCCACAGATGATGATCTGCTGGACGTGCAGGTGGCGGACGGCGTATTCGACGACGGCTCCCACCGCCACCTCGCCCGCTGCCGTACGGCGGCACGATGTTCGCTATGTTGCGTGTGACGAACAGGACACCTGGCTCGGCATCGACGATCACCTCCGGCGGCACGCGCGAATCGGAGCAGCCGATGAACAGCACCTCCGGGGCCTGTCCCTCGTCTGCCAGGCGGCGGTAAAGCTCCAGATTCTGCTCACGGCGATCCTGGAACCTGCGGACCCCTTCCATTATGTCTTGCATGGCGTTTACCCCTCGCGCTTGGTTCTGGCTCGGTCGAGCAAGAGCTGGCTGGCAGCATATGGATCCAGCTCGTCGCCGCGCGATCTGGTCGATCAGCGCTGCCAGCTGCGTGCCGATCGGTGTGGGCCAACACCCGGCGCAGCGCCTCTTGCTGGATGATCGTTTCCAGCTCGGCGGCGGCCCGCTCCCGCTCGCGCCATACCAGGTTGCCGGTCTGCTCCAGGTAGGCGCGGTGGGCCACGGATGGCCTCGACCAGCCCGTCGATCCCCTCCCCACGCGTCGCCACCGTCTTGTGGATCGGCGGGCGCCACGCCGGCGTGCGCGGCGGCTCTGGCCGACCCTGCCCTTTGGTCGCAGCCACCTCCATCAGCCGGCCGTGGTGCATGACGGCCTGCGGGCCCGACGAATTCAGGTCCAGCATCATCTGCAGCACCTGGACTGCGTGGTCGGCCCCCTCGTGATCGGCCTTGTTCACGGCAAAGACGTCGGCGATCTCCAGGATGCCGGCCTTGATCGCCTGGATGTCGTCGCCCTAGCCCCGGCACCTCGACCACGACCGTCGTGTGGGCCGTCCTGGCAATGTCCACTTCGGCCTGGCCGGCGCCGACCGTCTCGACGAAGATCAGGTCATAGCCCCCGGCGTCCAGCACCCGGACCGTATCGGCGGTGGCCCAGGCCAGCCCGCCCAGGCTTCCCCGGCTGGCCATGCTGCGGATAAAGATCCCGGGATCGCCGGCCAGGTCCCTCATCCGGATGCGGTCACCCAGGATCGCCCCGCCGGAGAAGGGGCTGGTGGGGTCTATGGCGATGATGCCCACCGTCTGCGGCGGATGGCCGGCGCTGCCTCGCCGGAAGCTGCAGCGCCAGGTCGTTGACCAGGGTGCTCTTGCCGCTGCCCGGCGGCCCGGTGACGCCGACGATGTGCGCCCGGCCGGTGTGGGGGTGGAGCGCGGCCAGGATCGCCTGGGCCTCGCCGCCGTCGTTCTCGACCAGGGTGATGGCCCGGGCGATGGCCCGCCGCTGCCCGGCCAGGACGACCGCTCGCTCGACGATCCGGCGGACGGCATGCGGCACAGGGAACTGCGCTCGCCGTCACGACACCTGCTCGCGGATGAAGTCGACGATCTCGTCGGTCGGCGTGCCGGGGCCGAACACGCCCTGGATACCCATCTCGTTCAGGGCCGGCACGTCTTCGTCGGGGATGATGCCGCCGGCCACGACCAGCACGTCGTCCAGTGCCGTTCTCGCGCAGCAGGTCCACGATCCGTGGAAAGAGGGCCATGTGCGCCCCCGACAGGATCGACAGGCCCACCACGTCCACGTCTTCCTGCAGCGCCGCTTCGGCGATCATCTCCGGCGTCTGGCGGATGCCGGTGTAGATGACCTCCATGCCGGCGTCGCGCAGCGCCCGGGCGATCACCTTCGCCCCCCGGTCGTGGCCGTCCAGGCCGGGCTTGGCGATCAACACGCGGATCTTTTTATCTGGCATCCAGTCTCCTCCAATTGCTCGATGTCGACAACGTGGTCACGCATCACGCATCAGATGATCGCCGGCTCGCGATACTCGCCAAACACCTGCCGGAATACGCCCATGATCTCGCCCAGGGTGGCGTAGGCGCGCACGCAGTCGAGGATGTAGGGCATCGTGTTCTCCGTGCCGCGCGCCGCCTGGCGCAGCGCCTCCAGCGTCGCGCCCACCTGCTCGTTGTCCCGCTCGCGGCGGACCCGCTCCAGCCGTGCGACCTGGCGCGTCGTACCCCTGCGGGTCCATCTCCAGCAGCGGGATGCGGACCGGCTCCTCTTCCACGTAATCGTTGACCCCGACGACCGTCCGCTGGTGGGTGTCGATCTCCATCTGGTAGCGGTAGGCCGACTTCGGCGATCTCGCGCTGCAAGAAGCCCTTTCTCGATGGCCGGGATGACGCCGCCCAGCGCCTCGATCTTGTGAAAGTAGTCGTACGCTTCCTGCTCCATGCGGTTGGTCAGCGCCTCGACGAAGTAGGAGCCGGCCAGCGGATCGACCGTGTTGGTCACGCCGCTCTCGTGGGCGATGAGCTGCTGGGTGCGCAGCGCGATCTTGACCGCGTACTCGCTGGGCAGGGCCAGCGCCTCGTCCATGCTGTTGGTGTGGAGCGACTGGGTGCCGCCCAGCACCGCCGCCAGCGCCTGCCAGGCGGTGCGCACGATGTTGTTCTCCGGCTGCTGCGCAGTCAGGCTGCAGCCGGCCGTCTGGGTGTGGAAGCGCAGCAGCCAGCTCCGCGGGCTCTTGGCGCCGAACGTCTCGCGCATCTCCCGCGCCCAGATGCGCCGCGCCGCCCGGAACTTGCAGATCTCTTCGAAAAAGTCGTTGTGCGAGTTGAAGAAGAAGGACAGCCGCGGGGCAAAGTCGTCGATCTCCAGCCCGCGCGCCGATGCCCCAGCGCACATACTCCAGGCCGTCGGCCAGGGTGAAGGCCAGCTCCTGGACCGCCGTCGCGCCCGCCTCGCGGATGTGGTAGCCGCTGATGCTGATCGTGTTCCAGCGGGGCAGGTATTGGCTGCCGAACTCGAAGGTATCGACCACCAGGCGCATCGACGGCTTGGGCGGAAAGATGAACTCCTTCTGGGCGATATACTCCTTCAGGATGTCGTTCTGGATGGTGCCGCCCAGCACCTCCATCGGGATGCCCCGCTTTTCGGCCATGGCGATGTACATGGCCCAGATGACCGCCGCCGGGCTGTTGATCGTCATCGACGTGGTGATCTGGTCGACCGGGATGCCGTCGAACAGCACCTCCATGTCGGCCAGCGACGACACGGCCACGCCGCACTTGCCGAACTCGCCCAGGGCCTCGGGGGTCGTCGCGTGTCGTAGCCGTACAGCGTGGGCATGTCAAAGGCCACCGACAGGCCGGTCTCGCCGTGCTCCAGCAGGTACTTGTAGCGGGCGTTGGTCTCTTCGGCCGTGCCAAAGCCGGCGAACATGCGCATCGTCCACAGCCGGCCGCGGTGCATGGTGGGGTGGACGCCGCGGGTGAAGGGGTACTCGCCCGGGAAGCCCAGGTCGCGCTCATAGTCCAGGCCGGCCACGTCCAGCGGCGTGTACAGCCGCTCCACCGGCGCACTGGAGGTTGTCACGAACCTGTCCGCAGGATCCGTTCCGGGCGCTCGGCCAGCGTCTTCTTGAGCGTGGTCTCTTCCCAGCGCTCCTCTTGCTCCTGCAGTAGCTTCAGCTTGTCCTGGTCAAACATGGTTGCCTCCAGGGCGATCGCGCTAACCCGCTGCCGTATCCGGCTGTCGTGCTCCACCAGCTCCAGCAGCACGCCGTGCATGCCCTTGGGATGGACAAAAGCCACCCGCCCATGGGCCCCTTGCCGTGGAGCCCTGTCGATCAATGGCACGCCGTTGGCCTTGAGGCGCTCCAGCGCCGCCTCGATGTCGTCCACTTCCAGGCAGATGTGGTGGATGCCCTCCCCTCGGCTTTCCAGGAACCTGGCGACGCCGGTGTCGTCGGCTGTGGGCTGCACCAATTCGAGGTTGGTCTCGCCTACCGGCAGAAAGGCCACCTCGACCTTTTGCTCCGGCACCTCGACGATTTCTGCTAGCTGCAACCCCAAGGCTTCCTGGTAGACCTTGAGCGCCTCCTGGATGTCACGCACGGCGATGCCGATGTGGTCAATTTTCATCCTCGTTCCTCCTCGTAACCCCAATGTCGCATGCTCGAGGCGGCGCGTTGTCACAGGCAGGCAATGCTCTGCCTGGCTGGACAAGCGGCTAATAGGCTTGATCCCATTCTCGATCTGACTGAATCCGTTTCAGCTCCGGCGGCAAGGGCGATGGCAGCCGGCGTCTCCATCCAGGCAAACGGCTGCTTGACCGATGGCGTCTCTGTCAAGTGCCGGGGCTCAGGCTCTGTCGCGTTGCTTCTGGCCTCGGCTCCTGTCGCCTTCTGGAACAACGCCGTCAGCTCGGCCAGCAGGGGAAACTGAGGGTCTAGGCAATAGAACACCCGGTTGCCCTCTTCGGCGCGGACAAGCAGGCCGATCCCCTCCAGCCGATCCATCTCGCGCTGCACGGCCCGGATCGGCTGTCCGGTCTCCCGCCCAATCTCCCGCTGGTAGAAATGCCGGCCCGGATTCAGCAGGAACAGGCGCAACACCTCAATCCGCGCCGTTGACGAAAAAAGAACCTCAAGTATTGACAGACATATTGTATACACCCCCAATCAGAACAGTGTAGAAGGCTCGATACTCGCCAAAGACGCCGCGCAGTACATTGCAGATTTCACCCAGGGTAGCATACTTTTCCACTGCGTCCAGGATGAGTGGCATCAAAATGTCGTCAGCGCGGGCGCCGGCCTCCAGGCGCGCCAGCGCTGCCGACACCGCCTCGCCATCTCTCCACTCCCGTAAAGCTTCGAGGCGCGCTGCCTGACGCTCGCCAACGGCCGGATCGACGCGCAAGAGGCGTAGACTCGTCCCTTCGCCGACCTGGAAACGATTGACTCCGACTACAATCTTGTCGGCATGATCCACGGCGCGCTGCCAGCGATAGGCGCTCTCCTGGATTTCGCGCTGTATATATCCTCGCTCGATGGCCCGCAGGGCTCCACCCAGAGCGTCTATCCTCGAAATGTAGTCAATTGCCCGCTGCTCGATCTCGTCGGTCCACTTTTCGATGAGATAGCTGCCCGCCAGCGGATCGATCGTGTCGGCCACGCCGCTCTCGTAGGCGATGATCTGCTGCGTGCGCAGGGCGATCTGGACCGCTTCCTCGGTCGGCAGGCCCAGCGCTTCGTCGCGCGAGTTGGTGTGCAGCGACTGGGTGCCGCCCAGCACGGCAGCCAGGGCCTGCAGCGTGACCCGGACGACGTTGTTGTCCGGCTGCTGTGCGGTCAGCATCGAGCCGGCCGTCTGGGTGTGGAAGCGCAGCATCCACGATCGCGGATCGCGGGCGCCGAACCGCTCGCGCATGATTCGCGCCCACAGGCGGCGGGCGGCGCGGAACTTGGCCACCTCTTCCAGCAGGTTGTTGTGGGCGTTGAAAAAGAACGATAGCCGAGGGGCAAAGTCGTCCACCGCCAGCCCGGCGTCGAGCGCCGCCTGGACGTAGGCGATGGCGTTGGCCAGGGTAAACGCCACCTCCTGCACTGCCGTACAGCCTGCCTCGCGGATGTGGTAGCCGGAGATGCTGATCGTGTTCCACTGCGGCACGTGATCCCGGCAGTAGCGGAACAGGTCGGTGACCAGCCGCATCGACGGGCCGGGCGGATAGATGTAGGTGCCCCGGGCGACATACTCCTTCAGGATGTCGTTCTGGACGGTGCCCTGCAGCTTGCCTCGAATCGACGCCCTGCTTCCTGGCGACGGCGATGTACATGGCCAGCAGGACCGCGGCCGGGGCGTTGATCGTCATCGAGGTCGACACCTGGTCCAGGGGGATGCCGTCGAACAGCCGCTCCATGTCCTCCAGCGACGAGATGGCCACGCCCACCTTGCCCACCTCGCCGGCGGCCATCGGGTGGTCCGAGTCGTAGCCGATCTGGGTGGGCAGGTCAAAAGCGACCGACAGGCCGGTCTGGCCCTGATCCAGCAGGTACTTGTAGCGGGCGTTGGTCTCCTCGGGCGCTGCCAAAGCCGGCGTACTGGCGCATCGTCCAGAAGCGACTGCGGTACATCGTCGGCTGAACGCCGCGGGTAAAGGGGTACTGGCTGGGGAAGCCCAGGTCGCGCAGGTAGTCGGTCTCCACGTCGTCGGGTGTGTAGAATCGCTCGACCGGGATGTCTGATTCCGTCTGGAATTCTGGCTGCCGCTCAGGAAAGCGAGACAGCACATTGGCCAGGAGTGTGGCTTCCCACTCCTCTTTGAGTTGGCTAACCTTCTCCTCGGGCATCTTGCAACTCCAATTCCACTGGCTGTGTTACGCGAGCCTGCCCGATGCTCAGCCATCGGTCATTCAATCTCGGCCAGCACCGCTCCTCGCTCCACGTCCTGGCCCGGCTGGACGTGGAGCACCTTGACCGACACCTGCCCGCGGCGCTTTGAGCTCGTTTTCCATCTTCATCGCTTCCAGGATACAGACGACATCCCCCGCGGCCACTGCGTCTCCCTTCGCTACCAGCATCGCGGATGATCTTGCCCGGCATGATGGCCGTCACTGCTCCCTCGCTTGCTGCCGAGGCGCTTCGGGCTGTCTTGCGGCCGTCGTCCGTGTCTGCGGCTGCTCTTGCCTGAGGAGCCTCCGCCAACCCCTCCACACCCAGGCTGTAGGTGATACCTCCGACGACCGCCTCGCCCACTCTCCACCTTGACGTCGTAGGGGGCGCCATCCACCAGGACCTTTTCCCCATCCAGGCCGACGACGAACGGCTGGCCGTTGACCAGCATCGTGTTGCCGTCGACGACGATCTTGTATGCCACTCCATCCAGCGTCAGGGTGAACTCGCGCTTCATCGCGACCCTCCTGCCCCGTCGATCAGCCCGCCCCAGCGGCCGGCCTGCGGCCGCCAGGCCGTCTTCCACGGCGATGGGGCCGTGCCCGGCCTTTCGGTGGCCGCTGCGCGCTCACGCGTGGCCGCTTCTGCGCTCTGCTGGGCTTGGGCGACCAACCGGGCGGCGATGGCCGCCACCAGCGCCTCCTTGGCCGCGCCGCCCTTGGCCCGCCGCTCAAGGAAGGGCCGGGCGACCTGGGGGAAGAGGGCGTAGCTGAGCACGTCCTCTTCGCTTTGGGCCAGGTCGCCGATCTCTTGCCGCGCCTGCTCCATGCCGGGTGGCGATGAGGTCGGCCGGGCGGCAGTCGATCGGCTCTTCGTCGCCGATCACCTTCTTCTGCACCTCGGGATCGATCGGCGCGGGCGGTCGCCCGTAGTAGCCCCGCACATAGTTCTTGACCTCGGCCGGGATGACCTTGTAGCGCTCGCCCAGCACCACGTTGAGCGTCGCCTGGGTGCCGACGATCTGGCTGCTGGGCGTGACCAGCGGCGGGTAGCCCAAGCTCCTGGCGGACGCGCGGCACCTCGGCCAGCACCTCGGCGTAGCGGTCCTCGGCGCCCTGCTCGCGCAGTTGAGATACCAGGTTGGAGAGCATGCCACCCGGGATCTGGAACTGCAGGACGTTGACGTCCACCCCAACTCATGCCGCTCTCGAAGGCGGCGTACTTTTTGCGCACCTCGGCGAAATAGCTGCTGATCTCGGCCAGCAGGTTCAGGTCCAGCCCGGTGTCGCGGGGCGACTCCTGCAGGATGCGGACCAGCGTCTCGGTCGGCGGCTGCGAGGTGACCATCGCCAGCGACGAGATGGCCGTGTCCACGATGTCCACCCCGGCCTCGATCGCTTTGAGCACGGTGGCCATGGCCATGCCGCTGGTGTAGTGGGTGTGAAGCTGGATGGGCGCCCGGCACTCGGCTTTCAGACGGCTCACCAGCTCGTAGGCGACGTAGGGCGACAGCAGCCCGGCCATGTCTTTGATGCAGATGGTGTCAGTCCCTATCTCTTCCAGGATGCGGGCCATCTGGACAAAGGCGTCCACGCTGTGTACCGGGCTGATGGTGTAGCGAGATGGTCGCCTGGACGTGGGCTCCCTCCCGCCTGACCACCTCCATCGCCTGGCGCATGTTGCGCACGTCGTTCAGGGCATCAAAAATGCGAAAGACGTCGATGCCGTTTTCGTGCGCCTTGACGATAAAGCGCTCCAGCACGTCGTCGGGATAGTGCTTGTAGCCGACGATGTTCTGGCCGCGCAGCAGCATCTGGAAGGGCGTGTGGGGCATCCTGGCCTTGAGCTTGCGGATCCGCTCCCACGGGTCTTCGTTCAGAAAGCGCATGGCCGAGTCAAAAGTGGCGCCGCCCCACATCTCCACCGACCAGTAGCCCACCTGGTCCAGCTTTTCGGCAATGGGCATGGCCGGCGTCCGATCATGTCGTCGGTGCGCATCCGCGTGGCCAGCAGGCTCTGGTGTGCGTCGCGCAGGATCGTATCACAGATGCGTACAGGTTTCTTGTTCCATTCTACCCGTCTTTCACTCAGATCCCCTGCGGAGGATCTGGCCTCCTACTCGGCAAACAGATGGGCGGCCTTGAACAACAGAACCAGCGCCTCCTTTTCGGCGCGGGAGCGGTGGCGCTCGCCGGCCCGCACGACCAGGGTCTCTCCCTGTGCGCAGCGGGACACTGGGGCCGTCGTAGTAGTCGATAAAGATCTCACCCTCGATGCACCATAGTACATCTCGTCCTTGGCATGCTGGTGAAACCTGTAGCTGCCCAGGAAACGGCTCAGGTAGGCGCAATAGTCGTCCACCTGACCCAGGATAGTATGGGTGAAGGGCTGGGTCAGCCGCGCGGCCGCCTCGTCAACGCTCGTCTTCCGCTCAGGCATTTGTCCTGCTCCCTGTAGCTGGAAACTTGCCTTCCCTACAACGGAATGTTCCCGTGCTTCTTCGGTGGGTTCGAGTCGCGCTTGTTCCGCAGCATCTGCAGCGCCTCGATCAGCCGTGGCCGCGTCTCCTTGGGCTCGATGACATCGTCGATATAGCCCCGCGCTGCCGCCACGTATGGGTTGGCAAACGTCTCGCGGTACTCCTGCACCAGCCGCGCCCGCTCGGCCTCTGGGTCGCTCGCCTGGGCAATCTGCTTGCGAAAGATGATGTTCACCGCGCCATCCGGCCCCATCACCGCAATCTCGGCCGATGGCCAGGCATAGCTGATGTCGCCGCGGATGTGCTTCGAGCTCATAACGTCGTATGCCCCGCCATAGGCTTTGCGGGTGATGATCGTGATCTTGGGCACCGTCGCCTCGCAGTAGGCATACAGCAGCTTGGCCCCGTTGCGGATGATGCCGCCGTGCTCCTGCGCCACCCCCGGCAGAAAGCCGGGCACGTCCTCGAAGGTGATGATCGGGATGTTGAAGCAGTCGCAAAAGCGCACGAACCGCGCCGCCTTGATGCTCGAGTCGATGTCCAGCACGCCCGCCAGCACCATCGGCTGCTGGGCGACGATGCCCACAGAAAAGCCCCCCAGCCGGGCAAAGCCGACGATGATGTTCTGCGCCCAGTGCTCCTGCACCTCGAAAAAATCGCCGTCGTCCACCACCCGGCGGATCACCTCCTTGATGTCGTACGGTTTGTTGGGGTTGTCGGGAATCAGGCTGTTCAGCGCCTCGTCCATCCGGTCGGACGGGTCATCGGTGGCCAGAAAGGGTGGGTCCTCCGTGTTGTTCTGTGGGATGTAGCTCATCAGCTTGCGGATCTGGTAGATGCAGTCCTCCTCGTCCTCGGCAGCAAAGTGGGCCACTCCACTCTTGGCGTTGTGAACCATCGCCCCGCCCAGATCCTCGGAGGTAACCTCCTCGCGGGTAACGGCCTTGATCACATCCGGGCCGGTGATGTGCATAAAGCTGGTCTTCTTGACCATCAGGATAAAGTCGGTCATGGCCGGCGAGTAGACCGCTCCCCCGGCGCACGGTCCCATGATGGCGCTGATCTGCGGCACCACGCCCGAGGCCAGCACATTGCGCAAAAAGACGTAGGCGTAGGCGGCCAGGCTGACCACGCCTTCCTGGATGCGCGCCCCACCCGAGTCGTTGAGGCCGATGACCGGGGCGCCGTTCTTCATCGCCAGATCCATCACCTTGCACACCTTCTCGGCGTGGACCTCGCCCAGTGACCCGCCAAAGACGGTAAAGTCCTGGCTAAAGACGTAGACCAGCCGGCCGTCGACCTGCCCCCAGCCGGTGACGACGCTGTCGGCCAGGTATTTCTGCTCTTCGATGCCAAAGCCAACGGTACGGTGGGTGACAAACGGGATCGAGCTCGCGGAAGGTGCCGGGGTCAAGCAGCTTGTCGATCCGCTCGCGAGCGGTGAGCTTGCCCTGGGCATGCTGGCGGTCGATCCGTTCCTGGCCACCGCCCTGCTGTGCCTGAGCGCGGATGTCGTGAAGCTTCTGGATCTTGCGGTCCACGGCCATTGTCCCTCTCCTCGTCGGTGGAATGACGGCTATAGTATAGCACAAGGCCCCAGGCTTGACAACTGATCGTTAAAGGCAAGCGGCTTGACAGAAGTCGGCCTTGCCGGTATGATGGATTGGAAGAGGCCGAAACATGGGTACTGCTCGCGAACCAGCACCTGTCAAGCTGATTGCCAGCTTGCTGACCGGCGATATTGACCTGCTGTCAGCAGTCAAGGCAGCTCTGGTCCACGCCTTTGGTCCAACGGACCTGGAAAGTGAAATCCTGCTCTTTGACCACACCGACTATTATGCCGCCGAGTTTGGGCCGGCTCTGCAGCGGCAGATCGTGACCTTTGAGCAACTCATCGCCCCGGATGACCTGCCCGCCGTCAAGCGCCAGACCAATGAGCTTGAACAGTCACTCGCTCGGGAAGGGCGGCGACGGGTGAACATCGACCCCGGCTACGTCTCGCTGGCCAAGCTGGTGCTGGCCACCACCAAAGACCACGCCCATCGCCTCTACCTGGGTCAGGGCATCTACGGCGAAGTGACTCTGGCCTATCAGCAGGGCCGCTTCCGCCCCTGGCCGTGGACCTATTCCGACTATGCCAGCGACCGTTACTGCGCGCTTTTCATGGAGATCCGCAAGCGTTACAAAGCACAGATCAGAGGGTAAGACAGGGCTACTCGAGGAGAAGCTGAACCTCTGACACCAGGCTGTCGTAATTCCAGCCTGAGGCATAGATGGTCAGGCCGAGTGATGTGCGCCGGCGTGTTGTCACCCAACAGGACCAACAGGTTGCCCGACTCGTAGGGGAACCACACATCTTGAGGGATCTGTTCGCCGCTCGGCCGCCCCCACGGGTCGGGGCCTATGGCATAGCCGGCCTGGTTTTGATAGTAGAACCCATGCGTCCAAAAGTTGTCGTTGCCATAGATGTCTTTGTAGTCTAGCCGGACGATGATCGGAAACTCGGAACTCTGCATCCCTCCACCCGACAGGCTTTGAAAACTTAGCTTGACGTCGAGCACTACCTCCAACCGCGCGAAATCGCGCACGTCGTAGTCGAGTGGTTGCCGGATAACGGCTTCGGTGTGGTTGCCATTGTCTGCTTCGCGCCGCGCAAAGCGGACGGCGGTCCGTCCCCCGTTCTCAACCTGTTCGATGATCGGCGGTTTGACCGACGTGGTCAAGACTACAGTGCTGGTCACCCAGGCAGGTTCGAGCGGCTCCTGAAAGTTGCCATTCAACAGCAGGTTCTGCACAGCCGGGACGGGTGTGGACGGCGTGCCATCCAGTCGCAGCCTGACTGCGGGTTCCCTGGACAAGAGTGATCTGGCTAGAGCCCCGACCCACCACTGCTTGCCCCCGCACCACCGTCACCTGTGTTCCCTCGTTGGTCACCTCGATCCGGTAGCTGCCCTCTTGCAGAGAGATGTCTGTATGGGGCGTCAGCACCTGAAAGTCGACGGCTCGTTCGCCCGCTGATGGCAGCGCAACGCCCACCCGCATCAGGCCCCCTGTCAGGTTCAGGCGGATCTCGTCAAGGCGATCGCTCACCTCAAAGCGGGGGGTCCACATCCTTTCCAGGGTAAGGTCTGTATTGCTGTACAGGTCGAGGCGACTGCGCTCAAAGAGGTCCAGCGTGGCCCTCGATGTGGCGTCGGTGATCACCTGGTCCCCTTGCTCCAAGGTGCTGGCCTGGGTGACCCCGATCGGATCGCTCCCATTGGCTTTCTGCACCAGGATCGTCCCGCCGATCACTTGCAGTTGGGCCTCCTGGCTTCTCATGGGCGTTGATCAGGTAGGATCGAACCCCCAGCGGTGTGCCGATAGCCAGGATCCAGCAAGTGGCAAACGCGATCCAGAGAACTGTCCAGGCGATCCGTTCCGGGTTCTTGCGCATCTAGTGGCGCACCTCGAAACGCTGGAATTCGTCGGTTGGCGCCAGCCATTGAACGTCCACGCCGGTGACAAACGCAGACCGCGGCCCGACCCGGAGGAAGGCCAGCAACTCATCGACGACCGCCCGCGTCCCCTCGGCCACGACCTCGACGCTCTCGTCCCACAGATTACGAGTATATCCGGTCACGCCCAGCTCGCGGGCACGCTGCACGGTATAGTAACGAAAGCTGACACCCTGCACCCGCCCATGGACGATAGCGTGCAGGCGTACCTCTACCGCCATCCAGTTTCCCCCGTCATGAGCTCGATTATAACACGAGTCGGGCAAGATGCAAAAAAGGTGCAGGCCGGCCCCTGAGCCCCAGCCGACCTGCACCGAGCCCTCACTCACAAACCAGATGTCTACCGGCCGAGCAGTTCTGTCCACAAGTGGATGCGGGCTCCCCCGGTGGCTTCAAAAAACTCGACCTTGACGGTATGCAGTCCCTCGTCGAGATAAATGTCCTCAGTTATGTTGTCATAGGGGCCATCGTCCCAGGCGCGGATCAGCCGGTGATTGTCCACCCACACACGGGCGCCGTCGTCCACCGCCAGGTGAAAACGATAATTGCCGGCCGGGAACCACCGGTTTTGCGTCCATCGCGCCGAAAAGTCGTCCGATGGAACCTGTGGGCCGGGTGAGCCGAGTCCCCAGTTCAAATCCAGCTCTTGTCCCACATGGTCCAGGGCAAGTACCGGATCGCCCTCCAGCTGGCGATTAGCGAAATAGAAGCCATGCCATGCATCGGAGGGCACCGGCGTACTGGAAGTCGGCGTGGGGGTTGGCCCCTCGACCTGCTGCCAGTCAAACTGGATCATGGCCCCCCCGGAATTCTCATAATATTCGATGCGCAGGGCGTGTGCGCCTGGCGTCAGGCGCAGATCGTCGACATAGGTCCCTAACCCATCATGCCATTCGTCGATCAACAGCGTGCTGTCAATCCACAGGCGGGCGCCGTCGTCAGCAGTGATCGTGAAACGGAAGGTTCCCTCACGGAACTGCCGGGTGCGTGTCCATCGTGCCGAAAACCCATTCACAGGGACGGTCGGTCCCGGCGAGCCCTCACCCCAGTTAAAGTCCACATACCCGTCGTTTCGGACGAGCACCGGATTGCCCTGCAGTTCGCGGTTCGCATAATACTCGCCCCGCCAATCGGTGATCACAAGAGCGGTGGGGGTGGGAGTCGGCGTCGGGGTGCCAGTCGGCGTGGGTGTATTGGTGGGCAGCACCGGCGTGGGCGTTTCGGTCGGCGGGAAGGTTGGCACCGGCACCGTATTGGTGGGAGTGGGCGCCACCAATGTGAACCGGACGATCGTCTCTATTTTGGAGCGGGTGCCCCGGCCGATCACATCAGCCCATGGCTGTCCAACCCAACGAGCTTCGTTGGGAAAGGTAAAGGCGGTACGGATATTGCCCGTGTCGTCGGCTACCGCAGCAGCATAGGAGAATCCACGGCCCTCCCCTTCTTGCGGTGAACGGAGAAAGACAAAGACCGGCTCCCCCGGCCACCAGCCCTGGCCGGTGACGGTTACCAGGGTATTGATGTAGCCTTCGCCAGGGTCAATCCTGATCTGAGCCTGGCCTGACGCCTCTGATGAAGCTGTCGGGCTTGGGCTGACCAATGTGGCCACAGGGGTCCCAGTGCCGTTGCTAGGAGGCAGGACAGGCGCATCACGCTTCAACAGGAAGACGATCAGCACGGCCAGGACGCACACGACCGCCAGGGCAAGCAGGGCCAGAATTGCCACTGCGTAGCCTGAAACACCCCTGGAGGTAGGTTCTTCCTCCTGGGAATAGGCAGGTCGAGTCCAAGTGTCTTGCCCTTGCGATGACGATCGATCCGGTCGAGTCTGAGTCCCACCCCTTTGGGCAGTCAAAACAACCTCCCTTGCACGAGTCCGTCCCCTATATAACGTCCGGGACCCGCATCCAGTTCCGATCCCTCCGGCTGTGGGCCAGGAACTGGCTGAATTCTTGTCGCAGGCTGATTTTCGACCAAAAAGATTCCTGTGTCATTATTGTAGCGCAAAGTGCCCCAAATGGCAACTTCTATCTTCTAATCATGGCACCTGCCTTAACCGAGCGGATAGCCAAGGCAAGAAGTAAAGCACCAGATGAGTCCGCCGCCGCATTGCCCATTGCGGCGATCGCCGTCTTGACGTGGGCCAGCTCCACCCCTACCCTGTCGTCGCCCTGGACAAGCACGAGGCCCGGCGGATTGCCGCGCAGCTCCAGGGCGAGGTCATCAGGCAGAGCCCGCACCTCTCACAAGTCACCGGTCACGGGTGCCTCGTGCCGTCGGGCATAATCGCCCCGGTCAGGTTGGTCCCACTCATATGGGCCCCGCTCAGGCGAGCCTCGCCTAGATTGGCACCTGTCAGGTTGACCCCGGTCAGGTTGGCATTGGTCAGGTTGACCCGGGTCAGGTTGGCCTTGGTCAGGTCGGCACCATCCAGGATGGCCCTGCGCAGGTCGGCCTCGCTCAGGAAGGCCCCGCTCAGGTTGGCCTCGCTCAGGTCGGCCCCGCTCAGGTCGGCCCCGATCAGGTTGGCCTCGCTCAGGTTGGCCTTGTGCAGGTTGGCCTTGTGCAGGTTGGCGAAGAGCAGGCTGGCCCTTTCCAGGTTGGCCCCGCTCAGGTTGGCCCTGCACAGGTTGACCTCGCTCAGATAGGCCTTGACCAGGTCGGCCCCGATCAGGTCGGCCAGGTTCAGTTTGGCCATGTTCAGTTTGGCCATGTTCAGGTTGGCCCCGCGCAGGTCGGCCACGGTCAGGTCGGCCCCGATCAGGTCGGCCTCGCTCAGGTTGGCCCCGCGCAGGTCGGCGTTGTGCAGGTGAGCCGCGGTCAGGTCGGCCCCGATGAGGTTGGCCCCGCCAAGGTCCGCCCCGGCAAAGTCCCGCTCCCCTGCCTCATACCTTCTGACAAGCTCCTTGGCGTCCATTGTGTCAACCGGCTCCTTTCGCCCATTCGTCGTGATAGACAAAGGCCGCCCACTTGTGCGAGCGGCCCATCTGTGCCACACTATCCCTGCCGGACCGTTCGCGCGGTCTTGGCCGTCGCCCGAGGTGTTGATGCACCGTCGGGCGTTTTCATTCTACATCTGCATTATACCGGCTTTTCCCGGAAAAGCAAGGCAATCTCAGGCCGCCGCCGCCTGCCGCTTGCGGGTGACTTGGACAGGCCCAAGCACGAGGCGGGCGACCAGCAGCCAAAGGTTTTTCGTGCATTGCTCGCTGCTGCCTGTGTCAAGTTTACAGGAAACCGGGTCTATGGTATAGTCTGCAAAGGAGGTACTGGCATGAAGAGGGTTGTGATCACCCTGGCCATGCTGGCAGTGGTGGGGATCGTTGGGCTGTGGGCTTATCAGAATCTGATCGCCAAGACCGAGCAGCCACAGCAGCAGCGTGAGGATCATAGGGTCCAGCGCGGGACGCTGGCGGCCTTGGTAAACACTACCGGAACGATCCTGCCCGAGAAGCAGACAACTCTGAGCTTCAAAGGTGCTGGTCTCGTGGCCGAGGTGTGGGTTACTGAGGGCCAAGTGGTGGATGCCGGGCAGCCTCTCGCCAGGCTTGAAACGACAGACCTCGAGGCATCGGTTGCCGAAGCCGAGCTGGCTTTGGCTCTGGTGCAGGCTCAACTGCTTCGCGCCCAGCGCCCGCCTTCCGAGTATGACCTGGCCGCGGCCCGGGCAGCGCTTGAAAGCGCCCAGGCCGCCTATCAGAGGCTGCTGGACGGCCCGACGGAGGAGGAGATCCAGGTGGCCCGGGCCACCCTGGACCAGGCCAAGGCAGCACTGGACCAGGCTCAGGCTGCCTATAACCAGGTGGCCGACCGGCCCGACGTGGCGATGCTGCCCCAGGCGCTCCAGCTCCAGCAGGCAACCATTAACTACAATGCTGCCCAAGCCAGTTTTGACCTTACCCAGCGCAAACCATCCAGCGCCGAGCTGGCCGCTGCCAAAGCTTCGATCGCCCAGGCCGAGGCGACCCTGGCCCGCCTGCAGGAGGGGGCAGCTGCTGAAGACCTGATGATCGCCCAGCTCCAGGTCGAGCAGGCCCAACTGCGCTTGGATCAAGCGCGCAATCTGTTGGCGGGCGCTACCCTCACTGCGCCTCACGCCGGCACGATCACGACGGTGGGCGTCAAGCAGGGCGAAATGAGCAGCATTCAGCCGGCCTTTGTCCTGACCGATCTGTCCCGGTATCACATCGATGCCATGATCGACGAAATCGACGTCGGCCGCATTGCTGAGGGCCAGCCGGTGACGATCACCCTCGATGCACTGTCCAGCGAGACACTGACCGGTCGGATAGATCGGGTCGCTCAGACTGCCGCAGGTCGACACGGGTGTCGTGACTTACAAGGTGACCATCAGTCTTGACCCGACGACTGCTGCCCTACGGGCGGGCATGACGGCCAACGCCGACATTGTCATCGAGCGGCGGGATGGCGTTCTGCTTGCGCCCAATCGCTTCATACGCATCGACCGGCAGACGGGCGAGACATTCGTCGACCGGCTGGTCAGCGGCCAGCTTCAGTCGGTCGAGATCCAGATCGGCTTGCGTGACGAATTCTCGAGCGAGGTGTTGGCCGGATTGGCTGAAGGAGATCTGATCGTCTTGATTGAGGAATCCAGCCGCGAGCAGCTGCAGCAGACATTTATGCAGCCATAGTGCCGGCCTGCCCTTTCGACTGCGTGCTCGTGCCAGTATCGACATGACAAGCCACAATACAAACGGCAGCCTGATCACAATCGAGAATGTGACCAAGGTCTACCAGATGGGCGACGTACAGGTCCACGCCCTGTGTGGCGTATCGCTGCACGTCACCAAGGGCGAATTCGTCGCGATCATGGGACCGTCTGGCTCGGGCAAGTCTACCCTGATGAACATCATCGGCTGCCTGGACCAGCCGACCTCTGGCCGTTACTGGCTGGACGGCATCGACGTCGGCGGGCTCAACGACAACAGGCTGGCCGAGATCCGCAACCGCAAGATCGGCTTTGTCTTTCAGACCTTCAACCTCCTGCCCCGGAACGCCGCTTTCCAGCAGGTAACATTGCCGTTGATCTATGCCGGACTCGGCGCGCGGGAGCGCCGTGAGCGGGCCAGGGCTGCCCTGGAGGCAGTGGGGTTGGGCGATAGGCTGAACCACCGCCCCAACGAGTTGTCGGGCGGCCAACAGCAGCGGGTTGCCATCGCTCGCGCCCTGGTTACCCAGCCGGCCATCATCCTGGCCGACGAGCCAACCGGCAACCTGGATACCCGCTCTGGCAAAGAGATCCTGGCCATCTTTCGCCAGCTGAATGAGGAACGGGGTATCACCATCGTCTTTGTGACGCACGATCCGGGGATCGCCCAGCAGACCCGCCGCATCATCCACATCCGTGACGGGCTCGTGGAAAGTGACGAGGCGCTCGGCTAGAATGAATGTTGCTGAGAGCATCCACATCGCCCTCCGAGCGCTGTTGTCCAACAAGCTGCGCGCCGTCTTGACCATGCTCGGCATTATCATCGGCGTGGGAGCGGTTATTACCCTCATGTCAGTCGGCAAGGGGGTTGAGCAGTTTGTCCAGCAGTCGTTCCAGAGCCTGGGCTCAAACCTGCTCTTCGTCTTTCCCGGCACGCTCGAGGGCAGCACGACCAAAAGCCCAGAGATGACCTTGGCCGACTATCAGGCCCTCGCCGATCCCTTCCAGGTTCCGCACACTATTGGCGTAGCACCTGAGCTGTCTGCCCGGGCCAACATCGTGGCCGGCAGGCGCGACGTCCGCACCGAGATTGCCGGCGTGACGCCCGATTACTTGAGCCTGCGCAGCCTGACTGTGGCCGACGGCGACTTTGTCACCGACGCCGACGTCAACGCCCGCTCGCGCGTGGCGGTGCTCGGCAGTCAGGCCTACGAGAAGCTGTTCGAACAGGGCGCCTATCCGATCGGCCAGACAATCAAGATCAACCGCGTGCCTTTTCGAGTGGTCGGCGTCATGGCCGAAAAGGGAGGAGCTTCCTTCGGCAACACAGCCGACAGCACGGTTTACGTTCCGCTGACCACCGCCCAAGCGCGCCTCTACCCGTTGTGGCGCAACCGCAAGGGTGAGCCGCTCCTGTCGACGGTATATGTCCAGGTGACCGACAAATCGGTCATGGACGAGGTAGCCGAGCGGATCGCGAAGTGCTGCGCGAGCGCCACAAGATCACCTTTCGCGACGAAGATGACTTTACGATCATCAAGCAGACCGACGTTGTGGCTATCCTCGGCGATATCACAGGCGTGCTGACCATCTTTCTCGGCTCGATCGCCTTTATTTCGCTCCTGGTGGGCGGCATCGGCATTATGAACATCATGCTCGTGTCGGTGACTGAGCGCACCCGCGAGATCGGCATCCGCAAGGCCGTCGGTGCAAAAAAACGGGACATCCGCACGCAGTTTCTGGTGGAAGCGATGGCCCTGTCGCTCATCGGTGGGCTGATCGGCATCGCATTGGGTATTGCCGGATCGCGGGTGATTGCCAGCCTTCAAGACCGGCTGAATCCGGTCGTAACCTGGGATGTGATCCTGCTGGCCACGGCTCGTCTCGACAGCAGTTGGCCTGTTCTTCGGCCTTTATCCTGCCATCCGGGCGGCGCGCCTCAACCCGATCGACGCCTTGCGCTATGAGTAACACTGTGGCAAGTGCTGTGCGCAAGCCTGCTGTCTTCCTGATCCTGGGCGCAGCCCTCATGCTGCTGGCGGCGTGCGGTGCTCAGCCCAGTCCGACGCCGACGGCCATCCGATTGGCGGAGCGGATCGTGGCGGCGACGGCCACCCTGGCCCCTCAGCCCGATCGCCAGGGACAGGAGGCACTCCCTTCGGTCGCGGCAACCCGGACGTTGACCGTATCGCCCTCACCGTCGCCCGCGCCCAAAACGACACCGCCGGCTGGCCTCTCGCAGCTCGACAATCTGCTTGTCGACCGGACGGTCGCCGATTTCCTGGCGCGTCTGGCAGCAGGGGATGCTGACAATGCCTTCCGGCTTCACCTGACGGACCAGGCCCAACAGCAGTACGGCGCGACGCTTCTGCCTCAGTTTGCTTTGACCAGCCCGCAGTTGGCCGAGGTCAGGTTGCTGGAGCTGCGACGGCCGGTGACCAGCGGCTATGAGGCCCACGTGCTCCTGCGTTGGGCAGAAGCCAGTGGGGCAGGGGCTGCCTCCCAGACAATGACGCTCCAGATCGTGCCCGAGCGTGGCCTGTGGCAGATCGGGACCATCACCCTGGGCGACCGGCTTGTTGCGACGCCAACCCCAACACGCCGGCCTGCTGCCAACCGGCGCGCGCCGGGGCTTACCGGCCGGCTGGCCTTCCAGGTCAGCAGCGGCGGTGACATCTACACCGTCAATGCCGATGGCAGCGGCCTCCGTCGACTGACCGACGGCCTGGATCCCGCCTGGTCGCCGGGCGGAGATCAAATTGCCTTGAGCCGGTGGCGTTCCCCATGGGGCATCTATCGCATCCAACCCGACGGCAGCGGAGAAGAGCGGGCTGTGGATGGCAACCTGCTCAAAGAGCCGGCCTGGTCGGCCGACGGGTCTCGCTTGGCGTTCAGCATCAACTATAGTCTCGGCGGGGGCGGTGAGGTCTGTTTCTTTGGCTACTGCTTCACCCTGCCGCCCACTTCTGTCGGTCAGATATGGATCGCCGATCTGAATACCGGCGAGTTCCTGAGCCTGCCGCTGGACGACAAGGCGCCACATTCGCCGGCCTGGGACCCGCTGGGGGACCGGATCGTCTATGCCGGTGATCGGGGCCTGGCCTGGATCGAGCTGAGGGAGCGAATCTCCACCGGCCGCTTTGCAGGCAGCAGCGCTTGGGACGGCTCGCCCAGCTTTTCGCCCAATGGCAGCCGCATCGCCTTTATGGGCCGCGTGCACAACCACTGGGAGATCTTTAGGATGAACGCAGCAGACGGCTCGGGGCGGGCGCAGCTCACCCACAGCGACCCGGACCTGGACCAACCGCCCAGCAACGTGGCCCCGGCCTGGTCGCCCGACGGAAAGCATGTCGCCTTCCTCTCCAACCGCGACGGCCCATGGCGCATCTATGTGATGAGCGCCGACGGCTCCGGGCAGCAGCCCATGTTCGGCGATCGCCTCGACCCCCTGGGCATCCGCTACGAGTGGGCCAGTGAGCGGGTCCTCTCCTGGACCAAGTAGGGCAGTTTGCCAAGTTACGCGACCTCTGTTATAATATCCTGCGGCCGCTAAGCGCATGCGGTACAGTGGAGGTGCTCATGGCAGCAAGAGGAACCCCGATCGCGATACAGTTCGGCCGGTTCGTCGGCTGCCAGGCGAATTCGTGCCTGGCATTCGTCGAGCTACTCCGTTGATTTCAGTAGCGCAGGGATAGCAGGTTTTTCCCTGCTCACCAGGACAACCCGAGGAAGAGGAAACAATGGCCGAACATGTCTACGTCGAAAAGATCGCCGATCATGTCGGCAAAGAGGTAACTATCAAGGGCTGGCTCTATGCCAAGACCGGCAAGGGCAAGCTCCAATTCCTGCAGGTCCGCGACGGTACCGGAATCATCCAGTGTGTCGTCTTCAAGAAGGAGGTCTCTCTCGAGGCCTTTGACGCGGCCCAGCGGCTGACACAGGAATCGTCCCTGGTCGTCACCGGCCTGGTCCGCGCCGACGAGCGCGCGCCGGGCGTCCCCGGCGGCATCGAGATCGACGTGACCGACCTGGAGGTCGTCCAGTTGGTCACCGATGAATACCCGATCACCCTCAAAGAGCATGGCATCGACTTTTTGCTGAGCAACCGCCACCTGTGGATCCGCTCCTCGCGGCAGTGGGCCACATTGCGGGTGCGGGCCACGATCATCAAGGCCATCCGCGACTGGCTAGACGACCATGGCTTTATCCTGATGGATACGCCTATCCTGACGCCGGCTGCCTGTGAGGGGACGACCACGCTGTTCGAGACCGACTATCACGGCACACCGGCCTACCTGAGCCAGAGCGGGCAGCTCTACAACGAGGCCGACATCATGGCCTTTGGCAAGGTCTACTGCTTTGGACCGACCTTCCGCGCCGAAAAGAGCAAGACCCGCCGCCACATCCAGGAGTTCTGGATGGTCGAGCCGGAGATGGCCTACGTGGATCTGTGGGGGAACCTGGAGGTCCAGGAGCAGTTCGTCAGCTATGTCGTCCAGACCACGCTCGAGCGAGCGGCGCAACGAGCTCAAGCTGCTGGGCCGCGATCTGAGCCACCTGGAAAGGGTGCAGCCGCCCTTCCCGCGCATCCACTACGACCAGGCGGTGGAGATGATCAACCGTGCCGCCGCAGCCGGGCTCGTGGTCCCGCCCAATGACGAGCCGGTGCCGGCCATTACCTGGGGGGACGATTTTGGCTCGCCGCACGAGACCTACGTGGCATCCCAGTTCGACCGGCCGGTCTTTGTCCATCACTACCCGACCGCGGTCAAGGCTTTCTACATGGCCCAGGAGCCAGACCGGCCTGAGACCTGCCGCTCTGCAGACCTGCTGGCGCCGGAGGGGTATGGCGAGATCATCGGCGGCGGCGAGCGCTCCGGCGACCTGGCCTTCCTGGAAGCTCAGATCGAGCGCCACAACCTGCCCCGCGACGCCTACCAGTGGTACCTGGACCTGCGGCGCTACGGCTCGGTGCCGCACAGCGGCTTTGGTCTGGGCCTCGAGCGGACCGTCATGTGGATCTGTGGCCTGAGCCATATCCGCGAGACGATCCCATTCCCGCGCCTGCTCGGCCGCATCTATCCATAGGTGTAGTTACTCAACCTCCCGCAGGCATGCCTGCGGGAGGTTCTCTCTTAGGTTGGCAGCCAGAAGAACGCCAGCCCGATGATGACATAGATCGCCAGCAGCATCGCCCCTTCCAGCCAGTTCGACTCGCCGTCCATCGACACCCACCCGGCGATAAACACCGCCGCCATCAAGGCGATCAGCTCGAACTGGTTGAACACCAGCGTCAAGGGGTTACCCATCAGCAGGCTGATGAATACCAGCAACGGCGCCACAAACAGGGCGATCTGCAGGCTGGATCCCACCGAGATCGCCAGGCTCAGCTCCATCTTGTTCTTGAGCGCCACCTGCACTGCCACCAGGTGCTCGGCCACGTTGCCGATGATCGGAATGATGACGATCCCGAGGAAGAACGAGGGGATACCGATCTCGGTCACCACGTGTTCGACGGTACCCACCAGGATCTCACTCATCCAGGCAATAGCCACCGTGGACAGCACCAGCACGATCCCTGCCTTGCGCACCGACCAGTGAGGAGCCTCCTGCTTGGCCACCGCAAACTCTTCGTCATAGGTCATCTCAGTAGGCTGCTTGAATTGAAAGACCATGGCCAGGACGTACATCACGATCATCACCCCGGCCACGCCCAGGCTCAGGTACTCTACGGCGGCATGGTTGACCTGGTCGATCGTGTGGCTGAACAGCGACGGGATCACCAGCGCCGCAACGGCCAACAGTAACAGCGTCGAATTGACTCCAGCGTGAGTCCGGTTGAATTTCTGAACGCCGTGTCGCAGCCCACCCAGCAGGATGCTAAAGCCAAGTACCAGCAGGATGTTGCCCAGGATAGAGCCGGTCAGCGATGCCCGCACCAGCTCCAAGCAGCTCATCGCGCACGGCCGGGTTGATCACGCCCTCGCGGATGGCGACAACGGTAATGATCAGCTCGGCGGCGTTGCCCAGCGTGGCGTTGAGCAGTCCTCCCACGCGTGGCCCGACGTGAGTGGCCAGCGCCTCTGTGGACTGGCCGATCAGCCCGGCCAGACGGGATCAAAGCCAGGCCCGAGGATACAAAGACGATGAGGGGATTCCATCCCGCCAGCTCGGCGGCAACGGCCACGACGCAAAAGACGAGTAGCAGGTTGAGATATTTCACGACGCATCTCCGGTTCTGTGATCCTCGGGATGGCGCTCGCCCGATAACTCAGGTTGGTTTTCTTGCAGGCCGCCGCGACTGTCTCGATTGGCGAAGCCGATCGAATCGGCACGCGGCGCCTGGGCCATGCCGGGGGGGATGAAAGGTTTCTTGGGCGGTTGCCATCCACCGGCTTCGCCGCCCGTCATCCGCCACACGTGGACCATGCGTTGCAGCGCGGTAAACAGGCTGGCCACGACCAGGACGATGAGCATGATGAGCACCTGGTGCAGTAGCAGGCCGACCACAGTGACGGTCACGCGGACGGCCCGTGTAAACAGACCCTCCTGGCAGGCTACACCCAACCCCTCGGCCCGTGCTCGCGTATAGCTGACCATCAGCGAGCAGGCTACTGCGGCCAGGATTAGAGGGGGCTCCCACAGGCTGCCCAGCCGGGCATAGTAGACGGTCAGGCCCAGAAAGAGGATCACTTCTTCAAAACGATCCAGGGTCGAGTCCAGAAATCCGCCGAAACGGCTGCTTCTGCCGCTGACCCGAGCCAGCGTCCCATCCAGCGCATCGCACAGAGCGCCGGCAACATAGACTACTGCAGCCCACCGAAACAAACCCACCCCGGCCAGCACGCCGGCCCCGATCGTCACAACCAGCCCGGCTCCTGTCACCCAGTTGGGGGCGATGTGTGCCCGGGCGAGTACCCGCGCCTATCGCCTCCAGAACCGGCCGGCTGATCTCACGGGCTCGCTGCTCAAGAGAGGCCATGGTCTCTCAATCTCCTTTGTTCCAAGTTCGTTGTAGTAAGCCAATACCTCGGCGGCTACCCGGTTCCAGGCGAACGACGCAGCTCGCTCCCGCCCGTTACGCCCCATGCGCTCCTGCTGTTCCTTGTCGGCCAACAAGCGCAGCAGTGCCGCCGCCAACCCTTCTTCATCCCCAGGTGGGACTAGTAGGCCTTCGACCTCATGGCGCACCACTTCGCGGTAGCCTGGAATGTCTGATGTCACCACCGGGCGGCCGGCGGCCATCGCTTCCACCAGGACTAATCCAAAGCTCTCAAACCCGGTGGACGGAGCGCACAGGAGGTCGGCCGTCCGGTAAAAGCGGGCCAGCATGTCGTTCGACGGCCAGCTTCTAAAGTGCACGTCGTGCAAGCCATCGGCTTCTGCCTGGCGGGCAAAAGGCTCTTTTTGTTTCTCGTCGAACGCGCCGGCCACGATCAACCGCGCTTGTGGCATCTCGGCCTGGACTTGAACGAACGCCCGCAGCAGGTGTACAAACCCTTTGCGCTTTTCCAGGCGGCCTACGAACAGGATGTTCGGTCGCCCATCGGCAAACTCTGGGATGGGTGCCAGGCTGCTATCTCCAAAACGAGACAGGTCAACACCGTTGGAGATAACTCGGTAGTCGCCTGGGAAGTAGCGGGCAGTATACTCCTTCGCTGCCTCGGAAACGACAATCCGGCCGTCGAGCCGGCCCAAGCATCGGCCAAGAATCCGGCGGCCGTACTTGTAGCCGGCATTCTTCTCGCGGTAAGCGTGAAAAGTGCCCAACACCAGTGTCTGAGGGTGCACCTTGGAGTGGTACAAGGCCAGCGGGCAAATGACCGGCATCAACGGTTCATGCAAGTGAATGACGTCAAAGCGTTCCCGGTTGAGGATTGCTTTCAGCCGGTGGGAAAAGCGGGACGAAAGCACAACTCGTGCCTCCGATCCGCTCGTCGGCAGTGGTACAACTGGGCCTTCGATCTGGATCAGATTCGGTGACAACGTGCTCCCCAGTGTGTCGGTTGGGTGAACTGGCGGCTATGATCTTGACTTCGTGCCCGGCGACCGTGAACTCCTGAGCCAGAGCTTCTATGTGATGTTTCACCCCACCGGGAACCGCCCAGTCATACGGCGCAACGAAACCGATCTTCATCCTTGATCCACTCCGCTGGCGCTTTGGGACTCGCTTTGCTCAAGTTGCTCCGCGGGGCCGCTGGGAGCAGGCGCCCCAGGCCAGACGGGCACCGACAGCGTCCACTGCTCCGGGTGCCGGGAGATATGGCGCTCCATGGCGACTGCCATCTGCTTCATGCCGGCCGTCACATCCGCCTCTGTCTCGCTCTCGCTTTTGCGCGTCACTCCCTCCGGCTGCAACACAGGTTCAATGGTTACGCGGAATGTGTCGTCAGACAGGCGCTCCGTAAATCCGGCGAGCAGCGGTGTGCCGGTGCGGAGGGCAAGCCGCACCGCACCATCGGGAAGCAGCGCCGGCGAGCCAAAAAAGGGTACCCGATAACCGTTGTCTGTCAGTGCCCGGTCACAGGCCAGGCCCACGATCTCCCCCCGCTTCAAGGCCCGGATCAGGCCTATCATCGGCCCGTCAGACGGGATCAGGTTCAGCCCGTGACTGAGCCGCTGCTCCAACGCGTAGCGGTACACCCGTTCAGGCTTGATATGCTCGACCACGCCCGTGACCGAATAGCCATACACAGCGGGAATGTGCATCACCAGATCCAGGTTGCCCAGGTGAGCTGAGACCATGATGACCCCTCGACCTCGGGCCAGAGCGTCCAGCAGGATCTCCTCGCCTTCGATCTGCACCTGACTTCTTGATCTCGTCGGCGTCCAGCCGGTCGGCGCGGAACAGATCGTAGTAGTTCTTGAGCATGTTGGTGCAGATCCCACGCACACACGCTTGCACCTGCAGCTTCCAGCGCATCCGGCCCCAATACGTGCCGCATATTGTCGCCCGCAGTGCGCCTGAGTTTGGGTGAAAGCCTGTAGGCAACCCCGCCTCCCCATCCTGCGATCCAATAGGCAGCGCGCGGGGGCATCAAGCGCGCCAGAACGCCTGCGAGCCGGTACAGGCTGTAGACGACATAATCGCGCAATCCGGTTCCTCTCCCCTTTGACATAGAATCTTACCCGAAATGCCCACCCCTGTCAAGCTTGCCAAAGGGCAGGTTTTGTGCGACCAGACCCAACTGACAATGTTTCTTCGATTGGGCGTAGGATGCAGCTGACGTGGGCCACTTTCTGTCCATTTTCTACCGCAAGCGTAACCCGCACATCCAAATCCTCGATAACTCTGCGCTTTTCGGCAAAGTCTGCATTTGCCAAATTTAACCCCCGGCTCGCTTTGGCCGCAAACCCCTGCAGACTCCGAATCTGACCGGGTGTGAGTGTCCGCTTTTGCAGGTGGGCAACTAGAACGACCCGCTCTCTTTCCAGAGCTTTTATGGTCGTTTCCAGCCGTGCCTCTCTGTCAGAAAGTATCTCCTTTGGAAAGCGTGCAGAAAGGTACAGGTCCAGCAGCCGCTCCAGTTGTGTGCGATTTTCGGCCAATAGGTCATCAATTACCTTCAGCCGGCCCCGGATCGGTTCGGTTTCCCGCTCGCACTGCGCTTGGTGCTCGTCCAATCCCCGCTTCAGTGCTTCCGGATCGCTGAGAAGGGACTTGGCCCATCCCCACACAGCGGCATCAACCCGATCTACTCTGAACCCGGTCAGGTTGCACTTGCGTGCTGTCGTCATCGTACTGGTGTGCCCTGGACACTGGTAGTACAACGATGTGCCAGCTGGGTGTCCTGTGGCACGATTGGCCTTACCTGTCATCTTTAGTCCACAGTCCCCGCAGATCACACGGCCGCTGAGAAGGTAGTCTCGCTTCCGGTTGCGCCTGGAGTTTTGCCGATTCTCAGCTAACCGCTCCTGGACTGCTTCCCACATCGGTTCCGACACAATCGGCGGCACCCTTACAATGAGGTGGGTCTCTTGGGGAGTCTGTACCCGCTTCCCGTTGCTGCACTTGGTCTTGCCGTACCGCCAGACACCCTTGTAGGTTTCATTCTTCAATATCTCGTAGATGACTGAGCGAGACCACTCCCCCTGCCCCCGCTTCTTCCAGCCGCGATCCACCGGGCAGGTGTCGCTATGGGTCGGTATCTTCATACTGGTGAGCCCTCTAGCTATATCAGACAGGTTCATAGGTGTGGCGTTGGCGTCTCCCTCAACGTAATAGTGATAGATGAGACGAACAACCTCAGCTTCTGGCTCATAAACCACCAGCGCAAACCTGCCTTCTTCTTCAACCTCTCGATACCCGTAAGGCGTGATCCCGTGGGTCAGCACACTTCCGGCTTTGACCTTGTCGTGGCTGACCACGCACCATTCTTTCTGTGATCTTTTCCCGCTCATACTCGGCGATGGTCGCCCGGATGTGCTTGTTGAGGCGTCCTTCGGGCGTGTCGGCGTACTCGCGCAAGCGCATACTCGATACGCACGCCGGCCCGCCTCAATTCCTCTTCGACGATCAACTGCTTGGCGAGGTTGCGGCTCAGACGGTCGAATTTCACGCGGTATCAGCACGTCAAACTCGCCGGCCTGTGGCCATCTCTCGGATACGAGTCAGCCCTTCCAGCTCAAAGGCCGCGCCGCTCGCGCCCTTGTCATCTTCGCTTAGCTCCGCCACGATCGTGATAGCCCTTTGCCTATGCATACTGCCGCGCCATCTCCAGTTGGCCGGCGAGGTTGCGCCCGTCGGTGTCCCGGTCGTCATAGCTCGTTCGGGCGTACAGCACCGCCCGTTTTGCCGTTGCCATTTCCGTTGTCGCTCATTGTTCTTGGTCCTTTCGCCCGCTTGTGCTACAATGCGGGGTGGGCCGGGTTACTTTGCTTTCCAGGGCCAGCAACCCGACCCATCAGTGGGCTGGCGTGCAAACGCCAGCCCGCACCTTTTACTCCGCCTGCCCGGCAGTTACCGGCCAGCCGCTGGGCTGTTTTCCAAGCCACTCGGCGCTGACCACCGCCAGCCCGGCCTTGCGTTCCAGCAGGGCCAGGAAAAAAAGCCCCATCCGCGTCTCGAACAGAAACCACCTTACGATCATTGTTCCTTCCTTTCATCGTTGTTGTCTGCCTGACTGGATCGAACCGAAAGCACCCTGTCTCTATCTATCGCTCCATCTCACCCCCTTTCCAGCACCTTGACGCCATTGCCGTCGTCCCGGCTGATGCGCCCTGACTGCTCAAGCTCGGTGGTGTAGTTGTAGACAGTGTTGCGGTGCACCCCCAGCAGCCGCGCCGCGTCGGTTGCCCCCAGGTTGGGATCGGCTTCGTATGCCCTCAGCAGGGCATCCAGGCGTGCAGCCCGCACCGCCTGTCGTGTGCGGTTTACCGCGTCCAGAACGGCGTTTTGGGCACCTGGTTGGGCAACCAGCTGCCCACCAAGGCCGGTATCTTGTGCGCCCCGGAAACCACCCACGTCGTGCGCTCGGCGGGCATCCCTCCGCTCTTGTCTTTCCGCTTCGATAGCGGTCAGCCGTTGTCTATGGTCGGCCCGTAGAGCCAGAACAGCCACTCCCGACAGGCTCAGGATCGGGAATGCCAGAGGTGCATAGGTCGCCAGGGCCGGGGTCGTGTCCAGCAGGATGGTCAGCATGGTGATGCTCCCGAAATACACCCCCACCAGGCTGATGGCCAGACCCACGGGCGCCGTCGGATCCGTCTTGCGCCGGGTCTTGTTGTACTCCCTCAGGGTCAGCGCCGTTGCCGTCGCCGCCAGGCCCAGGCATTCTATGATGACGCCAGATATGATACCCATTGGCGTTGGCCAGTTCAGGTGGCGCACAGTCGCCCGCATCGTCAGATAGGCCGTGGGCAAGGGGGAGACCCACGGCGCAACCTTGGCCACGAGGTCGACGGCAATTGCTTCGATCCGGTTCAGTGTATCCAGTATGCCCATTCTCCTGTTCCTTTTCACAACAAAAAGCGGCCAGCCGTCCCCACTGACTGAAGACGGCTGGCCGCTCTAGGTTGACGCAAAAGCCCGGTCTGTGCTACAATAGCATCAGCCCGGCTCGCTGCTCTGGCTGCAAGGTCCGTCAGCGGGTTGGGTCAGGGCCGTGTTGGTGTTGGCTAGCACCAGCACGGCCCGATCTTGTCTTAGGTTCTCAAGGTTCTACTCGTTGCCTCTTTGCTCAGGCTCAGGAGAGATGGGGTTGGCAAGTCCCACGCACCCAAGACCGCAGCCACCAGCGGATCACCTGTGAGAGCGTCACGTCTTCGGCATCCGCCTTTGCCTTGGCTGCATCATGCAAGCTCCTTGGGTGTCGGACTGTCAACCTGTATCTGTATCCTTACTCCACGCTGTCATCCCTGTTCGTACTCGCTTCAGACAAGTACTCATTATACACCTAGTTTGCAAATTTGTCAATACCCCAATTCGACGAATTTTGGGCTGTGTGGGTGTTGTTCGGTTGTTAAAGTGCGTTGGACCTGCGCGCCAGCCGGTTAGCTCTATCGCCGCTTGCGGTTGGTCATCACCTCGGCCATCCCACCGGCTGGGTATCACTCGGCAAAAGCCCCGGGGCAGCGGTCGCGGCTGCCCGGTCGGCTTCGTCGGCCAAGCGCAGCAGCCGTGAGTACACCCGTCCCAACCTGCGCCCTACCTCGGCGTCTGAGAGGTCGGGCGTTCTGCCCATCGGAACGTGAGGGCTGTTCGTATCCATCGTTGCTCTCTCTTTGCTCTCTCCTTGGCCTGACCGGCCGTCGCCATCGCCAGGCTAGATTCTCTGATTCATCTCGACCTATTCCCTTCCCAGCTCAAGGCTAGTGACGTGAGCTGGCAGCAGGCGGTGGCACGCTGAGCTCCAGGTCACAGCTCGCCCTGCTGGTGGTCCTGCTGGAATCCCCGTCCTCCCCTCACTGATCCTTGATTCTCTCCCTCTCTCGAGAGATGGGCCGGCCACGCCCGCCAGGTTCGCACTGTCGGTTCGGACAGGGTATTGAGTTGGTAAGGTACCTGGACTGCCGCGCCATCAGACTACTCTGCCAGGGAGATCATCTCCCATCTGCCAGGCTGACCCTGGGACCAGGCAGCTTCCAGGATGACGCTATGGCTCCAACTATAGCACACCTGTTCGATGAATACCACTCCCTAAAAAGTGAGGTATTTGGGCCAAAGGGGGACCGTTCCCGCCGCGCGTCCACAGCAAAAACGGTACTGGGCAGGTCTGATGTTCTTGAGCTGCACTCAGCGGCTCTACCCTGCCCATCCCTCGACGACGCCCTACGACGCCCTACGACGCCCTACGACGCCCTACACTTCCCTACGCTTCCCTACGTTTCCGTTTCTGGTGACAAAACGTGTCCAAAACAATGCCCTACGATTCCCCACGATTCCCTTCAAATGTGCTACACTCGATGATGTAATCCGAAGCTTTGGAGACAGCCGCCCGCGGCCAGACAGAGCCTGGCAACTGATGCGGTCCCTGGCCTTTACCTTCGTTGGGCCTCGTTGACTGCGCCAGGCGCCTGTCCTCAACTGTTCGAGCTGAATGGCCTTGCGTCCCATGCGTGGGACGGACAGGCCCTCTCCGTCCCACCGGTGGGACGGAAGGTCATAGATCTGTTGTTGTTGATGATCTGGATCTCTTTTCTACTTTGAAGATCAAAAACAACAACAACACAACAAAACCCGCGCGCGCGTTTCGTCCGTTCCATTGACGGGACGCCGGCGCCAAGGAGGAATGTGGAACCGATGCGCAACCAGCATTACTGCGTGAAGAAGCGGCAATCCGCCGCCAACAAACCGGCCGTCCTCTCCGACCGCCAGCTGGAGGTCCTGATGCTGGTGGCCGAGGGGGCGACCGACAACGAGATCGCCATCCGGCTGCACCTGTCGGTGCTGACCGTCTCCCAGTACGTCGTGGAGATCCGCGCCCGGCTCGATGCCCGCTCCCGGGCCCATGCCGTAGCCCTGGCGCTGTGGCAGGGTGTTCTTCCAAGCAGGCCATCGTCAGGCGAGTAGTCCTGATCGCGAGGCTGGCCTGTTCCCGATTGTCGTCCGTTTTCTCGAAGGGTAGGGCTGAAGAACGCTACCGCGTTGGGGTGCATGGCAGGTATGGAACACCCTGCCGAAAACCAAAATCAATCATGGAGGTGTGACATGTTCCACAGAATCACGATCATCGGCTTCGTTGGACAGGAACCGCAGATGCGGTTCACCGAAGACGGCACGCCCGTCACCAACTTTTCCGTGGCCACCCGCCAGGTCGTGTCGAAGGAGCGCGTGGCCGGCTGCCCCGACGGCTGGAAGGAGTCGCTCAACGGCAAGAACTGGGAGCTCACGACATGGTTCAGGGTGACGTGCTGGCGAAAGCTGGCCGAGGCCGTCAACGAGTTCCTGGACAAGGGCCAGCAGGTCTTCGTCGAGGGCGAGCTGCGCGGCGACGCCGAGTGGACGGCAACCAGAACCCGCGCATCTGGACGGGGAACGACGGCGAGCACCGGGCCAGCTACGAGGTGACGGCCCGGACGGTCAAGTTCCTGGGCAAGCGCGAGGGCAACGGCGGTGCGCCGGTGGGTGAGCCGCCGCCGGAAGGGTACGGAGGAGACGACGCATTGCCGTTTTGACGCGACTCTTCACCGCCAACACAATTGAATAGCATCACCGCAGGCCGACTGCCACCCCATGCGAAGGGCGAGTCTCTGGAGTATTCCAGGGGCTCGCCCTTTTTTCTTGGTCGATCCTATGATTGCTGAGGAGATCCCCATGCGGTCAGGATTCGTTTGACCGCATCCTCCACCTCGGCACGAGCATCCCACCGATCCAAGCCGCCGGCCAACAGCTCGTCGTACCTCGTCTCTGCATGCCGGACGTGGGCCAGGACGGCCAGCCGGATCGCCTGCTCATCAAAGCTCTTGGCCGATGCCGAACGGCCCACGCGGCCGCTGTACTTGAGGCAGGCATGCTCGGCGATGATCACTTCTCTGCCGGGCGGGCAGCGGGGATAGAGCTCGCGCACCCGCCTGGCGAACTGCTGCACGTACTGCTGGTCCAGCTCCTCCCGGCGCGCGGCTTCCCGTTCCCGTCGCCGGGCTCGGACCTCCTCGTCGGCCAGGCACTCCTGCTCGGCTTGCTCCAGCGCCTCCGCTTCGACCAGCAGCCCCTGCCGCTCATACCGTTTTCGCGCCCGGCTCCAGCGGAGGACGACCGCCGACAGGGTCGAGTGTTTGCGGGCGCGGCGGGTCAGGGCCGCGTCGCCGGCGGGGAGAAAGATGAGGTGATCCAGGTCGGCGCAGGCCAGGCACAGGGCGCCCTTGCCTTCGACCAGCGTGATCCAGGCTTTGCGGCCGAGGTCCTCGCCGCACTCACTGCAGGACGATTCACCGGTGGTGATGAATACGGTGAGATCGGACCTGTTCATCGGCGCCGGCCTCCATCGACTCGAAGATCATTCCCCAGCCGGCGGAGATGCGGCCATCTTGAGCACATCGTCGTAGTGCAGCTGGTCATGGTCGATGCCCACCTTCAGGGCGGTGATCAGGTTGACAACACCTACGGCAGGGTCGTAGGCATAGATGTTACCGAGGAGGTCCGGATCCTTGCCGGTGTAGAACCCGCGCACCCGGTCGTGGGTGGATTCGACCTCCGCTCGGAGCACGGCCCAGGGGACCGGCTTCTTCGGGTTGTGCCGTGGCGTCCACAGGAATCCGGTCCACATCGGAAAGCTGGGGCGTTGGTAGACGTTCTCGATCTCGACCGGGTAGGGACGGCCCCGCCGCAGACGGCCATACCAGGCAAAGAGCGTCCACATGAGCTGCAGCCCCGGCAGGAAGCTGGCAAAGAAGCGCACCGTGTGGGAGAGGATCTCGCCGATGCACCATTCCTTTGGGGCAGGTCGCTGCCAGATCTGTTCCTCGCTCAAGCCGTCCAGCACGGCAAAGACGGCTCGGCGTTGGGCATCGAGGAGGTCCAGGTATTCCGCGACGATATTCTCCGCCATGCCGGTCACTTCTTGACTACTTCCCAACAGAGTACTCTCCCACGCGGTCAGGCTCTTCACATCGCGTCCATTATAGCACCTTTTCCCAGGGCCACCAATCTTGCATCCGTTTTCTGGCCGGTTGGAGCTGGACGAGACGGGATGCCCCGCGCAGGACCCAGCTCTTCTTTTTTCGAACCTCCAACTTGTCGAGTTAGCTGTCGGTTTCGCACATCCAAAATACCTCACTTTTTAGGGGGTGGTATTCGACCTTCTGTTGTGATAGACTATGGCAGTGACGAACAAGTGTTCTGGGAGGAGTAATGAGCAAACGGTCCTTTATTCCGAGCGACGACATAGGCGACATCACCGTCTACATAGGCGCTCACGTCCCGCCCAGGCTCTACCAGCTCATGGTCGAGGAAGCGACACAGGCCGGCCTGTCGCACAGCAAGATGATCGGTCGGATACTGACCGAGAGGTACAGCCAAGGGCAAGAGGCCACAGGAACGGAGAAGCGTGAGAGGAGAGACGATGAGCTCACGGAACCACCAACCGATGGGCCAGCCTGGTGCCAGGCATGGTCGCTACGTTGAAGGTGGGTGAAGAATGAGCCAACTGTGGATCGCTGTCCTGGTAACGGCCGGGATCGTCCTGGCCGTGGATCTGCTGGCGACACAGTTGCGCAAGCGAGCCCGGCGCATGACTGTGCCATCAAAACCATTTTCCGAAGAGGAGGAACCGCATGGATCGACAGATGGAGAGATCACCGTTCAGACCGAATAGCCGAGGGGCAAAGCCGCACCCCCACCGCGCTTCGGCGTGGCCTGCCTGCTGCTCCGCAGGTGCGCCAGGCCCCGCCATGCAGCGCGGTGGGGGTAGCAAGCTAAAAGGCTTGATGGGGCATGCCCCATACCCCCATGCCGATGCGGCTATTCGCGCCATCGGAAGGCCGCGATGCGCCGATGGAGCCTCTCGCGAATGGCGCATGCGCATGGGGCTAATCCCCCTATCGGGGGATGTGCGCCCCAGCTCAGCGCTGCCGTGCGGCCTTCGGCCTGGGCAGCACCGGGGAGGAGAGACAATGAGCCCAGCAACCTATGACGAGCAGTTCACCGTCCAGGTGACGGAGCAGATGCTGCCAGCTTCGTGGACGTCACTGGCCAGGCGCCAGCACGACCAGCCGCGGCCGAAGTCACGCGCCAGGCGCTGCGCGAGTACCTGGACGCCCAGGAGGAGCTGATGGGCAGCCGCAGCCGCCTGGGCCGCTCGGTCATGGACCAGATCGAGGTGGTGCAGAACCGGCTGGTCCGGCAGCTCAACCACATGAGCGCCCTGCTGCTGGCGGCCATCATCCTGCAGCAGATGCAGCGCGGCGAAGCCGGGGAACCGGATCATGGAGCAGATCGTCCAGCTCGCCGGCCAGATCGAGGACCACCTGCCCGAGGCCACGCCGTGAAGTCGATCTGCAACTTTGGCTACGCCCGGACCAGGAAAGGGGGAGCGCACTTCCCCGACGTCAAGGGCCTCCTGACGCTACATCCAGTATCGCGACGATCGGGACGACCACATCCCCGACGGCGGCGGCCCCGACCGCTGGGTGGACGGCGGCCTGGGCGACAGCTACCCGCATGATCCTGGCCCGCCTGGACGCGCTGAGCGCCGGCAACCCCCACGCCTACTGCTTCGCCGTGGTCATCTCCCCCGACCCGGAGGCGATGGCCGAGGTCGAGGGCGATCCCCAGGCCCGCTTCGTGGAGGCGGTCAAGGCGTCCATGGCCGAGTGGCAGGCGTGGCGCGGACGAGCACGACAAGCCGCAGGCCGGCCCCATCGAGTACAGCTTTGTCGTGCACCGCCCCGAGCGGAACTATGGCGAGCAGATGCACGCCCACCTGATCCTGGCCGCCGCCACCGAGAACGCCATGAACGGCGACCTGACGCCGCTGTACAACAACCGCCCCCAGGTCGACGCCTTCAAGGAGATCGTCTACCGCCAGCTCGACCGGGTCTACGGCCTCGACCGGGAGCGGGAGCTGCCCGAGCGTCGAGCTCGGAGATCAGCCGGCAGGGGGCATCTCCGGCCGGGAGATCGAGTTCCTCCTTCCACGACGACCGGCCCAGCCGGAGGAGGAGCGATGATCCACCGCCTGCTGCTGAGCCTGGACAAGAGCCTGCCCCTCTACCCGCCCGCTGGTCGTGGGGGTGGGCGCGGCTGCTCATCGTCGCCCTCGCCCTGTCGCTCTTCGGCCGGTCCAAGGGGACGATCCTCTTCTCCGTCGCTGCCGTCCTCCTGGCCGTGGGCCTGGCCGTGGGGCTCGTTCGGCCTGGACAGGCCGGCCGGCATCCGGTCCGCTGGGGGCCGTCGAAGACCTGGCCGAGGGCATCGATCGGCCCGCGCGCCTTCCGCACGCTGGGAGCAGGTCACCGCCGCCGGCATCGCCCTGGCCGCAGGCCTGCTGTACGCCGTCTACAACATGGCCTTCCAGCCAGAAGCCGGGCGAGCGGGCCAGGCAGCAGCTGGAGCAGGACGAGGGCGGCACGCCCTGGGCAGCGCCCACCTGTGCCGCGCCCAGGACCTTCCGGCGCTGGCGCAGGCACGACCCGCTGGGCTGGACCCTGCAGCGGCCAGTTCTGGGGGGCGAAGGGCCAGCGGCTCGGGACCCGCTTCTGCCTCAGCGGCGAGGACATCGCCCGCGGCGTGGCCGTCTTTGGCCCGCAGGGCTCGGGCAAGACCCAGTGCGTCATCCTGCCGGCCATCGCCGACCGGATGCGCGACGGCCACAGCCTGGTCGTCACCGACGTCCAGGGCGAGCTGCAGCCCTACGTCGAGCGGATCGCCGCCGTCACCGGCCACGCTGCTGTTCGTCCACAACCCCAGCGACCCGGCGGCGAGCTGCGCGGTCAACCTGTGCGACTGGGTGGACCACCGTGGCCGACGCCCGGTCGATGGCCGCCGTGCTGCTGTCCGACGCCCACGGCCAGGGCGACCCGTTCTGGGCCAGGGCGGCGATCAACCTGCTGGCCGCCTGCGCCCTGCACTACCGCAACTTCGGCCAGGTCCTCGACGCCCGCGGAGGACCTGCACGAGATGGCCAGGGACCTGGCCAGGAGCGAGGCGCCGGGCGGCCAGGGCGCTGGCCGCCGACTTTACCGGCTCGATGCGCACCCAGGACCCCAAGCTGGCCCTGAACATCATGGCCGAGGCGTTCAACGTCGGCCTGGCCCCCTGGGCCGACCCGGCGGTGCGCGACATCACCTCCCACACCGACCTGGACCTGGCCGCCCAGCTGGCCAGCGTGCCCACGGTGCTGATCCTGCGCTGCGCCCGCGGCACAGCGAGGCCTACGGCCCCTACCTGGGCACCATCCTGCGGGTGCTGACCACCCGGCTGGACGACCTGGGGGAGCGGCAGCCGAACGGCCAGCTGCCCATCCCGGTCGGGCTCATCCTGGAAGAGTTCCCGGCCCTGGGGCGGCTGGACTCGCTGGTGCGGGACATCAACCTGGTGCGCAAGCGGCGCATCTCGGTGCTGACCGCGGCCCAGTCGCTGGCCCAGTTCGACCACGTCTACCCGGCCAGGGGGGAGGCCGACCGGCTGCTGGCCGGGCTGGCGACCAAGATCGTGCTTGGCGGCTGCGACCAGCGGACGGCCGAGTTCTTCAGCCAGCTGAGCGGGCAGCAGACGCTGGCCCTGACCTCGCGTGTCCGCAGGGGAGCCGGCCGGGCGGCGACCACGACAGCTCCACGGCCAGCCTGCGCGGCCGGGCGCTGCTGCTGCCCGACGACCTGATCCAGCCGGCGAAGGGGCACGCCACCGTCTTTGCCGCCTACAGCCAGGGCGGCCGGGCGGCGCAGGCGATCTTCCACGCCGAGCTGACGCCCCTTCTTCCGGCGCAGGGACTGGCGGCTGGACCGGGTGCAGCCGGCCGCCCCCCTCGTCGTGACCAGGCGAGCCCCTGAGCCGGAGCCCGGCGACGCAGGCCAGGCGCAACGCCGGAGACGCACCCCGACCTGGCCCAGAGCGTCGCCGAGGGGATCGCCCAGGTGGTCTCCAAGTAGCCATCGTGGAGGAGAGAGAATGAACAGACGACAGCTCATCGCCGCGGCCGCCCGGCGGTCGTCGCTGACCCAGCGGCAGGTGCGCCGGGCGCTGCAGGCCATCCTGGACACCGATCGCCGAGACCCTGGCCGACGGCCGGCCGGTCGTCCTGCCCAACTTTGGCCGCTTTGAGCCTGCAGCGCTACTCCGGGCCGGACGCTGCGGCGCTTCGGCGGAGGAGGCCACTACACCGTGCAGGACCGCTGGGTCCCGGTCTTCAGGTCGGCGGCGGCCCTGCGCCGCAGAGTGAGGGAGAAGAAGCAATGAGACAGCAAGAGATACACTCCTGCTGGCTCGTGACTCATCCTGCTGGCCATGCCGCTGCTGGCCTGCAACCCCAACGTGCTGAACGCCTGGGGCGACCTGCTGGGCACCGCCCGGTTCATCTGGGCCTCGATGTGGACCACGCCCGAACCGGATTATGACGCCATCGGGATCGTGTGCACCCAGGAGCTGCTGGCCGCCTACGGCGAGCCGCCGGTGGCCTACGTGGACGACATCCGCATGACCACCGAGCAGATCGCCGCCGCCTGGGGCGTCAGCCTGCCCTACTCGACCACCTTCACCGTGGGCACGCCCTTCCCCAAGCCGGACGGCTCGGGGCGGACGATGGTCCCGCTGCAGTTCGCCAACCCCGGCGGGGCCTACGGCGTGCCGGTCGGCGGGCCGGTGACCGGGCTGTGCCTGGAGTTCGAGACGGTGGACGACGGCGGCACGCCGGTCCCGCTGCTGGCCGACGGCTACCAGGTGGGCGACTGGGTGCTGCCGACCACCACGCCGGAGATTGGCTATGCCGAGTGCCCCAGCGGCATCACCCCCACGCCGACGCCGACCCCGACGCCGCTGCCCACCGACACGCCCACGCCCGTGCCCGGCGACCCGTACGAGGACGATGATCCCCCGAACAACTCGGCCATCGCCGTGGGCGAGAGCCAGGGCCGCACCCTGGAGCCGGACGGCGACGTGGACGTGGTCCACCTGTGGGTGTGGACCGGCCTGCACCTGGAAGTGCTGACGGCCAACCTGGGCGGCAACGCCTCGACCAACCTGGAGATCCTGACCTGCAGCGGGACCTTCTACGACACCGACGGCGGCCAGGCTCGCATTGAATGGGTCTCGGTCTGCGACGAAGTGGCCATCGTGACCGTGACTTCGGCCAACGGCTGCTACGGGTCGGGCGAGAGCTACACGCTCGCCGTCAACCAGTTGCCATGAGACGCGCCGCCAACATGTCAGCGTCGCTGCCCACGCCCCGATCTTTCCTGGAACGGGGTGGCAGGGCAGCCATCAGGCTCAGAAAGAGGTAGAAGATGACCGGAATCAGCGAGTGCCACACCTGCCCGGCTTTCGGGGAGTTCTGCGAGGGGAGCGCCGAAGTGCGCCGCCGATTGCCGCGAGCTGGAAGGCTGGCTCGATCCGATCGGCGGCCTGGCCCTCGACGCTGCCCCTGGCGCCTCAGCCCTGGTTCGACCTGCCGCCCTTCTTCCCCCAGCTGCTGAACGGCCTGGAGGTACCCTCGGTGCTGGCCCGCGAGCCGGCCGTCGCGGTGGGCATCGCCAAGGCGCTGACGCCCAGGGGCAGGGTCTCCCACCGCGCCATCCCGGCCCCCTACTCCACCCGCAGCCTGCGCGCCCAGTGGGGCATCGGCCAGGACACGCGGCTGCTGTGCCTGGGCAACTACGTGGACGGCTACCTGGAGCGGCTGTGGGCGGCGCAGGCCGGCGAGAACGCCTGGGGCCACCTCCAGGCGCTGGGCTTTGACGCCGCCACCAGCCTCAACTTCTCCATCTACCTGGACCGCCCTCGCCTGGAGCACCTGGTCAACATCAAGCGCTCCTGGCTGACGGTGCGGCGGATGCAGGAGACGAGCGGCCTGGTCCCCATCCCCCACCTGCAGTGGGCCACCATCCTGGATCTCGAGCGGCAGCTCCGCTACGCCCAGGAGCAGGGCTTCCACACCCTGGCGCTCAACCTGCAGATGATCAAGCGCCAGGGCTGGGACACCGTGGCCGCCGGGCTGCCGGTCATCCGGGAGCAGGCGCCCGAGATCCGCCTGCTGTTCGCCGGCGTGGCCTCGCTGCGGCGGATGGCGCAGCTGGCGACCCTGTTCCCCACCGCCTCTTTCACCAACACCACCGCCCACTACCTGGCCCAGCGCCACGTGCGGCTGCGGCGCGACGGCATGCGCCTGATCAAGGAGCCGGTCGACGGCCACCCCGACCTGATCCTGGCCGAGAACGTCCGGCTGTACCGCGATTTCGTGGCCGAAGCAAGGGGCCAGAGCGCCGAGTCCCCAGCGCCCTCGCCGCAGGCCGGCAACCACCTGTACGCAGCTCAACAGGAGGTTGCGGCTGCTCTGCAGGCCCGCTTCGGCTACGACCCCGAGCAGGCAGCAACCGCCGCCGAACGGCTGGCCGTGGACGAGGCGATCCTGGCCGCCTGCCAGCACTGGCTGCGCACCGGCTCCCTGGACCGTGACTTCCAGGGCTCCTTCCCCGACTGGCCGTGCGCCGGCTGCGTGCCCCATCCCACCCTGGGCGACCTCCTGGACGGCGGCAGGTCTCCCGCTCGAAGCCTTCCTGCACCTGGCCGGACCTGGCCCGCCAGGTGGACGAGGAGATCCAGGCCTTCGCCGGCCTGGCCGGATATTGAGGGGGTAGAGCGATGGGTTGGGCAAAGAGCTCAGGCCCGAAACGGACCGCCTACCGGCTCGGCAAACCGCCGGCTGCGGCGCTGCGCGAGACGCCGCCCGGCACAGGTGCAGGCATCGGTCTTCGCGTCAGGCGGCTCTGCGAGGGCGGCAGTTGAGCTCCCGGCTGAGACTGCCGGCCAGGGCGCCAGAAGTGACGAGCGCCACCAAGCGCGACCGCCGGGCGCTGCCGGTCTATGACGTGGCCACCGGCCAGGACCTGGAGACGCCGGTCAACCTGGACAACACCCTGCTGCAGGCCATGTTCCCCGACCTGCGGATCGCCCTCGGCCAGGTCCCGCCACCGCCGGCGCACAGCTCCCCCGAGCAGCTCGAAGCCTACTACCAGGCCGTCATCCAGGATCTCGCCAGAGACCTGGCCGATCAAGAAGGTCTGTCCCTCGACGTGGCCACCGGCGCCCGCAAGGAGGGCCGGTTCATGTACACCGACGGCCAGGTGGGCCGCAAGGTGGCCGACACCTTCGAGAAGGTCATGGCCTACGGCGGCCTGCTGGCCTCCCCCTGCCAGCACCCGCCCCAGCTCGTGGAAGGGCTGCGCGTCCTGGTCGTCAAGCAGGGCGAGATGGGCACCGGCGACTGCGCCGGCAAGATGAGCGCCCGCCTGGCCGAGCTCTTCGGCAAGGACGGCACGCAGGCCGGCCAGTTCCGCCTGGGCGTCCAGCTCGACGAGGACACGATCCTCGTCGGCAAGGGCACCCTCAAGCTGATGGACCGGGTCGATGTGGACGCCGAGGGGCGAGGCTACGACCTGATCCTGCCCGACCGCTCGTTCAAGGGCAACGCCCCGGCCCTCGGCGAGCACACCTGGGACTGCCACCTGGGCTTTGTCGCCTGGTCGCAGGAGCGGCGGACCAGGCTGAGCTACCAGGCCCTGCAGTGGTTCACCCCCGAGGTCGTGCAGCAGACCATCTTCCCCCGGGCCGACGCCCAGATCCCGATCCTGCTGGAGGCGATGGCCACCACCGAGGGCGCCTGCAAGTACCTGAGGATCGAGCGGGAGAACCTGGACGCCGAGGCCCGCGAGACGCAGCGGGGCGAGCTGGCCGTCGAGGAGCTGCGCGAGCCGGCCGTCCTGGAGGAGGTGCTGGCCGCCGACACGACCGGCGAGATGATCGACCACCCCTACGTCCAGGCCGGGCTGCGCCGGCGGCTGAGGCAGTCGTGGCACGACCTGGCGGTGGGCGGCGGGGTGCGGGTGCCGTCGTTCATGGGCCTGCCCGACTCGTTCCGGGGGCACGTGGACTGGCTGCCCGACGGCTGCATCGTCTGCCCCGACCTGCCGCCCGGCGAGGTGCTGGCCACCCGCTACCCGATCCGCACCCGCCACGACGTGCAGATCTGGCGCAACCTCGACTGGGACAGCGCCTTCAAGCTCGACCGCCCTGGGCGGGCGGATCGACCCGGCGACCATGCGCAGCTTCTTCAGGTACGCCCAGCAGCACAAGGGCGTGGTGTTCATGAGCCACGCCACCGCGGCCAAGGTGGGCGGCGACTTTGACGGCGACAACTTTCAGATCATGCCGGTCTCCCGGCAGCACAGGCCGCTGGCCGAGATCCGCAACCCCAACCGCGACTGGTCGGACCTGACGCCGCTGGTCGAGCAGGTGCGCCGCGAGGGGTGGGGCCAGGAGGTGACCACGCCGAAGGTCAAGCGCCGCCTGGCGACCCACGTCGCCCCCGAGCGGCCGGAGGATGTGACCGACAGGAACCGCCCCTGGCTGGCCTCGGCCGCCATCCACCAGGGCGGCCACCGGCAGCAGTTCCTGGCCGATCTCGGCCAGCACCTCGATGCCCAGGCCCTGGATGCCGAGAGCCCGGCAGAGCTGCTGCCAGACCCTGGCCGACGCCGCACAACACCCCGACCAGAGCCTGGATGCCGCCGTCGAGGTCGCCCAGGCCCACGGCTTTGACGCCCATGCCTGGATCAGCCGAGCGCGAGCCGGACCTGTTCGCTCTGGCGAGGGCCTACAACCGCGAGCAGCTCGCCCGCCAGGCGCTCAAGAACATGGACTCGGACCTGGGCCAGATCGTCTACACCATCTCCCGGGTCAACGCCTCGGACAGGTACGCGCCGGAGCAGAGGGAGCGGCTCATCCTGCGCCTGGCCGAGGAGCTGCAGGCCGAGGTGGACAAGTTCAAGTACGACACCGCAGCCGACATGGAGTTCGTGGACGCGGTCCGCAAGGAGGTGGGCCGCGACCTGGTGTGGCTGGACGTGCACAAGGACCCCGACACCTTCTCCCGGACGACCCACCTGTCGCCCAAGCCGGACGCCGTGTCGCACCTGTGGAACCACGTCACCGGCCAGTTCCGGGCCTGGGAGCGGGCGCCCCAGCCGCCGAAGCACTTCCAGGGGATGCTGCCGGCCGAGTACAGCCCGGAGCAGCTGGCCGAGGCCCGGCAGCGGGTGCGGGCCTACAACCGGGCGGTGGCCCGCGTCGATCCAGACCGGCGACGAGAAGGCGCTGGTCAGCGCCATCCAGGAGATGGAGAGCTGGAGCGACTCGGTCACCGACCCGCAGGAGCGGCGCACCTGGGCGCAGGCGGTGTGGCACGCCGCCCACGACACCGACCGGCCGGGCGCCACCGCCTCGGCGGCCTTCCACGCCTTCCGGCCCGAGGTGCTGGAGCAGCTTGGCCGGCCCCAACCCCGCCCCATGAGCGAGATCGTCATCCTCGGCGCCCAGCACCCCAACAACCTGGGCGAGCGCATCGCCGAATATGAGCAGCCGCGCACGGTCCGGCTGCAGGTCCTGCTGGAGGATTACCAGGACACCTACGGCCGCCCCGAGCGCCGCCTGGCCGCCTACGAGCTGGGCGACGACGACCGGCCGGTCCAGCGCATCGGCTACCTGCCCAAGGACGCGCCCCGCCAGCGAGGGCAGTTACCTGGCCACGCTTCAGAGGCAGGAGGGCAAGAGGCGCATTGAGGGCAAGCTCAGCCCACTCAAGGGCTACGAGGATGGGAAGGATGCCTGACAGAACGCACCCGGCGGACCGATCCGACGCCGGAGGCGGACACACCCGCTTTCACCTTCTACATGGCCGACCTTCTTCGGCTGGAAGAGATCATGCCGGAGCCTGACCTCCGGCAGGATCTCGCCGACCGGCCAGCTCGGGTTCGTCGTGCGCGCGGCCCGGCGCATCGCCCGGCGTTACCCTGGCGTCGATCTGGACATCCTGGACCTGATCCAGGAAGGCAACCTGGCCCTGCTGCAGGCGGTCAACGAGTGGCTGGACTGCCCGCCGCGAGCTGCTCACTTCCACACCTTCATCGCCCGGCGGGTCGAGAAAGCCATCCGGCAGTGCGCGGATGGCGCCTGGCGGGAGAGCGCCAGGTCCTGCTCGCTGGAGGAGCACTGGGACGAGCTGTGCCAGGTGGAAGCGCCCGCGCGAGCTCGAACCGGAGGAGCGCCTGATCTATCGCGAAGGACAGGAGACCATGATCGCGGTGCTGGGCTCCCTGGACCGCAGGCGGAGAAAGGTGGTCGCCCTGCGCTGCGGCTTCTGCGACGGCCGGCAGAGGACATTCGAGGAGATCGGCCAGGCGATCGGCGTCAGCCGATGCGCGGGCGGGGCAGTTGATGGCGTCGGCCAAGAGGATCCTGCGCCACCCCATCCGCTCCCGCAAGCTGAGGGATGTCTGGCTGCGATCTAGGGCTAGTGACGGGGAGGCAAAGTGAACGGTGACATGGCTTTGACGACGACAGGCAATGCCCCGGCAGCGGGGCTCCCGGACGACGCGACCGTCTGGCGCAGGCGGGATGATCACCCTGCACCGTCGGCGACATCCCGGAGAGGATGAAGCGCAGCAGGTTGGGCAGCTCACTGGACGATCTTTGCCCGGTTCCTGCGGCTGCGCGTGGCCGACGGCGACGCCAGCCCGGCCACGATCTACACCTACCACACCCAGGCGGCTCAGTTCGTGGCCTGGTGCCAGGGAGCGTGACCTCCAGCCTGCCGCCGCGACCGAGGAGGACATCATCGCCTACCGCAAGCACCTGCGTGGAGGCAGGCTACAGGCGGACAACGGTGGCCCTCAAGCTGGCCGTCGTGAAGCGGCTGTACGAGGCGCTTCGTCTGGCGCGGGCTCAGGGCAGACAACCCGGCAGCCGGGGTGAAAGCGCCGCGGGACCGCACCGTCCAGGATGAGCGGGTGAAGTACCTCCCGCTGGATGGGCTGAAACGCCTGCTGGTTGCTCCCCAGGGGGACAGCCCACAGGCGAAAAGGGACAGGGCGGTCCTATCTCTGATGGGCATGCACGGCCTGCGCGTGGCCGAGGTGGCAGGCCTGCAGTGCGACGATGTGGACCTGACCGCCGGTGTGGTCAGGGTTCTGGGCAAGGGGCGAAAGATGCGCACGGTCTATCTCATCGAACAGACGGCGGAGCTGCTGGCTGCCTGGCTGGAGGTGCGAGGAACCGTAGCCTTGGGTGAGGTCTGTTCCTTCTTTGTCGCGGTTGGTCCGAACGGCACCGGCACAGCCCTCACCACACGCGGCGTCCGCTACCTGGTCGACAAGTATCTCGCGGCTTTGGGCCTGAAAGCGGAGGGGATCTCCTGTCACGCCCTGCGCCACAGCGCCGCGACGTGGGCGCGGGCGGGGGGCGCCAGGCTGGATGCCATCGCCGGCATGTTGGGCCACACCAGCATCACCACGACGAGCATCTATGCCAGGCTCGTGGATCGGATGACCGAGAACCCGGCGCGGTATCTTGAGGCGATGATGGGAGTCCAGCTTCCCCAGCAGACAGAGGGGCGGTGAGGCATCGAACTCATCGTGATTCTATGACCTATCCCCGAGCCGTTGACGGGTAGAACAGGGGGAGATCCACAAGGCAGGTTCGTTCTTCAAGCCATTGCCTCGACTGCTGGCTGATACAGGGGTTATCAGAGGTTAATTCGTCAGAGACCAGCCCAGTATCAGAGGTTGGTCCTGTGCCGAAGAGGATATTTGCCGAAAGCCTGTCGTGAGAGCCTCTTTTGGAGGCGAAACACTTGACATCGACCACAGTATAGCACAGACTTGCGGCAGGTGCAAACGTGCGCGCCTTGTTCTGGCTGGAAGAGCATGTCTGTCACGGCCGATTCTAGAACGGATGTACTATTCGGCCAGAACAGGGCACTTGCAGGTGCACGCCTTCTTGCAGGCGCAATCCGCAGGCGTAGATGATGCCCAGGCAGACGCGATAGCGTGGCAGACGCAGGCAGCCCAGGATGCGTTGCACTTCCTCCACGCTGAGCACGACGGGCAACTTATGCTCCCGTTCAGGGCGTGCCAGCTCGAAGGTCGCCCACTCGCGCCGGAGGGCGCGCCGTAGAAGCACTTGATCCCACATAGCGCAATCGTGAACGCGCTGGCGGATGCCCGCTTATTATCATTCTTGAAGTAGAGCAAGTATTGGCGCAGTTCTTCTTCGCTGATGCAGTCAGGGGACTTGTGGTAGTGTTCGCCATCCTGCGCGGACCGATGAAATCGTCCACGTGTTCCGGCCATGCCGTCCACTCATCGGAGCGAAGCGACGCCAGCAAGATCATTGTACATCAAGTGGTCGGCATGGGCAAGGGAGAGCCGGTCTTGCGCCGTGACTCGCCCTTGAGGGTCAGCCGATAGGCGTTGTGAACCAGGCGATCGAGGATCGCGTCGGCGATCGTCGGATCCGGGAAGCGGGCGTGCCACTCGGCCACGGGCACTTGAGTGGCCACCAGCGTCGAGGATCGGTCGTAGCGATCGTCCAAGATCTCCAGCAGTTCTTGAGACTGGGGTCGGGTCAGCGGATCCCGGAGCCAGTCGTCGAGGACCAGGAGCTCGACATGGGCAAAGTCGTCGAGGAGTTGGCGATAGGAGCCGTCGGCGTGGGCCAGGGTGATCTGGTGCAGGAGGCGTGAGGTGCGCTCGTAGCGGACATGGAAGTCGTGGCGGCAGCAGGCGTGGGCCAGTGCACAGGCCAGGAAGGTCTTGCCGGCACCGGTCGGGCCGAGGACGAGGATGTTGAGATGTTGGCGGATCCACTCGCCCTCGGCCAATTGGAGGACGAGGCGACGGTCCAGGCCGCGAGAGGGAGCGAGGTCAAGGTCTTCGATGGTCGCTGGCGATGGCAGCCGCGCAGCCTTCAGGCGTCGTTTCAGACGGTTGTTGTCGCGGTGCAGGCATTCGCGATCGACCAGTAAGCCGAGACGATCCTCGAAGGGCAGGTCGGCGTACTGGGGATTGTGGAGCTGCTCTTCGAGAGCGGCGCGAAAGGCAGGCAGCCGGAGCAGGGCCAGTTTGTCGAGCAGCGGTTGAGTCAACATGGGACACCTCCTCAATGGTAGTAGGCTTGGCCACGGATGTTTTCGTGGCTATCGGGGACAACGGCCGAGGGTTGGTCGACCTCGACCTGGTCGAGCTTGGCATCCAGGATGTTCTTGACGCCCTTGTAGGAGTGGATACCGGCCGGAAGCGCGCGGCGGCAGGCGGCTTCCAGGCGTTCTTCGCCGTAGCGGCTGCCAAGGCGCAGGACTCCCAGGCAGGAACGGTAGGCTTGCTGAGGGTGTTGGCGGGAATCGAGAAGGACCTGGACGAGTTGAGCGGTGTGGGGTCCGGTCTTTTGCGCCCAGCGCACGAACCGCTCCGGCGACCACTCCAGGTACTTCTGATGGGCAGGCGGCATGTGTTCGGCCACGGTGGTGTGCCGCCCGGGAGCCTTGACGCGACGGTGGGAAGCAACCCGTTTGTTGTTGAAAAAGATCTCCACGGTCGACTGGGTGGCACGGATGTAGACCTCTTTCTGCATGAGCTTGTAGGGGACGCTGTAGTAGTGCTTTTCGAACTCGACGTGGTAGTCGATATTGACCGTGGCTTTCTTCCAGGTGGCGAATTCGTAGGGCTGCTCCGGAAGAGGCTTGAGAGCCGGTTGGTCCAGCTCCTCGAAGAGCTCGCGGCGGGAGCGTTCGAGGTGTTTCATCGGCCGGGTGTTGAGCTCGTCGAGCAGCTCCCGGATGGCCCGGTTCAGATCGGCCAGGCTGAAGAAGGTGTGGTTGCGCAGGCGGGCCAGGATCCAGCGCTCGACCACCTGGACACCGACTTCGACCTTGGCTTTGTCTTTGGGCTTGCGAACGCGAGCCGGGATGACCGCCGTGCCGTAGTGCTGAGCCAGGTCATGGTAGGTGGGGTTGAGATCGGGCTCGTAGCGGCAGGGGTGTTTGACCCCGACCTTGAGATTGTCCGGGACGACGATTTCCGGCACCCCGCCAAGGAAAGCGAACATGCGGACGTGGGCGCTGATCCAGTTGGGCAGCTCCTGGCTGTCCTGGGCCTCGGCATAGGTGTAGTTGCTGGCCCCCAGGACGCCGACAAAGATCTGGGCTTGGCGGATCTCGCCGGTATGCGGGTCGACGATGGGCACCGTCTGACCGGCATAGTCGACAAAGACCTTCTCGCCACCCTTGTGGGAAAGGCGCATCGATGGCTTCAGGCACTTGGCCCACTCTCGGTACAGGGCACAGAACTGGCTGTACCCGTAGCCGTCTGGATGGGCTTCGCGATACTCGACCCACAGCAGGCGCAAGGTCACACTCTTCTTGCGCAGCTCGGTGTGAACGAGTGACCAGTCGGGACAGGGAATGACACGCGAATCAGGTGGCGGCGCCTTGGGGAAAAGGAGCTCATACAACGTGCTCCTCACCCATGTCGGCGGGAAGCGGCCAGCGCAGCCCGGCCTGCTGGGCGCGCTGCAGATACTCGGCAACGGTGCTGTGGGAGATGGAGCAACTGCGGGCGATTGCCCGGTTGGACAGGCCGCACTCCCACTTCAGACGAAGAACTTCGGCTATTTTGCGCATGGTCAACCTTTCTTGGGCCATCTCTGCCTCCTTTGTGTTTCCGAGGCAAAGAATGCCACAGTTGTGTAAGGTTAGCCAGCGCCGCTTCTTATGGAGTCAGTTCATCCATCCGGATTCCGGAGCATGCCGTCCACTGATTCCGAACCAAGGCGACCACCGATTCCGGCGCCCTGGAAAAACTGGACGCCATGCGTCGGAACGACTGGTCGGCATGCTCTGGAATGGGTGGACGGCATCCATCGGAATCGATGGTCGGCATGGCCCGGAT